>CACYPU010000018.1 GCA_902776365.1 uncultured Bacteroidota bacterium | reverse complement strand
GATTGTCGAGAACGCCCGCGAGGTGCTCCAGATGATTATGAAGCTCAAACCCAGCGCCGCCAAAGGCACCTATGTGAAGAGCATCGCCATCAGCAGCACCATGAGCCCCGGCGTCAAAGTCGACACCAAAGCCGCCACCTTGTAAATCCAATTAATTAAAGAAACATTATGAGAAAAGAACTGAAAGACCAGCACATCGACGCCCTGTGCGAAGAGATCAAGGCCTATCCCAATCTGTACATCGCAGATATCGGAGGTCTGAACTCCGTGCAGACCAGCAAACTGCGTCGTTCCGCCTTCCGCAACGAGGTGAAGCTGGAAGTTGTAAAGAACACTCTTCTCATCAAGGCTCTCGAGAAGTCGGGTTTCGACTACAGCGAGTTGTTCCCTGTGATCAAGGGTGAAACCGCCATAATGCTTTCGAACACCAACAATGCTCCGGCAAAGCTCATCAAGAGCTTCCGCGCCGCCGAGAAGAACGCTGAGAAGCCCATTCTCAAAGGTGCCTATGTCGAAGAGTGCTTCTATATCGGTCACGAGAACCTCGAGGCTCTGGTCAACATCAAGTCCAAGAACGAGCTCATCGCCGATGTCGTCGCTCTCCTGCAGTCGCCCATCAAGAATGTCCTCTCCCAGGTCCAGTCGGCTGGCAATACCATTACCGGTGTGCTGAAAACTTTGGAGGAACGCGCCTAACGAAAAGCGCATAAACGGGGGTGGCTCCCCAGAAAAAGCCGAAAAAAAAATTAATAAACAAATTGTAAAACATTTTAAAAACAATAATGGCGCCGCCGCCGCTGAGGAGAAGACCTCCTTCGACGTGATCCTGAAGGGTGTTCCCGATCAGACCAAGAAACTTGGTGTTGTGAAGGCTGTTAAGGACATGGCTTCCCTCGGTCTGAAAGAGTCCAAGGAGCTGGTCGACAACGCCCCCAAGCCCGTTAAGGAAGGCGTCTCGAAGGACGAGGCTGAGAGCCTGAAGAAAGCTCTCGAAGAGGCTGGTGCCGAAGTCGAGATCAAGTAAGGTTGCCCCAACCTTCTCATAACCACGAGGAATAGGGCCTCCGACAGCGTTCGGAGTGCCTATTCCTTGTTGCTATGGAATCCGATTCCTACCCCTCCCCCCAACCCGCGCAGGGTTACTCTTTCTTCACTCGCGATCAGTTATAGAACACGATATAATTTTTAGTCCCTTGGCAAAAAAAGAACCCACAGTAGTTAATTTCGCGTCGGTACGAAAATTTGAGTACCCGGATTTCCTCGATATCCAGGTCCAGTCTTTCAAGGATTTCTTCCAGATCGAGACCAATCCCGATAACCGTCTGGACGAAGGCCTCTTCAAAGTTTTCAAGGAGAATTTCCCCATCTCCGACGCGCGAAACAATTTCGAACTCGAATTCTTGGATTATTATATCGATCCTCCCCGCTACACCATCGAGGAGTGCATCGAGCGCGGCCTGACCTACAGCGTCCCGCTGAAGGCCAAGATGAAGCTGAGCTGCAAAGACCCCGAGAACGAAGATTTCCAGACCCTCGAGCAGCATGTCTACCTGGGAATGATTCCCTACATGACTCCTAAGGGCACCTTCGTCATCAACGGCGCCGAGCGCGTGGTGGTATCCCAGTTGCACCGTTCCCCCGGTGTCTTCTTCGGTACCCAGTTCCACTCCAACGGCACCCAGCTCTATTCCGCACGTATCATCCCCTTCAAGGGGTCCTGGATGGAGTTTACGACCGATATCAACAACGTCATGTACGCTTACATCGACCGTAAGAAGAAACTCCCCATCACCACGCTGCTGCGTGCCATCGGTTTCGAGTCCGACAAAGATATCCTTGACATCTTCGAATTGGCCGAAGAGGTCAAAGTGAACCGCAACAACCTCAAGAAGGTCATCGGCAAACAGCTGGCCGCCCGTGTGGTGGAGGCTTGGACCGAGGACTTCGTCGACGAGGACACCGGCGAGGTGGTCTCCATGGAGCGTACCAAGGTGGTCATCGAACGCGATGTCGAACTCACCGAGGAGCACATCGAAGAAATCCTCAATCTCGACGTCAAGTCCATCCTCGTCAAGACCGAAGAGAAAGACGGCATCGACTATTCCGTCATCTACAATACCCTCAAGAAGGACACCGCCAATAACGCCAAGGAAGCCTGCGAGTACATCTATCGTCAGCTCCGCAATGCCGAGCCGCCCGACGAGGAGACCGCCCGCAGCATCATTGAGAAGCTCTTCTTCTCCGAGAAGCGCTACGATCTGGGCGATGTGGGTCGCTACAGAATCAATACCAAGCTCAACCTCGATGTCCCCGACAATGTGCGAGTGCTGACCAAGGAGGACATCACCTCTATCATTAAATATCTTGTGGAGCTCATCAACCAGAAAGCCGATGTCGACGATATCGACCACCTGTCGAACCGTCGTATCCGCACCGTGGGCGAGCAGCTCTCCAACCAGTTCGGCGTGGGTCTGGCCCGTATGAGCCGCACCATCCGCGAGCGCATGAATGTGCGTGACAACGAGGTGTTCACCCCCACCGAGCTCATCAATGCCAAGACCCTCTCGTCGGTCATCAACTCGTTCTTTGGCACCAACCAGCTGAGCCAGTTCATGGACCAGACCAACCCCCTGGCTGAGTTGACGCACAAGCGCCGTATCTCGGCTCTCGGCCCCGGCGGTCTGTCGCGTGAGCGCGCCGGCTTCGAGGTCCGCGACGTCCACTACACTCACTACGGACGTCTCTGCACCATCGAGACCCCTGAAGGACCCAACATCGGTCTTATCTCCTCGCTCTGCGTCTACGCCAAAATCAACGAGCTGGGCTTCATCGAGACCCCCTACCACCGCGTCGAGAACGGTCAGGTGATGCTCGACGAGCCTCCCATCTACCTCTCTGCCGAGGCTGAGGAGAACAAGACCGTGGCCCAGGCCACCACTCCCCAGGACGAGGAAGGCCATATCACCGCACAGCGTGTCAAGGCCCGTCGTCAGGCCGACTTCCCCATCGTGTCGCCCGACGAGATTGACCTCATGGACATCGCCTCCAACCAGATTGCTTCCATCGCCGCCTCGCTTATCCCCTTCCTCGAGCACGACGACGCCAACCGCGCCCTCATGGGTTCGAACATGATGCGTCAGGCCGTGCCCCTGCTCAACCCCGAGATTCCCATCGTGGGTACCGGCATCGAGGAGGCTGTGGCGCACGACAGCCGCGTGCTGCTCAACGCCGAGGCCGACGGCGTGGTCGAATATGTCGATTCCACCAAGATTGTCATCCGTCACAACCGCACTGAGAAGGAGCGTCTCGTCTCCTTCGACGACGATGTAAAGGAATACCACCTCACCAAATATCAGCGCACCAACCACTCCACCGCCATCAACCTCCGTCCCATCGTCAAGAAGGGCGACAAGGTGAAGAAAGGCCAGGTGCTCTGCGAAGGCTATGCCACCCAGGGCGGCGAGCTCGCCCTCGGCCGCAACATGATGGTGGCTTTCATGCCCTGGAAGGGCTACAACTTTGAGGACGCCGTGGTGATTTCCGAGCGCGTGGTGCGCGAGGACATCTACACCTCCGTCCATGTCGAGGAGTTCACCCTCGAGGTCCGCGAGACCAAGCGCGGCAACGAGGAGCTCACCCGCGACATCCCCAATGTCGGTAACGACGCCACCAAGGACCTCGACGAGAACGGTATCGTCCGCATCGGTGCCGAGGTCAAGGAGGGCGACATCCTCATCGGTAAGATTACCCCCAAGGGTGAGTCCGACCCCACCCCCGAGGAGAAACTCCTCCGTGCCATCTTCGGCGACAAGGCCGGCGACGTCAAGGACGCCTCCCTCAAGGTGCCGCCTTCGATGCATGGCGTGGTCATCGACAAGAAACTCTTTGCCCGTGTCATCCGCGACCGCAAGGCCCGCGCCAAGGAGAAAGAACTCCTGGCCAAGCCCGAAGAGGAGTACCGCTTCGAGTGCGAGGAGCTGAAAGACAAGCTCATCTCCCGTCTCCTCGTCCTCCTCAACGGCAAGACCTCCAACGGTGTCTACACCAGCCATCGCGAGGAACTCATCCCCAAGAAGGTCAAGTTCAGCGCCAAGACCCTCAAGACCATCGACTATACCGAGGTCAGCCCCAACAAGTGGACCACCGACAAGGAGACCAACGGCCTCATCAAAGAGTTGCTCAACAACTACAATATCAAATACCGCGAGATTTCGGGTCGTTTCACCCGTAATAAGTTCGCCCTCACCGTGGGTGACGACCTGCCCAGCGGCATCGTCCAGATGGCCAAGGTCTACGTCGCCATGAAGCGCAAGCTGCGCATCGGTGACAAGATGGCTGGTCGCCACGGTAACAAGGGTATCGTGTCGAAGATTGTCCGTGCCGAGGATATGCCGTTCCTGGCCGATGGTACTCCCGTCGACATCGTGCTGAATCCTCTGGGCGTGCCTTCGCGTATGAACCTGGGACAGATTTACGAGACCGTCCTCGGATGGGCTGGCAAGGTGCTCAACAAGCGCTTCAAGACCCCCATCTTCGATGGTGCCACCCTCGAGCAGATCAACGGCTACATGCGTGAAGCCGGCCTGCCTGAGAACGGCCGCACCTACCTCTACGACGGCGAAACTGGCGAACGCTTCGACCAGCCCGCCACCGTGGGTTATATCTACTACCTCAAGCTGCATCACATGATCGATGACAAGATGCACGCCCGCTCCATCGGTCCCTACTCTCTCATCACCCAGCAGCCCCTCGGCGGTAAAGCCAACTTCGGCGGCCAGCGTTTCGGTGAGATGGAGGTCTGGGCCCTCGAGGCCTACGGCGCATCGCATGTGCTGCAGGAAGTGCTCACCGTCAAGTCCGACGACGTCAACGGACGCGCCAAGGCTTACGAGTCTATCGTCAAGGGCGACAACATGCCGGTTCCGGGCATCCCCGAATCGTTCAACGTCCTTGTCCACGAGCTCCGTGGCCTCGGCTTAGAGGTAACATTTGATTAAAAATAAAGACCTTAAGGACCCTAAGGACCTTAAAGACCTTAATTAAAAGAACAATGGCTTTTAAACAAGAATCTCAGGTAAAGACCGATTTCAATTCGATCACCATCAGCCTGGCCTCGCCCGAGGCCATCAAGCGCCGCTCTTTCGGCGAGGTGACGAAGCCTGAAACCATCAATTATCGCACCTATAAACCCGAGCGCGACGGCTTGTTCTGCGAGCGCATCTTCGGACCCACACGCGACTGGGAGTGCCACTGCGGAAAGTACAAACGCATCCGCTACAAGGGCATTGTCTGCGACCGCTGCGGTGTCGAGGTGACCGAGAAGAAGGTACGCCGTGAGCGCATGGGCCACATCGAACTGGTGGTGCCCATCGCACACATCTGGTTCTTCCGCTCCCTGCCCAACAAAATCGGCACCCTCCTCAACATCCCTTCCAAGAAACTTGACCAGGTTATCTACTACGAGAAGTACATCGTCCTCCAGCCTGGCAAAGCCATCCTCAACGAGCTCCCCGTCCAGAAGCTGGATCTGCTCACCGAGGAGGAATACTATAACATCAAAGACTCCCTGCCCGAAGGCAACGAGCAGCTGCCCGACAGCGACCCCGACAAGTTCATCGCCGGCATGGGTGCCGAGGCTCTCTACAAGCTCCTTTGCGACCTTGACCTCGACAAGCTCAGCTACGACCTCCGCGCCAAGGCCTCCAAGGAGACCGCCGTGGCCCGCAAGCAGGAAGCCCTCAAGCGCCTCAACGTCATCGAGTCGTTCCGCGAATCGCAGCGCTCCATGCAGGCCCGCGGTATGGATAACCGTCCCGAGTGGATGATTATGAACATCATCCCCGTCATCCCGCCCGACCTGCGTCCCCTCGTGCCGCTGGATGGCGGCCGTTTTGCCACCTCCGATATCAACGAGCTCTACCGCCGCGTCATCATCCGCAACAACCGTCTGAAACGCCTCGTCGAGATTAAGGCCCCCGAAGTCATCATGCGCAACGAGAAGCGCATGCTGCAGGAGTCTGTCGACTCCCTCTTCGACAACAGCCGCAAGGTTTCCAGCGTGAAGTCCGAAAGCAACCGCGCCCTCAAGTCGCTCTCCGACGCCCTCAAGGGCAAGCAGGGCCGCTTCCGTCAGAACCTCCTCGGTAAGCGTGTCGACTACTCCGGCCGTTCGGTCATCGTCGTCGGCCCCGAGCTGAAGATGCACGAGTGCGGTCTCCCCAAGGACATGGCCGCCGAACTCTTCAAGCCCTATGTCATCCGCAAGCTCCTCGAGCGCGGTCTCGTCAAGACCGTCAAGAGCGCCAAGCGCATCGTAGACCGCAAGGAACCTGTGGTGTGGGAAATCCTCGAGAACATCCTCAAGGGTCACCCCATCCTGCTGAACCGTGCTCCTACGCTGCACCGTCTGGGTATCCAGGCCTTCCAGCCCCGCCTTGTCGAGGGTAAGGCCATCCGCCTGCACCCCCTCGTCTGTACCGGCTTCAACGCCGACTTCGACGGCGACCAGATGGCTGTCCACGTGCCCATGGGCAATGCCGCCATCCTTGAGGCCCAGATTCTCATGCTCTCGACCCACAACATCCTCAACCCCGCCAACGGAGCGCCTATCACCGTGCCTTCGCAGGACATGGTGCTCGGTCTGTACTACATGACCAAGCCCCGCCGCACCACCGAGACCGAGGTGGTCAAAGGTGAAGGCCAGCGCTTCTACTCCGCCGAGGAAGTCATCATCGCCTACAACGAGCGTCGTGTCGACCTCAACGCCTGCATCTCCGTGCAGCTCGACGAGGACCACCGCTTCGACGAGTACACCTACATCAAGTCCGACCGCACCTTCATGGAGGTCATCAAGGACAAGAAAGGCAAGGTGCTCACCGACGTCGACTGCGCTACGCCCGCCGAGACGGCCCTCCATAGCCGCACCGAGTTCGAAATCAAGCGCGACAAGAATGGCAACCCCATTGTCGATGCCAAAGGCCACTACATCAAGACCAACCGCCTCCGCACCACTGTCGGACGCGTCATCTTCAACCAGGTGGTCCCCTCCGAGTACGGCTTCATCAACCAGGTCATGGGCAAGAAGTCGCTCCGCGACATCATCGGCGACATCTTCACCCAGTGTGGCAATGCCGTCACCGCCATCTTTCTCGACGACATCAAGAACATGGGTTACCGTCAGGCTTTCCGCGGCGGTCTCTCCTTCAACCTCGGCGACGTCATCATCCCGCAGGAGAAGGAACAGCTCATCGAGAAGGCCAACGAGGAGGTCGAAGAGGTCATGGCTCAGTATGCCATGGGTCTTATCACCAACAACGAACGCTACAACCACGTTATCGATATCTGGACCAACACCAACAACCAGCTCACCGAGACCCTGATGAAGCAGCTCAAGGCCGACAACCAGGGCTTCAACCCCATCTATATGATGTACGACTCGGGTGCTCGTGGTAGCAAGGAGCAGATCCGCCAGCTCTCCGGTATGCGCGGACTGATGGCCAAGCCCCAGAAAGCTGGTGCCGCCGGTAACGAGATTATCGAGAACCCCATTATCTCCAACTTCAAGGAGGGACTGTCGGTGCTCGAGTACTTCATCTCCACCCACGGTGCCCGTAAGGGTCTGGCCGATACCGCTCTGAAGACCGCTGACGCTGGTTACCTCACCCGTCGTCTGGTCGACGTGGCCCACGATGTGATTATCAACGAGGAAGACTGCGGCACCCTCCGCGGCCTGCCCACCACAGCCCTCAAGAAGGGCGAAGATATCGTCCAGAGCCTCGGCGAGCGTATCCTCGGCCGCACCTCTGTCCACGACATCTACCATCCCCAGACCGGCGAACTCATCGCCCATGCCGGCGAAGAGCTCACCGAGGACATCTGCCAGAAGATTGAAAACTCGCCCATCGAGGAAGTCGAGATTCGTTCCGTGCTCACCTGCGAGTCCAAGCATGGCGTCTGTGCCAAGTGCTACGGCCGCAACCTGGCCACCGGCAAGATGGTGCAGAAAGGCGAGGCCGTCGGCGTCATCGCCGCACAGGCCATCGGCGAGCCCGGTACGCAGCTCACCCTCCGTACCTTCCACGTCGGTGGTGTCGCCGGTGGCAACATCGGTACCGCCTCCAGCCTCCAGGCCAAGTACGAGGGCCGTCTCATCATCGACGAGCTCCGTTCCATCCCCTACACCGACAACGAAGGCAACAGCTACCATATCGTCATGGGTCGTTCCGCCGAGATGCGCATCGTCGATGTCAACACCGACATCACCCTCTTCTCGTCGCTCCTGCCCTATGGTGCCAAGCTCTACAAATCCTCCGGCGACATGCTCGCCAAGGGCGACCTCATCGCCGAATGGGATCCCTACAATGCCGTCATCATCTCCGATGTGGCCGGTAAGGTCTCCTTCGAGAACGTCATCGAGAACGTCACCTACCGTGTCGAGAGCGATGCCCAGACGGGCCTCCAGGACAAGGTGGTCATCGAGAGCCGTCAGCGCACCAAGAACCCCACCCTCAACGTCATCGATTCCGAGGGCAACATCCTCAAGGTCTACGACCTTCCCGTGGGTGCCCACATCGGTGTCGAGCAGGGTCAGAACCTCCGTGCCGGCGACATCATGGTCAAGATTCCGCGCTCCTTCGGCAAGGCTGGCGATATCACGGGCGGTCTGCCCCGCGTCACCGAGCTCTTCGAGGCACGCAACCCCTCCGACCCCGCCATCGTGGCCGAGGTCGACGGCATCGTCTCCATCGCCAAGAAGCTCAAACGCGGCAACCGCGAGGTGACCATCACCTCCAAGACCGGCGAGCAGCGCTCCTACCTCATCCCCACCTCCAAGCAAATCCTGGCTCAGGACAGCGACTATGTCAAGGCTGGCACCCCGCTTTCCGACGGTGCCATCACTCCCGCCGACATCCTCGCCATCAAGGGACCCATGAAGGTGCAGGAATACATCGTCAACGAGGTTCAGGAAGATCAACGACAAGCACTTCGAGGTCATCGTCCGCCAGATGATGCGCAAGGTCGAAATCGAAGACCCGGGCGACACCCGCTTCCTCGAAGGCGACCTCGTCAACAAGCTCGACTTCAACGACATCAACGACAACATCTTCGGCATGAAGGTTGTCGAGGATGCCGGCGACAGCCAGAACCTCTCCGTGGGTCAGATTGTCACCGCCCGCGAGCTGCGTGACGAGAACTCCGCCCTGCGCCGTCAGGACAAGAAACTCGTCACCGTGCGCGACGCACGCCCTGCCACCTGCAAGCAGATTCTTCAGGGCATCACCCGCGCCTCCCTGCAGACCAAGTCCTTCATCTCCGCCGCCTCCTTCCAGGAGACCACCAAGGTGCTCACCGAGGCCGCCATCAACGCCAAACGCGACACCCTCGTCGGCATGAAGGAGAACGTTATCGTCGGACACCTCATCCCCGCCGGTACCGGTCTGCGCGAGTACCAAGACCTCGTGGTCGGCAATGCGCCCGCCATGTCGGCTGCCAAGCAGAACTGACCTCAACCGTAAGGCGAGGCAACCCTCGCCCCATAACCCTCAAAGCAGGATTTCCCCACCGGAAGTCCTGCTTTATCTTTCCACTAAACCAACATTTTTTTGCTGTTTGCGTTTTTTTGTGTATTTTTGCATTCCGAAATGAAGCTATACAGAATCGCTATCCTCTTGGGCCTGTTGTGGGCCGTGATGCCGTCGGCAAAGGCGCAGAGTGTGCCGGCGGACAATCTCGCCGTGCAGTGTGTGGGCTTCCTCGACAAGGAGGTGGAGGGCACCTCCACGCTCTTTTTCCTCGACGGGCGCCTGTGGACCTGCAACGACCACGGCCGCCTGAAGCTCTACGCCCTCGACACCCTCACCGCCCGTGTCGACTCCGTTGTCGACCTCGGTGTCAGCGTCAACGACCTCGAGGAGGTGACGCAGGACAACCGCTACCTCTATTTCGGCGACTTCGGCGACAACAGCGGTACCCGCACGGACCTCCGCATCCTGCGCCTCGCCAAGAGCGACCTCCGCCGCGGACGCTACCGTTTCGACACCATCGCTTTCACCTATCCCGACCGTGCCACAGGCTTGCTGGCGCGCAATTACGACTGTGAAGCCTTCGCCGCTGTGGGCGACAGCCTCTATCTCTTCACCAAGCAGTGGATTTCCCAGGGCTCTACCTGCTATGTGCTGCCCAAAGTACCGGGACGCCATGTGGCGAAGCAACGCTTCTCCTTCAGTTCCAGGGGACTGGTCACGGGGGCCTGCTACCTCCCAGCCAGCCACAGCCTGGTGCTTGTGGGATATAACATCACGCTGCAGCCCTTCGTTTGTGTCCTGACGGATTTCGATGGAAAGGGTTTCGGCAGCGTGCAGAGGAAGCCTCTCGACACCCCTCTGGGGACCCAAGCAGAGGGCATCGCCTCGCGCGACGGCAAGACCTTCTTCCTCACCAACGAGACTTTTGCGATGGCTTTCGTCTCTCGCAAGGCTGCACTGCTGAAAATCAAAATAAAATAATCAACGATATGGCAAATCAGAAAGAACAGAACAATCTGAAACTCAACATTCACCCCGACGTGGCCAAGGGTACCTATGCCAACCTCGTCGTCGTCAGTCACACCCCCGCCGAGATAGTGCTCGATTTCGCCCAGATGCTCCCTGGCCTCGAAGGTGCCACGGTGCGCGAGCGCATCATCATGAGCCCCAGCCATGCCAAACGTCTGCTGGCGGCCCTGAACGACAACCTGAAGAAATACGAACAGCAGTTCGGACCCATCGTCGAGCCCACGCCCGACGGCACCGTGCCCTACGACATTTTAGGCAAAGCATAGGTGTGTCCTATACCCGTTATCTTATCGAACCTTTGCCTGTCGGCGAGGGCAGTCAGCGCGAGCGCGAACGTGCGTTGGCGTATGATCTTTTGTGTCGTCTGCTCGACGAAGAAAAACCCCGTCTGGAGCACGACGACAAGGGCTCTCCCTACCTGCCCGACCATCCTGAGCTGTCGGTCAGCATCAGCCACTGCCGCATGGCGGTGGCCGTGGCGGTGAGTCCCGAGGGCAGGGTGGGCATCGATGTGGAATGCCGCCGCAAGATAGGCGACGGACTCATGGAGCGTGTCTGCTCAGCGGAGGAACAGGCTGCGGTGCATGCCGCCGCCGACCCCACGATGGCCTTCCTGCAGCTCTGGACCCGCAAGGAGGCCGTCCTTAAAATGCGTGGTACCGGCATCCAGGGCTTCGGCAGCATGGTCGACGCCCTCACGGCCGACAACTGCCACGTCAGCGACCTGGACACCCATCTGCCTGAAGTGGTGGCAGCATTGGCGTATTCGCAAAATTAGCCGACAAAAAATATCATGGCCGTAGAATTGCCGTAGTGCCGTCGGGGAGCAGTTTGACGATGCGGCTGCCGCGGGTCTCGGCAGAGAGCAGTTCCGGCAGCGGCGGCACGCAGTAGTCCACGCGCCGTTTCAGCTCCTCTTCTATCTCATTGTAGTTTTGTGGTGACGGCCGCCCCGAGAGGTTGGCCGAGGTGCTCACCAGCGGAGCTCCGAGGCGGTGGATGACCTCCTGGCAGAACGCATGGCGTGGCACGCGGATGCCAAGCGAGCCGTCGGCGGCAGCGAGGTTGTCGGCGATGGCGTCGCCCAGCAAGGGACGCCAGATATTCTCCGGCAATATGTATGTCGTGGGACGGTCTTCTGGATTGTCCGGAATCTCCGGAAATTCAGGGAGCCTGTCCACCAGCACCAGCATACTCTTCGAGTGGTCGCGTTCCTTGATGGCGTAGAGTCGTTCCACGGCGTCGGCGTTGCAGGCGTCGCAGCCGACACCCCAGATGGTGTCGGTGGGGTAGAGGAGGGTCTTCCCCGCCCGTAGCGCCTTTACTGTCTCTTCTATTATTTCGCTTATCATTATCATTTGTCCTATCACTCCCTATCACTCCTTTTCACTCCCGCAAATCAACTGCAAATATACGAAAAAAATGTGTTACCCTTGCGTAGTTTAACTTTTTTTTGTAATTTTGCATATTGTTAAATTTATAAAAAATAGGCTGAAAACAATTCAATAAATTATAAACCAAAAAATTACAATTATGTTCAAAGGACATCCAAAAGGGCTATATGCGCTAGCATTAGCCAACACTGGAGAGCGATTTGGCTACTATACCATGCTGGCCATTTTCCTCCTGTTCTTGCAAGCCAAGTTTGGCTTTACGGCTGCTGAGGCCGGACAGTTGTACGCAGGCTTTCTTGCCTTGGTATACTTTCTGCCCGTGCTGGGTGGCTGGATGGCCGACAAGATTGGCTTCGGCAAGTGTGTGGTGATGGGTATCGCCGTTCTTTTCGTCGGATACCTGTGTTTGGCAATTCCTACTCCATCTGACGGGTGGTTTGGATTTGCTTTCATGATTTTTGCGCTAGTACTCATCGCGTTGGGTACAGGCCTATTCAAAGGTAACTTGCAGGTTATCGTGGGCAACCTGTATGACGAGTCGAGGTACAGCTCTCGCCGTGACTCGGGTTTCAGCCTGTTCTACATGGCCATCAACCTAGGTTCCATGTTCGCCCCCACCGCCGCCACCGCTATCACCAATAGTCACCTCGCCGCCTCGAATTTGATTTACAAGGGCGACATTCCCGCTCTTGCACACCAGTATCTTGATGGTACCATTTCTTCCGACAATCTTGCCAAACTGACCGATTTGGCCAATGCCATGCCTGCCGGCGGTTTCAATGGTAACCTCACCGACTTCTGCAACACTTATATCGACCAACTTTCCGTGGCCTACAACTTGGGATTCGGTGTAGCCTGCATCTCGTTGATTCTCTCTGTCGCCATCTATTTCTCCTGCCGCAAATGGTTCAAGCATGCCGATGTGAATGCCAAGCAGCAGGCCAAGGAAAACAACGCCGTCGAGCTGACTCCGAAACAGACCAAGGACCGTATGGTGGCCCTCTTCCTCGTGTTCGCCGTCGTGATTTTCTTCTGGATGGCCTTCCACCAGAACGGTTCCTCGCTGACCTACTTCGCACGTGACTACACGCAGTCCACGGTGTCGGGAGGCACACGCATGATGTTCAATATCTGGTCGCTTGCCTGCATCGCAGCTTCTGTCTACACGCTTATCTCCTTCTTCCAGTCGGTTACAAAGAAATCGAAGATTATCCTTGGAATTGTCACGCTAGCCCTCTGGGCGGGTGCTTATCTGTTGTATGCGGGCATGCCTGCATCGCTCGACATCCTGCCTCAGCAGTTCCAGCAGTTCAACCCGTTCTTCGTTGTGGCTTTGACACCTATCTCAATGCTAATCTTCAGTGCCCTCGCCAAGAAAGGCAAAGAACCCTCGGCACCTCGCAAGATTGCGCTGGGTATGTTGGTCGCCGCCATCGGCTATGTGGTCATGTTGCTGGCCTCCAGCGGCCAGCTGGCACCCAGCGTGCTTAACGGCAAGGTTTCGGCCGATCCCGTGGTCCCCGAATATCTGATTTCCACCTATCTGGTGCTCACCTTTGCAGAGTTGCTCCTTTCGCCGATGGGTATCTCCTTCGTGTCGAAGGTGGCTCCTCCCAAGTACAAGGGTCTGATGATGGGTATGTGGTTCGCCGCTACCGCCATAGGTAACTACCTGAGCTCTATTCCTTCGATGCTTTGGGACAAGGTGCCTCTGTGGGTCAACTGGTCGGTGCTTATGGCGCTGTGTATCATCTCGGCGGTCTTCATGTTCTCGATGATGAAGAAGCTAGAGAAAGCCACTAGCGATTGACCGCTAAAAGATTGATAACTTTGTCGGGGGCATCCTTTTCGATGCCCCCGATTTATAGCCTAGAAAGCCCTAAGATATTTTTTTATGAAAAAGATAGTTTTATTCCTTCTGGTCGGTGTGCTGCTTTCAGGCACCCTGCGGGCTGCTGCGGTTTCGCCGGAGACGGCGGCCACGGTGGCGCGGAACTTCATGGCACGCCAAGGTGTGAAAGCTGCGCTGTCGCCAAAAGACTGCGGAGTGGGGGAGATGTTCCTCTTCACCGCTGCCGACGGCGGCTTCGTGCTGGTGGCGGCCGACGACTGCGTGCGCCCCATCCTGGCCTATTCGCTCACTGCCCGCTTCGCCGACACGCTGCCCGACCACATCGCCTCGTGGCTGCAGGGCTACGCCGGGGAGATAGCGCTGCTGCGCTCGCGTGGCGAGACAGCCTCCCTGCAGGTGCGCACCGAATGGGACGCCCTGCTCAAGGCCGACGGCCAGGGACCACTCTACACCGTCGTGGTGGCACCCATGCTGACGACCACCTGGAAGCAAGGCTCGCCCTACAACACCCTGTGCCCCCTCGACACGCAGAACCGCAAAACGATTGCGGGTTGCGTGGCCATCGCCATGGCGCAGGTCATGAAATACTGGAACCACCCCACCCAAGGCGTGGGCAGTTACAGCTACACCACCGCCAGCTACGGCACCTTGAGCGCCGACTTCGGCGCCACCACCTACGACTGGACGAACATGTCAAACTCGCTAACCTCCGTGTCGCCATCGGTGAACATCAACGCCGTGGCCACGCTGGTCTACCATGCCGGCGTGTCGGTGAAGATGGGTTACGGCTACTCCTCGTCGAGTGCCACCACCACCTCGGCCAACAACCTGAGCACCATCACCGGCGAGCGCGCCCTGCGTACCTACTTCAAGTATGACAAGGCGCTGCACAGCGTCCGGCGCGACGTCGTGGGCGATTCCGTCTTCACCGCCCTCCTCGAGGGTGAACTCCTCGCCGGCCGGCCCGTCATCTTCTCCGGCCGCGACACCTCGGGCGGTCATGCCTTCGTCTGCGACGGCGGCAACAATGCCGGCCTCTACCACTTCAACTGGGGCTGGGGCGGCTACTGCGACGGCTACTACCAGATTGGGGCTCTCAATCCCGCCCCCGGTGGTGACGGCGGCAACGCCACGAGCCACTACAACCTCCAGAACAGAATGATTATCGGCATCCAGCCCGACACCCTCACGGCAGGCACCTACACCCTCAACGCCCTGCCCGACAGCCCGGCCCATGGCAGCGTGACGGGCGGCGGCAGCCATGCCTATGGCGACACCGTCGAGCTCACGGCCCTGGCCGCCGGCGGCTACCGCTTCGCGCGCTGGGACGACGGCATGTGCTACAACTCGCGCAACCTCATCATGGGTGGCGACAGGACGCTGACGGCCCTCTACGACTCCGTCGGCGGCGACACCCTGCGCTACGACAACGGCTTCTTTGTCACCTCGTGGGGCTTCAGCACCGCACGCCCCTACTACTGGGGCATGCAGATAGAACCCGCCCTGCTGGCGGGACACACGCACCTCGACGCCGTGCAGGTCTACCTCAAGGCCGGCACCTACCAGATGAGCATCTATAGCGGGAGCACCCCCTCCGCAGCCACGCTGGCCGACACGATGCCCTATGCGGCCGCGGAGGAAGGCTGGTACACCCTGACGCTCGACAGCGCCCTGGCGCTCAACACCTCGCTGCCCCTCTGGATTGTCTTCTACAACGACGACATCACCTATCCCGCCTGCGCCGGCACCTACTGCGGCCACCAGCTGGCGGCCTACTCCAACACCAACGGCACTTCCTGGGGCACCTCCTCCACCAGGCGCACCTTCCTCATCCGCGGCATTTTCTCCACCGTCGTCCCGCCCGAGCCGCCGGCACCGCTCTTCGACACCACCGTGGCCGAGGCCTGCGGCTCGTACCTCTGGGAAGACAGCACCTATAGCGTGAGCGGCACCTATGAACGCCTCTTCACCGCCTCCACGGGCGCCGACAGCCTGCGGGTGCTGCTGCTGACCATCCATCCCGACTATCACCTCTTCGACACCGTCGCGGCGGTCGACAGCTTCCGCTGGGTGAACGGCCAGGTGTATACCGAGAGCGGCGTCTATGACTTTGACACCCTCACCGTCTATGGCTGCGACAGCCTGCTGACGCTGGTGCTTACCGTCACATACGATACCACCACCCAGGCAATAACACAATCAAGTATCCAAGCGTTCTCCATCTACCCCAATCCCACCACCGGCGTGGTGCTGCTGGAGGGCGTCGAAGAGGTGGAAATCTACGACCTCTATGGCCGCAAGGTCTCCGAATTCCGTGCTCCGAATTCCGAAGTCAAAATCTCCCTCGACCTCAGCGACCTGCCCGTCGGCACCTACCTCTTCCGGGTGAGACGCCCGCAAGGTGCTGGCATCTATCGTGTTGTGAAAAAATAACAATCTCCGGAGTGCCGTCGAAAACGTACCACAGGGGGTCTGCGCGGTCGCGCAGACCCCCTGTGGAATATCATAAAAATTGTTAAAAACGCAACCCCCATGAAATGTTTTGCAAAAAATACCCCTATTATATATATGTATGATGCCCTTATTGGGTAGGCTCCGATGGTGGAAAAAGAGAACATAAAACCGGATTTCGGCCGTTTCCTTGAGGAATACCAGCTATTCATCTGGAAACTCTGCAACCGTTATGCCGACGGCGACCCCGACGTCGGCCTCGACTACGTGCAGGAAATCACCACCCTCCTCTGGCTTGCCTACCACAAGCTGCGCCCTGGCTCCTCACCCCGCCAGACCCGCAAATGGATAAGCTACATCGCTCGCGACTACTTCCGCACCTGCTCCGAGCGCAAGAAACCCGACATCGTGACCTTCTCCGACTTAAAGACCCCGCTGAACGTGGCCCTCGATGACGACAACTCCGTAGAGCTCCTCTACGAATCCATGGAATGCCTCAACCCCTCCGAGCGCCGGGTTGTCGAACTGTTTGTCGAAGGCTATAAGCCCGGCGAGATAGCGCAGACCCTCGGAATCAGCGCCAATGCCGCCCGTCTGCGCCTCCACCGCGCCGTCGAGCACATGAAAGAATATGTCAACAACATAGTAAAAGATGAATAAATACCCCCCTGCTGACACCATGAAAGATAATCCGCTTGCCCAGCACTTCGCCTATATGACCGACGGCTATGCCCAATGGCAGAGGAAAGACCGTCGCCGCCTCAAGCGCAATCACACGGCCGTCGTCGCCCTGGCCCTCTTCCTGGCCCTGGGAGTGAACGCCGCCGCCTTCTCCATCCCGATGCGCTATTCATCCTATTCCGGCAGCTACGGACCCGACGCTGCCGCCATTGTCGACTATTTGCTTTCCCACCAATGAAAAAAAACAGATATATAACCCTCTCCATTGTCCTGCTCTGTCTGCTGGTGGCGCTGGCGGGGGGCGTCAGGCTCTTCCGCTACTACCTCCCCCACGAGGGCCCCACCGATGCGCTCTATGAGAAATACAAAGACAACCCCCAGGTCAAGGCCAGCCTCCTCCACGACTTCCGCGTCAACGACACCCTCGCTGTCGACGCGCTCCTCCTCGAAGCCTCCACCGACTCCGCCTGGTGCGCCCTGCTCCTCGACTTCGGAATGCCCGAGGAAATGATTACCGACTATATATCCAACAGAGACTTCTTCATGGGAGAAGGACGCAGTTCTATTATACGAATTTTTATTAATAAATACAATCCAAAGGAAAGAGTTCCTGTGGCTGATACAAATGGTTGGCTGACAATCGGCTCTTTTGAAAAAAAATCATTAAGTGTTTTCTTGACAGGAGAATATAGTGTAAAAGAAATAATTAACAAAAAGGAAATCAAAAAATTAAAATTTAAAAACCAGAAAGATGAAAAAGTACTTTAAAACAGTGGCACTCTTGACAGTGCTAAGTTTGACTGCCAGTGGCTGCCAAAAAGAAAACGAGATTTACCCGATTATCGGCGCCGAACAGACAACGGAGTCCATCCTCGTTGTCTATTCCATCAATGGAGAAGTGTTCCAAACCACCATCGGTGAATCCGAGTGGGATGCTTTCGTCGCGCGAATGCTTGCCCTCGCCCGCGAAGGCTACGAGGTCTCTTTCTCCAAGAACCGCACCTCCCTCACCTCGCAGAGCAAGGAGAAGGTCATCTTCACCACCACCAGTGAAAAAGAAGCTCACGAATGGTCCAATAACATGGCAAATTTGGGCTATTCTGTAACAATCACGTTTGACCAAAACACAGGTGAATATACCTGTACGGCCTACAAATAGAATATTTAACCCTTTAAAAACAAAACATTATGAAAATCACCCATCACCGCCTTCGCCGATAATCCCCGGTGCGCCGTCGGCGGGGGCAAAAAAGAGGGTGCCCACGCAGGGAGAGTGTCTTTGAAGTACCACCTTTAACGCCACCCTTCCCTGCCACCCGGCACCCGACGCACAAGGCGAGAACCTCATGCGCCGTAAACAACGTTGAGGAATCCCGTTTTATTGTGCAACAAAATATTGAAAAACAAGTCAAATTTAAAATGTAGTTATTATGAATACATTAAAGAAATTTTTTGCACTGGCGGCAATGTCAATTCTGCCAATCTGGACCATGGCCCAGGAAGTCACCCGGGAAATATCATCGCATCCTGACGAGTTCTCCATCGTAAGGGAAACCCCCGACGGAAGGTGGCTGGTATATAACTTCACAAGCGGACTGAGCTACTTCTCGTTGGTTTCGGACACGGCATCCATGGCGGAGATGTTACAACTCGGATATAACGCAGGCTCCAATTACACACGCCTTCGTGACTTCGAAATATTCAACGATACCGTATTTTTCTGCGGACAGACGGGGACAAAGGATACCCCGAAATCCATCTGGGGGTATTTCCCGTTGGCAGGATTTCCGTCTGTGAATGTTTTCGTCCATGAGAACAACTTCGATTACTTGAAGAAACTGGAGGTTTTTTCTGTGGATCCGACGATGAACGAAATCCATGTGGTGATGCTGGGGCACAAAGGGGGAATGGATATGGTCGTCGACGAGATGCGGGTGGCGCCCAACCAGTTCATCGAAACCCGTTCGGAGATATTCGATCCCCCTATGCGGTTCAACGACATTGCGGTGACAGACTCTCATATTGTTGTCGCAGCGGAACCCCTCTCGGGTGTATTGTCGAATTCAAAAAAAACTGTGTTTATCGAGAGGCCCCTGTCGACGGGAACGTATGTATTGGGTTGTAACACATATTGCAGAGACAGGCTCAGTAGCCACAACTCCGTATTGGGGAATGAATTGTTAGTGTCCTGTGAAAGAGAGTTCTGCGTCCTGGCTTACATAGGGGGCTTGCCAAACAGCATTGTTGTCACCGCCTATCAGGGAAAGAACGTTTACAATACTCTCTATATACCCTTGAGTTCAGTAATGCCTGCATCACTTGTCAGCATGTGCTACGGGAAACGCTGGCGAAATCTGGAATTATTGACGAAGGTTCCTGGAGAAACGCAGTCCAATATATACAGCCTCTACCCGGCATTGGCGTTTTATGGCGGGATGGTGTACCAGCATATCTACTATGACGAGAGTCTCGCCTCCCTGGACTGGCTGTCCACCGACGACGAGTGTGTCGTTGCCTCAGGGCACGACGATGCCACCTCGACGCTTCGTGTATACAGATACAATCACAGCATGTGGAAGCCTTGTACGGAGCGGGACAATACGGAATGCTATCTTGGGTCTGAGGACAAAGGTCCGGAGTCGGTGAAACCCGTATATGAAGTTGAAGAAGTCACATTGGTTCCGTTGGAGTCTTTCGAATCCGAGAAACCGATGGAAACAATCTGCAAATAACAATCCCTAAAAATAGTCATTATGAAAAAAATTGCAATCATCATCAGCGCCGTCATGGCATTTTCTGGGGCGCTACGGTCGCAAACCATCGACACAATCACAATGAGTTGTCCTCCAGATGCCTATTACCAGAACGACCAGTGGATGGCCAACCAGGACACCCTGATA
>CACYPU010000017.1 GCA_902776365.1 uncultured Bacteroidota bacterium | reverse complement strand
CCTCGCCTGGAACGGCGGCGCGGGCGACAGCTACCGCGTGACCGTCGAGGGGCCTGACAGCACCTTCGTCGTGGAAACCACCGACACCTCGGTGCTCCTGCAGCCCCTTACGTCCGACGCCAGCTACCGCGTTGAGGTGCAGAGCCTCTGCCACTACCAATACTACGACTTCGACTCCTCCTTCCTCAATCCTGGGCGTGGCCACATGGGCTTTCGCACCTTCAGCGACGGCGTCACCTCTCCCGACGCTAACCAGCAGATTGACATCAGCCCCAACCCTGCCAGCCACACCGTGGACATCACTTCCTCCCTGCCCATAACAGGCATCGAACTCACCGACGTCCTTGGCCACAAAGTCTCCGGGTTCCGAACCCCACACTCCGAATTCAAAGTCACCCTCGACCTCACCGCCTACCCCCGCGGCACCTACCTCCTCCGCATTCTCACCCCCGCCGGCCCCACCACCAAGAAACTGCTGATACAGTAGCCTGGGGAGTGCAAAGGAGTGCAGGACAAAACAATGCTTTTTTTTGTTTTGGTTGAGCCTAAAAAAACACCGCCGAAATCATAAAAATTCTTAAAAATGCACCACCCAATTCCACTTTTTACCCATTTAGGGGGTTCTATATAAGTATAAAGATTTTTTATCGACAGCAAACAAAACCATCAACCCATGAAAATCTAAATCGGGTAATTATTTATTGGTAATAAATGGAACAGAAACAAAAAAAAATCATAAAGTTATGAAAACCTTTATTGTAAAAAAAAGTATTTTCCTTTGTGCCATTCTGTTTCTCTGCTCATGCAATGAATCAGAATCAGACTGCGATAGAAAATATCGGCTGGGAGGTCCGGAGTATTGCTCGTTGTATGTGTATAAGTTCAAGGAGGGCAAAGACTATTCCAACAACGTCATTGTGATCAGTCCTTTGCGAGAAGGGGATTCCTCCGCTTTCTACATCACCGGGTATGAACCTATAAGACTTCATGGTGGATACTACCTTGGAGGGAATATTCCCGCCCTCCACACTCCTGTTGACATGATACATTATCTGACACTGACCTATTCCGATTTGGAGAACGGCAACATCGAAGAGAATTGGTTTGACCATTGGTGGGACTACCGGATATTACCCGAGGAATGTGTACATGAATGGTTCTACTATTATGGTAGATGCAGCTGTGACGACGCCCAGTGCAACTACAGAAATTCTCCATTCTATAATTCAAATATCACCCTCAATGTGCCTGTTGAAGATGACGCTCATACAGATACCACGTTAATCAACACAATGATAGACAAAGACAGTGTGTTGTCGGGTTTTTATAATTGGCGATCGCCGTGGTATTGCGATGAATGCAATTAACATAGTATGGTCTGCAATTTGAAAAGTCTATGTTCGAGACTTCCCAATAGCCACCGCTGGTTTTCAATCTATAACAATCCCTGATATATCTGTTCTCCCTGCAGGAAGCTACATTTTCTCATTATCAGTAGGCAATCAAACTCCCAATTCTCAACTCTCAATTAATCTCGACGTCTCCTCCTGGCCCCGCGGCACCTACCTCCTCCGCATCCTCACCCCCGCCGGCCCCACCACCAAGAAACTGCTGATACAGTAGCCTGGGGAGTGCAAGGGAGTGCAGAGGAGTACAGAGGAGTGCAGGGGAGTGCAAGACATTAGAACACCAAATGTTAAATTTTAACATTTCAGCAACGGTCGGAAACCGTGGCTTTTTTGTTTCCATCAGTTTTTCAACTCAATCATCGCAAATAAATTATATCGCTAAAAATCAACATTTTACATCGTTAATAAAGGATGAAAATATAAAACACTGTAAATCAGCATGAAGTAGTCTCTAGGTCTTACTCTACTCTTACTCTTCTCTTACTCCGCTCTTACCCCCCTGTTACGATAGTAAGAGATGAGAAAAAGAGGGTAAGGGAAATGTTAAATTTTAACATTTCGGTCAAGGGTTGTTATTCGCATCTGAAATGTAAAATAAAGTTGTCACTTCAGGAAAAATATGTATTTTTGCAGCGAGAAAAAAGAGTCACCCTGATGAGAAAGAAATTCATAATCGTCATATTATGTGCGACATGGGCATTGACGTCCGTTGCACAGGATTGGAAGGAGGAGCTTATCGGCAATGAGTATCGCGAGGTGAAAGCGTGGATAGCCCTGATGGACGAGAGATTCCCCGCGGAGGGCATCCCGCCGGAGTGGTACGAGCTGACGGTGAGGGAGAACCTGCCGGGCACGGGTCCGCACCGCGAGGTGACCCGCATGTACTGGGGCGAGCTGCCCACGGAGGACGAGGGCGAGATTTACCCGCCACATTTCCTGCGCCTGGCCACCGAGGAGTACAACTTCGCCGCCCGCGAGTTCTACGAAGAGTACCTCTACGACGAGGACGGCAACGTGCTGTTTATCTATGCACTGACGCCCGACGTGAGTTCCGACATGGTGCCCATCTACGAGCTGCGGATGTGGTTTGACGGGAAACGCCTGCTGCGCCTCACGGCCCAGAGGGCCGAGGGAGTCGACTATATCGACCTCGAGACCCTGCGGAAAGCCTCCTTTCTGGAGGAGTTCTCCGGCGAGAGCATCCCCGAGAAGTTCCGCAGCGAGACCGACCGCCTCCTCGACCACTCCCAAGAACTGCTGAAACTGTTTAAGATAATAGATAATAGATAATAGATAACAGATAATAGTTAATAGATTACAGATAATAGTTAAAAGTTGAGTAAACGCAACCACTAACCTTTAAACGTTAAACGTTAAACCATACTACCCATGAATATTATCATTGCTGGCGACGGAGAGGTGGGTGTCCACCTGGCGAAGTCGCTGACGGAGCTGGACCACAATATCACGGTGGTGGACCCGCACTCGGAGCTGCTGAAGCGGCTGGAGGGTGAGACGGACCTGATGACGGTGACGGGCGACTCGACGTCGCCGCAGGTGCTGGAGGAGGCGAATGTGGGAGACTGCGACCTGTTCCTCTCGGTGCTGCATGAGGAGAGCGTGAACCTGGTGACGTGCATCCTGGCGAAGAAGCTGAAGGCGAAGAAGACGGTGGCGAGGATCAGCAACGCGGAGTTGCTGACGCCGAGGCACCGCGAGATGTTCCGCGAGCTGGGGGTCGACGAGCTGGTGTGTCCGGAGCGCATCGCGGCGCGGGAGATTACCAACCTGCTGAACAACAGCGTGGCGACGGAGTTTTTCGACTTCAGCGGAGGCCTGCTGACGATGTATGTGGTGAGGATCGACGAGGGGTCGCCGGTGGTGGGGCACGACGTGAAGGAACTATCGCAGGAGCACCCGGACCTGCAGGTGCGCGTGGTGGCCATCCTGCGGCATGGCGAAACGCTGATACCGCACCGCGGCATGGCGCTGAGGGCGGACGACCTGGTGTACCTCATCGGGCGGACGAACCAGATGGAGGGGGTGAACCGTGTGGTGGGGAAGGAGCCGGTGAGCATCAGGAGGGTGATGATTGCGGGTGGCGGCCGCATAGGACGCTATGCGGCGCTGACGCTGCAGGACAAGATGCGCATCACGCTGATTGAGGAAGAGCGGCAGCGGGCCGAGGAGCTGAGTGCGCTGCTGACTGACACGCTGATTATCAGCGGCGACGCCACCGATATCGACCTGCTGAAGGAGGAGGGGCTGGAGAATGTGGACGCCTTCATCGGGGTGACGGATTCGAGCGAGACGAATGTGCTGACCTGCCTGCATGCCAAACGCCTCGGCGTGAAGCGCACCATCGCGCTGGTGGAGAACACCGGATTTATCGACATCTCGCAGGACATCGGCATCGACACGATTATCAACAAGAAGCTCATCACGGCGAGCTATATCGCCCGCTTCATCGTGAAGGGCGACGCCGTGAGCAGCAAGTGGCTGTCGGGCACCAATGCCGAGGTGATGGAGCTGATAGTAGGCAAGCGAGCGGCGGCGACCAAGGTGCCGCTGGGCGAGCTGGCGGTGCCGGAGGGCGCGACGGTGGGCGGCGTGATCCGTGGCCGCGAGACGCTGCTGCCCAGCCGCGACCTGCAGCTGGCGGAGGGCGACAAGGTGGTGATTTTCACGCTGCCGAAATCGATGTCCGCAATGGTAAAACTTTTCGAGTGAGGAAACTGAATTATAGGCTGGTGGCGCGTCTGGCGGGCTTGCTGACGCTGACGATGGCGGGGGGTATGGTGCTTCCCGTCGCGGTGTCGTTCTACTATGGCGACGGGGCGCAGTATGCGCTGATTTTCGCTGCCCTGCTGATGACCGCCGTGGGCTTGTTCCTCCGCAACCTCGTGGGACGGCATGCGACCTACGACCTGCGGGAGAGGGAGAGCTTCTGGATAACGTCGGTGGTGTGGATCACGGTGCCGCTGTGTGGCGCGCTGCCCTACCTGATGACGGGGACGCTGGGGAGCTTCACCGACGCGGCCTTCGAGTCGGTGTCGGGATTCACGACCACGGGGTCGTCGGTCATCGTGCATCCGGAGGCCATACCGCAGAGCGTGCTCATGTGGCGCTCGATGACGCAATGGATTGGGGGATTGGGACTCATCCTGCTGGTGGTGGCGCTGCTGCGGAGACTGAGCGGCGGGTCGCTGAAGCTCTACGCCGCCGAGTTCTCGGGCACACAGCAGAAGAAGCTGCATCCACATATCGCGAAGTCAGTGATGCGCATGTGGTTCATCTACAGCCTCATCACCGTGGTGCTTATCACATTGCTGGCGCTGGCGGGCAACGGATGGCTGGACTCGGTATGCCTGGCGCTGAGCACGGTGTCGACGGGAGGCTTCATGACGGCGCAGTATGGCCTCGCAGGCTATTCCGAGCTGACACTGAACATCCTGACGGTGTTCATGTTCCTGAGCGGCGTGAATGTGGCGCTGCTTTACAATCTCTTCACGCTGAAGTGGCGACGCTTCAAGCTGAACCACGAGTTTGTGCTCTACGCCGTGATTTTCCTCCTGGCCGCCCTGAGCTGCTATGTGGCTTTCAGCATCGCCAACGGCGACTTCACGATAAAGAACCTGGAGTTTTCGCTGTTCCATATCGCCTCGACGGTGTCGACCTGCGGATTCTATACCGAGGGACCCGTGGTGTGGCCTTTCTGGGCGTCGGTGGTGACGTTCGTGCTGATTCTGAGCGGTGCCTGCGCAGGCTCCACGGGCGGCGGCATCAAGCTGCGGCGGCTGATGGTGCTCTTCCTTTACATGCGCAACTATATGACGCGCATGGTGCATCCCCACGTGGTGTTCACCATCAAGATAGACCACAAGGTGGTGCCTGGGGATTATGTGAACAAGATTTTCGGATTCCTCTTCCTCTACATCTGCTTTATCATCGGCGGAGCCTTCCTGCTGACGATGTCGGGCTCCTCGATTGCCGATGCCTTCTGCCTGGCGTCGGCGAACATCTCGAACCTGGGACCCTCGCCGCTGATTAACAGTCTGGGAGCCAACCTGGAATACGCCTCGCTGCCGCTGCTGTCGAAGTGGACGCTGATGGGACTGATGCTCGCCGGACGGCTGGAGATTTTCGCCCTGCTGGCCATCGTGTCCCCGGCCTACTGGCGACGGAAGTAAATTGAAAATTGAAAATCAATAATGAAGAATGAAAAATAGCGAATGGAAAGCGGTGTTACGTTTCATTGGGACTCTGCTGATGGCAGAGGGGGGCCTGATGGCGTTGTGCTGCATTCCTGCGGTACATTTCGCCGACGGGACGCTGCCGCAGGTGGGGCTCTGCTCCGCCGTGACCCTCGCCGTGGGCAGCCTGCTGCGCTACCGCTACCGCCGTTTTCGTGACATCAGGGACAAACGCATGTCGTACCTGCTGGTGGTGCTGCTGTGGATTGTCCTGTCGTTCTTCGCCACGCTGCCCTTCCTCGTCACCGGTGCCACCCACTCGTTCTCCTTCGCCTGGTTCGAGGCCATGTCGGGCTTCTCCACCTGCGGTGCCACCATCTTCCCCGACGTGGCGGCGCTGCCCTCGTCGATACTCCTGTGGCGCTCGATGATGCAGTGGTTCGGCGGCTTCGGCATTGTCCTCCTGGTGCTTGCGCTGACGCCGAAACTGGGCATCAACAAATACGCCCTCTACACCGCCGAGGCCTCGGGAGCCGACAATGCGGGAGGTGCGACGGTGCGCACGGTGGTGACAGTGCGGCGCACGCTGACGGTATACCTCTCACTGACGCTGTTCTTCATCCTCCTTCTCCTGGCCACGGGCATGGAGGCGTGGGACGCGGTGAACCTGACCTTCACCAACATCTCCTCCGGCGGCTTCTCCATCAACTCCGACAGCATAGCCACCCTCACGGCCCTGCAGCAGTATATCCTCGCCGGTGCCATGTTCTTCAGCGGCGTGAACTTCACGCTGCTCTACCTCCTCTTCACCCTTCGCTGGCGCCGCATAGGCTACAAGCTCGACGAGCTGCGCTCCTATCTCCTGCTCTGTCTGGCGGCCATCGCCTTCGTCGTCGTTGCCCTTCATACCCGCTCGGGACTTCCCTGGGGCGATGCCTTGCGGCTGGGTACCGTGCAGACTGTCAGCGCTATGACCACCACAGGCTCCGTGGTGGCCGACTATACGCTGTGGCCCGTACCCGTCACATTCCTGCTGATGATGCTGGCCCTCTGCGGCGGCATGGCGGGTTCCACCTCGGGAGGTCTGAAGACCATGCGCGTGCTCATCCTCTTCCGCAACGCCCGTGCCATCCTCCACAACCGTTTGCATCCCAATATCGTCAACCCCGTGCGCCTCAACGGGCGCCCCGTATCCGGCCACATCACCAATAACGTGATGGTCATTTTCCTCGTCTTCGGAGGGTCGTTGATGCTGGGCGTCATGGGACTGATGCTCTGCGGCGTGAGTCCGACGGAAGCCATCGGTGCCTCCGTGGGCTGTCTCACAGGCTACGGCCCCGGCCTCGGCGCCTCCGGCGGCTTCGGGTGCTACGCCCACTTCTCCTCCCCCGCCCTCTGGTTCGGCACCTTCCTGATGCTGATGGGACGCCTCGAGTGCATGACCCTCATCATCCTCCTGCTTCCCCGCTTCTGGCGGAAATAACTTTTTCTACAACATCGTACAATAAATATATATTATGTGCGTTGTTATTGTTAGTTCATGGATATAATAAAAGATGGAGAACAGCACAAATACTACTGATAACAAGACGATTGTACATCTCAAGAACTTAACTGTCAGCCACGAGAACGGCATCCTGCTGTCGAACGTGAACCTCGACATCCGGGAGGGCGAGTTCGTCTATCTCATCGGCAAGAGCGGTGCCGGCAAGACGTCGCTGCTACGCAGCCTCTATGCCGACCGTCCCGTTGACGGCGGCGAAGCCGAGGTCTGTGACTTCGACGTGGCACACATCAAGAACCGGCAGATTCCGCAGTTGCGCCGCCGCATCGGCATCGTTTTCCAGAACTTCCGCCTCCTCGACGACCGCAACGTGTATGCCAATCTTGAATTTATCCTCAAGGCCACTGGCTGGAAGAAGAAGGACGAGATACGCCTGCAGGTGGAGAAAGTGCTGAACGATGTGGGCATCGCCGAAAAGGCCTACTGCTCCCCCCTCCAGCTCTCGGAAGGCGAGCAGCAACGCGTAGGCATCGCCCGTGCCATCATCAACAATCCCACACTCCTCCTCGCCGACGAGCCCACAGGCAATCTCGACCCCGTCACCTCGGCGGAAATCATGCAGCTCCTCGTCGACATCAACCGCAACACCGGCACCACCATGTTCATCTCCACCCATGACTTCATGATGATTGACAAATTCCCTGCCCGTGTGGTGGTCTGCGAAAACGGCACCGTGGTGGACACGGAGAAAAGTGAAAATTGAAAAGCGAAAAGTGAAATAAACAATGCCTTTTGGGTACTAAATCCAATAAACAAAGTCCCTGTAAAATGAAAAAGATAATCACACTGATTCTCACCGCGGTGATTCTGCTCGGAGGCTCCGACGCCCTTGCACAAGGCAAGAAAAAGAAAAAAGGCAAGAAAGACCAGCAGTCGACCATTGTGGAAGGCCGCCAGAAAGTCCGCGAGACGGACTATGCCACCTTCGACAAGTTCACCACTTTCAGTTCGAAGAGCAGCACCCTCTACTACTCCCCCTTCGATTACACCGACTTCCTGGCCCTCACCGTGGACGACAGCCCTGAATGGGGTGACGACATCAAGCCCGTGATGAACTACATGGAGAAGACCTCGCGCGCCACCATGACCCTCTGCGCCCTCTATGCCATCAACCCCGACATCACCGACCGCACACAGCGCCAAGAGCTTGGCGAGAAAGCCAGAAGTGAAGCGCAGGCCGCCATTGACGCTTTCGAGATTTGGAGAAACAAAAAAGGCATGCGCAACAAGACGCAGTACAAGATTGCTGAAGTCGACTACCGCTACTTCAAAGGCACCAACTACTACAGCCAGCAGCGTCCCGACGACATCATCCACGTGGGCGTGATTCTGTATTTCGGCAGCAAGAAGAACCCCATCTTCGTCCCCGACACCGCCACCACCCACACCTTCCCCGACATCAAGTTCTTCCCCAACGACGCCACCCTCCTCGAGTCGTGGACCACCACCCTCGACGAACTGGCGGAATACCTCCAATCCAACGACCGTAAGAGCGTGCTGCTCACCGGTTATGCCGACAACCAGGGCACCGACGCCTACATCGAGGGCATCTCGCGTCAGCGCGCCATGGAGATAAAGAAAGCCCTCCTGCTGCGCGGTGTCGACGCCGCTCGCATCGAGATTGAGGTGAAAGGCGACGCCGACCCCATCGGCGACAACGCCACCTACGAAGGCCGCATCGAGAACAACCGAGTGAGTATCAAAATTCTATAGAGTGACTATATTTCTAAGTCACTCTGTATCTAAGTCACTCTGTCACTCAGTCGCTCTGCCACCCATGAACAAAGAGAAATACAAACAATTATGCGAGGCAGAGGGGTCGCGAATCCCTCTGTTTCAGCAATATTGGTGGATGGAGACCGTCTGCGAGGGGAAGCAGTGGGACGTATTGTTGAGCCAGCGCGACGGCCGCATCGAAGGAGCCCTCCCCTACCTCCTCGGCCGTAAGGGCGGCCTGAAATACATCCTGCAGCCCCAGCTGACGCAGTTCTGCGGTCCATGGTACAATTGTCCCGAAAATGTAGACCGTCTCGAGTTCGAGCACCGTGTTGGCGGCGACCTCGCGGCACAACTCAACGCCCTGGGCGCCCGCATCTGCCTCATGCATTTCTCCCCCACCGTCACCGACTGGCTGCCTTTCCGCTGGGCCGGCTACCAACAGACCACCCGTTACACCTACCGATTCCCTTCCATCGCCGACCCCGATAGCCTGTTTCAGCATGCCTCACGGGTACGCCGTCGCCACATGGAAGAGGTTGAGAGCCTATGCAGAATAGAAAAAAACATTGACCTAAAGGAATTTATTGCATTCCACAAAGCCTACTATGAACGACGCGGCGAAAGAGACCTCATCCCCGAAAGACTCATCGAAAACGTATGCACTACCGCCATCGGCCGTGGGCAAGGACTCCTTTGGGGGTTACGCTCGGACGATGGCGCCCTACAGGCTACCTGGTTTGTGGCTTTCGACGACCGCTGCGGATACAGCCTGCTGCTCGCCATCGGCGAGAAAGCGCCCACCAACGCCATGACCTACCTCATGTGGCAAGTGCTGAAACACTTATCCACTCTCACGCAAGCATTTGATTTCGAGGGTAGCATAGAGCCTGGATTGGAACTTTTCTATCGCACCTTCGGCACCACCCAGACCCCCTTCTTTGAAGTCTCCCGCTTCCGTCCGCGGATGCTACAATTGATTCTCGACCGATGAACCTAGCAGTAACCCTACGCCGCATCGATTACAGCGCCCTTGATATCAGCGACTACAGTCGTAACTACATCAAATTGCTGCTACCCATCCTGGACTACTACCTCGACATCTGCAACCGCGCCCTCGACCTCCTGTCCCCAAGCATTCTCGTAGACTATGGCGGGGGCCATGGATTCATGAGCCTCCTGGCCAAGGAGCGTGGCATCCCGAATGTCATCTATATCGACCACAACCCCGAAGCCGCGAAGACCGTCAGCACACTCTCCAGCTTGATAGGCTTCGGCCCCGACACCATCCTCACCGGCGACCAGGAGACCCTCTTGAGTTGGTGCCAAGAGCACCAATGCACTCCCGACGCCCTCGTCGGCATCGATGTCATCGAACACATCTACCGTCTCGAACCCTTCTTTGACACCCTCCACACCCTCAACCCACAGATGTCCATGGCATTCTCCACCGCCTCGACCCCTTTCAACCCCTTTGTCAAGAAGAGGCTGAAACGATTCATGCTGACGGACGAATATGGTAACGGCGACCGGAAGGGCTACCTGCAGCTGCGCCGCGAACACATTGCCAGCCAGCATCCTGGATTCTTGGAAGAGGAACTTGACCGATGGGCGGCAGCGACACGGGGCCTCACCTTCGACGACATCACCGCCGCCCTCCAGACTCCCGCCAACCGACCCCATCCCACCACCAGCCACCCAAACACTTGCGACCCCGCCACCGGCAACTGGACAGAGCGCATCCTCTCGCTCGGAGAATACAGACAAATCGTCTCCCCACGGCACATCACTCTCCACAAAGGATTCTACGACAGTCACAAAAAAGGCCTCAAAGGGTTCGTCGCCCGTTGCCTTAACTTGCTCATCCATCTGCCCTTCACTCGTCCTCTGGCGCCATTCATCATCCTGGAAATAAAATGAATATCAAACTAATAGTAGTCTCCAAGACCGACATTCCCTACCTGCAGACCGGCATCGACGAATATGTCGGGCGCCTGAAGCACTATTGCGACTTTGAAATGGTGGTGATTCCTGCCCTGAAGAACCTGGGCAAAGCCTCCCCAGACGACATCAAGGAACGCGAAGGACTGTTGATACTGAAGCAATTGGAAAAAATAGACACCCTAGTGCTGCTCGACGAACACGGGAAAGAATATACTTCTGTCGGCTTCTCGGAATACTTGCAGAAACAGATGAACGCCGGTACACGAACGCTGGCTTTCGTCATCGGAGGAGCCTTCGGATTCTCTCCGGCGGTATATGCCGCGGCACATCACAAGATATCCCTCTCACAGATGACCTTCAACCATCAGATGGTCAGGCTCTTCTTCACCGAACAGCTCTACCGGGCCTTCACCATCCTCCGTCACGAGAAATATCACAATGCCTGAAGCCCTTTAGGCACAAAATCGATAATCACAAACTGCTCATCAAAACTGATGTCCTGCAGTTTGATATGGTCGAAAAGCCTTCCCACCGACATCCCTTCCGCGGTGCCATCCTCAGTATCCTTCTGTGCCACTTTACTAAAATTCAACAGGATACGATTGTCCGGTAACAGTTCCAACATGTTGGCACCAGGCTGATTCTGAGCATGGTTGAGTGCGGTCCGAATCATGAAATCGATACCCATGCCTCCGTTATAGGAGATATAAATATTTCCATTCTCGTCCACCTGGTCCACGGTAAGGTCGAGTCCGATATTGGTCGTCTTGAACAAAACATTAACGTCGAGGCCAATACGTACCGTATGGGGGCCACCGTAAAGCACCGGAACAGGACGTCCCGCCTTCCGGGCTATGAATTCGCTAATTTCTTGATAGGTAAGTCTAAACTGCATTTAAGTCAAGATTTTAAAACATTATTGAGGATTACAGCACCGGAATCGGTCCCGACAGGGGTGCAGAGGCATTGTTAGTGGAGAAGAACCGGATGACATCCGACGCGTAGCTCTTCGACACAGGGATAATCTTGGGGGTATGGTTGATTTCGAGAACCAGATTGCCACGTTCTTTGCGCATAAGCTTCACATTCTCCACATTCACCATGTACCCACGATGGCAGCGGAGAAGGCCCATGGCGAGGCAGTCTTTCTCTATATCTTTCAACGAGTTATGAAGAATAAAAGCATCCTCCTTTCCCTCGTTGATATAGTGGATGTTGGCATAGTTGTCGGCAGCCTCGATATAGAGCACGTTAGAACAGCGTGTGGTGAGAGCAAGGCGTCCTCCCTTTTCATAGAAATTAATATGCTGGTCGGGGAGCGACGGTGACATCGGAACCACAGGTGACGGGGCATGGGCCCGACGGAGTTCCGCCTTGAGCTCATGGATGCGAAAATCCTGGAACGCTATCACATTGGGAATCAGAAAAATTCCTATATTACCCAGAAAGATATCACCCGCCAGGGGACCAAGTTCGACAGGACCACAGCCACTCACAATCCAAGCGAAAAGGGCAGCAAAAGTGATACAGAGCATCAGCTCAATTGCAATCCATATCCCATAAGCCATCGGAGAGAGCGTCGTGCGGCGGGCGACAAGACACAGTATCACACGGCTAATCAGCACCGTAAGATATCCGGCGATGGTAATTAGCGCCATCTGGGCCAGCGGCGACAACGAAGACATTTGTGCAGTATGGGCCAAAACACCCACCGGCTGGATGAACACAACAAGGACAACAGCAAAGAGAAGGCTGAAAGCCAGGAAAAGGAAAATGGAACTGCCGCGGGAAAGATAGCGGCAAATTGTCATGATATTGAGCGTAGGGTCAGAGTTCATTTAACAATATTTTCACCAAAAATAAGCAAATTTCGCCCAAAATAACGCCATTCCACCCAACTTATTGTGCGATTTACTTAAATTAACACTCTTTTTTTGTTTTTTTGGTGTTTCTTTGCATTCCGAAAATTAATAAATTTTAACATGAAAATACTAGGAACAGGAAGTGCTCTGCCGAGAAAAACGGTCACCAACGACATGCTGTCCGAGTTTCTCGACACGAGCGACGAATGGATCACTACCCGCACCGGAATCAAATCACGACAGATAATCACCGACGAACGTTTTGAAGAGATAGCCGCCCTCGCCGGCCAACGAGCCATCGAGGCCGCCGGCCTCGTGCCCGAGGATATCGATTTCATCATCTGCCACAATGTCTGCAACGTCTATGTCACACCGTCACTAGCCAGCCTGGTCCAGGGCATCCTCGGAATCAAAGGTCCCGACTGCCCCACCATGGACATCAACTCGGCCTGTGCCGGGTTCGTCTATGGACTTGACATCTGCGACGCCTTCCTCGAGCGCATGGTCGACTGGAACCAGCGCGAGACCTGTGTGCTCTTCGGCGACGGTGCCGGTGCCATGGTGCTCGGCAAAGGCGACAACTACCTGGCCAGCAAACTTACCTCGACACCCATGCCCGACGTCATCTACTACCGTCTGCCCTGCGAACCGACGCCTTACGAAATCGGCGAAGGCATCGACACCCACAAGGCCATGCAGCTCAAAGGACGCGAGGTGTTCCGCAACGCCGTCACCTCGGCCCAGCGCGACATCCGCGACGTGGTGGCCAAGGCTGGACTTGAGCTCAAGGACATCGACCATTACCTTCTGCATCAGGCCAATATGCGCATTGTCGACGCCATCAAACAGAACTTCGACCTGCCCGCAGAACGCTTCCACCATAACATCGAGCATCGCGGAAACACTTCTTCGGCCAGCATTCCCATACTCCTCGACGAGATTGTCCGCGAGGGCAAGGTGAAACGTGGCGACCTTATGGTATTCAACGGTTTCGGCGCCGGCTTTGTCACCAGCGCAGCTGTGGTAAGATATTAATAGAATATAAATATAGTAATAATATAAAATATGAACAGAGTATTCATTACAGGCGTGGGATGCATCACCCCACTTGGAAATAATGTTGAGACGCTGTGGAACAACATCAAAAGCGGTGCCTGCGGCATCGACTTCATCAAGAAAATCGACGTCACCGACCTGCCGGTGAAGATTGCCGCCGAGGTCAAGGACTTCCACCCCGAAGACTATGGCATTGATAAGACCATGATCCGCCACAACGACCTCTATGCCCTCTATGCCCTGGCGGCCGCCGCACAGGCTATGCAAGACAGCGGCCTGAAGGTGGGCGAGGATGTTGACCCCCGACGCTTCGGCGTGGCCGTGGGTAGCGGCATCGGCGGCATCCAGACCTTCCAGCGCGAGCACTCGAACATGCTGCAGTACGGCCTCCGCCGCATCTCGCCGCTCTTCATCCCCGAGATGATTTCAAACATCGCCGGCGGCAACATCGCCATCACCTACAACGCACAGGGCCCCAACCTGCCCGTTGTAACCGCCTGTGCCACAGGCACCCATTCTGTGGGTGAAGCCTACCGACTCATCCACGAAGGCCGCGCCGACGCCGTCATCACCGGCGGTGCCGAGGCAGCCATCTGCGAGATGGCCATCGGCGGCTTCAACAACATGAAAGCCCTCACCACCTCCGAGGATCCCATGGCAGCCTCGCTGCCCTTCGACAGCCGCCGCCACGGCTTCGTGCTCGGCGAAGGCTCCGGCATCCTCATCCTTGAGAGCGAGGAACTTGCCAACCGTCGCGGCGCCAAGCGCTATGCCGAAGTCTGCGGCTACGGCAACACCTGCGACGCACACCACTACACCGCCCCGCACCCCGAAGGCCGCGGTGCCGCCGAGTCGATGCGTCTGGCACTCGAAGAGGCTGGCTTTAAGGCCGGTGAGAAACTGTATATCAACGCCCACGGCACCGGCACGCCCCTCAACGACAAGGGCGAGACGGCAGCCATCAAGAAAGCCCTCGGCGAAGAGGGGGCCCGCAAGGCCGTCATCAGCAGCACCAAGTCGATGCACGGACACATGCTCGGTGCTACGGGTGCCGTCGAGCTGATAATCAGCGCCATGGCACTCAGAGAAGGCATCATCCCGCCGACCATCCACCTCGACGAGCCCGACCCCGAATGCGACCTCGACTACACGCCCCACACCGCCCGCCAGTACCAGGCCGACATCGCCATCAGCAACACCTTCGGCTTCGGCGGCCAGAACTCCACGGTGGCACTGCGTAAAGTTTAATGTTTAATGATTAATGGTTAAAGATATGAATATATTAAACCGAGACGAAATCAAGACCTTCCTGCCGCACCGCGAGCCGATGCTGCTCATCGACGACGTCGTGATGGAAGGCGAAGAGGCCATCGCACACTACCATGTGCGTGGCGACGAATTTTTCCTCCAAGGCCACTTCCCCGGCAACCCCGTGGTGCCCGGCGTCATCCAGTGCGAGATCATGGCCCAGGCCAGCTGCATCCTCGTGCGCGACGAACTGGTGGGCCGCACACCCCTCTACAGCGGCATCAACAATGTCCGCTTCCGCCAGCCGGTAAAGCCCGGCGACGTCATGGAGCTCCGCGCCCACATCACCAGCCGCCGCGGCATGATTTTCTTCGTCGACGCCAAAGCCTACGTGAACGGCAAAGTCTGCTGCCAAGGAGAACTGACATTCGCTTTAATTGATAATCCAACAAAATAACACAATATGAACATTTTAAAAGACAAAATAGCATTGGTCACCGGCGGTTCCCGCGGTATCGGCCGCCGCACCGCCCTCCTCTTCGCCGAAGAGGGTGCCACCGTCATCTTCACCGACTTGCAGGAAAACGACGCCAGCCGCGAGACCCTCGCCGAGCTGCAGAAATACAGCCCCAAGTCGATGTTTATTGCCAGCAACGCCGCCGACTACGAGGAGACCGTCAAGGTCGCCGAGACGGTGCAGAACACCTTCGGACGCCTGGACGTCCTCGTCAACAACGCCGGCATCACGCGCGACAACCTGCTGCTGCGCATGCAGCCCAAAGACTGGGACCTCGTCATCGAGGTGAACCTGCGTTCGGTCTTCAATTTCTGCAAGGCTTTCTCTCCCATGATGTTGAAGCAGCGCAGCGGCTCTATCATCAACACCGCCTCGGTGGTGGGCGTGAACGGCAACGCCGGCCAGTGCAACTACTCGGCCTCGAAGGCCGGCATCATCGGCTTCAGCAAGAGCCTCGCCAAGGAGCTGGGGTCCCGTGGCATACGCGTCAACGCCATCGCCCCGGGCCTCATCGAGTCGGCCATGACGCAGGCCATGCCCAAAGAGGCCCACGACAAGTGGCTCAGCGAGATACCGCTGCGCCGCGGCGGCACGGACCTCGACATCGCCCGCACCTCGCTCTTCCTCGGCAGCGACCTCTCAGAGTACATCACCGGCCAGTGCATCTGCGTGGACGGCGGAGTGTCGTTATAGTTAATAGATAATAGATAACAGTTAATAGTTTAATCTTAGGGGGCGTCCGCGGTGCGGATGCCTCTTTTTTTGTCAAAAAGGGAGATTTTTCGACCTTTGTAACTGCCTGAAAATAGGGACTCTCTTCTTATCATGTTTTACTCCTCTTTTTATCCTGTTTTTGTTAAATTATACTTTGGTAAAAGATGATAAAAAGATAGTAAATAGAAAAATCGAACCACCCGTCAGTGGGTGGTTCTACTCGAGAATATGAAAAGAAAGATTTCTGGTGTGGTGGTACGACGGCGTGGAGGAAGGGGGTTACAGCATTTTCAGCAGCTGCTCCTCGATGGCTTCCTCCAGCGAGGGGTGGTAGCCGCGGTGGACTTTGGCGATGTTGCCGTCGCGGTCGATAAAGAAGAGGGTTGGGTAGGCGACTATGCGGTAGGTGCTGGAGAGTTCTCGCTCGGAGAAAAGGACGGTGTAGGAGATGCCGCGCTTGGCGAGGAAGTCAGCCATCTCGTCCTTTACGGGGTCGTCGATGGGGTCGATACCGAGGAGCATAACGCCTTGGTCTTTGTATTTCTCATACAGACGTTGCAGTGCTGGCAGGGCGGCGCAGCAGGGGGCGCAATGCTTGTAGAAGAAGTCGAGCAGCACCACCTTGCCCCGCAGGTCGGCGAGACGCACGGTGTCGCCCATCAGCGTGGGCAGCGCCCAGTCGGGTGCCTGTGTCCCCTCGGCGAGGGGTTCGGGTAGCGTATAGGGGACATAGTTGCTCTGCGGCAGATGGGCGGGAATGGCGTCCAAGGTCAGGCGGGAGGGGTCGAGCACGGTGTCGAAGGCCGTCAGGTGGCACTCCTCATACTGGTACACGGTATCGCGTAAGGACACATTGGCTCCACTACGGTCGCCGACGAGTAAGGACACATTGGCTCCACTACGGTCGCCGACGAGTCCTTCCACGTTGACGAAAGCAACTGAATATTGCATCGGCAGGTAGTCCCGCTTGTCAATCCAGATGCTCACCTCATAAAGGATGGTCTGTATGCCGAAGATGGTGTCGGGATCGAAATTCGTCGAGAAGTAGGTGGCTAGGTAACAGGGCTTTCCGTCGAGGAAACTATCCGAAAGGGAATAGGTGTAGTCGCTGTCGGCCAGATGTTCCTCGTCGGGAAGCGGATAGCAACTCTTGTTGGTCAAGGCGGTGTAGAACTTGAGGTTGTGCCGTCGAGCAATAATCTTGTCAGCCCACTGGTCGCACGACTGGATAACCGCTGCGGTGTCGTAAATCCAGACCTGCTCGCGCCCTGTATAGAGTATGTGGCCACGCCAGTTCGCCTCCTCGTCCATCGGCACGAAGGTCAGATTGAAGGCTTTCCCGTAGATGGTGTCGTCGGGCAGCTTGCGGAAGTCGCAGGTGTGGCGCTCGGCGGTTGTGTCCTTGTCGGACATAAATTTCATCTTGCGTTCCATCACATAATGCCCTTGCTGGATGGACTGGCATTTCTCGCGCGAGCGACGGAGGACGTTCTTCGCCTCGTCGCTGCTTTGCGCCTGGGCGGCGGTTGCCAGCAGGATGGTGCCCAGGGCGAGGAGGGTTAAAGATCGGGTCAAATTCAACATTTTCATATTAGTTTTATATGGTGTACTCCTGGCGATGCCGCTCCTCGCCGCATTCCTTGAAGACGAAGGTGTAGGTGCCGTGGTCGAGGCCGGTGATGACGAAGAGATTGTGCTTGTCGCAGATGCAGTCCACCTCGCCACCATGGCCACACTCGTCGATGGTCACTACGGAGCCGTCCAACTCGATGCTCACCGTCACGTCGTGCAGGTCGCACGGAACCATCCATCCACTGTGGTGTACCCTCAGCACGCCATGGTCCCAATACACATTCCACGTCTCCTCGTCCTCCTGGAATTTCGAGTCCATGCAACCCGTGGTGAACACGTCGGTGACACCAATAGTTTCGTTGTCTTTGCCGCAGCTTGTCAGCAGCATTGCGCCCATCATCAGGGCGGTGAGAGATTTGATGATGTTTTTCTTCATTGTTGTTTATTTTTTTGTTAGACATTTATGAATCATTATTTTGATATTAACCAGTCCTGCAATGCTTTACATTCTTGCAGGAATACTTCTCGACTCACCACGGTGTGTTTATACTTGCTATAGAGTTGTTGCAGGGTGGTGTTGACGGTCGAGGCGTCCTCTAAAGCCAGGCGGTAGGGGGCGGCATGGTAGATGGCAATGGACTCATCCTGCGACTCGACGCTGTGGATATCGGCGATTGGCAACGATTTTTCGGCACGCTCCATCATAGCCTTATAGTATTCCAGCTGCTCCTCGTAGCCACGTCCGCGGCTCTTAAGGTATTGCAACTTGATGTATTCGTTCAGGCTTTCACTGAGGGCGTAGTCGCGATATTCGAAGAAGATGCCGTCGCCCCACCATTGGTGTGCCACCTCGTGAGGAATCCACGAAAAGTCGGGTATCATCGTGTAGACATCATAGAAATAGTGCCCGAAGATAATCATATCGCGTAGCGACTGACACATCACAAACTGCGGGTCGCCAATCTCCACGATGTTCATCGGCTTTGAAGACAAGGAGTCGCCGAAGAAGGAACAGTAGAAATTGTAAGAATCCACGAACTCGCGGTAATAGGCGTCTGGGTACTGTGTGGTGTCGCTTGCAAGGCGATAGAAATGGAAGGGACGAATGGGCGAATTGATCACCTTGCAAGCGTACTTATCCTTCGGCAAGAGGACGAGATGGATGTCGAACGAGGGGGTTGTTTCGCTCCCTCCGATGATATAATAGTCGTCAGCCTCAATGCTGACTTTCGCCGTAAGAAGCTCGCCGTTGCGGTGCGGGTACCAGTTGCCCTCGCGGCGCAAAACGATGGCGCCGTCGGACGTGCGGTAGTCGGCAAGCGGCAGGGAATAAGTTGTGTCGACCTTGATGGGTGCTTCCGCATAGGCGGTGTTGTTGTAGGGATTGAGATAAAACCCTGACACCCGAAGCGTGTCGCCCTCGATGCGTAGGTTGAGGCTGTATTGCCTGTGGTCGACAAGTATTTGCTGCAGTTCTTCGGCGGTGAAGCTGCGGAAGAGGTATTTGTAGCCTATTTCCAGCGGGATGTCGGGCAGCACTCCGTGGGGACCTGTGGTGCCCCGGTAGCGGTTCTGCTTGTCGGAGCAGTAGAACGTCAGGCCGGAGTTTGGCAGTTTGCGCTGGTTGAGACGGATGTAGGTGGTGGTGAGGCCGCCGGTCTCCTCGCCGATGAGGGTTCCGAGGCGGTATTGCTTGACGAGGTTGACCATGACAATGGAGGCGGAGTAGGTGAAATGCGACTGGATGAAGTACAACCGTCCGCTATATTGCGGCTCCTCAGGCTGGAAAGTCTTGATGTAGCGGTCTTCGACAAGCTCTGAGGTGCCGTTGTAGGTGGTAGCAAAGTCGAACAGCACCGCCGAATCGGGCATCGCCGCGATGTGTTGCAAGAATCGGTAGCAGAACATGTCGTTGCCGCCTTGGTTCTGCGAGAGGTCGACAAAGAGGTGTCGGATGCCGAGGAGGTTGACGGAATCGATGAAGGCACTCACCTCGGTGTCGAACTGCTCCAGTCGCTCGTCGGGACGGCATTTGTTGAGTTCCAGCAGCGCGATGCCTTGCTGGGGGAAAATATAGAAGTGCCACGGTATGTCTCGTTGGCTCACTCCACCGATATTGCTCTTGTCGCCGATATCCACAAGCCAGTGGTAGAGTGTCCGCCGATCGAGTGTGACACGTTGCTCTCCTGTAGCGCTGTGATAGCATATCTCCATCTCACGGCTGCAGCCGTAGAATGCCCTATAATACCAGTGCAGATACTGCAGGCCCAGGCTGCTGGTGTGAGCCTCACTCTCGTGGCTGACATAGGGCAACATGTTATTTATAATCTCCGTTGACGGATGTCCCTCAATCGCAACAATCTCGGACCCCCGCAGGCTGTCGGGCATACCCTCGTAGTCGCTGAAGAAAAGCTTCCCTTCGCGGTATTGGACCACGCTGTATGGCGGAAAAGCCATCACGCTCATAGTGATTTGCTTCGACGGCGGCAACTCCGGCCAGCCCAACATCGTGTGGCCGTCGAAGTGCTGGTTCCACTGTGCGATGATGCGCCAGAAGTCGAGCAGCGGCATCGGGTGGTCAAGCCGCGCCAGCGTCTGTTGCTTCAGCTCGTTATATCGCTCCCCTCCGAGCGACCACATCGGGTTGGGGTGGATGCGCTCGTACTGCTCCATCATATAAACAAAATCCTCCCGCATCTGTGCCGGAGAGAGCGTGTTCTGCGCCGAAGCAACGCTCATCGATAACACGAGGAATAGCAATGTGATTGTTTTCTTCATGTTGTTGTTTCTTTTCATATCTATTTGGCTGGCGGCAGACAGGCTGCGCGGCGGCGCTCGTTGAGAGTCTTCGGGTTGGCGGTACGGATATGCTTGTTGGTTGTCGGCCGAGCCGACGGCACACTAGCGGCAAGGCTTGGCTCCACTGACGGTCGCCGACCTTCGGTTCCATACCAGTCTTTGCCATGGAGGCGATAGTAGGTGCGGTCGTAGAGCGAGGCGTAATCCTCGGCATGGAGGTTGCCACGCTCCACTTCGCGCCAAAGAAGGGCAAAGAACTCTTCATAGTCGCCTTTGGTCAGTTCGTCGGTCATCTTCTGCAACAAGGGATAGGCGTGGTTCCATGCGTCGAGTTCGTAGCGGTGGTAGTTCTTGCCGCTCCGAAGCAGAGCCTCGAAGTCGGCGCGGCTGGCAAGGGCGGCAGTGAGCTCGGCGTCATCCTCGTGGTTGAGGTAGCGCAGGTATTCCTCGCGCAGGTTGGCGTAATCGGCCAGCAGGGGCGCGGTGAGCGTGTCGGGCAGCGAGTTGAGCCAAGCGTCCGGCTCGTAGCCGCAAAGTACCATACGCTCCAGCACCTCGTAATGGCTTATGTAGCAGTACTGGTTCCCTACGCACTCGCTGTGCAGAAGGCATTCCAGGTAGTGCTTCAGGTCGCGCACAAAGGGGTAGAGATTCGAGAGCCGTGAGCAGAAAATGGGGATTGCTGCGCAGTAATCGCCTGCAGCCGTGTATGCCACGGCATCCGTCACACCCTCCTGTTTATCTATAGGCTGAAGCGAGAACTGGTCGCCG
>CACYPU010000016.1 GCA_902776365.1 uncultured Bacteroidota bacterium | reverse complement strand
TGAGTGTTCACCTCTTCCCATTCCGAACAGAGAAGTTAAGCCTCACATCGCCGATGATACTGCACTTGTTTGTGGAAAAGTAGGTCGCCGCCAATCTTTTATAAGGAGTTCCTAGTAGGGACTCCTTTTTTTTGTATGTATAAATATTTTTGTATATTTGCACATGTAATTATTTGTGTTTTTAGAACCCTGAGTATTCATAATTAGTTGAGTATCAACACTATTACCTCCCACAACGAGTCCTTGTACTCTCTATTTTGCTAAAAACAACCTAATTTGCGCTGAGAACGAAATGATTTTTCCGCTCAAGGCAGTTTAATATATAATGAAATTGTAATATTAAGTCCAAAACCATGAAAAGATTATTGTTGCCTTTGATATTGATGATGGTAGTGCAGGTGGCGAAAGCACAGTCGGGGTGCGACGCTATCAGTAGCCTTCCTTATTATAATGATTTCGAGAACGAGCCCCACTACTCGATAGGTGGGACGTCGAGGTGGGATGCTTTCCCCGAATGCTGGACAAGTATCAACGACGGCACGTCAAGCGCCTATTACCCTTATATTACCAACGAGAGAGAGTTTGTTATCAATGGCAGCAAGAGTATGTGTTTTCAGCATTACGGCTACGCAAACAATGAGTATGCCGTGCTGCCAGCTGTGGAGACGGACTTACTCGGCCCGATGGCTAACCTCCACATCTCATTTTACGCAAAGGGGACGGTCTTGTCGGCGCCGTTTCCCATGTTTATCGTGGGAGTGATGGACACTCCTGACGACACCTCCACATTCGTGCCTATAGACACGGTATATCTAACCCTAAATGCCACGTTATATTCTGTCAGTTTCGCCAACTATACCGGCACGGGCAGATATGTCGCTTTCCGCTGTCCGCGTATCCCTTCACAATTCGGTGCGTTTCTCGACGATGTCTATCTGACCCATCAATGGTGCGAACCTCCTGCTAACTTGACAGCTACCGCCTCTCACAACGAGGTATCGTTGAGCTGGGAAGGGAACGGGGCCAGCAGTTTCACCATCGTAATAAACAACAATACAGTCGCTGGAGTTACTGACACATTCTATACATTTTCGGGTCTAACGGAAAACACGGTGTACGATTTTACTGTGGCTGCCGAGTGTGGGGGAACAACCAGCCCCTGGTTGAGGGGCAGCATACGGACCGAATGCCGCCCGCTTAGCTATGTGGATATGCCTTACACCGAGGACTTCGAGGCATATAGTTACGGCTACCATGTTTATGACATCAGTCCCTGCTGGCGCAAAGGTGACTCCCGCCCGACGGTCAACTACCCATACCCAGTAAATTGCGTAGTCGACAACGACACTGTGGGTCTTAGTATGGGCTCCTCGAGCACAGCCTACGAGTGGGCCGCGCTGCAGCGGGTGGACGACGACGTGCAGGTCGAGAACCTGGAGCTCGACTTCCTCATCGTACGCAGCACCCAGACAAACACCATAAGCCGTCTCATCGTGGGCGTCGTCTCCGACATCCTAGCCTTCGAACAATCCGGTTTACAGACATTCGTCCCCGTCGACACCATCGATGTCAGCAGCGAGGCAATCAACTCCATACACCCCGTCGCCGTGAGGTTTGAAAACTATACGGGCAGCGGCAAATACATCACCTTCCTTGCTCCACAACTGTCCGACAGTTTGCCATCGTCGACTTACAACAGTTTCATCATCGACAATGTCGTCCTCAAGGTGGCAAATCCCTGCCCGACACCGCAGCACGTCCGCATAACGCACATCACACACAACAACGTTTCGGCCACATGGGACGGTGTCGAGGCCGACAGCTGCCTTGTGTTGATCGGCACCCCCGGGGCGGATATCAGTACATTCACTCCGTATTATGTGCAGGGCAACAGTGGCACTTTCTACAGCCTGACTCCCAATACCGAGTACGCACTGATGGTGCAAGCCGACTGTGAAAGCGGCTTGAGCGACCCCTCCTATCCTGTGCGGTTCCACACGCTGTGCTCCCCTCTCAACACACTGCCTTTTATGGAGGACTTCGAAAGCGTCGTGGGCATCGACGGCAACTACTCGAGGGTCAACAATCTGCCTCCCTGCTGGCTGTACTACAACACCGGATACCCCTTAAACGTCAGCGGCGGTCCTATTGTGTACACCGATAATCCGTACACTGTGTACGCCGATCAGTCGTATGTATACAACGGCGTCAACTCCATGTTGTTCAACGGTATGAACCAATACGCTATCATGCCGCTCACCGACGCATCCACATATCCTCTTTCTTCTTTGCAAGTGTCGTTTTGGACAAAGAGTCTCCGCGTCAACAACACAGGACGCACAGCGTATGTCACCGTGGGCGTGATGAGCGACCCCAGAGACACCAGCACCTTTGTGCCGATAAGGCGCGTCACCATCTCAGGGTCTATGCTCTTTGAGCGTTTCACGATAGGATTTGCCAATTACGACGGGCCTCACGGTCATGTGGCGTTCAAGTCGGAGTCGTCCGCCATGTTCGTTTTCGACGACGTCGTCCTCGAGGAGATACCCAACCGATGCCCTTCTATCAGCGCCATACACACCATAGCCACCGCCTCGGCAGCACGGCTGACGTGGGATTTCAACACGGAATTCGGCACTCCCACAAGCTTCGAGGTCAGCTACCGCCATGTTGAAGACACCACGCTCACCACCGTCGTTACCTACGAGCCGGAGTTTCTGATTACAGGACTTGCCCCAAACAGCTCCTATTGGGTGTCGGTTTCCGCCGAATGCGGAGGTCTGAATGGTGGGGCAGACACCATTGTCATCAGGACCCAGGAGCTGCCCTGCATCAGCTGGGATACCATCGCCCGGGCGGTCGACACCATTGTGCTGGGCATCCCCGGGACAGCGACCAGCGCCATGTATCCTGTCTACGCAGGTGCTCCGTTCTCCATAGTGCAGCATCTCTTCTTGGCGTCGGAGATCCCCGCCACGGGCCCGACAACGATAACCGGCATAGGATTCGACTATGCCGACAATCAGCCATACCAAGTCGGCAACTGCGAAATCTATCTGTCTCACAGCCCAAATGCCGATTTGTCGGGTGTCACCAACCCTAACCTTATCGGCGGAGGAGAGTTGGTCTTTAGCGGCACTCTTAGTTTTACCACCGAAGGCTGGAACTACATCCCATTCAACCAGGGAGCCTTCGAATACGACGGTGTCAGCAACCTAAGTGTGGTAATTACCAAAAACAACGGAGTGGCTATCCCTACGCCCCGTTCATTCCGCCAGGAGAATACCCCGGATCGCATTATGACCCGATGGGCTGGTCGGCCCAATCGCAATGTGCCATACGGGTTGGGCACCACCAATCTCGATATGCGCAGCAACACACGCCTCATCACCGGTGGCCAAGATGTATATTGCACCGCTAGGGCCACCTGTATCCCTCCAGTCACACTTGTCGACACGAGCGTCACGGGCATCGTCAGGCTTTTGTGGATTCCCGGCTATCATGAAGCGTCATGGGATGTCGACTATCGCCTAGCCAATCCGGCCGATACCGGCGAGTGGGTCAATGTCGCCACCGAGACCACCGCCACCGAGTACCTCTTTTCCATTGCCGACCTGGAACCGGGCTCCATCTATGAGCTCCGTGTCACGGCCAACTGTACCGACACCCTACTATCCTCGTCGGTCACCGTCACCACTCCTTGCATACCCCTCAGCATCCCCTTCCATTACGGGTTCGAAGGTCTGCCCGTCGGCGGCGGCTCAGTGCCTGCCAATATACATTGCTGGCACCATCTCAACGATGTCTCCTTCCAACACGCCCACCCCGTCATCTCTTCCGGTGCCCACACGGGTAACCGGGGACTGGGCTTCGGTGTCTCTGCAAGCACCTATTTCTGCAACTACCAGGCCATCGTCCTGCCTCCGGTAGATACCAGCATAGATGCAATCAACGCATTGTATCTCAACTTCTGGGCGAGGTCTTCGACCCGCAATGACGACCCGGTGCTCATTGTGGGCGTGATGACCAATCCGAACGACATCAACACCTTCCAGACGGTAGACTCCGTCTTTATCGACCCCGCCATTCGCGTATGGGACAGGTATGAAGTCTCGTTCGAGAACTACAACAGCGACGGACAGTATATTGCCATCCGCGCCAACCGGCCCTCATTGGCCGATTGGTCCGTCACCATCGACGACATCACCGTCAGCTACGAGCCCATGTGCCGCCGTGTGGCCAACATCCGCTTCCGCGACGTTACCCCCGACAGCGCCACCGTCTACTGGTCAAGGGGCGGCAGCGAGACGGCGTGGGAACTCACCATAGGCGACAGCATATACTATCTCACCGACACCGTATTTAATATCCACGGACTTGAAGCCGACACGGTGTATACCGTTAGCATCCGTGCCATCTGCGGCGCAGGCGACACCAGCAGCTTTTGGTCGAATTCGTTCCATACCCCCTGCTACCTTCTCAGCACGCTGCCTCTTATCAACGACTTCGAGAATACGCCTTACTACTCTCTGCACAACACCTCCTACGTCGAGGCCTTCCCCGCCTGCTGGAAGCGTGTCAACGACATTCCCTCCAACAATAGTTACAACGGCCGCCCCTACAACAGGAATAACGGCACCAGCGGCATCCACGGCGACAACAGTATGTATTGGGAGTTGACCACCGAATATAAAAACTTATACGTTGTGCTGCCTCCGGTCGACAAGGGTGCCTACAATACCCGTGACCTCTACCTGATGTTCTACGCCCGGACATTGAGCAACAGCGACATGAGAGGTTCCTATATCATCGGTGTGATGGACCACGACGGCGACACCGCCAATTTCATCCCCGTCGACACCATCACTCCCACAATCGACGTCACGCTCTATACGGTCAACTTCGCCAACTATAGCGGCACGGGCAACTATATCGCCATTCGCGGTTCTGTACCTACTTACGGTCGCGAGCTGCTGCTCGACGATCTTGTGCTCACCAACCAGCTGTGCTACCCCATCTCGCACCTGAGAGCCTCATGTACCGACACTTCGGTGACACTTGTATGGAGCCCTGAGGGCAACAACAGCTTCACTGCCGTCCTGGGCGGCGACACTGTAAGTGGAATCACCGACACCTTCTACACCTTCCATCCGCTTGCAAGCAACACCCTCTACAACTATGCCGTCGCTGCCGAATGTACAAGTCTCAGCAGCATCTTCCAGACAGGGAGTATCCAGACGGAGTGCCCGCCGCTGACCTACGACGACCTGCCATTTAGAGAGGACTTCGAGAGCTACGCGTATGGCTACGAGGAAGATATCAATCCCTGCTGGCGCAGGGGCTCGGTGCCATCCCGCATTTCGAGCAGGCCGCACGCCACACATACGTATATCGGCGAGGACACCGTAGGATTCAATATGAGTTCCGGTTCGAATAACTACCGCTGGGCAGCCCTGCCACGCCTGGATACCTCGATAGACATCACCGAATTGGAGGTGAACTTTCTTATCGAGCGTCCCGGCAGTGGTGTTAGTCCGATTCCGTACTCGCGCCTGATTGTAGGTGTCGCCGAGGATGTCACCTGGTTCTCGGGGTACTTGCCTGCAGCCAGCATGGAGCATTCCGTTCCCTCGCATGCCTACACCTATTCCGGCTTTGTGCCTGTCGACACCGTTGACCTCAGCGATGAACCTGTCGCCTCGCTCCATTCTGTCACGGTACGGTTCGTGAACTATACGGGCAGCGGCCGGTACATTGTCTTCTATACCCCTTCGCCCGAAAGCGATACTATGCCCAACAACGGTTTCGACCTCGACAATATCGAACTGAGGCTGTCGAGGCCCTGTCCCACACCCGAGCATGTCCGCGTGACGCACGTCACTGCCGACAGCGTCTTCGCCACTTGGGATTGCGGTCTGCATCCTTGTGGAGCCGATGGCAACGCCAACCCCGACCAGTGGCTGGTATATGTCGGCGCACCGGGATTCGACATCGGCAGCGTTGAGCCTCAAATCTTCTATGACAACAATGCCTTCATTGGAGGTCTCAACCCCAACAGCGACTACGAGCTGGTGGTGGTCGCCAGCTGTGGTGGTAGCGAGGGTTATTCCTCTTACCCAGAACCGTTCCACACCCTCTGCAGCCCACTTGCCGCACTGCCCTTTGTGGAGGACTTTGAAAGCGTCAATGGCATTCCCTCGTACGCTACATACTCGCCCGAGAACACACTGCCTGAATGCTGGCTGTATTACAACGACTGTTATGGCCGTGGTCCCTGGGTGCACAACGACGCCACCTACGCCCATGGCGGCACCAACGCTATGCGCTTCCATGCTCCCTGTTCATCTTCAGACCAGCTGGCCATCATGCCCCTCACCGACTCGACGCGGTACCCTGTGTCGAGCCTGCAGGTGTCGTTCTGGATGCGCACGGCCCACTTCTATTACAACTCGTTTATCGTGGTGGGCGTGATGAGCGACCCCACCGACACGGCCTCCTTCGTAGCTGTCGATACCGCCCGTATCGTTTCCCTCAGCGACTACTCGCACCACATCGTGCGGCTGAACCGCTACTTCGGTCCCCACGGCCATGTGGCCTTCATGGCTCCGCATGACATTCCGCAAACGAACCGGCCCTATATCGACGACATCGTCCTCGACGAGCTTCCCTGCGCCCCGGCTGAGGAGTTGCGTGCCGTCTATGCGAGCCTCGACAGCCTCACCATCGCGTGGAGCGATACCAGCCGGAGTAGCACCCTCTGGCATGTCGAGTACGACACTGCCGACTTCATCCCTGGCACTTCCAGCCGCTCGGGGGCTGGCGGAATGATGACGGTAGCCTGCGGCGAAGGCGAGATTGACAGCTCCTCGCTCGTCAGGCATCATACGTCACTCACCTTGACGGGACTCGCTTCCGGCACCGTCTATCACATCTACGTTTACCCCAGCTGCCTGGATTCGGTAGTGGCACAGCGTGTAGTTGCGGCTACTCTTTCCGTCGCTCCCGACACGCTGCCCTGCTCCGGTGGGTTTGATGACGACTACTCCGACCGATGGACCCTCGTCAATGGCGACCAGCACAACCGTTGGATGATAGGAAGTGCCACGGGCCATCCTGGCCGCTCGCTCTATATCAGCGACAATGGCGCCAGCAATAACTACAGTGGTTCGGCCTCCACGGTGTTTGCCTCCTATGCTCTTCGCTTCGATACTGTGGGCGACTATGCCTATGGTTTCGATTGGAAATGTAATGGGGAGGTGCACTTCGATTACCTTCGAGCAGCAATTGTGCCGGCATACACTGTCCTCACGCCAGGCCATCTTAGCGGCTTCGACGAGAACGAGGTGCCGGAAGGCGGCATCGACCTCGATAACCATAATCAACTAAACCTGTGTACAACCTGGCAGAACCAGTCTGGCACCTTCCATATTGCCACTCCCGGTAATTATCTGTTGGTTTTCATGTGGCACAACAACTTGGGAGGTTACCACCAAACACCTGCTGCCATCGATAACATTATCATCGAACCCAGCAATGGGGAGCTGCCAAGACCCTTCCACATCATTACCGTCGTTTCCAACAACGCCGAATATGGTACAGTGACGGGTGGTGGTCTTTACTACCGTGGAGACACCGCCACCTTGACGGCTACACCTCACGAGAACTATCTCTTTGCTCAATGGAACGATGGTGACACAACCAATCCGAGAAGTTTGATTGTAACTGGCGACACTTCGCTGATGGCTATCTTCCAGCAGGCAGAGTCCATTGATGTGGCACATTTGGTTGACTGTAAGGTATACCCGAACCCGACGGATGGAAAGGTGATAGTCGTCACTTCCGACCATCTTGTTGCAGCATATCTCACTGATATGTTGGGTCGCCGAGAAGATTTGAAATTCACGGCAGCAGGAAGTGGTGATTATCTCTTGGATGTCACCTCTTGTTCCCCTGCAGTATATCTACTTACCATCATTACCGCCGACGGTGGGCGACACACTGTTCGTCTGCTGAAAAATAATAGTAAATAGGGAACAGTCTTTCTGTCTTTTCAAGATTTATTTGTATTTTTGCCCCGCGAATTGAAAATACTATTCTAAAATATGAAAAAGATTTTTATTGTACTGTTTTCGTTTTGCGCTATGACTGGCTGGGCGCAACAGCCTCTCCTTACCACACGGTGGACACAGGGACCCCCCTACAATCAATCTTGTCCGGCAGATCCGTTGGAGAATAACAAACATAGCTACGCTGGATGTCCTGCTGTTGTTATGGGTCAGATTCTTAATTATCTGCGGACGACGCAAGGTACCCGCTTCAACGATTTCGACGATTATTACACTGGTAATTATTTTGGTCGGCAGTTCCATATCGATGACGATTGGGAGACTTATGATTTCCCCTCGTTTCCGCAGCTGAACGAGATGCTAGATTCCGCCGATGCCAGATTCCAGCGTGACGAGGAGCTTTCCGGCTCGTTGGCTGCTGCCGTGATTTTTGCTTGTGGAGTGGCTTGCAAGCAGGTCTATTCAGCGTCGGATTCTTATGGCTCCGGCACCTTTTCCGTAGACCAGGCGTTCGACGCCTACCAGAGGTTTGGTTTCGAGAATTGTCAGCTGCTTCGGGAACCCGATTCGGCGATGTACGCTACCCTAATTTCCAATCTGCAAGCCGGCTATCCTGCCCATCTGGCCGTTGAGAATGCTGCGGGAACCTCGGGTCACAATGTCGTGGTCGACGGCTATCGCGAGAGTGACGGGAAGTTCCATATCAACTTTGGCTGGGGCGGTTACAAGGACAACTGGTACAAGCTCCCCGACCCTAATGGCTTTTCTAACGGATGGACAAAGATAGAGGGGCTTATCGTGAATATCATTCCCTCGACGCCGCCAATTGCTGTTCGCGAAGCCTCAGAGCCGCAGCCGCTTGAGGTGTATCCCAATCCGGCCACCGATATCCTTTATCTGAAAGGGCTTTCTTGTGAGGCGGTGGGTTATACCATTTTCAATGTGATGGGCCAGAAGGTGAAAGAGGGTTCCACCCTGGGGACCATTCCCGTTGCGGAGTTGGGGAAGGGCATCTACCTGTTGCAAATAGAGGGCAAAAAACAGATGAGAACAACCAAATTCGTTGTAAAATGATATTTTTTATGTCGTCGGTATCAAAAAAAGATGTATATTTGCATTGTTGATCGATAAATAAATATTATTGTAAATAATTAAATACCTTATTGTTATGAAGAAAATTCTTATGATGGCCTTCGTTTCCGCCGCCATGCTGGCTATGGTTTCGTGCTCGAAGGACAAAGAGGAGGAAGCGGTGAGCCTCGTGGGTACCCATTGGGTGGGCACCGAGACCTTCAACAACATTCCTATGATTGGCTCGATTGCTATCACCGCCGACCTTACATTCACCAGCGAGACCAAGTGCAACGCTGCCGTCTCTCTCGTGCCCGATTTGGGTATTGACCTGCCGCAGGGTGAGTTTGACTACACCTTCGACGGAAAGAAGATGGTTGTGGTGAAGACCAACAACAATCTGGTGGGCGACATGACGCTCGAGTATCAGGGCAACACGATGGTGTACAACCTGCCCAGTTCGATTGCCTCGATGGCCGGTGGGCAAACCCAGTTCATTTTGACTAAAAGATGAGAATAATTAAAAATTATTAATTAACGGGGTCCGCGTTTTTGTGGGCCCCGTTAATTGTTATTGGAACATTGATATCTGTTATCTGACTGTGGGGAAATGCGGTGTGGCTTTGAGGAAGGCTTGGTAGTCTTGAATCATGGCGGTGTACATCTCCTTGCGGCTGTAGACATTGTAGGTGGGGTGGTATTGCTTGACGACCAGTACGTTGGCCGAAGGTGAGTAGAAGCAGTGGGGGTTGATGTCCATGAGGTCGGTGTAGACGTTTTTTCTGATAAAGTTGACCATGATGCCTTGTCCACCGAGACAGAGGATGATGTCGGCCTTGTACATGTTGATTTGTTCGCCGAGGAGGTCGGCATAGTTGTCCATGTATTTCTGCAGCACGGTGTTGCTGGCGGATTTCGTGTCGGATTGTTTCTTACAGTTGATGCGTGCGATGGGTGCGTTTTCGTAGAAGCCCTGCAGGCGCGTGGCGTTGTCGGCCTTGGAGAAGGGGATGACCTTGCGGTCGGGGATGGTGAGAAGGCCATAGGCCCAGAGTTCGAGATTGGGGAAGAAGCGCATGGCGGTGCGGACGGTGAGGCGCGGAGAGGGCACACGGCCGGTTTCGGTGCGGATGTCCCAGCAGTCTTCCTCATAGAGTTCCTTGGTGAGGACGAGGAGGCGCATGCCTGCATCGTTCCAGAGCTGTTCCTCGTTGGCGGGGCGGTGGATTTGGCAGAAGCCGTCCCATTCCACGTCGCCGCGGAAGAGCAGGCCATCCTTGGTGATGAGGTCGGCGTCATGGAGCTTGCGGGCACGCTGGGCCCAGCGCTGGAAGAGTTTCTCCTCTTGTTCTCGGTAGGTCATAATAATATAGATAATAGTTTATAGATAATAGATTATAGTTCTTTTTCGAAGTGCAAAATTAGGAATTGTTTTTGGAATGGCCAAATTTTTTTTCTTAAAGAAAAGTTAATTCCATTATTGAGTGGCGCGAAGAAACGGCGAGATGATACAATTTTTTTTTATCGGTGACGTTATTATGAAAGTGTAATGATGGAAGAGAAAAGAAAGATGAGGAAATATTTTCTGACCATAATTGTTGCCCTATGTATAGGGGTTCCGTCGGGACGTTCTCAGTGGTGGGGCAGTGTCACTGTTGGAGGAGCCGTCCCTGCCGGCGCCACGGACAATGCTCCCGTGCTCTCGACGAGTTTCACGGCGGGCATCCGAGCCATGTATTCTCCAAAGACCTGGCCGGGTATTGTCGTGGTGATGCTCGATGGCGTTCACTGGCTGAAGTCCGAAAGTCCCGACCGCGAGGCGGCGCCTATGGACGAGAGCCTCTACGTCAACCGCTCCCTGCATTTTCCCTTCACGGCGGGTCTTTTGATGCCCGTTTGGGGCATGGGCGACGATTGGGACATCGTGGTTTATGGTGCCGTGGGAGGCTATTGGCGCAACATTACCTGCAGGCGCATGGCGGCTCCCGGGGTGATGGACGAGATGGAGGAGCACGGCTGGGGTTTCGCCTGGAAGGTGGGGTTCGATATTGTCTATGACGGACGTTTCAGCCTTGGAATGAGCTATCTGGCTTTAGGCAATCCCTTTACCAGCGGTGGCGCTCCTCTGCCAGCGGGAACGGGCGCGATTGAAAACGGTGTTCGCTACTCGCAACCCACCCTCGAGGGCTACGGGCAGGGATTTCTCAGCCTCACGCTAGGATACTGGATACGTTGAAAAAAGAGTAGAAGATGAATATTAGATATATAGAATCGTTGGCTGCGCCAGAGATGGCCCCGTATTCGCGGCTGACGGAGGGTCAGCTGAGGAACCGTCTGCATCCGGAGGAGGGTGTGTTTATCTGTGAGAGTGAGAAGGTGATCAGGGTGGCGTTGGAGCACGGCGTGGAACCTGTGTCGTTCTTGTGCGAGGAGAAGTTCCTTGGGCAGGTGGAAGCGTTGGGTGCGGAGGTGCCGGTGTATACGGGTCGGCGGGAAGTATTGGCGAAGTTGACAGGATATGAGCTGAGTAGGGGGGTGTTGAGCTGTATGCGTCGACCAAAGATGCGCGGGGTAGGAGAGGTGTGTGAGGGTGCTCGACGTGTGGCTGTGATGGATTCGGTGGTCAATTCGGAGAATACCGGAGCCATTTTCCGAGCAGCAGCGGCGTTGGGCATTGACGCACTGTTGCTTACGAGAACTTGCTGCGACCCGTTGAACCGCAGAGCTTGCCGTGTGAGTATGGGGACTGTTTTTCAGGTTCCCTGGACTTGGATTGAAGAAACTAAAAATTATCCGGAGACGCTCAGGGAACTGGGATTCCAGACAGTGGCGCTGGCATTGACCGACCGTTCGGTGAGTATCGGCGACCCTGTGCTGAAGGAGCCTGAACAGTTGGCCATTGTTATGGGAACGGAAGGTGATGGGTTGAGCGACAGTGTGTTGCAACAATGCGACTATGTAGCGAAGATACCGATGCAGCGGGGAGTGGATTCGCTGAATGTGGCCGCTGCGGCGAGTGTGGCATTTTGGGAGTTAAGAGTTAAAAATTAAGAATTTGGCTGCTGCAGTAGGCTTGGGCAAGCCTGTTCCTCATGATATTATTTGGTAGAGGTGGCCGGGGAGGGTGTGGACGACTTTGTTCATTTCGAGGTTGAAGAGGTGCGAGGCGGTTTTCGGGAGCGAGAATGAGACGGCTGTGGCTATTTCGTCGAGAGTCATGTGGTTGTTGGCTTTCAGGATGTTGACGATTTTTTGTTCGTCGGAACTGAGTTTCGGCGTTTCTTTTATTTCATTCATCGAGGTTTGTTGTCCCTGGATGGGCCATCCGAGTTGGAAAGCGATGTCGTCGGCATTGCGGAGGAGGAGGGCACGGTTGGAGGCGATGAGGTTGTTGGTGCCTCGGGAGTAGGTATCGGTGATGCGTCCGGGGAGGGCGAAGACTTCGCGCTGGTAGGAGGCGGCAATGGCGGCGGTGATGAGGGCGCCACCTTTCTCGGAAGCCTCCACAACGACAGAAGCATCGCTGAGGGCGGCAATGATGCGGTTGCGTGCGGGGAAGAATCGAGGGTTGATGGCGGTGCCGGAGGGATATTCGGTGACGAGGGCACCGCCGGCCTCGAGGATTCGTTTGGCCAAGGGACGGTTCTCGGCAGGGTAGATTTGGTCGAGGCCATGTCCGAGGACGGCAACAGTGGGCAACTGGTGCTCGAGGGCAGCGGTGTGGGCGGCGGTGTCGATGCCGTAGGCCAATCCACTGACTATAGGGGTGTTGTAGGGTTTGAGTTCGCGGACGAGACGGTCGGTATTGTCGCGGCCGTAGGCAGTGGCGCGGCGGGTGCCGACAATGGACACTGCGCGTTCGGAGTTGAGGTCGGCGCTGCCGAGGACATAGAGCAGGGCAGGACAGTCGTCGGCTTCGGGGCGGTTGAGGCGCTCGGGATAGTCGGGCGAGGTGAAGAAGAGAGGGCGGATATGGTTCTGCTCGCAGAAGCGGAGTTCTTCCTCGGCACGAGGGAAACCATTTTTGTTCAGTATGTTGTCGACGATGCTTTGGTGTGTGCCGAAGGCGGTTTTGAGTTCGGATTTGGGCAAGGAGAAGATGTCCTCGTCGGGGTAGAGCTCAATGAGGCGGCGGATGGAGGTGTTGCCGAGTCCGGGAGTGAAGGTGAGGGCTATCTGCGAGATTGTTTGCATTGTTCGTTGGCGAATGATACGAATTTTAACGAATCTGTTTTTCGAGGGTTCTAAGGGTGCCGTAGGAGGAGGAGAGACGGCGGTGCCATTCGTCGGGGGAGACCCAAACGACGGCGGTGATGCCTTCTTCCTGCTGGGCGGTGCCGGCTTGTTTTTCGGCGCTCATGGGGAACCAGGAGGTTTGTTTGAGGTGCCAGCCGCCGTAGAGATTGAAGATGTGGTAGGTTTTAGTGGGTAGTGGGTAGTGGGTAGTGGATAGCATTTGGACCTGAGTGCTACCCACTATCCACTGTCCACTATCCACTTTAATGCCAGTTTCTTCCTCTACTTCGCGGAGGGCTGCTTGGAGGAGGGTTTCGCCGGGCTCGACCTTGCCTTTTGGGAGGTCCCAGCGGCCGTTGCGCTGTATGAGGAGCATGGTACCATCGGGGGCGGTGACGATGCCACCGGCGGCACGTACCCACCGCATGCGACGCTTCAGGAGGCGCAGCAGGCATAGGGGGATGTTGAAGGAGTGGTATTTATAACTAAGTTTCATTGCAATTCGTAACGGAGAATCTCTTTATCGTTTTGGTAGAGGGTGAGGGTGGTGGAGGTGTAGGAGAAGTGGGTGGCTTTGAGCAGGAGGGCATAGTAGCGGCTGTCGGCATTCATGTCGGCTTCGGGACACCCGAGAGAACCCGAGCCCTCGAGGACGATTTCAATGGGGTAACGGCCTGTCTGCGGGTCGCCGGGATGGCAGGTGTAATGGCCAAAATACATGTTGCATGCCATGTATCCGCGGACGATGCCAGCGTCGGGGTAGAGTTGGAGGGTAAAGGTTTTCCCTTGTGTGTCGACAGGCTTCCCACGCATGTCTGTGAGTTGCCAGACCTGGTCTTTGTCGAAGACAGGGATTTCGAGTGCCGATTTGTTGGCCGGCCGCGAACTGGCGCAAGCGGCAAGGGTACACAAGGCAAAGAGGGACAAGAGTGTGTTGGTGAGGTTTTTCACAGGGTTTGTTGATAAAATTTTCGACTGCAAAAATACGATTTTTTTTTGTAATTCGTTACTTAATATATTTTAATTTAAAATTGATAGTTGAAATTTTAGGATAAGGTATTGAGCGTCAGTGGTAGAAAGATAAGGATAGTGATGGCGGTGACCAACGATTTGGTGACCGACCGGAGGGTGATGCGCCATGCGGAGGCTCTTCGTGAGGCAGGATGTGAAGTGATTCTTATAGGGCGGAATGAGCTGCGGGTGAAGAGCAAGAAGACGTGGAAGTTCTATGCCGAGTACAACCTGCGGTTGTGGTGGCGCCTGCTGCGGACAAAATGCGACATTGTGTGGGCCAACGACACGGACACGCTGCTGGCGAGTTATGTGGCGGCGAAGATGAAGATGAAGAGGTTGGTGATGGATGCCCACGAGTTGTTTCCCGAAGTGCCTGAGTTGGTGGGGAGAGAGAAAGTGAAGAAGATGTGGGAGAGGCTTGAGCGGAGGCTGATGCCCAAATGCGATGCGCTGATTACTGTGTGCCAGAGTATTGCCGACTACTATAGGGAGAAATACGGTGTGAAGATGACGGTGGTGAGGAATATTGGAGTGTGTAGTGGGGAGTGTGTAGTGGGTAGCACGCAGGACCAAACACTATCCACTATCCACTATCCACTACCCACTAAAATGCTGCTCTATCAAGGAGCGGTGAATTTGGGTCGAGGGGTGGATTGGGCGATTGATGCGCTGGAATGGTTGGAGGACTGCCGACTGGTGATTGCCGGCATCGGCGACCTGCTGGAGGATATGAAGAAATACGCAGAGAGTAAGCCTTGGAAGGATCGCATCGAGTTCCTCGGACGTTTGAAACCGGAAGAGTTGGAACCGCTGACACGACAGGCGAGCGTAGGACTGGTGATGCTGGAGGATATGGGACAGAGCTACCACTTTGCGCTACCGAACAGAATAGGCGATTTTATTGCCGCAGGAGTCCCGATAGTGGTGAGCGACCTTCCCGAAATGGCGGCAGTGGTGCACCGATTCCATATCGGCACCATTATGGAAGATGTGGGCGCACGAGCGTTGGCGGAGGCTGTGAGGAAGGTGTTGTCGAGAGAGTGGACCGACGCCGATTTCGCCGAGGCTCGCAAGGATATGGATTGGAACAAGGAGAAAAAGAAACTGATTGAATGCGTTAATGTGTAAGTAAAAATAAGATTATGGTATACGAAATTCTGTTGATGATCTATGTTTTGGGCACAATCGCTGGTTTGTGGTTTGTGTTCAAGAAAGCCGGAGTGGCGCCGTGGAAAGCAGTGGTGCCGGTGTACAACATGTTTGTGTGGGTGCAGGTGTGTGGCAAGCCGTGGCCGTGGTACATCTTTCTGCTGATTCCCGGTATCAACATTTTTATGTTCCTCCTGTTGGTGGACGAGACAGCCAAGGTGTTCCAGCGCAATAGCTTCCTGGAACAGACGGCGGCGGTGCTCGTGCCATTCATCTATCTGCCGATAGTGGGCTTGGGCAAATGGCAGTATTGCAAGCCGAAGAAACTGACGAAAGCGGAGAAGAAGGAGGCTGAGAAGAACGCCTCGCAGCTTCGCGAATGGGCCGAGGCCATCGTCTTTGCCCTCATTGCGGCGGTGATTATCCGTGGCTTCGTTTTCGAGCTGTATTCCATCCCCTCGTCGAGTATGGAACGCAGCCTGCGTGTGGGCGACCATCTGATGGTCAGCAAGCTCTCCTATGGCCCTCGGGTGATAATGACTCCCTTGGCGCTGCCGCTGATGCACAACACCATTGTGGGCACCAAGATTCAGTCGTATCTCGATTGGCCGCAGCTGCCCTACTACCGTTTCCCCGGTTACTCGCATGTGAAGCGCTACGACGCTGTGGTGTTCAACTTCCCAGCGGGCGATACGGTGCTGACAAATTTCCTCGACGGCAAGTATACCTACTATGAAGCCATACGTGAATGTGGCCGCGATTCGGTACTCACGGGCCTGGCGGTGGCGAATGTTCACGGACGCCCGCTGCCGGTGGGCAACATCCTCGTTCGCCCCATCGACAAACGTGAGAATTATATCAAACGCTGCATGGGCTTGCCGGGAGAGACGTTGGAGATAAAGAACAGCGTGGTTTATATCAACGGCGAAGCGGTGGAAAGTCCTGAGAATATCCAACTCTACCGCAAGGTTACGTTGGCTGGGAATTATATCTCCGAGGAGGTGCTCGACGAGTGCGGAATGACCCAGGAGGATATGGCAGGCATTCTGGATTGCGGCTATGACGCAGAAGGCAACCTATGCCTCGCTATGTCGCTGTCCGAGGAGGTGGCTGCTGGCCTCAGGGTCTCCGGCTATGTGAAGAGTATCGACCCCTACTATTTCCCCGCCGACAGCGTGGGCGACCTCTATCCCAATGTCCCCGGTATCGTCAATGCCGTCGACAACTACGGTCCCGTCTATATCCCTGCCAAAGGTGCGACGATGAAACTCACGCTGGAGAACCTCCCCTGGTACCGCCGCGTCATCACCGCCTACGAGCACAACACCCTCGAGGTGAAGAACGGACAGATATACATCAACGGCAAGGCCACCGACAGCTACACCTTCCAGCAGGACTACTACTGGATGATGGGCGACAACCGCCACAACAGCCAGGACAGCCGCTTCTGGGGCTTTGTGCCCGAGGACCACATCGTCGGCCAGGCCAAGTGGGTGCTCTTCAGTTGGGACAGCGACCACGGCCGCTTGCGTTGGGACAGGTTCTTCATCAATGCCAATAACCACTAAGACCTTTTAGACTTTTAGACCCTTTTATGGAAGAAAACGAAAATATTAGCAATCAACAGTTGAACGACAGCACAGAGCCCGCCGAGGGCGGCACCATGTCCCTCAGCGGCATGTTCAAGGACTACTGGGTTGATTACGCCTCCGACGTCATCCTCGACCGCTCGGTGCCCGATATCGACGACGGCCTCAAACCTGTGCAGCGCCGCATCCTCCACGCGATGGATGAAACCGACGACGGACGCTTCACTAAGGTGGCCAACATCGTGGGTAACACCATGCAGTACCATCCCCACGGCGACATGAGCATCAAGGACGCCCTTGTCAACATGGGTCAGAAAGACCTCCTCATCGACTGCCAGGGAAACTGGGGCAATATCCTCACCGGCGACGATGCCGCCGCCGGCCGCTACATCGAAGCACGCCTCTCAAAGTTCGCCAAAGAGGTGGTCTTCAATCCCAAAACCACCCAGTGGAAACCCTCCTACGACGGCCGCAAGCAGGAACCCGTCACCCTGCCGGTCAAGTTCCCCCTGCTGCTGGCACAGGGCACCAAGGGCATCGCCGTCACGCTGACCAGCGTCATCCTGCCCTATAACTTCTGCGAACTCCTCGAAAGCAGCGTGAAAATCCTCCGCGACGAACCCTTCGAGATCTTCCCCGATTTCCCCACCGGTGGCCTCATCGACGTCTCCCGCTACAACGACGCCGCCCTCGGCGGTCGCCTCCGCATACGCGCCAAGATGCACTATGACGAGAAGCGCAAAGCCATCGTTATCACCGAGCTGCCCTACACCGTCACTACCGACGTCCTCATCGACTCCATCCTCAAAGCCAACGAGAAAGGCAAGATTAAAATCAAGAAGGTCGACGACAACACCGCCGCACAAGTCGAGATTGTCGTCTACCTCCCCACCGGCGTCTCCCCCGACCAAACCATCGACGCCCTCTACGCCTTCACCAACTGCCAAATCTCCTTCTCCCCCCAGACCTGCGTCATCGTCGACGACAAGCCCGTCTTCATGACCGCCTCCGAAATCCTGCGCCACAACACCTTCCGCACCAAGGACCTCCTCAGGCAGGAACTCGAAATCCAACTCGCCGAACTCGAGGACCGCTGGCATTGGGTCTCGCTGGAAAAGATCTTCTTCGAGAAGCGCATCTACAAAATCATGGAGAACGACCGCTCCAAGTCCTGGGACGACCAGGTGAAGCAGATGGAGCGCGCCTTCGACCCCTACCGCGACCAGTTCAAGAAAGAAATCACCCGCGACGATATCCTCAAGCTCTGCGAGAAGCCCGTCCGCAAAATCTCCAAGTTCGACATTAAGAAGGCTATCGAGGAACTGGAAAACATCGAGATGAACATCGACGAGGTGCGCAACCACCTCGCCCACCTCACCGACTACGCCGTCCGCTACTTCCAGGACATCCTCAAGAAATTCGGCAAAGGCCGTGAGCGCCGCACTGAAATACGCAACTTCGAGGACATCGAAGGCACCACCGTCGCCCTCGCCAACGAGAAGCTCTACGTCAATTACTCCACAGGCTTCGCCGGCTGGGGCCTCAAACGCGAGGAAGGCGTCGAGGTGGCCTGCGAATGCTCTAAGATGGACGACATCATCGTCTTCCGCCGCGACGGCTCTTTCATGGTCACCAAAATCCAGGAAAAAGGCTTCGTCGGCACCCAGGAATGCCCCGAGATACTCTTCATCTCCGTCTTCCGCAAACGCGACGAGCGCACCGTCTACAACCTCATCTACCGCGACGGCGGTCCCGACGGCTACGTCATGGTCAAGCGCTTCTCCGTCACCTCCATCACCCGCGACAAGGACTACCTCCTCACCAAAGGTACGAAGGGAAGCAAGGTGCTCTATTTCACCGCCAACCCCAACGGCGAGGCCGAGGTCGTCACCGTCCATCACGTCTCCAAACCCAAACTCAAGAAGACCTCCTTCGACTTCGACTTCAAGACTCTCGCCATCAAAGGACGCCAATCCATCGGCAACATCCTCACCCGCAACGCCGTCCGCTCCATCAACCTCAAGGACTCCGGCGTCTCCACCCTCTCCGCCCGCAAGATATGGTTCGACGAAAGCGTCAAGCGTCTCAACGTAAACGAAGCCGGACGCTATCTTGGCGAATTCCACGGAAACGACAAGCTGCTGGCCGTCATGCAGTCCGCCTGCTACCGCCTCACCGGCTTCGACCTCGCCACCCACTTCGACGACGACCTCCTCCACCTCCGCAAGTTCAACCCCAAGACCACCGTGGGCACTGCCGACAACCCTGTCCTCACCGTCCTCTACCGCTCCGCCGACGGCTATCCCTACCTCAAACGCTTCGTCCCAGAACTCTCCGACCGCAAGACCCCCTTCCTCGACGACGACGGCTCCCAGCTCCTCTCGGTGGCTTTCGACTGCTATCCTCGCCTCGAGGTGGTCTACAACCCCGACTCCGGCAAGAAAATAGCCTCCGAAATCATCGACGTCGACGACTTCATCGCCGTCAAGGGCTTCAAGGCCAAAGGCAAACGTATCACCACCTTCGCCGTTGACCATTTCAACTGGCTCGAACCCCTCAAACCTGACCCCGAACCCCTCGAAGTCGACGACACAGACGATGAAAACGCTCCCGTCGACGCCGACGAACGCATGGGCTTCGCCGAAGGTACCCAAACCCAACTCTTCTAGCCCATTAACCCATTAACCCATTCACGCATTATGAAGATTTTGGTCGTTCTCCCTCGCTTCCCCTGGCCCCTCGACAAGGGCGACAAGCTCCGCGCCTACCACCAGATTGTCGAGCTCTCCAAGCACCACGACATCTACCTCTTCGCCGTCAGCCACCAGCGCGTCGAACCCGAGCACCTCAAAGCCCTCGAACCCTACTGCCGCCAGATTCGCCTCTTCCGCCTCAACCGCTTCGTCTGTGCCCTCAACATACTCCGCAACTGGTTCGCCTCCAAATCCCTCCAGATGGGCTACTGGAACACCAAGCGCTCCAAACGCGCCTGCAAGGCCTTCGCCCGCGAGGTGCAGCCCGATGTTGTCTACAACCAGATGGTGCGCACCATGCCCCTCGTCGCACGCCTGCCTTTCCCCAAAGTCATGGACTTCCAGGACGCCCTATCCATGAATACTGAGCGACGCATGGAGACCACACACGGCTTCTGGCACTACCTCCTGCACTACGAGTTCAAGATGCTGCGGTCGTCCGAATACAAAGCCTTCTCCATCTTCGACGCCCTCACCATCATCTCCGACGTCGACTCCGACGCCATCCCCCACAAGAGAAACGGCGAAATCCACATCATCCCCAACGGCGTCGACCTCGACTACTTCAATACTACCCACTATCAACTACCCACTACCCACTCAATTTGCTTCTGCGGCAACATGTCCTACGCCCCCAACGTTGACGCCGCCTGCTTCCTCGTTAACGAGGTCATGCCCTTGGTGTGGGAGTATTGTCCCTCTGCCACTGTGCTGATTGCCGGCGCCGACCCCAAGCCCGCAGTACGGGCGTTGGCTTCCAAGGCATTGAAACCCGAGAAAGTAACGGTTAGCGGACGCATACCCGACATACGCTCCGCCTACGTCTCCTCGCAGGTCTTTGTCGCACCCATGCGCATAGGCTCCGGCCTCCAGAATAAGCTCCTCGAAGCAATGGCTATGCAGAAGCCCTGTGTCACAACAAGCCTGGCCAATGCCGCCCTTGGTGCAACATCGGGCGACCAGCTGTTTGTCGGCGACAGCAAGGAAGATTTGGCCCACTGGATATGTTTGCTTCTTGGTACCGAAGATGAGCGTACTCGCATTGCTGAGGAAGGCTATCGTTTCGTCCGTGAACGTTACTCCTGGCCCGCCGCCGTCCAACCCCTCGAACAAATCCTCCAATCACTACCCACTAACCACTAACCACTAACCATTCATCATTTATCATTACCGTGCACTACGCCCCAAACAAGAAAGGCAAATTCCGTAACTCTCTCGGAGAGGAAGGCAAACGTCCCTCGCCACAGGAGCGCAACACCTTTGTAAACGAAGAAATCCCCGAAAAAGCCATCCTCGTCTCCGTCTGCCCCAACGGACAAACCCTCAAACGCACCGAGGAATACCTCGACGAACTCGAATTCCTCCTCCGCACCGCCGGCGGCGTCACCGTCTACAAGGTCATCCAGAAACTCGACCGACCCGACACCCGCACCTACGTGGGCTCCGGCAAACTCGACGAAATACGCGAATACAAGAACGCCCTCGACGCCGACATCATCGTCGTCGACGACGAACTCTCGCCCGCACAGCTCCGCAACCTCGAGAAAGAAATGGAATGCCGCATCCTCGACCGCACCACACTCATCCTCGACATCTTCGCACGCCACGCACGCACAGCCACCGCACGCACTCAGGTCGAGCTCGCTCAGCTCCAATACATGCTCCCGCGCCTCACACGACTCTGGACACACCTCGAACGCCAGCGCGGCGGCATCGGCATGCGCGGTCCCGGCGAAACTCAGATCGAGACCGACCGACGCCTCATCAAAGAGAAAATCTCTGCACTCAAAATCCAACTCGCCAAACTCGACACACAGAAAACCCTCCAGCGCAAAAACCGCGAATCCCTCGTCCGCGTGGCACTCGTCGGCTACACCAATGTCGGCAAAAGCACCATCCTCAACCTCCTCGCAAAATCCGACGTACTCGCCGAAAACAAACTCTTCGCCACCCTCGACACCACCGTCCGCAAGGTCGTCATCGGCAATCTCCCCTTCCTCCTCACCGACACCGTAGGCTTCATCCGCAAGCTCCCCACACAGCTCGTTGAATCCTTCAAATCCACCCTCGACGAAGTCGCCGAAGCCGACCTCCTCCTCCATGTCGTCGACATCTCCCACCCCGACCACCAGTCGCAAATCGACGCCGTCAACAAAACCCTCGCCGACATCCACGCCGCCGACAAACCCGTCATCATGGTCTATAACAAGATTGATAATATAGGAGTGCAAGGGAGTACGGAGGAGTGCAAGGAGTGCGAGGACAATACCACATCGGAGCAATTGTCTTGTACTCCTAGCACTCCCTTGCACTCCTCAGCACTCCCCCAAATATTCATCAGTGCCTCCAAGAAGCAAAATATCGACGCCCTCCGTAATCTCCTCTACGACGAAATCGCCCGCATCCACGCCATCCGCTACCCCTACAATAACTTCCTCTACTAAAGCCCCTTCGCCCTCTGTTTAACCATTGTTTAACCATTGTTCTTCCATTAAAATGAAAGAACAATGAAAGAACAATGAAAGAACAATGGTCGAAAATATTAATTCTGAGCAGGTTGCAAAATTTTCTCCCCGATGCACAATTTTTTCTTGTTTTTTTCGTTTTGATAGGGATTTGGAAATAAATTATTAACAAATACGTAATATAATGAAAACCACACCGTACACCGATTTACACATCAAACTTGCACATCAAACTTGGTGCAAAGATGGCCGAATTCGCCGGCTACAACATGCCTATCCAGTACACCACCCTCATCGAGGAGCACAACAACGTGCGCAACAACGTGGGCGTGTTCGACGTGAGCCACATGGGCGAGTTCCGCGCCAAAGGCCCCATCGCCAAGCACTTCATGCAGTATGTTACCACCAACAACGTCGAGGACCTCTTCGACGGCAAGGTGCAGTACACCTGTCTCCCCAACGGCCAGGGTGGCGTCGTCGACGACATGCTCGTCTACCGCGTCCATGACGACGAATACTTCATGGTCCCCAACGCCGCCAACATCGACAAGGACTGGAACTGGATGAGCCAGATCGCCGACAAGATGGGTATGGAACTCGGCAAGGACTTCGTCAACGAGAGCGAGCAGTGGGCTCAGCTCGCCGTCCAGGGCCCCAACGCCCTCAAGGCCATGCAGAAACTTACCTCCGAGAACATCGTCGACATGGAGTACTACACCTTCAAGATCCTCACCTTCGCCGGCATCCCCAACATCATCCTCTCCACCACCGGCTACACCGGCGCCGGCGGATGCGAAATCTACATCCCCAAGGAGAAAGCCCTCGAGGTGTGGGACAAGGTCTTCGAGGCTGGCAAGGAGTTCGGCATCATGCCCGCAGGTCTGGGCTGCCGCGACACCCTGCGTCTGGAGAAGGGCTTCGCCCTCTACGGCCACGAGATGGACGACACCGTCAGCCCGCTGGAGGCTCCGCTGGCCTTCATCGTCAAGCTGAAAGCCGAGAACAACAACTTCATCAACAAGGAGCTCCTCCTCGCCCAGAAAGCCGCCGGCTTCAAGCGCAAAGTGGCTGGCTTCGAGATGATCGACCGCGGTATCGCCCGCAACGGCTACGAGGTCTGCAACGCCGAAGGCAAGAAGATTGGTGAGGTGCGCAGCGGCTCGCCCAGCCCCAGCACCGGCAAGAACATCGGCACCGCCCTCATCGAGGCCGCCTATGCCAAGACCGGCACCGAGATCTACATCAAGATCCGCGAGAAACTCCTCAAGGCCGTCACCGTCAAGATGCCCTTCTACGAAGGCTAATCTTTGAAGTTTCGAAAAAGAAAGAGGCTTGCGCCAATATGCACAAGCCTCTTTTCTATTCCTTCTATTTAATGGGATGGACTACAAAGAATGCCGCATCGTCCCACTTACGCTGCCGAGGACATTACCATTCATTCGGTAGTCTCCCTCCTCAGTCATGTAGTCCGAGGTAACCTCCTTGACGTTGAATGACAGAACGCCAGTGTATTGCCCTGATGTACGGGTGGCTGTGAACTGGTTGTCCTTGAACGTCCAATCGAAAGTCATCGTGCCAGTGGTAGCGTTGATTGTGACGGTGTGGTCGGCCTTGATGTCGAGTTTCGCACCGCGCAGCTGGTCATAGCCGACACTCGTCGGGAAATACCAGACACCGATGATGTCGCTTTCGGAATACCCATCATCCTTACTGCAGGACGAGGCGGTGAACATTGTGGCTGCCACAAAGAACAGCATCGCCACTTTTTTGATTTGTTTGAACATGGTATGTTTTTTTTACTCTATGCTCTCTCGCGCCTCGTTGAGCATTAATAATTAATAAAAGAAGCGTGGCGCCGTGTACCACTTCTCCGAATGGAGGTCTTGAGAATTACCCTGAAAAGAAGAAACGGGAACAGCCCACGCTATACGCGCGAAGCCGTCATACCATTCTTGCTTTTCATAGAAGTTTCTCAAGTTTCCATTCGCAAGACGAAGATACAACGCTTCGTGATTTCCTTGTGAAATCGACTGCAAAAATACGCATTTTTTTTCATTCTGCAAAAAATATTTTCTCTATGTCGGGAAAAGTGAGTAATTTTGCATTTTAAAAGAAACAAAGTTATGAGATATCTTATTCCTTTTTTAATGACGGTGGCGATGATATGCGCTCCGTTGTCGGCGCAGAATTCCAAGAAAAACTGTCTGCTCACCGATAAGGGCGTGGGTGTTATCCAGCTGCACAAAAAGATGGTCACCACGCCGCCGGCTGCCGGCTTCTACGACCGCGTTGAGGCCGAGGTCGCCAGCAATGGGGCCTATGTCGTCTACACCCTGAAGATGAAGGGCGACACCGTAGGCATGGTGGTCGAGAGCTCCACGGAAGGGGTCAATTATATGATGATATTCTCCGACGCAGTCGTGCTCGGCAACGGGGTGCATGTCGGCATGTCCTCCAACGAGATGCTCAAGCGGATTACCACTCCCTCTATGGTGCGCCCGGATTACGAGAGCGACGAGTTCCTTTTCGACATCAAGTTCGGCGACATCGAGATTTATACCGACGAGCAGCTGTCGTCCTCGGGCCAGGAGAAATTTGACGATTTAGTAGAGACCACACAGACCAATTATCTCAATCCCGAGAGCAGCATCACCCCGATGAAACTCGTCGTCGGCGACTTCGCCCCCGAGAGTAAGGTCACTTACTTCCTTCTCCGCACAGAATGAATGATTCCCCATCCTCCCCTCGCATCCATTGGACTCTGGCGCTGATACCGCTGGCGGTGCTGGTGGTGTTGCAGGTGCTCGTCATCCGTGAGTTCGGCTCCGACGCCCTCGACGGGGCGAGCCAGACGGCGCTGCTCGTGGCGGCGGCGGTGGCGGTGACGATGGGGATGGTGTTCTTCAAGGTGCCGTGGAAAAACATCGACCACGCCATCTCGGACAACGTGAAGACCATCGGCGGTGCCATACTGATACTGTTCCTCATCGGCGCGGTGTCGGGCAGCTGGATGCTGAGCGGCGTGGTGCCGACGATGATATACTACGGCATGCAGGTGGTCGACCCGTCGGTGTTCCTCTTCATCGCTTGCCTCATCAGCGCGCTGGTGTCGCTGGTGACGGGCAGCTCGTGGACCACCATCGCCACCATTGGCATCGCGCTGATGGGAATAGGTGCGGCACACGGCTACGGCGTGGGGTGGACGGCGGGCGCCATTATTTCGGGTGCCTATTTCGGTGACAAGATTTCGCCCCTCTCCGACACCACGGTGCTGGCCTCGTCGGTGGGCGAGGTGCCGCTGTTCAAGCATATCAGGTATATGCTTATCACCACGGTGCCGTCGTTCACCATCGCCCTGATTATTTTCCTGGTGGCGAGCCTCTGTCACGCCGACAGCGCTAGTGTCCAGTCGGCCGAGTTCGCCGAAGGGCTGCAGGGCGTCTTCCATATCAATGGCTGGCTGCTCTTGGTGCCGCTGGTGACGGCTGTGCTTATCGCCTTGCGCCTGCCGGCGGCCATCGTGCTGTTCCTCTCGGCATTCCTTGCGGGTGTGGTGATGCTGGTGGCGCAGCCCGACATCGTGTCGCAGATAGGGGAGGGGAATGGCTTCCGCGGCTTGATGACGACCTACTACGGCGGCACGTCGCTGGATACCGGCAACGAGGTGCTGAATAACTTGGTGCAGACCCGCGGCATGCGCGGGATGCTGAGCACGGTGTTCCTCATCTTCTGTGCCGCCGCCTTCGGCGGTGCGCTGACGGGGACGGGGATGCTGCAAAGCCTCACCGCGGCGCTGGCCAAGGGCATCAGCGGCCGCCGCTCGCTGGTTTCCACCACCGTGGGAACAGGTCTCTTCGCCAACATTGTCACCGGCGACCAGTACCTGAGTATCGTCCTCACGGGCAATATCTACAAGAAACTTTATAAAGAAAAAGGCTTTGAGGGTCGCCTCCTCAGCCGCTCGACGGAGGACTCGGCTACCGTCACCTCGGTCCTCGTCCCGTGGAACACCTGCGGAATGACCCAGTCGCTGGTGCTGCATGTCCCCACGCTCACCTACCTGCCATACTGCTTCTTCAACATCATCTCGCCCCTGATGTCCGTCACCATCGCCATGCTGGGCTACAAGATTTTCCGCGTGGATAAAAAATAATTTTGTCCACGTCAAAATTAATTCGTATTTTTGCAGTCTCAAATATGCAAAAAAAATGCCGCTGTTGTTCATATTTTTCGGACTGAGGTTCCAGTTTTACTCCAACGACCATGAGCCAATTCACGTTCATGTCGTGGCAGGGAAAGGACCGTCGGCGCGCAAGGCTAAGTTCAATGTCGTGCCAGAAATCAGCCTTGAGGAGAACGATGGATTGAAGGCAAACGAGCTAAAGATAGCCGAGATGGTGATAGAAGAGAACCGCGAGATTATCATCCAGCAGTGGCATACGTTTTTCGGTAAATGAAAGGGGAAAGACCATGGAAATGAACGTAAGAAAAGTATGGGTTGACAGCAACTTTGTGCATATCCTCACCGATGGCGGGCAGGAGTTGTGCGAGCGCATTGCCGACTATCCGCGTCTGCGCCAGGCTTCTGACAAAGAACTCCAAGATTACGAGACCGACCGCTTCGGCATCAGTTGGCGTACGCTGAACGAAGACCTCTGTTTTGAATATTTCGTACCAATAAAATAATCAACAATAAATTTAGAACACACTATGTCAATCATTAAACCTTTCAAGGGCTTTCGCCCGCCCGTCGACATCGTCGAGAAACTGGCTTCGCGTCCCTACGACGTACTGAACAGCGAAGAGGCCCGCGTGGAATGCGAGGGCAACCCCTACAGCCTGCTGCACGTCACCAAGGCTGAGATCGACCTCCCCAAAGGCACCGACGAGCACTCGCCCGAAGTGTACCTCCAGGTCGTGAAGAACTACAACCTGTTCAAGGACCTCGGCTGGCTGGTGAAGGATGAGGAGGAAAAACTCTACATCTATGCCCAGAGCATGAACCCCAAGGACAAAGACGCCAAGTGGCAGTACGGCATCGTGGCCTGCGCCTACAGCGAGGACTATGTCAACAAGGTCATCAAGAAACATGAGCTGACCCGCAAGGACAAGGAAGAGGACCGCATGAAACACGTCCGCATCACCAACGCCAATGTGGAGCCCGTCTTCTTCGCCTATCCCGCCATCGCCCGTATCGACGAGATTGTGGCCGGCATCACCGCCAAGAAGCCCATCTATGACTTCATCGCCAAGGAAGACGGCTTCGGCCACCGCTTCTGGGTCATCGACGACAAGAAGACCATCGCCGAGCTCGTCGACATCTTTGACAAGCAGGTTCCCGCCATGTACATCGCCGACGGTCACCACCGCAGCGCCGCCGCCGCCCTCGTGGGACAGGAGAAGAAGGAACAGAACCCCCACCACACCGGCAAGGAGGAGTACAACTACTTCATGACCGTTATCTTCCCCGACAACCAGCTGAACGTCATCGACTACAACCGCGTGGTGAAAGACCTCAACGGCCTCACCAAGGAGCAGTTCCTCAAAGCCGTCGGCGAGAGCTACGACCTCACCGACATGGGCACCGACATCTACAAGCCCGCCAAGCTGCATGAACACAGCATGTACCTCGACGGCCACTGGTACAAGATGACCGCCAAGCCTGGCACCTACAACGACAACGACCCCATCGGCGTTCTTGACGTCACCATCCTCAGCAACCTCGTGCTCGACAAGGTTCTCGGCATCAAGGACCTCCGCACCGACAAGCGCATCGACTTCGTCGGCGGCATCCGCGGACTCGGCGAGCTGAAGCGTCGCGTCGACAACGGCGAGATGAAGGTCGCCTTCGCCCTCTATCCCGTCAGCATGAAGCAGATCATCGACATTGCCGACACCGGCAACATCATGCCCCCGAAGACCACCTGGTTCGAGCCCAAGCTCCGCTCCGGTCTCGTAATCCACGAGCTTTGCTAAGTCAGTAAAGTTTAATGGTTAACGGTTAATGGTTAACGGCGCCTAACGCTGGTGTAACCATTAACCGTTTACCTTTTGCAACCCCAAATTTATGAAACTTTGCAGTCGGAAAAAGTTTTGTTATGGTTATAGATTTCAATAAGATTGAGGAGGTCGCCCATCCGCAGTTCAAGGGTGGGGAAGGAGAGACGTGGTTCCGCATGTTCAACGATGGGACTCACAAGGTTATGCGTGGAAGGCTGGAGCCTGGATGTTCCATCGGTTTTCACCGTCATGAGAGCAACAGCGAGGTTATCTTTATCCTGAGCGGCTCGGCGCGCTGCCTCTACGACGACGGGGAGGAGCGGCTCGGCGCCGGAGAGTGCCACTATTGTCCCTGCGGCCACGCGCATTCGCTTATCAACGCCAGCGCTACCGAGCCGCTGACGTTTTTCGCAGTAGTTCCGGAATTAAAATCATAAAACAGATTGACAATGAATCAGAGAAAGTTTTTCATTGCTCTCGCCGTTTGTGCGTTCGTCATGGGCGGTTGCGGACAGCAGTCCGCTGAGCGGCAGAATGGGGAAGATTCCGTCGGCATGGAGCAGGCGGAGCCGTTGCAGATGGCCATAGAGAGCTATCTGGTGGACAGCATAGGAGGCCGTTACGCATGGGGAGAGGTGTGTATTCCCTACAGCGGTTTCATTGTAGTGGAGGGGGAAGGATTGGATACGGTCCGTGTGTGGGGCGACTGGTGGGTGGACAATTTTGACCTGGTGGGCGATACGCTGAAGTGTGTTTCTGGCGGCAGCCATCCGGGTATGTTCGTGCTGGTGAAGGAGGCTGACGGCTACAGGGTCGACGTGTTCGATCAGGTGGAGGACGGCTCGCGTTGCCAACCGAGCGCGGAGCGTATCTTCGGCAAACACTACGAGGATTTCCATGCCGTGAACAGCAATGAGGGGATTCGCGACAGTGTGCGCCTCGAAGTGGTGAGCGAGTATGTCCGCGAGCATGGGCTGAAGGTTACCTGCCTGCAGGATTATGGCTGGCCGGCAGTGGAGCTATGGAAATAGACATACTTTTGGAATATTGCGAGCGTAAGCAGTTGCGCCAATGGCTCGAAAAGCACCACGCCGAGGCTGACCACTGCTGGGTGGCCACCTACCGTGGCAAGGTAACGATGCACGACGCGTTGCCCTACATTGAGGTGGTGGAGGAGGCGCTATGTTTCGGATGGATTGACTCTACGGTGAAGCGCATGAAGGACGGTCGCTTGGCGCAGCGTCTCTCGCCGCGCCGCACGAAAAGCCACTGGACAGAGCGCAACATCGCTCGCGTGCACGCTCTCGAAGCCCGCGGGATGATGACGCCAGCAGGACTAAAGAAGTTAAGATATGAGAAAGATTAGCATATTGTTCTTTGCGGCAGCCTTGTTAGTGTGCTGTGCGCCTAAGGACGACATTATTCCCGACGAACCCGACTATGGCGACACCGCGCAGTGGTATATCGCCGACCGCGGTGCGGCAGTGGATGTGTTCTATATCGTCTCCACCGAGTGCGACGACTACACGCTGGGCGGCAAGCCTATGCATTATGCCGACACCCGCAACGACAGCATCCGTGCTCTCCTCTTCGGTGAGATGGTGGGCGTGGACCGCTTGTTGGCCGGTGAGCTCAACTATTACTCGCCCTACTACCGTCAGGTGACCATGGAGACATATACCAGCGACAGCCTTGTCGATGCCCGTATGCCACTGGCTTATGGCGACGTGCGCAAGGCTTTCGACTATTATCTGGAGCACTATAACAATGGCAGGCCTTTTATCCTTGCAGGCTTCAGCCAAGGGGCTATGGCTGTCGTCGACCTGCTGAAGACCATGGACGACAGCATCTACAGCCGCTTGGTGGCAGCCTATGTCCTCGGCTACAAGGTGACCGACACCAATGCCCATATACGTCCGGCAAAAGACAGCGCCGACCTGGGTGTGACCATCTGCTACAACTCGGTGCGCGACAACAGCAATGCCATTCCAATCCTCAGCGAAGGCAACCTTATGAGCATCAACCCCGTCAACTGGAGCACCGATGCCACGCCGGCCACACTCATCGACCCGCGCTATGGTGACACCCTCACCGTCACGCTCGACACCACGAGCCTACTGCTGCATATCGGTGGCTACACCCACGACGACTACATGCTGCCGCTCATCGGCTGCGAGGGCAACTACCACTGTCTTGAGATATCGCTCTTTAGCGATTGCCTCCGCCGCAACATGGCGCTACGCGCAAATCATTTTATATCAATCGCTCCAGCTGCTTTGCTGAAGCCTTAGGCAAGAATGTCAGCAGGTGCGCCAGCAGCCGCTGGCGGCTCTCTTCGGGCGAGCGGTCGCAATGGCATGCGTCGCGGCCGAACAGGTGCTCGGGCGTGTTGAGCAATGCCCAGCCCCATCCATAACGGTTGCCATGCTTATCATGCGGATACACAAAGTCTTCCGTCACCACGCGGCAGGCCATCTGCAGGCGTGTGACATAGCTGTCGAAGCGGCTGCGCATCTTGGGACCGTCGAAGCCACAGGCCGTGCGCAGCTCCCTTGTGATCATGTTGCCGTTGACGCGCAGCACCTCCAGGATGGCGCCCTCGATGCTCTCTTCATTAGGCTCTGGGTATTTGGCGCGCCGGTAGTTGCAGAGGTCGGGCCACCATTCCATGGAGACGAAGCCGGCTTTGGCGTTGAAAAATTTGCCGTAGGCGAAGTGGCCTTCGGTGACGATGGGGCCTTTCCAGTCCCAGAGTGGCCAGTTCCAGCCGTCGTCGGTGCGGACGTAGCGGCATTCGGGAGCGACGAGTTCGTCGGCGGAGAAGCCGGGGATGCCGCTGTCCAATAGCGGCACGAGGCCTATCTGCTGGATGGCTTCCATGAGTTCAGGACAACTGCTGATTCTTTTTTTCATTGTCAATGGTTGTATGAACGCACTGAATTTGGTTGCAAAAGTACGAATATTTTCTGATAAGCATAAAAAAAACTTCTCAAGCCCGATATTTTTCGTATCTTTGCACTTCTACCGCTCCAAAGTGAGGCGATGGAAAGTGTGTGTCTTCGAAATAGTTAGAAATTAAAAACGTAAAAAAATGTTATTATTGGACGATAATAATGCCGCGCTGGTTGTGGCGGCGGCGCAGGGGAAGCCCGATGTGGCGGTGCCGGAGGGTGTGAAGGCAGTGGACAGCACGGTGACGACTGTGATGGACAGTGTGAAGAATATGGATTTGGGAGACCTGAAGGATGTGGTGACGGGAGAGAATACGATTCTGGCGGACGGCCTGAAGGCGTTGGTGGGGTTGACGGTGGAGTTTGTGCCTAAGCTGCTGATAGCGATAGTGATATTGTGGGTGGGCATGAAGTTGTGCAAGATGCTGAAGAGGGTGATCATCAAGGCGTTGGAGAAGAGGGGTGCTGAGCCGAGCCTGAAAACGTTCCTTGGGAGCCTGGTGGATGTGCTGATGAAGGCCATGATAGTGATTATGGCGATGGATGTGATAGGCATCAAGGCCACATCGTTCATCGCCCTGTTGGGTGCCATGGGTTTGGCCATCGGCATGGCGTTGCAGGGGACGCTTCAGAATTTCGCCGGAGGTGTGATTATCCTGCTGATGAAGCCGTTCAAGGTGGACGACTACATAGAGTGCGGAAACTATAAGGGTTATATTAAGGAGATTAGGATTTTCCATACGATTATGCGTCCGTTTAACGGGCGGACGATTATTATCCCGAACAGCGAGTTGGCGACGAAGAGCCTGATTAACCACACGAAGGAGCCGCTGATCAGGCTTGATGTGGTGGCGAGTGTGGCGTACGGGAGCGACCTGGCGAAGGTGAAGGAGGTGTTGTGGGAGGTGATCAAGGCGGAGCCGCTGGTGAAGTGGGAGCCAAAGGCGCCGGTGATAGCGGTGAGCGAGCTGAACAACAGTTCGGTGGACCTGAGTGTGTGGCTGTGGGTGACGGTGGAGGATTACTGGGAGGTATGGAAGCATATCCGCGAGGATATCTATATTGCGTTCAACAATGCGGGTGTGGAGATTCCGTTCCCGCAGGTCACGATACACCAAGGGAAGGCGGAAGAGCCTATCCACATGGAGCACCGCACGGTGGTGGACCGCCCGGCGGAGGTGGAAGGAGAGAAGATTGGAACGGGGAACTAATAATGGTTAATGGTTAACGGTTAACGATTAATGATTAACGGCTAATGAGAAGAGCGTTTTTTTTGTTTTTTTCGTTTTGTTTGATGTTCAGCGCTCGGGGGCAGGGTTTGCCGCTGGGCGAGGGCGCGAGGGCGAGTGTGATTACGTGCGGTGCGGGTGATGATTTCTATACGAGTTTCGGGCATAGTGCGATAAGGATATGCGACAGTGCGACGGGGCGCGATGTGGTGTTCAATTACGGCATGTTCGATTTCGGGGAGCCGAATTTTTACTGGCATTTTATGCGGGGACGGTTGCATTATTGGGTTGACAGTACGGCTACGATATTTTTTTTGGAGGACTACCGGAGAGAGGGACGTGCGGTGTGGGAGCAGGAGTTGAATTTCACGCCCGAGGAGGTGAACAACCTTTACCTAAAGCTTCAATGGAACGCGCTGCCTGAGAACCGCGTATACAATTACGATTTTTTTACGAGGAACTGTGCCACGGAGGTGAGGGACAGGGTGCTGGAGGTTTGTGGCCACAAAAGGGCTGAATACAGCGTGAGAGAGACGATGAGCTATCGCGACTACTTGCATCTGGCGATGAAAAATAAGCTGGAGTGGTGGGCGCTGGGTGTGGACCTGCTGTTGGGTTTGCCTGCGGACCACTGTTGCACGGCCGACGAGGCGATGTTCTACCCGCTGGTGATGGAGGAGGAGTTTGGCGAGGCTGAGCGTGAGGGGAAGCCTCTGGTGGGACCGACGGTAACGCTGCTGGAGGAGAGAAGGGGCGAGGTGGAGGATAGTTTCCCGCCGTTGGTGGTGTTTGCGCTGCTGTTTGCGGTGGTGGTTGCGGCGTGGATGTGCGACAGGCGGTTCCAGTTGCGTTTTTCGCTGTTTAATTTGCTGACAAGGGTGCTTTTTGTTGTTGCAGGGCTCATCGGCTTGTTCCTACTCTTCATGTGGTTTGGGACGGACCATTACTGTACACAATGGAACCTGAATATTTTGTGGGCGTCGCCGCTGCTGCTACACATCGCCATTTTTATGGGTCGCACGCCTAGGTTTGAACTATGGCTGCAGCTGGCGATGTTCGCTGTGGCGTTGGTATGGGTGGTGTGGTGTCACTTGAGCGTGGCCTTCATCCCCATCATCTTTACCCTTGCGCTTTGTACGGGAATACTGTTAAGAGATAATAGTTAAGAGATAATAGATAATAGTTATATGAAAGCAATGGATCTTTATGGGCTGTTTGCCCAACAGATAGTGGAATATCACAAGACTGACTCGGTGGATGCCGAAATGCCAGTGATTAGTGGTCAGTGGTCGGTGGTCAGTGGTGCTGACGCTGAATATGTGCAGCTGCTGTGGGAGAAGTCGTGGGTGGATACGGTGCAGTGGCATCTGGAGGATTTGGTGCGTCCGGAGGATGTGAACCCGGAGGAGGCGCTGAAGCTGAAACGACGCATCGACCGCTCGAACCAGCACCGCACGGATTTGGTGGAGCGTATAGACGACCATTATTATATGCAGTTCAAGGATGTGGTGCGGCAGGCCGACGCGAGGTTGAACACGGAGACGCCGGCATGGGCTATCGATAGGCTGTCGATTCTGGCGCTGAAGATTTATCATTTCGAGATTGAGGCAAACCGAGGCGACGAGGAGCACCGGGCGAAGTGCCAGGCGAAGCTGGATACGCTGCTGACGCAGCGCGAGGACCTGACGACGGCTATCGACCAGCTGCTGGACGATTTGGCAGCGGGACGGCGTGTGATGAAGCTGTATCGCCAGATGAAGATGTATAACGACCCGAGTCTGAATCCGATGCTGTATAAGAAGTAGTTCAAGGAGTTCTGGGAGTTCAAGGAGTTCAAGACAAATGCGACATGTGTTGGTCATAAGGTTGTCGGCGTTGGGGGATGTGGCCCTGATGGTGCCTGTGCTGAAGGGGTATGCTGAGGGCAATCCCGAGGTGAGGTTCACGGTGGCGGCGCCGCCGATGCTGCAGCCGCTGTTTGAGGGGATGCCGAATGTGGAGTTCCTTGGGCTGAAGAAGAAGCAGAGCTTCGTGAAGATATACAGGGCGCTGGAGGCTGTGGGTGCCTACACGGTGGTGGACCTTCACAAGGTGAACCGCGTGGGTATGGCGCTGATGGTTCTGCGCCTGCGCCATTTGTTAAATTTCGGTTTCCATATTTATGCGCTGCGCAAGGGGCGTCTTTCGCGTTGGCTGTTCCTGCACCATTGGAGCCAACGGCCAAGAAAACATCAATACGAGCGCTATGACGATGTGTTCCGGAGGGCAGGGTTGAAAAAAATTGAAAATTCAAAATTGAAAATTGAAAATTCAGCTGACACAACACGTAATACTCAATTCATCGTCGGGGTGGCGCCGTTTTCGCAGCACGAGGGGAAGGTGTGGCCGTGGGAGAATGTGGAGCGGCTGGTGGAGATGCTGAGCGAGAAGGGCTACAGGGTGATTCTCTTTGGAAGCAAGGAGGAGGCTCCACGATTGGAGGCATTGGCGGAGGGGAATGAGATGGTTAGCTCTGTGGCGGGGAAACAGTCGTTTGCCGAGGAGTTGGAGATTATCAGGGGTCTGAGCCTGATGGTCTCGATGGACAGCGCCAACATGCATTTTGCCAGCGCGATGGGTGTCCCTGTGGTTTCCGTTTGGGGAGCCACACATCCTGATTTCGGATTCTACGGCTATGGACAGAACCGTGCCAACGCCCTCTGCGCCAATCTGCGTTGCCAGCCGTGTTCCGCTTTCGGAGAGAAGGCCTGTCGTTACGGGGATTACAGATGTCTCCGGGCAATCACACCGGAGATGGTGATGGAAAAAATACTCAAGCAATTTTAGGAGGTCCTAGGAGGTTCTAGGATAATCGAGGTCTAGGGATAATTTAGAAACGGTGTCCTAGGCTGAGATAGAAGTTCATGCCGGGAGCCAGCGAGGAATAGCCCAGCAATGCTTCTATGGGGCCGAGGAAGGTGTAGTAGCAGTAGCCGATAGAGGCTCCCCAGAGGTTGGGCCAGTCGTTAGCGATATCCTTAAGGTTTAGTGTGGCGCGGGCTATTCCGCCATCCAGCAACAGGTAGTGGCTGCCGGTGATGTTGAATTGCATCCGTATTTGGAACGAGACGAAGCATCGCTCGGTGAAGGTGAGGCTCCGGACTCCGGGGAAGTAAATCTGCTGTTCGACAATCTGATTAGGGCTTCCCAGGGCGTTGGAGAGCGTCAAGGGGACGTCGCCTTCGTGGAGCAGGAGGCGTCCGTAGAGCGAGGGCCTGAAGGTGAGTTTCGAGGAGGCGGCGAGAGAGACGCTCCACAGGGCTTTGATGTCGCTGATGCCGTGGGTGCCGTCATAGCCCAAGAAATTGTCGGTGTGATAGGTGAAGGAGCTGAGCATGTGGACACCCGAGGTGGGGAGGTAGGGATGGTCCTCGGTGTTGATTTCCGACTGGAAGAAATACGACACGAGCTGGTGGTCGTCCATGTGGATGGCCGAGGTGCCTGCCGAGAGTATCGGCGAGTAGAAGTCGTAGTAGTCGTAGCGCAGTCCTGCCCGCAGCCTATAGCGGCGGAAGGTGGAGTTGATAGGTATGGCCTCGAAGGTGTGTCGGTAGTATTTCACATTGTAGCTGCGCACGCCTTCGGCGTAAATGTCCAGATTGTCCTTGCGGAAGGAGTAACTCACCGTCGGCGAGGTGATACCGTGGGGGAAGGTGCGGTTCTCGACGAATACCTGTATGCAATCGCCGAGTCGCAAGTGGCCGTAGAGTTCCATAGGCATTCCAGCGAAACGATAGGGTAGGAGCGTTCCCACTTGCAGCGCGCCAGTCTCCTCGTTGTCGAAGCGGAAGGCGACACCGACAATGGGCGATGAGGCCACCGGCGTGTGCTGGACGGCCTGATTGCGAGATTGCTTGATTGCTTGGGTGCGGGAACGTGTGGGCACCGGCACCGAGTCGATATGGTGCTCGCGGCGCAGTGCCAGCAGTTCGTTCCAATGGCTGTGGGCCTCCTCGGCACCTCGCTGCAGCAAGGTTTTGATGGAACCCGACGAGAAGCTTGCACCGCTGAAGCCGCTCACATCCACTTTCATAACCAGGTCGCTGTTGCTGATATTGTCATTGTATTTATCCTTGCCCTTCACGTCCATCACCTGTATAATGATGTCGAGCGCGTTGCCGAAGTCGTCGGCTGTCAGGGTATCGCCTTGCACGGTCACACCAATGATGATGTCGGCCCCCATTTCTCGCAGGAGATCGGCAGGGTAGTTGTTCACCACTCCTCCGTCTACCAGCACTTTGTCGTTCATCCTCACGGGGGAGAACACACCGGGAATAGCCATTGAGGCACGCATGGCCTGCTTCAGATGGCCGCTGCGGAAGTCCACTTCGGAGTTGGTCACCACGTCGGTCGCCACGCAGGCGAAGGGGATGGGGAGCGAGTCGAAGGAAAGGGAGTCGGTGTAGCCCACCAGCAGCTGGTCGAAGAGCTTGTCGAGGTTCGAACCACGGATGAATCCGGCGCTCTCGTTGCGGCGTCCGCTGGTGAAGGCATACCACAGCGGATAGGTCGTCATCAGCTGCCGGGTGTCCAAGTCCACGATGTCGGGTTTCGGGCGGTCTGTCAGCAGGTAGGACCAGTCCTGGTGCTGCACGATGGAATCCAGTTCGTCGACCGACCAGCCTATGGCATAGAGGCCGCCAACCAGGGAGCCCATCGAAGTGCCACAGATGTAATCAATGGGGATGCCGGCCTGCTCGATGACACGCAGCGCCGAGATATGTGCCACACCCTTGGCTCCGCCGCCGCTGAGGACCACGCCTACTTTGGGACGGTCCTTTTGCGAGGCGGCAGTGAGACGGTGCAGGCTAACGAAAGTGGGCACATAACTGAAAGTGTCGGTCTTGTAACCCGGATGCGACACAAAAACTCGTAGGTCGCTCTCAGTGTCATAGTAGCGCACCGTGAAACGCCCCTTGGCGTCAGTTTGTTCACTACGATAGCCATGTGTTACGGTGGCATTGGGCAGCGGCTTGCCCGTCGTCGCATCCACCACCCGGCCTTGATGGTCGGTGTAGCCGACACTCTGGGCCTGAAGAGAATTGAAAATTGAAAATTGAAAATTGAAAAATATGGCGGTGCATAGAATCTTACACAGCTTGCTGAACACTGACCACTGTTTACTGACTACTTTCATTTCTTCAATTTGCAACTTTTCCATACACATCTTTCCGTACTCGCAATGCTTGTATCAATCCCCTCAGCGTCAGGAAGACCATGAAGGCAATCCAGAGGATGTTGTTCCAAGTGTGGATGTTGGCGGTGCCGAAGTATTCTTTCAGCCCATAGTAGACGGCGAAGAAGGCAGCGGTGGCCACGAACATAGCGTTGCGCATCGTCCGTGTGGCGGTGGCACCGATGAAGATGCCGTCGAAAAGGAAGGCCGCGAAGCCGCAGACAGGGATAGCCAGCACCCAGCCCATATACTCGCCGGTGGCGGCGATGACATCCTGTTTGTCGGTGAAGATGTGCAGGAACTGGTCGCCGAAGGCGGCGTAAAGGCCCGTGAAAAGCACCGTCAGCGCCAGTCCCCAGGCGATGAGTAGCCTCACGGCGAGCTTCAGATGCCGCAGCTGTCGGGCACCGATGTGGCGACCCACCAGACTTTCGCCGGCATAGGCGAAGCCGTCCATGATGTAACTGAACAGCGTGAAGAACTGCAGCAGCAGCGCGTCGACGGCCAGAATCTGGTCGCCCATGTGGCTCGAGGCTGCCGTGATAAAGGTAAAGACGCCCGAGAGGCAGAGTGTGCGGAGGAAAATGTCGCTGTTCACCTTGAAGAAGAGCTTCATCTCTCGCCAGTGCAATGCCTCCTTGAAACCTGAAACCTGAAACCTGAAACTTGAAAGTGGATGGAAGCGGTGGAACTTGCGGCGCAGAAGGAGGATGCCCATCACCAAACCCGAATAGTTGGCAATGACCGTTCCCAGCGCCACGCCGAAAATGTCCCACTCCAGCACCAGCACGAAGAGCAGCGACGCCACGATGTTCACGCAGTTCAGCGCGATGGCTATCCACATCGGTGTCTTCGAGTCCTGCATGCCGATGAACCAGCCTTTGATGGCGTAAAGCCCCAGCGTGGCAGGTGCCGCCCAGATGCGCACGAAGAAATAGGTCAGCGCCAGGTTTATCACATGGCTGCTACCCTCGAAGATATGGGGTACCGCCAGCGAGATAGGCCACTGCAGCAGGATAATCAGCAGGGCGATACCCAGCGCAATGGCGCAGGCGCGGATGAGTATCTTCACCGACTCGGCCCACTGCTCGGCGCCGAAAGCCTGTGCCGTGAGGCCACTGGTGCCCATCCTCAGGAATCCGAAGTTCCAATAGATGAGGTTGAAGATCTGGGTGCCGATGGCGATGGCGCCAATATGGTCGCTCGAGAGGTGCCCCACAATGGCCATATCCACCATACCGAGCAGCGGCACGGTGATATTGGTCACGATGTTGGGCAACGCCAGCCCCAGAATCCTTCGGTTCATTCTTCTTCAAATATAATCTTGCATTGCGCGCAGTTCAACACTTTGCGGCTGGCTTTGTCGCTGATGAAAACAACCACATGGCTGTTCTCCAGGTTCACGTCGCTGTCGACGGAGAAATTCACCGTGCCCATCAACGCTTCTCCCACCGCGCCTGAAGCTTCCACATCAGCACCCCAGTAGCTTGTTGCCACTTTGCGAAGCATGTGGTTATGAACATAGTTGTCGTCGGTGCTGTTGTCGGGCAACAGCTGGCGGTATACCAGCGAGTCCTCCACCAGCGCCACCGTTATGGTCAACGGGCGGGTATATTCTTTCACGAACTCCAGGTTCACAAGGACATCCAGCTCGCTGAGACCGCCATAGGCGGAGGCTTCCAATGCAATGACGGGTTCCACCGTCAGCGCCTGGTTGATGTCCCCGATGATGTTGCTCATCTCGCCCAGATACTGTGTGCTGCGGTCGCGGTTGATGTAGGCCGCCGGGATGGCGTTGATGCCGAACCAGTTATCCCACACCGTACCGCCGTCGGTCCTCATATCAGGCTGTCCGGGGTAGGGAGTCCCTTGTCCCGTCGGGTGGTTGATTGATACCATCACCACACGCTCGTCGTGGATGCCCGACAGCGTGGCGTCGGCCAGCGGACAGTTGCTGCAGCGCGGCCCCGTGTATTTCTCCACATAAACCCTCTGCACCGCCGTGAGCGATGCACTGGAACTCATCCAAGACACCTTCGCCCCGTCATATACCGTATACTCCCCCTCCTCAATCTTATCGCAACTTATAAGTCCCATGAGTCCTATAAGTCCTATAAGCCCTAAAAATATCTTTTTCATAACTATTATCTCTTATCTATTAACTAAAAACTCGTTGTCAAACTGAATGTCAATCCGTTGCTCGCCGGCACCGTGCGGCACACGCCGCCGATACACAGCAGGCCCTCCCGCTGCTTGCCGTAGCCCACTTGCAGCCTCGTGGCGCCGCTGGTGTAGCCCACCGAGAGGTTGTAGTAGTTGCCCACGCCGTCGTTGTAGGCATACTGGTCGCTGGCCGACACAAACCAGTGGGTGCCGATATTCCACTCCACGAGACCCATAATCCAGTCGCCCGCACGGCGGTCGCTGTGTTCCGGGTCGTTGGCGTCATAGTGGCTGTCGCTGCCCATCCATTCCGCCTCGAAGCGCAGCGCATGCTGCTTGTTCACCTTCCATTGCAGGTCGGCCACCACGATATTGTTGTGGTGCAGGCTTCCAGGCTCGTTCTCCACCACGGGGTTGAACACCTGGTAGGCGTAGGTGGCGGTCAGCTTCACGCTCTTCGAAAGTTTCTTGGCTACCTCCACCGACACGTCGCCGTAGAGCGTCTGGCCCAAGCCGCCGTTCACGGTGTAGCCCTCGGTGCCGGCGCCGCCGGTCACCGTGGTGTCGAGGCCATAGACCACCGAGCTGTTCAGGTGGATGTCGGTGCCGTACTCGCCACCCAGGAAGGTACCTTTCTTGAACTTATACATCACGTCGGCCTGCAGCCCCTGCTCGCCGTTCACCTGCGTGGCATAGGGATACATCGACAGGAAGGCATACGTGTGGTTCTTCGTGATGGCCGGCAGGTAGTTGATATACAGCATCTCGCCGCTCTGCGAGCGCACACTTTTGAAGCCCATGTTATCAATCCGCTTCGCCTGGAGGCTGGCGCTGAAGCCGCGCTGCGAATAGACGAGGTTCATCAGCAACGCCTGGCCGGGATGGTACACATAGCCATTGATGGCGTTGGGGTCCTGCCCTTTCATCACATACTCCGCCTGCAGGCTCCAGTTGCCGTAGCCCAAGTCGGCCCTCAGCGACGTGGCACCCACGTTGAGCGGCAGGTTCAGCCGGTACTCCGGATTCACCGCCGAGGTTATCACCTCGTCATCCTCGTATTTGCTCACGAATCCCGCACCCAGCGTGGCACGGAATTTGCACTCCTTCATGAAGCCCAGCACGCTGTTGAGGTTCACCTCGCCGTCGATGCCGCGCACCAGACCCTCGCCGTACTCCCAGAAAATCTTCTGGCGGCCGATGACACCCTTTATCGTCACGCCCGGCACCGGACGCAGCTGCACGTTCATACCCAGCAGCGCATTGTCCAATCCCAGGTAGCGGTCCTCATAGGCTCGCAGGATCATGCCGCTGCCGAACTGCTCATAGAAGTGACCCGCCGTGATGCTCAGTTTCTCGCCGTTGTAGGCCACAAAATAGTTGGCCAGCCCTTGCCCCTTGTAGCGGGCGTCGAAGCCCAGCAGCGGGTTCTGGTACATCTCGAAGCGCAGGCCGGCGCTGAAGTCACCATTGGTGTACAGCACGTCGGCACGGGCGTTCATCAGCAGATTCTCCGGCACATCCTGCGCACCAATCACGCTGTCGGCACTCGACATCTGGCCGTCCAGCTGCACATTCCCCGTCACATGGCCTCCCATAATCCCCTGCGCCGACACCGCATTCCATAGTATCACCGCAAGGCCTAGTGTAAAGATTCTCTTTATCATCATAAAAATATTGGTTCCTATAATAAAATGCAAAAGTACGAAAAAAAAACGACATGACGAAATTTTCCTTTTTTTCGCAATTTTATTTTGCCGTTTCAAAAACATTTCGTATCTTTGCACCGTCAAAAAAGAATATAATGGTATGAGCAGTGTGGATATAAAAATATCGCTCAGCACAGTCGTTACATTATTAATATAGTGCTGGAAAAATATTGAAATAATTAATAGAATAGAAACTAAAACAAATCTGCCAATGAAGCATAGCGCATAGACTAGTATGCACATCATAGAATAGGAAAAAGCGAAGTAGCTAAACTCTGGAATCTTTGAAACTTCGACAACTTCAAATGATACTTCCAAGTGTAAAGCAGCGACGCTCCCGCCGATGGCGTGGGCTTTAACGTTGTAATTGGGAAGTATCAGGTAGTCGAAGACCTCAAGGATTCCGATGAAAGCGAAAGGGCCACGCTCTTTTTATGTGCATATCCTTCCGGCACTACAAAACAACTTTTCACAAAAAACCGACGCGCCGATGGTATATAACCGGCAAAAAATGAATGAAAAAATATCTCTTACTATTTTTTTCTTGCCTTTTTGTAATAACACTATCTTCTTGTGAAGCTGGTAGACATGCAATAAATTGTTATTTAATCGAACGAGAGCACAAAAGTTGTTTAGAAAAAGCGACATCAGACGAAGAAAAAGAAGCTTGCGAAACTCGCTATCAGCAAGCTATGGACGAGGAGAATGACAGACATGAGAATGTCGTAAATGCCGAAAAAGAAATTGACAATTGCGAGAAATATCAGACAAGTGTACTTATGGCATGGGGGTATTCCGGAGATGAAGCTGAAAAAATTGCAAAAAAACTACGCAAATGTTCTATCGATTATAACGAATCATTCCAAAACGGAAAACTCATTAAAGTGCCATATTTGTCAACTAGATATCCTAAAACCACCGATTATTCTTTTGATTGTGATGATTGCCTTAATGAACTATTTCTTAATGGTTGTACCGATAAGGAAGGCATTCAAGTTTTTTCAGAAGCATTACCCAAATTTGGATTATCTAGTAGTGATGCAAATCAGGCAATAAAAACCTATTATGACGATGGCCTGTATGTTGATGAAAGCAACCCTTATCATCTTAAAAATCCCGCCGATGAATGCCTTGCTCATATGCGAATTGGAAGAGACATCAATGTAACAAAAGAACTCTTAATGAAACTAGATCTATTGGATGAGGACGAGGATGATAGCGATGAAAGTGACGGTGGCGATGATGAAACGCCAACCAATCCTAATCCGACCAACCCCAATCCAACTAACCCCGACCCGACCAACCCCAACAATCCTGTTTCAGATAATCCAGGAGGAGATGATGCCAACGGCAACTATCAGTCCGAAGCAAATGCCATTTCAAAAATTGTTATCTCAAAGTATGGTTTTAATAAAACAGAACTCTCCTTACAGCAGCAACAAGAATTGGATGATATCGCAGCATTTTTGAAAAAATGGCCTAAAGCAGAAATCACCATCATTGGTCACACTTGCAATATTGGCTCTCAGAAGAACAACCAATATGTTGGTGAACTTCGTGCCATAGAAGCTAAAAACTATTTGATAGGGAAAGGCATCTCTGAACTTCGCATCCAAACAGAAAGCCGTGACTTTTCTGACCCTGTGGTGGATAATGATAATGAAGAACACCGAAAACAAAATAGAAGAGTAACGTTTGTAGTTAAATAATTTTTTATTAAAAACAGTATTAACAAAAACCGACGGCCGATGGTATATAACTGGCACATTATTTTATGAAAAAGTTTTTAATGTTCGTTGCAATGTCTGGAATGTTCCTTTTTGCTAATGCCCAGGTAAAAGGATCAATGTGCACAACCACAGGAGGTGTCGAACCAACCGTCACAAAAGGTGTTTATGGTGAACTTGTAGTAAATTTGGAAAATACCAATGACTATAAAGTCACCGTTGTATTAAATGTTACTGTTGTTGACACAGAAGGTAATGAGGTTCAAAGACAGAAAACAGTTGTTGTCCCCGCACGTAAAAAGGATAAAACAGTAAAATTCAAGACCAAAAAAGTAAAGGGCGAACAAAAAGACGTGGAAGTATCCGAATGCTCCGTCTCACTATACGTAGAAAAGTGTGATTAGCAAAAAATACAAATATTGACTCTATGACAAAATACCAGAGGATATTCTGGTAAATTAATTTGTAGAGCCGAATAAAACATGCTCTAAAACCCAAGCAGCCGACGAAAATCGGCTGTTTTTTTTGTATCTGTAACTGACTAAAACACAGTATCCTCTTCTTATCCTCTTTTACTATTCTTTTTGTCCTCTTTTTGTTAAATTTTAAATTTGTAAACAATAATAAGAAGAGAATAACGTTATGATAAGAAAAAAACATAATGTTATGGGAAGACAACTAGGAGGAATCAACGGGCCGTTTGTGGGCAGAGTGGGGAATGCTGTGGGGTACATGTGGCGGGGGCAGTGGTGCGTGAGGGCGCTGCCGCAGGAGTTTCACGATGCCAAGACGGAAAAACAACTGGAACAGAGGAGTTTGTTCAAGGCCTCGGTGGCCTTCGCCGGGCGCCTAAAAGACATTTTACGCATGGGCTTCGAGCAGCCGGCGCTGAAGGTGCACAAGACGGTGTGCAACTATTTCCTGATGGTCAACAAGGGGAGATTTGTCATGGACGGCGAGACATTGGCCGTTGACTACGAGAATCTGAAACTTAGCGAAGGACCGGTGGCGCCGGTGGCGTTCCGTCTTGAGAATGAGGAGTTTTCCACGCTCAGCTTTTCCTTCGAGAAGAATCCCGAGCATCGGAATTGCAATGGGAACGACCGTGTGTATGTGGCGGCGGTGAATGCCGTGCGGCAGGAGGCGGTGCTTTCGTTGCCGGTGTACCGACGGATGGGGAGCGTGACGTTGGAGCTGCCGACGCATTGGGAGGGCGAGGAGGTGCACCTCTATGGCTTTGTGCAGGACAATGCGGGAAGGTGTTCGGAGACTGTCTATATCTCTATGAATGAAGAGTTAAGAAATGAAAATGAAGAATCGGCTGACGCAGGCGATTTGCGGCAGCCGAATTCTCAATACTCAATGCTCAATTCTCAGTTTCCCAGCAGCTCGCGGACCTTCTCGATGACTTCCTCTTCGCCGCCGACCTGATAGCCGGTGTGCTGCCATACGATTTCACCTTCGCCGTTGAGGATGAAGGTATGGGGCACGTTGACCACGCCCATGGCGCGTTTGAGGTCGGAGTTCTGGTCGAGGTAGATCTCGTAGGGCCAGTCGTTGCCTTCGGCGTGGGGTTTTACACGGGCCGCGCTGCGGGCATCGTCGATGGAGATGGCGACAATCTTCACGCCAGTCTCTTCCTGCCATTCTTCGTAGACTTCCTTGATGTTGTTGAGCTCGAGGTTGCAGGGCTTGCACCAGGTGGCCCAGAAGGAGATGATGACGGGTTTGCCGTCGTTCTGGATGACGGAGGACTGGACGCTCTGGCCGTTGATGTCCTTCAGGGTGATGTTCTCAGGAAATTTGGCGTTTTGAGCCATCAAAGGTGAAAGGTGAAAGGTGAAAGGTGAAAGCAGCAATACTGCCAAAAGGATTTTTTTCATGGTATTGATTTCTTAATTCTTAACTCTTAATTCTTATTTAAGATTAGGTATCGTCAAGGAGGGTTTTATTGCACGGAGGATGTTTTTTTCCTGCTCGACGAGGGCGTCGGTGTGCTCGTTGGCTTCGCCGTCGGCGATGTCGTCCTGGAGCTGGAAGAGACGTCCGTAGTGGAGGCCGAATTCCTCGTACTCGGGGTTGCCGAGGGCGCAGGCGGTGGCGAAGAGATGGGCGGTCTTGCCGTCGATGATTTTCAGGTAAGTGGGTAGTGAGTAGTGGGTAGTGGGTAGTTCTTCTTGGGCCAGAAGTTCGGCTTCGACCATCGCTTCGACGGTTTGGTAGACGCGCTGTGTGGTGTCGGGTTCGTCCACTTCGTGGAGGATACGCATGACTTGCGCCAGGAGGAAGTCGCCGACGAGGACGGCCACGGAGTTGTTCCAGCGGGCGTTGACAGAGGGCTGTCCGCGGCGGGTGTCGGAATGGTCGATGATGTCGTCGTGGAGGAGAGAGGCGTTGTGGAGCATCTCGACGGCGGTGGCGAGGAGGAGGGTGCGGCGCGAGGAAGCCTGGCCGAGGGTGTCGGCGGCGAGGAGGGTGAGCTGCGGACGCAGCATCTTGCCCGGCCGCGAGGTGACGAAGGCTTCGACCTCGCGGAGGAGGGCTCCGTTGCCGCGCGTCATGCGCGACAGGAATTCTTGGCGCACAGCGTTGAGGTTATCCTCTAAATTCATTGTAGAGCGTGGCGAGTTTGTTGGTGAGTTGCTTGGAGGCTTTGACGAGCGGCAGGCGCAGGATGTTGGTGATGAGGCCTTCGGTCTCGAGGAGTGATTTGACACCCGTGGGGTTGCCTTCCTCGAAGATGGCGTTCATCAGGGGCAGCAGGCGGTAGTGCAGCGGGAGGGCTTTTTTGAGGTCGCCTTTGAGGGCGAAGCGCACCATGTCGGAGGTCTCCTTGGGGAGGGCGTTGGCGATGACGGAGATGACGCCGTCGGCGCCCATGGCTATCATGGGGCAGGTGAGGGCGTCGTCGCCGGAGATGACGCGGAATCCCGCGGGACGGCGGCGCAGGATCTCCATGACCTGTTGCATATTGCCCGAGGCTTCTTTGATACCGATGATGTTGGGACATTCGTTGGCGAGGGTCAGCGTGGTTTCGGCGGCGATGTTGACGCCGGTGCGGCCCGGAACGTTGTAGATGATGACGGGCACGGGCGAGGCTTCGGCGATGCTGTGGAAGTGCTGCTGAAGGCCGCGCTGGTTGGGCTTGTTGTAGTAGGGGGCGACGGAGAGGATGCCGCTGATGCCGTCGAAGTTGGTGCGGTTGATGGTGTCGGTGACGTCGAGGGTGTTGTTGCCGCCGAGGCCCAGCATAATGGGGCAGCGGCCGTTGACGGTCTCGACGATGAATTCCTGCACGGCGGAACGTTCGCTGGGGGTCATGGTGGCGGCTTCGGAGGTGGTGCCGAGGGCCACAATATAATCTACACCCGATGTGACGATATACTCGATGAGGTGCTCGAGTTTGGTGAAGTCGACGGTTTCCTGTTGTTTACGAAAAGGAGTGATGAGGGCCACTCCCGTGCCGGTGAAAAGAGGTTGTTTCATCTATTTTATGTTTAAGAGGTTTTAAAGGTTTAAAGGGTTTAAAAGGTCAGGGGTTTTCGGACTGTCACTTTTTTAACCTTTCAAGCGAAGCGACCCTTTTTAACCTTTTTAACTTTAATTATTTCTTTATCATTCCTAAATATTCGATGATGTTGTTGAAGAAGCTCTTGAGCTCTACGTGTCCGTCGCCGCGGATGATGAGGTCGAAGACCTCGGTGGGGTCCTCGGTGGGGGTGGCGTAGACAATTTTGAGGCTGGCGGTGGTGCGCAGCGCTATGTACTGGGAGAAGAAGTTCTCGTCGCCGATGGTATCGATGAGGAGGTCGTAGGAACGGGAGGTGAAGTCCTCGATGGAGCTGTTGGAGGGGAGTCCCCAGAAGTTGATGTCGGTCTTGGAGCGGCAGATGGAAGTGGATTGGTGGGTGACGACGAAGTTGATGTCCTGGTCCTGGAGGGCGATGAGGTGTACTTTCTTGCCCTGGTTCTCCATCACTTTGGCGAAGTGGTAGAGGATGTTCCAGTTCTGCTCAGTGTCGAGCTGGCAGATGACACCGATGGAGCGCACCTCTTGGATGTTGTCGATGCGTTTGTCGCGCGGGGCGGCCTTGAGGGCGCGGATGATTTTCTTACGTCTGAAGTTTTTAATGAATTCCAGCATAACTATTATCTATAAACTATTATCTATTAACTCTCAAAGAGCGTGTGTTGTCGGTAGAGGTTGAAGGAGCGGCGGTGGTAGGGCGTGGGGCCGTATTGTTCGATGGCGTTGAAGTGTTCCAGCGTGGGGTAGCCTTTGTTGCGGTCCCAGCCGTAGAGAGGGTATTCGTTGTGGAGTCGCACCATCAGCTCGTCGCGATGAGTCTTGGCGAGGATGCTGGCGGCGGCGATGGACATGTATTTGGCATCGCCTTTGACGATGCACTCGTAGGGTATATCGGTCTCGTTGTAGAAGCGGTTGCCGTCGATGAGTAGGAAGTCGGGCTTCAGCGAGAGCTGTTTCACCGCCATACACATGGCGTGAGTGGAGGCGTGGAGGATATTGAGACGGTCGATTTCCTCGGGCTCGACGACGGCGACGGCCCAGGCGGCGGCTTCGCGCTCGATTTCGGTGCGCAGGGTGTCGCGTTGCCGCTCGCTGAGTTGCTTGGAGTCGTTGAGGAGGCTGTTGCGGTAGTCGTGGGGCAGGATGACGGCGGCGGCGACGACAGGTCCCGCCAAGGGGCCGCGTCCGGCCTCGTCGCATCCCGCTTCGCAGCGGCCTTTTATTTTCCAGGGTTCTAGCATACTATGGCGGCAACAATGACAATGACGAAAAGCAGGTCTTTGAGGTGGCTCCTCCACTGGTGGCGGAAGGAATGACGGGCGCTGAAAGAGGAATGTTGTGTGTTGAGGGTGAAACGGACGGTGGCGCAGAAGGCAAAGGGAATGGCCAGGAACTGGAGGTTGACAGGGAGCGTGGGATTGTAGAGTAGCAGCCCCAAGGCAGCAACGGTGGGCATCACCACGGCGGTGGCGTTCTTCTGCCAGTGGGTGGTTCTCTCGCCGAAACGACGCCAGTGGACGAAGAGTGACACGAGGAAGACCAGCAGAAGGATGGCGTTGGCAACAAGGGAAAGTGAGAATTGGAAATTGACAGTCGAAAGATGGGGAGGGGTGAGGACGGCGGCCATTGCCGGGAAGCTTTCTGCTAGGGTGCCGTTCATATAGAGTATTATCCACAGCAACACATAGGGCGCAAGGAGACCCAGCAGGAGGACCATCCAGTCGCGCCAGCCATAGAGGCGATAGCTGATGGCCACCAGCAGGTAGGCGATGAGAAACATCAGGGAGGGAAGGTAGAAGAGCGAGCAGATGCCTATGAGAGCGGTGGCTCCGAAGATTTTGCTGGAGGGGATGGTGAGCAGGGTGCTGTGGATGAGCAGCATATTGACAAAGGCGATGGCCACTATGCCGACGATGAGGGTGGGGGAGAGGGTGTCGGCGGTGGCGCTCATAAAGAGGATGTAGAAGAAGGTGGGAAGGAGGCTGTTCTGCGAGACGAGGCCGGCGTTGGCGAGCATCAGGTTGAGGAGGATGCCTCCCACAATCACCAGCACGATGGCGATAATCACAGCTGCCAGCGGCGACAGCGAGAGGCTGTAGAGGAGGCCGTAGAGTGGCGCGAAGGCACTGGGCTCTGTCATCGGCTGGGGAGCTGCGAGATGGGGCAACCAGAGGAGCGTCGTCACCACGAGGATGACGACAATCTGGAACACCGTGTTTCTCTCGAACAGCTTCAGCATCTAACTATTATCTATTATCTATTAACTATTAACTTCTCTGTTCTGCTGCCGACACGAAGGATATAGATGCCCATATCCCAGGAACTGACGTCGAGTGTGGTCTCGATGCTGACAGGCATCTGGCGCACGAGGCGGCCGTCGATGGTGTAGACCGTGAGGGTCTGCTGTTCGCCGCAGCCCGTGTGGATGGTAACCATGCCCGTGGCGGGATTGGGGTAGACTTTCAGCGGGGTGCGGAGGTCCTCAACCTCGTTGACGCTCACGCGGCGCACACATTCGTTCACCGCTCGGAGGGCGTCAATCTTACCCCAGCCCCAGTGGACATCCATGCTGTCGTTCGCCACGAGTGGTCCCGTGATGCTGTCGTTGCGGGCGGTGGTGAAGATAATCTCGCGAATCTCGTCCACGCTCAGGCTCGGGTTGGCCTGCAGCATCAGGGCCACCACCCCCGTCACCGCGGGACTCGACATCGAGGTGCCGCTCATCGCAGACCAGATGTATTTCCTGTCGGTGATATACTTGTAGAGGTAGGTAGTATAGGCTTGGTCCGACCAGTAGCTGATGGAGGACACGATGTCCACTCCCGGAGCCGAAATCTCGGGTTTGTTCACACCGTTGATCAGTGGACCGGCACTGCTGAAGTCTGCCAGCCTGCCGGGACGATAGGTGCTGGTGGAGCTGCTGTAGCGGTCCGCGTTGTGGGCGGCCACGCTGATACACTTCGCTGCGCAGGCAGGTTCGCCGACACCGTACATCGCATCGCCGGCCGTGAAACCGTCGCGTCCTCCCACCGAAAAGGAGCAGCCCTCATTGCCCGCATGGTTCTCCTTGTTGGCCACATTCCAGGCATGCACGGTGCCCTCGGTGGCGGTGAAAAGGAGGTGCGTCTGGTAATCATTCTTGGCGATATCAATCTGGATGTGGGGACGGTTGTCGAAGGGGTTGGCATGCTCGACGAGCACGCGGTAGCCCGTGCTCCCGCCCTCGTGCACTATGCTGTCGTAAATGACGGTGTCGCCCTCGGCGGTGGAGAACATCGGGGTGCTCCAGGTCACGCTGTCGTTCTTCCGCAGACGCACGCAGGCGCTGAAATCCTTCCCCTCTTCGCCCCACATAATGAGCACCTGGCCCGTCTCGTGGATGCTGTAGATGTCGCTGGCGCGCACCACCACCGTACGTAGGGTGTCCACCGTGTCGCTGCGGAACGTGCGGCTGATATGGAACGGTATCGACGTGCGTCCGTTGTTGCCACCGCTCGTGCAGAACACCACGCCCTCATCGGCCCAGGCGTTGATGGCCTGGCTCAGCAGCGACGTGCCGTCGATGGTGCTGAAGGAGTACATGCCCCAGCTGCTGTTGATCACCAGGCGGCGCGAGCTGTCCTGCGCCACCTGCTTCATCCATGCCACAGCGTCCATCCACGGCTTCTCACCAAGCCCGAAGGAGCAGAAGAGCAGCTTCGCTCCCGGAGCCTGCCCCATCTGGTCGCCGTCCACGCCACGCCCCGCGGCGATACCCGCCACATGCGTGCCGTGCGTGCCGTAGCCGTAGAGGTTCGACGTGTCGCCCTCCGCAAGCCTCAGGCGCTCGGTCGTCAGCGTGCCGTAGTTCAGCCCTTCCCCGTAACCCTTGTCGGCAGGCGTGGGGCCCGAAAGTTTGAAATGGTCCCAGGCCATCTCCAGACGCATATTGCCCGTGCCGGCATTATAGTTGGGGTGCGAATAGTCGAAGCCCCAGTCGGTGATGCCGATATACACACCCTCGCCGTCGTAGGGCATGTTGTCGGTGACGCCCAGCCCTTGGTGCACGCTGTCCGTGCGCGTGTCAAAGCGCACCTGGTTGCACTCCGGCGCCGCGATGGGATGCGAAATGCTGTATTGTATCACCCCCTTTGTGCTCTCCAGCAGCGGCAAAGCCTCCACCGGCACGCTCATCGTCACGATTTGTCCAGCCTGTGCGCCGAACACAACGCCCGCTTTCTCGAAATAGCCTCGGTCGAAATCCGGCGCTACTTTCGCTAGCATGTCGATGCGCGTCGCGCCAGCGGCTATCTGCTCCGCCACCAAGGCCTTCGTGTCGATGCCACATTTCTTGTTCTGTGCCATAGCACCCATTAAGATGCTCATTGCTAAGAGGGTAAACACTATCTTTTTCATCAGTCGGTATATATATATTAAATGCAAAGATACAAAAAAATTGAATATAAAAGATTAAAAATTATAAAAAATACAAGAGGCCGTCTGACGACAGCCCCTTGTGGGTGGAAATTAATAATTCTTAATTCTTAATTCTTAATTTGTTACACCTCCCACGTGTCGCCGCTGTTGAGCAGGTCGTCCATGCATTTGTATTTGCCGGTGGTCATCTGCTCGTCCATCTGCTCCTCGTAGAGTTGGGTGTAGCTGACTTTCTTCACGTTGCGGATGACACCGAGGGCCACGGGCAGATTCGAGGCAGGACCCATGTGGGCCAGCATCATGTGGATGCCGGTATCCTCGGTGGTCTCGTCGTGCACCATGATGTCGTCCAGCGTGATGCCGTTCTCGCCGAGGGTGACCACCTCCAGCTGGCGGCCGTTGAAGCGCAGACCTTTCTCCTTGTTCTTGCCGAAGAGCATGGGTTTGCCGTGCTCCAGCACGATGGTGCGGTCGTCGCGGACGGCGCGGTCGGTGATGGCGGCATGCGTCTTGTCGTTGAAGATGACGCAGTTCTGCAGCACCTCGGTGACCGAGCAGCCGTCATGCTGGGCGGCGCGGGTCATGCACTCGGTGCTCAGCTGCGGCACGCAGTCGAGCGTGCGGGCGAAGAAGGTTCCTTGGGCGCCCATCACCAGCTCGCCGGGATTGAAGGGATAGTCGATGGTGCCGTAGGGCGAGGTCTTGGTGACCTGGCCGAACTTGGTCGTCGGGCTGTACTGACCCTTCGTAAGGCCGTAAATCTCGTTGTTGAAGATGGTGATGTTCAGATCCTGGTTGCGGCGCACGGCATGGATGAGGTGGTTGCCGCCGATGGCCATGGAGTCACCGTCGCCCATGTTCACCCACACGCTCAGGGCGGGGTTGGCGAGCTTCACACCCGTGGCGATGGCGCAGGCGCGGCCGTGGATGCTGTGGAATCCGTAGGTGTCGACATAGTACGGGATACGGCTGGAGCAGCCGATACCGGAGACCATGCAGACGTTCTCTTTCTTGTAACCCGTCTTGGGGAAGGTGGCCAGCAGGGCGGCGAGGATGGCGTGGTCGCCACAACCCGGGCACCACTTCACCATCTGGTCGCTCTGGAAATCAGCCTTGGTATATTCTTTATCCGCTTTGGGAACAAAATGCTTTTCCATATCTATGCTTTTTTATTTCTCCAACAATCTGTTAAACTCAGCTTTCAGCTCGCCAACCTCGAAGGGCAGGCCCATCACCTTGTTGTACTGGGTCATGGGGCACTCGGGGAACTGGGTGCGCAGGTAGCCGCAGAACTGACCGTTGTTCAGCTCGCAGACCACAATCTTCTTGTACTTGCGCAGGATGTCGCCGGTGTTCTTCGGCAGCGGGCAGATGTAGTTGAAGTGGGTGTAGGCCACCTT
>CACYPU010000015.1 GCA_902776365.1 uncultured Bacteroidota bacterium | reverse complement strand
GCATCCGCAAATGAAGCGCCTGGTCGAGCTTCGCGAAAAGAATTACGAGGACGCCCAGAAGGGCATCGACTATGCCCCCGTGGACTTCGAGGACACCATCGAGAACTACCGCCGCATCCTCGAGATCACCGGCGATGTGGCCGCCAACGTCATCGAGCCCAACTCGGAGAGCGTCGACCTCGAAGGACCGCACCTGGAAAACAACCGCATGATTTACGCCTCGAAGACCAAGGAGAACCTCGAGGTGACCCGCAAGGCCGGCCTCTACGGTGTCTCCATGCCGCGCCGCTACGGCGGATTGAACCTGCCGAACGTCATCTTCAGCATGATGAGCGAAATCATCAGCGCCTCCGACGCCGGCTTCCAGAACATCTGGAGCCTGCAGAGCTGCATCGACACCCTCTACGAGTTCGGCAGCGAGGAGCAGCGCCAGAAATACATCCCGCGCATCTGTGCCGGCGAGACCATGAGTATGGACCTCACCGAGCCCGACGCCGGCAGCGACCTGCAGCGTGTGATGCTCAAGGCCACCTTCGACGAGAAGGAGAACTGCTGGCGCCTCAACGGCGTGAAGCGCTTCATCACCAACGGTGATTCGGACATCCACCTCGTCCTTGCCCGCAGCGAGGAGGGCACCAAGGACGGCCGCGGCCTGTCGATGTTCATCTACGACAAGCGCAACGGCGGCGTCGACGTGCGCCACATCGAGCACAAGCTCGGCATCCACGGCAGCCCCACCTGCGAGCTCACCTACAAGAACGCCAAAGCGGAGCTCTGCGGCGACCGCAAGCTGGGCCTCATCAAATATGTGATGGCCCTGATGAACGGCGCCCGCCTCGGCATCGCCGCCCAGAGCGTCGGCGTGGAGCAGGAAGCCTACAACGAAGGACTGGCCTACGCCCGCGAGCGTGCCCAGTTCGGCCAGAAAATCATCAACTTCCCCGCGGTATATGATATGCTTTCCCGCATGAAAGCCAAGCTCGACGCCGGCCGCAGCCTGCTCTACCAGACCGCCCGCTACGTCGACCTCTACAAATGCCTCGAGGACATCGCCCGCGACCGCAAGCTCACCCCCGAAGAGCGCACCGAGATGAAGACCTACAGCCGTCTGGCCGACGCCTTCACCCCCATCGCCAAGGGCATGAACAGCGAGTACGCCAGCCAGAACGCCTACGACGCCATCAGCATCCACGGCGGCTCGGGCTTCATCATGGAGTACAAGAGTCAGCGCCTCTACCGCGATGCCCGCATCTTCAGCATCTACGAGGGCACCACCCAGCTGCAGGTCGTCGCTGCCATCCGCTACGTCACCAACGGCACCTACCTGCAGGTGATGCGCGACATGATGGAAGGTGAAAGGTCAAAGGTGAAAGGTGAAATGGCTACGCTGCTTGACCGCATCGATCCGCTCATCGACCTCTACGAGAAGGCCGTGGCCTACGTCAAAGAGGCCAACAACGAGGAGGTGCACGACTTCCTGGCCCGCCGCCTCTACGACATGACCTGCGAAATCATCATGAGCCTCCTTATCATCGACGACGCCAGCCGCGCCCCCGAACTCTTCGAGAAGAGCGCCAACGTCTACGTCCGCATGACCGAGGAAGACGTCTGCGCCAAGTCCTACTACGTCATGCACTTCACCGAGGCCGACCTCACGTCGTTCCGCGCTGAATAGGGTGCCCATCGACGTCTTATACCGAGAGGCAGGCACAAAAATGTGCCAGCCTCTTTCATTATCTACTTATTTTCCACTAGATTACAATGGTCTTGCTGCCGCTGGTGAATGACTTATCAGTTGGATGCACGTATCAGATTCAACATGCGCTGTGCCCACGCCTCGTCGCCAGCGATTTGATAGCGGAAGTTGCCGTCGGGGTCGGAGGTGAAGCTGACCTTGTTGGCGTTGAAACTTAAATGTCCGTGGGGCGAGAGGGCTATCAGGCTGTCGCCTTCAATCTCTTGCAGCGGAATCATGGGGTCCCACATTCGCTGCCCGGTGTTGCAGTTGAACCGCATGTAGATCTGTTTTATCGGATGGACATCCGTCCAGTAGATGTCGCTAATCACCTGTTCGGGTGCATATTCCACCATGTTGCCTGGCGCACTGGGCGAGATGATGACGTCGACGTCGTCGGGCCACATTTCCAGCAGCGTACTTGCTGCCTCGGGGTGCATCATCATATTGTATCCGGGACTGACCTCCTGCTCGCTGCCAGGCTCCAGCTTGGTGGCCATGAAGTAGAGCCGCTTCACCTTGCGGCGCACCAGCTCCACGCCCGTCAGCGGCGAATACTGGTCGGCACCGGAAGTGAGGAGGTTGGCTATCGTCGAAGCGATGCCGGTGAGCATGATGGTGACGCTGCCGTCGGGGGCATTGGCCAGCAGTTGGCGGTAGAGGACGTAGCCGTCGGGGAGCGACGAATAGTCGCTGTAGGTGCGGGCGAACAGCAGGTTGCCGTTGCTGTCGGTGGCCTGAGCGATGGGGGTGTAGTTGATATAACCGAAGCGCTCGTAGGTGCCGTTGCGCTCCAGCGCTATGGGCAGCGTCGGGAAGCCGTAGTAATTGTTCATCAGGTCGGCGACGGCGGCGTTGGTGTCGCCCATGCGGTCCACCACCACACCCAGCAGCTTGCAGCGTCCCTGAGCGGCGTTGCGGTAGAGCAGCTGCATGGCGAAAAGGTCGTCGGTCGAACTGGCGATGTCGGTGTCGAGGATAATCTGCGGCACAGCCGTCGGTTGCGGCTCCGGCGTCGGTTCCTCCTTGCTGCAGGCAAACAGCAGAAATGCCGCAAAAGCAAGGAGTATAAAGGCCTTCGTATGTTTCATGGTTAAAATGTTTCTGTTCGTTTGTGGTTGCAATGTAACTTGCCATCGATAAAAGCTGGAAAAAGCAATATCTGTTTGCTGCGAGATGGATTGAACAATAGGTGCTCAAGATCTCGCTGCTTCTGCTTCAAATCGACTGTTGATAGCTTGTTGTATAGTGCTAATTTCAATTCATCAGGCGTGGTTATTCCGTTGCGCTCGCTCAGAAAATTATAGTCAGGTTCAACTTGTTGCCAAAGAAATATGGTGTCGTAGAAGTCTCTTCCCTTGGCGCGTGCAAGCAATGCAGATAGCTTCATCGACAGCAGAATCTCTTTGGTGGGGACAGTTATCGGAAATATGAAACCACAGCGATTGACGATGGCCGTCTGTGGTGTATACATAACATCTTGATCTTGCGCTTCAATCTTCATCAGGAAACGTTCCTCGCGATGACCCGTCAGATTCATATCAAACAGCAATCCAGGGAAATAGATATTGCGTCGGAATGCCGATAGCTTGGGGTTGTCTTTGTCGCGTAGTTCTACTTGCAATCCGTTCCCCCTGAGATAGTCTACCAGCATGTCTGTCATCCTGATAAACTCTGCTTCCGAAAGATTTTTGCAGTCGAAGTCTAGGTCTTCGGAAAATCGGTCGATGCCGTGGACAATGCGCAAGTTGGTTCCTCCGATGAAAACAATCTTCGTGGCGAAAGGTGTCTGAGAAAGATGCTCCAGTGCCAGCAACTCGATATATTCCTTCAGAATATGTTTGTGAAATGCAGTCTGTTCCGCAATCGTTTGTGGATAGTATGGCAATAGAGATTGTATGTCAATCATGGCAATAGGTTTTTAATAATAATTCAACCCTGTTTTGAATACTCTTCTTCCCGCATTGGGCAGCAAAAGCCAAGAGACGTTCCTTGCCCAACTCGTTCTGCATCCACCATTCGTCAAAACGCAGGTCAAGCATGGCCTCCTCGGTATTGTACTCTGGATACAAATACAGCAAATCTATGATGGCCTTTTCCGGCAATGCCAACTGATAGAATCCGCCGTAGGCTACTGGCACCTGCTTGTATCCGAAATATAAATCCAGCTTAATTGATTGATAACTGAATTCGCCCAGGTCATTGCTGTAGGCGGTTGTGCGGCTGGTGGTAACACTCGTTATCCTTGATACGGCCTCGGGAATAATCCCGTAGATTGACAAAGCCGAGTGAAGGCTGATGTATGATGGTTGATAAATCTTGTAGGCAATATATCTGGGCGCTTCGGGTTCGGACAAAATATCGCTAAAAGCATACCAATCTTGCCGGATTTTGAGCAAATAGCCCTGCTTCACCCATCGGCTAAGATTGGTGCGGTCGAAGTCATTTTGCCACGCGCGAAGCTGATATATATTGAAACATCCCACCTTGCGCCATTGTTCTCTGAACTGCAAATACGTCATTTTATTTCAATCAAGAAATGTTGCAAAAATACAACTTTTCTTGAATATAATAAAATTATTTTCAGAATTTAGAAAAATATGAGTATCTTTACAGCATGAAATTGATAAAATGATGATGACATAAAACGTAGAAATAGACAAAGACATATTGAGCTTGACGCTCTAATTCATCCAACTTCCGTCGCTTCAATAAGCGGCGGAAGTTGTTTTGTATAACCGGCAAAGCTATTATTCTCCGCATATTTTGCGGAGAATATTTTCTTTTTTCTCCGCATGACAACATTTTTTTTTGCTAGACGAATATTTATTCGTATCTTTGCAGCGTGAAATGACAAAACAAAATGGATACAAAAACATATACACCACAGACAAACCAAGTGATTGTAACTCTTGAGGATGGTGCAGCCCTGTCCGAAATCAGGAAGGCTTTGCTGTTGATACGTGGTGTTGCAGCGGTACGTGTGGCACATGGCGACAATATTGTCACGCCCGCATTGCGCACCAAGATAAGAAAAGCCCGTAAAGAGTTGGCCGATGGCGAGACCATCGTCTGCAGCACGCCGGAGGAGATGCAGCAATACTTCGACAGCCTATGATTTACAAGGTTGAATATTCCAAGGCGGCCGACAAGACGCTGCGGAAGTGGAAGAAGTCGAACCCTGTGCTGTTCAAGAAAGCCACCAAGGTGTTGCTCGACATTATGCAGCATCCACGTACTGGCATAGGACACCCCGAGGCATTGGTGGGAGGCAACGACATTACATGGTCACGTCACATCACAGCCGACGACCGTATTGTATATGACATTTACGACGAACGAATAACCGTGCTCGTTATCCAAGCCGAATCACATTATAACGACAAATAGCAAGTGCTATAATTAATTGGAATCTTTGCAGCGTGAAATTGATAAAATGATGATGACATAAAACGTAGAAATATAATAAAGACGACATAATAGAATAACGCAGCTCATTCTCTGTCTATAGATCTGGAAAATCAAATGTTAGGAAGAAAGCATGCGAATATTCGCGCTTAGGCGTGAATTATTCAATGCTTATCACCTAACAAGGCAATTCCAGAGCCCATAGACATGATGAGCGACAAAACGGATAATTCAACGCCTTTTTTATTGAGAATTATCTTTTATGAAATACAAAGATTCTATAACGCAATGAAGAAGTTTTTTTATCTCATATCAAGTTTAGTACTTCTCGCATCTTGCAGTTCTGCACAAAAAACAACTGACAACAGAGAAGACCCTACAACATGGCAGGGTGTTCTGCGAATGTGGTGCGAGTCGTATGACATTAACGATGATGCTAAACGCATGGCTGTTGTTGACCAAATCATATCGGTATTTGATATGATTGATGATACAACCATCTCGGCTGAGCAACTTGAAGGCCCTATCTGCAAAATGAAAGAGACTATAGGGCATGTTATTGATACTGATGGCTATTATGAGTTTGCCCAAATGATGCGTGCAACTGCAAGAAACCTTACTGGCAGGATGCCTGTTGATAGTCGGCTTCTATCGGATTGCGCTTTGGAATTAATGTTGATAGACGGGCGTTGGCAAACATTCAGCAACGATTCTATGGATTTCATGGCGACCTCGCTCTTCTATAACTCATGGCAGGCTATGGCACGAAAAGTAAATGTCATCTTTTCAAAGTATGACAATGACGATAATGTCTATGCGGAAATGATTTTCACCAACCTTATTGACACGGCAATGGACAATCTCAATATATACTTCCTGCAAGATAAAGACACCGTTTTGGCTCTTACCAAATCTGATATATTGCAGGTGGATAATACCGATGCCTATGCTGGTGTAAAACGGGCTTTAGTGAAACCTTCTTTCTTAATTGACGCTATGCTCAAAACAAATACAATCATAATGTCCTATGACACCCCTAATGAGCATATCGAATATATCAGTTTTCCTCAGATTCATTTTGAGGAACAAATCAAAGGCTGCCCGAGGTTGATGGCGGTAATGAATGAAATCGAAGAACACAAATATTCTACAAAATGGACAAATTGAGATTGATAAACCTTATTGAGAATGATTATAATCTCCTTAAAAAATACGAACACAGAGATTGCTATGGTGCAAACGGTAGACAATTACAGCCGAGCATTACTAGTTTTGTTGCTGTGGTAAGAAGATTCTATACAAATGTTGACTTGTTAGGCCAAGAAAGTGTTTTTTCTCCGAGCGAACTATTACGAATAGGTGGTTGCATAAGTGCTGTTGACAGAGAATCTCAAAACAAAAATGTTGAGGATGCGATTCGTGTGCTTATGTATGATGTTGAAGATGTAATGAAAATTGTCAAATCAATACAAAACAACAATGAAAAAGGATAATTTTTTTACAAAATTTTACCGCAATACTCATCTATGGATAGTGTTGATGTGTATTGGAGTGTGGATTTTAGTATTTCAAAACTGCTGCAGCAATAATGGGGTAAAGGATGTTTATGTTGTAGGTGGGGAGGTTGAAGCAGAGGTTACAAATAGTGTTGACGTATATTAAATCTGGGGAATCGTAATATGTACTGCAAACATTGTGGAAATCAAATAGCGGATGATAGTGTTTTCTGCTCACGATGCGGTAAAATAGTTGTTGAGGCATCCCCCCGGGTAATAATTCAGCCGCCGCAAGATAAAGAACAGTGGATTCCAACGAAGAATACCACATGGAAAAAACCATATGTTGCAAGAGTAACGCATATAGTATGCATTGCCGTATCAACATTATTTCTAATATATAGTATTACCTGCGTTATTCATGGAGGAAAAGTAAGTAGATATTTCGGAGATAGCAGGACTTTATCAGTTGAAAATCCTGGCACTAAGTATTTCCGAGAGACTCGTCAATATGAAGAAACTCTTAAAATTAAGGACATATTGGGCATATTCCATACTGAAAAGAAAAAGTGGAACCAACCAAGTCTTTTTACTTTTTATGGAAATGTGATCCCGTGGGCATTTACACCAGAAGAAGTGGATGATGCACATTTTGATTTCAGAAAACGCGTTGTGTTATTTGGGGCCCTTCCTGCAATAATTTTTCTTATTATTGCAATTTCATGGACGAGAAAACTAAAATTCCCAACTCTAAAAGATGGGTTGCCTCGCGATTACGCGGATGAGATAGAACCATATGAGCTTTCGGGATTTTGCAAGTACAAATATGTTTTCTTTAAAAAAGATGGGAAATACGGAATTATTGATGCTACACATTATTGTGTAAAAGAAAATGCAAAATATGATACAATAACATGGCGTATCCCCAACAAAATATATGACGCAGAAATAAATGGGCAAAAAAAGACATTTAATATTGAGAATATGTAGTTGCACATTTTAATAAATGATGAAAAAGGTGAGATAAGTGTCCGCCTTTTTCATTTTTATTTTGCTGTGTCAGAAATAATCCGTACCTTTGCACCCGTATTCATCACATGTTAAACCACAAAAGAAAGGAGCAACTTTGCCATTATTCTACAACAAAGTGCAAAGGGTCAACCCGCGCGACCCGAGATAACGGCAATTGTATCTTTTTAGTGGTGATAGAGGACGGTAAACAGACTGCCGAAACAGCGTCGAGAGATCACCGAGAGACCACCCAATAATATTGCTGTAAATCAGTATTTTGTATGCGTTGCATACGATTTTATGTATTCAGTTGGTATACAGTAATTTTCCCATTGCCATATAAAAGGCGCAAAGAAGGCAGATATAACCCACGAAGAATACAAACAAAAAAGAGAGGCCTTGCGGTCTCTCTTTTCTATTTAATTGAAAGTCAATCTTATTTGACTTCTTCGTAGTCGACGTCCGTGACGTTGTCGTTGGGGTTGTTGCCCTGCTGACCGGCACCTGTGTTGGGGTTGCCACCCATGTTGTTGGGGTCGAAGCCGGCGCCGGGGTTGGCACCGCCGGCCTGCTGCTGGGCTTTGTACATGTCCTCGCTGGCGGCCTGCCAGGCGGCGTTGATCTTGGCCATGGCGGCGTCGATCTGCTGGACGTTGCGGGCGCTGTGGGCGGCCTTCAGCTCGTTGAGGGCACTCTCGATGGCGCTCTTCTTGTCGGCGGGAATCTTGTCGCCGTAGTCCTTGAGGTTCTTCTCGCTCTGGAAGATCATGCCGTCGGCATTGTTGATTTTCTCCACCTCTTCCTTGGCCTTCTTGTCGGCGTCAGCGTGGGCCTCGGCTTCGGCTTTCATGCGCTTGATCTCCTCTTCGCTCAAGCCGCTGCTGGCCTCGATGCCGCTCGCCCTGCAGCACGTGGATCTCCACCTCGGGCTGGTTGTCGGCAGCGGTGCTGAAGACCTGGCTCTTCTTGGTGGGGATGGTGGTGTTGGCGTCGATGAGCTTGGTCATCACACCGCCGAGGGTCTCGATACCCAGCGACAGCGGTGTGACATCGAGCAGCAGCACGTCCTTCACCTCGCCGGTGAGCACACCGCCCTGGATGGCGGCGCCGATGGCAACCACCTCGTCGGGGTTGACGCCCTTGCTGGGCACCTTGCCGAAGAACTCTTCGACCTTCTTCTGCACGGCGGGGATACGGCTAGAGCCGCCCACGAGGATGACCTCGTTGATGTCGCTGTTGGTGAGGCCGGCGTCCTGCATAGCCTTGCGGCAGGGTTCGATGGTGGCGCGGATCAGGTCGTCGCAGAGCTGCTCGAACTTGGCGCGGGTGAGCTTCATCACCAGGTGCTGCGGCACACCGTCAGCCACGGTGATGTAGGGCAGGTTAATCTCGGTCTCCATCGAGCTGGAGAGCTCAATCTTGGCCTTCTCGGCAGCCTCTTTCAGGCGCTGCATGGCCATGGGATCCTTGCGGAGGTCGATGCCCTTGTCGCTCTGGAAGCTGTCGGCCATCCAGTTGATAATCTTGCGGTCGAAGTCGTCGCCGCCGAGGTGCGTGTTGCCGTTGGTGCTCTTCACCTCGAAGACGCCGTCGCCGAGGTTCAGGATGGAGATATCGAAGGTACCGCCACCGAGGTCGAACACTGCCACATTCATGTCGTTGGCCTTCTTGTCGAGGCCGTAGGCGAGGGCGGCAGCGGTAGGCTCGTTGACGATACGGCGCACCTTGAGGCCTGCAATCTCGCCGGCCTCCTTGGTGGCCTGACGCTGGCTGTCGTTGAAGTAGGCAGGGACGGTGATGACGGCCTCCGTCACCTCGGTGCCGAGGTAGTCTTCGGCGGTCTTCTTCATCTTCTGCAGCACGATAGCGCTGATTTCCTGCGGGGTGTACTGTCGACCGTTGATGTCGACGCAGGGGGTGTTGTTGTTGCCGCGCACCACCTTGTAGGGCACAGCCTCAATCTCCTTGGTGACTTGGTCGTAGGTCTCGCCCATGAAGCGCTTGATGCTGTAGACGGTGTTGTGGGGGTTGGTGATGGCCTGACGCTTGGCGGGGTCGCCCACCTTGCGGTCGCCATTCTCGAGGAAGCCCACCACCGAGGGGGTGGTGCGGTTGCCCTCGCTGTTAGCGATAACTACTGGTTCGTTACCTTCCATGACGCTGACACAGCTGTTGGTTGTGCCGAGGTCGATTCCGATGATTTTTGCCATAATATTGTTCCTTTCTTATTTTTGTTTTCTTTTTTAATCTCAACCAAAACTAAAAAAACTATCAAAATTCATTTTTTTTCGTTTTGTTTGAACTTATCACCCCTCATACAACAACATCCGTGCCAACTGACAAGTCGCGCCCCGCAGTGGGCGCAATCTTGTCAAAACTGACACGGATACTGACATTTTGGCAGTCGGTACATCGCGCTGCTACTGCCGGGCGCGGTATAGTCCCCATAGATATTCTGTCAGAGCGTCGAACACCTTGGGTGTGCCACCTTCGGGGGCACGGAAGGTGTGGTATTCGCCTCCCTGAATATATTCCAGCAGATAGTCGGCGCCATCGATGACATAGATGCCGTTTATCTCGTCGGGCAGATGGGCGGCGAGGAAGAGATCGAACAGACGACGCAACTCGACAAGCTCGCTGTCGTTGAGGTCGAACTCGTCGCAGGCCTCCAGTTTCATCTCTTTGAGGGGTCTTCCATAGGCTTTGTTGACAAATAGGCGGCGGCCCTCCACACGCAGCACGTTGACATAGCCCCACGGGCTCCACACCATATAGCGCATCGTGCTGTCGGCGGCCACAGGGCAGCAAAGGCTTGGCTCGCCTAATTCGGGAAACACTTCGTTGAGGAAATCGTCCAGCCACTGCCGCCGCTCCATCAGTGTCATCAAGTCCACCGTTGTGTCATTCAGTGAGACTTCATTATATGGTAGTGGACGGTACATCACCTTGGGTTGCTTGGGCTTGCGTATCTTGGGTTCGCCCTGGAGCCCCAGATGGCGGTGCAACTGACAGATGGCGGGATAGAGCCACGGCGTCTTCTCTCGGTCGTAGGCCATTAGGGCGTATCTGTAGGCGCTGTCGGCAGCATGGGGGAAGGTGCGCCACGACGGTATGGGGAAAACCCAGTCGGCATAGTAAAGTCTCGCCAACTCCAAGGCGTGCGGTTCGTCGTCAATGAGGTAAGAACGGCCTTCATCATACCAGAGAGTGTCTCTTGCCATGGGGTTGACGCTGAGAGGCTCCACCTCGGCGCGCAGCGCGCTGTCGCCCTTGGCGCGATTCCAGCAGTATGCCCTTGCCCTGCTGTTCATCTGGCGCAGCACCAACGAGTCGACGTTCATGTCCTCGTTGATGGTGAAGACCGGATAATCGTAGCTGAACCCAATGTCGTGCAGACTCAGGTAGCAGCGTGCCCCGCGGGCGATGCCGGTGAAACATACGGTGCCATCAGTGGTGTCGATGTGATCAAGGCGAGGCATATAGCGGGCCGTATCCTCGCCCTCCACTATCATCTGCGGACTGCTCAGCATGCCACTCGCCGAATAACCGCCGGGGAGGAAAATCCGCGCCCGGAACGTCACCTGCCCATGCAGGCACAACGTCGAAAGCATCAAAAAAGCAAATATGAAAAGGCGCTGTTTCATAACTGATAATATTTATTTTAGGCATAATATATTGTTTTTTTCTTTTTTATTCGCTATTTCCACCAGACACGAGTAATCCACCTTGCCGCCAGTGGCTACGGGGATTTCATCGAGGAAGAACAGCTGTGCCGGGTGCAAGTGGTTCTGCAGCTCATTTTCTGCAAATCGCATAATCTCCTCTCGTGTTTTTTCATCCTTGTTTTTCACCACACAGAATGCCACGGGGAGGCTGCTCTGGGGGTGACGCTCGTCGCGTATGCCGACAACGGCACAACTCCGCACTTCTGGATGGCGCATCAAGGCGTCCTCTATCTCCACGGGGAATATCTTCGTACCGTCGTAGCGCACAAGCATGCGCTTCATACGGCCAGTAATGTAGAGGTTACCCTCGTCATCCAGATAGCCCGAATCGCCGGTATGAAGCCAAAGGGTGCCATCGGCGTCGGGTCTCAGGAGTTCTCGGGTGGCCTCCTCATTATTGTAATAGCCGAGCAGTTTGGTGCTATGTGCCACACAGACCTCGCCATCCACGATACGCACCTTGTGACCTCCCGTCACCATGCCCGAGAAGCCCACCTCGTATCGATGCCTCGTCTCCTGAGGGGTGTGTGCCACCAGACCTGCCGTCTCGGTCATGCCGTAGGCCTTCGACAGGTAGCACCGGCAACCGCTATGGCGGAGAAATTCATTGATGCTGCGTTCGAACTCCGGCGACAGCACATCGCCCGCCACCGCCACTGTCTTGAGGGAGGAGAGGTCGACATGCTGGTTGGCCTCGTCGAAGATGGTGTCCCACAGCGAGGGCACGGTGAACACATGCTGGGGCCTGTGCTCGGCCACTGTCTTCACAAAATCACCAGGCTCCCAAATCGGCACAATGTCGACCGTCATTCCGACACTCAACGGGAGATGCACCGTGGTGGCGAAACCATGGAATGCGAAAGGAGGTATCAGACAAAGGATGGAGTCGGTGGAGGCGGCGTCATTGAGTGCATTGAGCGTGGTCTGTACCGACAGCGAAATATTCTCGGCCGAGAGCATAACACTCTTTGTGTGACCAGTGGTGCCAGAGGTCTGGAAAATCATCTGAGCCGAATCCAGTGGCCAGTCATAGCATGGAGTTTCCCCGACGGCATGGGCCAACAGACCACTCCAATGCATGAACTTGTGCGAGGAGCGGAAGGCTCGGCGGCGGCCGTTGAACACCTCGCCCAATGCATACCACGCCGACACCACAGACGGGAACATTTCGCACCCTCGCAATACCACGATATGCTCAACACTCATCTGCTCAGCCTCGGAAGCTACGGCTTCGAGGTTGAAATCTGTAATGAACAGCATCTTGGCATTCAATCCATTGACAATCTCGACCACCTGGGCAGCGGTTGCCCTCAGGTCTATCGTGCTCACAACGGCGCCAATCTTGTTGAGAGCATAAATCGTGGCCAGACATTCCGGTGTGCTGGGCAAAGACAACGTCACAATGTCGCCTGCACTGATACCAAGCTGACGTAATGCCGCTGCTGTCTGCTCTATCGTCTTGCCGAAAGTACCATAGGAGACAGCGTGGCCGAAATATCTCAGAGCCTCCCGCTCCGGACTTTCCGACACATTTTTTGCAACAGCATTGTATAGGTTCATTCCCTTATCCTAAATTATCAATTAGGCAACTCCCTCACAGGGAAAGCAAAGTAGGTGTCGGGGAAGGGCTCGTTCTTCAAGGTGAAGTGCCACCACTCGCTTTCATAGGGCTTGAATCCATGAGCCATCATGGCGCGACGCAGTATCATGCGATTGGCGAACTGCTGGGCGGTGATGGTGTCGACACCATCATACGAGATATAACGACCTTTTTCTGGGTCACCTTGGCAAGTGGGATGACTCTCCCTGCCAAACCAGTCGAAGGTGCCACCCATATCCACCTCCTTCTCAGTGCGCATGTCGAAGAGCGTCAGGTCGAGCGTCGAGCCGCGCGAGTGACCACTACGGGTGGCGATATAGTCCTTAATGAAGAGGCTGTCCTTCGACTCGTTGGGGTAGAAGTAGCGCTTCATCGCCGTGTCGCCCAGGTCTTTGCCCCAACGCACGAAGTGGTCGACGGCCTTCTGCGGACGATAGGCGTCGTAGATTTTCAGGCGGTAACCCATGGCCTTGAGGTCATCACTGACGGCCTTGAGGCTGTCGGCGGCCTGGCGCGTGAGGAGTGCCGTGGGCTGCTCGTAGCCGTCGATGCGGGTGCCAACGAAGTTATAGGTGCCGAAATAGCGAATCTCAAGGATTACATCGGGCACCACGTCGGTGATATTGACGAAATCAGACGACTGCATTTCAAGATTGCTGGTGTCGGAGACAGTGTCAGACGGCTTGTCCGCCGGATGGGAACAGGCAGTCAACAGGACTGCGGGGAAGAAAAACTTCAAAAAAACTATTATCTGTTTCATATATTGTTATTTTTCAGAAAACATAATTGACACCAGCATCGAACCATAGGTCGTTGCCGAGGGCTGAATCGAAACTGCGGGCCAACTCCAACGAGAGGATAAAATTCTCATTCCAAGCCAGCTTGAAGCCGATGCCGGCAGCTGTGGCGAGACCTTGCGCCTTGCGGCGAAGGGCATCCTCGGTGATGCCGAATGACTGAGCCTGTCGGTCAAGACGGTAGGGCTGGGTGACGATGCCGCAGTCGAAAAAAGGATTGACTGCGGTGTAGAAATACTGGTTCCACAAGGTGAACTTGAAGAGCTTCACACGCAATTCGAAGTTGGCCCATGCCACACCGTCGGCCACAATGCGGTTCTCGAAAAGTCCACGCATGGTCTTGGCACTGCCGAGGCCTTCGGTGAGCATGGTATGTGGGACAAGCATAGGAACAATCTGCTGCATGTAGAACGGCACATCGCCAGCAAGAGTGCCGGTGTAGGCCAGGCGGTAGGCGAAGACAGGGTCACCGGCAGAGATGAAACCTACAGGGATGCGAACGAAATGCGAGAAGTATGCACAAAGTTTGAGGTAGTTGTGCGAGCCCGAGGCAAAGCCACCGTTGAGGAACACCTCGGTCAGCACACCGCTGTTGGGGGCCGCCTCGATGTCACGCGTATCGTACACCATGCCGGCACGGACCTCGAGGACATTGCCACCCGAGGCCTCATCAGGAGAGATAATACCTGAGGAGATGTAATTTTGATAGAGGCCCTGGGAGGGATTACCTCCATATTCTGTCGAATCAAAGTCACAGATGTCGTAGTGAGAGAAGGTGATACCTCCCGCCACCTTGACCTCGGGAGTCAATTCACGCTGTACGTTGGCAAAAAACTGCAGAAACCGGCGGTCGAGGAAATAGTGGTTCTGTCCGTCAAGGGAGTCGGCATAGGGCTGTGCAGCACCGTTGAAACCATAGAAATACGCCAATGGGTCAATCATATAGAGTGCGGAGAGGGTCAGGCGCCAGTCGGGAATCAGATACTTGGAGTCGTAGGTGGCATAAAAGCGCGAGCGCCCCTTGGTGAAGTGGGACCCTTCGAAGGTGAATTTGTGCAGAGGGTCGGGGTAAGTGGTGCCATCGCCGTAATAGAAGAGGCTGCCGAAAGCGCCATACTGAAAGCCGAGAGTGTTGGAAATAGATATGGTGGGGAATGCCCCGACGGACCATCCGCGGACAATCTCTTTCTCCACGGTATCGGCGGTTTGGGCGGATACGCCAACAGCCGACAGCAATACTATCAGTGCAAATATTTTTCTTATTATTAATATACAGCTTTTTATATCCACAATAAACAATTGGTTTCTTCTGCAAAGATATTATTTTTTTATGATATAAATACTTTTTTTAGAGATTAATCGTTATTTTAAATATCATTAGAACCTTTTAAACTCCTAAACCCGTTAAACCTAACAATATGATCGACAGCCTTTACAAAACATATCTTCAGTCGCACACGGTGACCTCCGATTCGCGCAATATCACCCCCGGATGCATCTTCTTCGCATTCAAAGGCGAGCATTTCGACGGCAACGCCTTCGCACCCAAAGCACTCGAGCAAGGGGCGGCACTGTGCGTTGTTGATGAGAAGTGGAAAGCAGAAAGCGGGAAATGGAAAGATGATGAAAGAATCATTGGAGTACCCAATGTGCTGAATACGCTGCAGGAGCTGGCACGCGAGCACCGTCGCCATCTCGAGCACCCCGTCATCGGTATCACGGGCACCAACGGCAAAACCACCACTAAGGAATTGGTTCACGCCGTACTGGCCAAGCGATACAAGACCTCGGCAACCAAAGGCAACTTCAACAACCATCTGGGAGTACCGCTTACGCTGCTCGCCATCCCCAAAGGTACAGAAATCTCCATCGTGGAGATGGGCGCCAACCATCCCGGCGAAATTGAATTCCTATGTAGCATCGCCGACCCCGACTGTGGACTCATCACAAATGTCGGCCGCGCCCACCTCGAGGGCTTCGGTTCCTTCGAGGGCGTGGTACACACCAAGACCGAACTCTACCGCCATTTGGCGGGTGGCGACCTCAGTGGAGCCAACCCTCCAAAGGGCAAACACGGACTTATCTTCGTCAACGCCGACAACGAGCGCCTAATGCACGAGGCCGAGAAGCTGGCGACAATCCCGGGTCTGCGGTCGGTGATTCCTGCCTACCAGCCCGACAATCCTGCCTTCATCCCCACCACCATCGAGAAAACACCACTCAGCATGCTGACATACGGTCGCTCGCAGGAAGCCGACGTCCGCGGAACCTTGGTCACCGACTCAAGCAATCCCTATCTCCACTTCTATTTCGAGGTGGGCGACAACGTCTACAACGTCCACACGCACCTTTTGGGCGCCTACAATTTGGACAACTGCATGGCCGCCGTCGCCGTAGGCCTGCACTTCAACGTGGAACCCTGGGACATCAAGGAGGCCATCGAGGAATACATCCCCTCGAATCAGCGCTCCGAATACAAGGAAACCGCCCGCGGCAACCACCTCTACCTCGACTGCTACAACGCCAATCCCTCCTCCATGGCCGCCGCCATCGAATCATTTTCCCAACTACCCACTACCCACTCCCAGCTACCCACTAAAAAAATGGCCATCATCGGCGGTATGCACGAACTGGGGCACGAGGAACACAAAGAACATAAGCGCGTGGTCGAACAACTTGCCTCCTGCCATCTCGACCGCGTCCTGCTGGTGGGCCCCGAATGGGACGCGAAAATGCTACCCACTACCCACTACCCACTACCCACTGAATATATTCTCTTCCCCGACACCGAGGCTGTGCGCATCTGGCTACAGGGAAACCCCTTGTCTGGAGCCACCATCCTCATCAAAGGTTCCAACACCAACAAACTGTGGACACTCGAAGAAGAATTATAAACAAAGGAATAATAACCATGAAAAAAATACTGACCATAGTGTTGCTTCTGGCAGCTGTGACGACGACCGCTATAGCACAAGATCTCGATAAGGCCCAGCGTTACCAGAAAGAGGCTGAATACTACCAGAAGGAGGTGCAACGCTTCCAGAAGGAGGTGGAATATTATCAAAAGAAACTTGAGAACACTATGCGTGAGGTCGATTACTACATAAAGAAAGCAGAGAGCGACGACCGCGAAGCAGAGTATTACGAGAAGCGTGAGGCATACGACCACGCCAAGACCTACCGCCAAAGGGCCCAAGAAAACCGCAGCAAGGCACAAACCTATCAGAAGAGGGCTAAAGACATCAGCGAAAATGTACAAATCTACCAAAAGAGAGCCAGCGAAGCCTCCGAAAAAGCCAGCATGTATCTCAAGTGGGCTTCAGATGCAATGAAAGAATGAACAAAGTATAAAAAAGGAGAGGAAAAACCTCTCCTTTTTTAAAAATTGTCGGGGTGAAAAGACTCGAACTTTCGACCCCTTGCACCCCATGCAAGTGCGCTAGCCAACTGCGCCACACCCCGAACAATTAAATCGAATTTTCCAACTCAATTTTCGCGTTTTCATCTCTTGAAAACGGGTGCAAAAGTACACACTTTTTCAATACTGACCAAATTTTTTTTCAAATATTTTCCAATCAATTGTCTATCAACACCGTTAAAATAGACGACCCCGTAGCCGTAGAACATTTTTCCACACCATTGCATGCGTTCGAAATGTTAAATTCGATAGTCTCCGGAAGAACCTTCCGAAGGTATTTTTCGAGCGTGAGAATACGTCGGTCCGTAAGGAGGCTGTTGAAAGAAGGGTCATCGGTGAGGTCGTTGAGGAGCGTCATAGAGACCTTCTTCCCGGGGTTATCGACAAGGAACTGTACCAGGGGTACAAGCTCTTCCCTACCCCGGTCACTGAGTTCGACAGCGGCATCAGGAGCAAACAGGTCGTCGTAATAAAAACGCTGTCCTACAGGCAGTCCGTGCAACTTCACATTGTGCTGCTGTTCGGTGATGAGGTAGCCTTCACCACCTTGACGGGCATCGAGAGGCTCGGTGGTGACGAAATAATCAGGCTTACTGAAGGAGAGTTCATAAGTCTGGCCACAGTGAAGATACAGGCTGTAGTGTCCGGTCGCATCGGAAACAGCGCTGCAGAGGACCTTTCCTTGCTGCGAGGCGGTAACCGTCACCCCTGCCACGGGATGGTCGAACTTGTCGGAGACAGTGCCCCAAAGCAAGAGGCTCTCAAGGGTGCCGGAGAAGGAGTAGAGCTGACGGCCAGCAACATCGTCGCGGTTGGATATCCAGTAGCCACAGCCGGCGAAAGAGTCGTAAGAGAGACCCAGGTTGTCGGTGCCCACTACATTGAACGGCTCTGGCAACCGCTGAACGAGGCATCGGCCAATCTGGCGGCGGCCTACGGTGTCACCAACAGGGTTGGAAACGAGCCGTGTGGCATACAGGGTGAAATGGCCGTGGTCATCGGCATTACCGCTGGAAGCAAAAAGCAGGCAGTCGTGATAGAGGAAGGGGCTGACTTCATCGCCCGAAGTGTTGATGCGGGGCCCCAGATTGACGGGGTCGGACCATTCACCGCCATTGTAGCGGGAATACCAAAGGTCGAGGCTCCCCCTATTCCGGTCCTCACGAGAAGAAGAGAAAACCATCAGAGAACCATCGTCGGTGAAGGTAGGATGATAGACGCACATTCCCTTATCGAGGAATCCACCGTCCATTTTCACCTGCGAGATTTTCTGTTTCCCGTTGTCAGTCACCGTACTGCGATAGAGATAGGAGCGGCCTTTCTTGTCGAGGGTGGTGTAATACAAGTCGCCCGTGGAGGGGTGACGAACCACATAGTCGATGTTCTCGTCAAGCTTGACAAAAACAGTGTCGGCCTTGAGTTGAAAGTTGAAAGAAGAGAGTTGCGAGTCAACCTGGCGCTGTGCTTTCAACAGCACTCCAGAGGCATAGCAATAGAAGTTATTGTCGAGATAGGAGACGCTGCTCACCTGGCGTGGGAGAGTGATGCGCTGCTGGCGGAGGACAATAAAGTCGGAAGACTGAGCGAGAGAGGTGAGAGGTGAGAGGTGAAAGGTAAAAAAGAATAGAATAAGGAGGGGGTGAACGGACAAATAATATTTTAAACGAGTCTGTTTCATGTTATTCTTAATTCTTAACTCTTAATTCTTAACTCTTAACTCTCCAGCGCCAAATCCAACGCCTCGGAGATTTCTCCAATGTAATGGAAATTCAGTCCTTCAAGATAGGCGGGTTCTATCTCCTCAATGTCGCGGCGGTTGTCGTGACAGAGAAGGATATCGGTGATGCCGGCACGCTTGGCGGCGAGAATCTTCTCCTTGACGCCACCGATGGGTGTGACGTCGCCTCGCAGCGTGATTTCTCCTGTCATAGCCACCTCGGGGCGCACCTTGCGGTGGGTGAGCACCGAAACCATCGCCACGAACATCGTGATGCCCGCCGAAGGGCCGTCCTTGGGCGTGGCACCCTCAGGCACATGGATATGGATATTGCTCTTCTCCAACACCTCCTGCTTGATACCGAAGCGGCTGGCGTTGGACTTGATATACTCGAATGCCAGCGTAGCCGACTCTTTCATCACGTCGCCCAGGTTGCCGGTCATCGAAAGCGTCCCCTTGCCCTTGCTCAGCGAGGCCTCGATGAAGAGAATCTCACCTCCCACAGGCGTCCACGCCAGGCCCGTCACCACACCCTCTCTGGATTCTGGACGGCGGCGCTCGCTGTTGTGGATGGGCAACCCCAACACCTTGCGCACCTCGTCGTCACTGACTGCGGACTTGCATTTCTCACCGCTCTCAAGCTGTACCACTCGGTGGCGCACCACCTTGGACAACTGCTTCTCCAACTGACGCACGCCACCCTCTCGGGTATAGTCGTTGATAATCATGCGCAGCACCTCCTCGGGGAAGCGCATGGTGCGGCGGTCCACCACGTTGTCGTGCATAATCTTCGGCAAAAGATGGCGGTTGGCAATCTCAAGCTTCTCCTCGAGCATATAGCCGCTGAAGTCGATGACCTCCATGCGGTCGAGCAGCGGAGGCGGAATGGCAGCGGCGTTGTTGGCCGTAGCCACGAAGAAGACCTTCGAGAGGTCATAGTCTATATTGACAAAATTGTCGTGGAAGTGGCAGTTCTGCTCGGGGTCGAGCACCTCGAGGAGCGCCGACGAAGGGTCTCCATGGAGGTTGCCGCCCTGCACCTTGTCAATCTCGTCAAGCACAAAGACGGGGTTCGGCGTGCCAGCCTTGATAATCTCCTGCATGATGCGGCCCGGCATAGCGCCCACATAAGTGCGGCGGTGGCCACGAATCTCAGCCTCGTCGTGCAATCCGCCCAGCGCCACACGGCGGTAGGGGCGTCCCAACGCTTCGGCAATGGAACGACAGATGGAGGTCTTGCCCGTACCTGGAGGACCTACCAGACAAAGTACCTGGGCCTTCACGTCGACGCCCTTCTCGGTCTGGCGTTTGCGCACTGCCAGATATTCTATGATACGCTCCTTCACCTTCTTGATGCCGTAGTGGTCGCGTTCCATCACCTCGCGGGCCTTGGCCACATCGAAATTGCCGGCGGCATTCTCAGCCACCGTCCACGGAATGTCCAGCAACGTCTCAAGGTAGGAATACTGCACGGTGTAATCGCTCGACATCGGCTGGATGCGCGAGAGCTTGGTAAGTTCCTTGTCAAACACCTTCGCCACCGACTCGGGAAAGCCCTTCTCGGCAGCACGCTTGCGCAACTCTTCAATCTCGTTCTGGTTGTCACCCCAGAAGGCACTGTGCCCGTTTCCGCCCAGCTCCTCCTGTATGACACTCATCTGCTGGCGCAGGTAGTACTCCCTCTGCTGCTTCTCCAACTCCTCCTTGGTCTTGCCGTCAATCTCTCGGCGCAACTCGTCGAGGCCCTTCAGCGTGCTCAGCTGCTCGAGCATCTTGTTTACACGCTCACGGTAGCTCTCACACACCAGCAGTTCGTACTTCTGCTCGACGTCGATATCGAGGTTCGTGGCGGCGAAGTTGATGAAAATCTTGTCGCTGCCGATGCCCGTCAACATGTGTGCCAACTCCTCGTCCTGCATGCGCATCTTCATCATCTCGGCATACTGCTTGCGCAGCAGCTTCACACGCTTGGCAAACGCCTGGGTATCCATGCCGTCGCTATTCTCGGGCGCCATTGTCACGGTGCCGCGCATGTAGGGTTCACGGGCCGTGACCAACAGCGAATGACAACGTGCAATGCCCTGCATCACAGCCACGGTGATATCCTCCTTGAAGGAAAAGACCCTCAGCACCTTGGCCACCACTCCCACAGGGTAGAGGTCCAGTTCCGAAGGCTCCTCTTCGTTGTTCTTCTGCGTAAAAACAATGATATGCTGGTTCGTGCCACTCACCTCATTCAGCAACTGGCGCGACTTCTCTCGTTTGGCAGCAATGGGGATAAGCACACCCGGAAACAGCACCTGGTCCATCACCGGCAGCACCGCCATCTCGTTCTCTATGTTGTCGTCGTTCAACAGCACATCCTCGTCCACCTCGTCGACCACCGGCACAATATTTGCCCTCACATTCATCCCCTTGGCTAGCATCTCCCCCAGCTCATCAAATCCATTATATTTCATCAAACTATTATCTGTTATCTGTTAACTATTATCTCTAATTAACGCATCTTCGCAAAAAAAGTTTCATCACGAAGCATATTTTTTTATTCTTTTCTTACAAAAAACGTGCCAAAAATGTTAAATTTTAGTTAATGACATAATTTAATGCAGCGTTTTGCGTTTTTTATCCGTCTATGAATATAAAAATGCATAGAAATCACAAAACAGGACTCCTCCTGTCCCTCCTCCTGTGGGCCATGCTGCCACTCCAGGGACAGGTCGATATTTGCTACTCTTTCGAAGATGCCACTCCCAACTCGCGACCCCTCGGCTGGGACGCCCTCCCCAACCTCGACTTCCACTATGTGGGGATATCGGACGCTTTGGCACATTCCGGCACTAAATCTCTGGGCAATAACGGCACCACCTGCTTCACCATCATGCCCGACGAGGGCCTCAACTACTCAGCCGACAACGTCTGGCTCACCTTCTGGTACTACCTCCACCTGAACACCGATTTTTTTGAAGTGGGCTACCTGACCGATGCGACCAATAGTTCCACATTCCATGTACTAGACACCGTCCACGGCTGGCAGCAGCAGTGGCACTTCTTCGCCGTCGACCTCTCGTCGGTACCCACGGGGGCCCGCATAGCTTTCTTCGGCCACGACATCTTTTCGGGCGACGGCACCTTCTGGCTCGACGACATACACCTCACCTCGTCGCCCTGCGCGGCATGGGGTTTGCACGTGGCCGAGAACCGCGCCGACTCCGTGCGCCTCGAGTGGCAGTCGGTGGGCAACCTGCCGACACTGACAATCACCACCAACAACGGCACCTACACCCCCACGGGCAATAGCCTCACTGTGCCTCACCAACCCAACACCACCTACACCGCAACGCTCTCCACCTCCTTCCCCCTCACCGCCTGCATGCCCGCGCAGCCCTATACCGAGCAGGTCAAGGTCTACGCCTACCAAGACGGCAACTGCCTCGACGCCACCGACTTCAACTCCTCCATGGCCACGCCCTACTACGGCACCTACGTCAACCCCTACCTCCACACCGGCACCTACACCAACCCCGACCCTAGCATCTCGGGCGTCTTCGCCGGCTCCCACGCCCTCAACACCACTCCCGGTCCCGACGGCGGCGGCATGCTCGTCTTCCCTCGCACCATACCCCCCGGTGACAACGCCACCCTCCGCCTCGGCAACCGCCTGGGAGACTGGGAGTCCGACGCCATGCTCTACACCCTCACCGTCGACACCAACGCCAGTGACCTCCTGGTGATGAAGTACACCGTGGCCATGGCCTTCGGCACCTTCCAGGGCCCCGAGGAGACCCATCGCAACGACACCCTGCACCCCGCCTGGTTCCGCATCGAAATGCTCGACGACAACTGGCAACCGACAACCGACAGCTGCCAACTTTTCTACATCGACATGTGGGACACCGACGGCTGGGACGAGATGAATGGTATGTATAAGCGACGCGACTTCACCGGCATCGCCTTCGACCTCTCCCCCTACCACGGCCGGCAGCTGCACCTCCGCGTCACCGCCACCGACGGCGTCGTCAACAACCGCTGGTGCTACGCCTACTACAACTTCTCCTGCCTCAAGCGCAACGACTACTCCGACGCCTGCTCCACCTCCGACAGCCTCACCTTCACCATGCCCTACGGCTTCCACTACCGCTGGTGGAAAGACGGCTCCACTGCCACCCTCGACACCACCCAAAGCATCACCGTCGCCGCCGACTCCTCCCTCTACCACTGCCAACTCACCGACCGCTTCAACCCCGCCTGCAACACCGTCATCTCCCGCTGGGCACTGCCTCAGCCACAACAGTGGGTCAACGAGGAAATCGTCGAGAACGACCTGCCACACACCTTCCTCGACGGCACCTTCACCTCCTCCGTCGACACCACCTTCCTCCTCCCCTCCCCCTCCGGATGCGACACCCTCCTCCACTACCATCTCCATGTGTGGCCCAACCAGCAGGTGCGCGTCGAGCATCCCGTCTGCCCAGGCGACTGGCCCCTCCTCTGGGAAGGCTACACCTTCACCTCCCCCGACAGCGTCACCCTCACCCTCACCGACTCCCACGGCGCCGACAGCACCGTCACCCTCGTGGCCTTCGAGGCACCCACCTACGAGGTCAACGACACCCTCCCCATCTGCCCCGGCAACCCCTTCATCTACGACGGCATCGACTACGGTGGACCCGCCGTCGTCGACGTGCCACTCACCTCGCAGCAAGGCTGCGACTCCCTCGTCCACCTCAGCCTCCTCCCACGCGACTCCTCCTTCCGTCCCCTCGCCTACTACAGCGACGACCACCAAATCTGGCACGACAGCGTCCCCATCGTCCTCTGCGCCGGACAGACGCTCTACCTGCTCGACAGCACCGACGGCGCCACCGCATGGAACTGGACGCTCCTCACCTTCGAGGCCCAAAACCGCGAAGCCTCCTTCCTCCTCGACACCACCATGCGTGGCGAGCTCCTCACCCTCGAAGTCACCTCCCGCGGCGACTGCCGCGACACCCTCTACTGGCCCGTCTACGTCCTCCCCACACCCACCGCCGACTTTGCCTGGACTCCCGAGGTGCCCGTCGACATCACCCCCGAGGCACGCTTCATCAACCTCAGCATACCCGACAGCTGCTACTTCCGCTGGGAAATCCAAAACATGGACGGCATCGACACCCTCACCGTTTTCGAGCCCCACTACCGCTGGCCCGGCGACCTGCCACAAGGCACCTTCGACGTCACGCTCTTCGCCTACCACGACTCCACCTTCGCTTTCAAGGACTCCCTCATCACCCATACCTGCTTCGACTCCGTCACCCACCAGGTCGAAATCGTCACCGCATGGCTCCAGTTCCCCAACCTCGTCACCCCCAACGGCGACGGCACCAACGACACCTGGCGCGTGCTCAACCTCCTCGAAATCGGGCAATACCCCATGAACGAACTCTGGATATACAACCGTTGGGGCACCCTCGTCTACCATGTACGCAACATCAGCCAGGAAAGCGACTTCTGGGACCCCAACCTCACCCACTCCCCCGACGGCACCTACTTCTTCCGCTTCTCCGCCAAAAGCCTCCACGGCCTCGTCCGCACCAACGGGAACATCGAAGTCATTCGCTAACAAGCACTTCTACATCATTTCAACCATTGTTTAACCATTGTTTAACCATTAAAATGGTAAAACAATGAAAGAACAATGAAAGAACAATGAAAGAACAGCACTAGAAAACACTTACAATCAGAGACTTCTGATTCGATTCAGCGTTATTCGCCACCCCTTACGGGGGTCATTCCCGGTGAAACACGAGACTGGTACCTGTTAGCCTACTCCTGGAAGTAGACGCGTTTGACGCGGGGGGAGACGGAGGTGAGCATCTCGTAGGGGATGGTGCCGGCGGCGGCGGCGTTGCGCTGCAGGAGGTCGCCTTCGCCGAAGAGGACGACGGGGTCGCCTTCGCGGCATTCCACACCCGTGACGTCGACGAAGCACATGTCCATGCAGATGCTGCCGATGATGGGCACCTCGTGGCCGGCGATAATCACATGGCCCTGCTCGTAGCCGAGGTGACGGTTGAAGCCGTCGGCATAGCCGATGGGAATGATGGCGATGCGCGAGGGGCGTGAGGCTATCCAGCGGCGATTGTAACCCACGGATTCGCCCTCGGCGATGTCCTTGAGCTGCGAAATGCGGGTGACGAGACGCGACACCTGGCGGAGCTGGGCCTGCACCTCGGGCTCAGGAGCCACACCATAGAGGCCGATGCCGAGACGAACCATATCCATCTGGGCTTCGGGGAAGCGGGCGATGCCGGAGGAGTTGAGGATGTGATGGAGTATCTTGACGCCGGCGGGACGCTCGATGAGGTTGTCGAGGCGGTCGCTCCAAGCACGGAAGCGGTCGATCTGCCCGCGGGTGAAGTCGTCCATCGCGGGGTCGTCGGCACAGGCCAGGTGGGAGAAGATGCTCTTCACCTCGAGGCAGTCGGCGCATTGGTTGAGCTTGCGGCCAAGGTCGAGTATGTCGCCCTCGGAGAAGCCCAGGCGGTGCATGCCGGTGTCGAACTCCACATGGATGGCCCTGCGGCCTCCCAGGAGGCGCACACGGGCGGCGAAAAGTTCCAAGATGCGGAAGGAGTAGATATCGGGCTCGAGGTTGTATTTGATGATGTCGTCGAAAGAGGCTTCCTCGGGATTCATCACCATGATGGGGACGCTGATGCCATTGCGGCGCAGGTCGACGCCTTCGTCGGCATAGGCCACGGTGAAGTAGTCGACATGACAGAACTGGAGGGCGCTGGCCACCTCGACCTTGCCGGCACCGTAGGAGGCCGCCTTGACCATAGCCATGAGCTTGGTCTCGGGGCGGATAAGCGAACGGTAGTAGTTGAGGTTGTGTATCATAGACCCGAGGTTGACCTCCATGATGGTCTCGTGCGACTTGCGCTGGAGGAGCTTGGCTATCTTCTCGAAGCCGAAGATGCGGGCACCTTTGAGGAGGATGGTCTCGTTCTGGAAAGAGTTGGTGTCGTAGTCCTGCAGGAACTGATCGGTGGAGTCGAAGAAGAGCGTCTCGATGCCGACGAAGCAGTTGCGGTTGTGGCTGAGGGCAGGCCCGATGGCGATGAGACGCGAGATGCCGCGCTGCAAAGCCAGCTGCGCTACCTGGGAGTAGAGCTCGCTGTCGGGCATACCTGTCTGCAAGAAATCGCTAATGATAAGGGTCTTACGGAAGTGCTGATGCTCATACTGGAGGTAGTCGAGGGCGATGGAGAGGGAGTTGAAATCGAGGCTGTAGCTGTCGTTGATGAGGAGGCAGTTGTTGACGGCCTCGTTCATCTCGAGACGCATCTCAACGGAGGTGAGCTGAGCACAGCGGGCGGCGATGGCCTCGGGGGCATAGCCTAGGTAGAGCATGAGGGCGATGCAGTGCATGACATTCTCCTGCGAGGCGCGGTCAACGAAAGGTATGGTGACGGAGAAAGGTGAAAGGTGAGAGGTGAGAGGTGAAAGGTGATAGGCGATGTCGAGGTGGGTGCTGTGGTCGGTAACGGTGGTGGAGAGGAGCTGCACGGCATTATCGGACGAGGAACCCCAAGTGAAGCGGTTGAGGTGTCGGAAGCTCTCGATTTCGGAAATCACGTTATGGATTTCCTTGTGGTCGGTGGAGTAGATGAGAACGTCGCAATGGGTGAAGAGCTGGAGCTTCTCGGCTACTTTCTGCTGGCGGGTGAGGAAGTTCTCGTCGTGGGCGTGGCCGATATTGGTAAAGATACCGATAGTGGGTTGTATGATATTCTGCAGACGCGTCATCTCCCCTACCTCCGAGATGCCGGCCTCGAAGACCGCCATATCGTGCTCAGGGCTCATCTGCCAGACGGAGAGCGGCACGCCAATCTGCGAGTTATAGCTCTTGGGGCTGGAGGCGATGCAATGCTCGGTGGAGAGGAGCTGCACGAGCCAATCCTTGACGATGGTCTTGCCGTTGCTTCCGGTGATGCCCACCACGGGGATGGAGAACTGCTGGCGATGGGCGGCGGCGACACGCTGGAGGGCCAGGAGGACGTCGTCGACACGCCAGAGGTTGGCATCGTGGTAGTCGGCGGCGAAGTCGGCAGGCACCACGAAGTTGCGCACACCGCGCTGGTAGAGGCCGTCGATATAGCGACAACCGGAGTTACGCTTGGTGGGGATGGCGAAGAAGAGGGTGCCGTCGGCCTCGGAGAAGGTGCGGCTGTCGTTGAGGAGATGAAGGATAGCGTCGTCGGGACGCCTGACACTCGCGGAGGAGCATTTTATGACGGAAGCGATTTCTGATGCTTTCATAGAAAGGTTTGAAAGGTTTAAGAGGTTTGAAAGGTTTAAGAGGTTTAAAAGGTTTAAGGGGTTTGAGGGGTTTTTATGATGGCGTGGCCGATATGGCAGTCGAGGCAGCGGCGGGAGGAGCAGTAGTTGTTGTAGAGCTGGATGAGGGCTTGCGACTGGGCGGCGTTCTCGGGCGTGAGGCCAGCAGGGACGAAACGGCGGACGATGCTGTTGTCCTCGGCGGAGAGCTGCTGCAGGAGGCCGAGAGCCTGGTCCTTGTACCGCTGCTGTCCATGGACCTCGCCGTAGACGAAGAGCAACGGTATCCAGGCGTTGATAATCAGCGAGTCGGCCTGCATGCATCCCACACGCTTGACAGAAGAGCGCTCTGTGGGTTGGTCGAAATGGTAGTGGGTGTTCCAGTAGTCGTCAGCCCGGCAGTTGAAGAGTTTCTCCATCTCTTTCACGTCTGTGATTTCGAGGAGTGTGGCGAAGAGGTTGGAGGAGGATGCGAGCAGGTTGGCGAACTGGCTGAGGCGGATGGTGGGGAATGCCGAGGGGCGGATGCGGAAGAAGCGCCAGAGGTAGTTGTCGATGGGGACAAGGTAGGCTCCGGTGCGAAGGGCTTCATAGTCGGCCTGCAGCCGCCGAGGGTAATCGTCCTCGAAATAGCCCTCGAGGAATCCAGCCTGTCCCATCAGCAGGGCCTCGATGCGGTGGGGATTGTCTTTCCAGCGGGCCAGGAAACGGGGGTCGGTGGCTTTGGCCACCAGCTCGAAAGGCAAAGCGTTGACCTTCCCGCCGAAATAGTGTGCCATGAGCCAGTAGCATGTCTTCTCCCAATTGCCACAGCTTTCGTCGAGCAGACGGCGCACCACCTCGGACTTGGATTCGATGCGTTCGACAGCCAGACGGTCGAGGAAAGAGTGGACGAGGAAAGGTGTCACCGCAGGCAGGCGGCGCACACAAGGCACCGTCTGCGGGTCACAGGGGGTCATGAGGGCATCGTAGTTGGCCACCAACGAGGGATGGATGAAAGGCTTGAGTTCGAGGGTGACAGGCTCCTTGCCGTTCTCCATGACGATGGGGCCATCGTGCTCATAGACAACATGAAGGATAATGCTGTTGTAGGCCTTGTCGGAGGAGTGATGGTGCTGTTTCCAGTCGGACGAGCGGAGATGGAGTTCGATATTTCCAGCCCATTCGACACCGCCGACGGAGACCCTGGCGTTGAAGAAATCGGGTCCCGCATCGCGGTTGAGTTCACCGGGGCGATGGACGACAACAGGCTGGCCATCGGTGGTGGTCAGCCCAGTGCCAAGCATCTGGTGTTGCCAGATATAATGTAGGAACGCCTCGGTCATATACTAACACATTAACGCATTAACACATTCTAGTTGAACATTTCCTTCATCTTGTCGAAGAAGCCACGTTCCTGCTTGGTGGGGTTGGGTTGGAAGTTGGGACGTTTCTGCAGGTCTTCGAGTATTTTCTTTTCTTCACGCGTGAGCTCTTTGGGCACCCATACGTTGAGGCAGACAAGGAGGTCGCCACGGCCGTAGCCGTTCATGACGGGGAGTCCCTTGCCGCGCAGACGCACCACACGTCCCGAAGGGGTGCCGGGGTCTATCTTAATCTTCACCTTGCCATTGAGGGTGGGAATCTCCACCGAGGCTCCCATGGCCGCATCGGCATAGGTGATGAAGGCGTTGTAGTAGAGGTTGGCGTCCTGGCGCTCGAAGGTGTCGTGCTCGAGTTCCTCGACGAGGACGATGAGGTCGCCAGCGATGCCGCCGCGAGGACCGGCGTTGCCCTTGCCCTGCATGGCGAGTTGCATGCCGTCCTGCACGCCGGCGGGGATGTTGATGGTGAGGATTTCGTCGCTCTTGACGATGCCGTCGCCGTGGCAGTCGGGGCACTTGTCCTTGACGATGCGTCCCTCGCCGCCGCACTGCGGACAGGCGCTCTGGGTCTGCATCATGCCGAGGATGGTGCGCTTGGTCTCGGTGACCACACCGGTTCCGTGGCAGTGGGGGCAGACTTCCGTCTTGCCGTCCTTGGAGCCGCTGCCGTGACAGGTCTTGCAGGGGACATATTTGTTGACCTTTATTTTCTTCTCACATCCGCGGTCGATTTCCTCGAGGGTGAGCTTGACCTTGATGCGGAGGTCGGTGCCACGCAGGACACGCCGTGCGCCACCGCCACCACCGCCGAAGCCCGAGAAGCCCGTGCGGAAGCCACCGCCGAAGAAGTCACCGAAGATGCTGCCGAACTGGGAGAAGATGTCATTCATATCCATGCCGCCCTGTCCGTAGGCGCCATCCATGCCGGCCATGCCGAACTGGTCGTAGCGGGCTTTCTTGTCGGGGTTGCTGAGGACATCATAGGCCTCGGCAGCCTCCTTGAATTTCTCCTCGGCCTCCTTGTCGCCGGGGTTGCGGTCGGGGTGGTATTGGAGAGCCAGCTTGCGGTAGGCTTTCTTTAACTCGTCGGGAGTAGCGTTCTTGTTTACTCCCAGTACCTCATAATAATCTCTCTTTGCCATAAATTATTCCTCCATTAAAATGCCACCACCACTTTGGCGTAGCGGAGCACTTTGTCGTTGAGATAGTATCCTTTTTCGACCACGTCAATCACGAGGCCTTTCTGCGACTCCTCGGGGGCAGGAATGCGGGTGATGGCCTCGTGGAGGTTCTCGTCGAATTTCTCGCCCTTCACCTCCATGGCCTTGAGGCCTTTCTGCTCAAGGATTTTCATCATCTTGTTGTAGATGAGCTGGACACCCTCGTCCTCGGTGGCGGCCAGTGCACGCTCGAAGTCGTCGATGACGGGCAGGATGGCCTTCATCATCTCGCGACTGCCGTTGAGGAGGAGGTCGGCCTTCTCCTGGGTAGTGCGCTTGCGGTAATTCTCGTATTCGGAGTAGAGTCGGAGGTATTTGTCATTCATCTCTGCCAGCTTCTCGCCCATCTCCTGCACCTTGTCGGCCTCGGTGGCTTCGGGTTCCTCGGCAGGTTCTTCGGACTGCTGGTCTTCGGCGGCCTCATTGACAACCTCTTCAGCGGCCTTTAACAGGTCCTCAGCTGCCTTGTCTTTGCTATGTTTTTCCTTGTTGCTCATATTAGGTGTTTCTTTTTTTACAAATTGTTACAGATTAATATATATCAAAAAGACTGCCAATGGCAGTCCAGACTGACAAAATGTCACCATACGAAAACGTCCTCGGGACGTCTCGGACGTCGTTGCGGGAGCCACTGGAAGCCCTGCATACGTCTCCATTCGTTAGGCAGCAGCATGACTGGGTAGGTCTTCATGTCGGGCTTGTCGTAGGTAACCACCCTCGACGGAGCCCGTGCAGTGTCAAAATAAATCCGCATGTCGGTACCCGTGCCGGCATTGACGCCCACCAGCGTCGGATTGGAGCTGCTGTCTTCCTCGGTGATGTAGAACACCATCTGTGCATTGCCCAGCATATCGGCATATAGCGGTTCTCCCTTATCGAAGTAGACGACACCCTGCTTGCATTTCAGTTGATTGAACTTCTCCAGGTCGACCTGCTGCATGCCAAAGCATGAGCTGCGTAGCCAGGCCTGTCGGACACCTGAGGTGTCATGTTTCAATTCGATGGTGTCGGCCTGGCACTGGTAGTGTTCGTACCAAAGCACCGGCTCGCGGTAGAGCGAGAGGAGGGAATCGGTGGCCGAGTAGAAAGCGGAGTCGCACATGGCCTGGGCGTCCCAACGGTAGACCTTGACCTTGTAGTTGGCCCGCACGGTCTGCAGGTGGTCGGTGCTGTCGGTGGTCACATAGACGGTGTCGGCATGCAGGAAGACCGAATCGCCTTCGTCGACGAAGACCACCAGGGCGCTGTCGGTAACGAAGGAAAAACCGTCGGCCTGATGGGTCTCGCCGTAGCGGCCTGTACAGGTGATATTGTTCACCGAGTCGAAGATGCGCACATGACCGCGAGCCTTACCATAGCGGAGGGTGTCGTGGTAATAGAGCGTGTCGCTGTCGATAGTGCGACCTTGGTTGTTGACATGAGAGGCGAGGAATGAGGTAGCCTCGCGGCTGGAGGTGTTGTAGTCGCCCAATTCGCTGTAGATGAATGCCGAGTCGGTATATATCCGTGTGGGGCTTTCAAAATGAGCCACCTCTGTCACGGTGTTGTAAATAAGCGTGTCCGTGAGGAGTCGCATCTTGGTGTCGGAGAGCTGCACAGCGCTGTAGATGTAGAACTCCTTCCGCCTGGCATTGTACTGGCCCTGCTGACTATCGAGCCTGCGCTCACCGCTGACGGCGTGGCCCCAATGGGGATAGGAGGCCGTCTCGATGTTGCGGTCATAGGTGATATGGTCGGCGCGGAGCTCTGTGCGTCCGTCAATCAGGAGTACGGTATCGTCCCAGATATCGACAACACGTGTGTTGCCGTCGTAGAAGAGGCGGTCGCCATAGATGAACGTGGTGTCGGAGAGGCGGATAATAATGTCGCCGAATGCCGTGAAGCTGTTTTCTTTGGTATTGTAATGCGCCGAGTCGGAGCGCAGCGTCATTCCTTCATGACGCGCCGTCACCCTTTGGTACAGAATCCAGATGTTGCCGTCGTTAGGGTCGCGCGAACCCATGCCGGAAGAATACTCTATCAGTTTCTGTCCCTGAGCGACAGGAAAGAGTAAAAAGAGGAAAGTGAAAAGCACAATCACTTTCCACTTTCCCATTATAATGTTCTGAGCTTTGCTCGTCACTCTCTATTCTCCACACTTTTAGTTCACACGGGAGCCGAGACGGTCCATGGCGCAGCGGAAGCCAATCCACGAAGCGGACTGATCCTGGTCGAGGTAGCGACGGGCAGAAGCCTGCAGATAGTAGGCACGGTCTTTCCAGCTACCACCCTTGATGACGCGGACCTTGTTGTTCACGAAGGTGTGGGCCACATCGTCTTTCGATTCGGCCTTGCGGCGATACATTTTGTTGGTCCAGTTGTCCTGATCGGACATGGTGGCCTCTTCTTCGCCTTCCTCATCCTCTTCTACTTCCTCGGTCTCACCTTCTTCTTCATCCTCTTCGCTCTCGGCATCCATCCAGTTGTCGTTGGCACCCAGGTTGGAGGCGCGGTCGCCGTCGAGGTAGTTCACGTTGTCGGCCTGACGGTAGTTGCGGCGGTTGGCCTGATATTCCACTTCGGTGTAACGCATGGCGCCGTCCTCACCGATGAAGACCTCGTTGTCCTCGTCAAGTTCGGGCGTTCTGTAGATGTTGCCACGGAAGGGATCGAGGTCGTCGCCACCTTCGGGGTTAACCACCTTACGATAGACGTCCATGCACCATTCGCTGACGTTGCCAGCCATGTTGTACAGGCCGTAGTCGTTGGGGAAGTACCACTTGACGGGGCAGGTGTAGTCCCAGCCGTCGTTCAGGTTGCCAGCCACGCCCATGGCATCGCCGCGGGTGCGCTTGAAGTTGGCAAGGAACTGACCATAGTATTTCTTGTTGGCGGAACGAAGGCTCTGGCCGGCCCAAGGATAGGACTTGTGCTCGGTGACGCGCTCGTCATAGGTGTTGCCAATCATGCCGAGGGCTGCGAACTCCCACTCAGCCTCTGTTGGGAGGCGGTAATAGGGATAGAGGATACCGTCGGACTTGCGGATCTGACGCTCCTCGCCACCGGCAGAGGGGTCGAGGTTGACGATACCGCCGCGGATTTCACCCTCATAGCGGCCGGCGAGGTAGACATCGGTCTGGAAGGCATTGCTTCCGAGGTTCTCCTGGTCGAGGGTGAGGATGCCCATGTCGACGAGAATCTTCTCGTTAACACGGTCGGTACGCCAGATGCAGAACTGCTGGGCCTGCTCCCAGGTCACGCCCACCACAGGATAATCCTGATAGGAGGGGCTCTGGAAGTAGTGGTCGACGAAACTCTCGCGCCAGGCCAGACGATCGCGCCAGGTGGCGGTGTCAGGCATGATGGCCTTCACCTTCTCGCTGAACTCTTCGCCATAGGCACGTTTCATCCAGTAGACAAATTCGCCATACTGCTTGTTGCTCACCTCGCACTCGTCGATATAGAACGAGGAGACCGTGACGGTGTGCGCCACATTGTCCCAGGTGTAACGGGTGTCCTCGGTGACATGGCCCATCACAAAAGAGCCACCCTCGATAAACACCAGACCGGGGGCTGTCTCTTGGTTGGTTCTGTCAGAGACATCGTAACCGCCCCACTCAGGGTCATTGTAGTTCCATCCCGTTGTTTCAGACTTGCCAGCCTTGTTACCACAAGAAGCAAGCACCAAAACGGTAGCCAACATCAGGCTTGAGATTCTGAAAATTTTCATATATTCACTATTTATATTATCCTATATAACGATTTTTTCTACTTTTTGTTTCATTCTTTTTTAGAACGACGGGCAACGGATAGCCTTGACCTTCTTTTTGTGCTCAGGCACAGGCAGAAGGACACCCAGCGTGATTTCATGTGCGCCAGCCGTGCTGTTGGCCAGTTTCGACACCGTCACGTCATAGCTGTATCCCACAGTGAAATAGTCGTGGCGGATACCTGCCTGGAAGATGAAGGCATCGGAGTTCTCGGTGCCGTGACGGAACCAGACGCCCACGATGAAGGGCATCCAGTCAAGGTTGACACCATAGTTGAAGTAGTGGAAGCCGTTCTGATACTGATAGACGATGTTGGGCGAAATGATGGGGGTTCCCAGTCCCAGCGAGGACTGACGGCGACCCTCTTCGGCCACATTGATAAGACCTCCGCCATGCACGGTAATCTTCATCGGGACAGGGTCTTCAGAGTAGAACGCCACATTGGGTTGAGTCAGATGGGCGACGGCGAGGCCGGCATACCACTTGGAGCCACTGACCAAGACACCGGCATTGAAGTCGGGAGTCCATTTGCTGAGTTTGTCGGGAGGTGTGGCTCCTGTGTTGTACGAGAAGCCCATCTCACGGTCAATCTGGTCGGGGAAACGCAGATAATCGTCCCAGCTGAGGTGCGTGTTGACAATCGACGCCTGCAGGGCTGCGTTGACATAGATGTCGCGGCTCAACTGGAAGCGGAACGAATACATAGCACCAAACATGTTAGTCGACAGCGCACCATGGTCGCCGACACGGTCGGTCAGCAGGATAAAACCAAGGCCGCCATGGAGGTCGGGAAAGTATTGGTCATAGGAAGCTGACACCGTGGTAAATGCACTTACAAGACCCGGCCACTGGGCGCGGTAGGTCAACGAGATGCGCGGAGCAACGACAGAACCAGCAAAAGCAGGGTTCAGGTAGAGCGGGTTGGCATAGAATTGAGAGAAGCCAATATCTTGGGCTCCTGCCGTCGCTGAAAACAGCAGCATAGCACCCAAAACGGCGTTTCTCAGACTCTTTTTCAGTTGTTTTTTTGACATATTATAGGCCTATAATCAAAACGCAATATTACGAATATTTTTTGAAACAACAAGCTTTTTCGCAAAAATATTTTATAAATATCATGTTATCAGCGAAATAATTTTTATCGACATTCACTTTTCATACACGAAAAAGAGCCAACAGAAAGGTAAGAATTCGGTTTTTTGGCCTCTTTCGACTAGGACAAACAATAAAAATGGTGGCATTCTAGAGCCCATCTCGTTGAATGCCCTCTCCACTTCCCTCCCGCCCTTCCTTTTTTGAGTCAAAAAAAACGTGTCAAAAATTCACCAACAATCTTGCAATCAGAATGGTAGTGACTTTCTTAAAGAGAAAAGCCTTTCGAGCATAATTTTCACATTCAAATAACTGATACCATGATATTTGACATTTTAACATAATTATTTCTGTGCCGTCAATTTTTTTTCGTACTTTTGCAAAATATGAAAAAGGTCGTATATCACCTCTCAACCCTCCTCTCTGGAGTTATACTGCTGTCCGCATGTGCCAGCGAATCCCCTATGCCGTTCGGTGCCGTGCCCTCCACTGCACAGCTGGAATGGCAGCGCATGGAAATCAACATGTTCTGTCATTTCGGGCCCAATACTTTTACCGGGGCAGAATGGGGCAGCGGCGAGGAGAAAGAGGAGGTGTTTGCTCCCACTGATTTGGACTGCAGCCAATGGGTTGATGTGGCGGAAGCCGCTGGCATGAAAGGCATTATCCTCACCGCTAAGCATCACGACGGATTCTGTCTCTGGCCGTCATCCTACAGCACACACACCGTAACAAAAAACAACGATGTACTGCGCCAATTCACCGATGCATGCCACGGACGTGTGAAAGCCGGAGTCTATATTTCTCCGTGGGACCGCAACCATCCTGCCTATGGCAGCAATGAGTATAACAGCGTGTTTGCAAACACTTTAAAAGAGGTTCACTCCCTCTATGGTCCCTTTTTCGAGCAGTGGTTCGACGGTGCTTGTGGAGAGGGACCTAACGGCAAACGTCAGGTGTATGACTGGCCTCTTTTTGAGGGCACTGTACTGAATATCAACCCATCATGCATCCTTTTCAGTGACGTGGGCCCCGGCTGCCGCTGGGTAGGCAACGAGGAGGGCCGTGCGGACGAGACCTGCTGGAGTCGGTTGGAAGTGGAAAATGGAATGAGAAAAACGGAAAGTGGAGGAGGTGGTGATATCAATGGTAGTCAATGGATTCCAGCCGAGGTGGATGTAAGCATCCGTCCAGGATGGTTCTGGCATAAGGATGAACATCCCAAGACGGTCGAAGAACTGATGGAGATATACTATAACTCCGTAGGACGCAATGGTTTGCTTCTTCTCAACGTGCCGCCCGACGACCGAGGGCGCATCCCTGCCGAAGACAGCGCCATGCTGGCGGCCTTTCGTGCCGAGCGTGACCGTATCTTCAACCACGATCTGGCTCAGGACGCCACAATTTATGCATTTGTAAACGAGAGAAATGCCAACTCTCGCTACCCTATCAATAACCTCCTCGACACCGCCTACCACACCTACTGGATGCCAAGTGACGACGACACCAGCTATGTCACCCTCATGGTCCAGCTGCCAGAAGAACGAGAGATAGACATCGTGATGCTTCAAGAATATATCCCCCTCGGACAGAGAGTGTCACAATTCAGTATAGGCTATAAAAATCATGAACATGAAGTCTTAGTCCTTGCTCAGGGCACTACCATCGGATACAAGCGCATCATCCGACTGCCGCACCCTATTCGCACACAGTCCCTGTACATTACCATCGAGCATGCGCTGGCACCACCCATTCTGAACCGTCTCTCGCTCCATTGCTCAAAATAAAGAAAGCCACGGAAATTTCCGTGGCTTTCAACTTTATGGTATCCTGTCGAGGAATCATTCGAACGACTTGATAGCCTCCTTGATGAGTTCCATGGCGGCACGCAGCTGCTCCTCGGTGATGACCAGCGGGGGAGCGAAGCGGATGATGTGCTGATGGGTAGGTTTGGCCAGCACACCGAGGTCGCGCATCTTCAGGCAGACATCCCATGCTTCCTTGCCGTTGTGGGGCTTGATGATGATGGCGTTGAGGAGGCCCTTGCCGCGGACTTTCTCAATCATCGGGCTCTTGAAATTCGACATCTCCTCGCGGAAAATCTTGCCGAGACGCTCGGCGTTCTCCATGAGGTGCTCGTCCTTGATGACCTGGAGGGCGGCGATGGAGACCTTGGCGGCGATGGGGTTGCCACCGAAGGTGGAGCCATGCTCACCGGGCTTGATATTCAACATGATGTCGTCATCGGCCAGCACAGCGCTGACGGGCATGACGCCACCGCCGAGGGCCTTGCCGAGGATGAGCAGGTCGGGACGCACACCTTCGTGGTCGCAGGCCAGCATCTTGCCGGTACGGGCGATACCGCACTGTACCTCGTCGGCCATGAACAACACATTGTATTTGTGGCAGATATCATAGCATTTCTTCAGATAACCCTCGTCGGGGACATAGACGCCAGCCTCGCCCTGGATAGGCTCCACCAGGAAACCGGCCACCTTCTTGCCGTGCTCGGCCAGGCATTTCTCAAGGGCGTCGGGGTCATTATAGGGGATGCGCAGGAAGCCGGGAGTCATGGGACCGTAGTTGGCGTAGCTCTCGGGGTCGTTGCTCATGGTGATGATGGTGATGGTACGTCCGTGGAAGTTACCTTCGCAGCAGACAATCATCACTTCGTCATTGGGGATGCCTTTTTTCACCACACCCCAGCGGCGGGCCAGCTTCAAGGCTGTCTCGTCGGCCTCGGCGCCGGTGTTCATCGGCAGCACCTTATCGTAGCCGAAGTACTCAGTGACGTACTTCTCCCACTCACCCAAGCAGTTGTTATAGAAAGCACGGCTGCTGAGGGTCAGCTCATGGGCTTGGTCACACATGGCCTTAACAATCTTCGGGTGACAGTGACCCTGATTGACAGCACTGTAGGCCGAGAGGAAGTCGAAATACTTCTTGCCTTCGCAGTCCCACACGAAAGCGCCCTCGCCCTTGGCGAGCACGACGGGTAGCGGATGATAGTTATGGGCGCCGTATTTGGCTTCCATCTCCATGAATTGTTCTGATTTCGTCATAGTTGTATCGTTTTTTTGTTAATGTTGCTGTTTGAAAAGTCGGTGCAAATATACAACATTTTTTTCAACGAACAAAATTTTTAAAAACCTTTTGCGTTATTTTCTTTGTGAGTAAAGACAATAACATCCTAGAAATAAAGGACCTCACCATCGCTTTTGGCGGGCGGACAGTGGTAGAGGGGTTGAGTTACAGCCTCCAACGAGGTAAGACGCTGGGCATCGTGGGCGAGAGCGGCAGCGGCAAAAGTGTCAGCTCGCTGGCACTGATGGGCTTGCTGCCCAAAAACGCCTCCGTCAGCGGCAGCGCACTCCTCGACGGCACCGACCTGTTGACCCTCGACGAGGAGCAGCTGCGAGCCGTCCGTGGACAGCGCATCAGCATGATCTTCCAAGAGCCCATGACCAGCCTCAACCCCGTGCAGAAATGCGGGGCACAGGTGATGGAGATGCTACGGGCTCATAATGGAGTGAAAGGGAGTGAAAGGACAAAAGTATTAGAACTGTTCAAAGAGGTGCTCCTGCCAAGGCCTGAGAAAATTTTCGACAGCTACCCCCACGAAATCAGTGGCGGTCAAAAGCAGCGCGTGATGATTGCCATGGCTCTCATCAACCACCCCGACATCCTCATCGCCGACGAGCCCACCACGGCCCTCGACGTAACGGTGCAGAAGACCATCCTCGACCTTCTGAAAACGCTACAGAAGAAACACGGTATCAGCATCATCTTCATCACCCACGACCTCGGTGTCATCAGCCAGATTGCCGACGACATTCTGGTGATGTACCGCGGCCACATGGTGGAGCAAGGTCCTGCCAACGACATCCTGCATCATCCACAAGAAGCTTACACCCAAGGCCTTCTGGCCTGCCGCCCACCGATGGACAGCAGACCCGAGAGATTGCCGACGGTGGAGGAATTTTTAGAAGGGAACAAGTTACCAAGTGACAAGGTGACTAAGTATTCTACCACTCTGCCACTCTGCCACTCTGCCATTCAGCCACTCATCGAAGTTCGCAACCTCGATGTCACCTACACCCTGAAGAAGAGCCTCTTCGGCAAGCCGTTGCAGACGTTAAAGGGTGTCGATGGCGTCAGCTTCGACATCCGCGAGGGCGAGACGCTAGGACTGGTGGGCGAGAGCGGCTGTGGTAAGACGACACTCGGCCGTGCCCTGCTGCGCCTGATAGACCATAGCGACGGCAGTATCCTCTATCGTGGCCAGGCGTTCGACACCCTCTCCCGCCGCCAGATGCGTGCCTTGCGCCCCAAACTGCAGATTATCTTCCAAGACCCCTACTCCTCGCTAAACCCGAGAATTACCATCGGGGAGGCCATAAGCGAACCCTTGCGGGTTCATAAAGTGAAGAGCGGAAAGTGGAAAGAGGAACGCGACCATGTTCTTGAATTGATGCAACAGGTGGGATTGCAGCCCGACTGGTACAGCCGCTATCCACATGAACTCAGCGGCGGGCAGCGGCAGCGGGTGTGCATCGCGCGGGCCCTTATCCTGCAGCCCGAGTTGGTAGTGTGCGACGAGAGCGTTTCGGCCCTCGACGTCAGCGTGCAAGCCCAGGTGCTCAATCTCCTCAACGACCTCAAGCGACGCTACCATTACACCTACCTCTTCATCACCCACGACCTCAGTGTGGTAAAATTCCTCTCCGACCGCATTATGGTGATGCAAAAAGGCAAAATCGTGGAACAAGGCACCCCCGACGAACTCTTCGCCCATCCTCAGACCGACTACACACGTACGCTCATCGACGCCATACCTGTGATCGGGAAGGAAACCAAATAAAGCACTAATAATTTGAAATCCAACGCTCCACAACCTCCTCGGTTTCGGGCGTACGTTGGATAATCAACACCATCCGTTCGCCCTGCTGATGCTCGTATTCCGAATAGCCACCGTCGGGAAGCAGCAGCAAGCGGTATTCGTCCACCTCCAAGGTGTTCACCAAGGCATCATATACCGCCTGGCAGCGGCGTTTACAGAGCCTGCGGTTATGACTCTCCGACGCACGTGCGTCGTCGGCCGTGCCAATGATGTAGAATTCCGTGAACCAGTCCGACGACTCCATCTGCGACATGAAGAGATTCAGCTGTCGCATAGCATTGTCATCCAATTGATTATCGTCGTAGGCAAAACGTACCACCGCCACTGGGAGATGCAGTTGCTCATTGGTGAACATCATGTCGTCCACCAAGCCTTGAGGCTCTTCCTGCGATTTTCTGTCGCGCTGAGAATGGCGGCTAGTGGAGTAATGAGGCCTCTCTCTGCGAGAAGGCAGCGCCATACGCACACCCACCGTGAAGGAGGGCATCAGGTCCAGTCCCCCAGCATCTTCTGGCGACCAGTCGATTGACGAGCCCACCAGAGAAAAGCCCGCTTCGCCAAACAGTTCTATCCTGTTCTCGCGGTCAATGCCGTAGCGTAGGCCCGCGGCCGTCGAGAAAGCCAGAGATCCTCTCGTCCTTGTCTCACCAAGGGCATGCTCAGCATCGACAGGATTCTTCTGACTACCCATCAGTATGACTGCACCCAACGACAGCGGCGAGTAGAAATGAAGACCACCGGGCAACACTCCGTCGAGGTTGGTCCAATCCATCGTCACCGTGGCCATAGCCGACAGGCCGAAGGCATAGAAAGGCTGATAGGGGTACTGCCCCACCGTCATCGGCTGGCTTGCGAAATCAACCATCGGATGCAGCAGATTGCGTGTCTGTCCATGGACGCCGAAGGCCGACATGCGAAACGACAGACTCCATTCCGGGCTCATCCAGCGTCCCACCTCAACATCGAGATAGCCGCTCGGACGGTCCAGGTTCCAGCAGCCCTCCGCCTCTGCTTCGTTGCCCACCCAGGTGTTCATTCCCACACCCACACCTACCCACCATGGGCTTGCCACAATATCGGAATTGCCTCCATGCTGGGCATGGAGGGTCATAGCACTAGCAAGCATCACTATCACAGCAGACAGCCTCTTCTTGGACCTCACTTTTTTATCATTTTTGAAAATGCAAAAATACGAACTTTTTTCCATTCGGCAAAAAAAAACAGAACCGCGCCCCGGAAGGACGCGGTTCCTCCTTTGTCAAAGTGGTATTATATATATTAAATGATATGTATTACTTTTTCTTCTTGCTGGCCTCCTTGGCCTCGACGGTCATCGTGGCGTGGGGGACAATCATCAGGCGCTCCTTGGGGATGAGTTTGCCGGTGGCCTGACAGATGCCATAGGTGCCGTTCTCGATACGGATGAGGGCGGCGCGAAGGTCACGGATGAACTTCTGCTGACGGGCGGCAAGTTTCTGATTCTCTTCTTTCAACAGCACATTGCTGCCCTCCTCGAGGGTCTTGAAAGTGGGAGCGGTGTCGGAGACATCGTTCTCGCTGCCGGCCACAGCCTGCTGCAGCATCTCCAAATCCTTTTCTGCCTTAGCTATCTTGCCCAATATCAACTCCTTGAACTCCTGTAATTCTTGTGGCGAATACCGGTTCTTCTCCTGATGTTTCGCGTTCGTTTTCATGGCTCTTCGTGTTTTTCAAAGTGCAAAAATAGGTATTTTCCACGAACTAAAGGGAAAAAACATTTCAACACTAGTTGTTAATATTGTCTAGATACAAATCAATCAAGCCTTTAGGTGCCGTAATGTATAGTGTTTTTTGTTCACGATCCACCTTGTCGATGACCTCATCGATGACAGGAATGAATATCTCCACGCCGTTTTTCATCACTTGGAAAAGGGGCTGGGCGGGGTAGTCGATGACCTGAGCGAGAGTACCGATATCGCCTTTCTCGCTATCTATCACCTTGAAACCCACCACCTCATGGAAATAGAACTTATTCCCCTCGAGTTTGGGCAGGAGGTCGAGCGGCAGGTAGATCTCGTGACCACAGAGTGCGGCGGCTTGGTCGGCGGAAATCTCTTCAAAGGTCACGATGGCCTTGTTGCCGTTAAGTTGGTCGACATGGAAGAAATGGGGCACCAGCCTACCCTTCACCTCGACAAAGGCGGAGTCGAGTTCGGCGTAGTCCTCCGGTGTGTCGACATCGAGGAACAGAACCATCTGGCCTTTGACACCCCAAGGCTTGGTGACCTTACCCAGATAAAAACAATCCTTTATTTCCATAATGATGAATGGTGAGTGATGAATAATGAATGGAAAAAGGAACAGGCTCACGCTCACCGCGCAGCCTGTTCATCATTCAACGTTCAACGTTAAGATTAAGCCTCGGCGGGAGCCTCGGTCTCAGCGGGAGCTTCGCCCTCGGCGTTCTCGGCGGCGGCAGCGGCCTCAGCCTCGGCCTTGGCGGCAGCTTCTGCCTCGGCGGCAGCCTGACGCTTGGCGGCGACGGCGGCAGCCTTGGCCTCGTTGGCCTTCTTCTCGGCCTCGAGACGAGCCTTGCGGGTGTTGCGGGCGTCGTTCTCCACGTCGCTCTTCTTGCTGTTTATCTTAGCCTCTTTGGCCTGCAGCCACTCGTTGAAACGCACATCGGCGGTCTCCTGGCTGATGGCACCCTTCTCGACACCAATCTGGAG
>CACYPU010000014.1 GCA_902776365.1 uncultured Bacteroidota bacterium | reverse complement strand
CATTCACACATTCTCCCTCGACGTCTCCTCCTGGCCCCGCGGCACCTACCTCCTCCGCATCCTCACCCCCGCCGGCCCCACCACCAAGAAACTGCTGATTCAATAGACTGGGGAGTACCGAGGAGTGCAAGGGAGTGCAGAGGAGTGCAAGGGAGTGCAGGACTAAACAAGTTTTTTTTAGTTTTGCTTGAGCTTTAATTAAATGCCCTTCATGGTGGTTTCATACAGCCGGGAGGGCATTTCATACATTGTCCTTGCAATGGCACTTCCATATCTGTTTTTTTTCGTATCTTTGCACCCGAAAAACAACGTCCATAGTATATGAAACAATCCCTTTTGACCATCCTCTTGGCGGCGCTGCTGGCCGCCTGTTCCGGCGGCGAGGAGGGCGGCACCGTCCGCGCCGTATACCACTGGAAGACCACCTACAACCCCACGCAGTACGAGCTGCAGTGGCTGCGCGACCACCGTGTGACGCGCCTCTACCTACGGGTGTTCGATGTCGACATCTATGAGGAAGAGGACATCGCACCCATCGCCACCACACGCTTCCGCCAGCTGCTGCCCGACAGCATGGAGATTGTCCCCGTGGTCTATATCACCAACGAGGCCATGGGCCGCGTCTACTACTGGAGCACCGAGAAGTATGCCGAGAAGATTGCCGACCGCGTCATCAGGATGGCCGAGTGCAACGGATTCGAGCTGAAGGAAATGCAGGTGGACTGCGACTGGAGCGAGCGCACGGAGGAGACCTACTACGCCTTGTGCGAGTCGTTGCGCAAATATCTGAACGAGAAGGGTGTCCGTCTCAGCTCCACGGTGCGCCTGCACCAGGTGTGCGACAAGCTCGACGAGCTGGAGGTCGACGACAAGGTGCTGATGCTCTACAACACCGGCAACCTGCGTTCGAGGGAGACGCGCAACTCCATCCTCGACTACAAGGACGTGGAACCCTATCTGAGCCGTCTCACCGCCGCCCGCATGGCGACGATGGGCGTGGCGTGGCCGGTCTTCGGCTGGGGTGTGGCTTTCGATGGCGAGGGCCGTTTCTCGCACCTGGTGACCTCCGCCAACCTGGCTTCCGACAGCGCCGCCCACCTCCGCGAGGAGTGGGGCGAGCTGGGCGAGATGCGCCGTGTGTGGGAGAAGATGCCCCAGGCCTCGGGCCAGCATGTCGTTGTGCTCTATCACCTTGATTCGTTGAACCTTTCAAAATACAGTTACGATGAAATCGAAGAGATATATAATCGCTAGTTTCCTGCTGGTGGCCCTGCGTGCCGCTGCTTGCGGCCCCGGTCCCTTCGTGCTGCCCGACGACTGCGACCTCTACCGCCTGATGCCCTATTACGCCGAGCTGCGCGAGCCCGCCGACGGGCGCGTGGAGGCCAACTGCCGCGCCTGGATGGCGGCGGTGCCTGGCGTGACGCAGGAGGCGGTGCGCCAGGCCGTCTACGACTTCTCGCTGCTCGACTGGCAGCGGGTGCTGCGCGGCGACGACCGCGGCAACGCTTTCTGCCGCAAGCTGCTGCTCACCCGCGACGTTGACGCCATACGCCTGCTTGTATGGAGCAAATACTACGAGCAGTGGAGCGCGGCGATGCGCTCACCGTGGTACTACGGTGCCGGCCTTGACGATGGCGGTCTCGACATCGACCGCATCGCCTGTCTGGCTGCCAGCCACCGCGGCCGCTATGCCGACCGCTATGTGCTGCTGGCCATGAAATGCCTCTATCGCAGCGGCCGCAGTGAGGAGTGCGTGGCGCTGTGGAAGGAGGCTGCGGAGGTGATGCGCGGCAGCCACCTGCGCGACCAGGCCGAGGGCTACTATGCCGCCTGCCTCAACCGCATGGGACGCAAGAAAGAGGCTGTGGAGGTCTATGCCCGTCTGGGCGACGCCGCCTCGCTGCAGCTGCTGCAGGACGACAAGGCGGCGGTCTTCGAGCAGGTGATGCGCAGCCGTCCCAATTCACCTTTCTTCCCCATCGCGCTGCAGCGGGTGCTCTTCGTGGTGGAGAACTATTCGGTCGACAATCGTTTCACCTGCTACGACCTCGACAAGAAGCAGCTGCAGCGGCTGCTGAAGCTGGCCACCAGTGCCGGCAGTGACCCGCGCGTGAAGAACCAAGCCATGTGGCGCTACACCGCCGCCTGCCTCCTCGACCATGAGGGCCGCCGGAGCGAGGCCCTGAGTCAGCTCGACGGCCTGACGGCCGAGGACGACTTCCTCGACGCCTCCATCCGCATCCTCCGCATCTACCTCCATGCGCGGCTCGACGCCATCGACGACGGCTATGAGCAGCGCCTCTTCGCCGACCTGCAGTGGATGGACAGCCGCATGCAGCAGGAGTGGGACGCCCTCGACAGCACGACGCGCTACCGCTTCGCCCATTTCTGTGGCTTCGGCCATAACTATGACATCTACCGCACCATTTATTCCTATGACGCCCTGCGCCGCATCGTCCTCAGCAGCGGTGGCCTGGCCGACCGCTTCGCCCAGGCAGGCCGCACCACACGCGCTATCCAGCTGGCCAATATGGCCGAAAACCGCATCTTCCAGATTTCCAACAACCCGGCCATCGAGCTCTATCGTTCGGGAAGCCAAGGTAAAACGGTGTACTACTCCTGGACCCGGGACGATGAGTCCACCAGCTACAACGGATATGGTCACTCCATCGTCGATACCGACACTTCCCTCATGGAATACTACACTGTGGGTGAAGACTTGTTCAACTCCCACGACTTCAGCAACCGCCTTTTCGTCCACATAGACCGCATGGATGCCGACGTGCTGGAGGACTACTGGAAGAGCATGGAGGCCCCCCTCGGCGGTATGGCGGGCTGGCTCAACGAACGCGGCTATACCGGCACCAACTACTGGTGCGACATCATCGGCACCCACCTCCTACGCGAGCTGCGCTTTGCCGAGGCCGCCGAATGGCTGGCGAAGGTCGACCCCGCCTATCAGCAGTGCCTCAACACACGCGACTGGATGAACTATGACCCCTTCAGCTACGAGAAAGAACTACTGAAGCGTTTCACGATGCCGTTCACGCATGAGGTCTACGTTATCGGCGCCGCCAACTACAAGTTGAACTACGCCCGCCGCATGGCCAAGCTGGAGCGGAAGGCCCAGGAGGCCGCCAACCCTGACGACCGCGCCGACGCCCTGCTCACGCTCTCCATCGCCCTGCGCAATGCCTTCAGCGAACGCTGCTGGCCTTTGGTGGCCTACGGCTACACCTCCTACAGTGGCTTCGAGGACGACTCCAAAAACTATCCCACCCAGTGGGAAGGCTGGTACAACTACCAGACACCTTTCGAGGACCCGTATTACCTGGTCGGCGATATGGCCTCTTCGGCAGTGGCTCCCTATGCCGTGCGTGCCGAGCAGCGCGCCGCCGAGTGGCGCAAGCAGGCTTTCGCCACCTATCAGGACCGCGACCGTATCGCACAGGCTTTCCGCCGCACCTGCCAGTTCTCACACCTCATGCACCACTACGCCGACACCCCCACGGGACAGGAGGTGGCCCGCCGCTGCGACGAGTGGAAGGACTATATCAAACAATAAATAATAGGCGAATGCGTTAATACGATAAATGGACAAGGACGAACATATTGTCATCAGCACCAGTGCCGAGTTGCTGCGTGTGGCGGCGGGCGAGTTGGTCTACGCCGAGGCCGACGGCAATTATACCACCTTGGTGCTCAGCGACGGGGAACGGCGCGTGGTGACGTTGCAACTGGGACAGCTGGAGCGGCTCATCGCCAGCCAGATGCCCCAGTCGGCTCCGGGGTTCGTCCGCATCGGCAAGAGCCTTATCGTGAGAATCGACAGCGTTCGATACATCCATCCGGCACGCGGGGTGCTCGAACTGGCCAACCCCACAGGGCAGAAGCATGAGCTTCAGGCTTCACGTGAAGCACTGCGTTTGCTGAAAGAAATGATTGAAAGGAGTATGAAATGAAAGAATTGGATGATAATGAGATACGTGTCATCGGGGCACCCTCGCCGCAGCCAAGTCATGGAAACTGGTGGGTGGCTGTGCTGGTGATTCTAGTGGCCGTGATTGTATTGGTGCTGGCGCTGGGAAAGGCTTCGCATGAAGAGAGTGTGGCAGAAACACAGCCGTCCACAGAGGAGACATCTCCGATGGCCTCCGTTGAAACATCCGAAAGCCTCACGGTGGTTGATACCATCATCAACGATGTGCCCCTCACGCTCTATTGTCCCCTCGATGCCAACGCCAGCCTCCAGATAGGGTTGCCCGATGCCGGGGATACCGCACTGGTGCTGGCCGTGATGGCAGCCGACGTGAGGGCCGACAACGGCGGCATCGTGGGAGACTTTGTTGTCAACGGACGTGTGCTGGCCCGTGGCGAGCGCAAAGAGGGCTACTGCGCCATCGCCAACGGCGTTCCGACGTTTGGTCGCGGAGGCGAGGAAGCCCTGGAGCGAGTGCAGAAAGAGGGAGGCGATTTCTTCCGCCAGTATGCGCTGGTGGCCGATGGCGAGGTCCTGCCACTCAAACCCAAAGGAAAGAACCACCGCCGAGCTTTGTGCAGGCTGGGACATCAGATTTTCGTAGCGGCGTCGGGCGACCGCGAGTCGTATCACGATTTCGCCACTGCCCTGGCTGATTTGGGTGTCAAGGATGCTATTGCCCTGGTGGGTTCCGAATCTCTGCTGATATACCGCGCTGACGGCGGCCTGGTACATTCCGTGGGTGCCGCCATAGACAGCCCCAACGCCAATTTCCTCGTCTGGCGACGCTAGACCTCCCTTATTTTGCCGTCGCTGCCGCGCCTGAAGAGGGTGAAGTGGTTCTTGACTTTCTCGAGGAAAGGACTGAGGGCGTGGGTGGAGCGGCCATAGTAGTCGTCGTAGAGCACGCAGAGGCGCCTCTTCGAGCGCGAGAGCGCCACGAAGAGACGGCGAGCGTCTTCCTGTATCTGCTTCTCTGTCCAGCTGTGGCTGCCGGGGTAATTGCCGTCGATGGCGCGGTAGACGATGACGGTGTCGAACTCCAATCCCTTGGCTTTGTGTACGGTGGAGATGATGTAACGCTCCTCCAACGAGCCGCCGCAGAGGTCGGCCTCCTTGCTGGTGTTGAGGTCGGTGATGTAGCGCTCGAGTTGTTGTCGCAAGGTGGGATAGAGGTCGGCGCGGATAAGGTCATGCTCGAGGTAGTGGATAAGGTGGCGCCATTTGTCGATGGGTTCGATGAATTTGGCACTGAGGAGTTTATAATAGACGTATTGGAGTTCGGAAACAATCCCCTCCGGTTCATTTGTCTTGCACTCCCCCGCACTCCCCCGCACTCCTTGCACTCCATGCAAATACAGTTCCGCATAGCGTTCATGGAACTTGTCTACCAGTTTCTGGTGGTCGCTGATGAAGAGGCGTTGGTCGGCAATCATCTGGCGTGCGTTGGCGTGGCAGAAGTTGAGCAGCGAGAGGGTGGCGAGGATGTCGTCATCGGCCTGGTGGCTGTTCTGTCCCTCGAGGTGCAGCACCTCCAGCAGGTGCCCCAGTTTGTACTGCCGCAGTCGCGGACGCACGAGGCGGATGTACTTGAGGGTATCGAAATATTTATTGGGGAGTACAGAGGAGTGCAAGGAGTGCAAGGGAGTGCAAGACGTTACCTCAGCCGATGCTATTGTCTTGCACTCCTTTGTACTCCTTTGCACTCCCTGCACTCCCTCTCTCATTAGGTTGTTCCTCAGTATCTGGTAGTCATACTCTACGTTATGTCCCACCAGCACCTTCCCCTTGCAGTAGTCCAGGAACTTCTGCAGCCCTTCGGCGCGGGGATAGCGTTTGCTGGTGCGGTAGACCTCGAGCATAGGATTGGGATGGCCGCCGACGGTCTCGGGCAGCTCCTTGTCGGTCTCGAGGATGATGTTGAAAGGTCTTCCCACCACCTTGCCCTGTCGCACACGCACGGCGGCAATCTGGATGATGTCGTCGTGGTAGACGTCGAGGCCCGTGGTCTCGGTGTCGAAGATGATGAGTTCCTCGCTGTCGTAGACGTGGACAAACTCCTGAAGGTACGAGCTGTCGGGGTAGCGCAGGAAGTCCGTGGGCAGCAGCGCCACGCGCCGCATGTCGCGCATGAAGTTGCGCGCTGCTGTGTAGGTGGGCAGAATGTTGAGCCCCCACAGCAGACGGGCCCAGGCGATGAAGACCATCTCGTCGGTCAGCACGCTCAGGTGGGCCGCCAGCAGCCGCATGGCCGGCAGCGAGAAGAGGTCGGTGCCGCTGATTTTGAAGTGGCTGATGCCCATGCCGCTCATCACCTCGCCAATCTCGTCGGCCTCGCGGTTGGTGCTCACCAGGATGGCCACACGCCCCTCGGGGTCCATCTCGCCGTAGCGTTTGGCGAAGCGTGCTGCATAATAGCTCTCCAGCTGCGCGTCGCCCACGTCGAGCAAGCATAAATCCTCCTTCTTGGGGAGTGCATGGAGTGCTGGGGAGTGCTGTGGGGTGCAAGACAGATTTTCCTCTGTCTCCACCATCTGACCACTTCCGAGGTTTCTCTTGGCAAAGTCGTTCTGCAAGTCCAGCAGGTACTTCGGCGAACGGTAGTTGGTATGGAGGTAGTGGATATTCCCATGGCAACGGCGTTTTAGAGCCTCGAGGGTCTCCTGTTTGGCGCCGATGAACGAGAAGATGGCCTGTTGCTCGTCGCCGAGGTAGACGATGGTGGCGTCGGGTGCCGCGAAGAGGTCCACTAGCGCGAACTGCAACGCGTTGAGGTCCTGCACCTCGTCAATTTCAATCCAGGAATATTTTCTAGGGAGTGCAAGGAGTGCTGTGGAGTGCGAGGGAGTGCAGGACGTTACTTCAGCCGATGCTATTGTCTTGCACTCCTCTGTACTCCTTTGCACTCCCTGTACTCCTTTTATTAAAAACTGGTACGCTAATATCAGCAGGTCGTCGTAGTCCAGCAGGTCGTTGCTCTCCTTGTAGCGCTCGTAGGCTTTGGCCAGGCGCATCATATTGGCAGCAGGCAGTTCCTCGAGGATGCTGTAGCGCTCGGTCAGGTTGTCGATATCGGAATAGATGGAGGCGATGTTGTCCTCGTCGAAAGGGCGCCCCAGGACGTCGCAGAGTTTGCTGACGCTGCCGGCGTGGAACAGTTCGTTGTGCAGCACCAGATCGCCGCGCATGCCCAGTACCATCTGCTGCAGGCCGTGTTGAAAGCGCATCAGCTCCGTCGTGCGGCTCTGGATGTTCATCTTCTTGCAGAGCTCCTCCTGGATGATATTTTCCACATCGCTCTCGTCGATGATGGCGCTGTTGTGGTTCACGATGCCCTCGTTGAAGAGCATCTGTGAGCAGAACCGGTGGATGTTGCCCACGAAGAGGTCGCCGGGCACGGGGTTGCCCGTGCGGTCGGCGATGCGCTGGGCCATGCCCTTGGCGGCGCGGTTGGTGAAGGTGAGGCACAGCATGTCCTTATACTCCACGCCCTCCTCACGGGCATGCACCACACGTTCCGTCAGTATGTCGGTCTTGCCGCATCCCGGCGGCGCCAGCACCAAGTGCCGCCCACCGCGGATTTCTATCGCCTCCCGCTGCCAGCGGTCAAAAACACGTTCAGTCATTGGCCCCTAGTTTATACAGCGGCTGGCCGTTGAGGCGGGCGGAGGTCATGATGTCGTTCTCGTAGACCAGTTTCAGAGAGAAGAAGGGCTGCCACTCGTCGAGCAGCAGGCGGAGGAAGATTTTGTCGCCCTCCCAGAGGGGGAGAGTGGTTAGTGGTAATTGTTTAGTGTTAAGTTGGCTGACGTGTCCGTCCAGTGTAGCCTCACTAACCACTGAACACTGCTCACTTAACACTGATTTTTTGATCCACGCCAGCTCCCCTTCGTCGTCGATACTCATGTCGGGCTCGCCTTTCCAACCTGTGGCGGTGAAGAGGTGCATGTATTCGTTGGGCCAGGTGTCGGAGATGAAGGTGACGATGCCACGGTAGCGCCACTCGCTGATTTCCAGACCTGTCTCCTCCTTGACTTCGCGCAGCATGCATTCGTCGGGGCTCTCGTCGGCCTCGCACTTGCCTCCCACGCCAATCCACTTTCCGTGGCTGGCGTCGTTGGCTTTCTTCACGCGGTGCAGCATCAGGTAGCTGTCGCCGTTGTCGATGTAGCAGAGGGTGGTCTGTTTCATGGTTGCGTTTTTTTTCTAAGATATCCTAGGATGTCCTAGGGGATCCTAGGTTTTCCTAGAAAAAAAGGCCGCATTGCTGCGGCCTTTTCTCTTAGGAAGAAAAATTTAATCCTCAGCGTTGATGATGGCTTTGTGGACGGCGTTCCAACCAGCGGCGGTGATACCCCAGTTGTTGGTGGAGTTCTTGTTGCCGTTGATGCGAACCTTTCTTCTCTTCACTTTTTTGTTAGCATTGATACCCATGGTGTATACTTTTTTATTGTTTATTTCGCTGATTGTCAGTTTGTAATTGAGATATTCCCAATTGCAAATGCTCGGCAAAGATACGAAAAAAATGAAAACTGAGGATTGAAAAATGAAAAATTAACAATTTTTTTCACTCAGAATCTTCCTCCGGCACCGCCGCCGCCGAAACTGCCGCCGCCGAATCCTCCGAATCCGCCCCCTCCGCTCCAGCCGCCGCCGCGACTGCCGCCGAATCCGATGGGGAAGCCTCCAAAGAAGATGCCGCCGGTGCCACCACTGTTGCCGCTGTTGCCACCGCCTTTCCATTGGTCAGGGTGTTTCTTGGCGTAGTAGAACAGCAGGCCGGCAACTAAGGCGATGGCTCCGACGAAGATGAGCAGCCCTACCAGTGCGTTGCGCTGTTTGTCTTTCTTGTACTGATTGTAGCTGTATTCTCCACTCAGTACGGGTTCGATGAGGTCAAGGGCTTCTGTCAGCGCTTTGTAGTAGTCGCCGTTGCCCAGCGGTTCAATCATGTGGTCGTCGACGATGCGCTTGCAGAAGGCGTCGGGCAGCGCTCCTTCGGCACCGGAGCCAGTGGCAATGAAAACGTCGCCATTAGGTTCCTCAGCGGTTTTTGACTTGATGAGGATGACCACGCCATTGTCGAACTCCTCTTGTCCCACGCCCCACGACTGTCCGATACGTTGGGCCACGGCCCATGGGGCGTCGCCATGCAGGGTGGGGGTGATGACGATGACTATCTGGTTGGAGGTGGAGTCGTTGAAGGCCTCCAGCCGCTGCTCAAGCGTGTTCTGCTGCTCCGGAGAGAGCATGCCGGAGTAATCGTTCACTAGCCGGTTGCTCTTCGCGGGCGTCCATTCCGACTGAGAAAGTGCTGCCGGCGTGAATGCCAGCAGCACCATCAGGATGATTGAAAGGCGTTTCATTTAGATATTGAATTCAATATCAGTGGGTTCTTCGACCTCTTGAGGAGCATCGAAGTATTCTTTCTGGTCGAAGCCGAACATACTGGCAATGATGCTGGTGGGGAATCGACGTATCTTGGTATTGTATTCCTGGACGGCTTTGATGAATTTGTCGCGAGCAGTGGAAATACGGTTCTCGGAGCCTTCGATTTGGACCTGGAAGTCGCGGAAACTCTGAGTGGCAGTGAGTTCAGGATAGCGCTCGACGGTAACTTTGATGGTGTTGTCGAGGGCTTTCATGAATTTCTGGTCAGCCTGCTCAAGAGCCTGTAATTGCTCTTTTGAGGGGTTTGCAGGGTCAACTTTTACTTGCTCGATACCGGCGCGGGCGTTGGTGACTTCGGTGAGGACGCCCTTTTCGTAGTTGGCGGCACCTTCTACAACTTTTACCAGTTGTTTGACGAGGTCTGCACGACGTTTGTATGCATTTTCCACCTGACTCCAGGTGCTTTTCACATTTTCGTCTTTGGTTACGAGGCTGTTGTTCACGCTGATGCCCCACAGCACGATGATGGCCAGGACACCGACGACGACAAGAATAGTGATGGTCGATTTTTTCATTTCTAAACTATTATCTATTTTTAAATGTTAATGTTAACTAGCTTTCCATGTGTTCCTTGCGGAGCAGGTCGTTGACGGTCTTCACGGGGTTGAAGGTGGCCACGGGGACCTCGACAAAGAGGGTGATCCAGTCGGCCATAGCGCCGTTCCAGAGGCCGGGGAGTTCCTGCGACTTGAGGGTGAGGGCTCCTTTGGTCTTCTTGCTGATGAATCCTGTCTGCGGGTCGACATATTTGCGGAGGTCGAAATAGCGGCCGCGGTAGTTCTTGGTGCTGCACACTAGGTCGACGGGGTTGAAATGGGTCGACGACTGGAATATTTTCTCCTGTTCAGGGTCTTTGTGGTTAATCTGTGCTGACTCGACAATCTGTAGACTCCTGCGATTCTTGGAATCAATGGTATAGAATGGTCCGCCACCAGGTTCGCCCAGGTTCTTCACCATGCCGCAGATGCGCATGGGTCGGTTGAGGAGCGCATGCAGGGTCTTGGCATCGCAACCCTCTGGTACCATGATATTAAGTTCCTCCTTTGCGAAGCGGATAATCTTGTTGAGGGTGCGTATGTCGGGCTTACCGTCGAGGGCACGGAGGTGGTTGAAGCATTTCTCGCGCAGGTCGAGAAGCATACCAGCAAGTACTTGTTTGTAAATCACCGTGGTATGCTTCATCCAGTCGGGCACCACGTTGTCGATGTTCTTGATGAAGATAAGGTCGGCGCGCTGTTCGTTGAGGTTCTCGATGAGTGCACCGTGTCCGCCTGGGCGGAAGATGAGTTTTCCGTTCTCGTCACGCACGGGCTGGTTCTGCTCGTCGACAGCGATGATGTCGGTGTAATGTTTTTGTTCCGAGAAGCTTATGTTCAGTTTGATGCCGAAAGTGCTCTCGTAGTACTGCTTCACCTCGGCAATTTTGCGGCGGAAGCCGGTGCGGTGTTCGGGCGAGATGGTGAAGTGGAGGTTGACGGAGCCGTCGCTGCTGCGGGCGTAGAGGGCGCCTTCGACGATATGTTCCTCTAGCGGAGTGCGTTGCACGGCACCATAGCGGTGGAACTTCAGCAATGCTTTGGGCAGGCTGCCATAGCCGAGGTACTGCTCCTTGAGGAGGAAATTGATGACGGTGCTGTAGTCGCCTCGATGCATGTAGTCTTCGAGGTCTAGGTCGGAGGCTTCCATACAGGCTTTCAGGTCGTTGAAGAAGGCGAAGGTGCGCAGGTTCTCAAGGAAGGTCTTGACTTCGGGGAACTCTTTGTCGAAGTTCTTCGCCACCCCGAAATAGGTCGACGAGAAGCTGTAAAGGTCTTTGAACATGCGTGTTGCCGCTCCCGAAGCGGGGACGAATTTCAGTATTTTCTTCCCTTTGGAGAGTGTGCGGTATTGTTTCTCGCACCAGGCGATTTCTTTGTCGTCGAGGCAACGGATGCCGTTGTTGCCGGGAGTGGCGGCGGCATCGAGGCGGCACTTCGGGAAACCCTCTTTGAAATGGTTGATTTGTTCCTGTACACGGTCAACAGTCAACCCCAGAAGTTCCAATTGCTCGAGGTCCTGCTTTGAGGGCTTAAATATCATGTTACGAGAAATTTGTGTTTAGAAATAGTATTGGCCTGTCAGCGAGATTTTGGCGGTCAGGGTCTCGCCTTCAAGCAGACGGACCTGGGTCTCGCCGCGACGTTCGCCGCCGCCCTGTGCGTCGGGTCTCGGGAGGGAGGCTTTAACCTTGACGATGGCAGGGGCTTTGAAGGTGGCTTTGAAATTGCCGCCGTTGTCGGTGACACCCTGGACATGGACAACACCGCCACCCGATTGAGAGATGTCTATAATTGCGTTGGGAATGGGCGCTTTTGTGTCATCGTCTATCACCGAAACCTCCAAATAACAGTTGGTATCCTTGTCACAACCGGTAAAAAGTAGCATCGGTAAAATGCTGAAAAACAACATTGCGGAAGCAAAGATGATTTTTTTCTTCATAAATCTTTATTTTTTAGGTTGTCGTTTCTAATTTTATTCTTATTTTTGCATGCAAAATTAGTAAATTTATTCTATATAGGATGAAAAAAATATCAATTTTGTCGATTTTTTTATTCGCGGCCCTTTCGGCAGAATCGCAAGGTGCTGATTTGCACAAAGAAAATGCCCTTAATGGCACCTATGTCGAAATGCAGACCTCTTACGGAAAAATAGTGCTTCTGCTCTATGATGACACCCCTTTGCACCGTGATAATTTCATAAAATTGGTTAACGAAGGGCTGTATGACGGAGTTCTTTTCCATCGTGTCATCGAAGGCTTTATGATTCAGGGCGGTGACCCTGATTCGAAGGATGCCAAGCCCGGCAAGATGCTCGGCGAAGGTGACCTTGGGTACACGATACCCGCCGAGTTCCGCGACAACCATATTAATAAGCGTGGTGCGCTCTGCGCTGCCCGTCAAGGCGATGATGTGAACCCCAAGAAGGAATCGTCGGCGTCGCAGTTCTACATCGTGCAGGGCAGAACGTGGAACGATGACGAGATGAATATGATGGAGAGGCGTTTCGGCAAACACTATACGGCCGAACAGCGCAAGATTTACGCCGAGGAGGGTGGCGCTCCCCACCTTGACGGTGACTATACGGTGTATGGCGAAGTGGTTGAGGGTATGAATGTTGTGGATAAAATCGCTGCCGCCCAGCGCGACCGTTTCGACCGTCCGCTACAGGATATCAAAATCATTAGTGCCAAAGTGATAAAATAATAAAAAATATATGCTGAAAGATCTTATTTCCAAGTACATTGAAGAAATTAATGCGGCACGTATCGAGGAGTTCGAGGACCGTGCCGCCGAGGTGGAGAAATTCCGCATCCGTTTCCTGGGTCGCAAGGGCGTGATGAACGAACTGTTTGAGCAGTTCAAGGCCCTTCCCAACGACCAGAAAAAGGAGATGGGTGTGGCTCTTAACAATTTGAAAAACGCCGCGTTGGCCAAGGTGGAGGAGTTTAAGAATTTTGTTGAGGAGCGTGCCGAGGCCGAAGACCGTCACGACCTGACCCTGCCCACCGACTTTGCACAGCGAGGCAGCCGCCATGTGTTGTCGGTGACAATGAACGAGATAGCTGAGATTTTTGCCCGTATCGGATTCACCATCGAGGAGTCGGTGGAGATTGAGGACGACTGGCACCTCTTCTCGGCGTTGAACTTTCCGCCCGACCATCCGGCCCGCGACATGCAGGACACCTTCTTCGTTCAGAAAGAGGAGGGCAAGATGGATGTGGCCCTGCGCACCCACACCTCGTCAGTGCAGGTGCGAGTGATGGAGACCCACAAGCCTCCCATCCGCATCATCGCTCCCGGTAGAGTGTTTAGGAATGAGGCAATTAGCGCACGTGCTCACTGTATCTTCCATCAGGTGGAAGGCCTTTATGTGGACAAGAAAGTGACCTTCGCCGACCTCAAGCAGACGCTGCTTTATTTCGCAAAGGAGATGTTCGGACAAGATACGCAGATTCGTCTCAGACCCAGCTACTTTCCCTTTACGGAGCCCAGCGCCGAGATGGATGTCTCATGCAATATTTGTGGCGGCAAGGGCTGCAACATCTGCAAAGGTACCGGTTGGCTGGAGATTCTGGGCTGCGGCATGGTAGACCCCAACGTCCTTGATGCCTGCGGTATTGATAGTAAGGAGTATACGGGATTTGCCTTTGGCATGGGAGTGGAGCGTATGGCCATGTTGAAATACCAGATTCGTGACCTGCGTCTTTACTTTGAGAACGACCTCCGTTTCCTGCACCAGTTCGACAATATTATCTGATTCCATGGCTGTTATCACCATTAAAGATATGCGTTTCTACGCGCATCATGGCTGTTTTGAGCAGGAACGTGCCATCGGCACCCATTTTCGTGTCGACCTCTCGTTTACGACCGACACAAAGAAGGCGGAAGTGTCTGATAACATAGCCGATACGGTGAGTTATCTGGATGTCTACCAGGTGGTGAAGGCTGAGATGATGAAGCCATCCCATCTGTTGGAACATGTGGCCCGTAGGGTGGGGGAGAAGGTGCTGGCGGACTTCCCTGCCGTGGAATCTGTCACTGTGACAGTCAGTAAACTGAATCCTCCGCTGGGAGGACAGATGGACTCCGTCAGTGTGGAATTATCGTTGGGTAAATAATGTAAATAGATGAAAGCAAGAGCTTTTAGATGTTTCGCAGGCGTTTTTCTGCTGATGATAATGTTTGTTTTTCAAGCATGTAAAAGGGGTGACCCTGTGACATTCACGCTCGAAGTGTCCACAGAGTTTGTCGCCCCTGATGAGGCAGTAGATGCTTACGAGCGTACGTGCCAAATCATTGAACATCGAATTGATAGATTTGGTCCTGCAGATTTTTCTGTGAAAAGACAAGAGAACGGGGATCGTATCATTGTGGAAGTAAGAGGTTTTGATGATACTGTTGGCCTCCGTGAAATGATGCAATGTCCAGGACGTATGGAATTCTGGCAAGTCTATGAAAGCAAGGATGTTAAGTGCGTTCTAGATGAAGTGGATAGGTTCTCGAAGGCTGATAGTTCGGTCAGCCTATATGGGTATTTAAGTCCTATGGCATCTCAAGATCCTGTCGTTGGTGTCGCCAAACTGAGCGATACGGCAGCCATCAACAAGATTCTCAAGGAGGCTGCCAAAAATGGATTATATGATGCTAAACGTGAGGTTAAGTTTCTGTGGGCCAATAAACCAGACCCCAATGACCTTATCTCTCTTTATGCCATAGAGGTGACAGCCGAGGATGGGACTCCTCTGCTTGATGGTGACTGCATCACAGATGCCTTACAAGATATGGGTTTCCAGGGTGCCGAGGTGAATATGACAATGAATAGTTCGGGAGCACGGGAATGGAAGCGTATCACGGGAGAGAATGTGGGTCGATGTCTTGCTATTGTAATTGATAATCAGGTTTATACCGCTCCTAAAGTTATGGGCGAAATTGCAGGTGGACGTACTCAGATTACCGGTGATTTTACGGTGGAAGAGGCTAAAGTGTTGGCATTTATAATAAAAACAGGGACGCTGCCTCTGCCGGTTCGCATCGTCAACGAAGTCTGTAACAAAGAGCAGTAGAAGAACAAGTTAGTGGGTTTTTGGTTTAGACCAGCCCGTTGTCATGAAAACTGTAGTAGTCGGCCTGTCCGGTAGGGGCGATGCCGACGATGATATGCTCCAAGAGTTTGATATCAAGAACCTTGCCTGCCTCCATAATGCTTCGAGTAAGGTTTTTGTCTTCTGGGCTGGCTTTGAGTGAGCCGGAGGGGTGGTTGTGGGCTACCATGATACTCACGGCTTTGCATTCGATAGCACCGCGGAAGATAATGCGCAGGTCTACAGATACATTCGTCTGTCCTCCCATGGAGATGCGTTGCCGTCCCAGCACCTTGTTCCGGTTGCTGAGGTAGACGGCCCAGAACTCTTCGTGGTCGAGGTCGGCCAGAAGGGGTGTGATATAGTTGAAGAGATCTTTACTGCTATTGATTATCAGTTCTTTGTCTTTTGCTATATCGCTCTGCATGCGCCATCCCAACTCCAGGGCGGCCATAAGGGTAGTGGCTTTGGCCTCGCCGACCCCTTTGATGCTGCTTAAGTGCTTGAAATCCATCTGCGAAAGGGTGGTCAGGCTGTTGCCCGAACGGGTCAGCACCTCTTTGGCAACTTCGACGACGGTTTTCCCTTTTAATCCACTGCGCAGCAGGATGGCTAAGAGCTCGGCATTGGTCAACTCCTTCTTGCCCTTTGATAGCATCTTTTCTCGAGGTTTGTCCTCGTCGGCCCACTCCTTGATTGTCAGCGAAAAATTATCATTCATATCTCTCTGTAATTCTAGAATTTTTGTGCAAAGATACAGATTTTTTTCGATTTTGTTTGCTATGTCAATATTTTTTGTTATTTTTGCATGTTCAAAGAAATATAATAAAAAACATAAATTTATATATAAACTATGCAGAATAAAGGACTTATCAAATTCTTGACTTGGGCTTTCGGCCTTGCATGTCTGTTTCAATTGTCATTTTCGGTTGTAACAAGCGTGGTCGAAAGCAATGCAAAAAAAGATGCTCACAACTACTATTTCGTAGATGAAAAAGCCGGAAAATTTACACCTGCGGGACAAGCAGAGATCCAGCAACTGAAACAGACCAGCCGTTTGAACGAAATGGAACTCGCAGACTCTTTGGTGAAAGCTAAAGAGGCTGAGATCCTCAATGACAAGGCTGACAAGAAGGTCTACCTGTGGTTCACCTATCGTGACTGCCAGGCTTGGGAGCTTAACCTCGGTCTTGACCTGAAGGGTGGTATGAACGTGATGCTCGAGGTCTCCACCTCCGATGTTGTTCGCGCCTTGGCCAATGACCCCAACGATCCCCAAATCAACGCCGCCATCGATGCGGCTCTCAAAGCCCAGAAGAAATCGACCAACACCGATTTCGTGACCCTGTTCTATGAAGAGATTCAGAAACTCGACACGAACCACAACCTCTCCCTCTATCAGAAATTCAACAGCGGTGATCTGAAAGATAAAATCAAATCCGATAAGAAAGTTGCCACTAATGACGAAGTTATTGAAGCCATCAAGAAAGAGACTTCGGATGCTTACGAGCGCACCTATCAGATCATCAGCCGTCGTATCGACCGTTTCGGCGTTGCCCAGCCCACCATCCAGAAACTCTCCGCTTCCGAGCGTATCCTTGTGGAGCTTCCCGGCGTGAAAGATCAGGACCGTGTCCGCAAACTCCTCCGTGGTACTGCACAGCTCGAATTCTGGCTGACCTATAGAAGCAAGGATGTTAAGCCTATCCTTGACGATATCAACGGTTCTATCGAATACGGCCTGGACGAGAATGGCGCCAACGGTTCGAAACTGTATGACAAACTTAGTGTCTTCACCTCCGAGGGTGCTGTCGTGGGCATGGCCAGATTGGGCGACACGGCGAGCATCAACACCATCTTCCGTCAGGCTGCCCAAGAGGGCATCTATGATGCCAAGAACGAGGTCAAGTTTATGTGGGGTCACAAACCCGACACTGCCGACCTCATTTCTCTCTATGCTATCGAGGTGACGACGAAGGACGGCACCCCACTCCTCGGCGGTGAGTGCATCACCGACGCCACCCAGGATATGGGTAACCAGGGCGCCGAAGTGAATATGACAATGAATAGCACGGGCGCGCGTGAATGGAAGCGTATCACGGGTGAGAACGTGGGTCGCTGCGTGGCCATCGTCCTCGACGACCAGGTCTACTCCGCCCCCAATGTCAACACCGAGATCGCCGGTGGTCGCTCCCAAATTACTGGTCGTTTCACCGTTGAAGAGGCTCAGGACCTTGCCAATGTCCTGAAGTCTGGTAAGCTCCCTGCCCCCGCCCGCATCGTGTCCGACACTGTGGTCGGTCCTTCGCTGGGTCAGGAGTCCATCCATAACGGTCTTATCTCCTTCATCCTGGCCTTTATCGTGGTGCTCATCTACATGGTCTTCTTCTACAACCGTGCAGGCTGGGTCTCCGTGATTGCCCTTATCACCAATGTGTTCCTTCTGATGGGTGTCCTCGCCGCCATCGGCGCCGTGCTCACCCTCCCCGGTATCGCCGGTATTGTGCTGACCATGGCCATGGCCGTCGACGGTAACGTTATTATCTATGAGCGTGTCAAGGAGGAGCTTCGTGCGGGTTCCAGCGTGTCCAACGCTGTCCAGAATGGTTTCAAGAACGCCTACTCCGCCATCATCGATGGTCAGGTGACCACCTTCCTCCTGGGTATCGTGCTGATTATGTTCGGCTCCGGCGCTGTCCAGGGCTTCGCAGTCACCCTCTGCATCGGTATCGCCACCTCGCTCTTCACCTCCATCTTCATCACCCGCCTCATCATCGACTCCGCGGTTCAGAACAACCGTCGCAAGATGACCTTCTCCTTCTCCTTCTCCGAGAACTTCCTCCGCAACGTACATTTCGACTTCCTTGGCAAGCGTAAGATGTTCTACATCATCGCCGGTGTTGCCATCGCCATCTGCATCGCTAGTTTCGCTTTCCGTGGCTTGAACTTCGGTATAGACTTCACCGGTGGCCGCACCTATGTCATTCGTTTCGACCAGCCTGTTGAAGCGGAAGCTGTTCGCGCCACTATGGCCAAGCAGTTCCCCGAGGCTCCCGAGGTGAAGGCCTACGGCAGCAGCAACCAGCTGAAGGTCACCACCAAATATCGTTCCGATGAGGAAGGTGAAAACGTGAGTAGCGACATCCTCGTGAAGCTGTATGCGGGTGCTGAACCCCACTTCAAGAATATAGCCAACTGCCCCGACACCACGGCGTTCAAGCCCAGTCCGTCGGATGAAAAGAGCAAATACGGTATCCTTCAGGCCGACCAGTTTGGCCAGGGTGTGGCACATGACAACCTTGTCCACTCCATTTGGGCCCTCATCGGCGGTCTGGTCGTGATGTTCGCCTACATCGGCCTCCGCTTCCGCAGCTGGCGCTTCGGTATCGGTTCGGTTACTGCTCTGGCCCACGATACCATCTTGGTTATCGGTATCTTCTCGCTGCTCTATGGCCTCCTGCCGTTCAACCTCGAGGTCGACCAGTACTTCATCTCGGCTGTGCTGACGGTTATCGGTTACTCCATCAACGCCACGGTGGTTATCTTCGACCGTGTCCGCGAGTACCGCAAGCTCTATCCGAAGCGCGACCTGATGACCCACATGAACGATGCCATCAACTCCACTCTTGCCCGTACGGTCAACACTTCCGGCACCACTTTCGTCACCCTGCTGATGATGTTCATCTTCGGTGGCGAGGTTATCCGCGGATTCATTTTCGCACTCCTCATCGGTGTTGTTGTCGGTGTCTTCTCCTCGCTTTGCATCGCTTGCGCCATGGTCTACGAGGTCTCGCGCAAGGAGAAAGTCCAGGTGTTGGATAAATAGTTTGTGAGAATATAATATATTATTGTATACAATATTATAATAGGTAACGAAAATGACCATCAGCACCATATTGCTAATCACCCTCTTCCTTGGCCTCTCGTTGTTCTCGAAGGTCAAGAAGGCTGTGGAAGAGCAGGGCGTCCCCCAAGGACATCCTGCTGTTCCCGGCCAGGGCGATGGCGACGCTGAGGGTTCCGTGGAGGACGAGTCCCTCTACTTTACCTATGAGTCCGACGCAGAAAACACATTCACCAACCCCATGGTAAAACGTCAGGCTCCCATGGCACCGATGGCCACTGTCGCCGACGAACCTGTGGCACGTCCCCAGTTCGACCTCCGGCAGGCAGTCATCAGTCAGGTAATATTGAACAATAGATATTTGGACGAAATAAATCAATCAAATTAATAATTTAACATGTAAACGCAATGAGAATGTTTAGAAAAGTACTATTGACATTCGGACTCTTGCTGATGGCGGAGATGGTCGCCCTGGCCCAAGGAACCTTGAAGGGCGTCATCACCGACGCCAAGACGGGTGACCCCCTTCCCTTTGTGAACGTCATCGTCAAGCAAGACGGCAAACAAGTTCATGGCGGTACTACCGACTTCGATGGTATTTATACCATCAAACCTCTCAATGTCGGCTCTTACGACATCGAGGTCTCCTACGTCGGTTACGACCGTTACATGAGAACAGGTGTCAATGTGAAGGCTTCGGGCTTCACGGTTGTTGACATCCAGCTCAAATCCGGTGCCACCAACCTCGATGAAATCACCATCGAGGCCGAGAAGGTGCCTATCATCGAGATCGGTTCCCCGGAGAATGGTCAGCGCATCAACAGCGATGACATCAAGCACATGCCGGGTAACTCTGTCGACGCTATCGTCGCCGCCGTCGGCGGTATGGGCTATAGCGACGGTGGTACCAGTACCGCTCGTGGTGAGGATGGCATGGTGACCATGCAGGGCGGTGTCCGTAAACGTACCAGCGTCAACGTGCCCAAGGACGCTATCGCTGAAATCCAGGTCATTCTGGGTGGTACCCCCGCTAGTATTGGTGAGGCTATCGGTGGTACGCAGATTATCACCCTCAAACCCCCGACCAACACCTTCCAAGGTTTGGTCCGCTGGGAGGGTTATCTCGACTACCGTCTCTACAATACCTTGGTGGTCTACCTCACAGGTCCTGTCTACAAACAGAAAATCTATGATGAGAACGGCAACGTCACTGGCGACCGCACCCTCGTGGGTTTCCGCTTCACGGGTCAGGCCGCTTACGAGAACTCCCCGTTCTACCGTGTGAAAGGATATCGTTATCAAATTGTTAATGATGATCTTGTCCGTTATTTCGAGAATAAACCCCTGTCGTATGATCCTCTCACTGGTGCCATCAACTATACCGCTGAGACCGAGCTGCGCAAGGAGTCGTTCCATGAAATCACCCGTCTGACTTCGAGCGACTTCACCTCTGCCAGCCGTGTCCCCGACCTGCAGTACTACTCTGTCGCAATGGAGGGCGCCCTCGACTTCCGCTTCTCGGAGTACACCAGTTTGGTGATTACCGGTGAGTTCAGCGCAAGCCACAACCCCAGTGCTTCCATTTCGCCGCTCAATATGCCCCTCTCGGGTTCCACTGTCAGCGAATCGATGAACATGGGTATTACCGTCGACTTCACCCAGCGCTTCAAAGACGCTGAAGTCACCAACGAGGACGAAGCCAAAGCTTCCTCTCCCATCAAGAATGTGATGTACAATATCACGGGTATGGTGCAGCGTACCACTGCCAAGCAGTACAATGAGAACTATGGCAGCAGCCTCGACGATGTCTTCAAATATGGCTATATCGGCCAGTTCATCACCGAGAAGATTCCTACCTATGAGAGCAAGCTCATCGATTATCGTGGCAACCAGCGTTGGGCCATGGTTCAGAACAACTGGGACAACAGAGTGTCTTATGTCTCCGGTAGCGGTATCTACAACCCCATCCTGGCCAACTACAACGAGTTGCTCTTCAACCATGACTACAACATGGAGCACTTTGGCTACGATGAGTTCGAGGATGTCCGCCCCATCCTCTTCCAGCGTGAATACATTCTGGGATACAAGGGCCTCATGAACGGTGACAGCCCCTCGCCCATCTACGGTCTTATCTCCAATGTCGGTGTCCAGGGTGGCAGCTATGCAGCCAGCCAGAACGACTTCCTCTACCTGCAGGCCAAGGCCTCGGCTGACATTCTGGGTCATGAAATCGAAATCGGCTTCCAGTACGACCAAATCTGGAACTCCTACTATGGCCTGAATGCTTACGAACTTTGGACCCTCATGCGTAACAACGCCAACGTCCACATCCAGCAGATGGATCTCGACAACCCCATCTACGAGATTCGCGGTTCTCAGCTCTATGTTAACTACAACCGCAAACTCAATGCCGACCAGCAGACCTACTTCGACCAGGCCTTCCGTGACTATCTGATTTCCATTGGTGCCACCAACACCGATGGTAGTCTCATCGACAATCTCACTTGGATCGACATCGACCGCTACATGCCCGAGGACTTCGTCCGTGCCGGCGGTCTTAGCATGTTCTCCACCGATGAGCTCTTCAACAGCGGTAACGCCAAAGTCTCCTTCTACGGTTTCGACCATACGGGTAAGAAATACGACGGTGCCAACTGGAGTCTTGAGAAATTCTTCAACCCCAGCGACGGCAAGTACCGTTACCTCCCCGCCTTCTCGCCCATCTATGCCGCTGGTTATATCCAGGATAAATTCTTCTTCCAAGACCTTATCTTCAACATTGGTGTCCGTGTCGACTATTTCAACGGCAACCAATACGTGATGAAGGATCCCTACCTCCTGTATGAGGCCTACACTGTGGCTGACCTGCGCAACAACCCCGCTCTCATCAGCGGTGGCGGTCAGTACCTCAACAACGCCGGTGGCGACTGGGTGCCCTATGTCAACCAGACTCCCACTGTCGGCGAGAACGGAACTATTTCCAACGCCAACAGCATCCGCATCGTGGGTTATCGCGACCAGTCCGGCAAGTGGTACAACGCCGACGGTGTCGAGGTGGCCTCCCCGAGTGCCGTCAACGGTAATACAGGTAAACCTATTCCTTACTATACTTCCAACGGTGTCAACGCCATCAACAACCGTATCGTTGGCACCGAGGCCTTCGAGCGCTACACTCCCCAGATTGTTGCTATGCCTCGTATCGCTTTCTCCTTCCCCATCGGTGAGAAATCGCAGTTCAAGGCCAGTTACGACATTATCGCCCGTCGCCCCTCTGGCGGCTGGGAGGCTGAGTACACCAAGTATCTCTTCATGTCGCAGATCTCCAGCATCAACAACCCCAACTTGAAACCTGAGCGCATCACCAACTATGAGTTGGGATTCCAGCAGGCCCTCAACGAGAACTCGGCCATCAGCGCCTCCGCCTACTACAAGGAGACCCGCGACCTGATCCAGCTCGTCCAGTATGCCGGTGCTGACCCCAACCCCAACTACTATAGCTACGATAACAAGGACTTCAAGACCATCAAGGGTGTCACCCTGGCCTATGACCTCCGTTCCACCAAGAACATCCGCATCAACGCCAACTACACCCTCCAGTATGCTGAGGGTACTGGTCTGAGCTCCACCACCATGACCGAGCTCATCAAGGAAGGTTACACCACCCTGAAGATGCTCAACCCCATCTCTGACGACCGTCGCCATGAGTTCAAAGCCAATGTCGACTTCCGTTACGGTGGCGGCGCCCAGTATGATGGTCCCGTCATCACCCGCATCGTCACCGACTCCACTGGTGAGAAGCGTAAGAAAGAAATCAAGCTCCTCGAGAACTTTGGTATCAACTTCATGGCCGTTGCCCAGTCGGGCCGTCCTTACACCAAAGCCTTCTCCAACTCGCAGAGCACCATCGTCGGTGGCTACCGCGGTGCCCGTCTGCCTTGGGGCTTCTACTTCAATGTTGTTGTCGACAAGGTTTGGCCCATCAAGGTCGGCAAGCGTGACACCTACATCACCGCCGCCATCACGGTCAACAACCTCTTCGATATCCGTAATGTCCTCAACGTATTCAACGTCACAGGTAACCCCGAGGATAACGGCTACCTTACCGACCCCGAGTCGCAGCAGGTCATCAACGCCTACCTCGACCCGCAGGCATTCCGCGACATCTACACCATCGTCCTCCGCAACGGCACCTGGTACTACTCCAGCCCCCGCACTATCCGTCTCTCTCTCTCTTATAACTTCTAATCTTAACGCGATAAATAATAATAAAGATGAAAAGTATATATAGCAAATTGGTATTGGTCTCCTTGCTGCTCGTCTCCTTCTCGGCGTCGGTATCGGCCCGTGAGTGCATCGAATGCAAGAAAACCAACGCGAACAACAATGCTGTGAAAACCAAGGCGGCCGCCTGTAAGCGTGCTCAGAGCACCGCCGAACTTAACATCAACAATGTTCGCGCCTTGATTAACGGCTATGGCAATATGTGGTATGACGGTAGTGTCGCCCAGTATCACCTGCCCAAGAACAGTAACACCTGCCCGCTGTTCTGTGCCGCTCTCTGGATTGGTGGTACCGACGTCAACAGTCAGCTTCGTGTCGCTGCTCTGACCTTCGGTTCCAATGGTGACGACTACTGGCCCGGTCCCCTGAAAATCAACGGAACGGCCTCCGTCGACCTCCCCATCTGTAACCTCTACGATAAGCATTTTATCATCACCAAGGCCGAAGTCCTCTCCTTCATGGAGCACTTCGACTATTCCGGTCCCACGCCTGTCCAGGTGTCTGACCTCTCCGATGTTCCCGATGTCATCCTCAACTGGCCCGCCAAGGGCGATGGTGACGACCTCACCAGCTACCTTGCACCGTTTTACGATGCCGACGGCGATGGTGTCTACAACCCCTACAACGGTGACTATCCTTGGTATGACTTTAACAACGACCTCTGCCCCCGTACCCTCAAGCAGCGCAACCCCAACATGTCCAGTGTCAGCCTTCCCACAATGGAAGACCAGGCCGGCATCGTCCATGGCGGTATCCTCTCCGATCAGGTGCTCAAGGGCGACCAGACCATCTGGTGGGTCTTTAACGATATGGGTAATGTCCATACCGAGTCCGACGGTCAGGCTATCGGTCTTGAAATCCGTGCCCAGGCTTTTGCCTTCTCCACCAACGACAAGATCAACGACATGACCTTCTACTCCTACGAGATTATCAACCGCTCCACCTATGAATTGACCAACACCTTCTTCAGCCAGTGGGTCGACCCCGATCTGGGTTATGCATGGGACGACTTCGTGGGTTGTGACGTCCGTCGCGGTCTTGGCTACTGCTACAACGGTAAAGCCCAAGATACCCCCGGCTCCGGTTCCTACTCTGGCATTCCCCCGGCAGTCGGTATCGACTTCTTCCAGGGTCCTTACATGGATCCCGATGGCAAGGATAACCCCAAGATTGACATTCCTTACATCCAGACCTTGGGTTCCGAGCCTCTGAAGAAACTCCTTGCCTCCTACGCCAAGTCTGACGAAAACGGCAACTTTATCGGCTACGATACTGTTGACATCTCCTACCACGCCGACGACTTCTTCGCCGTCGACCCCATGAGCTGGTACTTCCGTCAGGGCGACACCGTCGGCAACTGCGCCATCAATGGTGTTAACTTTGGTAACGGCATCGTCGACGACGAGCGTTTCGGTATGCGTCGCTTCGTGTACTACGACAACGGTACCTCCTCTATCAACGGTGAGCCCGCCAAGGCTTCTGACTACTACAACTACCTTCAGGGCTTCTGGAAAAACAAATCACGCATGCTCTATGGTGGTAACGCTATCTCCCTGGATGTCGACCCCAACAACCTCAAGTGCGACTTCATGTTCCCCGACGATTCTGACCCATGGCATTGGGGCACCGATGGTGTTGTTCCGTCCGTCAACCCCGATGACTGGACTGAAATTACCGCCGGTGCTTCCGGCAACACCCCCGGCGACCGCCGCTTCATGCAGTCCGCTGGTCCCTTCACCCTCAAACCCGGTGCTCTGAACTACATCACCGTGGGTATCCCCTTCGCTCAGGCTTCCTCCGGCGACAACTGGTCGTCCGTGCAGCTCCTTCGTCAGATCGACGACGTCTGCCAGCGCCTCTTCGAGAACTGCTTCAAGGTCCTCGACGGCCCCGACGCTCCCACGCTCACCTGCCAGGAACTCAGCAACGAGGTTATCCTCTATCTCACCTACTCCAACCCCAACTCCAACAACTTCGGTGAGAACTACGCCGAGGCTTCGCCCTCTATCCCCAGCTTCTACACCGATGAAGATGGCACCGTCCATGCCTACGATGTCAACTATCACTTCGAAGGTTATCAGATTTATCAGTTGAAGGATGCCAACTGCTCCGTGGCCGACATCAACGATCCTACCAAGGCCAAACTCGTGGCCCAGTGCGACCTTGAGAACTACTACGATTCTGTCCTCATCGACGGCACCGATACCACGGTCAACACTTCTCCCAGCCTCCCCATTGGAACCCTCGTCAACTACACTACCGACACGCGTACAGGTATCCTTTCCGGCACGGTCATGGTCGAAGGCTCCAATAAGGGTATCCAGCATGTCTTCCGCGTCACCAAGGACCAGTTCGCCACCGGTGTGAACACCAACCTCGTCAACAACAAGGAATACTACTTCATCGCCATTGCCTATGCGCAGAACCGCTACAAAGAGTATTCCCAGACCGAGGCTGCCTTCCTCGATGGTCAGAAAGAGCCCTACCTCGCCGGTCGTAAGCGTGAGAAAGACGGTGGTAGCATCGTCCCCATCACTGTCATCCCCCACAGCCCCGCAGCTGAAGATGGCGGTAAGATTGCCCAGGCTGAGTTCGGCATGTGCCCGCAAATCATCCGTCTCGGTGGTTACGGTAACGGTGGTTCCATCCTCCGTCTCGATACCACCTCCATCAACGAGCTCATGGGTGTCGCTGGAGTTCCCGGCAAGGGTCCTGGCACCATGACCGGTCGCCTCAACAACAACGGCACCGACAACTACACGATGACCAACCCCTGCATCATCCCCAACCCCGTCTACCAAGAGAACTACGGTCCCATCAACGTGCGTGTCATCGATCCTCTTAAGATTAAAGAAGGCCGCTTCAACATCCTCTTCAGCAATATTGGCAATGACACCACTACCGTGGGTGCTGACACCCGTTGGCGTATCATCCGTGTCGACGGTCAGGCCTATGACACCATCTGGTCCGACTTCACCATCGAGCGCTACAACGAGCAGGTCTTCCTCGACCTCGGCATTGCCGTCACCCTGGTCAATCCTCAGGCTGTCGCCACCGAGCTCCAATTCATGACCTCTTCCCAGAACGCTTTCCCGGGCCGCTTCTATGGTGGTTTCGCCTCGAAAGGTGCTCTCCTCAATTCCGAGATGCACTTTGCTAACGACAATCTGCAGTGGCTCAGCGGTATTCCTGACAACGACAACTACTATATCTATAACTGGATCCATGCTGGCGCCCAGTACTCGGAGAAAACATACGAGTCCTTCATTGCCCTGAAGACCAAGTTCAATCCTTCCGAGCCCTACCTCGACGAAGACTTCTTCAGAGGCTACGCCAACCCCAATCTTATGAGTGCCCAAACCCAGACCGAGGCTCTTGATAAAGAACAAACATTTGAAGGTGTGGTCGACGGCCTCTGGGCTCCCTACGGATTGGTCTCCACACAACCCTTCCACCCGGGCTTCAACTTCTCCTACTTTATGGCCGACGAGGACACCCTCAATGCAGTCGGTGGCTCCACCTTCGGCCCTGGCGAGTACAAGAACAAACTCGAGCGTGAACTGATGGTTAACATCTACAACAAGGCCATCAACTTCCACGACCTCTCCTTGCTGCCCAGCGTCCACATCGTCTTCACTGCCGATACTTCCAAGTGGACCCGCTGCCCGGTGGTTGAGATGTGCGACGACCACACCCAGTCCGAAGGCAACGCCCGTAAGTTTGCTGCCCGTAAGCACGCTTCCGTCAACAAGGAAGGTAAGACTTGTGCCGACCTCGGTGTTGCTCCCGACGCCAACGATCCCGACAACCCCGCCTACATCTCCGACTCTGGCATGGGTTGGTTCCCCGGCTATGCTATCAACACCATCACTGGCGAGCGCCTCAACATCATGTTCGGTGAGGATTCACGCTATGTTCAGTACAATGGTCGCGACATGATGTGGAACCCCGTCAGCACCACTGTCGAGGGTACTCAGAACTACATCATCGGCGGTCGTCATTATGTCTATGTGATGAATGCCACCCGTCAGCCCTTCTACAACTTCGCCTCTGTCTCCTCCAGCCCTGTTGTCTCCTCCTACACCACCTACACCACCCCGTCTTATGACGCCGGTCGTTGGGCCATGAAGATGCTCGGCTCTGTCGACAGACTCATGAAGACTTACGTCTCCAAATCGGGTAACAGATGGCTCTCGCATGGTATCTCCCAGTGCCCCACTCTTGCCAATGGTATCCCCGTGCGCGACTCCATCGCCATGCTTTATGCCTCTGTGGCTTGGGTCAACATGCCTATGGTCAGCAGCCGCTACACCATCAACAATCCTATGGAGGACATCCCCTGCGACGTCACCATCGACATCGATGTCCGCAGCCCCTACGGTGTTTGCCTCTCGGGCAACCGCACCAAATCGCCCGCTGCTGGCATCGCCAATGTCAACCGCGAGATGCCCGCCTACCAGTTCGTGCTCTCCGCCGAGGATGCTGTTCTTGAAGGCCTCGCCATCACGAACAATCCTCGTCAGGAATACATCGATTCCCTCCTCGGACAAATCACCGTTGTCCCGAACCCCTACTACAGCTATTCTTCCTATGAGACTGCTAGCCAGCTCGAGACCAAGGTGCGTATCGTCAACCTGCCCACCGGTATCGAGAATGGTCAACCCCAAGGCTGTCTCATCCGTATCTACACCGTCGACGGCACTCTCGTCCGCACCCTCGGTCCCACACCCGTCAACAGCACCACTATCGACTGGGATCTCCACAACCAGGCTGGTATCCCCATTGCTGGTGGTATGTATCTCATCCATGTCAGTGTTCCCGGCATAGGCGAGCGTGTCATCAAGTGGTTCGGCACCATGCGACCCGTCGACCTCAACTCGTTCGGATTCTAATAGTGTAAGAAACAACTAAAAAATTACAGAGATGAAAAATATATTAAGAATATTTGCTGTAGTTGTGCTTCTCACGGCGCTTACCGTCCCGTCGGTTCAGGCAGGCAATGATGAACGTCGCGGTACCGCCGGTGCCTCCGAATTGCTCATCAACCCCTGGGCTCGCAGCACTGGCTGGGGAGGAGTCAATATCTCTAATGTGCGTGGTCTCGACGCTATGTTCGGCAACGTCGCCGGTCTGGCCTTTGTCAACAACATCGAAGTGGCTTACTCCAACACCATCCTCTATGGTGGCAAGAGTGGTCTCTCCAGTGGCGCCACCGTCAACACCTTCGGTCTTGGCATCCGCCTCTTTGAGGCTGGCGTCGTCGGTGTCTACGTCATGTCCATGGGTTTTGGCGACATCGATATCACCAAGTACGACAGTCCCGAGTTGGGTACCAACGGTACCTTCTCGCCGAGCTACATGAACATTAACGTCGCTTATGCCCATAGTTTCACCCGCAGTATCCACGGCGGTGCCGTGCTCAAGGTGGTCACCGAGAGCACCGACAACGTCTCCGGCTCCGGCTTTGGTATCGACGCTGGTATCCAGTACGTCACCGGTGAGAACGACGAACTCAAGTTCGGTATCTCCCTGAGGAACTGGGGTCCCTCGATGAGCTTCGACGGCACGGGTCTCTCTCTACAGATGGTCGGTACTGGCGGCAACGACTTCACCGTCGAAACCCGCAAAGCCGAGATGGAGCTTCCCACCTGCCTCAACATCGGTCTCTCCTACGACTTCTACTTCGACAAGTGGGACCAGAAACTCACCGTGGCCGGTAGCTTCACCTCCAATGCCTTCCTACGCGACAACTACACCCTCGGTTTTGAGTACAGCCTGCTGAAGAAGTTCCAGCTCCGTGCCGGTTACATCTTCCAGCCCGGTCTGTGGGACAACGACGCTGCCACTGCCAACAACGGCATCTGCGCCGGCGCCTCGGTCGACATCCCCCTCAATAAGGAGGAAACGACCGGCATCACCATCGACTACTCCTACCGTTCGGCGTCGCCCCTCAAAGGCACCCACACCATCGGAGCCAGCTTCAGATTCTAAAAGCTGAAAGACACATAATCCGGGTAGGGAAAGGCTTTTCTTGAAGCCTTTCCCACCTTTTTAAACCTCAAGAAAACATACACATATCATGGCAGAAATCAAATATTACAGCGAAGAGGGTCTCCAGAAGCTCAAGGACGAACTCCACCATCTCATCGTTGTCGACCGCCCCGCCGCCTCCGCGGCCATTGCCGAGGCACGCGACAAAGGCGACCTCTCCGAGAACGCCGAATACGACGCCGCCAAGGAGGCTCAGGGACATCTCGAGGCTCGCATTTCCAAACTCCAGGAGCTCGTGGCCAACGCCCGCCTCCTCGACGAGTCCAAAATCGACACCTCCAAGGTCCTCCTGCTCTCCATCATCACCATCCGCAATACCAAAAACAAGATGGTGCAGAAGTACACCATCGTCCCCGAGAGCGAGGCCAACCTTAAGCTGGGCAAAATCTCCATCACTTCGCCCTTTGCTTCGGCATTTCTCGGCCACAAAGTCGGCGACATCGTTGAAGTCAACGTCCCCGCCGGCAAAATGACTTTCGAACTCACTAAAATCGAACGATAATGGCTACCATTTTCAGCAAAATCGTCGCAGGCGAAATCCCCTGCTATAAAGTCGCCGAAACCGAGCATTGTTTCGCTTTCCTCGACATCAACCCCGTCGTCCGCGGACATGTCCTCTGCATCCCCAAGAAGGAAGTAGACTACATCTTCGACCTCGACGACGAGCTCTTCTGTGAGCTGCACCTCTTTGCCAAGCGTGTGGCCAAGGGACTCAAGAAAGTATGTCCCTGCATCAAGGTCGGCGAAGCTGTGGTGGGCATCGACGTGCCCCACGTCCACATCCACCTCATGCCGCTCAACAAGCCCGGCGACCTCAACTTCGGCCATCATGTAGACATGTCTCCCGAGGAGTTGCAGGACCTCGCCGCCCAGATTGCCGCTGCCATCGAGGCCTAAACTTTCTTAATAAACGTTAAATCCACCAAAAATCGCAAAAAAATTTTGGTAGTTCGGAAAAAGTGCGTATTTTTGCATTCGATTTGAGAACGAAAAAAAACAAGAAAAGAAAACGTAACTAATTATGTATCTGACAAAAGAGAAAAAAGAAGAAATCTTCGCCAAATACGGAAAATCTGCTAAAGACACTGGCTCCGTTGAAGGACAGATTGCCTTGTTCACCTATCGCATCCAGCACCTCACCGAGTTGATGAAGCAGAACAAGAAGGACCAGGTCAGCGAGCGCGCCCTCGTGGGTCTCGTCGGCAAGCGTCGCCGCATGCTCGACTACCTGAAGAAAGAGGACATCGAGCGCTATCGTGCCATCATCAAAGAACTCAATCTTAGAAAATAGTTTTTCATATTTATTTGGTTATGGTTGGGACTGCCCGGTTTCTCCGGGTAGTCCTTTTTTATGGTGTTGGGTCTTTTCACATTGCGGCTTACGCTGTATCACGGCAAGCAATGCAATAATTCCGGCTTTCAGTCGTTAATAGTTGTGTTATGGTAAAAGCATTATTCATCAACGGGAGTCCCCGTAAGAACTTCAACACGGCGCAGCTGCTGCAGCGCGCCATGGAGGGCGCCAGCGAGGCCGGTGCCGAGGTGGAGATGGTCAACCTCTACGACCGTAACATGAACTACAAAGGCTGCATGAGCTGCTTCGCCTGCAAGGTGAAGGGCGGCAGGAAAGGTGTATGCTCTTTCCCCGACGACCTGAAATCCGTCATGGAACGCGCCGTCGAAGCCGATGTGCTGGTGTGCGGCTCGCCCGTCTACTGCGGCTACCCAACGGCAGGGCTCCGCGCCTTCATGGAGCGGCTCATCTTCCCGGCGGTCAACTACTCCGATTTCAGCCACCCCGTAGTCAACAAGCCCAAACGCTCGGCCACCATCTTCACCATGAACTGTCCGGACGAGGAGGTGTATCGTGCCAACAACTACCACATCCTGATGGACGCCAGCGCCCGCCAACTGGGTATGTTCGGCCCCACGGAAATCCTCTACAGTTTCGACACCTACCAGTTCAACGACTACAGCCGCTACGATGCCGCCATGCTCCCCGAGGAGCGCAAAGCCCATGTGCGTGAAACCCAGTTTCCGCAGGACCTGCAGAAGGCCTACGAGCTCGGCAAGAGGCTGGCGACGGATGCAAAACAGGGATAAGTATGTACAGCTTGAAATATAAGGTGACCACGAGCACCTGCGACAGCGAAGGCCGACTGAAACTCTACTCCGCCCTCCAGATGATGCAGGACTGCTCGGAGATGTGGATTGACAGCGAACCCATTGTGAAGCAGTATTTCGCCGAGCAGAATATGGCGCAGCTGCTGGCCACCCGCCAGGTGGAGGTCATCCGTGTGCCGGAATACAAGGAGGAGCTGACGGTAACGACCTCTGTCTATGAGGTGAAGCCTATGTTCGGCTTTCGCAACACCTTCATCTACGATGCCGAAGGGAGACCCTGCTACAAGACGTGGAGCATGGGCGCTTTTGTCGACAAGGCGGCCGGCAAGCTGAAGCGCGTCGACGACGCCACCATCGCCTCGATGGCTATGGAGCCTCGGCTTGAGATGAACTACAAAGACCGCCGCATCATCCTGCCCAAGGAGGGCGGCGATGTGCTTGAGCCGGTACGTGTGCTGCGTGCCGACATCGACTACAACCGTCACATGAATAACGCCAACTATGTGCGTGTGGCGATGGAACTCCTGCCTGAAGGCTTCGTGGTCAGAGGCCTGAGGGTTGAATACCGCGTTGCCGCCAAGCTGGGCGACGTGCTTGTCCCTACTATATACAAACAGGATGATGTAATCATAGTCTCTCTATCGATAGACGATGCGGTAAGTGCAATTATTGAATTCTCCTGAGTCTCTTTGACTGGAAGCTCTGACGGTATTCATCAGTCTTAGTGTTTGCGGTGGGCAGTCCTATTGTTTGGGAGTTTGGCCACCGGTGCGGAAGTCGGTGGGAGAGAGGCCCGTTTCGCGGCGGAAATAACGGCTGAAGGTGGCCTGGTCTTCGAAGCCCAGCAGGTCGGCGACGGCCTGCACGGTGAGGTCGTGCCGAATGTGGAGCAACATCTTGGCTTCGGCCACCACCTGGTGATGAATCCAGTAGGCGGCGGTATGGCCCGTTTCTTGCTTGACGACGGCACTGAAATGCTTGGTCGACAGGCAGGCTTGCGCGGCGTAGAAGCCCACGTCGCGGTGCTTGCGGAAATGCTGCTTGAGGTCGTTGTTGAAGCGCGCGCTGACCTGCTTGTCGCCGCCGGGTTCGTTCAACTTGCTCTTGCGGTAGTGGTTGAGCATCCTCAGCAAGAACTCCAGCAGGCGTTTCATTAGCATTTGGCGGTCGGGGAGGTTGAGACGTGTGATTTCGCGCATTCCTTCCACCACGTGCGTGATAATACGGTATTCGTGCTTGTCGAGCTTTACGTTGGGGTGCGGCTCATAACGGTATCGCATCTGTTTGATAATCTGCAGCAGAGGGTCGCCCAGCACCGACGAGTCGACGATGATCAGAGTAGCCAAATAGTCGTCGGTTATGCTCACCTTGCGGAGGCAGTGGTTGGGGAAGATGACACCCACGGTGTGCTGCTCAGAAAAGTCGGAGATGTCGTCGTACATCAGTTCGATTCGTCCGCGGTGACCAATGCAAATGACATAATCCGGCGATGTGAACGGCTCGTCGCCCGAAGGCAACCCTCTTACATTGTCAAATACAACGATGCCTTCCTCGCTGATTCTCTGAGGATAAAGGTTCATCGGGTGAGTGTAAGAATGCTCCTTTTCCATAGTGCAAAAGTACGTTTTTTATTTGAAATGAAAAGAATTATCCGACTTTTTGCCAAATATTACAGACGATATGTTATTGCATAGATAATTGATTTGATGTATTTTTGCATTTCAAATATTAATACTTTTTTTCATGAAAAACACAGCCATCTTATTCATTCTGTTTGCTTTCGCGGCTTGTGGCATTGCGCAGGCGCAGAGCGACAATTCCGTTCAGATTGTCTACAACGGCACTTCAGCGACGGTCAACGTGGCCGACAACATCAGCCAATACCTGACTGTCACCCAGCAGGGGGCGCATGTCTCTATTGCGCAGAGCGACTCTGTGGCCAGCGAGATTACCTACACGCTGAGCGGCACGTCGACCGACGGCGAGTTCTATATGTCGGGCAGCTACAAGGCTACCGTCGAGCTGAATGGTCTCACCTTGACCAACGCCACGCCTGTCTACAGCGGTGCCGCCGTACACATCCAGAACGGCAAGCGCATCAACGTGAAGGTCATCACCGGCACCACCAACACTCTTGTCGATGCCGCTGGTGGTTCGCAGAAAGGCTGCCTCTATGTGAAGGGCCACGCCGAGTTCAAGCAGCAGGGTACCCTCAACGTGGTGGGCAACGTGAAGCACGCCATCAAAGCCGGCGAGTACATCAGCCTGAAGAACGCCACGCTTAACATCACCTCGGCGCTTGGTGACGGCATCTCGTGCAACCAGTATTTCCTGATGGAGAGTGGCACCGTCAATATCAGCGGCACCAGCGACGACGGCATCCAGTGCGACCTTGAGGGCGACACCGCCACCGCCATCACCGAGGATCACGAGGACGAGGACTCGGGTAATATCTATATCGAGGGCGGCAATATCACCATCAACTGCGCCGCCATCGCCGCCAAGGGCATCAAATGCGCTGGCGACATCTACATTTCGGGAGACCCCGTCATCGACATCACTACCAGCGGCAAGGGCGAATGGGATGAAGAAGACCTTGAAACCAATGCAGCCTGCTGTCTGAGTGCCGACGGCAATATCGACATCAGCGGCGGCACCCTCACGCTCACCTCCACCGGCTCGGGCGGCAAAGGTATGAAGTGCGACAACGTGTTGACCATCAGCGGCGGCGACATCACGGTGACCACGACAGGTGCCCTCTATTACAACAACGGTACCACAGAGAACACCAACTATACCGGCAACACCGACAATGTCAGCAGCGACTACTATTCGTCGCCCAAAGGCATCAAGGCCGGCGTGAAGACGCAGGTGGGCAACAGCTACACCTACGGCGGCGGTATGGTCATCAGCGGCGGTAAGGTGAAGGTGACCACCAGCGGACGTAACGCTGAAGGTATCGAAAGCAAGTATTACCTTAATATCAGCGGCGGCGAGATTTATATCAACGCCTATGACGACGGCATTAACTCGGCACAGGATATGACCATCACGGGCGGCTATGTCTATTCCCACTCCAACAACAACGACGGCATCGACGCCAACGGCAACATCTACCTCAACGGAGGCCTCGTCTATGCTATCGGCTCGCGCTCGCCGGAACTGGGCATCGATGCCAACAGCGAGGAGGGCAAGAGGGTCTATGTCAACGGCGGCGTCATCATCGCCGTTGGTGGCATAGAGAACGGTGCCTCCTACAACCAGCCCAAGATTCAGCAATCCTCCGTCAGCAGCAATACCTGGTACACAGTCACTTACGGCGACAACACTGTAGCTTTCAAGACTCCCACTATCAGCACTGGAGGTGGTCACGGCGGTCCTGGTGGCAATTCAAGCGGACTTGTCATTTCCACCCCTATCACTCCCTCTCTTGCCACTGGCAACAACGTCACCGACGGCACCTCTCATTTTGAAGGCAATTGCTATGTTGGGGGCGGCAGTGTTGGAATCGATGATGTGGAGACCGAGCAGCAGATTGTCAACGACCCGCGCGTCTTCACCCTCGACGGCCGCTACCTCGGCACTGAAGTCCCCGCCACCTTCCGTGGCGTCTACATCCAGAACGGAAAGAAGCACATCAAACTGCAGTAACTCCTGTCGGGACACCAGTCATATTAACAAAACGCCCCTCCTCGGAGGGGCGTTTTGTTTTGTGAGATTCGGAACCATACCACGTTGGCACGCCTAAAGCTCTTCTGGATGCATCACAGGAACTTATTACTCCGAAACTGTCTTAAATAAATGATTGTTGTGTCACCCCCTCGGCTGGAGGCTGCGGCGGTAGTCGCTGGGCGACTGGCCGAGGTGCTTGGTGCAGTAGCGGCTGAAGTAGCTCAGCGAGGTGAAGTTCATCCGGTCGGCTATCTGCGAGAGCGACAGGCGCTCGTCGTTGAGGTATTTCTTCAGGATGGGCACCGTGGCGTGGTCGATGAAGCTGCTGACGCTGTGACCGGTGACACGCTTGACGGTGGCGGAGAGGTATTTTGTAGAGACATTTAGCCGTTTGGCGTAGTAACTGACGTCGCGCTCCGTGCGGCTGATGCCTGTGGCGAGCAGGTCGGTCAGCTGGCGGACGATGATGGCGGTGCGGTCGCTATGGGTGTCGGTGGCGTCGCGGCGGGCGTGGAGCTCGAAGATGTCGTACATCATCGTCAGGCAGAGGCTCCCCATCATCTCACGGTAGAAGAGCAGGTGGCGGTCGTCGAGGCGGTCGCGCAGGCGGTGGATGTCTTCCAATAGTATTTCCGCCTGGCGGTCGTCGACCTTGATGACGGGGTTCTGGTTGAGGCTGATGCTTCCACCGATACTATAGTTATTCGACGGCAGGAGGCTGTGCAGGTACTTCTCGTCGGCGGCGAACCACTCCACCTCCATCCCGGGTGCCGCCGCGAGGTTCTTCGCCCGTGTGGGGTTCGGCATCACCACCAGGTCGTTCTTCACGATGTGGTAGCATCGTTCGTTGAACACGAAGCTACCTTCGCCCGCCCTGCACAGCAGGTGCATGCAGGTGTGTCCCAGCTCCGGCGCATTCATCGCCAGAAAGTCCGTCGAGTATAGAAAGTCAATCTTCATTGAAAATTTTCTATCAACTTTGATATACCATATAGAGGTATGTTATCCATCCATTCCTGCGGCTCGAATGGAAGCATTGACAATCGTACTCCCTTCAATTCTGGATTTTTTTCTATGAACACGCGGAGCGATTTTGAATGGACGTTTTTCTCAGCTTTTACCTCTATGGGTATAATCTGGCTTTCGGTTTGGATAATGAAATCCACCTCCACTTGCGAGTCATTGGTGGAATAGTAGTGGATGGGCACTTCTGATGTTATCAGCTGTGATAATACATATTGCTCCGACAATGCCCCTTTGTATTCGGAAAACACATTGTCACCCAACAGCATCTCCTTGGCAGACACATCCATCAACGCTCCGAGAAGTCCAACATCGTTCATATATAGTTTAAAAACTGTAGGTTCTTCATAGAAACGTAGAGGTCTGGCCGGTTTGTTGATACGGGTAATCTTGTATATTAACCCTGCATCTATCAGCCATTGTATTGATGCCAGGAAATCGTTTGCGCGGCTACCTTGTTTTACATCGGAATATTTAAACTTCTTATTTTCCTTGGCCAGTTGCTGAGGTATTGCGTCCCACACCATACCGATACGTTCTGCCTCACTGCGCGAGGTATGCTTGGAGAAGTCTCTGCGGTAGTCCGACAGTATCTGTTTCTGAATCTTTCTTACCTCGTTGGGTTTCCTGGTTTCGGCAAATTCCTTCACGGCTGCAGGCATTCCTCCTACATAATAGTATTTGCGAAGCATCTCAATAAAGAAACTATTGAGGGAGCTTGCCGTCTTCATATCGCCGTTATGCAAGATTTCGGCTGCCTGCCTATTGCCCATAGCCAACACGAACTCCGCAAGCGTCATAGGGTAGAGGTTCAGCATATCCACCTTTCCTACAGGGAATGATACACCTTGATGCAGAGAAATCCCCAAAAGAGAGCCAGCCACCACAATATGGTATTGGGGTGCATCCTCGCAGAAATATTTCAGCGCGGTCAGTGCACGGGGATATTCCTGCACCTCATCGAGAAAAACCAGTGTCTTTTCAGGAATGATATCCACCCCTGACAAAACAGATAAGGCTGTCACCATTCGACTGGAGTCAAAATCCCTGAATACTTCCTCTATCTGATCTGCTCTCTCGCAGTTGATATAGGCTGTTTTTTCATATTCTCTCCGTCCAAACTCCTTCAATATCCAGGTTTTCCCCACTTGACGTGCTCCATTCAGAATAAGAGGCTTTCTATGGGTATTATGCTTCCATTTTAATAAATCGTTGTATATCAGGCGTTCCATTGCGATTGACTACATTTTTTTAGATGAATATCGAGTGCAAAAATACATTTTTTTTGACGAACAACAAAGAAAAAAATACATTTTTTTGGACGAAATGCATATCTTATTGACTTTCCCTGAAATTGGTTGACAGATTTGGGATGGTTAAACTGAATCGGTTTACATTGTTTGCTTCATATCCCTGATCTGGTTTACACCTTCACGGTTTTGGTTTACACTTTGCGTCACATTCACCTGTTTTGGTTTACAGCCGTCCTGTTTTGGTAGACACTGTCAAGGTCGGTCAGTTCTCGTTTGAATTCTATGCGGTTGGTCTCTGTCATATTTGTTTGTCTTTATTGTATCATATAGTCGGTCTTTACATGATTTGGGCAGATTAAAGTCATATTGTACTAATAATATGGATATCTTAATCTTCAATGTTATAATGAATGCTAACACACATTACCGTTGACGTTCAGAGTTTGTGTGCAGGATGCTATTGTAATCCCTTGGTGGCGGTCTATACTTCGTTGATGATCTGGAGGCAACACTTACGGGAGATATTTCGCCATTCCAAAAATTTTCCGTATCTTTGCACTTTCAAAACAAAAAAAGGACAACCGATGAAAAGAGGTCTGAAAATCAAACTGCCGTTAGCATTTTGGCCACTTTCCGTTATGTTGATGATGCTTGCCTGTTGCGGCAAAAATGCCGAACAGCATCCATCGACAGCCGATGTACCACTTGTTATCTTCGATACCGACATCGGCTCGTCGACTGACGACCTCTTCGCCTTGGAGATGCTCTACCGCTATGAGGAGCAGGGTCTCTGCCGCCTGCTCGGTGTGGTGGTAGACCGTGAGGGCACGGAATGTGCCGCCTGTGCCGACGTGATGAACACCTACTTCGGCCGTGGTGACGTGCCTATCGGACTGGTGCGCAACGGCATCGACAACCCAGCGGTGTGGATAGACTATGGGAACCTTCCCAACCACACTCATCCCGACGGCAGCCTGATGTTTGCCCGTACGGTGAGCGACTACAACACGCTGCCCGATGGCTGGCAACTCTACCGCCGTCTGCTGGCAGCACAGCCCGACCACTCTGTGAGCATCGTCTCAGTAGGTTTTGTCACCTGTCTGGCACAACTGCTGCAGTCAGGTGCCGACGAGCATTCACCCCTCACGGGTGTCGAACTGGTGCGTCAGAAGGTGAAATGTCTTTACATTATGGCTGGCATCTTCGATGTGGCAGACGAGCCCGACTTCAACTTCTCACAAGGCATAGAATTTGCGCAGACACTCTTCGACCTCTGGCCACAAGATGTCGACATAGTCTTCTCACCCATGGAGGTGGGACAACAGGTGGAGTACCTCCCCGAGCAGGTCATTGCTGACATCGACTGGACCGATTGTCACCCCATCAAGCAGGTGTATATGACCTACAACTGCAATACGGGGCAGAAGATGTGGGACCCGATGACAGCAATCCAGGCCGTCGAGGGCGACGGACTCTTCTCCCTCTCCGAGCGTGGCGTCGTGACCCTCACGGCCGATGCCAAGACCCTCTTCACCCCCGACCCATCGGGTTGCTGCCGCTACCAGAAGCCCGGCACTCCACAGTGGGCAGCCTCCATGTTGGAGAAAATAAGAACTATCAATAAGATTGAAAAATAATATTTTTTCGCCCCCAAAACAACCGAGACTCTGAGACTGAGACTCGGTATAAGCATGTCTTAGGTTTGCCATAGCATTGGTCGGATAATGTAAGTGTTTGATAGCAAGGTGTATAGTATAATTTATTAAATTATACTGTTCCCTAGATACATTATTTGTGTAAACCTTATTCATCTGTAGGTTACTTTTGTTCTTATTGTGAAAATATTGGTGCTTTTTGTGAAATTGCCGTTCGGAAAAATGGTTGTAATTTTGCAGCATCAAAAGAAACGAATAAAAATTGAATAATAAACAATAACACAAATACTTATGCAAGAAATTACATTGTCAAACGGAGTGAAAATGCCCTTGCTGGGTTACGGCGTCTTCCAAGTGTCGCCCGCCGAGTGCGAGCGTTGTGTCAGCGATGCGCTGAGCGTCGGCTACCGGCTGATAGACACGGCACAAGCGTATGCCAACGAAGAGGGTGTGGGTAATGCCTGGCGCAAAAGTGGCCTGAAACGCGAGGAGCTTTTCCTCGTGACAAAAGTGTGGATTGCGAACAACGGAGAGGAAAAGGCAGCCAAGAGCATCGACGAGAGCCTGCGCAAGTTGCAGACGGATTACATCGACCTGCTGCTCATCCATCAGGCCTACGGCGACGTGTTCGGCACGTGGCGGGCGATGGAGAAAGCCTATCACGACGGCAAGGTGCGCGCCATAGGAGTGAGCAACTTCCAGTCGGGCCGTTTCTTCGACTTCGCCCACTATGTGGACGTAAAGCCGATGGTGAACCAGCTGCAATGCAACACCCTCATACAGCAGACAGCCATCGAGCCGATGCTTGCAGAATTCGGAACACGTATGATGGCTTGGGGACCGCTTGGCGGACAAGGAGTCGAAGGCATCGTGAAGAGCGAAGAGCTTGCCGCCATAGGTGCCAAGTATGGCAAAAGTGCCGCTCAGGTGGCCCTCCGGTGGCTGACCCAGCGTGGTGTTGTGGCAAATTTCGACATCTTCGACTTCACGCTGACCGCCGACGATATGGCCGCCGTCGCCAAGCTCAACCAGCACGACACGGGCACCATCGACTTCGGCGACCCACAGTTTGTGAAGTATTTGATTGAGAATTACGGATAAAAACAATAACCCAATACTTATAACAATGAAAAGAATCGCATTATTTGCCACTGCGGCGATGGTTGCCCTTACCGCTATGACCGCCTGCAAGAGCGGAACGAGAGAGAAGGCTGCGGCCGAGCCTCCATTTGCGGACACCATCCCCATCTGTTTTGAAACCGATTGGGGGTATCCAGGCTCTGGCGGAATATTCTGTAGTGTCGAAATAAATGGGTTGAAGGTTGACACCGTTCTTGTTGACAATGGTTGCTACCGCTCTGACATCGACCCCGATTTGGCCGCAAAACTGGATTTCACTTATAGGGTTTATCGAACCGACACACTGCGGGCTAAACGTGGCTCAGAGGAATTAGCGGACATCGCGCGTTATAGCGTGGTGACGGACAGCCTTTGTTATAAAATCGGGCATACATCATTTCGACTGGACACAATAGACATCAATAAATGGGCCGCACTGATGTACAGCATGCCCTCTTTGGGTGCAACAATAGGTCGTGATGTCTTTGAAAAATATGTCGTGGAGATTGACCTCCAGCGGCATTTTATGGTCTTGAGCAATCATCTCCCAGCATCGATAGGCCAATATAAGGCAATCCCTATGGAATTCACTAATCAACAAGGCCTCCCTCGATACAGGTGTGTCCAGACCGATGGGTTCAGGCTAAAAGACGGGGCACCCTGCACAGCACGGGTATTCCTGGATTTGGGGAATGCGGCTGGAACAGCTTTCGATTCTGCTTTTTTGAATCGTGTTGACCAGCATTTTAGCCAAATAGACACCAGTTCACTTGCATGGCTGATTATTTCACAGATTGGTTCCGCCGTCGACAGCATGAATTTCCCAATTGAACTCATGGATGATAACCACCGTGTTGTGGCGAAAATACCAGGGAGTATGATGGATTTGTCCGTTTTTAATTCCGACATTCTTCTCGGCACAGACTTCTTCCGCCACTTCAACGTCATTTTCGACTACAAGAACAATATGCTATATCTGAAGCACAACTAATGAGGGCGTGACTCAACTGCAATAAGAAAGCCGAGACCATCGCTGGCCTCGGCTTTCGCCGTTTTTGTTGTGGTGATTTGTGAAAGAATTGGCGTAAAATGTGAAACTGCCGTGTGGCGGAATGTTCGTATCTTTGCAGTCGGAAACCGGTGAGGGTGAATGTGCGGAATGTATTTAGTCATCAACGATTTACAAGAATATCAACCCCAAACAGACCCATCGAAATGAACGCAAAACAGATTTTTACCACCCTCGCGGCCTTTGCACTCTTCCTGGCCTCGGGCTGCAACGCACAAAACAAGCAAGAAAACACTAACACAATAACGCAATCAAACAATAAAACAATGAAAAAGATAGTCATCTTCTTCTCCCACGCGGGCGACAACTACAGCGTGGGCAACATCGAGGTCGGCAACACCAAGATTGTGGCCGACTATATCAGCGAAATCACGGGTGCCGACCAGTATGAGATTGTCACCCACAAGTACGACGGCATGGCCTATACGCCGCTCATCAACCTGGCGCAGGAAGAGGCCAACAAAGGCGAGCTACCGCCCTACGAAGGCGAGGCTCCGGACCTGAGCCAGTACGACACCGTCTTCATCGGCGGCCCCGTGTGGTGGGGTACCTGTTAATGACGTTCGCTCCACTCCGGTCGCGCACCTGTTAATGACGTTCGCTCCACTCCGGTCGCGCACATCCCTCAGGTGATGTTTACCCTCTTCAAGGATATCGACCTCGCCGGCAAGACCGTCATCCCCTTCACCACCCACGAGGGCAGCGGCCTGGCCAACTGCGTCAGCGACGTGAAGAAAGCCTTCCCCAAGGCCACCGTCACCAAAGGCTTCTCCATCTACGGCCACGAGGTGCGTTCGGGCAAAGCCAAAGTGGAGAAGTGGCTGAAAGGACTGGGGTATTGATATCTCGGCGGTGGCTGCGATTGATACGTTGCTCACCCCCAAAAAGGGAACTTCGCAACTCGATTAAGCAGAAAAAGACCGTCATTCCGACGGCCTTTTGTGTTAAAAAAGTGTTAAAGTGCCAGCAATAGTTTCTTGCAGTTACGATATTACTTACCCCAAAGTAAGTGGCTTACGCTCGGGTACCCTCTTGCGGGGTTTCGGAAAGCATTGTATTTTTGCAACCGAAAAACAGTTAAACAACTTAAAAAAAATAGCAATGAGAACAATCGAAAACATTAAGAGCGGTCGCAACTATGCCGCCGTCAACGTAGGAAGTATCGAACAGATTATCGAGCACCAGCTCCCAATGGGTCCCAACATTATCCAGGGTAAGGTGTTCGTTGGCCAGGCTGTGGGCGCCACCGGCAGCGAGCTGTCGTTCCAGACGCTTGTGCCCGGTCAAGACAGCGGCTTCCTGCACACCCACAAGACCCACGAGGAGCTCTACATCATCCTGCGCGGCAACGGCACCTATCAGGTCGACGGCGAGCAGTTCCCCGTAAGCGAGGGCACCGTGGTTCGCGTCAGTCCCGACGGCCGTCGCGCCCTGAAGAACACCGGCTGCGAGAACCTGACGATGCTCTGCATCCAGTACAAGGCCAATAACTTCACCGAGGCCGACAGCCCGATGACCGACGGCAACATCCTCAGCGACCCGCTGACTTGGTAACGACTTGACACAATTAGCATCATGGCAGGCGGACAGGATAGATTGTCCGCCTGTTTTAAGAAAAAGTTGTATCTTTGCACCTCCAAAACATCGATATGAACAAAGACTTCATACAAGACCCCGTCTTCCCGGAGTGTCCCATCCGCAACATCCTGGTGCGCATTGGTGGCAAGTGGACGCTGGCGGTGCTCTACACCCTCGGTGGCAGCGACAGCCCAATGCGATTCCGCGACATAGAACAGAAGAACCCCGACTGCTCGCAGAAGATGCTGACGCAGACCCTCCGCGGCCTCGAGGCCGACGGGCTTGTGAGCCGCACCGTCTATGCCGAGATGCCGCCGCGCGTGGAGTACGCCCTCACCGACCGTGGTCGCAGCTTCATGCCCGTCATGCAACAACTGCTTGACTGGGCCTACAACAACCTCCACGACATCGTAACCGACCGCGAGAAATACTATGGACAGGATTGAAAACATCGACTTCTGCATCCGCTACCTGCTGGAGCAGAACCACACACAGGCCGACCTCCCGGCCGATTTGGCGGGGAGGCAACAATTACAGAAGACATTGTGTCGATTCTAAACCTGACGTAAACAGGATCAAATAATATTTTCGCAGGATTGGCGTTTCTTCGGAAATAACAATCATTCGTAACACAATAAAAAAGATAAAACAATGAAAAAAGACCTTGGAATTATGCCGGCTGTGTACCCGATGCCGGTTTTGATGGTGGCGGCCTACGACGAGAGCGGCCGCGTGAACGTGATGAACGCCGCCTGGGGCATGATCTGCGACATGGACAAGATAGCCCTCTTCATCAGCGAAGGCCACAAGACCACGCAGAACATCCTCAAGACAAAAGCCTTCACCGTCAGCATCGCCGACCGCGACCATATGGATGTGGCCGATTACTTCGGCATCGCCACCGGCAACAAGACCCCCGACAAGTTCGAGCGCACGGGCTACCACGCTGTCCGCAGCAGTCGTGTCAACGCCCCCGTCATCGACGAATTCCCCGTGGCGATGGAGTGCGAGCTGGCCGAGGTGGTGGAGACCGAGACGATGTACTGTATCGTGGGCAAGATTGTCAACGTCGCTGCCGAGGAGAGCGTCCTCAGCGAAAACGGCAAGGTGGATCCCATGAAACTCAATGCCCTTATCTTCGACCAGTTCCAGAACGGCTACTACGTCACTGGCGAGCAGGTGGGCCGTGCCTGGAATGCCGGTGCCGTACTGGCCAAAGCGAAATAATCCAGACCAATTGACATTGAAGCCTTACAGCCGACAGTACGCTGCTCAATGGGCTATATTTTCTCACCAGGCAGAGTTATTTATTATGATTAGCTTTGACTTATGAATATCGAGGACTATCGCAACTACTGCCTTTCGTTGGGCGACGACGTAGAGGAACGGATGCCTTTCAAGGCTTTCCGCTACGCCAGCGAGGTGCTGGTCTTCTATGTCTACGGACACATGTTCTCTTTCTTCGACTGCAACAATTTCAGTGTTGTCACCCTCAAGTGCCAGCCCGACCGCATTGAAGACCTGAAAGAGCTGCACTCCTGCATTGGCAAACCATTCAATGAGTCGCCCCGATACTGGATTGGCGTCGACCCCACGACGGCTCCCGACACCCTGCTGAAGGAGTTGACACTGAACTCATACACCCTCGTCCGCGAGAAGTACCAACGAAAAAACAAAACCAACCTTAAATAATGAATACACCCACAGGAAAAGACTATGTCGGCAGCGACGAACTCTATGCCGACGTGCAGCGTACCATGCGGCTCTGCGCCGAAATGAACAGCGGCTACCACACCGAGGCCGAGGTGCGCGACTGCCTGCGCGAGATTACACGCAGCGAGGTACCCGACACCGTGCGCGTCTTCACGCCAGTCAACATCAACTATGGTCCCGGAGTGCGCTTCGGCGACGACTGCTTCCTCAACTTCGGCTGCACGCTGCTGGCCCTCGGCGGCATCACCGTTGGCGACGGTGCCTTCATCGGTCCCCATTGCGTGCTGGCCACCGAGTACCACCCCGAAGACCCCGCCATGCGCCATACACTGCTCACCAAGCCCATCGTCATTGGCCACAACGCATGGCTGGGTGCCGACGTCAAGGTACTGGCCGGTGTCACCATCGGCGAAAACGCCATCGTCGCCGCCGGCAGCGTGGTCACCAAGGACGTGCCCGCCAATATGGTGGTGGCCGGAACACCTGCCAAGGTGATTCGCGAAATCAATCAAAAAACCGCTCATATAAACTAACTTTTTTATGACAATCAAAGAAATCGACGTCAAGAGTGTGATGACCAAGTCGAACCTGCCGGTCAGCGACTTCTCGGTCAATACGTATGTGGGATGCGCCCACGCCTGCAAGTACTGCTACGCCTCGTTCATGAAACGTTTCACCAACCACCCCGAGCCGTGGGGCGACTTCATTGACGTGAAGCTGTGGCCCGACATCAAGAACGCCAAGCGCTATGTCGGCAAGGAGGCTTTTCTCGGCTCGGTGACCGACTGCTACCAGCCCTGCGAGGCCAAATACAAGCGCACCCGCGCCCTGCTGGAACAGCTTCAAGGCAGCGGCATACGCATCAGCATCGCCACCAAGAGCGACCTCGTGCTGCGCGACCTCGACCTGATAAAGACATTCCCCGGCGCCCGCGTCAGTTGGAGCATCAACACCCTCGACGATGAATTCCGTCGCGAGATGGACCGCGGCGTGAGCATTGAACGCCGTTTGGAGGCCATGCGCCAGTTCTACGAGGCCGGCATCGACACCACCTGCTTCATCTCGCCCATCTTCCCCGGCATCACCGACGTGGAGGCCATCATCGAACGCGCCAAGGGTCAGTGTAACCTCGTGTGGCTGGAGAATCTCAACCTGCGCGGCGACTACAAAGGGCGCATACTGCAGTGGGTGCATGAACACCATCCCAGGCTCGACACCCTCTACCACGACATCTACACCCGCAAAGACCGCACCTACTGGCACGAACTCAACGCCGACCTGAGCCACTTCTGCGCCGACCGCGGCCTGCGCTACGTACGCAACGACGACACCACCCACGCCCGCCACGGCGAGCCCCCGGTGGTGGTCAACTACTTCTACCACGAAGAGATAATCCCCTCGGCCCGCAAAGAGCAGCTGCGCCAAACCCGCATCTGTTGCTGAGCGTTCGGCCAAAGGAGCAGAACAAATTAGCGGCCATGCTGCTCGGCGCTGTGCTGACAGCGTGCCACCAGACGACAACAAACGAACAAAAAGAAACGACTATGACAAAATTGGAACTGACTCAGGAGTGGGACAAGGTGTTCCCACTAAGCGAAAAAGTGAACCACCGCAAGGTGACCTTCGAGACACAGTATGGGCTTACGCTTGCGGCCGACCTCTACACGCCTAAGGATGCCCAGGGCAAGCTGGCTGCCATCGCCGTCTCAGGTCCCTTCGGCGCCGTGAAGGAGCAGAGCAGCGGCCTCTATGCCATGCGAATGGCCGAGCGAGGCTTCGTGGCGCTGGCCTTCGACCCGTCGTACACCGGCGAGAGCAGCGGTGAACCCCGACGCACAGCGTCGCCCGACATCAACACCGAGGACTTTATGGCTGCCGTCGACTACCTATCCAAGCTGGAGAATGTCGACCCCGAACGCATCGGCATCATCGGCATCTGTGGCTGGGGCGGCATCGCCCTCAACGCTGCCGCTGCCGACACCCGCATCAAGGCCACCGTCGCCAGTACGATGTACGATATGACCCGCGTCAATGGAAACGGCTACTTCGACAGCGAGAACAAAGAGGAGTCGCGCCACGCTGCCCGCGAGGCAATGGGCATGCAACGCCTCGCCGACCCGACGGCAATGGCTGGCGGCGTCATCGACCCGCTGCCCGAGGACGCCCCGCAGTTTGTCAAAGACTACCACGCCTACTACAAGACCCCGCGTGGCTACCATGCTCGCAGCGGCAACAGCAATGACGGCTGGCGCACCATCGGCACCCAAGCCTACGCCAATGCCCGCTTCCTCTACTACATCAACGAGATTCGCTCTGCCGTCCTAGTGATGCATGGCGCGGAGGCCCACTCGCGCTACTTCGGTGAAGCTGCCTACCACTACATGGTGGAGGGCAAAGCCGAAGGCTACAACTTCGTCGGCAAACCAAATCCCAATCCGGACAACAAGCAGCTGCTCATCATCCCCGGCGCCACCCATTGCGACCTCTACGACGGTGGAGAGAATAACTATATCCCTTGGGACACGTTAGCGGCGTTTTTCGGGAAGAATCTGTAGCTTTTTTAATACAGATAATCCGTAAAATCATGATAAAAAACAGGCCCAACCCCGACGAGGCTTTCCCAAATCCCAATCTTCCTCCGTGGTGAAGAACCCGCGTATCATCATCGGCGACTATACCTACTACGATGATGTGGATGGTGCCGACCAGTTTGAGAAGCATGTCACCCATTTCTACGACTTCATTGGCGACCGGCTGATTATCGGCAAGTTCTGTGCCATTGCCAAAGGGATTGAGTTTGTCATGAATGGAGCCAATCACCGCATGGACGGCGTGACCACCTATCCGTTCTATATCATGGGTGGCGACTGGGGCAGTGCCATTGCTCCTGTGAAAGATGAATTGCCTCTAAAGGGTGATACCGTTGTGGGCAATGACGTTTGGATTGGTCAGAATGTCACTATCATGCCAGGCGTTCATATTGGCGATGGAGCTATTATCGGTACAAACTCTGTGGTAGCCTCTGACATTCCTCCTTACGCTGTTGCCGTGGGGAATCCTTGCCGAGTGGTCAGAA
>CACYPU010000013.1 GCA_902776365.1 uncultured Bacteroidota bacterium | reverse complement strand
GACGACCTTCACGGTCTCGCCGAAGAGGTTCTTACGACCGCCGGCGGCCCACTCGTCGATATACTCGGCCATAGGGCTGGAGGGGGTGATGGGGTAGATTGCTGCTACCTCGCTGAACATGTAGGCCACATGCGCTGCAGCGCAGTTACCGTCGCATGTCATGAACTTTTTTTCTTTAACCATTGCGTTAACGTTTTAGGATATAATTAATTATATTAATTTTAAAGCATTTAGCCAATCTACAAAGGTACGAACTTTTTCCGAATTAGCAAGAAAAACTTTCCGAAGGAAAGAAATTTGTGGCCAAATGCTTTAAAATTCAAAGCGGTATATCCTAAAACGTTAACGTTGCGCAAAGCGAGAGCAGAGGGAGCATGCTCAGTATGCCGAGACAAAGCAACGTCACCGTAGGTAACGCAATGGTTAATCAAGAAAGATATTATTATGGCAAAAGAAAAAAAGTTTATGACTTGTGACGGCAACGGAAAGGATTGTTAATTGTTTGATAGAGAGGAAAGAGAGAGTGGCGAGAGGGGGCGGCGCCAGCCGCCCACGAGAGCGCGAGGAAGAGAGAGGCGGCGCAGCCGCCGAAAAAGCGGAAGAGAAGCGGAGGAGAAGCGGAAGGGGTAGGGCGGCGCAGCCGCCCGAAAGAAGCGCGAGAGGAGAAGCAAAGAGGAGGGGCGGCGCAGCCGCCCACAAGAGGAGAGAGAAGCGCGGAGAGGGGAAGAGAGAAAAGAAGCGAGAGAGGAGGGCGGCGCAGCCGCCCGTAAGCAAGCGGAGCCGCAAGCAGCGGTTTCTCTTTTTTTGTTGGGGGCTTTTTTCTTGGGGGGCTTTTTCTTTTTTTCTCTCTCCCCCCGCGCCAGTCCCCTCCAGTGTGTGTCGCGGTTTCCCCGCGACTTCCAACCCCATCCCGCCCCTTCGTTCCTTGTCCGGGCATTCTATGTCCGCCATCCCCACGGCTTCGTCCCGCTCCCGGACGCTTGCGTCCGCCCTAATGGGTTGTCCCGTGCCAGGGGCTTTAGCCACGCCAAAATCCCCTCTTGGCGACCCTTCGGTGATCCTTCGGCGGTCCTTCGACGAAATCCCCATACCACCCTAAAAACCAGCACTTTAACCATAATACGCAAAACTGTCTGAAAACCAATCAGATAGCCCGTCTTGCTCAAGTTGCCCATTAGTCCCATTCACCCCAGAAATTATTTTCAATCATCGCCTTCCCGATTCCATTTTTTGCAAACCGGCGTTTCTGGACGTCTCAACGCCTTTATGCTTGAATTTTTAATTCGAATTAGTTTTTCGCTTGCCTGATATAGTATTAGGTAAGTCAATTATCAATCTAAAATTCAAGCAAAATGAATCAGTACAAATTCAAACAGGACCTTGCACAGGTCTATTTCGAAGGTTACGACCAAGAGGTCGCCCGCAGACTGTTAGCCCGTGAAATCCACGGCAACGCCGAACTTATGGCCGAATTGGAAGCCACTGGTTACCGTCGTTCACAGAAGCGACTTTCACCAAAACAGGTAAGCATTATCGAGAAGTATCTCGGTTAGTCTGCTCCTAAAATCGACACGACTCCGCAAGTGAAACTCACTCTTGCGGAGCCGTTTCACAAAGTTTTTTTGGCGGAATGAGAAAAAATGCGTACTTTTGCACCGTGAAATAAAAAGATTAACAACATGATATAAAACTATAATATAGAACAAAAGACATATTGAGCTTGACGCTCTTGTTCTCCTTAATGTAAAGTCTGGAAAACTCATCATGATGCGAGAAAAAGTTAGCGGAAAGTTTACGCGTTGGCGTGAATCTTTTCCTACTTATTTGCATCAAAGGTATTCCAGACACCTACATTAAGAAATAAGTGGTAGTTTATCTAAAGAAAGATTTGCGCCTTTCTTTATTCTACTTATTTGAAAGATAACCATCCTGCTCAATAGCTTGAATTGGAGGTTAATACATAATTCTTTGATATGGACAGAAAATACATGTTAAATGATTTGCTGAGGTTTTCAGCAGAAGAACAAATGAAGTACAAATTACATCTTGCATGGAAAAGTCAAGATGAACTAGAGCCTTACGATGAATTTTGCGAAAGTTGGGACAAGTGGGTCTTCTGGCAAAGATGGAGAGGCCCGAACAACAATAATGATTTCAATCGAGAGTATATTTTCAGCCTTTTCAATGATTATAAATGCAAGGAAGAGAACGTTTACATATACGGAGGTGCCTTTAAAGTACTAAAGACACTTTCGGACTTCCGGGAAACATACATTGGATATGATGTTGAATTGACACCATTGTTGGAGCCGCTTATTGGACGACTTGTATTGCGTTTAACAGATTATAGGGCTCCTCGTGGACGTTCTTTCTATTTGGAATCCCACATGGATTATTTGGAGGTATTAGGCATACTCCCTCAACCAGTCAATGAACTTAAATCTCCAAGAATATGAAAAAAACACTTCTACTTATACTATTTATTGTTGTTTTTTTCAGTGAGTCCTTTGCCTATAGTTTTTCATCGGTAGCGCCAAGTGGACAAACTCTGTACTATAATATCAGTGGAAATACTGTTACAGTGACAGTTCCTACTGGTAATGAGAATAATGGATGGTATGGTTTTTCTAAGCCAACAGGTGCGTTGATTATACCAAGTAGTGTTTCCTCTGGTGGTACAACATATTTGGTGACAAACATCCGTACAAATGCTTTTCGCCAATGTAGTGGACTGACATCAGTAACAATCCCCAGTACAGTGACCAGTATCGGAGCAGGCGCCTTTAAGGATTGCAGCAGTTTGACAACGGTTTATTTTAATGCGGTCAGTTGTACTATGCTTGGGGACTACTTGGGTTACACTGCCTTTGTTGGATGCAATTCCCTAACCACAGTTATTTTTGGAGATAGTGTAATAGCAATACCGGATCGCGCTTTTGAATCATGTACAGGATTGACCAATATTGTCATTCCTAATTCGGTTACTAGTATTGGTTACTTGGCTTTTTGGAATTGTAGCGGCATTACATCAGTGACTATCGGGACGTCAGTAACTAGTATTAATAATCGTGCTTTCGAAAATTGTAGTGCATTGACTACCCTCAATTATAATGCCATTAATTGTGATACGATGGAATGTTTTGTTGGATGCAATACTTTGACATCCGTTGTTTTTGGAGATAATGTGGCTATTATTCCGTATCGCGCTTTTGAATCATGCACAGGGTTATCTTCTATTACTATTCCCAATTCAGTGACACATATCGGCGACAGGGCTTTCGAATTATGCACAGGGATATCTTCCATTACTATTCCCAATTCGGTGACAAATATCGGCGACAGGGCTTTCCGCGATTGCAGCGGTTTAACAACGGCCACAATTGGCAATTCAGTAACCAATATCGGTGAATATGCTTTTTATCGCTGCAATGAACTATCGTCTATCACGATTCCTAACTCGGTGACAAATATTGGTAACTCCGCATTTGCTTTATGCGATAGTCTTCTATCAATAGTAATTCCCGAATCTGTAAACATACTAGGGAATGAAGTATTTTATTATTGCAGAGGTCTGAATACCGTTACAATCGGTGGCTCGGTGACTAATATCGGTAATAATGCTTTTCTTGGATGCAGCAGTTTGACGAGGACAAATTACACTGGCTCAATAATGCAATGGTGTAATATCACATTTTCTTCTGGGAATTCTAATCCGATTAGTCATTCTCAAAACTTATATATAAATGATACATTAGTGAATTATTTAGTTATTCCTGATGGAGTGACAGAAATTAAGCCATATGCCTTCTATAATTGTAGCACCTTAACCTCGGTAGCCATTCCTGCTACAGTTACATCTATCGGAGGCAGTGCCTTTTCGTATTGTGGTGGATTAACGTCCTTAAGCATCCCTTCTTCTGTGATTAACATTGGAATCAGTGCTTTCTCTAACTGCCGAAGAATAGCATCTATTACTATTCCGGATTCTGTAACCATTATTGGAAATAATGCATTTTATAATTTGCGTCATATTGAATACAATGGTTGTGCAACAGGATGTCCTTGGGGAGCACTTTTCATGAATGGAGTAAAAGAGGGAGACTTTATTTACACAGATTCCACAAAACATTATCTTGTTGCATATTCTGGTACAGGTGACAATGTGGTAATACCTTCTACTATTGACACTATTGGACCGATTGCTTTTTATGGCTGCCATGAACTAACGTATGTCAATATTCCCAATTCAGTAGAAAACATTCGCTATTCTGCTTTTGAATATTGTACTAGTTTAGACACCATACAAATGGGATCCGAAGTTGCGCCAAGTATTGAAGGCTCTTGTTTTGATAACAATGCATATGGACGTATTATTCTCATTCCTTGTGGTAGCTATAATTCATACTACAATGGTTCCGGATGGTGTGGAGGATCTCCATTGTTTTCAAACTACAGGAGTGCGCTGCAAGAACCTATTGTGAATTTCTCAATAGACGTCCTAAATAGTAATCCATCTTATGGTTATGTAACTATAGTATCTCAAAGAGGTCATGACGTAAACTGTGATTCTACAGCAATCGTCAGAGCTACATCATACTATGGTTACCACTTTGATAACTGGAGCAATGGAAGTGTGGCAAGTATTGACACTCTACATCTTGTTGGGGATAGTATTGTTACGGCATTTTTTTCCAAAAACCAATATTCGGTTGTTGTGGTCGCCAATGACTCTATTAGAGGATCCATCGTGGGCGGTGGTACGGTTAATTACCTTGACACGGTCACCTTAACAGCAATATCAAATTATGGCTACCATTTTGTAAAATGGAGTGATAACCGTACGGAAAATCCACGACAGGTTGTCGCAACAAATAATATCACAATGACAGCCGTTTTCGAACCCAACCAGTACAGTCTTTCTGTACAGCCCAATACATCTCTTAACGGAACATGCATCGGTGGTAACATTTTTAATTACCAATCGGAGTGCACCATTACTGCTATTGCAAACTATGGGTATCATTTTGGGTATTGGAATGATGGCGACACAAACAACCCAAGAACAATAACGCTCACACAGGATACTTCATTTATTGCTGTGTTCGTTCCAAACACATACAATATTACCCTTGCTAGTGCTGACATTATACAAGGTAGTGTAACTGGTGATACAACAGCAAAATATCTTGATACAATAAACTTTTTCGCTACCGCAAACTATGGCTATCATTTCTCACAATGGAACGATGGTGATACAAGCAATCCACGTTTTATTATTCTGACACAGGATACTACTTTTACAGCCTTGTTTTCCAAGAATTATTACAGTATGACTTTGTCGGTGGATTCCTCTATTCATGGCAGCGTAGCAGGTGCTGGAATATATGAATATCAAAACAATTGTAATATTTCTGCCACGGCCAACTATGGCTATCACTTCACCGCTTGGAATGATGGTGACACTAATAACCCGCGTGTCTTTATGCTGACACAAGACACTTCATTTACTGCCTTGTTTGCAAAGAACACCTATACCATCACGGCTATACCTAACGACACAATCAGAGGAATTGTAACAGGTAGCACCTCGACGGAATATCTTGACAGTGTGACGATAACAGCTATACCAAACTATGGTTATAATTTCACAACGTGGAATGATGGCGACACCTCCAATCCACGCACCATTGAGGCAACAAAGGACAGTTTGTTTACCGCCTATTTTGATTATAACCAATACTCCATTATCCTCAATGTGGATACCAATATTCATGGTTCGGTTGATGGTGGAGGTTTATACAACTATTTATCAGAACAGACAATCACCGCCACGGCTAACTACGGCTACCACTTCACCGTTTGGAATGATGGTGACACTACTAATCCACGAACAATAACCTTGACACAGGACACTGTGTTTACCGCTTTGTATGCAAAGAATTCCTACAATGTGACTGTCGTTAGTGCCGACACAATACAAGGCAATGTGGTGGGTAGCACAACAACAGAATATCTCGACACTGTGAGCATTGCAGCCACAGCCAACTATGGATACCATTTCTTGCATTGGAATGACGGCGACACGACCAATCCGCGTGTTATCACCTTGATGCGAGACACCCTACTCACAGCTTACTTTACGAAAAATTGGTATAGTGTTATTGGCATATCAGATAATGAAACAATGGGGTATGTCACGGGTAGCGACACAGTGGAATATCTTGATAGCGTTTCATTGTCGGCGACCTCCAATTATGGTTATCATTTCTCCTCTTGGAACGATGGCGACACAAACAATCCTCGTATGGTATGTTTGACTCAAGACACCTCGTTTGTGGCCCTGTTTGCAAAGAATCAATATGCGTTGACTGTGCAGAGCAATGATGAAACACAGGGTAGTGTCAGCAATGGTGGCGTATTCGATTATTTAGACACAGTTACAATTATTGCGAGTGCAAGTGAACATTATCATTTTGTGCGGTGGGATGATGGCAATACAGATAATCCAAGGGAATATGTAGTAGTCAATAATGCTACATTAATGGCAATTTTTGCTATTGATACGCATACCGTAAGTGTCGCAACTAATGACATACTACATGGATGTGTTGATGGTGGTGGTGAGTATGAGTACGGTTCCCCATGTACAGTGACAGCGACAGCCTATAGCGGTTACAGGTTTGTGCAGTGGAGTAACGGTTCGACATATAACCCTTACACTTTTGCAGTAACGACTGATATAGAACTGACAGCAATGTTTATAGAAGAGGGTTCGATATACAACATTACTGCTACAAGTGCCGATCCGTCAATGGGTACCGTGACAGGTGGTGGTCCATACGGGGTGGGAGAAGAAGCCACACTTACAGCTGTTCCATTCGACGGTTATTTATTTGACCGTTGGGACGATGGAAACACTTTAAATCCAAGAACAATAACAGTAACGTCAGATGCTACCTATATAGCCTATTTCGTAGCGACACAAAGCATAGACGATGTGATTGCAGATGCTGTCAAGGTCTATATACTCGGTGGTCAGATTGTAGTTGAGACCAATCAAAAAGACGAAATCAGCATTTACGACATTGTCGGACGTAAGGTGGATGGCGGTCGCAAGACTCGCTTCGATGTTCCAGCATCTGGTGTATACCTCGTCAAAATAGGCACCTTGCCAACGCAAAAGGTGGTTGTGGTGAAATAATCCGCACTTTTACACTGCTTTACCCGAAGCCTCTCCCTAACACGGAGGGGCTTCGCTTTTTTTATTGCCAATTTTTCTCAAATCGGCCTCTTTGCCACTATAAAACACACTTTTCCCCAGCTTCTCCAAGAGGATAGTATCAGTATAGATTGGGTCCATTATCAGTATAGAAAGAGGACAATGCCATACCCCACTTTTGAGGTTTATTCTATTTTCGCACCGTCTTTCGAAAGTCAAAGTAAACAAATTGTAAAACCTCAAAAGAAAAAATGTATGGCAATATATCAATTCAAGCAAGATTTGGCTATGACCTATTTTGACGGCTGTAGCAAGAAAACCGCGAGCCGCCTCCTCGCCCGTGAAATCAACCTCACCCCCGGCCTCCTCGACGCCCTCCGTCCCACCGGCTACCGCCCCGCCCAAAAACGCCTCTCCCCCCGCCAACTCCAAATCCTCTTCTCCTTCCTCGGCGAACCCTAAAGTAATCTCCCCAAAACATTAAAAATCCGAGGGCGAGACCTCCCGGCCTCGCCCTCGGATTTTAATCATAGAATTAAACCGCCACCAAAATTAAAAAAAATTTACCATCTTGAAAAATATTCCTGTCTTTGCAGTCGAAAATACTCACATTTTTTTGCAAAATTTGTGAGTACAAGGAATGGGAATATAATTGTAATAGAAAGCATTAGGAAAACCATCGGCAAGAGTACTGATGGAACCCCGAAAGTGAACCGAACCGTAGGTCGCGAGCACCTATGAGTTTATTTAAGCCCGCGAGTCAGCACCGCAGAATCAAATTATTGGCAGCGAGGAACTCTAACCATTAAAAACACCTGAGGGCGAGATGATCACCTCGCCCTCGGTGTTTTTCTTCAGTATCAAATCAACTATTCTTCCCACAGCATTTTTTGTATTTCAATCCACTTCCGCAGGGGCAAGGGTCGTTCCGTCCTGGCTCCTTGGCTTTAACTATTGGCTTGGGCGTGGCCTCTTTAACATAATCAATGCGTTCCATGGACGGAATGCGGAAAGAGAAAGTCGTTTTGCCATCAACATTGGTAACGGAGAAATCACCCTTGGATATAATATCCATGCCAATAAGCATATCTACATCACCGAGGTCGTTTCCTGTAACTGGCACCATGGCAAAATTGACTCCATTGGGGAGTAGTATATTAACTGCAAAGACATCAACTTCAACAAATCCCGCAGCCGTACTGTTGTGCGCTTTCCCAAGCGACACCAATCCCATTTCTGATGCAACGCGGGTTGAGATTGACGAAACTTCTGCTCCGGTGTCCCAAATCGCCTCTACAGTTTTTACTTCAGGATGCTTTTCTCCTGCAGCAAGAGCTTCGATAGCGACACCTGGACAAACGCCACATTGAGTTTGAAGAGAACTGGCTGTGCCAGAATATTCAACAGTGAATGCTTTGAACTGCTGCATGGGGAATTCTCACTCTTGAATGGTAGCTAAATGTGTAGTCCTTGGGACCTTCAGAGCAACGCTGCACAATGAATGTTCCGGGCCGGAATTGTTTTTGTGCCTCCGTGACGGCTTCTGCGAAGGTGTCATAGTCACCTACAACTTGCTGCTCGTGGATAACCAGATAGCGGTTATTATAACGTGCGACAAGCTCGTTCTGATGTTGGAGATAATATTGAAATTCTTTGTCTAACATGTCTTAAAGGTGTACTTTATGCCGATGCAAAGATACAACTTTTTTCTCAATCCACAACTATATCTATTGATTTTGTTTTTATATGATTGAATTATAATGTGTTGTGGTTGTGTTAAATTACAACAAAGGGGTGTAAATTATATATTTTAATGCAATTAAATGGGTTTAAGTTGTCATTTTCCCCACCCGAACGTATGTTAAAAAAACTTGTTTCCCACCTCTCATTTCCTCTTTTTGCGCTTCTTCCCCCCTCCCTTTTATCGCGACAATCCCACCCCGACCCCCCCCGTAACGCACCCCTGACGCCCACCGGAAGCTGACAAAGCCCGATTCCGTTTTTTGCCACCCCTGTACTTTTGCACCGTCTTTCAAAGCCAGCCGGTAGGTGCACATACTGAGCCACGCCAAGAAGACGAGTAACCAAAAGTCAAACCCTTTAACAAAGAAAGGAACAAACGATGGGAAAAATCTTTGGAGCAAACACTAAAATCAGTGGTAAGGTAGGCCAGCTCCTCTACCGTCAGACCCGCACGGGTACCGTCATCAGCGAGCTACCCGTCAAGCCCGCCATCCCCGCCAGAAATACCTACTCCGTAAAGGGACAGATGCTGTATCAGGAACTCGCAAAAAATGACTACATATCTTCTATCGACCGAAGTCGGAGGCGGGCAGCAACTCTACTTTGCGGCGCAATTCGGCAGGCAATTAACCTAGAGGAACAAATGAACGTTTATTCCGGGAGTTTGATTTCTTTGAAGCGGCTCTGGCGCTTCTGCCAGCGCTCGCGGGCGTACTGCTGCATGTCGGCGACCTCGTCGCTCTCGTCGATGATCTCGAGGCCGAAGATGGTCTCGATGATGTCCTCGAGGGTGATGATGCCCTGGAAGGAGCCGAATTCGTCGATGATGCCGGCAATCTGCTCCTTGTGCTTCAGCAGGCTGTCCCAAATGTCGGCTACCGACATCTCCTCGTTGTAGAGGGGTATCTGGCGCTTGATTTCACCGAGGGTCTTCTTGAAATGGTCCTCGGCGAGCTCTTCGAGGGCTTCGCTACGGAGGACATAGCCGGTGATGAAATCCTCCTCGTCGGCGTAGACGGGGATGCGCGAGAAATGGGAGTATTCGTCGTTGCGGTAGAAGTCCTTGAGGGACATGCTCTCGGGGGCTGTGGCGGCGACGACACGAGGGGTCATCACGTTATAGGCTTTGATGTCGTTGAGCTTGATGACGTTCTGGATGATTTTGTTTTCGTCCTCGTCGATAACGCCCTCGTCCTCACCCATATCGGCCATAGCGGCGACTTCCTCGCGGCTGACGACGGTCTCCTCCTCGTCCTTCTTGGCGATGAGGCGCGTGAACCACTGCACGGTCACCACGATGGGATAGAGGATGAAGATGAGGAAACGGATGGTGTAGGCCGTGAAGCCCATAAGGCGGCGCCACTGGGAGGTGCCGATGGTTTTGGGGATAATCTCGCTGAAGACCAGTATCAGAACGGTGGTGATGGCCGAAACCACACCGAACCACTCGTTGCCGAAGGCTTCGGTGGTTTGGTAGCCCACGCCGGCGGCGCCGATGGTGTTGGCTATCGTGTTGAGGCTCAGGATGGCGGCGATGGCGCGGGCGTTGTCCTGCTTGTATTTCTTGAACAGGGGGGCGGCCTTGTAGCCCTCGTCCTCGCGCATGGTGATAAAACTGAGTGGAGTGGACATCAATACCGATTCCAACACGGAACAGAGGAACGATATCGACATCGCACCTAACAGAAATATAATGAGTAAGGTCATTTCGTCATTACTAAAATATGGTGCAAAGATACGAATAAATTGAGAATTGAGAATTGAAAATTGAATTTTTTACTCATTTTTCTTTCTTCAGCTCTATCTCGTCGAGCATGAGCCACGCTTTCTGGCCGAAGTAGGGGTGCCAGATGGGGAGCGTGGGGCGGCAGACGAAGCGGAGGCGGACGTATTTGATTGTGCGACTGCGTGATTGCTTGAGTGTGTGGGTGTAGAGCAGACGGCGGCTGTCGTTGTAGAGGTCGGCGGGCGGATTCTTCAGGTCGAGGCTCGTCCAGTCGCACCATTTCTTCCCGTCAGCGCTCCAGGAGGCTTGGATATCGAGGGGCTTGACAACCCAGTCGGCGGGGCTGTGGCAGCTGCCTACGGTGATTTCGTCGATAGCGGAGAGGCTGTCGAGGGTGAGGGTGAGTTCCACGGTGTCGGCGCCGTTCCACCCAATCCAGCCGTGATACCAATCGCCGGCGACGCCACGACGGTGGTCGACGAGTATCTGAGAATAGTCTGAAGGGTATGTGTCGGTGGGGCTCTTACTGGCTTCCACACGACTTATATTCACCTGATTGCTGGGAGGTGTGGATGTGAATTCCTGGCGCAATCCGAACTGTGGGAGGAAGTGATAGATGCGGTCGCCCAATCCCGGCATGAAGTTGAAACGATAGCAATAGATGCTGTCGCCACTGAGGGTGTAGCGCTCGGCCACTCCGGGGCCGCAGGTGGCGGTGCCGAGGGGCGCCTGACGGTGGTCGATGCTGACGGTGTAATAGGCATCGGGTGAGAGGTCTTTCCATCGGCGGGCGGCGGTCATAGCGGTGTCGTTGTAACGCCGTACGCTGAAGTTGAGCAACTCATCGGGTGCATCGGGAGCTATCACCTTCAGGCCGAGCGTATTGCCTTTGAAGTGCACCCAGTGGGCCTCGCGGTTGCCTTGCTCCTGCGGCACCACATACTGTGGCAGAGCCAAATCGTCCATGCTCTTGTACCAGCGACTGAAACGCTGGGCGGTATGACGGTCGGGATAGGTCTCGAAGATGTTGCCGTAGAAGGTGCAGGAAGAGAAAGTGGTGTCGAGGCCGAACTGAATGCCCAGCTTGGGAAGGGTGCGGAAATGGCCGTCGGGGGAGACGAGGTAGCTCAGCTGCAGTTTGCCATATTCGTCGGCCTCCAGTATCTGTTTTATACGAATGGTGGCGCCGTCGGGGGTGGAGAGCAGGAGTATCATCTGGACCTCGGCTTTGCCTGTGGTGACGCTCTGCACTGTGGCTTTCAGCTGGTCGAGCCCCTGCCAGGCGCGGGCGCAAAGGGGGTCGGCAAGGTCGTTCTCGGTGGGCGGACGCCAGAAATTCCACCGCAGCGGACGGGCCAACAACTCGCTGCCGTCGAAGCGATAGGAAGTAATGCTGCCGTCGGTGGTGCTGACGGTTACGCTAAAGTTGTTGCCACTAAGAGTAATACTGTTTTTGTCGCGCTGAAAATCATAGTGTTTCGCCGGTCCTGTCGACGTAATCTCGTATTTGCCGTCGGGGCTTTCGGACACGCAGTTGCGTCCGCGTGTGTAGACGGCCTCGACCTCGGCGGCGTGGGGATGCGGCGTGCGGTCGGCGGCGAGGATGCCGTTGGCGCAGAAGGCATCGTCGTCCTTGAGGCCCGGGAGGGAGCCGAGGTCGCCACCCGCCACCCACCAACTTTTATCTTTTAACTCTAAACTTTTAACTAGAAATGCTTGGTCGACCCAATCCCAGATGAAGCCACCCTGCAACTGGGGGTATTTGTCGATGGTGTCCCAGTAGTCCTTGAGGCCGCCCATGGAGTTGCCCATCGCGTGGCAGTATTCGGCCATGATGTAGGGCCGCTTGTTCTTGGGGTTGCGGGCATATTCGGAGAGGAATTCCACCGAGGGGTACATGATGGAGACGATGTCGGTGTTGCGGTCGAGCTCGGCGCGCTCGTAAACCACAGGGCGTGTGTTGTCCTTATCCTTGAGGAAGCGGTAGGCCTCCTCCATGCAGTAGCCGTTGCCGCACTCGTTGCCGAGGCTCCAGGCGATGACGCAGGGGTGGTTGCGGTCGCGCTTGTACATGTTGTTGATGCGGTCGAGGATGGGGAGGAACCACTCCTCCTTCTTGGCCAGCGAGCCCTCGCCGTATCCTTGGGCGTGGCTCTCCACATTGGCCTCGTCCCAGACATAGATGCCTGCGGAGTCGCAGAGGTCGTACCACATCTCGTCGTTGGGATAGTGGGAGGTGCGCACGGCGTTGATGCCCATCTCTTTCATGAGGGCGATGTCCTGCCGCATCTCGTCGGGGGTAATGTAGTGGCCGCCATACATGCTGTGCTCGTGGCGGTTGACGCCGCGAATCTCCATAGGCTTGCCGTTGAGGCGCAGCTGGCCACCAGCGATGTCGATGTGGCGGAAGCCTATGCGCTTGGTGATGCGCTCGGTTTCGCGTCCAGCACCATCGTAGAGAGTGACAGTGAGGTTATAGAGTTGTGGGGTGCTGTCGGTCCAAGGCTGTATGTCGCGACAGCGCATCTGGAACGAGGCGAACCAGTCTTTGTTCTTCAACGGATGCCCCATGACAAAATAGTCGGCGAACATTATCTCCACACGTCCTTCGCTGACCTCGCGGTTGAGGTCGACCAAAACGTCAAGCAGGCCAGTGCTCCAGTCGTTGGTGTCGATGTCGGCAATGACCTTGATGTCGGTGATATAGGTTTTGGGCACCGAGTAGAGCTCCACATCGCGTATGATGCCGCTCATGCGCCACATATCCTGGCATTCGAGGTAGCTGCCGTCGCACCACCGCAGCACCTTGACCTTGAGGTCGTTCTGCCCCTCGCGGAGGTACTTGGTGATATCCCATTCGGCAGGGGTCTTCGAGTCCTCACTGTAGCCCACCTCGCGGCCGTTGATGTAGAGGTACATGGCCGACTTCACGGCACCGAATTTAATGATGGTGCGCCGCCCTTGCCAATGTTCGGGGATTTCGAAAGTGCGGGAGTAGACATAGGTGGGGTTGTAGTCGGTGGGAGCGTAGGGCGGGTTCGACGGGAACTCGTTCTTCATGTTGACATACACGGGAACGCCGAATCCTTGGAGCTCGACGTTGCCCGGCACCTTGATGGTATCCCAGTGGGAGGGGTTGAGGGTGGCTTTGGAGGGGTTGTCGAAGTAGGCGAAGTGCCAGGTGCCGTTGAGGCTCATGCACCACTGGTGGCCGGGGATGATGCGGTCGTGGGGTTGAATCTTGTTGAGGCGGTAGGTGTCGAGGCTGTTCCAATACTGGCAGTGGCCTCCGACGGCCACCGCCATAAGCAACAGCAGAAAAGTAAATCGTCTCATCATATTTCCACCTTCCACTTTTCGCTTTCCACTTTTTCTATGGGTCCGAATTGCTTGCCCGTGAGGAGCGAGAGGATGGCTTTCACACGGCTGCGGAAGCGGTTGCGACTGAGGGCCGCAGCGTCCACCGTCAGCGGCTCGCTGACCGGATGTTGCAGGTGTGTCAGCAGGCGCAATGTGGAGTTGGTCATGCCCCATTTCAGCAGGAACTGAAGACTGCCGTCGTTCTTCTTCACGCGGCCCGTGCTGCGGGTCTCGAAATGGTAGACGCGGCTGGCCGAGAGGCCCTTGAAATGGCGCACACCCACCATCCACAGCTTCGCCGTGAGGTCGGGGTCGCTGTACATCCCAGGAGTGTATTCGATGCTGTAGCCGCCGATGAGGTCCCAAAGGTCGCGGTGCAGCAGGTTGGGCGGCCAGGTGGCCCCATGCCAATCGGGCGCCTCGAAGCTCTTGTATTCGCGCAGCAGACGCTCCTCGTCGAAGGTCTCCAAACTGTCGCCATAGTTGGCCACGATGCCCACATCCTCGGGCTTGTAGGGGTGTATCATGGTGGAGGAGAGGAAGAAGCGGTTGTCGGGCAGCGACGCCACCTCGTCGGCCAGCGCGGTGTCCCAGCCAGGCAGGAGGTACATATCGTCGTTGAGGTAGAGGATATAGTCGGTGGCCACCTTGGTGCGCATCATATTGCAAGCCAGGCAGACACCCACATTTTGAGGGGTATAGGTATAGTCGAAGCCCTGCTCGCGCACCCATTCCAACGTGCCGTCGGAGCCATCGTTGATATGGATGATAATCTGATGCTCCACAGCGGAATTCTTACGGATGCTCTCAACACATAGTTTCAGGAATGGCAGGTTGTTCCACGTGGGTATGATGATGGAGAAAGGGATGCTCGATTGCATGATTGTTTGCTTGTTTGAAAGTGCAAAAATACGAAAAAAAATGCAATTGATATTTTTTTTGTATCTTTGCAGCCGAAAAATGGAAGAAGGACTGGTTATAAGAACGACAGGCAGCTGGTACAAGGTGCTAGCGGTCAGTAGTCAGTGGTCAGTGGCTAGTGATGCTACGCAGGCCACCATCGACTGCCGGCTGCGCGGCAACTATCGACTGCGGGGCAACAAGCAGACGAATCCCGTGGCTGTGGGCGACCGCGTCTTCTTCGAGATGCAGGACGACGGCACCGGCGTCATCCACGATGTCGCCGACCGCAAGAACTACATCGTCCGCCGCGCCACCAAGCTCTCCAAGCAGACGCACGTCATCGCCTCCAACATCGATTTGCTGTGCATCGTGGCCACCCTCGGCCTCCCACGCACCTCCACGGGCTTCATCGACCGCCTGCTGGTCACCGCCGAGGCCTACCACATCCCCGCCTGCATCCTCTTCAACAAGGTCGACCTCTATGACGACGAGCTCTGGGAGATTCACAACGAGGTGAAGGCCATCTACACCTCTGCCGGTTATCCCGTCCTCGAGATCTCGGCCCTCGAAGGCACGAGCCTCGACGAGGTGAAGCAACTCATCGCCGGCAAGACCGTCCTCTTCTCCGGCCACAGCGGCGTGGGCAAGAGCGCCCTCCTCAACGCCCTCTCCCCTGGCCTCGCCCTCAAGGTGGGCGACATCTCCGACTGGAGCCTCAAAGGCAAACACACCACCACCTTTGCCGAGATATTCCCCGTACAACTCTTAACTCTTAACTCTAAACTCTTAACTTTTCTTATCGACACCCCCGGCATCAAGGAGTTCGGTATGGTGGATTTCAACGCGCAGGAGCTCTCGCACTTCTTCCCCGAGATGCGCGCGCTGCTGCCGAAATGCCGCTTCGCCAACTGCACCCATCGCCACGAGCCGGGCTGTGCAGTAAAAGAGGCCCTCGATGAGGGCCTCCTAAGCGCCGAGCGCTACAAGAATTATCTCGGTATTCTCGATGATATCGAAACTGACTACCAGCGTCCGTAGTGGATGCGGGCAGGCGCCCACTTGTCCTTCGGCTGGGTGGTACCATCGTGGTATCCGATGGGCACCACAGCGTAGGGCACCATCTCGGCGGGCAAACCCAGGTTTTTCTTCACGGGAGCCATCGTCTCCGGGAAGGGATAGCAGGCCGTCCAACAAGCACCGAGACCATAGGCCTCCACTGCGAGAAGGAGATTCTCGGTGGCGGCGGCTATGTCGTCGCGCCACATGGGATTGGGCCTGGTTTCAGCGGGGCCGTCGGGATTCTCGCGCGGAGCGCGGGTGACGGTGGTGTCGGCACAGACGACGACGATAGCACCGCTCTCCATGAATTTCTTCATGTTATGGTTGCCCTCGAAGATGGTCTCATACTGGCTCTTGTCGGTGAGCACCACGAAATGCCAGGGGCGGATGTCCATACCCGTGGGGGCCGACATAGCGGCACGGAGGATGTTCTCCATCACCGAGTCGGGGATGGCCTCGCCGTTGTAGGAACGCACGCTCTTGCGGTTGAGGATGTTCTGCATCACCACATCGGCGGGATTGGCCTGCGAAGTGGCTTCTTGTTTGTCGCAGCAGGCGCCGAACAGCATGGCGGCAGCTGCCAGAATAAGGATTGTCTTTTTCATTTATTTGTAAATTAAATATTTCTCTCGTATTTTCATAAACTCGTCGAGGGCGGGCTGCCAGGTGGCGCGGATGGCCTCCTCGCTCATGCCAGCCTCTATCTGCTTGCGCAGGTCGCCGTTGCCAGCGAGCTTCTCGAAGAAGTTGTTCTTCAGGAAGAACTTGCCTTTGGGCACTCGCTTATACATGGCCATCAGGTATTTGAGGCTGAAGGCTGCAGGAGCCGTTTCCTGCCGCAGGTCGAGGGTGTCTTTCTTGTAGGTGACCCACTCGAAGGGATAGTCGGTGCCTCGTCCCACACCACAGTTGGTGCCCTCGAAGAGGCAGAGACTCGGGTAGAGGGCGATGGCGTGGGCGTTGCGCAGGTTGGGCGACGGCGGCACGGGGAGCTCATAGCCCACGCTGTCGCGTTTGTAGCGATACATGGGTGCGACAGTGAGGTCGCACTCCACACCGCCTTTCAGCCAATGCTCGCCGTTAATCATCTGGGCATATTCGCCGATGGTCATGCCATAGACGATGGGAACAGGGTGCATGCCTACAAACGAGCGGTAGTGCGCGGTGTCGAGCACTGGCCCGTCGACATAGTGGCCGTTGGGGTTGGGACGGTCGAGGACGAGCAGGGGAATCCCGTTTTCAGCGCATGCCTCCATCACATAATGCAGCGTGGAGATATAGGTATAGAAGCGGCAACCGACATCCTGCAGGTCGAAGACCACACAATCCACATCCTGCAGCTGCTCGGGCGTGGGTTTGTTGTTCTTGCCGTAGAGCGAGATGATGGGCAGACCAGTTTTGGAATCGACACTGTTGTCGACATGGGCACCTGCCTCCTCAGTGCCTCGGAAGCCATGTTCGGGGCAAAAAATCTTGACCACGTTGGCACCCCGCGACAACAAGGCATCCACCAGATGGGTTTCGCCCACCATAGAAGTCTGGTTGGCCACAACAGCGGCACGTCCGAGTTGGAAATCGGTCATCAGCAAATGCTCGGCACCAGTGATAACACGCTTGCCTGACGTTCGCTCCGCAACGGGGGTCTGTGCATGGCACGACAAGAGCAGCGGCGACATCGCAGCCAACAAAACCAGCAATATGAGCGTCGTGCGTTTCATATTGCTGGTAAAAACGTGGAGGACCGCAAATTATTGTGCAAGATTACTTTTTAGGGTGGAAAATAATCTTGCCGTACTTGTCTTCATAAGTCGGGTCAAGCAGGTCCATCTGGCTGTCGACGCTCTGAGAGGTGCCGTTGGCGATGACATAACTATCTTGTCATTGCGTTGTGTCATACCCAAATGATACTCACTTTTATGCCGAAATCTTACATCGGGGTGAAAATTTTAACAAAAAAAAGAAAAATCAGCAGAACAGGCACCCCTGTAATCTACTGAAAATAAATTATATCAACCTCTGTTTAACCATTGTTCTACCATTGTTCTACCATTTTAAATGGTTAAACAATGGTTAAACAATGGTGGAAAACAGGAAGTTATCTTAGTTCTTTCCTGTATGTCCAAATCCACCGGCGCCACGCTCGGTGTCGGTGAGCTCTTCCACCTGGACGATGTCGGCCTGCTCGTGGCGGGCAATGACCATCTGGGCGATGCGCTCGCCGTCGTTGATGACGAAGTCCTCCTGTGAGAGGTTTATCAGTATCACGCAGATTTCGCCGCGGTAGTCGGCGTCGATGGTGCCAGGCGAGTTGAGGACGGTGATGCCCTTCTTCAGCGCCAAGCCGCTGCGGGGACGCACCTGGGCCTCGTATCCTGCGGGCAGCTCCATGAAGAGGCCGGTCTTCACCAAGCCGCGCTCCATGGGTTTCAGCGTGATAGGTCCCTCGGGGAGGTAGGCGCGGAGGTCCATGCCCGCCGACTGCGAGGTCTCATACTTGGGCAGCGGGTGGTGGGAGGTATTCTTGAGTTTGAGTTGCATAGGAAGTCCTATTTTTTAGTCAACACTTCGTCAATCATGCCGTATTTCAGGGCCTCTTCGGCGGTGAACCAGTGGTCGCGGTCGGAGTCTTTCTCCACCTGCTCGAAGGGCTGGCCGCTGTGGAGGGCGATGATTTCGTAGAGTTCCTTCTTGAGCTTCAGTATCTCGCGGACGGTGATTTCCATGTCGGTGGCCTGACCGTCGGCGCCACCCATGGGCTGGTGAATCATAACGCGGGCATGCGGCAGGGCGCAGCGACGCCCTTTCTCTCCAGCGCAGAGCAGCACAGAGGCCATCGAGGCGGCAAGGCCGGTGCAGATGGTGCTCACCTTGGGCTGGATGTACTGCATGGTGTCGTAGATGCCGAGGCCGGCATAGACGGAGCCTCCCGGCGAGTTGAGGTAGATCTGGATGTCCTTCTCGGGGTCTACGCTCTCGAGGAAGAGCAGCTGAGCCTGGATGACGTTGGCGGTGTAGTCGTCGATGGCGGTGCCGAGGAAGATGATGCGATCCATCATCAAGCGGCTGAAGACGTCCATCTGAGCCACATTGAGCTGACGCTCCTCGACAATGTAGGGAGTCAGCGAATTGTTGATAGCCGAGGTATACTTGGCGTAGGTGGTGCTGCTGATACCACGATGCTTGGTGGCGTATTTCTCAAATTCTGTCATATCTATGATTGTTTTTTTGTTTGCTGTAATTTCTTAAATAGTTTCTTATTTTCCACTTCTTCCAGCACGGTCATTTGTTCTCTTGTTTAAACCCTATCCGTTTCCGGGGAGTTGATGGTTTCTCGCGCAGTTGGTCGAGGGCGTCGTTGAGGGCGTTTATCTGCACGGCCATCTCCATATTGTTCTCATTCTGTTCGTGGAGAATCTCGTCCACACGGGCGTTGAGGTTGTCGACTTTGTGCGACAGTTGTTCCACCTTCAAGTTGACTCCCTGCCAGGCACCCATTGCGTGACGAATGGCCACAAACGCCCGCATAATATTGATGTTGACCTGTATGGCCGTCTCCGACCGCAGCACCGAACTCAGCATAGCAATACCAAGTTCAGTAAATACAACAGGAGGACGGCGCATACCCATACGGATTGAATTGGACATCACAATTTGTGATTTCCAAGCATTCATCTCATCCTCGGTCATCACAAACATAAAATCCTCGGGGAATCTGTCGATATTACGTCTCACCGCCTGATTCAGAGCACGAGTTTCTACATTATACAACTCCGCCAAATCACGGTCAAGCATAACACGCAAACCACGCACCTCGTAGATGCGGTGCTTGATGACTTCAATGTCTGTGTTAGCTTTTATGATTATTCCTTCATCCATTTCAATGTTTTTATTTCAGCAGTTTTCTATTCCCCATTTCTTCCAGCACAGTCATTTCTTATTGTCTTTCTTTACTCGTTTGACGGTGTGCTTGATTTTGCCAATGATAAAGTTTGTCTCCAATGATGATTCCGTCTCGGAGGTCTCGAGGTCGGGCATCACTATGTCGGTCAATACTTCGCCGAAATGCTGCATCTTTTTCTCCTGCATCGTTTTGTCGGTCTCCTTGTGCAACTCTACCAACTCCCGCTTCAACTCCCGCACCTTGGCAAAGGTCTCGATGATGGCAAACGTTGCGGCTGTTGCTTTCTCACTCTTCAATATTGTTGCCAGCATATAGAGTCCCTTTTCCGTGAAGACCTTAGTCGCTGATCTACTTTTATTTGACACATTTGTGGTCAAAATTTTTGACCGCAAAGTACCTAACTCTCTCTTTGTGAGTTCAAACATGTAATCATCGGGGAACTTGTCGGGATTGTTTCTCACTGCCTGATTTACCTCCTTGGTCTCTACGCCATACAACTCCGCGACATCCGCATCGGCGATGACATCTTGTTTGCGAATGATGGCAATCTTGTTTTCTACCTCATTGTATGGTATCAGTTCTTTTAAATTATCCATTTTTGTTCCCCATTTTGTCTATTTTGCGGTCGAAATTTTTGACCGCAAAATACATAACACATTGTATTACTTTTTATTATTCATCTCTTTCAGCAGGTCGGGGCGGCGTTCTTTGGTGCGGGCGATGGCTTGTTCCATGCGCCACTGCTCGATTTTTGCGTGGTTGCCGGAGAGGAGGACATCAGGGACTTTCCAGCCGCGGAACTCGGGGGGACGGGTGTATTCGGGCGGGGCCACGAGGCCGTCCTGGAAGGAGTCACCGAGGGCCGACTGCTCATCGCCGAGGACGCCGGGGACGAGGCGGATGACGGCATCGCAGATGACGGCTGTGGCCAGCTCGCCACCGGTGAGGACATAGTCGCCGATGGAGATTTCCTTGGTGATGAAGTGCTCGCGCACACGTTCGTCGACACCCTTGTAGTGGCCACAGAGAATCATCAGGTTCTCGGCCAGCGACAGCTCGTTGGCCATGGGCTGGGAAAGCATCTCGCCGTCGGGGGCGGTATAGATGACTTCGTCGTAGTGGCGCTCGGCTTGGAGACCTTCGATGCAGTTGGCCAAGGGCTCGACAGCCATGACCATGCCGGCGGCACCGCCGTAGGGGTAATCGTCGACGGAGCCGTATTTGGTGAGGGAATAGTCGTGGAGGTCGTGGAAATGAACCTCGACGAGCCCTTTCTTCTGGGCCCGTTTGAGGATGCTCTCCTCGAAAAACATGGTCATCATGTTCGGGAAGAGGGTGAGGATGTCGAGTCTCATATCACTATCTGCGTTTCTTACCTTTCTTCTTGCTTTTCTTGGCTTTGGCGTTGCTCTTCTTCTGCGGCGAGGCACTGCCGCGGACTTTCAGCTTCTCGCCGGGGCGGAGTGTCTTGTTGGCACTGATGCCGTTGAGTTGGCAGAGGCGCTTGACGGTGGTGCCGTTGCGGCGGGCAATCTTCCCGAGGGTGTCACCTTTGCGGACACGGTACCAGACATCGCCGGTGGAGGAACCACCGCTGGCGCCGTTGCTGACGTTCCTGCCCCCTTTGGACACCTTGCGGAACGAGTTGGAGGAGAGGGTGAGCTGGTCGCTGACGAGGTCGTGGGTGGCGCAGTCGATGACGTCCTCAGGGTTAATGGCGTTGCCTTGGTAGCGAATTTCGAAGTGGAGATGGCTACCGAAAGAACGGCCCGTGTTGCCACAGAGGCCGATGACTTCACCACTCTTCACGCGCTGGCCAGCCACCACATCGCGGCGCGACATGTGGGCGTAGTAGGTTTCGAGGCCGTTGGCATGATGGATGATAACAAGGTTGCCGTAGCTTTTGTTGTATTTGGAGATACGCACCACGCCGTCGAAAGCGGCATAGATGGGTTCGCCCGTGGGCTGCGCCAGGTCGAGGCCATAATGGAACCGGCGGCGGCGGGGTCCGAAGTGCGACGAGGGCCGCGAGGTCCAAGGCGTGGGCCAGGTGAACTTCTCTCCATTAGATTTGTCGCAGAGCTGGATGATGATGGGTTCGGTGATGGTGCTGACATCGAACTTGGGCAGGTGGATGGCGGCAGTGTCGAAGCCCTCGAGGATGATGTCGTCCTCTCTCTCCACGCCCTCGTCGTCGAGGGTGAAGACCGACGGAATCTCGTCATCGTCTTCTTCGCCTTCATCGTCGGGCTCTACGACAAAAGGGACCTGGTAGAGGTTGTTCTCGGTCTCCCGCTCGTTCTGATTCTCGGTGGCCACACCCTTATATTCTTCATCATCGTAGATGACATCCAGTTTGTTGACCTTGATTTCCGGTTTCTCGGACTTGTTTTGGGGGTCGTCGCTCTGCGCCGAAGCCACTATAGGGAAGGTCAACAATGCCAATAACAATAGGATACGTTCTGTATGTTTCATTATGAATAGTCGTTATATGGTGGGTAAAAACTTTGCAAAAATACAAAAAATATCGTTACCGACCAAATTAATTTATCTTAAAAAACGGCAAAGCCAAGGATATGTCCTTGCCGTGAGACTGTTGCCGTCTTACTCCACGGGCACGAAGGAGCCGTCGTCCTCGATGCGAATGTGGGGGTTGGAAAAGTCTTCGCGGGTGAGGGAGCGGATGGCTTTGGCCACGATATTCTTTTTGTCGACCCGGGGACCTTTACCGAAAGACTGGATGAAGGAGTGAATCTTACCGTCGATGAGCATGCCGTCGCTGTTGAGGCGCACGGTGATGACGGGCGCATAGCCGCTGATGCCCGAGACACTGATGCCCGCGGGGGTGCAGAAGTTGCCGAGGCTATAGGCGATGAAGTGGCCCTTGTATACCTCCACGGCACGGCAGACATGGGGACCATGGCCATAGACGATATCGGCGCCGTTGTCGATGCAGAGGTGCGCGAAAGAGCGCAGGGAGCCACGGTCCTCGCCGAGGAAAGTCTCGGTACCCTTGGGTAGGTGGACCATGTCCTTCCCTTCGGCGCCGCCGTGGAAGGAGACGATGAGGATGTCGCAGGAGTCGCGCAGCGAGCGGAGGATGGCGAGCGCCTGGGTGGTGTCCTGATGGCGGTAGGTGTAGCTGTTGTGGCCGAAGGCACAGAAGCCGTAGGTGACGCTGTCGCGCTGAATGAGGGCTGTCTGGCAGAGTTTCTTCACGCCGGCATAGCGGATGCCGACGCTGTCGAGGATGGCCATGGTCTCCTTCACCCCTTCGGAGCCGAAATCCTCGCTGTGATTGTTGGCCAGGCTGAGGAAGTCGAAACCGGCATCCTTGAAGAGGCCGGCATAGGCAGGCGGCATGCGGAAGGCATAGGAATAGCGTCCCGAACCTTTGCTGCACTTGAGGTTGCCGCCACAGAAGGCTCCTTCGCAGTTGCCCACGGCGATGGTGGCCATGGAGAGGATTCGCCGCACATCGTCGAAAAGGTTCTTGCCATTGTTGGCTGGCAGCTGGGGCTTGGGGTAGAGGGTGCCGAGCATCATGTCGCCCACCATGGCGATGGTGTATAGACTGTCGGGGGTCAACGTGTCGACAGGCTGCTCTAGGATGCCCGCCCGGGCCACCTGCTCACGGTCGATGAGGCGGCAGGCACCGATGTAGCGCTTGGCATAGTAGGCCTCTTTCGACGAGCTGACACGTATGCCGGTGCTCGAGGCATGGATGAAATTGAAGCTGCCGTCCTCCTCCACGGAGGTGACGAGACCCACATGACCGATAGACTTGGAACTACGGCGGCCACCGTAGAACACTAGGTCGGCAGGGGCGAGCTCGTCTTTCTTTATTCGCACACCTTCCTTGTATTGCGGCCCTGCCGAAGCGGCCAGCGAGACTCCGAACTTGCCATAAATGTAGCGAGTGAATCCAGCACAGTCGAATCCCTTGGGGGTTTTGCCGCCCCACTTGTAGGGAACACCAATATATTTCATGGCCTCGTTGATGACAGAGTCGGGGTTTATGTTGCGCAACTCCTGTGCCTGCAGGTTAGCAATGCCCACGAAACTCATGAGACCGATAAGACTCAAAACAAAAATTCTCTTTATATTCATATCTGGATTCTCTGGTTGGTTTTCAATAGTCGTATATTATCCTATTGTCGGCCATGTGTGCGGAAACGCCATAGACGGTACGGATGTTCTCCGGGGTGAGGCCTCCGGCGACAGGACCTTGGTAAAGCAGTTTCCCGGAATGGAAAAGCAACAGGTCGTCGCAGAACTGCAAGGCGAGGTTGAGGTCATGGATGACAATCACAATGGTCTTCTCCCTGGCCTCACGCAACAGGTGCATAATCTCGAACTGATGGGCGATGTCGAGGTTCGACACCGGTTCGTCCATGAGCAGCACGGGTGTCTGCTGGGTCAGGGCACGGGCAATCATCACACGCTGCAGCTCGCCACCACTCATCTGGCCAGGCTTCGCGAGGCGGAGGTGCCAGGTGTTGGTCTGCCGCATACATTGCTCCACGATGTCCCAGTCGGCCTGCGACTCATTCTGGAGACGCCGCTGATAGGGGTTGCGCCCCATGAGCACAATCTCGAAAGCCGAAAAGTCGAGGTCGGTTTGCGATTGCTGCCGCACGAAGGCCTCCTTCTGCGCCAGCGCACGGGCGGAGTAGTCGTGCACAGGCTTCCCGTCGACAAGCACCCTGCCGGAGGAGGGCTGCAGCAAGCCACCGATACAGCGCAACAACGTCGTCTTGCCACACCCGTTGGGGCCCATCACCGCCGTGATGCGTCCTCCGGCAATCTCGGCACTGATGTCGTCGAGGATGCGGCGGTCGCCGAAGCAGACTTGTATATGGTCGAGGGTTATCACTTTTTAGTAACTTTTCTTGTTTTTGTAGAGCAGATAGATGAACAGCGGGGCCCCAATCATCGAAGTGAGGCTGCCCACAGGTATCTCATTCGGGTAGAGGAGTGTATGTGCCAACGTGTCACACAGCAACACGAATATCGCACCGCAAAGTATCGAATAAGGTATTACCTTTCGGTTGTCGGCACCTGCCACGAGTCGAACTGCATGCGGCACAATCAGACCTACAAAACCCAACACGCCGCAACTGCTCACGGCGAAGGCCACCATCACCGTCGTCACCAACAGCAGCAGGCGCTTCACTTTCTCCACCTCGACACCCATGCTCCGCGCCGCCTCGCTGCCCGCAAGCAACAGGTTCAGGTCACGTCCATACCACAGCACCACACCGCTGCCCACCACAGTCACAGGAAGCAGAATCAGCACATCGTCCCATCCCCTGTTCGCAAAACTTCCCATGGTCCAGAAATAGATGCTGTCCATCTTGTGGGGATTCAGCACTATTAGAAACGAGATGATGGCCGATATCAGCAACGTCATGCAAACACCCGTCAGCAGCAGCGTGGTGGTGTGCATGCGGTTGCCGATGGACGCTATGCCATAAATGAGCAGCACCGTGAGCAAGGCCGTCACCAAGGCAAGACTCTCCACGCCCCAGAAAAAAGCGTTGAGGCCCAGCAGGAAAGCTACGGCAGCACCCAACGATGCCCCACTGCTCACACCCAATATATAAGGGTCGGTCAACGGGTTGCGGAAAATGCTCTGATAGGCAGCGCCGCAAACGCTCAACACCGCTCCCACCAGCACACTCATCAGCACACGGGGAATGCGGAAATTGAGGAAATAGTGCAACATCTGCGGCATCCTGCCCTCGGCACGCCACTGCTCGAACGCTTTCAGCAGGTCCTCCATCTTGATGTCCACCATGCCGAACAGACAGCTGGCCGCTATGACCATCAGCAACACAACCGTCAGCACCAGCAGCACCCACGGATTGGCTCTTCCCGATCTTCTTTCGTTAACCATTAACCGTTAATCATTACAAGATGTCTTTCATTGTGTAGATGCCGGCATCGGCTGTCGCCAAAAACTCAGCCGCCAACAGGGCTCCCAAAGCCAGCCCCTTGCGGGAGTGGGCCTCATGGGTCAGGGTGATGGTGTCAATCTCGCTGTCATAGACCACAGTGTGCGTGCCCGGTACCTCGCCCTCGCGGAACGAGGCAATGGGGATGCTATCCGCTTTCCGCTCCCCGTTTTCCACTATCTGCTCCTGCAGCGTGATGGCTGTGCCGCTGGGGGCGTCGAGCTTGTGGATGTGGTGGGTCTCGCTGATGGATACCTTGTAGTCCTCGCGGCCACGCATCAACTTGGCCAGACGCTCATTGAGGGCGAACATGATGTTCATACCGATGCTGAAGTTGGTGGCCGTGAAGAGGCGGCCGCCATGGGCCTTGCACGCGGCGACAACTTTCTCGTAGTCGCCATACCAACCCGTGGTGCCGCACACCACCGGAAGGCCTACCTCGAAGCAACGCAGCATATTGTCCACCGCCGTCGCCGGCATGGTGAATTCGATGGCCACATCGGCATCCATCTCTGCGGGCCATGGGTCGTCCTTGTCGATTTTGACAGTGACCTCATGACCCCGCTCCGCGGCCAACGCCTCAATGGCGTGACCCATCTTCCCGTATCCTATCAGTGCTATATTCATATCATTTTCATTTCAAAAGAAACTGCAAAGATACGCACTTTTTCGGGAACGACCAAATTTTATCTGATTATTTCAAGATTTTTAACAATATAAATGACATGGTAGCGGGGGCAGAATCGGAGATCGGTTTTGTGCTCGTTAAACCACACCTTCCAGCCGGCGAGGGTATGGGGGGAGATGTACCAGTTTTATTGCTTTCCGTCGGTTATTTCTTAATTCATAATTCTTAATTCTTATTTTTTTACTATCTTTGCAGAGTCATTTGAAAAGACGTTTTACTGCTATGGAATTTAAACTCAACACTATAGAAGAGGCCATCGAGGATTTCCGCGAGGGCAAGTTTGTGATTGTCGTCGACGACGAAGACCGTGAGAACGAGGGCGACTTCATCATGGCCGCCGAGAAGATTACCGCCGAGCATGTGAACTTCATGCTCAAGAACGGTCGCGGCGTGCTCTGCGCCCCCATCACCGAGCAGCGCTGCCACGAGCTGCAGCTCGACATGCAGGTTCACGACAACACCTCGCTCCTCGGCACCCCCTTCACCGTCACCGTCGACAACCTCGAGGACGGCTGCACCACAGGCGTCAGCATGCACGACCGCGCCAGCACCATCCGAGCCCTTGCCGACCCGAAGACCAAGGCCGACCAGCTGGGTCGTCCCGGCCATATCAACCCCCTGCGCGCCCGCAACGGCGGTGTGCTGGTGCGTGCCGGCCACACCGAGGCAGCCGTCGACCTCGCGCGCCTCGCTGGACTCTATCCCGCCGGCGCACTCATCGAAATCATCAACGACGACGGCACCATGGCCCGCATGCCGCAACTGCAGGAGGTGGCCAAACGCTTCGGTCTTAAAATCGTCACTATCAAGGACCTCATAGCCTACCGCATCGCCCACGAGACCCTTATCCGTAAGGAGCAGGAAGTGTTCCTGCCCACACGGTGGGGCAACTTCCAGCTCATCGCCTACACCCAGCTCGACAATGGCAACACCCACATGGTGCTCAAAAAAGGCGAGTGGAAGGAGGACGAGCCCATCCTCGTGCGCGTCCACTCCAGCTGCGCCACGGGCGACATCTTCGGCAGCTGCAAGTGCGACTGCGGCGACCAGCTGCACCACGCCATGGAGATGATCGAGAAAGAGGGCAAAGGACTCATCGCCTACATGAGCCAGGAGGGTCGCGGCATCGGCCTGGTCAACAAGCTGAAAGCCTACCACCTGCAGGAGATGGGCTTCGACACCGTCGACGCCAACCTCAAGCTGGGCTTCAAAGCCGACGAGCGCGACTATGGCATCGGCGCCCAGATTCTCCGCGACCAACACGTCACCAAGATGCGCCTCATCACCAACAACCCCGTAAAACGCACGGGCCTTGAAGGCTACGGCCTCGAAGTCACCGAGATTGTCCCCATCGTCATCGAGCCCAACAAGTACAACGAGCGTTACCTCAAAACCAAACAAGAAAGAATGGGGCATGAGCTCCACATCAAATAAAAAAAGGCGTCTGCAGACGCCTTTTCTTTTACTTCTTCTTTTCTTTCTCCTTCGGTGTGTCGGAGACGACCTTCGTGTCGTAGCCGATTTCTTTCATGGCGGCCTGGATTTTCTTGACGTCGGTCTTGGTGGCGTCGTAGGTCACGGTGACGGTCTGCTCCTTGATACTGGTCTCGATTTTCTTCACGCCGCTCTCGAAGCGGAGGTTCTTCTTGATCTTGTTCTCGCATTTTTCGCAGTGCATCTGCGGCGTGGGAGTCATCACCAGCACGCGGAGGTCTTTCCCGGCCGCCATCAGCAGCAGGCTGGAGAGAAGGATTAAAAGTGTCTGTTTCATGGTGGTATTATATTATTTGTTAATGTTCGTTGTGATGTTCCGGCAGGGGGAAGTTCAGTCGAATGCCAGCGTAGGCCATGATGCCGTGCACGGGGCCCCAGACAAGTGTGGGGTCAAACGTGGAAGACCACGGGTTGGCGGCATTGATCACAGGGTTCTTCTGGCGGTAGTTGGTGAGGTTCTCGCCGCCGACATAGAGCGAGAAGTGGCGGAACTCGCGTGTCAGCTGCAAGTTAAGCTGCAGGTAGGCGGGGAAGTCTCTGCTGACCGCTAGCATCTCGCCTTCGGGAATATAGGCTGGCACACGGCCACCGCCGTTGAGCTGCAGCGTGAGGTCCACCTGCCACAGGGCCAGCATGGGCTTCCAACTGAGCGTGACGAGGCCTTTGTAGCGGCTCTGCAAGGGCTTTTCCATGAGCTGACCACCATAGGTGCAGCGCACGTGGTTGTAGCGGAAGGCCGCCAGGAGGTTGAGATCCTCGGTGAGGTCATAGTTGGCATCGACCTGAAGGGTATGCGAGTAGGAACTTCCATTGAGGTTGTCAATGGTGATGGCAGTGGGATCACTGTCGTAATCGACGACGGCCTGGTTGATGAAGTCGGTGTAGTAGTATTCGGCGTTGAGGGTCAGCGTGCGGTCGTTCACGGGGATGTAAAAGGAGAGGCTGACGCCGCTGTTCCAGGCCTCTTCCTGTCTCAGGTCGTTCACCGTGAGGGTGCGGCCCGAAGTCAGCAGGTAGTGGTTCTCGGCGAGGACATGGGGGGTGCGGTAGCCCTTGCCGGTGGAGGCGCGCAGCGACATCCAGTCAAAGGGCACCCATTTCACATGCATACGCGGCGTGAGATAGGTCCGGTCGTAGAGCGAGCTATGGTCGACCCTCAGGCCCGCCATCGCGGTGAGGTGGTAGCTGGGCTTGAAGGTGTACTGCGCATAGGCGCCAGGAGTGTATTCATTGGTGAGTTGAGAGTTAACAGTTAATAGTGTTTCATTGAGCTGGTCGAGGTTGAAGCTCAAGCCGGTGGAGAGGTTGTGGATGTCGTTGAAGTCGTGCTCCAGCACCAGCGAGGCGTTGAGGCTGCCCTGCTTGTCGTTGTATTCCTTGAGGCCGAAGGTGCCGTCGAAATTATAGAGGCTACCGGTGGCCAGGAGGGCGAGGTTGGTATTGTGGTCGCGGTCGAGGAGGAAGGCATGCTTCATGTAGGCATCCAGGCGGTTGGATTCGGTCATCACCATGTAGGGATTGGCAGAGGCGTCGTCCATCTGGCCACCTTCGCGGTTCTCGTGGAGGTAGCCGAAGCCGGCATGCATGATATAGTGGCCTTTCTGGTATTTCCAGCGGTTCTGCACATGCCACTGCTCCACTGCCGGCGCATCCTGCCAGCCGTCGCCGTCCTCGTCCATGTGCATGAAGTCCTTTTCGAAGTGCGCCAGCACCTCAGTGCTGAGGTGGTGGTTGAGGTGGATGTTGCCCATGATGTTGGCTTCGCCTTTGAGGCGGCTGTCGCCGTAAACGTTGACCTGCAGGGCGGGGTCGTCCTCGGGCTTAAGGTACTCGACGTTGATTTGGCCGGTGATGCTCTGGGGGCCGTTCTTGACACTCGAGGCACCCTTGCTCACCGAGATGCTCTTCATCCAGGCACCCGGCACATAGCCCAGCTGGTAGGGCATGGCGGCACCGAGGGTCACGGGCAGGTTCTCCAGCAGCATCTGCACATACTGGCCGCTGAGGCCCAGCAGTTTGATTTGACGGGCGCCGACGGCCGCGTCATTGTAATTCACGTCGACAGAGGGATTGGTGATAAAACTCTCGCCGAGGTTGCAGCAGGCGGCACGGAAAAGCTCGTCCTGTCCTATCTCGAGGCCGTTGACAGCACCGCCGAGGCGCGACACACCCTCACTCTTGCGCTGCTGGATGGATACCTCCTCCAGCGTCTTGCTACGCGTGGTGTCAGTCTGGGCATGGCAAGGTGAAAGATGAAAGGTGAAAGGTGAAACCAGTGCCAGCAAACTGGCAATAAAAATTCTTTTATTCATTTTAATGATTGTTTGATTGAAAGAAACTTTACTCACGCATTAACACATTCACGCATTAACGCATTCGAAGAAACCTTCCAATCAAACCCTCAGCACGGTGACCGTCTGCGGCGTTCTCCCCGGAGGAGCCACGTCAAATCTATAGTAACTATAGCCACTATAGTCACCATTGTTTTCTTGAGCCGCTGGTGGAATCACAGCGAAAAGCATCGGCAGCACTGGCAAATCAAGGCTGGCTGTCGCCGTCGGCATATAGTCAGACAATTGCATGGATTTCACCGTCATGCAGCCACCTTCACCGGGACAGCAGTCACCGTCTGTCGGCAGCACCAGCGACACTTTTCCCGTACACGAACACTTCTCCACCGACACTCCCGATGTCCCCAAGAGTATCATTGTCAGCATGATAACCGATAAGAATATGTTCGTTGCATGTTTCATTCCGGGTGCAAAAATACAAAAGTTGAGCGAACTGACAAAAACATTTTTAATAAGTAACTTTAAAGATGTCCACTGAATTGCCGCCCTGGCCGTCACGCCCTTGCGAGGTGAGGAAGATGTACTGGCCGTCAGCGGAGATGTCAAGGCCCACGGGATAGGAGTCGGCGGCGATGGTGCCCAGGAGCTTCATCTCGCGGGTGTCGACCACCGCCATGCAACTCGACGTGTTACAGGCGGCGAAGAGGTAGTTGCCGTCGGGCGAGAGCACGATGGTGCGTGCACCGGCAGGCACCTTGCAGCTCTCCCAGCCCCCCAGGCTGAAGGTCTTCTTCTGCTCCGTCAGATTGGGAATAGCCGCCATGAAATCCTCCAGCTTCATACGCTGGATATAGCCTGCATTGTTGATGCTCAGGTAGAGATACTCCCCCTGTATCACCAGGTGACGCAGGTTGGACTTCATGCCCATGATACGGCCCAGATACTTGCCGGAAGGGAGGTCTATGACGGCGATGCCGCCGCTGCCACCCATGCAACCCACCAAAAGATATTTGTTGTCGGGGGTGAACACCGTGCCACGGAGGCAGTAGCCGCAGTTGCAGTCGCGGTTCACGGGAGTCGAAAGGCTATAGTTGAGCTCCATCTTGTAGTCCACCACCAGACAGGAGACATAATGCCAGTCCTCCATCTTCTCGCCACTGATATCGATGATACCCACGGTGTTGTCGCCCCATTGCGTCACGGCGATATAATGGTTGTCGGGCGAGGTGGCAATCATCTTCGGCAGCGGCCCCGTCTCGAAAAGGCGCACGATGCTGTCGTTCTCGGTGTCGATGACCGCCAGAGCCGAGGGGTCCTGAGCGTTGATATCGAAACTGCGGCGGTAGTAGGGCACCCACAGGTAGCGGCCCTCATGCGAGAAGGTACTCTCCACGGGCTTGCCCATGAAAGTGTTCAGGTTCTTCGAATAGTGCGTGAAGGGGAACAGTCCGCTCGTCGGCGCCCACAGCCCCATATCTTTCTGTGTGAAGCGATGATGGATGGTCTTCAGCTTCTTGCCGGTCGCAAAATCGAACACCACAGTGCTCCCGCCCTCCAGCGAGTTGACATAGTATTTCTCGCCCGAAGGATGGATGTTGACCGACTTCGGCGAGTAGATATCCTTTTCGGCAGTCTCCTTGATATACGGAGCATAATGCTGCTTGCGTCCCACCAGCTCGACAGTAATGCCCGCCATCTCCTCCTTCGTCCCCATCGCAGGGTGAATCACAGGGAGGCGGTTCTCCTTGGCTGCGGTGTCCTGTGCGCTGACAGAACTGAAATCTGAAAATTGGAAATTGCAAATCAGACAGACACAGAACGTTAACCTAACCGCCTTATGTAGCTTTGAAAGAATCATCATCTCTTGTATTTTAATCTTTAGTCATTCATTTTTAACTAGATGCACTTATCACACCTCCTCTGTTCCAATTGCAAACATACGAAAAATAAATTGTTTTTCAATTTTTCTTAGTATCTTTGCACCCAAATTGATGACATTATGAAACGTATAATCCTTCTCCTCACCCTTTTCACCTTTCTCCTCTCACCTTTCACCTCGAACGCCTGCACCAACCTCATCGTGTCGAAAGGTGCCAGTGCCGACGGCAGCACCTTCATCACCTATGCCGCCGACAGCCACACGCGCTATGGCCAACTGCGCTACTGTCCCGCCGCCGACCACGAGCCCGGCGAGACGCTGCGCCTCTACAACTACGGCTCGCTGAAGTTCCAGCTCGAGATACCGCAGCCGGCACACACCTACCAGGTGGTGGGCTTCATCAACGAGCACCAGCTGGCCATCGGCGAGACCACCTGGGGCGGCATCAGCCCCCTCGACAAGGGCAACGCCGAGGGCATCGACTACGGCAACCTCATCTATGTCACCCTGCAAAGGGCCAAGAACTGCCGCGAGGCCATCAAGGTGATGGCCGAGCTGGTGGCGACCTACGGCTACAGCGACGGCGGCGAAAGCTTTTCCCTCGCCGACCCCAACGAGGCATGGATTTTCGAAATCACCAGCAAGGGCCACTTCGAGAAAGGTGCCGTGTGGGTGGCGCGTCGTGTGCCCGACGGCTATATCTGCGGACACGCCAACCAGGCCCGCATCACCACCTTCCCTTGGGAAGGCAAGAAAGTGAAGAACAGCCTCAGCAGCAAAAACATTAAACGCATATTTGACAGGGACATCGAGTGCGTCTACAGCGAGGATGTGGCCTCCTTCGCCCGCAAGCAGGGGCTTTACAGCGGCAAGGATGCCGACTTCTCCTTCGCCGACACCTACAATCCCCTCACCTTCTCCGGCCTCCGCGCCTGTGAGGCCCGTGTGTACGCCATGTTCAATCGCTGTGCCGACGGCATGCAGCGCTATGAAAAATACGCCATGGGCGACGACACCGCCGAACGGCTCCCCCTTTGGGTGAAACCCAACCGCAAACTCTCCGTGCAGGACTGCATGGCCCTGATGCGCGACCACTTCGAGGGTACGCCCATGGATATGACCAACGACGTCGGCGCAGGCCCCTTCCACTGCCCCTACCGCTGGCGCCCCATGGACTTCGAGGTCGATGGCAAGAAATATGTCCACGAACGTGCCATCAGCACCCAGCAGACAGGATTCTCCTTCGTGGCGCAGTGCCGTTCCTGGCTGCCCTCCAAGCTCGGCGGCATCCTCTGGTTCGGCGTCGACGACACCTACAGCACCTGCTACTGCCCCGTCTACTGCGGCGTCACCCAGGTGCCCGTCTGCTTCGAGGAGGGCAACGGCAGCATGAGCCGCTACTCCGAGACCGCCGCCTTCTGGCTCTTCAACCGCGTCAGCAATTTCTGCTACCTGCGCTACGACTCCATGATTGTCGACGTGCAGCGTGTGCAGCGCGAGCTGGAGGACGAGTTCGTCACCGACGAGCAGGCCTACTGCCGCCGCTGGGCACAGGAGGACAACGAGACACGCCTCGTGGGCGCCCTCAACCGCTTCAGCAACGACCGCGCCGAGAAGATGATGCGCCGCTGGCACGAGCTCGACCAGCTACTGCTGATGAAATACATCGACGGAAACATTAAGACTGTCGAAAACGGCCGCATCAAGACCACTCCCACAGGCGTCGTCACCGGCATCAAACAGCCCCCCTACCCTGCCTGGTTCTACCGCCTGATTGTCAACGACCACGGCGACGTGCTTCAAGAGCGATGATGTCGGCTTTTTCGTCCACCGGGAGCATGCCATCAATCCAATGGATGGCGACGCCGTTGCGCTCCATGCGGCGGAACCACGTCATCTGACGCTTGGCGAAGCGCCGGATGTCGGTGAAGAGGTCGCGGAAGAGCTCCTCTTTTGTACACTCGCCCAGCAGGTAGCGCGTCACATGACGGTATTCCAAGCCGTAGCGCTTCAGCCTTTCGGGCGGCACTCCTTCGTCGAGCAGCCGCTGCACCTCGTCGGTCATACCCTCTTCCATACGGCGCCGCAGGCGCGCCTCGATGCGGTCGATGACCACCTGGCGCGGCAACAGCAGGCCGTAGATGCGGTGTTCCATCTCCGGTGCCTGCGTGCAGGCCTCGGGGTGCGCGAGGGCAAACTCCTGTATCTCGAGGGCACGGACGAGGCGTTCGCGCGTCTCGGTGTCGGTGTGGTTGTGTAGCTTGATGTAGGAGGCCAGCCGCTCCGTGAGCTCCTCGTCGCTGAAAGCCTCCAGCGAGCGGCGATACACTTCGTCCACCGGCGCGTCGGCCAGCCGGTAGCCACGAACCACAGCGTCGATATATAGGCCTGTGCCACCACAGAGGATAGGCTGGCGGCCACGCGCAACGATGTCGGCATAGGCTTCATTGAAGTCGCGTAGGAAGCGGTAGGCGCTGTACTCCTCGCCCGGTTCACAGATATCAATGAGGTGGTAGGGTATGTGGGTGACCGAGTGGCTGAGTGGCTGAGCAACAGAGTATTCGTCGAGGTCCTTGCCGGTGCCTATGTCCATGCCGCGGAACACCTGTCGCGAGTCGGCGCTGATAATCTCGCCCCCCAGACGACAGGCCACCTCGGCCGCAAGGGCAGTCTTCCCCGTAGCCGTAGGACCTAAAATAGTAATCAAACTATTCATCCAGGAAGATGAGCCGCGAGCGCTGCTTGTCGAACTCGTACTTGCCGAACTGCAGCAGACCCGTGCGGTTGATGATGAACTTATAGTCGATGCCCTTCACTACCACCACCTCGACATTCTCGCGACGCTGCTCGCCAATCTGCATGTTCTTGAAGATGATGGTGGTGCGGTCGAGGATATTGCCTTCGGGGTCGAACGACTGGTCACGCAGGGGGAAGTCCTCCTTGGTGAGGCGCTGCTGGTAGAGCAGGCTCATGGCCTCCTCCCATGAGATGGCGATAGGTTCGGCATAGCGCTCGTCGATGAGCATGGGAATCTGGATGCCGTTGGCTATGCAGGTCATCTCGCCGCGGGTGGAGTTAATCATGGTGACGAAGACCGTGCTCTCGTCGTGGACGATGGTGGTCTGCGGCTCCCCCGTCTCCTCCTCACCCTCGGGGCGCTGGACGAGGTTCACCACCTTGCCGTCGCCCTCCTTCGGGGCAGTAAGGTTCTCCACCATGTTGCGCGGCACATAGTCCTCGCGCAGCACCAGGAACTCGATGCGGCGGTTCAGCGAGTGCGCCGCCTGCTGGTGGTCGCCCTTGAGGGTGGCAATGTAGTCGCAATCCAGCACCGTGCCGGCGGAGAAGTCATATCTCTTCCCGTTGAGGGTCACGCTGACATCCTCGTCGAGCACTCGCGGCACACGGTCGGCATAGCCCTTGGCCACCAGACGCTCGCGGTCGATGCCGCGGTTTACCAGATAGTCCACCACACTCTGGGCGCGGCGCTGCGACAGGGTGTCGTTGGTCATGCCTATATAAGGCTGGCAGTCGGTATGCGAACGAATCTCCACCACGAGGTTGGGGTTGTTCTCCATCACCAGGTAGAGGTCCATGAGGGAATCCATGAACTGCGCCTGCAGGTCGGCCTTGGCAAGGTCGAAGCGTATCTCGGGCAGCACGATGGGACGGCGCGGCACAGGATCCATGCGGAAGTCCTGCACGATGGTCTTGTTGGTGAAGTAGCCACGGGTACTCGCCGAGCCCTCCACGCTGTAGTAGCTCTGCTTCGAGAGGTACATCTTGTACACCACGTCGCGGCGTACCACGGTGCTGTCGAACTTATAGAAGCCCTTCTTGTCGGTGCGCGTCTCGATATTGGTGCCGTCGGAACCCACGAGTTTCACACGCACGTCCTTCATGAGCTGCATCGACTTCTCGTCGCGCACGGTGCCCTGGATGGCGTAGTTCAAGCCCGGGAGCTCGAAATAGAACAGGTTATCGTTGATGGGAGGGTTCTGCGTGCTTCGGTTCTCGTTCTGCGCGCTGCGGCTGTGGGGGTCCACATAGGGGCGGTTCGACGAGAAATAGCCGCGCTCGAGGATGTTGTTCTTGCTGCCGTCGGGGTAGAAGACGATGGACATCTCGTCATACGACGAGTTGATGGGGATGCCCAGATTCTCGGGCTCGGAGAACTTGCCGTTGGAGTTGAGCACGGCGCTGAAGAGGTCCTGTCCGCCCACGCCGGGGTGGCCGTCGGAGGAGAAATACAGCAGCGAGTCGTTCCTCAGCACCGGCATAATCTCACGGCCGGGGGTGTTGATGATGGAGGAGAGGTTCACCGGACGCCCGAAGTCGTCGGCGGTGGACTTACGCGTGGCCTTCCACAGGTCGTACTCGCCGAAGCCACCCGGCATATCGGACGAGAAATAGAGCGTCAGGCCGTCGCTGCTGATGGCGGGATAGAGGAAGCTGTAGGCGGTGTCGCCCAGATGCACATACACCGGCGTCGACCACTCGCCGGGAGCCACCTCCTCACCCTCGGCCTCCTGCACAGGCTCCTCGGACTCTTCCTTCTGCCCTTTCTTTTTCTTCTTGTTGTTCTTCTTCTTGTTGGCTTTCTTGTTGGCCTTCTTGTCGTTCTTCTTGTCGAGCGTCTGCGGAGCCTTCGTCGAGGTGTAGATGCGGCAGGTCAGCGACTCGTTCTCTCGCACGTCGCAGCGCGAGAAGAAGACGGTGTTGCCGTCGGGCGTGAACGAAGCCTCACCCTCGTTGACAGGGGTATTGATCTTGCCGCTCTTGTCCCACGACTCGGGGTCGGAGACCCACTGCCCGTTGCGGTCCATGTAGACCTGGTAGATTTCGGAATAGGCCTGGTCGGTCCAGGGGTCCTTGCTGGCGGCCTCGCCCTCGCTGAAGCGCGACGAGGTGAAGACAATCTTCGTGGTGTCGTCGCCCACGAAACGCGGGGCGAAGTCGTTGAAGTCGGTGCACCACTCGCTCAGCTTCCTGATGACGTGGCGCGTGCGGTTGTTCGACAGCTGGTTGACATATATCAGCGACTCCTTGCGTTTGATGGCGTAAGAGTCCTTCGGCTCCATCTCGAGGTACTTGGTATAGTAGGCTTCCGCCTCGTCGAACTTCTCCTGGAAGCGGCACATCTCGGCGAGGTTGAAATAAAGCTTGCGCTCGCTCTTGTAGTATTCCTCGTCGGCCAGACGCTTGTAGATGCGCTCGGCGCGGGGATAGTTGTAGGTCAGTCGGTAGCACTCGGCAATCTGGAAATAGACGCGGTTCTTCTCGGCCTTGTTGTCCTTGATTTTCTCATAGGCGGCCTCGTATTCCTTCACCGCCTCCACGAAGCGGTTCTGGTCGAAGAGTTCGTCGGCCTTCGCGGCCAGGCTTTTCTGTGCACTCGCTCCCACCCCTGCCAGCAGGGCAAACAGGAGCAGCAAGAGACCTTTTTTCAGCATTTTCATATATACTATTCTATTTCTTTTTACACGTATCAATATCAAAACCAACTCATTAAAAGGGTTTTCCGCCCCATTCAATGCGTCAATTCAAATTGCTAAAATACAACTTTTTTTGCAAATGACCAAAAAATCCTCTCCAAAAAATTTTTTTTCGTATCTTTGCAGCCGAAAATAAATAAATTCGTCATGAGAAAGTCTCGCTTCATGCCCTTGATGGCGCTGGTCACCCTCCTCCTGCCGGCATACAACTCGACCGGACAAAACAATAAATCCATCGACCGTTCGGACACGACCTTCTACAACTATACCGTCGGACAAAAACACGCCCGCAAACCCATCGTTATCGATGTCGAAAACCTCAAGGCTCCCCAAAAGCTGCTCGACACCTTATCCTACGACCTCCTGCTTGATACCTACTACTTCACAGGCGATACCGAATCCATCGTCTCCCACAACCGCCTCGATCGGCAACTGGTGATGGGAGGACAAAACCCGTTCTTCAATGCCATGTACCACGCCTACGCCGACCACCGCCCCTTCGAGCTCTCACCCGAAGCCCTGTGGCTCCTCATCTGCCAGGGATTCTCCTACCACGTCAACAACAACGCCGAGGATTTGCGGCCGATGTTCGTCGACTTCGACGGAAAGAAAACGCTGACCGTAAAAACCAACCGCTTCCCGGAAAATCCCGAGGCATGGGAGCGCCTCTTCCCTCAGTTCACCAAGCAGATAGCCTCCTATACCGGCAAGGAGCTCGTCTCCGTCATGGGCAGCGACTTCACCACCTCGACATCCGTCTCCCACACCGCCACACAAATCACCATCATGGTCGCCATGAAGAAGTATTTCGACTATGAGCTGACGGCCATCTGCGGCATCCCGCAGGTGATACTCCACGGCGCCCCCGAGGACTGGCAGTCGATTATCGACCGCGTGAAGGTGCTGCGCGAGTACAAGCTCGCCTGGTGGGTCGACAAGATGCTGCCCGTGCTCGAGAAAATCAAACGCGCCTCCGAAGGCGAGGTCGACAAAGACTTCTGGTGCGACATGTTCAAGCTCCACCGCAAGGACAGGGGCCATGGCTGCGGCCCCTCCCATCCCGATGTCGATGGATGGATTGTCAAGTTCTACCCCTACGACGAGAAAGGGCGACGTAACGACCTCGAGAAACTCTACGAAGGCGACCAACACCTGCCCTCCGAGGTCCTCTCCGTCCCCCTCAAAATAGACGCCGGCGCCGCCAAGACCACCCTCACCCTCCGCGCCGGATTCGTGGGCATCGCCCAAGACAGCAAGACCCTGGCCCTCCGACCCGAAATCGGCTGGCTCATCACCGAACGAAAAAAATAGAAAAAATCAAAAAAATTCGCCTGGTAACAACTTTTTTTCGTATCTTTGCACCTTTAATAGTCAACAATAATTATTAAACATTTTAACCTAAACACTTATGAGTCAGATTATAGGTATCAAGGGCCGTCAGATTCTCGACAGTCGCGGCAACCCTACAGTTGAAGTCGATGTGTATACCGACCAGGGCGCCATGGGCCGCGCCGCCGTCCCCAGCGGAGCCTCCACGGGCGTCCACGAAGCCTGCGAGCTGCGCGACGGCGACAAAAGCCTCTTCCTCGGCAAGAGCGTCCTCCAGGCCGTCAACAACGTCAACACCGTCCTCAACGACGAGCTCCAGGGCATGTTCGTCTCCGAGCAGAAAGCCCTCGACATGAAGATGATAGAGCTCGACGGCACCGAGAACAAGAGCCGTCTGGGCGCCAACGCCATCCTCGGCGTCTCCCTGGCCTGCGCCAAAGCCGCGGCCCAGGAGAGCGGCCAGGAACTCTACCGCTACCTCGGCGGCGTGGGTGGCTACACCCTCCCCATCCCCATGATGAACATCCTCAACGGCGGCTCGCATGCCGACAACAGCATCGACTTCCAGGAGTTCATGATCATGCCCGTGGGAGCCCCCACCTTCAGCGAAGCCCTCCGCATGGGCGCCGAAGTGTTCCACAACCTCCGCGCCGTCCTCAAGAGCAAAGGCATGAGCACCAACGTCGGCGACGAAGGCGGCTTCGCCCCCAACCTCGGCTCCAACGAGGAAGCCCTCACCTGCATCCTCCAGGCCATCGAGAAAGCCGGCTACCGCCCCGGCGAGGACGTCTTCATAGCCCTCGACGCCGCAGCCTCCGAGTTCTACAACGCCGAAGAGAACATGTACGAGCTCAAATGGTCCACCGGCGAGAAACTCACCCCCGCACAGATGAGCGACTTCTGGAAAGACTGGGTCTCCCGCTACCCCATCATCTCCATCGAAGACGGCATGGCCGAGGACGACTGGGACGGCTGGCGCCTCCACACCGACGCCATCGGCGACCGCTGCCAGCTCGTCGGCGACGACCTCTTCGTCACCAACGTCGCCCGCCTCAAGATGGGCCTCGAGAAGAAGGTGGCCAACTCCATCCTCATCAAGCTCAACCAGATAGGCACCCTCACCGAGACCATCGACGCCGTCAACCTCGCCATGCGCAACCAGTACACCGCCATCATCAGCCACCGCAGCGGCGAGACCGAGGACACCACCATCGCCGACCTCGTCGTGGCCATGAACGCCGGCCTCATCAAGACCGGCTCCGCCTCGCGCACCGACCGCATCTGCAAGTACAACCAGCTCATGCGCATCGAGGAAAGCCTCGGCGACCAGGCCTACTACCTCGGCCGCGACTTCAAATTCCTCAAGAAATAACATTCCCACGCAAGTTTTTCATAACTTGGTTTTGCAAATATACGTGGAGTTGGCAGGCGCTGTCCTGCCAACTCTTTTTTTTCTCCCCACTTAGACAATATTTTCGTTATATCAACGTTACATCTTTGGCATTTCTTCGGTATAGACCGAAGAAGTACCGAAGAAATACCGAAGAAGTACCGAAGAAATGAGCTATAAACCACATAAAAACAACCCATTATGAAAACATCGAAAAGCAATGCCATCCTAGTGAACGGAAGCCTGCGTGTGGCGGGCGTAACACTCTATACACGAGGCGATAAGACCATCATGCGGGTGGCCCGCAGCCGCCAGCCGAAGCGGCGCAGCCGCAAGCAGTTCGACATGCGCGAGCGCATGGCGCACACCACCGCCCTGTGGCGCTCGCTGAAATGGGCCGGCCGACCGCTATTCATGGGCGGCGACAACACCTACCAACGCTTCGCCACGCTGGCCAACAAGCTGACGGTGGTCTACCTCACGGCCGGCGAGCACCGCTCGGGGGCCTCGCTGCTGCTGCCGTCGATGCCGCTGTCCGACGGCACGCTGCCCGACATCGGCTACCGCCTGGGCGAAGTGGAGGGTCAGGCGGCGCTGCTCACCGACCTGCCCATGACCTTCCAGCGCGGCGAGAGCGTGCGCTTCTACACGCTGCGCCAGACGATGGACCACGAGACCCCGCGCCTCGGCGCCTGGTTCGACCTGCTGGTGGACAACGGACGGCTGGCCACGACGGTGACCTCGCGCGACGCGACGCTGCGGCCCTGCGAGGTGGCGGTGACGGAAGTGGAAGGACGCCTGGCCCTGACGGGCGCGGTGTTCGCCGACCCCCTGGCGGGCTGGGGACTGGTGCGCGAGGAAGGCGGCCGCTGCTCGAGCCAGCAGGCGGTGACGCGCTGCACCTACTACGAGCGCTACACCACCCCCGCCGCCCTGCAGGCGGCGGCAGAAAGCTACGGAGGACTGACGAACTAAACGGCGTACTTTCTTATCGTCGGCGAATTAAGCGAATTGGGCGAATGGCTGCCGCAGAAAAGAGGCATTGTCTTAATTCGCTAAATTCGCCGACGAAAAAAAAAGCCGTTGCCGTCAGCGGAGCAGCAGTTTCTTAGTGGTGATGCCGTTGGAGGTGGTGATGCGGAGGAGGTAGGTGCCGCGGGGCCAGGAGGAGACGTCGAGGGAGAATGTGTGAATGTGTGAATGCTTGAATGTGTTAGTGTAGACGAGGCGGCC
>CACYPU010000012.1 GCA_902776365.1 uncultured Bacteroidota bacterium | reverse complement strand
CTTGCTGTTTATCTTAGCCTCTTTGGCCTGCAGCCACTCGTTGAAACGCACATCGGCGGTCTCCTGGCTGATGGCACCCTTCTCGACACCAATCTGGAGGTGACGACGGAGCAGGACGCCCTTATAGCTGAGGATGCGACGCACGGTGTCGCTGGGCTGGGCACCATTCTTCACCCATTCGACGGCGCGGTCGAAATTGAGGTCGATGGTGGCGGGGTTGGTCAACGGATTGTAGGTGCCAAGCTTCTCGATAAATTTTCCATCACGAGGTGCACGACCATCCGTCCGCAACAACGATGTGGTAGAAAGGCTGATTCTTTTTACCATGACGCTGAAGTCTAATTCTTGCTGGCATAATTGTTTGGTTTTTAAATGTTTATTAAAATTTATTGTTAAAATAACAGATTGCAAAGATACAACCTTTTTTGAAACTGGCAAATTTTTTTTTCGTTCCCCCAGAGAAACGCCAAAGAATCTCTCCAGCCGTCTTCAAAGATATTTCTTCGGTATTTCTTCGGTATTTCTTCGGTACTTCTTTGTTAAAAAACAAAGAAATAACAAAGAAATAACAAAGAAGTAACAAAGAAATGCACTAGAAGATACTGGTTCAAAGCTCTTTATCTAAACTGGGGGAACAGGGTAAATATTTTCACCCAAAGACAATAATCGGGGCATTTGTGCGTTAGAGCATAAAAAATGCGCGTAATTAAACCATCAAAGTATTAAAAAAGAATATTATATGTCTCTCATCAAATCCATCTCGGGCATCCGCGGCACCATTGGCGGTCCCGCCGGCGAGGGTCTCACTCCCCTCGACGTCGTCAAATTCACTTCGGCATTCGCCACCTTCTTGAAAGGTAAAAGGGCAAAAGTGAAAGGTGAAAGGTTAAAGTTAGCGGTGGGACGCGATGCACGTTTAAGCGGTGCTATGGTCGACCGCCTCGTCGTGGGCACCCTGCAGGGCATGGGCGTGGACGTTCTGGAGACCGGCCTCTCCACCACCCCGACGACTGAGATGACCGTCATCGACGGCCACTGCGACGGCGGCATCATCATCACCGCCTCCCACAACCCAAAGCACTGGAACGCCCTCAAGCTGCTCAACGCCAAGGGCGAATTCATCTCCGACGCCGAAGGCAAGGAGGTGCTGCGTCTGGCCGAGAGCGGCGAGGTGAACTACGCCGAGGTCGACGACCTCGGGCAGGTGACCGTCGAGGAGGACTGGATTGACCGCCATATCGAGCGTGTGCTGGGTCTCGAGCTCGTCGATGTCGAGGCCATCAAGAAGGCTAATTTCAAGGTGGCCGTCGACGCCGTCAACTCCACTGGCGGCTTGGCCATCCCGCGCCTGCTGCGCCGCCTCGGCGTGCAGGACGTCGTGGAGCTGAACTGCGAGCCCACGGGCCATTTCGCCCACAATCCCGAACCCATCCCGCAGAACCTCACGCAGATTAGCGACTGCGTGCGCCAGAACCATTGCGACCTCGGCATCGTCGTCGACCCCGACGTCGACCGCCTCGCCCTCGTCTGCGAGACCGGCGAGATGTTCGGCGAGGAATATACGCTGGTGAGCGTGGCCGACTATGTGCTGCAGCACACGCCCGGCAACACCGTCAGCAACCTCTCCTCCAGCCGCGCCCTGCGCGATGTGACCCGCCGCTACGCCGGCTGCGAATACAACGCCGCCGCTGTGGGCGAGGTCAACGTCACCACCCTGATGCGCCAGACAAATGCCGTCATCGGCGGCGAAGGCAACGGCGGCGTCATCTACCCCGCCCTGCACTACGGCCGCGACGCACTCGTGGGTGTCGCCCTCTTCCTCACCCTCCTCGCCAAGAAAGGCATGAAGGTGAGCGAACTCCGCAAGACCTATCCCGAATATATCATCTCCAAGAACCGCAAGGACCTGACGCCCGATATGGACGTCGACGCCCTGCTGGCCAAGGTGGCAGCCTTCTACAAGAGCGATGCCGCCGTGGAAAAGGTGACTACCATCGACGGCGTGAAGATTGACTTCGCCGACGGCTGGGTGCACCTCCGCAAGAGCAACACCGAACCCATCATCCGCATCTACAGCGAAGCCGCCACCGAAGCCCGCGCCAACGAGCTGGCCCAGCAAGTGATGCAGCAGATTAATTAGGAATTAGAAATTAGGAATTAAGGCTGTCGCAGTTTGATTTGCGGCAGCCTTAACTATTAACCGTTATCTATTATCTATTAACTAATTAAAGCATTCCCTTGCGTTTCAGTAGGGCTTTGGGGCTGGGGTCTTTGCCGCGGAACTGGCGGTAGAGGTCCATGGGCTCAACGGTGTTGCCGCTTTCGAGGAGGTGGCGGAACTTCTTGGCGAGCTCGGGATTGAAGAGGTCGCCACTCTCGGCGAAGGCCTCGAAGGCATCGGCATCGAGGATAGCCGTCCAGGTGTAGCTGTAGTAGCCGGCATCATAGCCCGTGGTGAAGATATGCTGGAAGTAGGGGCTACGGTAGCGGCTGATAATCTCGGGGATGAGGCCAATCTTGTTCATAGCCTGTTCCTCGAAAGCCAGCGGGTCGATGTGCTGCTTCTGCTTGATGCTGTAGTAGTCCATGTCGAGCAGCGAGGCGGCGAGGAGCTCGGTGGTGATGAAGCCCTGGCCATAGGTGGCGGCGGCCTCAATCTTCTTGATGAGCTCATCGGGGATGGCCTCGCCGGTCTTGTAGTGCTTGGCATACATCTTCATCACCTGCGGATGGCGGCACCAATTCTCCATCACCTGCGAGGGCAGCTCGACGAAGTCGCGCGGCACATTGGTGCCGGCCAGCGAGGGATAGGTGCAGTCGGAGAGGAGTCCGTGGAGGGCGTGGCCGAACTCGTGGAAGAGGGTCTCGCTCTCGTCGAAGTTCAGCAGCGACGGCTTGTCGGCGGTGGGTTTGGTGAAGTTGCAGACGACGGAGATGATGGGAATCACGTTCTCGCCCTTCTGGTTACGGTGCTGGCCGCGGAACTCGGTCATCCAGGCGCCGCTGCGCTTGGAGGCACGGGGATGGAAGTCCATATAGAGGATGCCGATGGTGCGGTCGCCGTCCTTCACCTCGAAGCAGCGGGCCTCCTTGTCATAGGTGGGCAGGTCGGTGCGTTCGGTGAAGGTCAGGCCGTAAAGCTTGTTGGCCACCATGAAAGCTCCTTCGCGGACACTGTCGAGGCAGAAGTAGGGGCGCACGACGGCATCGTCGAGGGCATACTTCTCGGCGCGGAGCTTCTCGCTATAGTAGCGCCAATCCCAGGGTTGCAGCTTGGCACCAGGTTCGTCTTTCTCGAGCATCTTCTGATATTGGTCGCGCTCTTGCTTGGCCACCTTGAGGGCGGGATTCCAGATGTCAAGGAGGCACTTGTAGACGTTGGCCGGGGTCTTGGCCAGACAGTCGTCGAGGACCCAGTCGGCATGCGTCGCGAAGCCGAGGATGTTGGCGCGCTCGAGGCGCAGGTTCACCAGCGTGTCGATAATCTTGGTGTTGTCGAACTCACCATCCTTGCAGCGGTCGGTGAAGGCGTGCCACACCTCCTCGCGGAGTTTGCGGTCGGCGCAGGTCTGCATGAAGGGCTCCCAGGTGGGCATATCGAGGGTGAGGGTGTCGCCGTTGGGCAGCACTTTCTTATAATCATTGGTGGCTTTCAGCACGTTCTGAGCGAAGCGCATGGTGAGGTTGGCAATCTGCTCGTTGAGCTCGCGGAAGCGGGCCTGCTTGTCGGCAGGAACGTTGGCGCCGCTGCGGACGAAGCCCTTGTAGGTCTCCACGAGGAGACGGGCCTGCTCGGGGTTGAGGTTGAGGCTCTCGCGCTGGTCGTAAACGGCCTTGATGCGCTCGAAGAGCTTGGCGTTGAGGGCGATGTCGTCGCCGTGGGCGGCGAGCATGGGCGTCACCTTCTCCTCGATGGCTTCCATCTCTTCGCTATTTTCGCACTCGGAGAGGTTGAAGAAGATGGAGCTGACTTCCCTAAGTAGCTGACCACTATACTCGTAGGCGAGGATGGTGTTCTCGAACGTGGGAGCCTCAGGGTTGTTCACGATGGCGTCAATCTCGGCCTTCTGCTGACGGATACCCTCCTCGAAGGCAGGTATGTAATGTTCTGTCTTGATGCGTGAGAAATCGGGGATGTTGTAGGGCGTGTTCCACTCGGAGAAGAACGGATTTGCTGTGTCATTCATGTCTGATTGATTGTTTTGGCAGCCGACGGCAAACAACGTCGCCGCAGCCATAAGAATTGATAATTTGTGTTTCATCATATAATTATGTTTTATTAATATCGCTTTAATCGTTAATCATTAATCGTTAATCATCACCCATTACCCAGCACCTTGAGGATATTCTCGAGGATGGAAGCGTTGAGTTTCTTAGCGAGAAACTTATGGTCCTTGTTGTCGATGAGGTATATCTGAGGTGTGGTTTGGATGTCGTATACCTGGCGCCAGTCCACATTCGCCTCCGCTCCGTTGAGATTTATCCAACGGGGGTTTGTCATCTGGTGGTCGGCGAGGAACTTCTTCCACTTGACAACGGTGCCGTCATCAGGCTCGGTAAGGATGGCAAAAGCGCTGATGTCCAGCGAGTCGGCATACTGCTCGTAGACCTTGTAGACGGCCGGGATAATATCACGGCAGTGGCCGCAGGTGGGACTCCAGAACAGCAGCAGCGTGTAGCGGCCCGGCATGTGATGGAGCGAATGGGCATATCGCAGCGTGTCGAAGAGGATAAGCTCGGGAGCCACTTTGCCCACAAGGAGGCGTTCCCATTTGGTGGCCTGCTCCACCTGCTCGTCGATGAGCGACGGCGCCACTCCGGGCACCTTGCCCGTGGCGAAATAGCGGAGCACCAGATGGACATAGACCTCGTCGTAGACCATGATGCGACTCTGCAGATAATAATTCGTCAAATTCAGTATCAGCCAGCGATACACCTCCTCGGCGCCCTCCGCACGGTCAATCAGGCTGTCCATCAGTCCACAAATACGCTCCGGAGCCTCGCCGCGCTTCAGCAGGATGTCCACATACTCCATCACACGGTCATAGAAAATACTCTTTGGCGTCCGGATGATGAAATTGTCCCCCAGCGGCATATTGTCGAAATAATGCTCCAGAAGCCACTCCGCCCGCTCGCGCTTCTCCATGGGGGTGCCGTCGGGATGATTCTCAGGAACATCAGGGTCTTTGGTGGAGAGCATCATCCGCGAAATCATACTCTCGGGATACTTCGCGATGAAGTCCAACCGCAAACTGTCCAGCGACTTCCTGTACCGCGGCAGATACTCTTTCTGGAACGTGACCGAGTCCACCGTGTGGCTCGCCTCTTCCATCTTCTGGTAGTAGACCTCCTCAGCACGCTTGAAATTGAAAAACACCTCATTCTCACGCGAGTCCTTGACAGACATGCGGAGCATCCAGTTTTCATTCTCCGTGCGCAACGTGAAACGCTGCCCCTCACCATACACCACAAACTCCACATACCGGTCGCGGTTATTCGTCATATAATACAAACCCGGCTTCAGCGCCTCCTCACCCTCGAAGACAAACTTGCCCTTGCCGTCATTAACAGCGGAGTCGCAGAAATAACGGTGTTGCGCGTGGTAGTAGCCCATGTAGACCAGCGAGTCGCTATTGCCGTCGGCATGAAAAGTGATTTTGTAGCCCTTCTTGGCGCCGAAGGCGAGCATCGGCAACGTGAGGAGCAGTATGAACAGGATGTGTTTCTTCATTTTGAACATAATTAGTCTATATAATAAAGACGGCGAAGGTCGTTTTTTGGATCACACTTTTAACATTTTTATCTATATATAATATAAGGTCAATTCTCCCGTTTTGTTGTTACCCTTGTTTTTTTTTAACATTTTTTATCATTTTCCGATACAGAAACGCCCAAAGATATTCCCTAGTATTTCGTCGGATGTCACCTCGCCTGTCACCGTGCCGAGGTGGTAGAGTGCTTCGCGCAGGTCGACGGCAATGAGGTCCGAGGGGACATCCTCCTCGAGGCCGCGGGCGACATTCTCGAGAGCCTGAATCACTCGCTGGAGTGCCTCATAGTGGCGCACATTGGAGAGGAGCACCTCGTCCTCGTGCGGCAGCTCCTCGCAGACGGCAGAGAGCATGGCGGCGCGGAGGGCGTCGAGTCCCGCACCGGTCCTTGTTGAAATTGAAAATTGAAAATTGAAAATTGAAAATTGAGGATTGGATAGTGCGTGCTGGGGGAGGTCGGATTTGTTGAGGGCGACGATGACATGCTTGCCCGTGAGGTCGACATCGGCTTCCTGCCAGGGTGTCGTGGCGTCGTGGACGAAAAGGACGATGTGGGCGTCGGCGACGGCCTTGCGTGTGCGCTCGATGCCGAGGGTCTCGACGCAGTCGTCGCTGTGGCGGAGGCCGGCGGTGTCGATGAAGCGGAAGGTGATGCCGTCGAGAGTCAGCGTCTCCTCGATGGTGTCACGCGTGGTGCCCGGAACATCGGAGACGATGGCACGGTCGTCGCCCAGCAAGGCGTTGAGAAGCGACGACTTGCCGGCATTGGGACGGCCGATGATGGCCACGGGGATGCCCCGCTTGAGGGCATTGCCCATCTTGAAAGATGAAAGCAAGGTAGAGAGATGAAAGTGTAAAGCGGTAAGTATTTCTCGCAGCTGCGAGCGGTCGGCAAACTCGACATCCTCCTGACTAAAGTCAAGCTCGAGCTCGAGAAGCGACGTAAGGTCGAGGAGTTGCTGTCGCAAATTCTTGAGTGTCTGTGCGTAGCCCCCACGGAGCTGACTGACGGCCAGGCGGTGTTGAGCAGGCGTCACAGAGTCGATAAGGTCGGCCACCGCCTCGGCCTGCGAGAGGTTCAGGCGACCATTGAGGAAGGCACGACGGGTGAATTCGCCAGCCTCGGCGAGGCGGGCACCGTCGTCGACAAGCACCTGCAGCAACGTCTGCTGCACATAGAGCGAGCCGTGGCAGGAGAGCTCAACAGTGGGCTCACCGGTGTAACCTGTCGGAAAATAGATAGCAACGATATCGTCGAGGTCGTCGAAACGACAATAGGTGGCGTGGCGAGGGGAAAGGTGAGCGGTGAGGTGTTTTTCGGCAATAGTCAACGCGTCGGGACCCGAAAGACGGACCACGGCGATGCCACCCACCCCCCGGGGGGTGGAGACTGCCACTATAGTATCATTCTCCCTCATCGGCAGGTACATCCACCTGTTTCTCGTTATTCTCACAGATATATCGGTCTCCGAAAAGCGTCTTCATCTCCTCGTCGGTGAGGCCAAGCTCCACCTTTATCCGGTAGATGTTGGGATAGGCCAGGAAGAGGGTGAGGACAGAAACCATGGCGAGCATAAGCAGCACCTTCTGGTTGGAGAGCACCATGAAGAGGCAGATGATGAAGACCACGGCGAACATGGTGAGGTAGAGCGAGCGGATATGGGAGGCGTAGCCACTGAGTTTCTGCCCGAGATCCTCGGTCTGACGCAGGCGAGGGATCTGCTTGCGGATGGTCAACAACGACATGCTCACCGCCAACACAGCCAATACGCTGCCGGCGATAAGCATCCAACGGCTCATCTGCGTGGTCTGCGTGAAATGCACGGGACTGACAAAAACGAAGAACGAGGCGAGGATGACCACTGTCACGGCTCCCCAGAGTCCCATCTGTGAATAGCGACGGATTTTCTTGATTTCAGTTTCGAACATAGTGGGTAAAAGGGTTTAAAAGGTTTTAAAGGTTTAAAAGGTTTAAGGGGTTTAAAAGGTTTATAGTTTTAAGTATTTGGCGGTATAGGATTCTTTGCATTTAAGGAGTTTCTCGGGAGTGCCGGCGAAGACCACATTGCCGCCTTCGTCGCCACCTTCGGGGCCCATATCGATGACCCAGTCGGCCACCTTGATGATGTCGTGATGATGCTCGATGACCACGATGGTGTGACCGCGCTCGATAAGGCGATTGAATGCAGCCAGGAGTTTCTGGATGTCATGAAAATGAAGGCCTGTGGAGGGCTCGTCGAAGATAAACAACATCGGTTGCTCTCCCTCTCCTTTGACGAGATAGGAGGCCAGCTTGATACGCTGGCATTCGCCACCGGAGAGCGAGCTGGAGGACTGTCCCAGCATCAGGTAGCCGAGGCCGACATCCTGCAGAGGCTTCAGTCGAGTGTAGATGGAGCGGGTCTCGTCGCTGTCGAAGAATTCGAGAGCCTGGTCGACAGTCATCTCGAGAATCTGGCTGATATTCTTCCCTTTGTAGAGCACCTCGAGGGCTTCGTCCTTGTAGCGGGAACCGTGGCACTCGTCACAGACAAGGTGGATATCGCTCATAAACTGCATACTCACGGTAACCTGTCCTTCACCCTGACAAGTCTCACAGCGTCCACCTTCGACGTTGAACGAGAAAAAGCCGGCCTTGTAGCCGCGAGTCTTCGCCAGCGGCTGCTTGGCATAAAGTGCACGCACCTCGTCGAAGACTTTCATATAGGTGGCAGGGTTGCTGCGCGAGGAGCGGCCAATGGGGTTTTGGTCCACCATCTCGACAGCAGAGATACGCGGTATGTCGCCATCCATAGCCACACAACTACCGACATAATCGGGAGTGCCGTCGAAGCGGTGCATCAACACATCATAGAGCACCCGACGGATGAGGCTGGTCTTGCCGCTGCCGCTGACGCCTGTGACCACTGTCATCACACCCAGCGGGATATCGACATCGATGTGCTTGAGGTTGTTGCAGTAGGCACCATGGATAGAGATGCGGTCGCGCCAGCGGCGTCGCGTCGCAGGGACGGCGATACTTTTGCGACCCAGCAGGTAGTCGGCCGTCAGCGACCCCTTGGCCTTCTTCAGGTCGACGGGAGTGCCGGCGAAAACCACCTCTCCACCAAGACGGCCGGCACCGGGGCCGATGTCGATGAGGTAGTCGGCAGAGCGGATGATGTCCTCGTCGTGCTCCACCACGATAACGGTGTTGCCGAGGTCGCGCAGACGCTTGAGGACATTGATGAGCTGGCCGGTGTCGCGCGAATGGAGACCGATGGAGGGCTCATCGAGGATATACATGGAACCCACGAGCGAGCTGCCCAGCGAGGTGGCCAAGTTGATGCGCTGGCTCTCGCCGCCGCTGAGACTGTTGCTCATGCGATTGAGGGTGAGATAACCGAGGCCCACGTCGACGAGGTAGCCCAGGCGGTTCTTGATTTCGGAAAGGAGACGCTCGGTGACGGCGCATTCGTGGGGCGTGAGGCGACTCTCGATGTCGCTGAACCATGTCACCAACTTCGACACCGGCATCTCGGTGAGTTCGCTGATGCTGCGTCCATCAACCTTCACATACTCGGCATCCTTGCGGAGCCGGCGACCGTGACACTCGGGACACACCGTGCGGCCACGATAGCGCGCCAGCATGACACGATACTGTATCTTGTAGCTCTGGCTCTCCACCCAACGGAAGAAGCCGTCGATACCCTCCCATGTGCCGTCGCCGTGCCAGAGGATATCCTTCTGCTCGGGGGTGAGCTCATAGTAGGGCTTGTGTATCGGGAAATCTATCACCGCAGCATGGCGAATGAACTCACGCTTCACCTCCTGCATCTTGTCGCCGTTCCAACACACCACGGCGTTCTCATAGATGCTGCGGCTGCGGTTCGGCACCACCATATTCTCGTCGATACCAATGACACTGCCATATCCCTGACAAGTGGGGCAGGCGCCATAGGGATTGTTGAAGGAGAAGAAATTGGGGTTTGGTTTCTCGAAGGTGATGCCGTCGGCTTCAAAGCGGTTGCTGAAATCGGTGGCGGTGCCTCCGACCACGGCGATGCGGCAGGAGCCGCGTCCTTCGAAGAAGGCGGCCTGGACGCTCTCGCCCACCCTGGCTTTCAACTCGTCGTCGCCGGGATCTACCGTCACACGGTCGATGACAAGGTAGACATCCTTGTCTAACTCCACATTGCCCATATCCTCGATACGCATCACCGTCCCTTTCACCATCACACGCTGGTATCCTTCCTGATGGAGAATCTCGAGCTGCGACCGTAACGGACGCTCCTTGCTGTCCTCCAAAGGCGCCAGAATCATCACCTTTTCTCCCTGAACTCCCCAAATATAATCCACCACATCGCTCACTGAATGGCGTTTCACCTCCACACCACTGACGGGCGAGAAGGTGCGGCCAATGCGGGCAAACATAAGCTTCAGATACTCGTAAATCTCGGTGCTGGTGCCCACGGTGGAGCGGGGGTTGGAGGTGTTGACTTTCTGCTCGATGGCCACCGCCGGCGAGAGTCCATGTATATAATCCACCTCGGGCTTGGTCATGCGGCCAAGGAACTGGCGGGCATAGGAGCTCATGCTCTCCACATAACGGCGCTGTCCTTCTGCAAACAACGTGTCGAACGCCAAAGACGACTTGCCGCTGCCGCTGAGGCCAGTGATGACCACCAGCTTGCCCTGCGGAATTTCCACGTCGATGTTCTTCAGGTTGTTCGCCCGTGCCCCTTTTATGAAAATCTTATCCAAAAATCTTTACTCGTTAATCTTTAAACGTTAACCGTTAATCGTTAACCGTTACCCATTATCACTTCATCACTGCCATCCGGCACCTGCTGCCACGGAAGGAGAGCAGCACCCAGGAGCCGTCTGCGCGGCGACCGATATTGGCCAGCGCATGCTTTGTTTCTTTCTCAATGATGGACTTCGAGACCTCGCCACCGGGGGCGATAGAGTAGAGCACCAGGTTCGACTTGTCGCCCACCTCATACTCGCGGCCTTCCTCGGCAATGTTGTATTCCGCAGGCTCCTTGCGGTTCTCGTTCTTCAGCAGGCAGGCGTTGTCGCCGTCGGCGAAGAGATGGAGATTGAGTATACCATCGGCGATGTCGGTCTCATCGCAACGCCTGATATTACGCACCCACATCAAGTTACCCACCGTGTCGAACGCCATCATGTGGATGCCCTGGGCGTACCAGGAATCCTCGACGGTGCCATTGGCATTGGTGTAGTGGAGCACATGATGATGGCCCACCGCAACTACCGCACCGTAAGGCATGCGGATGCTGCCCAGCATGTCCACCATCGGCATATCCTGCTCACGCCGCACCTTCTTGGTGTGCTTGTTCATCAGGATATTCTTGTCCTCGTTCTGGAAGAAACGAATCTTGAATTCCGCCACACTCATCGAATCGACGTCGAACACCATCGTTGCCACACCGCTTGTGAGATCCTTGTCGACATCGGCAGAAAGCATGGTCACCAGTCCAGCACAGAGCGCCTTCTTCCCTATCACATTGACAATCCTCAAGTCGTGTATCGGGTCGCATTGTATATCCATGCGATAGCTGTCGGCACCAGCACGGTTCATCACATTCAGCAGGAACCTCATGCCATTGCTCGTGCTCTCCAAGCCCAACGTGTACATCGTGCCCTCGTCGTCGACAAAAATATCATCCGTGACTCCCACAGCATAGTCCTTTGACCACACCTCCTTGAGGTTTTCGTCAAACACACGCGACACCGCTATATATTCCCTACGCTCGACATACTGCACTATCGTCAACACTGCCATGTACTTGCCGTTCGGCGACACTGCACTCCACACCTTGCAAAGGTCCTTGCGACTATAGGTAAAGTTGTCCACCGTGTCGAGTTTTCCTCCTTCGAGGCGCAAGGTGTCGGTCGACAGACGGGCTTTCAGCACCGTCGTCCGGCCACGAGCACTGCTGTCCACCAGCAGCACCGAAGCGCTGTGGATGCCGTCCACATTCTCCTTGGCGCCTACGGCAGCCAGCAGCTGGCAACGGTTTGTCGCAGGCAGGTCCACTCGCTCCATGGGAAACAAGCCGTCGGAGAACTTCACCAGATGCCAGTCGCGCTTGTTAACGAAACCTTTCACTCCTTCATCGCTCCGCGTGAGCCAGATGTCCAGTCCCTCTAGCGAACCCAGATAGTGGGCGTTCATCATCATGTCGGGCTCCACCTTCTTGCTTTCCTCGCCAACCAGCGTCAGCACCTTCTGTCCTTGCGCCACATTGCCCATAAGACTCACGAGTCCTACTAGCCCCAATAAAAATAACTTTTTCATATCACTCAAAATTCTTATTTCTTAACTCTTAGTTCTTATCTCTTCCCTAACTTCACAAACGGCACCAGCACCTCCTCCATCGACACTCCGCCGTGCTGGAAGGTGCCGTTGTAGTAGCGCACATATTCGTTATAGTTGTTCGGGTAGGCAAAAAAGTCGCTGTCCATGCAGAAGATATAGGGACTCGTCACATGGCGGCGCGGCAGGAAAATCTTCGCCGGGTCTTTCACCTCGAAGACCTCCTTGGGGTTGTAATCCAGCAGCCGCCCTTGTTTGTAGCGCAGGTTCACACTGATGCCCTTGTCGCCCTTCACCTTCACGGGGTGGTCGATGCGCACCGAGCCGTGGTCGGTGGTGATGATGACATTCACATCCTTGTCGCTCACCGCCTTCAGTATCTCCAACAGCGGTGAATGCTCCATCCACGACAGCGTGAGGCTGCGGTAGGCCTTTTCGTCCACCGCCAGTTCGCGCACGATGTCGCTGTCCGTGCGGGCATGCGAGAGCATATCGATAAAGTTGTAGATAATCACGTTCAGCCTATTGCGCAACAGCTCCGACACGCGTTCCACCAGTTTATGACCGTACTGGGCGTTGAGCACCTTGTTGTAAGAATGCTTGATATTCAATCCGTGACGGCGCAGGTTCTCCTCCAGCAGCTCGTCCTCGTACTGGTTCTTCCAGCCCTCCTCGTCCTCGTTCACCCAGTACTGCGGGTACTTACGCTCTATCTCGCTGGGCATCAGGCCGGCGAACATGGCGTTGCGGGCAAACTGCGTCGTGGTGGGTACGATGGTGTAGTAGAGGTCATCGCGCTCCGTGCGCAGGTACTGCTCCACCAGCGGCTGCACCATCTTCCATTGGTCGTAGCGGAAGTTGTCTATCACGATGAGGAACGTCGGCTTGTCCTCCTTGAGCAGGGGGAACATGCGTTCCTGCAGCACCGTGGGTGAGAGCAGAGGCTTCTCCACGCTGCCACCGAGCCAGTCGACATAGTTGCGCTCGTAGAAGCGGCAGAACTGTTGGTTGGCCTCCTTCTTCTGCGAGAGGAAGATATCGTGGATATTGTCGTCCTCGGTCCCCGAGAGTTCCAGCTCCCAGTACACCAGGCGTTTGTACACCTCCATCCATTCGTTGGCATCCATCAGGCCCTGCAGCTGCATGCCTATCTCGCGGAACTGCTGCTGGTAGTTCATCGTCGAGTGCTCGCTCTGCAGACGCTTCAGCTCCGTATGCTTCTTCACCGTGAGCCATATCTGATTGGGATTCACAGGCTTGATGAGGTAATCGCTAATTTTGCCACCCAACGCATCCTCCATCACACCCTCCTCCTCGCTCTTGGTGATCATCACCACCGGCAGCTGGGGCCAGCGCTCTTTGATGCGACCCAGCGTGTCGATGCCGCTGAGACCCGGCATCTGCTCGTCGAGGAACACTATATCCGGCTGCTGTTCCTCCAGCACATCCAGTGCGTCGCGACCCGACTGCACACCCACCACTTCGCAGCCCTTCTCCTCAAGAAACAGAATATGAGGCTTCAACAGTTCAATCTCGTCATCAGCCCAAAGAATCGATGTCTTCATATAATTCAACTATTATCTATTATCTCCTATCTATTTATTTTTCTATAACGCGTGTACGCGAGAAATATTATATTGGGTCAACTTATTTTTCGTATATTTGCAACATTGTTACAATGTCCGCTTTCTATGCTACTCACTGATTTATATAAAGATAGTCCTTTTATCAATAATATTTCCAACCACTTTTCTTCATCAAAGGCGCGGGTGCATGTGGATGGACTCACGGGGTCGCTGCCAGCGTTGGCCATCGCGGCGCTGGCGTTGCGGCGGCCGACGGTAAGCCAGCTGGTCATCGCGCCGTCGAAGGAGGAAGCCTACTATCTGCAGAACGACATAGAAGCGCTGCTTCAAGGTGAAAGTTTAAAGGTGAAAGGCGAAAGGTCTGCTGACGCAACAACCGCCAGCGATAGCCACCTTTCACCTTCCGTGATGCTCTTCCCCACAAGCTACCGCAAGGCGTACCACTACGACCCGGAGCAGACGGAGAATGCCAACCTGCTGATGCGCAACGAAGTGGTGAAAGCATTGAGCGGTTCGGAACCCCTCATCGTGGTCTCCTATGCCGACGCGCTGAGCGAGAAGGTTGTCTCCTCCAACACCTTCCGTGCCAACACTTTCCGCATCGCCCGCGGCCAGAAGCTCGACATGTGGGAGGCCGTAGAGCGCCTGCAGGAGATGGGCTTCGAGCGCGAGGACTTCGTCGTGGAGCCCGGCCAGTACGCTGTGCGCGGCGGCATTGTCGACGTCTACTCCTACGCCTCCGACCTGCCCTTCCGCATCGAGTTCTTCGACGACGAGGTTGACTCCCTCCGCACCTACGACACCGTCAGCCAGCTCAGCGTGAAGCAGATGGACCGGATCGATATCGTACCAGATTTCACCGGAGTGCAAGGGGGTGCTGAGGAGTGCAAAGGAGTGCAAGACAATAGTTCCAGAGTGTCGCTGATAGAGTATTTCGGTGCCGACGATATCGTCTGGACGCAGAGCCTGATGATGGCTGCCGAGCAGATGGAAAAGCTGCTGGCCGACACCCGCAAAGCCTACGACGACCGCATGGCCGACAAGGAACACCCCGTGGTCGGCAACCTCCCCAAGCCCGAGGAGATGAGCTGCTCCGCCAACGAGTTCCTCCACAAACTCCTCGACTGCAAGATTGTAGAATACGGAAACAGTCACTACTTCTCCCAGGCCGACCGCATCGAGCACCACAGCGACCCGCAGCCCGCCTTCAACAAACAGTTCGACATGCTGCAGGAAAACCTGCGCCAACACGAAGACGAAGGCTATAAACTGATTATCACCGTCTCGGGCGAAAGCCAGCAGAAACGTCTGGAGAAAATCCTGGCAGCGCCCGATGGTAATGTCTCTTCACTCCCTTTCACTCCTTTTCACTCCCTTTCACTCCTTAATATTAATATCTCTCACGGTTTCATTGACCACGACGAGAAAGTCCTCTGCTACACCGACCACGAAATCTTCGACCGCTACCACAAATACACCGTCAAGGACCTCCGCTCCGCCCACGAGGCACTGACCCTCAAGGAGCTCTTCGAGCTGAAGCCCGGCGACTTCGTCACCCATATCGACTACGGCGTAGGCCGCTTCTCGGGCCTCGAGAAAGTGACCAACAACGGTAAGAGTCAGGAGCTTATCCGCCTCATTTACAAGGGCGGCGACGTGCTCTACATCTCCATCCACGGCCTGCACAAAATCTCGCGCTATGTGGGACGTGAGGGCGAAGCCCCCACCCTCAACCGGCTGGGCTCCAACACCTGGCAGGTGCTCAAGGCCAAAACCAAGAAGCAGGTCAAGGACATCGCCAAAGACCTCATCGCCCTCTACGCCAAGCGCAAAGCCTCGCAGGGCTTCGCCTTCAGCGAGGACTGCTCGATGCAGGAACAACTCGAGGCCTCGTTTCTCTATGAGGACACCCCTGACCAGCTCAAAGCCACCGTGGCCGTGAAGCACGACATGGAAGGACGCGCCCCCATGGACCGCCTCATCTGTGGCGACGTGGGCTTCGGCAAGACCGAGGTGGCCATCCGCGCCGCCTTCAAGGCCTGCTGCGACGACAAGCAGGTGGCCGTCCTCGTGCCCAACACCATCCTCGCCTTCCAGCACTACAATACCTTCCGCGAACGTCTCAAGGGCATGCCCGTACGCGTCGACTACCTCAACCGATTCCGCACCACCAAGGAGAAAAACCAGATATACAAGGACGTGGAGGCTGGCAAGATAGACATCCTCATCGGCACCCACGCCATCACCAATAAGAACCTCAAATTCAAGGATCTCGGACTCCTCATCATCGACGAGGAACAGAAGTTCGGCGTCAGCGCCAAAGAGAAGCTCAAGCAGCTGAAGGTGGGTGTCGACTGCCTCACCCTCACCGCCACGCCCATCCCACGCACCCTGCAGTTCTCGCTCATGGGAGCCCGCGACCTCAGCGTCATCCAGACTCCGCCACCCAACCGCCAGCCCATTGAGACCGAGCTCTCCGACTTCAACGAGGAGCTTATCCGCGACGCCATCATGTATGAGATGGACCGCGGCGGCCAGACCTTCTTCATCTCCAACCGCGTGGAGAACCTGCCCGAGATGGCGGGCCTCGTGCAGCGCCTCGTGCCCGACGCCCGAGTGGCGATGGCTCACGGCCGCATGGAGGGCAAGGATGCCGAAGAGACACTGATGCGCTTCCTCGAAGGCGACATCGACGTGCTTGTGGCCACCTCCATCGTGGAGAACGGACTCGACATCCCGAACGCCAACACCATGATTATCAACAATGCGCAGCAGTTCGGTCTCAGCGACCTGCACCAGATGCGCGGCCGCGTGGGTCGCTCCAACCGCAAGGCCTTCTGCTACCTCCTCATCCCCTCCTACCTCACCCTCACACCCGATGCCCAGCGACGCCTCAAAGCCATCGAGGAGTTCTCTTCCATCGGCTCCGGCTTCAACATCGCCATGCGCGACCTCGATATCCGCGGCGCCGGCAACATCCTCGGTGCTGAACAAAGCGGCTTCATATCCGAGATAGGCTACGACATGTACCACAAAATCCTCAACGAAGCCATCGAGGAACTGAAAGAGAGCGACTTCGCCGACCTATTCGCCGCCGAGGCCGAAGAGAACAAGGAGTATGTGAAGGAGTGCACCATCGAGACCGACCTCGAGGTGCTGCTGCCCGACGACTACGTCACCTCCGTCTCCGAGCGTCTGCTATTATATAAGGAATTAAATGAACTCAGCACCGAAGAGGAGCTTGACACCTACCGCCTCCACCTGGAGGACCGCTTCGGCCCCGTGCCGCCCTGCGCCCTCGAGCTCATCCGCACCATCACCCTGCGCCGCATGGCCAAGGAGTTCGGCATCGAGAAAATCGTCCTCAAGCAAGACCGCATGCTCCTCCATCTCAGTTCGTCAATCCTCACCTCTCACCTTTCACCTTTCACCTCTCACCTGGAAAAGGTTATCCAGTTCGCCCAGGCGCACCCCCGTACCTCCCGCCTCAAGGAGACCCCCGACCGCCTCACCCTCTCGGTCGAAGACGTCCAATCCATCACTGCTGCCATCAACGTGCTTTCTGAGCTAAGAGGTAAGAGCTAAGAACTATGAGGTAAGAACTAAGAGGTAAGAGCTAAGAACTATGAGGTAAGAACTAAGAGGTAAGAACTAAAAACCAAGAGGTAAGAAAAAAAAATTTACTCCTTTGTCCGCTAATCCAAAAATTTTGGCTATTATATGGGTGGAACACCCGACACACCACGGGTGCCAAGGAGCATGGAACAGGACAAACCGAACAACGGCTATGATAGGCTGGATCGTCTGATTGGGCGCCACCGCGGACTCATACGGCGGCTGTGCTGGCGTGGCGCACACGGCAACGAGGCACAGTGCGACGACCTCGTGCAGGACTGCTATGTGGCCCTCTGGCAGCGTATCGGTGCCCTCAGGTCCAACGTCTCGCGTCTCGAGGAGGCCGCCTGGGTCGTCTGGAACTGCCGCGACGTCCTCTCCCACCACAAACGCCGTCCCGCCATCGAGACCGAGACCCTCGACCCACACCTGGCCGACACCCTTGTGGCACCCGATGACCACCCCAATGCCGAATTTATCGAAGAACTCGCCACCTGCCTCAACGACCGCGAGCGGCTGGCCCTCACGTTGATGCTACGCGACCTCACCGACCTCGAAATCGCCGAACATCTCGGCATGCGTGTCGACTCCTTCCAGCGGATGCGTCTCCGCATGATAGCAAAAATGAAAAACAACAACAAGATATGACCCAAGAAAAATTACTGCAACGCCTTGAAGCCGACGCCGAGAGCTACCGCCGCGGCCGCGAACATGTGGCCGCCCTCGCTGCCGAGCACAATGCCGACCTCCACCGCTGGGCCGTCCGTCGCGGGAGGCGGCAACGCGCAGCCGCCCTCGCTGCGGCGGCGACCCTGGTGGCAGCTTCATTCCTCGTCCCCCACCGCTCCGACACCTTCGTCAGCGGCGACCTCCAGTGCTGCACCGCCCAAGCCTGTTCCCGTATAAACGTAATAATGGCAACGATATGAAAAAATGGCATAAAACACTCCTAGTTGCTGCGGCAATCCTCGCCGTCGCTGTCGCCGTGTGGCGATACACCGCCCCGCAACGCCAGGTCAGCGACCTCTACCGCCACTACGAACATGCCGACGGCATCGCCGCCAGCTACATCCACAACTTCCCCGTCAATGACACCCTCACCCTCGACGTCACCCTCCTCGAAGCCACCACCGACAGCGCCTGGCAGGCACTCTGCGCCGACTTCGCCCTCTCCGACATTGTCGAAACCATAGAGAATCTCGACCCCCACGCAATCTTCTCCCGTCAGGTCAGCCGCCGCGACTACGCGCAGGTCGTTCGCGGCGACTCCCCCGACGCCGAAATCCTCGCCATCTCCTGCGACAGCAAGACATTCGCCGTCTTCCACACCCACAACGCCGCCGAGATGCATGCCGTCTTTTGCTACAATTATGAAGAAGTCAACTGGTGAACCTCTAAACGATGATACTACAGCACATTAGAAAATGTATACATTTTATTGAAAAAAAAGGTATAGGTTTTATAGTAAAAAATGTATAGGTTTTTATGTAAAAATGTATACCTTTTTAGTGTAGAAATGTATACCTTTTTTGAAGAAAAAGTATACTTAAATTTCAGAGCTTAATAATAATCTTTAAAATAAAGACAATGAAACATCTCATCATCAAAATCTTCACCGTCCTCGCCACGGGCGCAATGCTGCTGACGACTGCCGTCGGCTGCGAGAAAGAAAAAACAGAAACTCCAAATACTCCACAGGAGCAAAACGTGCTGAAAGGCACTAAATGGGACGGAGCCTATGGCCGTCAGGGAGAGTGGCCCTGGACTGACGACAACGGAGAAGAGCACATCTGTCATTGGGGCGAATCTTATTTTGTGAAAATTGATTTCGCGACAGACAGCAATGTCAGCTATTCTATCCGCATTTACGAAAGCAATGACGGTCCCTATGGTGACGGTAGTCCACATCTTTACGGAGATTATACCTACCATTCGACCTATACATTCGCTGGTGATACAGGACACTTTTACGGTGGCGGTGATGACTCGTACAACAATGCAGCTATCAGACTTGTCAACACCGATTCCATCGAGATTGAAACAACGTACGGATGGAAGGGGTTTAGCAAAGAATAGCCTATCTCCATCACGCGGGCGGCTTTGTGACAATACCCATTACCGTCGGCGATAATACCCATTACAGCGTGCAACAATACCCATTACCGCAAACAATAATACCCTTTATCAAACACACACCCAACATGCAACACCACATCATCAAATCCCTCGCCGTCTATGCTATGGTCTTTCTGTCAATCGGCGCGGCTAGCGCACAGGGCAACTATCGCTGTCCTACCTTCGACTTAAAGAAACACCAGTTTGGCTTTGGCGTGAGCACGACGTTGCTTGACAACGTGGGTTCATTCAACCAGTACCTCTCGGGCTACTTCGGCTACAAGGTCAGCCTCCACACCGTGCAGAGTTCCCTTTTCACCATCCATTTCGACTATCAGTACCGCTTCAACGACAGCTGGTCTATTGAGGCAAAGTTGAAATACAAGCACCGCCACACCATCCAGACGCTCTCCTTTGTGTCCGACGGCAACTACGGCCTGGTCGGCAGCCTCAACTCTGTCTATCGAGACATCGCTGTGCCAGTCACTGCCAACTTCCGCTGGGTGACGCGTGCCGGTTCGAGCTTCGAGCTGTTCGCCGGAGCGGGGCTGACCACCCTCGGCCTCTCTGTTGAGAATCCTGTCACCATCGGTTTCAGCGACCTGCAGGACACCCGCGCCGACATTGGCATTGAGTACGACCGCAGTGTCGATGTCTACGGCGTGGTCGGCTTCCAGTTCGAAATCCCTTACGGCGCGTTCACGCTCAAGCCTTTCGTCTCGCTGTCCTACTCGCCTGCCGACAACGGCCGCTACAGTGTCACCCCGGTGTCCCCCACCACAATGATTCCCCGCAAGGTTACATCCGTCGCAATGCACCTCTGCGAACTAGAGTGCGGCCTCACGATGCAATTTTGAACCACCAAAAACACATCCAAAATGCAACATCACATCATCAAATCCCTTGCCGTCCTCGCCTTGGGCGCAATGTTGCTGGCAAATCCAGTAAAGGCACAGGAAAACAATTACACCATCACCATGGAGAACCTGCCGATAGAGATGGAGGATGGGGCGCAGGTGTGGCTAATGAACTGGCAGCTGCAGAAGGGTCTCGATACCGTCGAAGTAAACGACTGGCAATGCACCTTCCGGGGCCATACCGACACCGCCTTCATGGGCTGGATTACCGACCTGTACAACATCCACTTGCCCGTGGTGGTGGAACCCGGCATGGAGGTGACCATCGACTTCACCGATGTCACCGCCAGCGGCAACCGCACCAACGAGCAGCTGTACCGCTTTGTAGGTCCCGAGAAACGACTGGAGCAGCAATTGTACGAATATGCGGACAACGACGATTCCATTGCCTACCGTGCCGTATGGGACGAGCTCTCGCGCCTCTTCTACGAGACAAGCCTGCAAATCTATGCCGACAACAGCGACAACCTTGCCGGAGCCCACATCCTGGGGGAATGCTATGGCCGTCTCCTCGAGTTCGGCCGTTACTATTCCGACACCCTCATGGAACAACGCAACCGGCTCGACTCGCTCTACAACGCCGCACCGCCTTCGGTGCGCAACTACCGCCCCCTGAGCGAGAATCATCAGCTAAGTCTGGCCCAACGGTCTATGGGTAAAGGTCAGCACTTCGTGGATTTCGAGGCTTTGGATTACGCCACAGGGAAAAGCACACGCCTGTCGAAGCTCATCAAAGGCCATGTGGCGGTGGTGGATTTCTGGGCCTCCTGGTGCTACCCTTGCCGACAGGAAATCACGGAATACCTGAAACCGCTGTACAAGAAATACGCCGACCAGGGGCTGGTCATTGTGGGCGTTGGAGCCTTCGACTATCCCGAGAACCATCTGGCGGGGCTCTATGCCATGAACCTGCCGTACCCACACATGCTGGACACCGCCTATAACGGCATTGCCAAACTCTACGGATTCTCCTCCCTCCCGCAGCTCTTCCTCATCGACCGCGACGGCACCGTCCTCGGCAATTTCCGAGGCGAAAGACTCGTCCACGAGGTGGAGAAAGCCCTGAAGGGTGAATAAAACCCTCATTTCCATATTCTTCTACCATTGTTTTCCCATTAAAATGAAAGAACAATGAAAGAACAATGGAAGAACAGTGGTAGAAAACATTAAGTATAAGCCAGTTATACAGAAAAAGCAAGAGACGATCCAAACGACCGTCTCTTTTATTGATTATCATCCAGTTATTTGCTAACTTTTAACTATTATCTATTAACTATAATCTATTAACTGCTACTGCACGTCTTTCTCGTCGAGGGGCTGGGCGAGGAGGTTGAGGAAGTTGCCCTTGCTGTCGAACTCCATGCGGATGAATTTCTTCTTGCCGTCGATTTTCTGGCTGACGACGACGTAGGTGTAGGGTTTGGGCTTCTTGCCGTCGGGTCCACGGTACTTGGAGTTGTACTCGTAGACGACCATCTTCTCGATGGTGTATTTCTCGCCGTTGAATTTCTCGGCGAGGTATTTCTTGATGGTGTTGTTGTAGCGGTCTTTGATGAGGACCTTGCCGGTCATGATGGGGGCGCCGGTGTTGATGTCGAAGACGGCGTCCATCTCGACTTTCTGCTTGTCGGTGTAGTAGGCCACAGCATACTGGCCGTTGCGGTTAATCCATTCGGGGCCGGATTTGAGGCGTTTCTGGAGGTTCTTCTCAAAGTAGTCGACAGCGGCCTGAGGGGGCTGGAACTGCTCGACCTGGGGCTCGTCGGTCTTGGGGGCGGGGCGACCGCGATGGCGGCTGGACTGGGTCTTGGTGGCCTGGGTCACTTCGTCATCGGTGGCGTCGGGGTTGTTATGGGTGTAGTAGTCGCGCTTGACGGCGGCGGGGTCGGGGGCGTTGCTCTTCATGAGCTTTCCGCGGGTGTCGAAAATCAGCTCAAAGTCAGTGTCGGAGATGCCCTGCTTGGTGATAATCATGCGGTAGTAGTTGTCGCCGCTCATCTCCTCGACATAATCGATACTCTTGACACGGTAGCCCGGGTAGTTGTTGTTGAAGTAGGAGGTGAGCATGGTGGGGCATTCCTCGAACTTGACGGGGAAGGATGAGTACTGCCAGTCGCCGCCGGCGGTGAAGTAGCTGCGACCTTCCTGGCCGTCGATGATGATTTCGGCGATGAACTGACCAGGGGCCTGGTACCAGGTCTTCACCTTGTAGGAGTCGTAGGTCTTCTCGAGGGTGAGGAGCACCGAGCGCGGCACGGCAGTTTCTTTGATTTTGGTCTGTGCACCGGCCACAATAGGCAGGGCCATGAGCAAAACTATGAATATCTTTTTCATATCAATGAGTTTTCTATTAAGTACCCTTGCAGGGTGTTTTATTGCATTTTAACGTCCGAAAGATGTTTTTATTGCCCGTTCAGTTATTTTTCAATTGTCTGTTGATACCAATCAAACGGAGGATACAGAAGACGAGGAAGAAGATGGAGACCATCATATAGAGCAGTCCCCATTCCGAGTCGATGCCGCGAATGAGACCGTAGTAACCCCAACTTCTGTCTCTGTCGAGCAACATCACCCAGCCGAGAATGTGCATAAGGCCGGCGAAGACAATACCGACGATGCATAATATTTTGAGGGTTTTAGCGATGCCGTTGCCGCTCTGTTCGGGTTTGTAGGAATCAATATCGGGAGAATCAATGGGGTTATACTGCGGGATGGGTGGCGGGGTGGGGACGGCGAAGAGGTCGCCCAATTCATCTATCTTTCGGGCGGGGACCCAGTCGGGCATTCCAGCGTGCCACACAAGGGTGTTGGGCGAGATATGTCGTGTTCTGAGTTCTTCTTTGGTGAAGGGGCCGAACTGCAACCCGTTTTCTGCGTAGAAATATTTGGTCTCCATGGCTTAATTCTTTTTAAATGCGTGTATTGTCGACAATGCTCCCACTGCCATGAAAAGCAGCGAGAAGAAAATCATGAAGCCAGTGTAGAGCTCGTATTCATCAGACCTGCATTCATCGCTCAACGCTATGGAGACGATAAGGCAGATTGTGGCCACTGCGGAAAGAATAATCGAGAGGACTTTCATAGGGCTATATTGTTGTTAATTATACGGTCTTGAAGAGGACATCCTTGCGGTCGGGGCTGATGCTGACGGCGGCGATGGGGACGCCGGTCTGCTGCTCGATGGCGGCAAGGAAGGTGCGGAGATGTTCGGGAAGGCGGTCGTAGCTGTCGATACCCTGCAGGCTTTGTTTCCAGCCGGGGAAGGGCGTAAGGACGGGGTCGATGTGGACGGTGTTGTATTCGAAGGGTATCTCGTCGGTGCACTGACCTTCAATCTGGTAGCCGGTGCACATGTTGACAGTCTCGAAGTCGTTCATGACGTCGGGCTTGGTGACGTAGAGCTCGGTGACGCCATTGATCATGCAGGCGTAGCGGAGTGCGGGGAGGTCGATCCATCCGCAGCGACGGGGACGGCCGGTGGTGGCACCATATTCGTGACCCAGCTCGCAGAGTTTATGACCAATCTCGTCGTCGAGCTGTGTGGGGAAAGGGCCGGCGCCGACACGGGTGCAGTAGGCTTTGGTGATGCCCATGACTTTGCCGATGGAAGAGGGTGCGACGCCGAGGCCGGTGCAGACACCTGCTGTGATAGTATTGGAAGAAGTGACGAAGGGGTAGGTTCCGAAGTCGATGTCGAGCATCATGGCCTGGGCACCTTCGGCGAGGACTTTCTTGTTGTCGCGGAGGCACTGGTTGATGAAGTATTCGCTGTTGACGAAGCGGAAACGCTTGAGGGTGGCGAGACTCTCCATCCAGACTTTCTCGTATTCGCTGAGCGTCATATTGTCGATACGGAAGGCGTCGACATCGAAGTCCATGGCGTGGGCCATCATCAGGTGCTGGCGTTTGAGCTGGCCATAGCGCTCGATGAAGTCGGGGGCGAGGATGTCGCCGACACGGATGCCCGTGCGGGCGATTTTGTCGGTATAGGCGGGTCCAATGCCCTTGAGGGTGGAGCCGATTTTGCTGTTGCCCTTGGCCTGCTCGTTGGCGGCGTCCATCATGCGGTGGGAGGGCAGGATGAGGTGAGCCTTCTTGCTGACAAAGAGGTTCTTTGTGGCGTCGACGCCTTTCTCAGCGATGCCCTCGATTTCCTGGCGGAAGATGCGGGGTTCGATGAGGACGCCGTTGCCGATGAGGTTGATTTTGTCGCTGTGGAAGATGCCGCTGGGAATAATATGCAGCACATGCTTCATGCCGTTGAACTCGAGGGTGTGACCGGCATTGGGGCCACCCTGGAAACGGGCCACCACGTCGTAGTTCGGGGTGAGCACGTCGACAATCTTACCCTTGCCTTCGTCGCCCCATTGGAGACCTAACAGAACATCTATCTTTGTCATATATACTTTATTATCAACAAATAAACATTATCCCACGCACACATTTCCCATTCAACACAAAATGCAAAAATACACAATTTTATTCACATGGCAAAATCTTTTTTTCGGCAGTAACGGCCGAAGCCGTTCCTCACGTGGAGGACGGCTTCGGAGAGAGTGGTTTAACCAGACGGCGGAGTGCGCCGTGGGAGTTACATGGTGTACTGGTACTGGCCGGCTTTGTTGGCGAAGAACCATGAGGAGCCAGCAATTTTGAGGCGGTAGACGTCGATTTGCGTTTGGGCGAGGGCGTCTTTGAGGCTCTGAGGCACTTCGCCGACGAACTGGTAGCCACGGGCATAGACGGCGACCATGGCATCGTCGGTGAGGCAAACGGTCCAGAGCTCACCATAGGACTCTTCTCCTTCCTGAAGCCATTCGACGAAGTCGGTGCTGGAGGCGGAGTACTTGGTGTGGCCGACCACTACCCAGTCGCCATCGTCGTTGAAGGTGATGGCGTCGATGCGCTCACCCTCGTCATTATAAGCACGGATTTTCTTTTCCAGACTTCTGGGGATGTTGCTCCAAGCGACGCCATTGTCGTCATAGAGGACGACCCAGGCACCATTCTCGGTGATTTGCACATCATCGATGTAGTGACCGTCGGCATAGAGCTCCTGGAGTTTGGAGACGAGGGAGGCGGGGCAACCCATTTGGTAGAAACCGTTGGTGCCGTAAATCATCAGGTCGCCGCCGGTACGAGTGATGGCGACATTGCGGCATTCGCCAAGTTCAGTGATGGCATCGCGGATATAGGCGCGGCTGTTCTGGGCGGAAGCCGTAAGAGGACAGAACACGGCGACGAAAGCCAAGAAGAAGATGGTATTTCTGAGGTGTTTCATGGGGTTGGATATTTAATTAAAAAAATGTTTTCAAGGTGCAAATATACACTTTTTTTTGATACTGACAAAAAAAAGTTTTGCAGAGTGTTGATTTTTTAGTGTTGTAGTTATATAAAAACGAGATAGCGATACCTATAATCTCACCTTTTACGCGTCACGTTTAGCTTTGAACCATTCGACGAATTTGGGCAGGTCGTCGAGGGGTTGGAAACCTGCCTTGAAGGGCTCGTCAGGGACGGGGACGGTCTCCATGTAGCCGATGAGGGTGGCGCAGTCGAACTCGCCCATCAGCGACTCGAGGGTCACATAGACTCCTACCTGGAAGTCCTCGTCCTGCCGCTGGCCGTCATCCACGGCGATGCGGAGGCCGAGCATCTCGGGTTCTTCTTCGCACTCGAGCTGTTGGAAGTACATCTTGCGGGTGTCGAAGAGGAGTTTGTCGAAGCGCACCTTGAGCTCGGTGTCCATGGGTTGCTTGAAGGCGACGAATTCCCACCAGTCGAGGTCGGGGGCGTTGTCTACGAGCTCGACGACATAGCGGAAGAGGTCGGTGTCGCCCTCGGCGGTGAAAGTGAGTGTGCGGCCGTTGGCGGTGGCGTCACCTATCTCGAAGCTGAGGCCGTTGCAGTATTTGGTGAGTTGGTACTGGAGGGCATTTTCGAGCTGTTCGCGCTGCTTGTCTTCCAGGTCGCCCATTGCGACGAGTTCCTCGTTATGGTCCTGGAACCACTGCCAGAATTTCTCTACTTTTTCCATATCATTCTATTTATTTCAAACAAAACTAAAAAAACAATCAAAATTTTTCATTCGTTTTGATTGAGCTTTATATGATTATTGCTTCGGGGTCGAGGGCGACGCCGAATTTTTGTTTCACATCTTGCTGAATAGCGGCAGCAAGGGCACGGACTTCGTCACCCGTGCAATCGCCGGCGTTGTAAAGCACCAAGGCGTTCTTAGGCCAGACCCCTGCCCTACCCTGTGTGCGGCCTTTCCATCCGGCCTTGTCAATTAGCCAGCCCGCGGAGAGCTTGTTCACCGGATATACCGGCATGTCCGGATAATCCACTTTCAGCCTGACGACCACGGCATCGTCGACCACGGGGTTTTTGAAAAAGCTGCCTGCAGAGCCGTGCTCCTCGGGACGCGGAAGCTTGCTCCAGCGGAGTTCCGTGATGGCCTCGCGGAGCTGCTGGGCACTGGCGTGAGGCTGGCCTTCAAGGGCTTTGTAGCTGAGGTTGGGGACAAACTCGCGGCTCAGGCGGTAGGTGACACGAAGAATAAGGTAGCGATTGGGATGGTGTTTGAAGAAGGAGTCACGGTAGGCGAAGTGGCAGTCGGCATTGCTGAAGGTGCAATGGCGGCGTTCCTGCAGGTCGTAGACTTCGACAGATTCGATAAAATCCTTGGCCTCGGCGCCGTAGGCTCCCACATTCTGCACCGCCGAAGCCCCCACGGTGCCGGGGATGGCGGAGAGGTTCTCTAGGCCATAGAGGCCATTGTCGAGGGTCCAACGGATGAGGTCGTCCATCACCATGCCTCCCCAAGCTGTGACAAGGTGAGAGGTGAGAGGTGAGAGGTGAAAGGTATTAGACAACGTGATGACGGTGCCATCGTAGTCCTTGGTAAAGACCATGTTGCTGCCGGCACCAATCACCTGCACCTCGCCATCCTGTGGCGGGACCTCGTCGTCGGGCTCAATCACCACCAGCCGCCGTGCTTTCACGTCGATGCCGAAAGTGTTGTATTCCTTCAATGATATGTTCTCAAAGACCTTCACTTTTCATTTTCTTTGGGTCCAAGCTCCTTGCGCGGACGACGCTCCTTCGGGACGTAGTCCATGCGGAAGACTTGTCGGTGAGTGAGCAGCAACACCAGTGACAATAGAGCACCCAGCACATCGCAGATGGCACAAGCCTGCCACACTCCGGTAACACCGTCGTGGATAGCATCAAAGCAGAGTCCTGGCAGGATGAGTGACAGCGGAATGAGGAAAATAACCTGGCGTGAGAGGCTGGTGACGATGGCTATCCACGGCTGGTCAATGCTCTGGAAGAGCTGCGAGTTGGTGACCGTGAAAGCTATCAAGGGACAGAAAACCAACAGGTAGCGCAGGGCGGGGCCTCCCATATCGAGAATCTCGGGTTCGGAGTTGAAACAGCCTATAATAGTTCGCGGGAACAATATCGCAGAGGCGGCACCTATGATACCAATAATGACGCAAATCTTCATTGTCAAAATATACACTTCCCGCAAGCGGTCGTTGCGCCGGGCGCCATAGTTGTAGCCTGCGATGGGCTGCATGGCCTGACACAATCCCAACAACACCATAAATATCAGTCCCATATATGAGTTGGCGGCACCATAGACGGTCATTGCATCATCGCCACCGTAGTGTATCAACTGTCGGTTGAGCACCGCCACCACAGCGAAGGCCGCCACATTCATCGAAAAAGGGCTGATGCCGATGGCCAGAATATTACGGAAGATGTAGAACTTAGGCGCCCAGATATGGCGTTTGAAGCGGATGAAGGAGTGCGGCTGCACGAAGTGGATTATCGCCACAGTGGCTGAGGCGGCCATAGAAATGGTGGTGGCCCAGGCAGCGCCCTTCATGCCCCAGCCCAACTCACTGATGAAGACGAAGTCGAGCACAATGTTCAGACCCGCGCCAAAAACCATAATCCACATGCTCTTCATGGGATAGCCCGAGGAGCGGATAAGGCCTACAAGATTCAACGTCAATGTCACCAGGAACATACCTGGGAGGACGATGTACATGTACTCACAGGCAGTATCGAGCACCTGCTGCGTGGCACCGTCGGCAAAGAGCTGCATAACCGGATGCATCCACAGATAACCACCCAACACAAAGATAAAGCCGAACAGAAAAGTCAACAAAACACTGTTGCCCAGAATCTTCTCAGCCCATCGCACATCCTTGCGCCCCAGCACGATACTCATGCGAGCACTCGAACCGGCACCCACCAGAGCGCCAAAGGCATGGATGATATTCATCAAGGGGAATGTAATAGTGAGGGCCGCAAGCAGCATCTTGCCGTCGTCAGGGCTGTTGCCGAGGAAGATACGGTCGACGATATTATATATCGACGTCACCACCTGACTCGCCACCGCCGGCAGCGCATACTGCCAGAGGAGCTTGCCCATGGGCTTGTTTTCGAGTTCGCGAATATCGTTGTCCATTTATTGTTTTATCCTGTTTTTCAATGCCATGAGGGCGTTGTAGGCGATGAGGCCGTTGGCCAGTTCCAGGCTGCGCTCGTCGACCATGAGGTTGGGACGGTGGAGGTTGCTGAAGGGGGTACCGGGCTCGTGGATGCCGATGCGGAAATAGCAAGCTGGAATCTTCTGTGCGAAGAAGGCGAAGTCCTCGGCGGTCATGCGGAGGTCGAGCCACTCGACGTTCTCCTCGCCGAGGAAGGCGCAGGCGTTGTCGTGTACCTGCTGCGTGCAGGCTTCATCGTTGAAGACGTAAGGATAACCATAATCAATGAAGAGGTCGCATTCGGCACCCATGGCCTCGGCCACGCCGGTACTGATCTTGCGAATCTTCTCGTGGGCCTCGAGGCGCCACTTCTCGTCGAAGGTGCGGATGATGCCCTCCATCTTCACCGTGTCGGGGATGATGTTGGTGCGGCCGCCCACCTCCTGTATCTTGCCGATGGTGAGCACCGTGGGCATCATCGGGGCAGCATTGCGCGAGACCACCTGCTGCAAGGCGATGACAATATGGCTGGCCACCACGATGGGGTCGACGCTAAGGTGCGGCGTGGCACCGTGGCCACCGAGACCCTTGACAGTCCAATAGAGCTCATCGGTCGAGGCCATATACTTGCCCTTGCGCATGCCCACTTTGCCAAAATCCATCTCCGGCAGGCAGTGGAAAGAGTATATCTCATTAGGCATCACCTCGTCGAAAAGGCCGTCCTCCATCATCATGCGGGCACCGCCGGGGTATTTCTCCTCGCTGGGCTCGAAGATGAACATGAGCGAGCCGCTGATGTGGTCGCGCAGCTGGATGAGAATCTTGATGGCGCCGAGGAGCGAACAGGTGTGCATATCGTGCCCGCAGGCATGCATCACGCCAGGCTTCTCGCTGGCGAAAGGCAGACCCGTGCACTCGGTGATGGGCAGGGCATCATAGTCGGAGCGCAAAGCCACACAGTAACTGTCGGGGTCTTTGCCGCGAAGCATGGCCATCACACCGGTCTTCCCGATGCCTGTCTTGGGGGTCAGCCCCATCTCGCGCAACCGTTCGGCCACGAACTCCATGGTGCCGTACTCCTCTTGCGAGAGGTCGGGGTGCCGATGCATCCAGCGCCGCCACTCTATCACCTCCTCCCGCTGCGCGTGAGCCAGTTGTTTGATTTTATCTATCAGGTTTTCCATTAGGCTTTGGCTATCTTAATCTGCGTGTTCTGGCCGTCGAGGAGTTCGATGGGGGTGCCCTCCTTCACTTCGGGGGCGAGGGTCAGTGAGGTGCAGAGGGTCTCGGTGCAGATGTAGTCGCGGTGGGCGTTGATGGCGCTGTCCCACTCGCCACTCTGAAGTTCGACGACGATTCGGTCGGTGACATCGAACTGCTCCTTACGGATATTCTGAATGCGGTTGACCAATTCGCGGGCGATGCCTTCGTTGATGAGCTCGGGAGTGAGCTGGATGTCGAGGGCCACGGTGAGGCTGCCGTCGTTGGCCACCACCCAGCCGGGGATGTCCTGCGTAGCAATTTCCACGTCGCTCAGCAGCACTTCACAGTCCTGACCTTCGACGTTGACCACACAACGGCCTTCGGCCTCGAGGGCGTTGATCTGCTGCTGGCTAAAGGCCATGATGGCGGCGCCGAGGGCTTTCATCACCTTGCCGTAGCGCGGGCCGAGGGTCTTGAAGTTGGGCTTAATCTTCTTTACCAGCAGGTCGTTGTCGGCAGCAAGGAACTCCACTTGTTTCACATTGAGCTCGGAGCAGATGAGGTGCTGCACCTTCTCAATCTGGGCCTTCATGTTCTCGTCGCGCACCGGGATGACAATCTTCTGCAACGGCTGACGCACACGGAGGTTGCTCTTCTTGCGCAGGCCGAGAACCATAGAGCAGACCTTCTGAGCCAGCTGCATGCGCTCCTCGAGGGCTTTGTCGACCATCTCGGCATGATATTCGGGGAAGCCGAGGTGATGCACGCTCTCCACGTCATAACGCTTGGTGACGACGTTGAGGTCGAGGAACATCCTCTCGCTGAAGAAGGGGGCGATGGGAGCCATGAGGCGGCTAAGGGTCTCGAGGCAGGTATAGAGTGTCTGATAGGCAGACACTTTGTCGGCAGTCATCTCGCCTTTCCAGAAACGACGGCGGCAGAGACGCACATACCAGTTGCTGAGGTAGGCATCCACGAAGGTGCCGATGGCGCGGCCGGCGCGGGTGGGTTCATAGTCCTCCATGGCGTCGCCGACAGTCTTCACCAGCGTGTTGAGCTCGGAGAGTATCCAACGGTCAATCTCGGGGCGTTCATTGATGGGCAGGTCTTTCTGCGAATAGTCGAAGCCGTCGAGGTTGGCATAGAGGGCGAAGAAGCTGTAAGTGTTATAGAGCGTGCCGAAGAGTTTGCGGCGCACCTCGTCGACGCCCTCGACGTCGAACTTCAGGTTGTCCCACGGCTGGCTGTTGGTAATCATATACCAACGAGTGGCGTCGGGACCGTACTTGCCGAGGGTCTCGAAGGGGTCGACGGCGTTGCCGAGGCGCTTCGACATCTTGTTGCCATTCTTGTCGAGCACGAGACCGTTAGAAATAACGTTTTTAAACGCCACGCTGTCGAAGCACATGGTGCCGATGGCGTGGAGCGTGTAGAACCATCCGCGGGTCTGGTCGACGCCCTCGGCGATGAAGTCGGCCGGGAACTCGGTGGGCTTCAGTTCGCCACCCATGTAGTGAATCTGGGCGTAAGGCATAGCACCACTATCGAACCACACGTCGATGAGGTCCGGCTCACGGCGCATGGGCTTGCCACTGTCGCTGACGAGGATGACGTTGTCGATATAGGGTCTGTGCAAATCGAAGTCCTTGTAGTCGCCGGCGTAGGGATTCGAGTCCATAAGGCCAGCCTTGACGGCCTTCTCAATCTCGGCGCTCAGTTCCTTCACGCTGCCAATGCACTTCTCCTCCTTGCCGTCCTCGGTGCGCCAGATGGGCAGCGGGGTACCCCAGTAGCGACTGCGGCTGAGGTTCCAGTCGACGATATTCTCCAGCCAGTTGCCGAAGCGGCCGCTGCCGGTGGCCTCGGGCTTCCAGTTGATGGTCTTGTTGAGTTCTATCATGCGCTCCTTGAGGGCGGTAGTGCGGATGAACCAGCTGTCGAGGGGATAGTAGAGCACGGGTTTGTCGGTACGCCAGCAGTGGGGATAGCTGTGCGTGTGCTTCTCGCTCTTGAAGAGCTTGCCCTGCTCCTTGAGCATGATGACCAGTTCCACATCGAGGCTCATGTCCTTCTCGCCCTTGGTGGGGTCGTAGGCGTTCTTGACGAACTTGCCGGCATATTTGGAGTACTCTTCAACATTCACGTTGTTCTTCTCCCATTCGGGGTCGAGATCCTCGACGGGGGCGAAGCGGCCCTGCTTGTCGACCATGGGCAGTTGCTTGCCGTCGCGGTCGAAGAGCAGCAGGTCACCGATGCCGGCCTTCTTGGCCACACGGGCGTCGTCGGCACCGAAGGTAGGAGCGATATGCACAATGCCGGTACCGTCCTCGGTGGTGACATAGTCGCCCAAGATGATGCGGAAGCTGCCCTTGTCAGAGACTTCCGTGGGCTTCACCCAAGGAATCAACTGTTCATAATGCATGCCTTCCAGCGCGGTACCCTTGCACTCGCTGACAATCTTGTATTCGGGACTCTTGCCCTCGGGGAACATCGAGCCAACGAGAGCCTTGGCCATGATAATACGGCAGGGGGTCTCTTTATAGGGGTGGGTGGTCTCGAGGGTCACATAGTCGATATTGGGACCCACGCAGAGGGCGGTATTGCTGGGCAGTGTCCACGGAGTAGTGGTCCAGGCGATAGCGTAGGTGTCGGCCTGGTCGCAAATCTTGAACATGGCCACACAGGTGGTATCCTTCACGTCGCGGTAGCAGCCGGGCATATTCAGCTCGTGGCTCGAGAGACCGGTGCCAGCGGCGGGCGAGTAGGGCTGGATGGTGTATCCCTTGTAGAGCAATCCCTTGTCATAGAGCTTCTTCAGTAGGAACCACAGGCTTTCGATATACTCGTTATTGAAGGTGATATAGGGGTTCTTCAGGTCGACCCAATAGCCCATCACACGCGTCAGCTCGTCCCACAGCTCCTTGTACTTCATCACCTCCTCGCGACAAGCCTTGTTATAGTCGTCAACCGAAATCTTCTTGCCAATATCCTCCTTAGTGATACCGAGATTCTTCTCCACACCGAGCTCCACGGGCAGACCATGGGTGTCCCAGCCAGCTTTGCGGTCGACGAAGAAACCCTTCTGCGCCTTGTAGCGGCAGAAGACATCCTTGATGGTGCGAGCCATCACATGGTGGATGCCGGGCTTGCCGTTGGCCGACGGCGGGCCATCATAGAACACATATGCGGGATGTCCCTCGGCCAGCTTCTGGCCCTTCTCAAAAGTCTCGTTCTCCTCCCAGTAGCGGCGCACATCCTGCCCGATCTGGGTCAAATTAAGCTGCTTATACTCGTTATATATCATTTTATATTATATATTATATATTCAGAATCAATCGGTTGCCCCCGAGAGAGAGCAACGGAACAAGCAACAAAGATACGAAAAATATCTGAATTGCACACCATTTTTTTCACCTCCAAAAAAAAAGGTGCGGGGCGACCGGATGGCCGCCCCGCGCAGGGTGTTCAAATACAGATGGTTTAGATGGCAAGGCCCAGGCCGATGAACCAGCCACTGGCCTTCATGGTGACGTTGTCGGTGTCAGTAAGGTTGAGGAGACCCATGTTGTAGCCACCGAAGAGGCGGTACTGACGATAGCCGAGGTTGAGGCCGAAGGTGAGACCGATGTCGAATTTCTTCCTGTTGCTGTTGTCGCCATACCAGTCATCCTCGGTGGTGCCACCCCAGCCGGCGATGGCGGCATCGGAAGTGGTCTTGCCGCTGAGGGCCAGCGAGAAGGTGGGGCCGGCGAAAGCGCTGATACGAAAGTCGCTGTTAAGGGAGAGTCCGTAGTTGAAGAGCACGGGGATGTCAATCAGCATCTGGGTGCTGGTGGTCTTGGAGGTAGCGACAATACCAAAAACGTTAGCACCAGCCTCGTTGGTCTTGGTGTTGAAGCGGAAATCGGCACCGATACCGACGTTGAGGTCGCCAGTGAGATTGACATTGTAGTTGGCGCCCACATAGAAGCCATTCATCTCCATCTTCGAATCATTGTTGTTGTAGGTCGTAGTGTAGGTCACAGGGGCGTAACCCAGATGGACAGTCATCTGTGCATAGGCTTTGCCAGCAAACAGCATCACGGCTGCCACAGCCATAAACGAGAATACTTTTTTCATTTTTTTAGGTTTTATTGGGTTAATAATTCATTTTAAATCCGACTGCAAAAATACAAACTTTCTCCGACATGACAAAATTTTTCGTCAACGAAGTATCAACAAATGATTGTTAACAAAGGAGAAAAAAAACCTCCGAACCACGCATGGTTCAGAGGCCAAAACAAAAGCGTATGAAAAAAATTATTATCCTTTTCTGTTGGTCAAAAAGATTATTTCTTCTTCAGGTATTCCTGCACGTTGTCGGAGGCGACGATTTCCTCTTTGAACATATAGGCGCCGGTCTTCTCGGAACGGACCATGCGAATCACCTTGGCGAAACTTTTACCGGTAGAGGTCTTAAGGGTTGCAACAACTTTCTTTGCCATAGTCTATTCTCCTATTTTACTTGATTTCTTTGTGAACGGTAACTTTCTTCAAGAAGGGGTTGTACTTTTTGAGCTCCAAACGCTCAGGAGTATTCTTCTTGTTCTTGGTGGTGATGTAACGGCTCATGCCGGGGACACCGCTGTTCTTCTGTTCTGTGCATTCAAGGATCACCTGGACCCGTGCGTCTTTATTTTTCTTTGCCATGACTTAATTGTTTTCAATTTCATAACTGACTGAATTCCATGAAAGAAAGAGCATCACAATCGTTTCATCGGACATTCAAATCGGCTGCAAAAATACGAACATTTTTTAAACTGGCAAAAAAAAAATTATTTTATCGAAAAAAAGTTGTATCTTTGCAGCCAGATTTGAATACAAAATAATACTATAACTATGGCACTGAAAAGAGTAATGGTATTGACCGGCGGCGGCGACTGCCCCGGGTTGAACGCGGTGATTCGCGGCATCGTCAAGCGTGCCTCGCAGGCTTCGGACTGGGAGGTCGTCGGGTGCATCGAATCGTTCAACGGCGTGCTACGCGAGCCTACCGAGATACAGATGCTCGACGAGAAGACCGTCGAGGGACTTCAGATTCAGGGTGGCACCATACTGGGCACCACCAACAAGGGAGGCCCCTTCGCCTGGCCGGTGAAGAACGCCGACGGCACCTGGAGTACTGTGGACCGCAGCGACGAGATGCTGCGCAAGCTGCAGTATATGGGCGTGGACGCCGTCATCAACATCGGCGGCGACGGCAGCCAGCGCATCAGCCTCGGCCTCGCCAAGAAAGGCCTCAACATCGTGGGTGTGCCCAAGACCATCGACAACGACCTGTCGCTCACCGACTACACCTTCGGCTTCCAGACGGCCGTGCAGATATGCACCGACGCCATCGACAAACTCGTCACCACCGCAGCCTCGCACAACCGAGTGTTCATCCTCGAGGTGATGGGGCGCGATGCCGGCTGGATTGCCCTCCACTCCGCCATCGCCGGCGGCGCCGATGTCTGCCTCATTCCCGAAATACCGTATGACATCAATAAAATCAAAGCCAAGATAGAGCAGCGCTACAACAAACGTCGCGGCTACTGCATCATCGTCGTCGCCGAAGGCGCCATGCCTAAGGGCGGCAGCGTCACCGGCAGCGTCTCCAGCGAGGTGGGCTACCAGCACATCAAGCTGGGCGGCGTGGGTGAGCAACTGGCGGCCGATCTGAAAGCCGCAGGCGTGGAGCACGACATCCGCTACACCATTCTCGGTCACCTGCAACGCGGCGGCACCCCCATCGCCTTCGACCGTGTGCTAGCCACCGAGTTCGGCGTCCGCGCCATGGAATTCGTCATGGAAGGCCGCTTCGGACAGATGGTAGCCTACCACCATCCCGACATCGTGGGCATCCCGCTGGAAGAGGCAGTGCGCGAGCAGAACCTCGTGGCTCCCGACAGCCGTCTGGTACACACAGCGAAAGGCGTAGGAATTGAATTTGGAGACTAAATATTGGAAACTTAATATTAATGTATAATATAAAAAGATAAAAACAACAAGACTTATTCTGGCCATGACCTTTGCGGCTCTTTGCCACTGCAAGATTTTTTCTCTGCGGTGGCAAAGTTTTTTTTGCGGTTTGAATTTTTCTGCGTAACTTTGCATCTGTGACATACTGAGCGATATATCGCGCAAGTGATATATTGTCAGTATGTTGTGTAGTGCAATTGTATTTATAAATAATAATAAATGGAACCTAAACGCATAAAATCAGCCCTCATCTCGGTCTTCTACAAAGACGGCCTTGAGGACATCGTTCGCGCCCTCGACGCCCACGGCGTCACTATCTACTCCACCGGCGGCACACAGAAATTCATCGAAGGCCTCGGCATCCAACCCGTGGCCGTGGAGAGCCTCACCGGCTACCCCTCCATCCTCGGAGGCCGTGTAAAGACCCTCCACCCCAAGGTGTTCGGCGGTATCCTCTCGCGCCGCGACATGTTCAGCGACGGCGAACAACTTAACGAATATGAGATTCCCGAGATTGACCTTGTTATCGTCGACCTCTACCCCTTCGAGCAGACCGTCGCCAGCGGCGCCTCGGAGCAGGACATCATTGAGAAAATCGACATCGGCGGCATCAGCCTCATCCGCGCCGCCGCCAAGAACTTTAACGACGTGGTCATCGTCCCCGCCGTCGACTACTACCAGGAATTCCTCAAGCTCTACCAGGAGCAGGACGGCTGCACCACCCTCGAGCAGCGCCACCGTTTTGCCGCCTACGCTTTCAACGTCAGCAGCCACTACGATACCGCCATCTTCAATCACTTCAACGAGAGCGAGAGCCTGCCGGTCTTCAAGCAGAGCTGCAAACACGGCGAGGTGCTTCGCTACGGCGAGAATCCCCACCAGAAGGGTGTCTTCTACGGCGACTTGGAAGGATGCTTCGACAAACTTAACGGGAAGGAAATCAGTTATAACAACCTCGGCGATATCGACGCCGCCTGCGCCCTCATCGACGATTTCGAGGGTCAGACCGCCTTCGCCATCCTCAAACACAACAACGCCTGCGGCATGGCCGTGCGTCCCACCCTCCTCGAGGCCTGGAAAGACGCTCTGGCCGGCGACCCCGTCAGTGCTTTCGGCGGTGTGCTCATCTGCAACCAGAAAGTAACCAAAGAGGTGGCCGACGAGATGCACAAAATCTTCTTCGAGGTTTGCATCGCTCCCGACTATGCCGACGACGCCCTTGATGTGCTGCGTGGCAAAAAGAACCGCATCATCCTGCGCCGCAAAGGCTTCAAGATGGCCGACCCGATGTTCCGCTCAGTGCTGAACGGCGTGCTGGTGCAGGATCGCGACACCGTCGTCCCCACTGCTGCCGACATGCAGAAAAGCGTCACTTCCACCGCCATCACCAAAGAGCAAGCCGAGGATCTGGCTTTCGCCACCATTCTCGTGAAGCATACCAAGAGCAACGCCATCGTGCTGGCCAAAGGCCGCCAGCTCTACGCCAGCGGCACGGGGCAGACCAGCCGCGTCGACGCCCTGCGCCAGGCCATTGCCAAAGCCAAGAGTTTTGGCTTCGACCTCAACGGCGCCGTGATGGCCAGCGACGCCTTCTTCCCCTTCCCCGACTGCGTGGAGATAGCCCACGAAGCCGGCATCGTGGCCGTCGCCCACCCCGGCGGCAGCATCCACGACCAGGACAGCATCGACTACTGCGAGAAAAACCACATGGGCATGGCCATTACCGGAAAACGTCATTTTAAACACTAATCACACATGGGACTTTTATCATTCTTCAACCGTGAAGTCGCAATGGACCTTGGCACCGCCAACTCCATCGTCATATACAACGACCAGGTGGTCATCGACGAACCCTCCATCGTCGCCGTGGACCGCAACAACAACAAAATCATCGCCGTGGGCAAGGAAGCCCAGCGCATGGACGGCCGCACCGACAACAAGAACGTCGAGACCGTGCGACCTCTGAAGGGCGGCGTCATTGCCGACTTCGAGATGGCTCAGCACCTCATCCGCGAGCTCATCGGCATGACCAACATCAACCGCTCGTTCCTGCCGCCGTCGCTGCGCATGGTCATCTGCATCCCCTCGGGCATCACCAACGTCGAGGAGCGCGCCGTGCGTGAGAGCGCCGAACAGGCCGGCGCAAAAGAGATACGCATGATCCACGAGCCCATGGCCGCGGCCATCGGTATCGGCATCGACGTGCTGCAACCCGAAGGCCACATGGTGGTGGACATCGGAGGCGGCACGGCCGAAATCGCCGTCATCTCCCTGGGCGGCATCGTCTGCAACACTTCCATCAAGGTGGCTGGCGACGAATTCAACGACAACGTCGTGGACTACATGCGCCGCCAGCACAACATGATTATCGGCGTGCGCATGGCCGAGAAGGTGAAGATCGCCGTCGGCTCCGCCGTCAGCGAGCTCGCCGACCCGCCCGAGGACTACCACACCCTCGGACGCGACCTCCTCACGGGTCTGCCTAAAGAGGTCTCCGTCAACTACAAGGAAATTGCCCACGCCCTCGACAAGTCGGTGGCCCGCATCGAGCAGGCCATCCTCGACACCCTGGCCAACACGCCCCCGGAGCTGGCGGCCGATATCTACAAGAACGGCATCTACCTGGCCGGTGGCGGCGCCCTGCTGCGCGGACTCGACCAGCGTGTGAGCAGCAAGACCAAGCTGCAGGTGCACATCGCCGACGACCCGCTGCGCGCCGTCGCCCGTGGCACGGGCATCGCATTGAAGAACTTCAACAAGTTCTCCTTCCTGATTCGATAATTGAATCAAAACACCACAAAAACAAGGAGTTAAGGCAATTCCGTAGCCTTAACTCCTATTTTATGCAATCCACTCATCCTTAATGACTTAAACCTCTGTTCTTTCATTGTTCTTCCATTGTTCTTCCATTTTAGGCGCGAGGACGCGCATCTTAGCGGACCGCGCGCGACGCGACGCTTGCGGCGCTTGGAGCAAAACTGCCGTGAAAGAGTCCTTGATAACAACGCCACAACACGAAGTTTAAAAAGAAAAAGGGGGCTTTTGATATAATGCGCGAAGACGCATGAACCGATTTTCCATGAATTAAGAAGGGAGTGCTTGGAGTGCTGGGAGTGCTGGGGAGTGCAAGACGAATGGGTTAATTAAGAACTAAGAGTTAAGAGTTGAAAAAAAAAAGCAAGGGGCACTCTTGGGGGAGTGCCCTTGCTGGCGTTGCTCGTCGGCGTGGGGGGCATTAGCTTGGGGGAGGAGTTTAGCCGAGAGGAGTTGCGCAATGTTCTTTGTGCCAACAATAGTGCCTCACCCGTGAAAAAGGTCATACAGCAGTGGCGCAGGCTTGGCAGTATCGATATCCTCGAGATGACGCCGGCAGCCAATGGGAAGTTGCAAGCCGTCCGCTTCCGAAAGAGGTGAACAGGTGAACAGGTGAAATCCTTTGTTTCTGCAGAGAGCGGAGTTCCTCGATAGGGGCTCCGCTTTTTTTTCTTTTGCTGATTCGGAAAAAAGTTGTATCTTTGCAGCGTCATTTGAAGAAATGGCAGACATATAAATAAGACGTTGTAGACGTTTTATCTGCGGCCATGTTGAACTTCGCAAATTCAGACTTCTACCGCACGATAGAGCAGCATTCAACGTCCATTGTTGAGTATATACATTTTCTGTATATATCGTCAGCGTGGGCCTCGATGTTGCTTATCCTCGGTAGATGGGCATGCGAAGGCCTAACATGGCGGGATAAGTAACGAAAGTTGATGTCCGCGCTTCTTTATATGCCTTTTGATAGAAAAAAAAACTTAAACAATAAACATGATGAAGAAAAAAATATTAATGATCTGGATCGCCCTGCTAGCAGTGTCTTTTGCTTCTGCACAGACCTATGACTTTTCGGCTACGGCACCAAGCGGACAGACGCTGTACTACAAGATTGTAAGCGGCGAGGCACATGTGGTGCGACCAGGAACAGGTAGCAGCTACAACAACTATGTCACCGGGAGCCTGACAATACCGTCATCAGTCAGCAATGAAGGTACGACATATGCTGTCACCACATTGGATACCACAGGCGGTTACGGTGCTTTCGATGGCTGCAGCGGCCTGACCTCCGTCACCATCCCCTACAGCGTCACCTCGATAGGCAATAATGCTTTCTGTGGCTGCAGCGGTCTGACCTCCGTCACCATCCCCTACAGCGTCACCTCAATAGGTAATTTTGCTTTCCACCGCAGTGGTCTGACCTCCGTCACCATCCCCAACAGCGTCACCTCGATAGGCGGTTCTGCTTTCTCTCACTCCAGCGGCCTGACCTCCGTCAACATCCCCAACAGCGTCACCTCGATGGGCGGGCATGCCTTCGCTTACTGCAGCGGCCTGACCTCCGTTACCATCGAGACCGGCGTCACCTCGATTGTCGATTATACTTTCCATAACTGCAGTGCCCTGACCTCCGTCACCATCCCTAATAGCGTCACCAATATAGGCAATTTTGCTTTTTATAACTGCAGCGCTCTGGATACACTTATTGTAGGTAACGGGCTGACAACCATCGGCACCCTCGCTTTTTCCGGTGACTCCATTAAGGTTCTTTCCTATAACTGTCCCGCCGATATCCCCTCTGCAGTAAAGAATAACCAGTTACATAGTGTTACTATTGGCAATGCCGTCACCTCAATAGCCAATTATGCATTCCATAACTGCAGTGCCCTGACCTCCGTCACCATTCCCAACAGCGTCACTTCAATAGGCTATTCTGCTTTCGAAAACTGCAGCGGTCTGACCTCCGTCACCATCGGTAGTGGTGTCACCTCGATAGGAAATTATGCATTCAGAAGCTGTAGCAGCTTGGACACAGTGTATATGAAGCCCGACACCCCACCCACGCTTGGCGGCAATTATGTTTTTATCTACAATGCATCTAGCAGGGTTTTTATTATAAGCAGCTGTGCCTATGATAATTATTATAATTCTTCTTACTGGAGCATCTATAGCTCCGCCCTCCGCCAATCGATAATCGACATCAATTTCAACGTGTCGTCATCCAACATGAACTGCGGTACAGCCTCGGTGGTTTTTGGCCCTGACAGTTGCATTGTGCGCTGCGACTCCACTGTCGTTATCCAGGCTACCGCCAACTACGGCTACCATTTCGACCACTGGAGTAATGGTCGTACGGCCAACCCAGACACATTGCAACTGATGAGCGACAGCTCGGTTGTTGCATATTTCGAGCGCAACAACTATACACTCACTGCCAACGTCAACGATGCTGCACTTGGCTCGGTATCTTTCCCCAACGGCGACACGGCCCAGTATCAGGACACATTGATGGTGACAGCCACGCCTGTGACACATCACCATGTTGCCACGTGGTCTGGGGACGGCATTTGGGCTGTGTCGGCCACCAAGGATACTGTTTGGGTGCTGATGGATTCCAACCATACCGTGACCTGTGTTTTTGTCATTGACACACACACTGTGATGGCTGTCGCAAGCGATGTCGAACGAGGTATAGTATTGCCAAGTGGGACTGAATTTGCTTATGGAGAACTTTGCACAGTCTTGGCTACAGCCTACACCGGCTATAGCTTCCATAGTTGGAGCAATGGCGAGACGGCCAATCCCTACACTTTTGCTGTGCTGGAAGATGTGGAGCTGACAGCCATCTTCCTCGCACCCGGCGAGGAGATTGACACCATCACCGTCGTTAGCGCCGATTCGACGATGGGTAGCGCCACGGTCAACGGCAACGCCACGGCCTCCGTGATGAGCGGCACTGAGGTGACTCTCGCGGCCACTCCCAACAGCGGCTACCACTTCGTGCGCTGGGATGACAACAACACCGAGGCCACACGCACCATAACGGTCACCTCCAATATGAGCTTCACCGCCTACTTCGAGGCTGACGGTGGCACCGAGGGCATCGAGGATATAGATGCTTCCAATATCAAGGTGAATGCTGCCGACGGCCGCATCGTGGTGGAAGGCACCACCGACGAAGTGCGTGTCTACGACATGATGGGGCGTATGATTACACACTCCTTCGGCCTAACGGCCACCTCCCCTAACTTAGGGGAGGAGCAGATGGTGTTCAACGTGCCGACGAGTGGGGTGTACCTGATTAAGGTGGGCATCCTGCCAGCCAAGAAGGTAGTAGTAGTAGTGAAACGATAAAGGTTTTTCATAAACCCTATATTTAATGTGAAGCGGAGCCGTCACGAGTTTATTCGCTGCATTTGATTTATTTCAGCGGTGCTGACTCACTTGCGTTAATATAATATCAAGGAGTTCGCGACCTTCGGTTCATGGGCATACCAAGCGGCTCCGATTTTTTGTGACGAAAGGGTATGGGGAGGATGGGGTTAATGGGTGTTTCGCGCTATTGAAAGAAAATCCCTACGGGATAAGGATAAGGATTGGGTTACGTGTTTGCTATTGAAAGAAAATCCCTACGGGATAAGGATAAGGATTGGGTTACGTGTTTGCTATTGAAAGAAAATCCCTACGGGATAGGGCGGCGGCTGGCGTTTTTGGTCGCATGGTCGCCGAATTTGCGCGGGCGCGACGGCGAAATGGGCATGCTTGACAAAAATGGCGGCTGCTAAAGAGAAAGAAGAAAGCCCCCTTTTTGAGACAATAAGAAAGTCATATTAGGAGAACTTCGTGTTGTTTGGCGTTGATGAACGGGGCGCGTGGTGTGGTGCGGTGGCCACATTTCCTTTTGCTGGAAGCAAAGGGAACAATGGTAAAACAGTGGTGGAAAAGAGGAAGTTATCAATAAAGTGATGCTATCTTCTGCAGGATCTTGGTGAGCTTCTCGGTGACCACGGAGCTGCGGCAGGTGTGGCCGTTGCTGATGATGGCGAAGGCGAGGCGGTCGCCGTTGGCGGCGTCGACATAGCCTGCGAGGGCTTTGACGCCGCTGATGGTGCCAGTCTTGAGGTGCACGCTGACGCCTTCCACGGGGATTTTGATTTTCTTGGCGGTGCCGCTCTCGCCAGCGACGGCGAGGGTGTGGTAGAAGTCGTCGAAGAAGGGCTCGCGGCTGAGCGCCGTCAGGTAGCGGCACAGGAAGTCGGTGGTGACGCGGTCGAGCGGTGAGAGGCCGCTGCCGTCGACGATTCTGACGCCATCGGTGTCGATTTTCTTTTCCTTGAGCCATTCCATCACCGCCTTGGTGCCGTTGGCGAAGGTGCCCTTGCCGTATTTGGCGTAGCCAAGGTATTTGAAGATGGCTTCGGCGTAGATGTTGTTGCTGGTGATGTTGGTGTACTGTGCAATGGTGTTGTAGTCGGTGCTGTAGTAGTCGAGTACTGTGCGCAGGCTGTCGGGCTGGGCATCGATTTTCATGGAGTTGGAGGAGACGCTGATGCCGTGGGTGCGGAGATAGAGGGAGAAGAGGTCGGCGCACTGCTTGGCGGGGTTGGGGAGAGCGATGCGTACGGCGAAGTCTTTTTCGCCCAGGGGGACGGTGCCGCGATAGATGCGCTCGGTGGTGGTGGGGCTACCGTAGGCGATGACCTGGTCGCCAGATTTTGCGGGGCCTGTGGTGACCTCGCACACCTCCTTCACGTCGATGTTCTTGGGGACGGTCCTCACGGCCACAGCGGAGTCGCCGACCTTCGCACCGGGGTCGAAATGGGCGATGTAGAGGTTCTCGTGGAAGCTGAGGCCATAGACGCCGGCGCCGTAGTAGTTGCCGACATCGCCCCAGGGCCAGCTGTCGTGGAGGGGCACCTCGTCGAAGATGCCCTGATGGTAGCAGACGCGGCCGTCGATGCGGTGGATGCCTTTGCGTTTGAGAGCCATCATCCAGCCTTCGAAGAGCGAGTCGACGGAGGTCTGGCGGTAGCGGAAAGAGCCGAGGAGGGGGTCGCCGCCGCCGATGATGTAGACGTCGCCGTGGAGGACGCCGTCGCGGTCGACGGTGCCGCGGATGCGCAAGCGCGTGGTGAAACGGAAGTCGCGGCCGAGCCGGGCAAAGCCGACACCGGTGGTGAGTATCTTGTTGACGGAGCCGGGAGCCATGGAGAACTGCGAGTTGTAATTATATACCGGCTTGTTCTGGGTGATGTTATAGACGCTGACGGCGAGCATGCCGTGCTGCATGGCGCTCTCGCGATGGGTGTTGACGACGAGTCTCTCGAGTTCGGAGACGGGCTGGGCGGAAACGGAATTGAAAATTGAAAATTGAAAAATGAAAAATGAAAAGAATATCAGGAGTGAGGAGGACAGGGGAGTGCAGGGGAGTGCAAGGGAGTGCAGGGACAAATGGTGTTTAAAGCGGTACTGTTTCATGTTGTTCCTAGTTCTTAGCTTTTAATTCTTCATTGATTTGTTCGATGTTGTCGAGGAGGGTGTCGCGGCCGTAGCCGGTGAGCGAGGAGGTGAGGAACATGGGAGGCAGCTCCTCCCAGAGTTCGGAGAGGGCTTTCTTCATGGCTTTGATGTTGGACATCACTTCGCGCTGTTTTTCCTTGTCAGTCTTGGTGAAGACGATGGCGAGGGGGATGCCGTTGGTGCCGAGGAAAGAGATGAATTCGAGGTCGATACGCTGGGGAGGGATGCGGCTGTCGACGAGCACATAGACGTTGGTGAGGGCCTCGCGGTGGAGGAAATAGTCGCGCATCATGGTGCTCCATTTCTCACGCGAGGACTTGGAGGTGCGGGCGTAGCCGTAGCCGGGGAGGTCGACAAGGTACCACTCATTGTTGATGAGGAAATGATTAATAAGCTGGGTCTTGCCGGGGCGGCCCGAGGTTTTGGCGAGTCCCTTGACACCGGTGAGCATATTGATGAGCGACGACTTGCCGACATTCGAGCGTCCGATGAAGGCGTACTCGGGGCGACCGTCGTCGGGGCACTTGCGGTAGTTGGGGCTGCTGACGCAGAAAGTGGCACTTTTGATGTTCATCGGCTCGCAGGTCTTAGGTTTTCCTTCTGATTTTCCTCAGTTCCTGCTTCACCTCGCGCTTCTTCTTCTTCAGTTCCTTGAGTTCCTTCATCACGGCGCGTTCCTCGCTGCTGATTTGCTTCCACCAGGGGAGCAGCTTCATGTTGATGCCGAAGAGGCGGCGACGGTCGAACCTGAGGTTGCGCTCCTGGTAACTGTCGAGATAGCGCTTGCGTTTGTCGTCGAAGAGGTCGCCGAGGGTGATGAGGACGCCGGTGTCGGTGGTGCCGGAGAGGTGGTGGTTGGGGCAGGTGCCGAAAGAGCGCATGGTGGGCGTGAGGTTCATGTAGGCGTTGAAGAGTGGCGGTACGGTGCAGCCACAGGCACGGACGGCATGGAGGAGTATCTGGTAGTCTTCCTTGTAGTTGCGACCCTTAAAGATGCGGACGAGCTCGTTGTAGTCGGTCTCGATGGCGATGGGCTCGTAGGGCCACACCAAGCCGTCGCGGTCGGGGAAGTGCTTGCGATAGAAATAGAGTATGAGGTCGCGAGCTTTGCGGTCGAGGTCGCCATACATGGTAATCTTGCCGAAGAAATAGCGTGTCTCGGGGATTTCGAGGATGAGGCATCCGAGGCCGTCCCAGAGGTTATCGAGGCTGTAGAGGCCCTTGCGGAAGTTGTTGCCGGGCTGGTAGGCGGGTTGGACGAAGGCGCGGCCGAGTTCGACGGTATAGGGCAGGTAGTCGTTGATGAACTGTTCGCTGAACTGGTACTGGTCGGCGGTGGGAGTGACAATGGAGCCATCGTCGCGGCGCATCATGTTGCTGCCGTGGATGAAACGGTAGGCACCGACAATCTCCTCGTCCTCGGGGCTCCACACAAAGAGTTGCTTGCAGCAGTAGGGGTCTTCGAGGGTGTCGTACATATCGATGTCCACCTCCTTGCCCGAGCCGCCGCCGTCGACGGCGAAGCTGAGCTCGCGCAGACGCCCGATCTCCCGCATGATATTGGGCGAGAGGTGGGCGGTGGTGACGTATATCTCCTTGTTGCCACGATTGCTCATGCGAAGGAAATGTTTCTGCTTCAATTCCTTCTTGATGAGCTCGCGGTCGACGGGAGGTGCTATGTAGGATAAATCTTGCATTTTCTATAGTTTTAGGTTTCCCTAGGATTTCCTGGGACGTCCTAGGAATTGAATTCTGCCTCCGGATTGTCTTTCAGTTTGTAGATGTGCTCACGCATCAGGGCCGCCCATTCGGCAGGAGTGTGGCGCTTGTCGAAGACGGTGTAGGGTATGGGCTTGCCGAAGGTCATAGTCACCGACTTGCCACGCTGGGCAAACATCTCGGCGGGGAGCATGGCCATCTCGTAACTGAACTTGATGCCCAGCCGCTTGCGGAGGTTAGCCACCGTGTAGAAAATATTGCGGTTGCGCGCTTCGGTGTAGACGGGAATCACGTCGCGGTGGTACTTCACGGCTTTCTTGATGAAGGTGGGCTGCCACTCGAGGTCCCTGATGACGCCTTTCTGGCGTCGTGAGGCGGCACCCGAGGGATAGTAAAGGAGGATGTTCTGCCCGGCGAAGGCCTCCTCGAGGTTGGCGAGGGTCTTCGAGCGGTTCACCTTGTCGATGGGCACGAACAGCTGGCGCAGGCCCGGTAGGTAGAGCAGGAAGTCGGTGACGGGGAAGAGGATGTCGCTGCGTTTGTGGCCGATGGCACCCATCAGCGCCAAGCCGTCGGGGCCACCCAGCGGATGGTTGCCCACCACCATGGGACAGCCCTCCTGGGGAATATTATCCAATCCGTTGGCATTCACATTCATCCCAAGATTGTAAGGCTCCTTGCCCTCGGTGAAAGCATAGACAAAGTCGAGGCCAAATTTGTCACGGTTCATGTAGATGCCCTTGTTGAGGTCTTTGACATGCAGTAGACGTCCCAGAAGCCTTACCGCAAAACGGGGCAATTTCACCCCCTTGGCGCCGAGAATCTTCTGCACATCGATATAGTTTTCAGAGATAACTTCGTGTTCCATCAATCCGTTAAACAAAGTGTCTAATTTTAATAAAGTGCAAAAATACATTATTTTTTTGAAATTAGAAGAAAAAAAGTGCCACTTCGCTTTTTTTTTGTACTTTTGCAATATCGGAACAAAAGAAACAACCGTATTATAACACTGACAAACAACTACTTGCTGGTAAAATGTCTGATGTCTATGAAAAAAAAGATTTATGAGCCTCCGCAATTGACCGTCGTCGTTGTAAAACCCGAACGCGGTTTTGCCGTCAGCATACAAGGAATCCATTACCTCGGTCTGCTGTTGAGCGCGGAAAGCAGTTCCCAAATCGAGAGCCGCCAAGATGCCGCCCAGGACTGGGGTGAAGGAGGTTGGTTCTAGTTCATACTAAGTTGTACTTTTTCATCGTTTTTTAACATAAAAATTATGATTACTTTTATCGTTGCTGTCGTACTACTATTACTTGGCTACTGGCTCTATTCCAAGCTAATAGAGCGCATCATCGGTGTCGACCCCAAACGCACCACGCCCGCCGTGGCGCACCCCGACGGAGTGGACTATGTGCCGATGAAACCGTGGCGCATCTTCCTTATCCAGTTCCTGAACATCGCCGGCGTGGGCCCCATCTGCGGTGCTATCATGGGTGCACAGTTTGGCACTGCCTCGTTCCTATGGATTGTCTTCGGCTGCATCTTCGCCGGTGCGGTGCACGACTTTGTGTCGGGTTTCATCAGCCTGCGCCACAATGGTATCTCGCTACCTTCGATACACGGCAAGTATCTCGGCCGTCGGGTCAAAAACTTCATGGCTTACTTCACCATCATCCTTATGGTGCTGGTGGGTGCGGTGTTTGTGAAGACCCCGGCGCAGTTGATTGTCGACAGTTTCACCCCCGGCTGGCCGTTATGGATATGGCCGGCCATCATCTTCGCCTATTACCTGGTGGCCACTCTGCTGCCTATCGACAAGGTTATCGGCAAGATATACCCCATCTTCGGCTTCCTGCTGCTGGCTATGGCGCTGATGCTGGTGGTGGCTTTCTTTGTCCTTCCGGAGGTGCATCTCGTGGAGATATGGGATGGTCTGGAGAACCGTCACCCCAAGGCGGAAACCAATCCCATCTTCCCGATGATGTTTGTCTCGATAGCCTGCGGCGCCATCAGTGGCTTCCACGCCACACAGAGTCCATTGATGGCACGCTGTATGGTCAACGAGAAACAGGCGCGCCCCATCTTCTACGGTGCCATGATTGCTGAGGGCATAGTGGCCCTCATCTGGGCTGCTGCCGCCGCCTATTTCTTCCACGAAAAGCCTGAACTTTGTCTGGGCAAAGGGGGCGACGACATGGTGGGTGTCATCTGCAAAGAATGGTTCCCCTATGCTTTGGCCGTCATCTCCATACTCGGTGTCATCTGCGCCGCCATCACAAGCGGTGACACCGCCTTGCGCTCGGCACGCCTCATTGTTGCCGAACAGTTCCACATTGACCAAAAACCCATGGGCAAGCGTGTCGCAGTGGCCCTGCCAATCTTTGCGCTGGCAGGCGGCCTGCTGATATATGCCTTCAGCGATGCCGACGGCTTCCAGACCATCTGGCGCTACTTTGCCTGGAGCAACCAGATACTGGCAGTGTTCACACTATGGGCCATCACTTCGTTCTTGGCTCTGAAGGGCAACTACAAGGCTACGTTTATGACCCTTCTGCCCGCCAATTTTATGACCTACATCTGCGCCTGCTTCATCCTAGTGGCTCAGAAAGAGGGTTTTGGCAGCATTATACCGCAGAGCACGGGCTACATCCTTGCCGGCGTCATCACCGTCGTGGGTGGTTCCATAGCCCCCTTCTGGTTGAAAATATTTAAACGGAACAAAATAAAATAAAATATCTTCCGTTTCAAAAAAAAGTTGTATCTTTGCATTTTGAAAACATCGAAAAAATGAAGAAAAATATCGCACTCATCATGGCCCTGCTCGTTGCAGGAGCGTCCTTTGCAGCAAATCCCAAGACCCGCAAGAACTCGCGTTCTGAGATGGGCATTCACGGCAATGCCATCTATGTCATTGAGTACACCTACAACCTCCACAGCGGTCGCGACGGTGGCCGTCAGCTCATCTGCATCGACAGCATCACCTTCGACAAGCGCGGCAACTTCGCCGACAAGTTTCGCACCAAGGCCAACGAGTACACCTGGTACTCCTATTTCTTCGACGTCAACGGCTACAGCCTCGGCTGGAACGAGTACAACCGCGAGAAGATGCTCACCGGCCGCACAGCCTACCTCAACGACCAGGACGGCAACCGCGTGGAGCGCACCGTCTACCTCGGCAACCAGATGACCAAGAAGGAGACCTCCAAGTTCGTCGGTGGCCTGATGATGGAGGAGCAGAGCTTCGACCAGGACGGCCAGATGACCGAGTTGCGCAAGTACAAATACGACCAAAAAGGCAACTGCATCGAGATGGAGTTCTACAACCGCGACGGCGACCTCATGCAGCACTACCTCTACAAATATGACGCCCGCGGCAACCGCATCGAGTGGCGCTTCTACGACGCCGACGAGTTCCTTTCGGCTCTCACCACCTACTACTACGACGACCACGACAACGTGATAGAAATCAGCTCGTTCAACTATGACGAGCACCTCAACTGGAAGCACTCCTACGTCTACGAGTACGACGAGGACGACAACTGGGTGCGCCAGACCATCTACCGCAACAATGTCCCTTACCAGGTCATCGAGCGCGAGATTGCTTTCCCTGTAGAGTAATCCCATGAAACGCATCCTTATACTGCTGAGCTTGCTCGCCGCCATTGGCGCGCAGGCTCAGGGTTGTTTAAAGGGCACCGTCACCGATGCCAAAACCGGTGAGCCGTTACCCTTCTTCGTCAACGTCAGCGTCTTCCAAGATGGCAAGCAAGTACATGGCGACGCAACCGACTTGGACGGTATCTTCACCATCAAACCACTAGCGGCCGGTAAATATGACATTGAAATCAATGCCTTGGGCTACTACCGGTATCGTCGCGAGGGTGTTCGAGTGAAACCAACAGGGTTCACCGTGATAGAAATCCAATTGAACCCATCGCCATCAAACCTCGAGGAAATAGAGATAATGGATGAATATTTCGGCAGTCAGGACGGCATGTTGCTCGTGCCCTTGCCGGAATACGAGGTTATCGACCCAGGACTGAAGGCTCTGCTCGACCGCGTCATCAAAGGCGAAGAGCACACCTATTTCTGGGAAGACAAACCCTTCGAGGCCGAAGCCAGCCCCGAAGGCACCACCTTCAACCTCTACCTCTTCTCCCAGCCCAGCATCGACACCACATGGGATTCGATGTACGCTTACAACTACCTCTATATGCTGTACCAGGACGATCCCACGTTGCCACGGCCACTGAAAGAAAAAGCTCCATCTTTCTCGTTCGACAGCACCACGACATGCGTGCAGGTTGTCACAACCTACTATCCAGAAGCTTTCTCCGATGGCACACAAGGCTTTGCCGCATACCGGGGTCGCATCTTCTTCCTCCAAGAACCCATTGACGACGAGCGCTTCTTCCGCCGCCTACAGAAAAAACACCATCTCTTCAAGTACGGCGAGATACCCGCTTGGGGACGCAAGGACCCGGCGACCTGGATTTACACCCTCCAGCAAGGCCACTGGTACCGCTGGATGGAGCTTCCCAAGGGGTTTTAACTAAAACAAAGACATCTGCCTGACTCCCTGGGCACAGTAGTGCTGATAAGGGCAAGCGTAAGGCTCGAGGCAGTGCTGCCCCGTCGGCGTGGCAGGCTCTCCGTGACGGAGGATTTCCTTCATGGCAGCGATATTGCTGGCAATCTCGTCATGCTGGGATTCTAATTCCTCCGTGAGATTTTCTTTTAGGAAACTTCCGTTTCCATCGTTGAAAACGAGTGAGAATTTATTGATTTCACGGCAATGCGAGATAACATAGTGCTGCAAAGCAGCATCGCGTTTATAGGTGTCGCTCAGCACATTGCCGCTCTTCACCTCGTAGACATCCAGGCTTCCGTCGGCGTTGCGATGCACCACATCGGCCAGCACCAGCACATCATCGTAGAGAAATCCCGCCTCAAACAAGGTGAGAGGTGATTTGTCGGTGCCGTCCAGCAGCTGCGCGGTGCGCTCGGGGTAGGCGTCGACATTGCGTTTCAGTTCCGCGCTGATGTCGATGCCACCCGGGAAAGTGTCCTTGAAAGCGTACTCGAACTCGCGGCCGCGGTCGAAGCGGCGCATCTGCTCGGCACTGTAACGCGCAATGCGCGGGTTGAAGACATCCAGCCACAGCGCCCTCTCACACTGCAGCCCCCGGATATACTTACTCTTGCTCAGCAGATGTGGCATAGCACCTCCTCGACCGAAGCAGCCGACACCAGGCCGGCGTCCGAGCGCATCAAACCCTCCTCCTTGACGACACACATCTGTTCAAGGAAGGAATCATAGTAGCCGTCAATATTCAATAGTATCATGGGCTTCTGCCTGTAGCTGCCATCCAGCAGCCGCTTTCCGTCCGCTATCTGCAGTTGATTGGCCACCATCACCTCCGACACCTCGTCGATGGTACCGATGCCGCCAGGCAGAGCGATGAAGGCGTCGCACATCTCCAAGATGCGTTCCTTGCGCTCGGCCATCGTTCGGACGCGCACCAGCTCGGTGACCGTCTGCGAAAGGATGATATCCTCGCTGAAAAGCGTGGGAATGACCCCCACCACATGACCGCCGGCCTCGAGGGCAGCGCCACTCACCACACCCATCAACCCAAGGTTGCTCCCGCCGTAGACGAGCACATCTCCCCTCTCTGCCATACGACGTCCCAACTCGCGCGCGGCATTGACAATCTTCTCGTTACGAGGCATCGAGGAACCACAGAAAACCGCTATCTTACGTTTCATATCTCTATCTTTTTAAATTGCAAAGATACGAAAAAAATCCCATTCTTCCGCTTTGGGTAAAATATTTTTATTATATATGCATACAATAATATATCTCAACACACATCGTAATAATCTGACAATGAGAAAATTTATACTTATCACAGCCCTATTGACGGGTATCTTTTCCAGCTTTCCCCCTTGCAAGTCAAACCAGTAGACAAAGTCACTGCGGCGCAGATGGCTGCACGGGTGCTGAACAAAGCCGGAAACCATCCCGCCCACAAGATTGTCGCCATAAGAAAACCCTCATAACTCTTTCAAAACCAAGAGGAAAGTAAGGGCTGAGTAAGAGGGGAGTAAGAGTTGAGTAAGACCTAGACACTTAATGGTTTGATTTTCAATACCTGTTTTTAAGGTTATGTTAAGTAGAAACTACCCCAGCAGGACATCCATGACCATCATCAGGACGAAACCCGCGGCGAAGCCGATGGTGGAGAGGTTGGTGTGGCGGCCTTGGGCGGTCTCGGGGATAAGTTCCTCGACGACAACGTACATCATGGCGCCGGCGGCGAAGGACAGCAGGTAGGGCAGCGCCACGCCGAGCGCTCCCGCCAGCAGCAGGATGGCCATCGTGCCGAGGGGTTCCACCACACCGCTGAGGGTACCGATGAGGAAGGATTTCATACGTGAGTTGCCTTCGGCATGCATGGGCATGGAGATGATGGCGCCTTCGGGGATGTTCTGCAGGGCGATGCCGATAGAGACCGCGAGGGCGGCGCTGAGCGTCAGTCCCTGAGCTTCGCCGGCAAAGACCACACCGACGGCCATGCCCTCGGGGAGGTTGTGGATGGTGACGGCGAGGGCCAGCATCATGGTCCGTGAGAGACGCGACTTCGGTCCTTCGGCCTTCTGGGCACCGACGTGCAGGTGTGGCGTCAGCTCGTCAATCAGCAGGAGAAAGGCGATACCCACCAGAAAGCCGCTGGCGGCAGGGGTGACGCTCTCATGCGCCATCTCGATGCTAGGTATCAGCAGCGACCACACGCTGGCGGCCACCATCACGCCGCTGGCGAAACCCAACAGCGTCTTCTGCAGCCGGTCGGGGATATCTTTCTTCATGAAGAAGACAAAGGCCGACCCCAGCATTGTGCCCACCAAAGGGAGCAGTATTCCTATGACCAGAGCACTCATCGACTATTTCTTTTGGGATTCTTCGGGAACCATCCCTTGGCCACCCGCTCGCGCTGCTTGAAGAGCTCAAGGATGGACCAGAGGCTGGAGAAGGCCACCACGCCAAGAATGGTGGATGGAATGGTCGCCGCCATGAGCAGCGACCCTGCGATGCAGCCGAGAGCCACCAGCAGGAACACCCACCAGCAACGTGTGCCAAAATAGTATTCCGCCTTGATGACTATGGGGTGAAAAAGGCCTATGCAGAAGAAGGAAGAAACCCCAATGATTATTCCCGTAAAATTCATTTAACCAGTTGATTGAGTTTAATGAGACATTGTAATTCACGGCTGCAAAGATACGAATAATCTGCGATATAGGAGGTCATCTTATTGCCGTGACACAGAGCCAATGGTGCTGGTCGTTGATGTGAACGTCGATATCATGGAAGCCGGCGGCGGTGAGGTAGTTGCGGAGCTCGTCGGGGGTATAAGTGTGCATGCCGTCAATCATCTTCTCCCACTTCTCGTTGTTGCCGGTGAGGCCGTCGTCTTCGTTGACGATGAGGAAGCGGCCGCCCTCCTTCAGCGTGCGGCGCACCCCGCGGAAGCACTCCTCGATGCCGGGCCAGAAATAGACGGTCTCGAAGGCGGTGACGAGGTCGAACTCGCCGTCGGCATAGGGCAGGGCGGCGGCGGAGCCTTCCTGTATCCGGCAGCGGCCAGCAGCGATAGCCTTGGCGTTCACCGCCTTGGACTTCTTCACCGACACGGGAGAATAGTCGATGCCCTCTACCCTACCCTTCGGCGCCAGCTCGAGGAGCCGTGCGACATTGGCGCCGCCGCCACAGCCGACGTCGAGGACGCTGACGTTCTCGTTAATATTGACGAAAGAGAGGCCCCATTGTGCCATGCGGGCGTGGGAACCGCCGTTCATACCATTCACCATCATGCGCCCAAAGAAGCCTTCAGGCTTGCGGGCATTGCTGAAAATCTTAGAAAATAGTCTGTTACTCATATTGCTTTGAATTTTTTTTCTGCTGCAAAAGTACACACCTTATTCCGACCCCACAATACCCAAAAATGATGATTTTGTGCCGAGGTCACCATAAATGGTGAGAAATTTTTGTAAAAATATGCTAAATATCATTTTTATTTCGTATATTTGCCTTGTCATACATGAGCCGTTGCTTATGTATGTAATTGATTATTAGTAATAAACAAAAATATTAATCCTAAAAAGTCACATCTATGACAAAAGTTAAATCTTTGGCTGACCTCAAAGCCATGCGCGAGAAGCTCCAGTCCAACCTCGACATCCGCGAGAAGGCAGAGAACCCCGAGAGCCTGGTGCAGATCAAGGTCGCAATGGCCACTTGCGGTATCGCCGCTGGTGCCAAGCAAGTAATGGAACACATGATGCAGAAGGCCGACGAGCTGGGCATCCCCGCCGTCTTCACACAGACCGGCTGCATGGGCTACTGCCACGCCGAGCCCACCCTCGAGGTGCGCGTCCCGGGCAAGGACCCCATCGTCTTCGGCCACGTCGACAACAACCGCGCCGATGAGATCCTCACCAAGTACGTCCAGAACGGCGAACTCGTCGAGGGCATCATTCCCGTGAACTACGAAACCATTGACAAATAATCATGAATGTGTGAATGCGTAAATGTGTGAATGCGTGAGTCAGGCTGCGCCAGCGATTAACGAATTAACACATTAACACATTAACGAAATCAAAAAGATATGGCAAAATACAAAATGCATATTCTGATCTGCGGCGGTACCGGATGCAAATCCAGCAACAGTCTCCAGATCATCGAGAACTTCAAGAATATTCTCGCCGAGAAGGGTCTCGCCGACGAGGTGCAGGTCATCAAGACCGGCTGCTTCGGCTTCTGCGAGAAGGGCCCCATCGTGAAGATCATGCCCGACAACACCTTCTACACCCAGGTGAAACCCGAGGATGCCGAACGCATCGTCAACGAGCACATCATCAAAGGCCGTAAGGTGCCCGAGCTGCTCTACACCAACCCCGAGAACAAGGAGCACGTCAGCGATTCGAAGCACATGGACTTCTACCGCAAACAGATCCGTATCGCCCTGCGCAACTGCGGCTTTGTGGATCCCGAGAACATCGAGGAGAGCATCTCCCGTGGCGGTTACGAGGCTCTGGCCAAGTGCTTGACCGAGATGACCCCGCAGCAGGTTATCGACGAGATTACCAAGAGCGGCCTCCGCGGCCGTGGCGGCGCCGGCTTCCCCACCGGTGTCAAATGGGGTCTCTGCGCCAAGAACCAGGCTGACCAGAAGTACATCATCTGCAACGCCGACGAGGGCGACCCCGGTGCCTTCATGGATCGTTCCATCCTCGAGGGTGACCCCAACAGCATCGTCGAGGCTATGGCCATCGGCGGCTACGCCATCGGTGCCACCAAGGGCCTCGTGTACATCCGTGCCGAGTACCCTCTGGCCATCGAGCGTCTGAAAATCGCCATCAACCAGGCCCGCGAGTACGGCCTCCTCGGTGAGGACATCCTCGGCAGCGGCTTCAACTTCGATATCGAGCTCCGCTACGGCGCCGGCGCCTTCGTCTGCGGCGAGGAGACCGCTCTGATCCACTCCATGGAAGGCCAGCGCGGCGAGCCCACCCTGAAGCCCCCGTTCCCCGCTGTGCGCGGCTACATGGACAAGCCCTCGAACGTCAACAACGTCGAGACCTTCGCCAACATCCCCATCATCATCACCAAGGGCGCCGACTGGTTCCGCACCATCGGTACCGAGAAGTCGCCCGGAACCAAGGTGTTCGCCCTCGCCGGCCAGATCAACAATGTGGGTCTGATCGAGGTTCCCATGGGCATCACCCTGCGTGAGATCATCTACGAGATCGGTGGCGGTATCAAGGATGGCAAGGAATTCAAGGCCGTTCAGACCGGCGGTCCTTCCGGCGGCTGCCTCACTGCCAAGCACCTCGACACCGAGATCGACTACGACAGCCTCGTGGCTGCCGGCTCGATGATGGGCTCCGGCGGTATGGTCGTCATGGACGAAACCTCTTGCATGCCTGCTATCGCCAAGTTCTATCTGGAGTTCACCTGCGAGGAGAGCTGCGGTAAGTGCAGCCCCTGCCGCATCGGTAACAAGCGCCTCTGCGAACTCCTCGAGAAGATCACCAACGGCAACGGCACGATGGACGACCTCTACGCCCTCCGCAACCTGGCCGCCGTCATCAAGGACAGCGCCCTCTGCGGCCTCGGCCAGACCTCGCCGAACCCCGTGCTCTCCACCCTCGACAACTTCTGGGACGAATATGTGGAGCACGTCGTCGACAAGAAGTGCCGCGCTGGCGTCTGCAAGAAACTCATGCAGTATGTCATCGACCCCGAGAAGTGCATCGGTTGCGGAAAGTGCGCCAAGAACTGCCCCGCCGAAACCATCACCCGTACCGACTACATTGCCCCTGGCCACAAGCTGGCTTCGATGGTCATCGGTCAAGAGAAATGTGTCAAGTGCGGTGCCTGCTACCAGAATTGTAAGTTTGGTGCCATCTCGATTAAATAATCTTAAAAAAGAATATAGAAATGATTAATGTCACTATAGATAACAAAGCGATCCAGGTCCCCGAAGGCACCACCATTCTGAAAGCTGCCCGCATGGCCGGTATCGATATCCCGACGCTCTGCTACTTCGAGCTCGACGGAATGAAACAAACCTGGCGGATGCCGCGTCTGCATGGTCGAGGTGACCAAGGACTTCAACGGCAAGCCCCGCCGCAATCTGGCTCCCGCCTGCGCCACCGACTGCGTGGAAGGCATGGAGGTCCTCACCGCTTCGCCCCGCGCCCTCAACGCCCGCAAGACCGTCCTCGAGCTGATCCTCAGCGACCACCCGAACGACTGCCTCCAGTGCGAGAAGAGCGGCGACTGCGAACTGCAGGCCCTCGCCGCCAAGATGGGTATCCGCGAGATTCCCTTCAAAGGCGAGCAGAGCCACTATGAGAAAGACACTACCCTCAGCGTCTACCGCGACATGGACAAGTGCGTCTACTGCCGCCGCTGCGAGACCATGTGCAACAAGTTCCAGAGCGTAGGCGCCCTCAGCGGCGTCAACCGTGGCTTCCCCTCGGTGGTGGCTCCCGCCTTCGAGCAGAAACTCGGCGACAGCTCCTGCGTCAACTGCGGCCAGTGCGTCCAGGTGTGCCCCGTGGGTGCCCTCACCCTCGTCGACAACATCAACGACGTGCGTCGCGCCCTCGCCGACCCGACCAAGAAGGTCGTCGTCCAGACCGCTCCCGCCGTCCGCGTCGCCCTCGGCGAAGAGTTCGGCATGGAACCCGGCACCATCGTCACCGGCAAGATGGCCGCTGCCCTCCGCCGCCTCGGCTTCGACTATGTCTTCGATACCGACTGGAGCGCCGACCTCACCATCATGGAGGAAGGCACCGAGCTCCTCCACCGTGTGAAAGCTCTCCTCGCTGGCGACAAGAACGTCAACGACCTGCTCGAATATCCCTCGACCGCCAAGTCGCCTCAGGGCATGTTCGGCGCCGTCACCAAGAACTACTTCGCCCCGAAGATTGGCGTGAAGCGCGAAGACGTCGTCTGCGTCTCCATCATGCCCTGCTTGGCCAAGAAGAGCGAGGTGGCTCGTCCCGAACTCGGCAATGGTACCGACCAGGATGTCAACTTCAGCCTCACCACCCGTGAGCTGGCCCACATGCTCAAGCAGAGCAACATCGACCTCAACAGCATGCCTGAGGAGGACTTCGACAGCCCGCTCGGCCAGTCCACCGGTGCCGCCGTCATCTTCGGTGCTACCGGCGGCGTGATGGAGGCTGCTCTCCGTACCGCCTACGAGGTCCACACCGGCAAGACCCTCCCGAAGATCGACTTCGAGGAGTGCCGCGGTATCTTCGGCGAGAGCATCCGCGAGGCCACCGTCGACTTCGACGGCCTGCCCGTCAAGATCGCTATCTGCTACGGCCTCAACAACGCCCGCAAGCTCATGGAAGAAGTCCGCGCCGGCAACCCCAACGGCTAATGGACGCCATCTACCGCGAGGACGCTGGCAAGCCCATCCGCAAGAGCCACGAGAACCCCGACATCATCGCCATCTACAAGGAGTACTACGGTGAACCCTGCGGCCACCTCAGCCACGAGCAGCTCCACACCCACTACTTCGACAAGAGCGACAAAGTCGAGACCACAAAATAACCTTAAAAAGAAACAACAATGGCAAATATAAAAATTTCCGAAGAGAAAATCAACATTATCAAAGACGTCTGCAAGAGCTTTGGTAATAAGAGCGGCGAGGTCATCAATGTCCTCCACCAGGTGCAGGGCAAGTTCGGCTACCTGCCCGCCGAGGTCCAGGAAGTCATCGCCCACGAGTTGAACATGCCCGTGGCCAAAGTCTATGGTATCGTCTCCTTCTACAGCTTCTTCACCATGGAGCCCAAGGGCGAGCACCCCATCGACATCTGCCTGGGTACCGCCTGCTACGTCCGTGGCGCCGAGAAGGTCCTCGATGCCTTCCAGCGTAACCTGGGCATCCAGGTCGGCAAGTGCACCCCCGACGGCAAGTTCAGCCTGAACACCCTCCGTTGCGTCGGTGCCTGCGGTCTGGCCCCCGTCGCCATGATCGGTGACAAGGTCTACGGCCGCCTCACCCCCGACCTCGTCCCCGGCATCCTCGCCGAGTACAAATAAATCCCGGGTACGCAGGCGTCCCGCCTGCAAAAGTAAAGGGCGTCCTACTGGACGCCCTTTCTTGTTTTATGGCGGAAATGGTTATTCTTTCACGCCTTTGAATTCGAAGCCGGCTTGTTCGACGGCTTTGCGCACATCGTCAGAGGCAGCGGTGCCGCTGACGACGAGGGTGTTGGCAGCGGGAGTGGCTTCGCAGGAGGCGACACCTTTCACTTTGCCGACCGACTGCTCGCAGGCGGCTTTGCAGTGGTTGCAATGCATGCCCTCGACGGTATAGACGACCGTTCCGGCAACGGATTCTTGTTTCTTGAATTTGCTGAGGAATTTCATGGTAAGTGCAATTATGATGAATAATACTAATAATGACGAACAGATGATTTGGAACACGCTGGGCGAGGCGGATTCCGAAGGACAGCAGGCCCCGTGCATCCCACAGCCTTCTGTCATGCCGACGGCTTGAATGCCGAAGGCATTAATTAGCAACCCGAAGAGGATGGAGAATCCCACGATGGTGAGGAGGTAGATCCAGGTGAAACGGCGGCCCATCGACTTGCGCACCACGAGGATGGAGGCAATGTTGACCGCAGGACCAGCCATCAGCATCACCAGTGCGGCTCCGGGCGAGAGGCCTTTCATCATCAGCGCCGCCGCCACGGGGATGCTGCCGGTGGAGCAGATGTACATCGGCACCGCCACCACAAGGATGACCAGCATCTGTATCAAAGGCTGCTTGCCGAAAGACAGGAAGAACTCATCGGGCACGGCCACGTTGATGAGGGCAGCCACCAACAGACCGATGGCCAACCGCAGGCCGATGTCCTGAATCATTTCGAAGTAGGCGTACTTAAACACGCGCCAAAGCTTGAATTGAGAATTGAAAATTGAGAATTGAGAATTATTGACTGCGCAAGCCGAATTGTCTGTATTCACTTCTTCCTTCACCAAGCGGTTTACTAATAAGCCTCCGCAGATACCAGTCACCAACGCGGCTACGGGGCGCGTGATGGCGAAACCGAGGCCCATCAGCGAGAAGGTAGCTAGGATGGAGTCGATGCCCGTCTGAGGCGTGGCGATAAGGAACGAGGCCACAGCCCCTTTAGAAGCCCCCTCGTTCTTCAGCCCCACGGCGGTGGGGATGACGCCGCATGAGCAGAGCGGCAGCGGCACACCCAACAGGGCGGCCCATACCACCGACAGCTTGTTGTTGCGCGACAGATACCGCGTGTAGAATCGTTTCGGAACAAACACATGCAACACTCCCGCGATGAGGAAGCCCAGCAATAGATAGGGACTCATCGCATTGATGACTGCCAGCAGCGCGTTGAAAAATTCTCCTATGGTCATATTTCGTATTGATTACTTCAGCAACTCCTTGATGCGTTTCTTGTCACAGGCGGTCATGCAGCGCATACATTTCATCACGGTGTGGGTGGAGGCTTGCTCCTGGTTGTCGGGATTGTTGCGATATTCATGGCAACGTTTTTCATCGTAGCCGTCGTCGGTGATGGCGCCGCAGGGACAGGCATCGAGGCAGGCGCGGCAGCCGTCGCAGAGGTCGACGGTGATGTCGGGATAGCGGTAGTCGCCGCCCATCAGTGGAGCGTCGGTGAGCAGCAGGCCGATGGTGTGCCACGCGCCGTATTCGCCCGCAAGGAACCGCTGGCTGCGGCCCACCACGCCTTTGCGCGAGGCGGCCAGCATGCGCGACAGCTTGGTGTCAGGCAGTGGCGAGGGTGGTATAAGGGCGGTCTGGTAGCCTTGGAACTCTATCTTCTCACGGAAGCCCATGAGGTAGCCCAAGGTAATGAGTTCGGCACACGACGAGATGCGGTCGCCACGGTTGCCGGGAGCCGCCTGTTCGGCAAAGAGGAATGGCTCGGCGATGGTCTGCCCGAGGAGAATGGCGGCGTGAGGCGTAATGCCATATCCGTCGAAGAGGGCCTTCTCTTCCGCCGGCAGCAGGTCGATGTCGATGATGCAGAATATCGGGATATGCTCCGAGAAGGCCGACTCCTGCAAAAGGAAGGAGAGCTTGCGCCGATCCTGCGTCTCGGGGTCTTTGGCTAGGTAGGATTCAGGAATCTGTGCCTCTACATCCTGCCGACTGCGGGGGGCACCCCATTTCTTCTTCATGGCCGCACCTCCTTTCCGTTTTTCCACTTCACCTTCCCTTGCGGACAGACGCGCAGGCAACGGTCGCAGTCCTGTTTCACGAAGTCGCTGTAGTAGTCCATGTTGGGCTTCACGTTGATGATGGCCTCGCATTGGCGCTGGTGGAAGTAGTAGTCGCCGAGGATGGCACCGCTCATGCAGACCTTCTTGCAGGCCGTGCAGCGTCCGCAACGGCTGGGCACCTCTTTGATGGTGGTCACCAGCGGCGCGTCGGTCATCAGGTAGGTCATATTGATGCGGGGCCCGTATTTCTCGGTAACGAGCACGTTGCTCTTGCCGATATAGCCCATGCCGCAGTCGGCGGCGGCATCAGCGAAACGGATGCCCGTGTCGAAGAGAGCACCGCCGTAGGACTCGCCCCCGAAATAGAGGTAACCCTCCTGCCGCAGGAAACGTTTCACCGTCCACACGCGGCGGTCGAGCTCCAGCAGGGCGTAAGAGTAGAACTTGCCGCTCTTGCCGTTCTGCACCCATCCGCGGGTGAAGGGGTCGGCCAGCCCCACGGCGAACATCAGCACCGCCTTGGCCGTCGGCCAGAGGTCTTTGGGACGCCGCCCGGGACGCGCCTTCTCGTTGAGCGGCCCCACGTCGGCGATGCCAAAGAGGTCCCAGTCCTCGTCGTCCACCAGTTTCAGCAGCCGGTCGGTGAGGGGTAGGTCCTGCTCCCACGGGTGGGGGTAATTATTGCTATCCATAGTTTGGATTATCGTCTTGATTGATTTTGCAAAAATACGAAATAAAACCGAACCTATTTCAAAAACTTTTTAACTCGCCCAGTATGATTCCCTTGCAGCGGTCAAGCACGCCGTTCATCTGCAGGATGCGCATCTGACGGTCGATGTTGTGCATCGACTCGCCGACCTCCTCGACAAAGAGGATCAGGTCCTGCCCCATCGTGGCGTCGGCCTGCGAGCCCAGGTTGGGAGCGAAAGTGCAGAGGTTGCCGCCCACCAGCACGCCGCTTGCCACTCCGGTGATGTTCTGGGCGTGGGCGGGCAGGTGATAGCAAGGGACCTGCCCCATTCAGCAGGTCGCGCATCATGGTGCTGGTCTCGGCGGTGCCGCCATTTGCCAGATAGGAGCTCATGGTGCCGTGGACGCTCATCACTCCGGCGCGGCTCAGCAGGCCGTGCAGGGTACTGATGTCGCTGAAGCCGACGAGCCATTTGGGCGAGGCGGACAGTTCAGCAAGCGGAATGTGGTCGATAAGCTGTATGGTGCCGTAGCCGCCACGGTTGCAGATAATGGCCTTGATGCTCGGGTCATTGAATGCCCAGAGGATGTCGCTGGCGCGCTCGTCGACGGTACCGGCATACTTCCCGTCGACTATCTTACCCACATTGGGGCCGATGACGGGCACCAGACCCCACGACCGCAGCACGTTGGCGGTAGCCTCGACGTTCTCCATCGGGGTGTAATAGGCCGGAGAGATAAGCGCCACCGTGTCGCCGTCACTCAGATAGGCCGGTTTCTCGCAGTTGAGCACCAGGTTACCGTCGGGAATGGGTTCCGGACGGACCTCTTCCTTTCCGCACGACGCGAAGACCAGCGTCGCAATCGTCAGCAATAGCAATGTTTTTCTCATAATAGTTGTGTTTTTTTCATAATGCAAAGATACAAATAAATTGGTTCTCCGCAAATATATTTCACATCTACTGTGTCGAATTTGCCAAGCCGACGGCACTCCACAGCGAAGTCTCGTTAGCGTTTCGAAAAAAAACTAACGCATTCCCACTAACGCATTTACACGTTAACGCATTTACGCATTTTTAAAGCATTCACACATTCAAGCTTATTGTTCCTTCGACGATCCTTCGGCGGTCTATCGGCGATGGCGGCTCGGTGCCCCCACCCACCCACCGCAAACGTTATAAAAAGGATTCTGTCTCTCATCTTTTGATTCTTTAGAATGACGATGCAAAGATACATGATTCAACGAATATGGCAAAATATTTTTCTTCAATCCAGAGAAAAAGCGTATCTTTGCATCGCAATAGCATCTGAAAAATGAAGAAAATACTGTCAATTATCGTTGTGGCGGCTGTGATGGCGCTAATGGCCACGTCGTGCAAAGAAACGCCAAAAGAGAGCGTACCCGCCGTTGAGTCAATCACAGAATCATCGGTAGACCCCGTGGCGGCGCTGTGCATGGAGGAGTCCTCACGGAACCCAATTGAGATTTTAGAGAAGCTGATGTCGCAGCCGGAGTGTCCCATGCACGGGCCCACGCACCATGTGCTGGTGGGCGCGGCCCTGCTGACAGCCTACAATAACTGCCTGCCCGACAGCGCCAAGCTGGACCTCGAAGAGGCCCTTGCCGAGATGCGGGAGCGCGGCGAGCAGGTGCCCGGTGGCGCCTGCGGATATATGGGTGCCTGCGGCGCGAGCATCAGCACCGGCATCTTCCTGTCAATAGTCACCCGCAACACTCCATTCTCGACCGACACCTGGCGCCTCTGCAACTTGATGACCGCCCGCGCCTTGGAGCAGGTGGCCCTTAACGGCGGCCCTCGCTGCTGCAAGCGTGACTCGTACCTCTCAATACTCACGGCCATCGACTTCGTGAAAGAGAACCTCGGCGTGGAGATGGAGAAACCCGAGATTACCTGCTCGCGCAGCCAGATCAACGAACAATGCATCGGCAAAAAGTGCCCCTTTGCACCGAAACCCTGACACCCCATACGACTATGAAATATTATATTGTCGACGCTTTCACCGACCGCCCATTCGGCGGAAATACCGCCGGAGTGGTGCTGTTGGGGGACGAGCCGTTCCCCGACGAGCGCCTGATGCTGCAGGTGGCGGCGGAACTGCGCTATTCCGAGACCGCCTTCGTGCGATTTACTCACGCAATAACGCATTCACACAATAACACATTCAAAGCTCATGTGCGCTACTTCACGCCAAAGGCCGAGGTGGAGCTCTGCGGCCATGCCACCGTGGCCACCTTCGCCCTGCTGCACCGCCTCGGACAGGCCGAGGGACGCTGCCTGTGCCACACGCTGGCTGGCGACCTGATGATTGACGCCGGTGAGCGTGTAATGATGCAGATGGCCACCCCCCGCATCGTCGAGGCCGTTGCCGACACCAAGGAGATATACAAAGCCCTGGGCTTGAACCCTTCAAATTTCAATTTGCCTGTGCAGATCGCCTATGCCGGCCTCAAGGACCTGATGATTCCCGTCCCCGACGTAGAGACCCTCAACGCCTTGCAACCCGACATGGAGGCTGTCGCCACCATCACCAAAGCGCACGATGCCTGCAGCTTCCACGTCTTCGCCCTTCCCACTCAAACAATCAAGCATTCAAGCAATCAAGCAATCACTGCCTTTGTCCGCGACTTTGCGCCGTTCTACGACATCCCCGAGGAGTCGGCCACCGGCACCGCCAACGCTGCACTGACGCATTATCTGGCGGTCAACGGCATCATCCCGCCACAGGGCGACTTCGCCTTCCTGCAAGGAGAAACGATGGGCAGGCCTTCGGTGGTGGCCACCCGCATCGCTCCCGACGGCACCGTCTATGTCGGTGGTACCGCTGCCATCGTGGCCGAAGGCGAATTATTCGCGGCAAGTATCCCGAATACGGGCAATACTGCCGCAACACTCCCCGGTTCTTCCCCCTGTGGAGAAAAAAAACAAGGTTCAAAAAGAGTCATGACTATGGAATCGCAATTCAATATCCGTCCCGCAAGGCCCGACGAGGCTGGCCTTGTGCTTGAATTCATCAAAAAGCTGGCCTCCTATGAAAAGTGTGCCGATGAGGTGATCGCCGACGAAGCCACCCTCCACCACTCGCTGTTTGTGGAGCGTTCCGCCGAAGTACTCTTTGCGGAAGAGGATGGCGTGGCGATAGGTTTCGCCCTGTTCTTCCACAACTTCTCCACCTTCGTGGGCCGCAAGGGGCTCTATCTCGAAGATCTTTTCATTCTGCCTGAGAAACGCGGCAGGGGCTACGGAAAAGCCCTGCTGAAGCACCTGGCGCAAATGGCCGTGGAGCGCCACTGCGGCCGCATGGAGTGGATCTGCCTCGACTGGAACCAACCGGCCCTGAATGTCTATCGCAGCATCGGCGCCATCCCTATGGACGAATGGACAGTGCAGCGATTGGACGAATCGTCTTTGGAACAATTTGCAAACTGTTAGAAAGTCGTCATGATGGAGCAACCCCTCGAATTCGATGCCGTCATCCTGCAGAACGAGGAGATGGATGCCGCCTACGTGGAGGTGCCTTTCGACATCAAGGCACTCTTCGGCAAGGGGCGTCTGGCGGTGCACGCCACCTTCGACGGTGTTCCCTACGACGGCCAGATAGTGAAGATGGGGACTCCCTGCCACATCCTAGGCCTCCGCAAGGATATCCGAAAACAAATCGGCAAAACTTTCGGCGATATGGTACATGTAACTTTTTATGAACGAGTAAAAAAATGAAATCAATCATCATAACTATCACACTTGTTTTTTGTGCAATGTCAATGTCGTCGTGCTCCATTGTCAGGGGCTTGAGGACTGATGGCAAGAACGGTCCCAATATCTTCAGCTTCGAGAAGCGCGAAGTCGATACCATTGCCAACGGCGAGCAGACCTTTCAGTTTCCCGTTGGCAGGCGTGCCGACTGGATTGACACCATGCACTTCTACAATGAACCGCATCATTGCCGTTACAGCACCTTCGGGGAGGCATTCGACGCTGAGAGCAACACCCAGGGAATTCTTATCCTCCACAATGACAGCATCGTCTACGAGCACTACTGGGGCGATTTCTCGGCCGACCGCCTGGCCACCATTTTCTCTATCTCCAAGTCCATCACGTCGCTCCTGTGTGGCATTGCAGTTGACGACGGTTACATCCACAGCATCGACGACCCCGTCACCGACTACCTACCGGAACTGAAAAAGGAAGATCCAATGTGGCAGAAGCTGACCATCCGTCATCTTTTGGATATGAAGAGCGGGCTGGATTTTGACGACACCTACGAATTCAGATGGAAGGAATTGGGGTACCTAAACGCAATGGCTAAGTTGAATTACGGTCACGATATCATGGGGCAAATCAAAGGGCTTAAGTTCCGTTGTGAGCCGGGTACCCAGCGCCGCTACGAGAGCATGACATCTGCGATACTCGGCGTTGTCATCGAGCGGGCCTCGGGCAAACGTTATGCCGACTATCTCAGTGAAAAAGTATGGAAGCCCCTTGGCATGGAGCATCCGGCGTTGGTCAATATCGACAGTCGCAAACACGATGTTGCGCACGCCTTTGGCGGCATCGCGACCACCGTCAGAGACCTTGCCAAGATAGGCTCCCTCTATCTCAACAACGGGATGTGGAACGGAAAACGCATCGTGAGCGAAGACTGGATACGGCAGACCATCACATTTGACGAGAGTACCATTGGCTATCATTTCAACTGGTACAATATCAACTACGAAGGCTTCATTAGGCCGGAATCTTCTGGCTATTACGCTCTAGGCATCTGCGAACAGGTGCTTTACGTCAACCCATACAAAAACCTTGTCATGGTGAGAATCGGGTTGCACAACAACGGATGCACGATTCTTCCTGTACTGTTTGAGCAACTTAGTGGTTCATGGAAAGAATGACTGATAAAATGAAAAAGCAACTTATCATATACGGTAGCCGATACGGTTCGGCAAAGCGCTATGCCGAGCGGCTGGCGGAGATGACGGGCCTTGAAGCTGTCGAATACAAAGAGGGGAAAGACCTGGGCGATTACGATAGGATTATCTACCTCGGTAGCCTCTACGCCGGTGGCGTCACGGGACTAAAACAGACCGCTGGCAGGATGACTCCGAAGCAGGAGCTTATAGTGGCCACCGTCGGCTTGGCCGACCCCACCGACGCCGCCAATGTCGCCCACATCAGGCAGTCCATCAAGAGCCAGATTCCAGCACATTTCTATGACGAAAGCAAACTCTTCCATCTCCGCGGTGCTATCGACTACACAAAGCTCAACCTCAAGTATCGCCTGATGATGTCGCTGCTCATCAAGAAAGTCGCCAAACTACCTGAGGAACAGCAGAACGCCGAAACGAGGGCCATGCTCGAGACCTACGGCAAGCAGGTGGACTTCGTGGATTTCACAACACTACAACCGCTGGCCGATTTTATCAAAGAATAAACTGATTGTTATGAAACCAATACTTATGATGACAATGTTTGCAGCCTTGTTTTGCAGCTGCGGAAATGCAAAAAACAACGAGTCGGTGAAGACCGTCAAGACAGAGGAATTCGCCGAAATGATGGCACAGAAGGATGTGCGACTCATCGATGTGCGGACACCCAAGGAATATGCCGAAGGGCACCTCGCAGGAGCGGAGAATATCGATGTGAAGGCTGACGACTTCGCGGAGCGCATCCAGGGCATCTGGGGCACGGTGGCCGTTTACTGCCGCAGCGGCAAGCGGAGCCTGACGGCTGCAGAACAGCTTGTCAACCAGGGCTGCACGGTGTATAACCTCGACGGAGGCATCCTCGCTTGGCAGAAGGCCGGCAAGCCGACAACGACTGTGGAGACCGACATCTTCGTCACCAAGAGCGGCAAGCTGGTGAAGATCCACGCCTTGATGCATTCCAGCATCCGCATTGAATACGACGGACGCGAGATAGAGATCGACCCCTGCAGCAAGTTACGCGAGCGCACGGTAGATTACACCGCCCTGCCAAAAGCCGCCATCCTGCTGGTCACCCATGAGCATTTCGACCACTACGACTCGGCGACCCTCAGCTTGCTCACTGCCGAGCAGACGCAGCTGGTCATGAACCGCCGCTGTGTAGAGATGTACGGCGCGGGCACCGCGATGGACAACGGCGACCGCCAGCAGCTTGCCGACGACATCATGCTCGAGGCCGTCCCGGCATACAACACCACCGAGGGGCACCTACAGTTCCACCCGAAGGGACGCGACAACGGCTATATCCTCACCCTCGACGGCTTGCGTATCTACATAGCCGGCGATACCGAGGATATCCCCGAGATGGCCGAGATAAAGGACATCGACATTGCCTTCCTCCCCTGCAACCAGCCCTACACGATGACGCCCGAACAGCTGGTAAAAGCCGCTAAGACGATTCATCCGAAAGTCCTCTTCCCCTACCACTACGGCGAGACCGACGTCAGCGGCATCCCCGCACAGCTACCGGGCATCGACGTACGCATCCGGCACTACGAATAGAAAACTCCTGCTCGGCCTGCGGCCTTACGAAATCTTGTAAATCTTGTAAATAATTGCTGACGCAGGTCTTTATCTGTTAAATGATAGATAGATTATACATCGCTTTTGCGCCGCTGCAGGGGTATACCGACGCTGTCTACCGGCAGGCACACTGGGAGTGTGTCGGCGGAGTGGATGAGTATTATACGCCTTTTGTGCGGATAGAAAAAGGCGAGGTGAGGAGGAAAGATCTGCGTGACACCGACCCTGCGGCCAATGAGGGCGTTCCTACGGTGCCACAGGCGATTGCGAAGGACGGCGACGAGTTCGCCCGACTCTGCGACGCGCTGCAAGGACAAGGGTGGAAGCGCATCGACCTCAATATGGGATGTCCGTTCCCCATGCAGGTGAAAGCTGGTTGCGGGTGCGGTTTGCTGCAACATCCCGAGCGGGTGGAAGAGATACTAAAAGAGATGCAGAGAAGGCCCGAGGTGACCTTTTCCGTCAAGATGCGCTTGGGACAGGAGAACGAGGAAGAAGGGCTTAGGGTGATGCCGATAATCAATGAGATGCCACTGGTGCACGTCACATTGCATCCACGTTTGGGACGGCAGCAATACAAAGGTGTTGCTGACCGCGAGGCGTTCGCGAGGTTTATGGAGGAGTGCAGGCATCCGATGGTCTACAACGGCGACATCGAGGAAATGGAAAATGGAAAATGGAAAAAGGGAAATTGGGATGGCGCAAAGTTCAAAGGGGTGATGATAGGCAGGGGCTTGCTAGCGCGCCCATGGATGCTCAGCGACAAAGAACCCGTCAAGGTGCTGAGTGATATGCATGACATCGTCTACCGACACGCTGTGGGAACCCTCTGCGGCGACAGCCAGATTCTCTCACGGCTTCAAGCCTTCTGGGAGTACGTCGACATTCCCCACAAGCAGAAGAAAGCCCTCATGAAAGCCACCACGTTGCCTCGTTATCGCGAGGCAGTGACGACAGCAATGCAGGTGATTTAGATTCCAACGCCAACAAATATCGCTTTCGTTCCAAACCATAGGCGTATCCGGTCAAGGAGCCGTCACCGCCGATGACGCGGTGGCAGGGAACAATAATGGCAATGGGGTTTTTGCCCACGGCCTGACCCACAGCCTGTGCCGAGCGGGTGCCAATGCGGTAGGCCAACTCGCCGTAACTTATTGTTTTGCCATAAGGAATATCCAAGAGGACCTGCCAGACACGCTGCTGGAAAGAGGTGCCGTGGAATGCGATGGGAGGGACGAAATCGGGCTGGCGGCCTGAGAAGTAGAGGTCGAGCCAACGGATGCAAATGGGTAGTGGGTAGTGAGTAGTGGCCTGTGGGCAGACAAATCCGTCATGGGGCATACAGAAACGGAGACCGGTGAGAGCCTCGCCGTTGAAGGTCAGCGTGATGGAGCCTAAAGGGCTGTCGTATTGGATGGCGTAATCCAATGTATCAGAGTATCTGTGCCGTGTGATTCTTGGTATCGACCTTGCCGATGGCATCTACGATGACACCCTTTTCATCGATGACATAGGTGGTGCGTAGGGTACCCATGCTAACTTTACCGTAATTCTTCTTCTCACCCCAAGCCTCGTAGGCCTTGAGAATGGTCATGTCGGTGTCGGCGATAAGGTGGAACGGCAATTCATACTTGGCAATAAACTTCTGGTGACTGGCGGCGCTGTCCTTGCTCACACCCAGCACGTTGTAGCCCAAAGCGAGAAAGCGTTCATAATTGTCGCGCAGGTCGCAGGCCTCGGCGGTACAACCAGGAGTGCTGTCTTTGGGATAAAAATATAGCACCAGCTTCTTGCCAGCGAAGTCAGTCAGTTTCACGGTGTTCCCGTTCTCATCAATACCCTCGAAATAGGGTGCTCTTGTGCCTTTCTGTAACATACTAATCTATTTGGTGGGTTCAACATGCAGGGTTATATGCGTTCGTTCTCCGAAGCGGGCCTTGAGAGCCTGCTCTATCTCGCAGGTGCGGGCATGAGCTGCCGAGAGAGGCAGCGTTCCGTCCATGCGGATATGCAACTCGATGGCGTAGCGGCTACCGATGCGGCGTGTGCGCAGGTGGTGCGGGTCTCGAACATCGGGGAAAGAGGTGACAACGGAGAGGATTTCCTTCTCCACCTCGTCGGGCAGCGAAGCCTCCATCAGCTCGTCGAAACCCTGACGCAGTAATCTGTAAGCCACACGGAGGATGAACACGCTGACAACCAATCCCGCCAGCGGGTCGAGCGCTGTCCAGCGGTCGCCCAGCAGGATGGCGCCGCCAATACCCAGCAGAGTACCCAACGAGGAAAGTGCATCGCTGCGATGGTGCCAGGCATTGGCCTCCACGGCAGGCGAACACAAATCTTTTCCACGCCGCACCGTATACTGATACACTGCTTCCTTCAGCACTACGGATACCAGTGCCGCCCACAGTGCCAGCATACCCGGTGCCTCCAAGATACCACCCTCATACCAGAACAACAACGACTCGACGGCCCTCCAGCCGATGCCTACGGCCACTATCGCCAGTGCAAAGCCCACGATGGTGGTGGCCAGCGTCTCGTACTTCCCATGCCCGTAGTCGTGCCCGCAATCCTCAGGCTTGGCACCGACACGCACGAAGACAAGCACCACGGCATCGGTCAGCAGGTCAGAGAGCGAATGCACGGCATCGGCCGTCATGGCGGCGCTGTGTCCCACAATGCCGGCCACAAACTTAAACACCGTGAGCAGCACATTTGCCGCGCTGCCCACCAGTGTCACTTTGTATATCTCGCGTTCGCGATTCATTATTTTTAGCCGCTTGTTATTTCAATCATTTTATATACGGCCTTCAATGCAATAGTGGAATTTTCAAAAGTCTCCAAGAGTCTCAGGCAACTGTGCGAGGGCCTTGGGAAGGTCGTCGGCACTGAGGACAGAGCCATGATACTTGTTGGTGTCCTGCATGAAGTCGACTCCGAAGCCCATTTTGGTCTTGAGGATGACGCACACGGGAGCGCTCTGGCCGGTCATAGCTTTGGCTTTAGCCATACCGTCGAGAACCTGCTGCATGTCGTTGCCATTGTCGATGACGACGACCTTCCAAAGGAAGCTTTCGAACTTGGCCTTGAGGTCGCCGAGGGTCATCACCTCGTCGACAGTGGCATCAATCTGCTGGTTGTTGTAGTCGATGGTGGCGATGAGGTTGTCGACCTTCTTGGCGCCAGCGAACATAGCGGCTTCCCAAATCTGGCCTTCCTCGAGTTCGCCGTCGCCGTGCATGGTGTAGACGAGGTGCTTGTCGCCCGTCATCTTCTTGCCGAGGGCCGCGCCGACGCCGACGCTCATGCCCTGACCCAGGGAGCCGCTGGCCATGCGGATGCCCGGCAGGTTGTGGGCCGTAGAGGGGTGTCCCTGCAGGCGGGTGCCGAACTTGCGGAAGGTATTGAGTTCATCGACGGGGAAGAAACCACGACGCGCCATAGTGCTGTAGATGACCGGCGTGATGTGACCCTGGGAGACGAAGAGCATATCCTCGCCCTCGCCACTCATGGTGAAGTTCTTGGGGTCGAAGTCCATGAGGTTGAAATTCATGGCCACGAACCAGTCGGCGGTGCCGAGGGAGCCGCCGGGATGGCCGCTCTTGGCATTGGTGGTCATACGGAGAATGTCGCGGCGCACCTGCGTCGCAATCTGCTGGAGTTCCTGTGTACTTTTCATTATAATTTTTAGTTTTTATTTTTCAATTTGAATACATATTGTCTCGAGTTCTGGTCGACGGCGAAGAGTTCGTCACCATGACGGGTGACGGTGACAGCGAGGGTGTTCTCGTCATAGTCGTGGATGGTGCCGGTACCGCGGTCGCCGTTCATGGTCACATGCCCCCACACTTTGCCTTGTGCTCCGTAGGTCTCGACGTAGAAGGTCTCCGACTGGCTTTTAGGTTTGGCGGGAGCCGTTGCAGGCTTGGGCTTGGCAGCCGCAGGGGTGGCTTGCTGGCGAGATTCAGGGCGCGAGAGCGTCTTCTCACCCGCGACAGGAGGCACCTCCATTTTCTCCGAACGGACAAGGGGAGCGGCTTCGTCCTGTGGAGTCTCCATCTCCGTTGTTGCCGCCGTCACAGTGTCTTCGTTCTCACCCTGCTGGTTGCAGGCCATCAACGATAGGCAGAAAGCCATAGGAAGAATCAGATAATATTTCATTTTCATCATATTTTAGGGTCTAAAAAGTCCAAAAAGTCCAGTCAAATGTCTGTTCCGCCGTCTCGCCGACTTGCGGAAAGAGGTTGCGTCCAATCACTGCCTCCACACTGTCGACACTCACAGCATAATGTTTCGGCGATTTATTCTGTTTGTTGTTGTCCATAAGGAAGGCCACCGTCTTAACATCACCGTCGACATTGATTGCCAACGCTTTGAAAAACCTGTCGGGCACCTGCAGACCGTTCTTGCCTATGGTACCGTAGCGATGCTCGTCAAAGATGGGGCCACAGACGATGAAGACGCTTCCATAGTGCTTGGCCAGACGTCGCGTGAGTTCCTCAATTTTGCGCCACCCCTGCGAGTTCATCTGGTGGTTCTGCGGACAGATATTGGTGAAGTAGTAGCTCTCCTCGAGGGCTTTCTCGCTCCATTTCATGTCGGCACGAGGCGCCATGTGGCCTTTGTCATATCCCGAGTTCTTGTAGTCCTCGCGCTGTGCCTTGGGATTCTTCACGTCGGGGTCGCGGCTGAAGGAGTAACTGCCGTTGCAGTCGCCCTCGACCTCCTCGGCGGTGAGTTCCCATGCCACCCAGTTGGGCACTAGGGTTTGGTGGTTGTATGAGGCGGTGTAGCCTGTATGGACGATGATGTCTTCGTCGACTGAGTATTCCGGCAACTCCAGTCCTTTTGACTCGGGGAGAGCCACCGTCTCCGGCACCCGAGCCTCTTCCTTACCCGACGAGCGCAGCACGAACCACGCCGATACCAGCAGCGCAGCAAAGAGACTCAGATAAAGGACTTTTTTCTTCATTTTTCAAGACAATTATAGTTCAACTTCCTGGCGGAAAGTGGGGATTACAATATTCTTCCATCCGTCGGCGGCGAGGGTGTCAGCGAAGTGCATCTGCGTCTCCTCCTCGCCGTGAACGATGAAGAGGCCCTTGACTTTTTTCTTGTCCAGACAGCCGATGTAGCGCATCATCTCCTTGTAGTCACCGTGACCGGAGAGGGAGTCGATGCGGCGCAATTCGGCACGCACCTTGTGGCGCTGGCCGAAGATGGAGACTTCCTCGTCGCCACGCATAATCTTAGCACCCAGGGTAGAAGGCTCGCAATAGCCCACACAGAGGATGGTGGTGGAGGGGTTCTCGATGTGGTTGGCCAAATGGTGCTTCACACGGCCAGCCTCCATCATGCCGCTGGCGGCGATAATAACACAGGGTTTATGTCTGATATTGAGTTGCTTGCTCTCCATGACACTCTGAATGTAGTGCAGGCGGTCGAAACCGAAGGGGTCGGGGTCGGTCTTGCAGTATTCGGCGATGGCGTCGTTGAAACTCTCGGTGTGCAGACGCATGATATTGGTGGCGTTGACGCTCAGCGGACTGTCTACAAAGACATCGATATCGGGCAGCAACTTGGCATGCTCCAGGCGGTCGAGGGCATAGATAATCTCCTGCGCACGACCGATGGCAAAACTGGGAATGATGAGCTTGCCTTTCTTCTTGGTGCAGGTGTCGAGCACAGCCATGAGGAGTTCCTGCTCGGCATTCTGGAGGCTCTCATGCAGGCGGTCGCCATAGGTACTTTCCATGATGAGGTAATCGACCTGTGGGAAGGGTTCGGGGTCTTTGAGTATCTGCTTGTTGTAGCGGCCGATATCGCCTGTGAACCCAAGGCGTATCTTGCGGCGTCCATCCTTGATTTCCAGATAGACGAGCGCCGAGCCGAGGATGTGGCCGGCGTCGAAGAACTCCACCGTCACCTCGCCCTCGATGTTGAACTTCTTATGGTAGGGCACACTGATGAAGCAGCTCATGCAGGCCTGGGCATCCTGCTCATCATAGATGGGTTCCACAGGCTCCAAGCCTTGCGCCTTGCGTTTCTTGTTGAACGTCTGTGTATCTTGCATCTGGATGCGGCCGGCATCGGCCAGCATGATGGCGCAGAGGTCGCGTGTGGCAGGAGTGCAGAGCACCGTGCCGCGGAAGCCGTTCTTGTAGATGTAGGGAATAAGGCCCGAATGGTCGATATGTGCGTGACTTAAAATGAGATAGTCAATCTCAGAGGGATTAAAACCCAGGTCACGGTTCATGGCGTCGGTCTCGAGGCCCTTGCCTTGGTACATGCCGCAGTCGAGCAGAATCTTCAGTCCACTTTTGGTAGTTATCATGTGTTTGCTACCCGTCACCTCGCGGGTGGCACCCATAAATTGCAGTTTCATTATCGAGAGGTTTTTTGAGGATGCAAAAATACGAAAAAAAAATCGAAAAAATAAAATATTTTTAATTCTAAATTCTTAACTCTTAATTCTTAATTCCCTACAACCACTTTTCGCGCCCCTGCACCATCCACCGAGACCACGTAGACTCCCGGCTCCGGCATGACAAAACTCGTTTGTTCCCCACCGGTGCGGGCCAAGGTCACGATGCGTCCTCCGGCATCATAGACAGTAACCATCAGTCCTTCAGGGCATTTAACCACCAACATACGTCCATCTACCGAGACGCTCCACCTATCAGCCTCAGGCGAGGTCACCCCTACCCTTTCGAAATACGCCATGATGGTGAGGTCGCCCGTCACCGTCACATGACGAGGATTGATATTCTCTCCGTCGCTCCATCCCGCAAAACGGCTCCCCACGAGAGGCAGCGCACACACCTCTGCCACAGTGCCTTCAGGAAGCATGGCGGAGCCCACCCCGAGACCCAGGTCGGCGTTGGCGGAAAGCACCTGCAAGTGGTAGATGGTGGGTGTGAGGTCGATGGTGTCGTGGATGGGGGCAAAGAACATGGCCACCAGCGAGACATCTTCTATAGCCTCCAAAGGCCTGGGATTCAGCGTATCACCATCATTCCAGCAGATAAAAGCATAGCCGTCGGCAGGAACGGCTTCCAGCACCACCTGAGAGCCGAAGGGATAGGTGCCGGCGCCCGTCACGCTGCCCCGCTCCATGCTGTTCACCGCAGTGGTCAACGTCACAGCACACGGCATCGCCACCACACTGCCAAAGCCACTCCATGGCGCTGCCGTCGCATAGGCCGAATCGCTCTCGCAGGGCACATACAGCACACACGACGCCAGCGAGACGTTATAAAAGGCTCCGGAAGCGGTGGTCGGTGGAGTGACGGCATGGATACACACGCTTGACAACGAGGAACATGCGCCGAAAGTCTGGCTACCAATGGAGGTAACCGACGCCGGGATGGAAACCGAGTCAACCGAGATGCAACTATTGAACGCGCTGTTACCGAGGGTGGTGACACCATGACTGATGATTACCGATGTGAGCGAAGTACACATGTAGAAAGCTGCCGGGCCTACGGAGACCACAGGGTAGGTAACACCCTCCCAAGTGACCTGGGCGGGAATCGTCAAGGCTCCCGTGGGCTTGTCGAAACCGTCCCACGCGCTGGAATAGTTCCCAGCATGAGGATACACCACCGAAACCCCACCGGACACAATGTCGAAATAGAGTGTCTGACCGCTCGGCGCAACCACTTGGAAATCAAATGCACAGGCAATCATCGGGAACAACAGCGCTGACAATAAAACTATCTTTTTCATATCTGTTTTTTGTAACGCATTTTCCTCTGAAATATTGCGGAAAAAGTTATTTATTTTATAAAGTAATAAAAAATATAAAATATTTCGTATATTTGCATTTCATTTCCCTTTAGCAAGAGGAGATATAAACAACTAGAAAACAGAAAAATAAACAAAGACAAACAATACTATATATGGATAAAAAATCAATCATCGGACTGGTCCTCATCTTTGGTATCTTCATCGGATACACGATGTGGATTGACCGATCGCCACAAGAGCAAAACAAGAACGCACAGACCGACACCATCAAGACGCAGGCAGTCGCCACCGAGCAGCCGGGCGACACCACCATGCAGGCAGCAGCGGTGGCTGACAGCACCGACAGCACGAATACCGTCATTGTGGAAGATAACGACCTGACACAAACGAAAGCAAGCGTCTTCAAGAACCTGGTTTCCACCGAGGGCGAGATTGTCACAGTGGCCACAGACCGCATAACCGTAGAACTCAACACTTTGGGCGCCATGATTAACAAGGTGACGCTGAAGGACTACCAGACCTACGACAAACAGCCGCTGGTGCTGATTACCCCCAGTGCCGACAACCTGGACCTTTCCTTTGGCGACAGGGAACACCCCATCCAGTCACAATATCTGCACTTCAAGCCCTATGTTAACGGCAAACCCTGGAACGGCGAAGCCCTGAACGTGCAAGGTGGCGACTCGGCTGTTGTGGCTCTGCGTGCCGACATCAGCGGCGAAATCGATAGTACGGAAGCCGCCCATTACCTGGAGTTTGCCTACACCTTCCATGGTGACGGCTATGAGGTGGACTTCGACATCCGCTTCGTGGGTCTCGACGACGTGGTGGTGCTGAACGACACAAGACTCATCTGGAAGAACCGCATGCTGCGCCAGGAGAAACACCGCGAAGGCACTCGCAGCGAACGCACCTACACCAGCGTCTACTACAAGCCGCCGACGGACGATGTGGACCACCTCGCCGAAGGAAATAACGACAGTAAGACTCTGAAAACCAAACTCGACTGGGTGGCTTTCAAGCAGCAGTTCTTCTGCGCCATCCTCACCGCCGACTCGCACCCCTTCGAGAACTCCAGCTTCTCCGTCTTTACCGACACCACCGAGAAGACTCCCGAATACCTGACTGACATGCAGGCCTCTCTCGACCTCGACATGCGGACGTCGAAGAGCATGAACATGGGATTCTATTTTGGACCCACCAAATACCGCGACCTCAAGGCCTTCGACCGCGACTTCGACAAGATGCTGCCACTGGGATGGACCTTCATCTCGAAGAACATCAGCCGCTGGCTCATCATCCCGGCCTTCAACTTCCTGGAGAAATTCAACTGGAACTACGGTATCATCATCATCGTCTTCACGCTGCTCATCCGCCTCATTCTCCTGCCCTTGGTGTTCAAGAGCTATCGCGGCGGTGCCATCATGCGCATCCTGAAGCCCGAGATGGACGCCCTGAACCAGCGCTTCCCGAAGAAAGAACAGGCCATGCAGAAGCAGCAGGCTATGATGGCCCTGCAGAAGAGCGCAGGCTACAGCCCCATGGCGGGATGCCTGCCGGTGCTGATGCAGATGCCCTTCCTCACCGCCATGTTTTTCTTCTTCCCCCAAGCTTTCGAGCTGAGACAGAAGCCCTTCCTCTGGAGCGACGACCTGTCGACCTATGACTCCGTGCTCGACTTCGGCACCTCCATCCTCGGCCACGATCACCTCTCGATGTTCTGCCTCCTGATGTTCGGCATGCAGTTCTTCTACACCTGGTACACCATGAAGCAGCAGGCTGGCACCCAGAGCATGCCCGGCATGAAGTTCATGATGTATTTCATGCCCTTCATGATGCTCTTCATCTTCAACAGCCAGAGCGCCGGCTTGAACCTCTACTACCTCATCTCACTGACCTTCACCATGACAACGATGATTCTCATCCGCAAGTTCACGAGCGAGAAGAAAGTACGTGCCCGCATGGCGGCCTACGCCAAGAACGCCGCCGACGGCAAGCCCAAGAAAAAGAGCCGCTTCCAACAGCGCCTCGAGGAGCTCCAGAAGCAAGCCGAGCAGATGCAGAAGCAGAAGGAACAACAGCAACGCAGACGATAAACGATAACAAACAACAATAAACCCTAAAAAACAAACAAATGGTAGTTGCATTAGTAGCAATTTTCATTATCGGGTACTTCTTCATTGCGATGGAGCATCCCTTCAAAATCAACAAAACGGCTACGGCGCTGATGCTAGGCACCTTGTTGTGGACCATCTTCATGTTCTGCAATGGTGTGGCGCAGCCCGATATGGACAGCGACACGTGGCACAAATTCATCTCGGACAACCTCATCGAAAACCTCGGCGAGACGGCAGAAATCGTGTTCTTCCTGCTGGGCGCCATGACCATCGTCACCTTGATTGAGGACTATCAGGGATTCCGCGTCATCACCGACAAAATCAAGACCACCAACAAGAAGAAGCTGCTGTGGACTCTCTCTATCCTCACCTTCTTCCTCTCGGCCCTGTTAGACAACATGACCACCGCCATCGTGATGATTGCGCTGCTGCGCAAGCTCATCGCCGACAAAAAGGAGCGCTGGCTCTATGCCGGCATGGTCATCCTCGCCGCCAACGCCGGCGGTGCCTGGAGCCCCATCGGCGACGTCACCACCATCATGCTTTGGATCAAAGGTCAGGTCACCACATTGAACATCATCGTCAAGACCCTCATCCCCAGCCTCGTCTGCATGGTGGTTCCCGTGCTCATCGTGGGAGCCACGCTGAAAGGCGAAATCCAACGTCCCGAAGAAAGCGACTCAGGCTTCGAGATGCCGTCGCGCCTGCGCAAATTCATCCTCTTCGTAGGCGTCGGTGCGCTCATCTTTGTCCCCATCTTCAAGACCATCACCCACCTGCCCCCCTACATGGGCATGCTCTTCGGCCTCGGCGTCTTGTGGGTCCTCACCGAAATCATCAGCCATAAATATTCCCGCGACGGCGTGAAGATGCCCACCGCCGTCTCCACCCTCGAGCACATCGATGTGCCCACCATTCTCTTCTTCCTCGGCATCCTGATGGCTGTCTCCTGCCTCAAAGTCGCCGGCATCCTGGGCGGCCTCGCCAACGGCCTCAACAGCGTCTTCGGCACCGACCCCCTGGGATTTTTCTTCATCGACCTCATCATCGGTGTGCTGTCGGCCATTGTCGACAACGTGCCTCTGGTCGCCGCCACAATGGGCATGTACCCGCTCGACCACGCCACTCCCGACCTAGTCTTGGCCGCCCAGTCTGTCGACCTCCATCCATTCATCCAAAACCATGCCTTCTGGGAGTTCCTGGCCTACTGCGCCGGCACCGGCGGAAGCATCCTCATCATCGGCTCCGCAGCAGGTGTGGCTGTCATGGGCATGGAGAAAATCGACTTCATCTGGTACCTCAAGAAAATCTCCTGGCTAGCCCTCGCCGGCTACATTGCAGGTGCCATCGTATTCATGCTGATGGATGTCACACTTTTCGAACCTATCGAATGGCTGCATAATCTAAAATAACCGAGTGATTAACTAACTGAGTAATGAAAAAACTCTGGATTGAATTCAAACAGCGCCCCTGGTGGCGCAAAACACTGAACATCGTCGAACTCCTCTTCGCCCTCGCAGGACTGGGCATCATCGGCGCCTGGGGCATCTTCCAGCTGGGCCTTACCAACAACGCCGGCGCCATTGACGAGAACTACCGCTCCCTGATGTCGGTATCCGAAATCGAGGACCTGAAACACGCCAACATGACGCAGGAAGAAATCGATGCGGCATGGGCCCTCCGCTACGGCGAACTGGCGGCATTGGCACGCTACTACCCCGTCAACGCACGCCTCATCCTCTCCGCCGCACAGCACAGCAACAACCCCCTCGTCGTCGACCGCATGATTGCCGCCGCCAAACTCTATATGGAGAAAGACAAAGACCTCGACAACCTGGCCGCCAACATCACCAAGCTCCTCAACGAGGTGCCGCAACAGCAGCGCGGCAACGTCATCCCCTGGATGGACGGCCCCGAATGGCCGGCGCTGAAGGAGGCCATCCTGCGCGACAGCGCCCTCATCAACGAGGCCGGACGCCTCACCGGCGTGGAGCCTCGACTCATCGTCGGATGCCTCGTGGGCGAGCAGATACGCCTCTTCAACTCCAAGCGTGAGATGTTCAAGCGCTACCTCGGTCCCGTCAAGGTACTCAGCGTGCAGAGCCAGTTCTCCTACGGCGTCAACGGCATCAAGGACTTCACCGCTCGCGCCGTCGAGGAGCACCTCAAAGACCCCAACTCGGAATACTACATGGGCCCCGCCTACGAGCACCTCCTCGACTTCGAGACCAAGGACCACACCACCGAGCGCTACAACCGCCTCGTCGACTACCGCAACCACCTCTACTCCTTCATCTACACCGGCTGCATCCTCCACCAGACCATGCTCCAGTGGCGCCGCGCCGGCTACGACATCAGCGACCGTCCCGACCTGCTCTTCACCCTCTTCAACGTAGGCTTCTCGCAGTCAGAACCCAAACCCGACCCGAAGGCCGGCGGCAGCCACATCGAGGTGGGCGGCCGCATCTACACCTTCGGTGGCATCGGCTTCGACTTCTACTATAGCGGCGAAATGGCCGACGTCTTCCCCTTCCAGCTCGAACGTTTCGCCTCCAACAACAAGTCCCTGACGGAGGAAGACGTGGATAGAATCCAGCAGAACATGAGCGACTGCCGTCGTCCCCCGCGGGGCCTGGAGTACAAGAAAGACAGCACCCCCGCCACCACCGACGACGCCACCGAGGAACCCGACCCCTTCGGCATCGACCACGAGACCACACCCTCGATGGAACACACAGTGCAATAAATTAAAAATTAAGAATTAAGAATTTAAAATTAGTGTGGAGGACAATAAATTTAAAAGTTTATCGTTATCCCCAAAAACAATAACGTATTATTAAAAACATTATTACCATGAAAACACTGAAAAAAATCATGATGGCCATGTTCGTGATGGCCTGCGTGGGCCTCACCGTCTCATGCAACAAAGACAATGACAACGGCAACGGCGGTGGCGGCAGCACCCAAGACATGCTCGTCGGCACCTGGAACGTCACCAGCCTCCTGATCAATGGAAATGACATGACCGCTATGATTCCCGAGATGCAGATTGTCATGAACGCCAACGGCTCCGGCAACTGCATCGTCAACGGCAGAGACAACCAGTTCACCTGGAGCTATGCCAACAACGTCCTCACCGTGAACACCGGTAACGGCGAAACCGTCAACTGCACCATCACCAGCATCAACTCCACCACTGCAATCTTCACCAGCAGCAACATGTCCTTCCCCGGCATGGGACAGATCCCGGGCGAAGTGACCATCACCCTTACCAAGGCCGGCGGCAACCCCGACCCCCAGCCCGACAACTACAGCCAGCTCCTCCCCGGCACCTGGCAAATCGACAACTTTGTCTTCAACGGCAATGACATGACTGAGATGATTGGCACCATCCGCTTCACCTTCAACGCCAACGGCACCGGTGTGCTGAGCGACAACGGCGAGACCCAGAACAATGACTTCACCTGGGTCATCAGCGGCAACACCATCACCATCACCGAGCACGGCCACAACATGGAATTCACCATCACCAACATGACCGCCACCGAATGCTCCTTCAACGGCACCACAATGTATATGGACGGCCAATCGATGACCGGCAACTTTGAAATCCACATGGTGAAAGTCAACGGCGGCGGCGACGACCCCAATCCCGACCCCGTCCCCGGTGAACTCACCGGCACCTCCTGGGGCTACACCTACAACGGCACCATCACTGAGCAGGACATGGAATTCAACTATACCATCTCTATGCTCCTTGTCTTCACCACCTCCACCACTGGCACCTTGGAAGAGACCATGACCATTACCTCTATGGGCCAAAGCGACACCGAAACCATCAACTTCACCTACACCTACAACGTGAACTCCCACTCCGGCACCATGACCGCCACCACCACCGACCCCGACACCGGTGAACCCGAGACTCAAACCCTCCCCTTCACCTACAATCCCTCCACCAACACCATCACCATCACCAACACCAGCCCCGATGCCGATGAAGGTTTTCTCCCCCGAGTCATCGAATTCACTCGCCTCAGATAATAATCGCTGAGAATCAACAACATGAAGCCGTCCGCAGGCACTCGCCCGCGGACGGCTTTGCTATTCGCTAATTCTCAGGCATTTCAACCTCTGTTCTTTCATTGTTCTTTCATTGTTCTTTCATTTTTATGGGAGAACAATGGTAGAACAGAGGTGAAACAATGGAAGTTAGGACATAAGTTCCATGGGGTCGATGCCCAGGATTTTCATCTTTTGTTTGATGAGGGGGAGGTCGTTCTCGAGGAATTCGCGGCGCTGTTCGGCGAGGATTTTCTGTTTGGCGTCGGGGCTGACGAAGTAGCCCACGCCTCGGCGGTTGTTGATAATCTCATTGCTCTGCAGGAACTCGAAGGTACGCATCACCGTGTTTGGGTTGACGCCCATGGCCTCGGCGACGTCGCGGACGGAGGGCACGCGGTCTTCCTCCTTGAGCTCGCCGGCGAGGACGCGCTCCATCAGCCGGTCGGCAATCTGCAGGTATATCGGTTTCTGTTTTCTGAATTCCATAATAATAATGTGTTAATGCGTTAATTCGTTAACGTGTCAGTGGCTTGCGCAAGCTTGATTTACACATTCACACATTTACACGTTCGCACATTCAATCAATAGCCCATTCTGTCGAGGCGGCGCCAGGTGAGCCAGCCGAAGAGGAAGAAGCCTATCACGGGCAGTGCCAGCTGGATATCCAACAGGATATTGACAACACATTCCTGTCCGACATTGTCGACCGTGTCCTCCAGCCACGACACCACCGAAGAGGAGTTGAATAGCCGAAGACGAAACAAGATAGAAACCATATAGAACAAAAACAGCCAAAGCGTGGTACGCAACGCCTTATGCTTTTTGAACCAAGAGGAGAGGTACATATACAGCGGAATCAAGGCCAAGAGATTGAAGAAGAAGATAAGGTTTATCGTTATGGTATAGTCATTCTCTGCGATGATTCCGTCGGCATTCCACAGCCAAGCATGATAGCCGCCGAAGGGCAACAGGGTGAAAAGGATATCGACCAGCACACTGCAGAGGAGCACCAGCAGGGGGCAGACGACCACAGAGTAGAACGAGGCGCTGAGGAATTTTTCCAGTTTCGAGGCTGGCAGCATGGCGAAGTAGATGCCGTCGCCGGGGAGGTTCCAGGTGCGGTAGAGGCGCGAGGCTGTGGTGCAACCCGCCAAAACAGATACCAGCATTATCATAATCACGCGGATTTCCGGAGGGATGGGGAGACCTACGGGGAAAACCATCCTGAGCAGCCATATCGTCACGGGCAGCAGGGCGAGGATGAGCATGGTGCGGCCATAGAGGGGCCACAGGTTGCGGAAGTCTTTCTTGACGACTTCGCAGAAACGGTTCCAGTCGAAAGTGTTGTTCATGGGTCTTTTTTTTAGTGGGTAGTGGGTAGTGAATAGTGGATAGTGACTACTTATTAAATAATTCCTTTACCAAGTTTTTGTTGCGTAGGACGGCGTTGAAGAGGCCTTCAATGTTGATCTGGCTCTCTTCGCCGGTAGTATTTGGGGCAACGTTGAGGTAGCCGCCGGGCATGAGCTCGCTATATAGGGCGTCGTCGCGCTTCTCGCCGCCGTATTCGAAGTAGAGCTTCTCAGTGATACGCTGCACCGTGGCATCGAGGAGGACAGCATTGTTGGAGAGGATGACGATGGGGTCGATGAGGTTCTCGACATCCTTGACCTGGTGGGTGGAGATGATGATGGTGGAGCGCTCGTCGACGCGCTTGCTGAGGATGCTGCGGAACTGGGCCTTGCCGGGGATGTCGAGACCGTTGGTGGGCTCGTCGAGGAGCACATAGTCGGTGCCCAGGGAGAGTGCGGCGGCGATGAGGCTCTTCTTCTGCTGGCCGAAGCTCATCTCCTTGAACTTGCGGTCGTGTTCCACCTCGAATTCCTGCATGAGGTGGAGGAAGGTGGCCTGTGCAAAGTTGGGGTAGAAGGGGCGGAGCTCGTCGACATAGCGCTGCGGGGTGGTGCCTGCGGGCAGCGACATCTCGTCGGGGAGGAAGGTGATGCGCTGGAGCATGGAGGGGAGGCGGAGATGGCTGGTGACGCCGTCGACGGTGCAGGAGCCGCTGGTGGGGCGCTGGAGGCCGCAGATGAGCTTAAGGAGGGTGGTCTTGCCCACGCCGTTCTCGCCCAGAAGGCCGTAGATATTGCCTTCCTCGAAGGTGAGGCTGATATCGCTGAAGACCTGAGTCCGCTTATAACTGAAGTCTAGATTTTTGATTTCAATCATAACAATATTATTTTACAAGAATCTATAGTAATTAGTACTATATAAATTATTTGTATTTCACTGCCGTTCCGAAGACAAGCACCTCGGCAGCCTGGGCCATGATGCTGTTGGTGGTGAAACGCACACCAATAATGGCGTCGGCACCCAACTGCTCAGCCTGAGCAATCATCCGCTGTGTAGCCATCTCGCGGGCTTTGTCCATCATGCCAGTGTAGCTTTTCAATTCGCCGCCAACAATACTCTTCAATCCCTGACCGAAATCAGCAAACATATTCTTGCTCTGGATAGTACTGCCAGTGACAATACCCAATTCATCATAATTCATTCCTTGAAGTGTCTCTACTGTTACAAGTTTCATGATTATATTGTTTTTTGATTATTATTGATTAAATTATACTATTAACTATACTACTGTCTATGTATGCTTGCCCCTTACATCTGCGGATTGTTGTCCGTGGCACCCTGGCGGGCTTTGCTCTCCAACTCCATCTTGCCTATACGCCAGGTGATGCCGAGGCTGACGAAGCGCGAGTCGAAGCGGTGGCTTCCGGTGGTCTGGAAGGCTGGAGCCGTGGTGTTGCTGCCAAATTCAGCCATACCCAAGATGTCGTTGACCGTGAGGTTCACGCTCAGCTGGCGCTCGAAGAAGTCGGCACTGGCACCGAAGTCGATGCCTTTGTTGGCATTGGAGAGGCTGTAGAGACCCAGTCGCGGCGAGGTGTAGTGAGCGTTGGCGAAGAGCTCGAGCCATCCGGCCACTTTGGCCCAGAGATTGAGGCGTGCGCTCCAGCTCCACTTGTTGTCCTTGAAGCCGTCGTAGTCGTAGCCGTAGTTGAAGACGGAGGCGTTGAAGCGGACGTTGAAGAAGCCCGTGGGACGGTAGGTGATGTTGGCTTCGAGGCCTTCGGTGTGGGAGGAGCCGATGTTGACAGGATAGGAGTAGTTGACCATGAAGGGTCCGATGACGGGGTCGTAGCCAGCAGCGGTCATAGTGCCAATCTCGTCGGTGTTGGCGCGGAAGTAGGCGTTGAGGCCGATGTTGCCGAAGCCCATGATGTACTTGTTGAAGGCGGCCTCAAGGTTGTGGGTGTAGCACATCAGCAGGTTGGGGTTGCCGGTGCTGTAGCTATAGTCGTCGTACATGCGGAAGAGCATGTATTTGCTCAGGTCGCCCTCGTGCGAGAAACGGCGCGTATAGCTGAGGCTATAGCTCTCGAAATTCTTGGTCTGATAGCTGAAGTGGATGCTGGGCACGAAGCCGGAGAAGAAGGTGTCGAGGGTGACGCGGTCGCCCATCGAAGGATGCTCCACCCATCCGCCCTCGAACGTGTTGTTGTAGCGCAGGCCCAACTTGGCGGTGAAGCCACCCCAGCGTTTCTGTGCCGTCACATAGATATTGGGCTCGATGCCGGTGCCATACGACTTGTACGAACGGTAGAGCATGTCACTCCAAGCGCCCGAGGGGAGCAGGCTGTCGAGGTCCTCGTCGTTGGTGTTGTGTGCGAAGCCCAATTCACCGCCGGCCTCGATGGTGATGTCGTGCTTGAGCGGCAGGGTGTAGTTGACTCCAAGCTGGCCGCTTCCGCTGAACATTTCGCCCGTCATGTGGCGTGTGAAGTCGGTGAGCGAAGCCGAGCGATAGTCGCGCGTGTTGTCGCTGTAGCCGCTATTGGACCAGTAGTTACCGTTGAAGGTGACGCTGAGTTTGCGTCCCGTGGTGTCGTAGCGGTGCTCGAACCAAGCGCCGGCGTAGGCACCATGACTGAAACCGTGATTGAGTGTGGTGTCGAGGTAACCGAGGTCGGTACGCACGGGCTGGTACTCGATATATTCATAGTTGTTGTAGAACGAGTTCTGGTCCCAGTAGGGATAGAAACCGGCCCAGGCCGAGAGGGTGGTCTGGTCGTCGATTCTCCAGTTGGTGTTGAAACCGGCATAGCCGCCTTGGAAGGGCATCTTGTTCTCGTTATCGTAACGCTGGAAGCGGCTGGTGTCGCCATTGGCGTCGAAGAGTGTGGCGGTGCCGTCGGAAGCCATGTTGTGATTACCAAAGTTTCCGCTGAGGTAGATGTTGAAGTCCACCTTCTCGTTGGCCCATACATAGGAAATCCAGGGGGCGATGGCCGGCGTGGTGGTGGCGCGCAGACCCACGCAGAGCAGCTCGTTGCGCTTCACCGTCTGGTTGGTGACGATGTTGATGACGCCGCCGGAGGTGCTGTAGCGTGCCGAGGGGTTGGTGATGACCTCGATGCGGTCGATGGCGTTGGCGGGCAGCTGCTTGATGTACTGCTTCAGGGCCTCCTCGTTCATATGCGAGGGCTGGTCGTTGATCCATATCTCGACGCTGGAGACGCCACGCAGGGTGATGTTGCCCTCGGCGTCGACTTCCACGCCCGGGGCGTTCTGCAGGGCGTCGCTGGCGGTACCCGTCTGGATGGAGACATCCTCGCTGGCGTTGTACATATTCTTCTCGCCGTCCATCACGTAGAGAGGCTTCTCGGCGCTGATTTCCACAGTCTCGAGCAAGGTGCCGCTGCGGAGTTCAATCTTGATGTCAGCGATGTCCTTCGTGACATTGAGGTCCTGGGTGTAGCTCTCAAAGCCCACGCAGGAGGCCTGCATCAGGTAGGTGCCCAGCTTGACGTCCTCGATGACGAAGCGTCCCTGCATGTCGGTGGCGGCACCGCGGACGAAGACGGTGTCCGTCGGACGCATCAGACCCACATTGACGAACGGCAACGCCTCGCCAGTCTTGGAATCGAGCACGGTGCCCTTCACCTTGAAGCTCTGCGCCATCGCGGCTCCCGACATGGCAAAAAGCATCAGCATCAGCACAACTGCATGTTTTTTCATCTGTTTCATTAGTTCTATATTTTTTATTAATTTATTCATTATCAATCTGTAATTCTTGTTCTACTCATGTGTACTAGTAAACTAGAACACTGCAAAAGTAATACTATTTTTTTAACTGACCAAATTTTTTTTCAATTTTTTTTCTTTTTTATATAATAGTTGCGCAAAGGGTGTGAAATCTTACAACTATTTTTAAAGTACATACAATATAATATTGTCACATGCGTTATATCCACAATTATATATATAATACATATAGGTATGCAAGAAAATAGCAAAGGATTCGGAAATAGCTATGACCATGAGGCCACACGTCGTTTCTTCGGCCGCTGGTGGAAGGTGTTGCTGATAGTATTTGTGGTGGGTGCCGCCGGCTCGGCCGTCGCCGCCTGGTGTATCAAACCGCTCTACAAGTCGAGCGCGGTGATATTCCCCACCAACTCGAACCGCCTCAGCAAAGCCATTATGGACTACCATTACAGCCTTGACTTCATGGACTACGGAATTGAGCGCGACTGCGAATATGCCATACAGATTCTCAGCTCGAAGCGCATGGAACAAGCCGTGTGCGACCATTTTAATCTGATGGAGCATTACGGCATCCCGGCTGACAACGATCACAAACTCTTCAAGCTCGACGAGCAGTACCAGAGCAACATCTCGGTGAAGCGCACGGAGTTTCTGGGAGTGGAAATTGGCGTGCTGGACCAAGATCCGCAGTGGGCCGCTGACATCGCCAACTATATCGCCACGATGTACGACACGCTATGCCACGAGATTCACCACGACCGAGCCATCTCGGCAGCCGAAGTGATGGACGGCGTGTGCGCCTCAATGGAGCGCGAAATCGACTCTTTGGCACAGCTACCCAAAGCCGAATGGAGAGATAAGCTCATCGCCGAAAAATGCTCACAATTGGCCGACCTGCAGACTCGTGCCACGCAAACCCGCATCGACAAGGACCTCGAGGTCAGCTATAAATATAGTGTTGACGAGGCTACTCCCGCCGACAAAAAAGCTTATCCCAAACGTCTGCTCATCATCTTGGGCGGCAGCTTCGGCGCCGTCGTGGTGGCCATCTTCTGTCTGCTGATTTTCGCCAAGAAAGAAGAATAGGAAAGCCTAGGATATCCTAGGAAAACCTAAGAAAAGACAACAATGAAAGTCTGGCTCAGGAAGAACCGAGGTCTGCTGGTAGCATTGGCTGTCACGCTGGCGTTCATCGTTGGCGAGGCCTATGCCCTGTGGTACAAGGGTGACGCTACGGTGGCGATGGTGCCGCTGGCACTGCTGGCGGTGTGGCTCTTCGTGACGCGTCTGGAGACAGGCTTGCTCTGCATGGCGCTGCTGACGCCTTTCGCGGTGAACATGGCGCTGATGCCCGGCATGGAACTGTCGATGCCTGTGGAGCCGATGATGATACTCTTCACGGCCCTTTTCTTCTTCCGCGTGCTGGTGGCACACAACTACGACACACGGCTGCTGCGGCACCCCGTGACCTTGCTGCTGTTGGCGTCGCTGATATGGATGCTCGTCACCTCCATCACCTCGGAGTTGCCTTGGGTGTCGTTCAAATACCTGTTGGCGAGGGTGTGGTTCGTGGTGCCGTTCTTCTTCGCCGCGGCGCAGATTTTCAAAGACCAGCGTCGCATAGGCCAGTTCTTCTGGGCCTACGCCATCGGCCTCGGCGTGGTCATCCTCATCGCCACCTCTAAGACCCTCGGCAATTTCAGCGACCTGCAGACACTGCACCGCGTGATGAAGCCCTTCTACAACGACCATACGGCCTATGGCTGCGTCATCGCGCTGATGCTGCCGGCAGCCTTCTACTTCATCTTCTCTCACAGCATGAGAGGATGGCGAAGAGTACTCTCGCTGATACTCTTTGCTGGCATGTGTGTCGGCTTGTTCTTCAGCTACTGCCGTGCGGCCTGGATCAGTGTGGTGGGCGTCCTCGGGGTCTACGTGCTGATACGCATGGGCATGAAGGTGAAGTGGATGGTGTTGCTCTTCGGCCTCGGCGTGGGCGCTTTCTTCGTCTACCAGAACGACATCATCTACAAGCTCGGCAAGAACCATCAGGATTCGAGCTACACGCTGGCCGACCAGGTGAAGAGCATCTCGAACATCTCGACCGACGCGTCGAACCTCGAGCGTCTGAACCGCTGGGCGTCAGCCTTCCGCATGTGGGAGGAGCGTCCCGTGCTGGGCTGCGGACCAGGCACCTACCAGTTCCTCTATGCCAGCTACCAGCGCAGCTACCAGCTCTCGACCATCAGCACCAACGCCGGCGACCTCGGCAACGCCCATAGCGAATACATCGGTCCGATGACCGAGCAGGGGGTGCCGGGGGTGGCCTTGGTGGCGCTGCTCTTCCTCACAACCTTCGCCACCGGTGTGCGTGTCTACCGTACCGCTAAAGACCCGCATCTGGCACGTATGGCGCTGGCATTCACGCTGTCGCTCCTCACCTACTATATCCATGGTGTCTTCAACAACTTCCTCGACACCGACAAACTATCGGTGCCCTTCTGGGCCTTCACCGCCGTCATCGTCGCCCTCGATGTTTACAGCGAAAAGAAGGAATCAATCGAATAATCATCACGCCGGCATCCAAACCAGATTCAAAGATTAGACTATTCGTCACTGGTAGCGGAAATAAAGCGGCGGTAGGCGGAGAAAGTGTTGGCGCGGGAGAGAAATCCAAGGTAGCGCTGGGTGTCGTCGATAACGACGAGGTTGTAGCGGTTGCCGACACGGAATTTCTCCACGACATCGCTGAGACTGTCGCTGCTGCGCACGAGGTCGCCTTCGGAGAGGGGATGCATCAATTCATCGACAATCACGGTATCGTATAGTTCCGGACGGAACATAATCTTTCGGACATCGTCAAGGACGATGACGCCGAGGAACTTGTCGTCTTCGCTGAGCACCGGGAAGAGGTTGCGTTTGGAGTTCTGGATGGCGTCGACGAGGTCGCGCAACTTGTCGCCGGAGCGGACGATGACGAAGTTGGTCTCGATGAGCGACTGCATATTAAGCAGGCGCCAGGCGGAGGCATCCTTGTCGTGGGTGAGGAGGTCGCCACGCTCGGCGAGTTTGCGGGCGTAGATGGAGTGGCGCTCGAACGGTGTGATGCAGAGGTAGGTCACCGCCGAGGCGGTGAGCAGAGGCACCAGCAGGCCGTAGCCGCCAGTGATTTCGGCGATGAGGAAGGTAGCCATGAAGGGTGCATGCATGACACCCGTCATCACCGCCGCCATGCCCACGAGGGCGAAATTGGCAGTGTTCTGCGGAGAAAATCCCAACGTGTTGCTCAGCAGGGCGATGAAATAGCCGCTCAGGCCTCCCAGCACCAACGAGGGACCGAAGGTACCGCCCACGCCACCAGAGCCGATGGTGATGGCGGTGGCCACAGGCTTGAGGACGATGAGCAGCGCCAGCAATGCCAGCGGCGCCCAGAGTTTGTCGGTAAGGAGCTGGTAGGGGGCGCCAGCGAAGAGGGTGTCGCTGCTGCCGTGCAACAGGGCGGTGAGCGACGCATAGCCTTCGCCGTAGAGAGGTGGGAAAAGCACCACCAGCAGGCCCAGCAGCAGGCCACCTATCACCCAGCGCAGCCAGGGGTTGCTACGATGGGCGAACCAACCCTCCACACGGTCGGTGACCCGCAGGAAATAGACGGAGACGACAGCGCAAAAAACGCCCAGCACCATATAGAAAGGCATCTGCGAGAGGTTGAACGGCTCGCCGATGGTGAAGTTGAACTGCACCCCTGTGCCCATGAGGAAGTATGCCACCGTGGAGGCGGCGAGTGCCGAGATCAGCAAGGGCAGCGCCGTGGTGGCCGTGAGGTCAAAGAGGAACACCTCGAGCACGAACAGGATGCCCGCCAGCGGGGCCTTGAAGATGCCCGCAATGGCGCCGGCGGCGCCGCAACCAAGCAGCAGACGCACGCTCTTGGCATTGAGACGGAACCACCGTCCGATGTTGCTTCCGATGGCCGAGCCCGTGGAAGCTATCGGGGCCTCGAGACCTACGCTGCCGCCGAAGGCCACAGTGAGGGTGGAAGCGATGAGCGAGGTATACATATTCTTGGGCGGCAGGTTGGACCGCTTGCGGCTGATGGCCAGCAACACGCCGGGCAGCCCATGACCGATGTCACCCTTGACAATATATTTCACGAAAAGCACCGTCAGCAGGATTCCTATCAACGGCAAGAAGAAGATAATGATGAACGAGGAGTGTTGGGTGATGACCGAAGAGCCGGTGGAGAGGCGGGTTACCAAGTCACCGGCATAATGCACCAGCGTCTTCAGCGCCACACCTGCCAGGCCTGACAAAATACCTACCACGAGAGCCAACAGAAGAAGCATATTCTGCTCGCTCACATGGCGCAGGCGCCAACGGTGGAGGGTGGTATAAAAAGACATCTCGTTCAAAAAAATTTGGGTGCAAAAATACGAAAAATAATTGAACTGCGTTATACTTTAATAAAAAATAACATTTTTTTCGATTTGAAATAGAAATAAAGAAAAAAGAAAAATATGAAAAAAACAATTCTTTTCACTGGAATTTTGGGAATTATGGCGCTCTCCTCGTGCGTGTCGCTGAGTGAGCACGAAAACCTTCAGGCCAAATATGACCAGACTGCCAAGCAATACAAACTGACCCTTCAGGAACGCGACGAGTTGAGGGAGAGCAACGCCAATCTCACCAAGACAAACAACGCACTTACCAGCGATTTCAGCGCGCTGTCGGCCGAAAAGCAGCAGTGCGAGGGAACCGTAGACAGCCTCGAGCGCCGTATCGAACAGATGCAGCACCACTACGACACCACCTTGGAGAACTATACGCAGGAAGTGGCTGGCAAGAACCGGGACCTCACACGCACCCAGAACCTCCTCTCCGCCCGCACCAAGGAGCTGAACAACAAAGAGCGTGAAATCGAGCAGAAAGAGACCGAACTGAGAGAGCAGCAGGAAGCCTTCCAATTGCAACGCAGTGAATTCATTGCCAGACAGCAAGAGCTGATTGCCAGGCAGCAGGAACTGGAACGGGAGGAAGCAGCCACCCGTGCCCAGCTGGAGGCCAAGGAGCGCGAACTGGAGGCCGTGAGAAACTCGGTAACCAACGCCTTGGTGGGCTTTGCCGACAAAGGACTGAAAATCGAGACTAAAGATGGCAAGGTGTATGTGTCGATGGAGAACAAGCTGATGTTCGCTTCCGCCAGCTGGACGGTATCCAAAGAGGGCGCCAATGCCATCAAAGAGCTGGCCAAAGTGCTGGAGCAAGACACCACGCTGAATATCATGGTGGAAGGCCATACCGACAACGATGCCTACCGTGGCTCGTCGGCAGTGAAAGATAACTGGGACCTCAGCGTGATGCGTGCCACCGCCATCGTGAAGCTGCTGCTGCAGCACGGCCCCCATATCAATCCCGCCCGTATCGAAGCCTGCGGCCATGGTGAATATGCACCCAAAGCCTCGAACAGCACCCCCGAAGGCAAGGCCGCCAACCGACGCACCGAGATTATCCTCACGCCGAATCTCGACAAACTGCTGCATGAGATGAATCAGTAAGCGTCGAAAAGGCCAAAAGACAAAAAGTCTACGAGTTTAAAAAATATTCGTATATTTGTATGCGCTTTGTGTACACACACAAGGCTATAGTACATTGAATATCATACGATTGAAATAACATAATAAATAATAAACCATGATAAAAAAGGGAATTTGGATACTGACAATGGCGCTGGCCTGTGGCTGGAATATAAACGTCCAGAGCCAAACCATCGAGCCTTTGGCAATGCCTGTGGTTGAGGAAGACTCAATCATGAAGCACATCACCGAGCTGTCGTCAGAGACCTATGAAGGGCGCTTGGCAGGCACCCGCGGATACAACGAGGCGGTAGCGTATGTGGAACGAGTGTTGAGAAGCTATGGCGTAAGCGTCAGCGAACAACTCTTCGAGGTGGAGTGCAACGAGGTGGAAAACTGCAAGTTCAACGTTTATCTCCCCGGCACGAAAGACCGTCGCACCTTCATTCTGGGTAATGACTTCTGCTGCGCGGGCATGACTGGCCGCGGCTATGTCGACGCCCAGATGGTGTTTGTGGGCTATGGCATCGACGACGAAGTGCTGAACGACTACAAGTATGTCGATGTCAAAGGCAAAATCGTCATTGTGCTAACGGGCCTTCCCGAAGGGTCGTGGCTTCCTGCCCGCGTAGGCGAACGCTATGCCACGCTGCGCGACAAAGCCCGCACCGCCGAGAGACACGGCGCCCTGGGCATGCTGGCCATCAACATGAGCCCCAGTTGTCTGCCATATGAACCGCAGAGCCGCATCTACTGTGGTGCGCTGCCCCACTTGGCCACCTTCCCTATCCTGCACCTGACCCTCGACAGCGGCCGTGAGCTGTTCCTCGACGAATCGACAGCTTTCGACGATGCCCTGCAGACCATCAACAAAGAGCATAAAATCGCCTCCTTTGCGCTGCGCAAGAGAGCCGAAATCGATGTCAACGCCATCTACCGCCAGCGTGCAGTGACCGGCAATGTCATCGGCATACTGAAAGGCTACGACCGCCGCTATAACGACGAACTTATCGTAGTGGGAGCCAGCCTCGACCATGCAGGCATACAGGGCGAGACCGCTCTCTTCCCCGGTGCCGACATCAACGCCTCGGGTGTGGCTGCCGTGCTTGAGACCGCCCGCCTGCTGTCGCAGGAGCGTTTCCGTCCACGCCGCAGCATCGCCTTTGTGCTGTTCAGCGGCAGCGAACAGCAGTGGCTGGGTTCGCGCATCTTCCTACGCAACTTCAAGGACCTGAGAGACGTGGAGGCTTTCGTCAATGTGCAGAACATCGGCTATGGCGACAGCATCGTGGTGCTGGGCGACGCCTGCTATCCAACGCTTTGGGAGATTGCACAGAAACGCGACGAGGCCAACCACAGCCTGATTTGGAAGGGTGGCGAGAAGATGGCTCCCCGCGGCGACGCCCGCGGTTTCGACCAAATCGGAATCCCCTCGCTGGTGTTCACCACCTTGAACGGACTGCATCACAACCATGTGTCGAGCGACATCTGGGAGAACATCGACCGCAAAATACTGACCAACACGACTCAGGTGACCGTGGAGACCGTGAGGGAACTCTGCGACGGATTCTACATGGGACGCAGTATGAAGAGCAAAGCGCTGCGATTTGAAGAATGAAAAAGAGCGCCAAGGCAACTGTAAAGACAACAACTACAATGTACACACTTTTTAAGAAAGAACTTGCAACCTTCTTCTCATCGCTGACGGGGTATCTCACTATAGCGGTGTTTCTCATTCTCACAGGACTGATGTTGTGGGTGTTCAACGGAGAGATGAATATCATCGACTTCGGTTACGCCGGCATTGACGGCCTGTTCTTCATCGGCCCCCTGCTCTACCTCTTCCTCATTCCCGCCATCACCATGAGGCAGATTGCCGAAGAACGGCGCGCCGGCACCCTGGAGACCCTCATGACCCGCCCCCTAGGCGACTGGACCATCGTGTGGGCTAAATTCTTGGCGGCATGGGCACTGGTGCTCATCTCGCTGCTGCCCACGCTGGTATACTACTTCAGCGTCTACTCGCTGGGATATCCTCATCCGGGAAATATCGACACTGGCAGCGTCATCGGCTCCTACTTCGGCCTGTTGATGCTCGGTGGCACCTTTGTTGCCATTGGCTTGTTCTGCAGCTCGCTGACCAAGAACCAGATTGTATCGTTCATCCTGGCGGCATTGCTGAGCTTCGTGATGTATATGGGTTTCGAACTCCTGTACAACATGGGGCTGTTCGGCGGCAATTTCAACCTCTTCGTAAAAAGTCTGGGACTTAAAGACCACTACGACAGCATCAGCCGCGGTGTGGTGGACACCCGCGACGTGGTATACTTCGCCGGCGTGATAGTGATTTTCGTGATGGCCACACGTATGGTGCTCCAGAGCCGTCTGTGGAATGGGTGGAACCTGAGAAAAACCAAACGCTTCAATCTCAAGCTCAGCAACTGGCTGGAACTCACCGTAGCGCTGATTGCCGTGCTGGGGTTGAACTTCGGCAGCCACTATCTCTACACCCGCTTCGACCTGACAGCAGAAAAACGCTATTCGCTGTCGGACGAGACGGAAAAATACCTGAAAAACATCGACGAAACACTTCTGGTGAAGGTATACCTCGACGGCGAGATGTCGGCCGACTACAAGCGGCTGCATGACGAGACTCGCGAAATACTCAACCAGTTCCATGCTTACAACAAAAACATCACCTTCGAATTCATCGACCCCAACAACGAGAAAGAATTCAACGACGAGGAGCGCCAAGTAATCTATCAGAAGATGATGCAGAAAGGGGTCTACCCCATGCAGGAGCAGTTGAAGGAGGGCAACAGTGTGAGAACCCTGACCCTGCTGCCCGGCGCAGAGATTACCTACAAGGGACGTTCCACCGCCATCTCCCTGGTCCACAACCAGCAATACATCCGTGACATCAGCGACATCATCAACAACTCCATCCAAAACCTCGAATACGAATTCATCCACGCCATCCGTAATCTGACGCGCCTGAAGAGACCCTCGGTGGCCTTCCTGCAAGGGCATGGGGAGCTGTCGGGTGCTGCCATCTACGACATCGCCCAGGCCATGGATGAATACTACACCATCGAGGAAGTCACCATTGACGGACAGATAGAGGCGCTGACGGCACACACACTGAACAAGAAAGACTCCACTTACCATTTCATCAACAAGTACGACTTGCTGATAGTGGCCAAACCCACGCAGCCGTTCACAGACCAAGACCTCTTCATCCTCGACCAGTATATCATGTACGGAGGTAAGGTGATATGGTTCATCGACCCCATGAATGCCGAGATGGACAGCCTTGCCAACCGCGGCCAGGCCATAGCGACACGCTACCCTCTGGGACGTCTCGACGAGATGCTCTTCACCTACGGCGTCCGCATCAATTCCGACATCCTCATGGATATTGTGAGCCAGCTCATCCCTATGCCTGTCGAACTTGTCGGCAACAAGCCGCGCTACGAGTTCCGTCCCTGGTTCTACTACCCCGAACTCGTGCCCCGCACCGACCATCCCATCGTGAAGAACCTCGACCTCATCAAGGCGGAGTTCATCAGCAGCATCGATACCATACAAAACAACACCAAGAAAACCGTGCTGCTCACTACCTCTGAATTCACACGCACCAAGAGCGCACCGGCCATGATTGACGTCACCGACGCCCTGGTGCAGCCCGACCGTAGGATGTTTACCCGCAGCCTTGTCCCTGTGGCGGTGTTGCTGGAAGGTGAATTCCACTCCGCTTGGCGCAATCGGCTGGCTCCTGAATTCGTGATGGAAAAATCCATGGGGTTCCGCGACAAGAGCAAACCCACGAAGATGATTGTAGTCTCCGACGGCGACATCATCAAGAACCAGTTCAACCCCAACGAAGGCACCATCTATCCTGTGGGTTATGACTTCTACAGGAAAATCCGCTATGCCAACCGCGAACTCATACTCAACATGTTGAACTACATGACGGGCGACGAAGACCTCATGACGGTTCGCAACAAGAACTTCACCCTGCGCAAACTCGACACCGACAAAGCCAACGAAAAACGCACCTTCTACCAAATCATCAACATCGTCGTCCCGCTGCTGATTCTTGCCCTCGCCGGCGTCTGCATCATCCTGATTGAGAAGCATGCCTATGGGAGAAAGCCTAAAAACCAAAAAATCAAGAAGTCGAAAAGAACAAAAAACAAGAAATGAATAAACAAACCAAACGCAATATCATCCTCGTCTCCGTTATCGTGGCCATCCTGGCTGCAACTGTGCTGGTATGGATTCTCTTGAAGGACCGTGTGGAGGGCTCCGGTCCCCACGACTCGAGCTATCAAGTAGAAGACATCGCTTCCGTCACCAAGATTGTCATGACCGACAAACTCGACAACAGCGTCACCTTGGAACTCCTGAAAGACAGCTCCTGGTCTGTCGACGGCAAATACCCTGCCAGCCAGCCACAGGTCGAGCGTCTGCTCGAGACCTTGAACAAAATACGCATCCGCTCGGAAGTCAACCGCAATGCAGTCCCTAACGTACTAAAAGACATCGCCTCCCACGGCGTCCAGGTCGACATCTACCAGAACAACCAACTGACAAAAACCTATTATGTCGGACGTGAGACGCAGGACCACATGGCCAGCTTCATGATCCGCAAAGGCGACTCCATTCCCTGTGAAGTCCACATCCCGGGTTTCCGCGGATACCTCACGCCCATCTTCACCGCCGAAGCCATCAAATGGCGCAGCCACAACATCGTCGACCTCGACGTGTATGACATCGCACGCATCGAACTCGAGATACCGCAGGCCCCACAAGAGTCTTTCGCCATCGTCCAGAAAAACAAAGACTTCTACATGGAGCTTCTGGAAGGTCACCGTATGCTGCAAGGCTTCGACACCGCACGCGTGGGACAGATGCTCTCCACTTTCAAAAACCTCAACTTCGACGAATTCGCCTCCATTGTGCCCAACAGCAATGCCGACAGCTGTGTCAGCGGCACACCCCGCACCATCCTGCGCATCACCGACACCCAAGGCAACAAGACCGAGGTCAACATCTACCTCAAATACTCCAACCCCGACGATATCAGCGCCATGCCGGATGAGAAGGCTCGCGAGGTACTCGACGTAAACCGCCTGTATGCTGTCATCAACAGCAAGGACACCGTCCTCATCCAGAACTGGATTTTCGACCATATCCTCCAACCCGCCAGCTTTTTCCAAGGGAAGAACATCACCCTGCCAACAAAATGAAACCGCTCATCCTTATCACCAACGATGACGGCATCGCCGCCAAAGGACTCTTGACACTTTCCCAAGTGGCCCGAGAGTTCGGTGATGTGATAGTGATGGCACCCGACAGGAATGCTTCGGGCCTCAGCCACAGCATCGTCTCCTCACGCCCCATACGCGCTCAAGAGATAAGCAAAGAGGAGGGCCTGACAATGTGCTGTTGCGACGGCACCCCCGTGGATTGTGTCAAACTGGCCGTCGAACATTTCTGTCCCCGCCGACCCGACCTGGTGCTCTCCGGCATCAACCACGGAAGCAACAGTTCCATCAACGTGCTCTACAGCGGCACCATGGGTGCCGCCATCGAAGCTGTGGCGCTCTGCATTCCCTCCATCGGGTTCTCTCTTCTCAACCACAGCCCCCAAGCCGATTTCGAACCCGGCATTCCCTTCATCCGCCAAATCATCCGCACCACCCTCGACAACCGTCCACCTGCAGGCGTCACCCTCAACGTCAACATCCCACGCCTGCCAAAAGGAGAAATCCTAGGTATCCGCATCTGCCACGAAGCCAACGCCTGCTGGAACGACAGTTTCGAGAAACGCATCGACCCACAAGGGCGCCCCTACTGGTGGCTCACTGGCAAGTTCGTCTGCGACGATCCCTCCGAGGACAGCGACGAATGGGCTCTCGCTCACGGATATGTCTCCATCGTTCCCATACATTGCGACTTCACCCATTATCCCACCATCGACAAGCTAAAGAAACTCTATGAATAAGAAATACTTCCAACAGGACAAAATAAGTGTCGGGCTCATCGTAGGTCTAGGAACGACAGTAATGACAGCCTTGCTGCTAACCGTCGGACTGCTCATCGTAGGAGAACCTATCGACGCACACCTGCGCTGGTATGCCTGTGTCTTCATCCCCCTGATTCTTCTCACTCGCTACTACGTGAAGCAACAACTCAACACCGTCACCAAGACCCTTTTTGTTGTGTTCTTCGTCTCCTTCATCGCCTTCATGTTCCTCCTGTTCAGCACCCACCAAATCACCCTTAACTCCTAACAGAAATGCGATACTACATCATAGCCGGCGAAGCCTCGGGCGATCTCTACGGAGCCAATCTCATAAAGGCTCTGCGCGAGAAAGACCCTCAAGCGGAATTCCGCTTTTGGGGCGGCGACGCTATGATGAAAGAGACCGGCCAGCCGATACGTCATATCCGCGACCTCGCCATCATGGGATTCATCGAGGTGGTGCGCCATCTCCGTACCGTGCTGGGCAACATCAGTTTCTGCAAACGCGACATCCTTGGCTGGCATCCCGACGCCGTCATCGGCATCGACTACCCCGGCTTCAATCTGAAAATCGAGAAATGGGCTCACGAACACGGCATCAAAGCCATCCACTATATCTCCCCCCAGCTTTGGGCATGGAAGAAAGGACGCCTTAAAGGCATGCGGAAATACCTCGACCTGCTATGCTACATCCTGCCCTTCGAACAGCAGTTCTATGCTAAGAACAACCTGCCGCAAGCCGTCTATGTCGGTCACCCGTTGGTGGAAGTAGTCAGTGATGCTACGCCGTCAAACGATAGTCAACCTAACACTAAACACTTAACACTAAACACCGACAAGCCTATCATCGCCCTTCTTCCCGGTAGCCGCCGTCAGGAAATCAAGAACAGCCTCCCCTACATGGTGCGCCTCGCCGCCAACCACCCTGAATACCAGTTCGTCGTAGCCGGTATGAGCCTCATCGGCCCCGATTTCTACAATAAAGTAATCAATTCATCATACATCACTCATCACTCTTCACTTGAGATCGTCTACGACCAGACCTACTCCATCCTCTCCAGTGCCTATGCCGCCGTTGTCTGCTCTGGCACCGCCACCCTTGAGACTGGACTCTTCCACGTCCCTCAGGTAGTCTGCTATCGCGGCAACCCCATCTCCATCGCCATCGCCCGTGCCCTTGTCGGCAGCCGCATCAACCACATCGCATTGGTCGACCTCATCGACGACAGCAATGTCGTCACCGAACTCCTCCAACAGGACTTCAACGACCGGCGCCTCGAAGAGGAATTCCGGCTCATTACCACCGACACCGCCAACCGCGAGCGCATGCTCGAGGGCTATCGCCGCGTAGAACAGAAACTGGGCAGTACGGGCGCCAGCAGCCGTGTGGCAGAAAACATCATCCAAGTCATCACTAAAACTCAAAACTAAATTGAAGCGCCTCCTCTCCATATTACTCTTACTACTCGCCACCGGATATGCCCATGGTGAGAACGTGAAGGTGCGCCTCTACTCCGCCAACACCATCAAAAGTATCAACATCTCTGTCGACCTCGGCCACTATAATCTCTACTCCACCGGCAACGGGACCGACGAACTCATCGAAGACATGATTGGCGAAGGCCGCTCCGTCATCCTTCGTCCTGAAGGGAAAAAGATTCACGTCAGCGTCAACGAGACCGACTATGGTACTTTCACTTCCGTCCGTCTCGAATCCACCGACACCGCCTGCATCCTCTGCCTCAACCCAGAGAACTGCAAGCAACGCACCTACGAAGGCAACCTCGAAGTATCGCTCCTCAAGAATGGTAACATGTTCCTCCTCAACGATGTCGATTTCGAGACCTATATCGCCGGCGTCGTCCAAAGCGAAATCTACGGCAACCAGACAGACATCTTCCGCGTCCAAGCCATCATCTCCCGTACCTGGGCGCTCCGCAACATGAGGAAACACGCTTCCGAAGGCTACAACTTCTGCGACCATGTCCACTGCCAAGCCTACCTCAACCGCTGCATCCGACCCGATATCATGCTCGGCGCCATCGAAAGCACTGGCGAGACCCTCGTCGACTCCACAGGAGCTCTCATCGAGACGCCCTTCCACTCCAATTCCGGCGGTGAAACCGCCAATTCCGAGGACGTCTGGCGCAACGCCCTACCCTACCTCCGTGCCGTCACCGACACCTTCTCCTTCCACATGCGACAAAGCGACTGGACCAAAATCATCTCACGCGACCGCTGGCTCAACTACTTCTCCCGAACCCATAAAATCGACATCAAAGACTCCGCCAACCTCGACACCCTTCTCACCTTCTCCCAGGAACATCGCAAAGTACGCCTCCTCGGCATACCCCTCACCCGTATCCGCACCGACTTCCAGCTCAAGTCCACCTTCTTCTCCGTTACCATCGACAGCACCTCCAACTCCGTCGTCCTCAACGGTCACGGCTACGGACACGGCGTGGGACTCTCGCAGGAAGGCGCCATCCGTATGGTATCCCTCGGTATCCCCTACGACAGCATTCTCTACCACTACTACACCGGCGCCATGCTCCACCAAGACCCCTATGCCAACCCCGCTCATGTCACCAACCTCATCGATAAAATCTCCCACATCATCGAAGAAGACAATAACACCAAAACACAGGTCCACTCTAAAAAAGACGACTGGCTAGGCCGTCTCTTCCGACTCCGCGACCGTGAGGAGCGCGAGGAAATTTACATCGAAGAGGAACAAGACAGCGATAAAGACTGGGAATATGAATGGTAAATTTAAGGTGAGAGGTGAAAGGTGAGAGGTGAAAAAATAAGGGAAAAACAAAGAAAAGAATATCACTATTATGAAACAGAAAAAAATTATAAAAACCATTATCTTGGTGATTGTGGGTCTCACCTTTCACCTTTCACCCTTCACCTCAAACGCCCAATCGCAGGTGAAATGGCATACCATTGAGCAGGCCGCCGAAGCCAAGATAGGCGAGAAACTCTATTTCGTCGACTTCTACACCTCCTGGTGTGGCTACTGTAAGAAGATGGACCGCGAGACCTTCTCCGACCCCACCGTCGCCAAAATTCTCAACCAATACTACTACCCTGTAAAATTCAACGCCGAAGGTACTAACACCTTCATTTGGTTCGGCACAACCTATGGCCCCGCCAACGGCCGGAACCGCAGCCACCAGTTTGCTCAAGGAGTCCAAGGATACCCCACCTTCATCATCTACACCGCCGACGGCAAACCGTTCCAATCCATCCCAGGATATGTGCCGGCCAACGACTTCATCGTCATGCTCTGGTACCTGGCCTCTGGCGACTACAACCGCTATTCCTACGACCAATACCAGAGAATCTTCAACAAGGAGATTCGTCCCACCATGGAAAAAGCCCTCGCCAAATAACCTTTTAGACATTATATATCATGGGATTATTTGATTTCATTCGCAAAAGCAAAGAAGAAGAGAAACAGACCCTCGACCAAGGCCTCGAGAAGACCAAAACTTCTCTCTTCCAAAAGATTACCAAGAGCATCCTCGGCAAATCCACCGTCGACGACGAGGTGCTCGACAACCTCGAGGAGACCCTCATCACCTCCGACGTAGGCGTCGAGACCACGCTCAAAATCATCGACCACCTGCAGGAGCGCATCAAACGCGACCGCTATATCTCCACCACCGAACTCAACTCGGTCCTCAAGGCCGAGATAGCACAACTCCTGCGACAGGACAACGCCAACTTCCCTGCCGACTTCGATGCCCCCATGCCCAAGAAACCCTACGTCATCCTCGTCGTAGGCGTCAACGGCGTGGGCAAGACCACCACCATCGCCAAACTGGCCTATCGATACAAAGCCGCTGGCAAAAGCGTTATCCTCGGTGCCGCCGACACCTTCCGCGCCGCCGCCGTCGAGCAGCTCATGCTCTGGGCCGAGCGCGTCGACGTCCCCATCGTCCAGCAGGGCATGGGCGCCGACCCCGCCTCTGTGGCCTTCGACACCCTCCAGTCGGCTCTCGCCAAGGATTCCGACGTTGTCATCATCGACACCGCTGGACGCCTCCACAACAAGGTGGGACTCATGAACGAGCTCTCCAAGATACGACGCGTCATGCAGAAACTCGTCCCCGACGCCCCCCACGAGGTGCTCCTCGTCCTCGACGCCTCCACAGGCCAGAACGCCGTCGAACAGGCACGCCAGTTCACCCAGGCCACCGACGTCAACGCCCTCGCACTCACCAAACTCGACGGCACCGCCAAGGGCGGCGTCATCATCGGCATCTCCGACCAGTTTCACATCCCCGTCCGCTACATCGGCCTCGGCGAGAAAATGACCGACCTCCAACTCTTCAACCCCACCGACTTCGTCAACGCCCTCTTCGAATGAAAATCAACATCATCACTCTCGGCTGCAGCAAAAATATCGTCGACAGTGAGCATATCGCTGGCCATCTGCGCAAAGCAGGCTTCGAAATCTTTTTCGACGGCCAACCCACTCTCTCAAGCAATCAGACAATCCCGCAATCAAGCAATCATTTTGACGTTGTTATCGTCAACACCTGCGGATTTATCGGCGATGCCAAAGAGGAGTCCATCAACGTTCTCCTTGAGCAGATTGCCATCAAGAAGCGCAGCCACAAAAAATGTCATTTGATAGCTGTCGGATGCCTTATCCAGCGCTATGAGAAGGAGTTGCGGAAAGAGTTGCCGGAAATCGACGCCTTCTACGGAGTGCACCAATGGCCCCAACTCGTCAAAGAACTGACAGCCACCATTTGTCCCCTTCAATCCCCCTTCTACCTCTCCGCCGAGCGCATGCAATCCACACCAAAACATTACGCCTATCTGAAAATCAGCGAAGGCTGCAACCGCACATGTTCCTATTGCGCCATACCGCTGATACGCGGAAAACACATTTCCCGCCCCATTGAAGACATCCTGGGCGAAGCCCAACATATGGTTGCCGACGGCGTGAAGGAAATCATTGTCATCGCGCAAGACACCACCTATTACGGACTCGACCTCTACGGGAAACGCATGCTCGCCGAACTCCTCGACCGTCTCGCCACAGAAGTCCCCCTCCCTCCAGCAACAGCCAATCCATCATTCCTCACTCATCACTCATCACTCCCTTGGATCCGCCTCCACTACACCTACCCCTCCTCCTTCCCCATCGACGCCATCGACGTCATCCGCCGCCACCCCAACATCTGCAACTACATCGACATCCCCCTCCAACATATCAACACCCGCATTCTCAACTCCATGCAGCGCGGCATCGACCGCGAGGGAACCCTGAAATTACTGGAGCATTTCCGCCGCGAACTGCCCGATGTCGCCATCCGCACCACCCTCATCGTCGGCTACCCCGGCGAGACTCGCGAGGAGTTCGAAGAACTCAAGGAATTCGTGCGCACCGCACGCTTCGACCGCATGGGCTGCTTTGCCTACTCGCCCGAGGAGGGTACCGCTGCCTACAGCCTCCCCGACGACGTGCCGCAGGAAGAGAAAGAGCGCCGCGTCGCCGAACTCATGGACCTCCAGGAGCAAATCTCCCTCGAGAAGAACCTCGCCCGTGTCGGCAACACCTACACCGTCCTCATCGACAGGCAGGAAGGCGAATACCTCGTCGGCCGCACCCAGTACGACAGTCCCGAAGTCGACGACGAAGTCCTCATACCAATTCCTGCGGCAGCCACTTCTCAATTCTCAATTCTCAATTCTCAATTTGTCGAGGTCCGCATCACCTCCGCCGAACCCCACGACCTCTTCGGCGAGATAGTTTCCTGACCAGCGCCGAAAACTTTTTTCCTAAAAAAACATAAAGGTAACAAATAATTCATTTTTTATTTGTACTTTTGCAGCCGGTTTCGGTTCCCCCGCCAGGGGGCCAAGAGGGAATCAGGTGAGAATCCTGAACAGTCCCGCTGCTGTGAGTTCCAGAGAGATACACCCACTCGCCTATAGTGTGCCACTGTGGTCTGAACACGCCATGGGAAGGCTGCGAGAAGGGGCAAAGAGTCCTATTGGGCGTAGGAACAAGTCAGAAGACCTGCCAAACCACAATCAATCATTAACAGCCCTCGAGGATAGGACGTTTTGATTATGAGCATTGTTGTTGAAAACATAGTATCGTTTATTGCCCACCGTTACAAGGACGGCGGCATTCTGCTCAGAACCCTTCTCACCTCGGGGGCCTTTTTTCGCCCTCTACCTCTGCTCCTCCTCTGCTCTTTTCTTCTCTCTCCCCTTGCCCTTAACGCACAAGTTCCCGACACGCTGCGCAAAGAGCGCCTAGAGGAAATAGAAATCAGCGTCCAGCGCACCCCCTCCGAGATGCGTACCGTTGCGCCCACCCAGGTCCTCGACGCCGAACAACTCGAACATGCCGGCGTCCTCCAGCTCAGCGACGCCATCAAGCAGATGGCCGGCGTCACCCTCAAGGACTACGGCGGCGTGGGCGGCATCAAGACCGTCTCCGCCCGCGGCCTCGGCAGCCAGTTCTCCACCATCACCATCGACGGCATCCCCGTCGACGACTCACAGAACGGCCAGGTCGACCTCGGCCGCTACACCCTCGGCAACGCCGCCTATGTGAGCCTCAGCCATGGCCAGGAACAGTCATCCCTGCTCTCCGCCCGTGCCTACGCCGCCGGCAGCACCCTCAACCTCGAGACCTCCATACCCTCCTTCTGGCCCGGCGAACACATCAAACTCAAGGCCGGCATCGAAGGTGGCTCCTTCGGACTCCTCTCTCCCACCCTCCTCTGGGAGCAGCAGTGGAACCACAAGCTACGCAGCAGCCTCTATATCAACTACCTCCGCAGCGACGGCGACTACCCCTTCACGCTCTACTACACCGCCTCGCACGATGACAGCTCCTCCGTCGAGCGCCGCCGCCACTCCGCCGTCTGGATGCTCTCTGCCGATGGCAACCTGTTCTACACCATAGACTCCGGCAACTCCCTCATGGTCAAGACCCACTACATGCGCGGCGAACACCAGCTGCCGGGACCCGTCCACTTCTACAGCCAGGCGCCCTCCAACGAAAACACCCGCGAGGAGGCAGGCTTCGTTCAAGCCAAGTGGAAAGTGGAAAGAAACCGGTGGAAGGCGCAGGTGCTCGGCAAGCTGCAGACCACCTACGACTTCTACGAAGACTCCTCCTCGTCCTCCGTCACCGGCTACCTCTTCAACGAGTACCGCCAGCGCGAAGGCTACCTCAGCGCCGCCACCCACTATCAACTACCCACCACCGGCTACCAACTCTCCTTCGACTTCGCCGCCGACGGCGACCTTAGCCACCTGGAGAGCAACCTCGCCCAGCGCAACGACGTCACTCGCCAGAAACTCATCATGGCTGCCGCCACTAATTTTCAATTCTCAATTTTCAATTTTCAATTGAATCTTGTCTACAACAACATCCTCGACCGCGTCGCCGACCTCGACACCACGCCCCACTTCCAGCGCCTCTCCCCCTTCCTCTCGGCCATGGTCACCCTCGGCGAAGGCACCACACTGCGCCTCTTCTACAAAGAGACCTTCCGCACCCCCAGCTTCGGCGAGCTCTACTTCTTCCAGTCCCTGCCACGCAACCTACGCCCCGAATGCGCCCATCAGCTCAACCTCGGCATCACCCACGCCCAAGACATTCACCATTCATCATTCACCATTCACCATTCAGCCACCCTCGACGCCTACTACAACCGAGTCACCGACAAAATTGTCGCCCGCCCAGGACACAACATGTACTATTGGTCCATGGAAAACCTCGGCATCGTCGACATCCTCGGCATCGATGCCACCGCCGACTTCTCATTCGACATTCAACATTCGACATTCGACATTCACCTCAACTATTCCTACCAGCATGCCGTCGACCACAGCCAGCCCGGCAACAAGGTCTATGGCCACCAGATTATATACACCCCACGCCATTCCGGCGGTGCCAGTCTCCGCTGGGAGAACCCCTGGGTCAACCTCGGCGCCACCGCCATGGTCGTCGGCGAGCGCTACAGCGGTGCACAGAACAGCGACGCCACCCGCCTCCCCGCCTACTGCGACATCGGCCTCAGCGCCGACCGCACCTTCGACCTCCGCCTCGGCACCCTCACCCTCCGCGCCTCGCTCCTCAACCTCTTCGACGTCCAATACGAGGTCGTACGCTCCTACCCCATGATGGGCCGCAACTGGCGACTCGCACTAGTATACGAATTCTAGTTAAATAGATAATAGTTAATAGTTAACAATTAATAGTTTAATATCATGAAACCTTTCACCTTTCACCTTTTACCTTTCACTTTGGCAGCAGTCCTGCTGTTCGCCTCTTGCGAGAAAGACCCTGAGAGCAGCGCCCCTTCCAATCCCGAAGGAACGGTGAGCGCTTTGGTGCTCAACGAAGGCTCCTGGGGCGCCAACAACGCTGTCCTCACCGCCATCGACGTCGAGGAAGGCACTGTGGTGGACGCCGACTGGTTCAGCAGCAAGAACAACCGCGGCCTCGGCGACGTGGCACAGGACATCCTTGTCTATGGTTCCAAAATCTACGCCACCGTCACCTTCTCCAACAGCCTCGAAGTCATCGACGTCCACAGCGGCGCCGCCACCCGCGTCGACCTCGGCAACCGTCGTCCGCGCTATATCGCTGCCACCGACGGCAAGCTCTACATCACCTGCTACAGTCCCTGCTCCGTCATCCGTGTCGACACCGCAACCCTCGCCATCGAGGCCACCTGCCCCCTCGGCACTTTCCAGCCCGAGGGCATCGCCGTCGCCGCCGGCAAAGCCTTCGTAGCCAGCTCGAACATCAGCGACGCCGCCGGGACATACTCCTTCGACGACAAGCTCTATGTCATCGACCTCGCCACCTTCGCCTCTCCCACCACCGTCACCGTGGGCTGCAACCCGCAGGATGTCTTGCCCCTTGCCGACGACAAAATCATCGTCAACTACTGGGGCGACTATGCCTCCCTGCCCGCCGGCACCGCCATCGTCGACGTCAACACCCTCGCCGTCACCCAGACTGGCTTGGCGCTGAACCGCATGAGCGTCTACAATGGCGTCGCCTATGGCTATGTCTCCACGTATGGGAACCCGACCGTCGACTACAAGACTGTCAGCGCCAACGGCACCGTGGCCGACCTCCCCTTCTCCCTCAGCATCTCCGGCAAACCCTACGGCATCACCCTCAATCCCGCCAATGGCGACATCTACCTCTTCTCCGATGGCAACTACACCGCCAACGGCACCGTCTTCTGCTTCACCCACTCCGGCGACCTCCGCTTCATGCTCGAAGCCGGCATGTTACCTAAGAAAGCAGTTTTCTTGTAACGGTTAAAGGTTAATGATTAAAGGTTAACGGGCTGACGCGGTCAATCCGTTAAACATTAACCGTTAACCGTTAACCATTATTGCGTAGCAATATAATCCATCACCTTCCTCTTGTCGCTGTTGAAGGTGAGGATGTCGATGGCCTTGTAGTAGTTCTGCGGGTCGGCACAATAGCTGTAAGCATACTTCAACAGCTCCACCTGCGAGGCGGAATAGTCGAGCATCGACGCCAACCTCCCTATCTGCTCCGCCGTCAGACGCGACGAAGCCACGATGACTTTCCCCAACGCCAGCCGGTCGCTGTCGAAAGTCTGGTTCTTCATCCTCAGCATCATCGCCGCCAGGTCCTCCTCCGTCGCTGGACGGACGCCTCGGAGAGTGTCCGTCACCGTCAGCTCTTCATTTGCCCCAGCACTCCCCTGTACTCCCTGCGCTCCCCGCACACCTTGAACTCCTTGAACTCCCCGAACAGTCTGTGCCAGATTGTACGACGGCGTATACAGCGACAACCGGTCCAGACGGGAGTCATAGTCCACATACACCGTCACCACGGGCTCGCCGGGCAGCAATTGCAGCACCGCGGCCTTCTGCTCCGGATATTTCAGCGCCACAATCACCTCGTGCGTCTGGCTGCTCACGTCGTTCACCATCACGTATCCCTGCGGCATGCGGTTCACCGCATTGCCGTCCATAAACACCGTGAACGACTCGCCGTTCCGCGACTCGAAATTCACCGTGTGCCGCTGCACCGGCAGCCCCGCCTGCGCCGATGCGGAAATGATAAATGAAAAATGAAAAATGAAAACCAGGCTGACGCAAACAAACCTGCGCAAACCACAATCCACTGGCCACTGCAAACCAACCACTTTCATTTTAATATATTCTTCAATTTTCATTTTTCTCTAAACGCCATTGTGTCTATCCACCTTCCCTCTTCTCCCTTCAGCGCCATGGCGAACTCCTTGAACGAGCGGTGCTCCATGTAGATGACATTGTACACGTCGCCCACGTTGTTGATGAAATGGGCGTCGCTGTCGGTGATGAAGCCGAACTTCTTCAGGTAGGCGAACTTCTTCACAAACTCGTCCCTAGTGGTGAACTTGTTAATCTCCAGCCCGTCGGCCTTCAGGTCCGGCGGGATGAAACCCAGCTGGCTCATCAGGCTCGTGGTGCCCTTGTTGACGTGCGCCGGCACAAAGAGACCGCCGATGCGGTGCACCTCGTCGTAGATGCCGTCGATGTCCACGTCAATGGCGTTGAGCAGGTGGTACTCCTCCTCGCCCACAATCTCCTCGTTCTCGTCGACGATGAGCTGGTAGCCGAAGCGATCCTCGTCGTTGGGAATCTTAGGCAGGTGCTCGTCGAGGAACGCCTGCATCTCGTCGAGCTGCCCGTCGGTCTCGAAGAAGCATAGGCAGTGTGCCTCTTCCTGCGAGGTCACCTCCACGCCGCCCAGCACGAAGAGCCCCTTCTTGCGGCCCACCTTCTGCGTTACCTTCACCTGGCGCGTGGTGTTGTGGTCGCTGATGGCAATCATGTCGAGCCCACGCTCCAAGGCACGGTCCACGATGGCCGTCGGCGACATCTCCAGGTCGCCGCACGGCGACAGCACCGTGTGGATATGCAAGTCCGCTTTGAACCCCGTCAACATAGATAATGTGTTAATGTGTTAATGCGCTAATGTGTTAGTATTGATTGCGTCAGCCACTTACGCATTCACGCATTTACGCATTTACGCATTCAATAGTTGGTAGATTTTGCCGACGGTCTCGTAGGTCTGCATCTCCGTGCTCAGGAACGGGATACCCTCCTCATTGCTCTGCTCCACGGTGTCCTCGCTGGCCGTCAGGCCCTTGACGAGAATCACACACGCCAATTCCTTCAGCGAGGCGATGGCCATCACATTCTTATGCGTCTGCAGCGTCACCCACACATTGCCCATCTCCGCATTGCCCATCACATCGCTCAGCAGGTCGCTCACATAGCAGCCGTCAATGTCGCGGTCCAATCCGCTCTCACCACACAACACCTTGAGATTCAATTTCTCAACTAGTTCTTTTACTTTCATATCATCAATATTTTTATTGTTCAAACAGATTGCAAATGTACGATTTTTTTCCGACATAACCACAATCACAAGAAAAAATTTTTTTTGCTTTTTTAGTTTTGGTTGAACCTAAAAACACCCGAAATGTTAAAAAAACAGCCCAAATGTCCTTTTTGGCCCCAAAAGTGGCTATATATATGTGTATATATATGCCCACAAAAAACCATTCCACCGCCGAAATCATAAAAATTCTTAAAAATGCACCGCCCTATGAAATGTTTTACCCAAAATACCCCTATTATATATATAAAGATTTTCCAACGAAAACAGTTATTGCATCCTTGCACTAAACAAAATAAATGTTAAAATTTCTTAAAAATAACAACCCTAAATATACTTTTGCCCCCCCAGATGCGTATATTATGTGTAAGGCCAAATTTTTTTCAGCAATTCAAATATAAATCGTATCTTTGCAACATCAAAAATAATATTATGAAAAAGTTTTTTTTACTGTTCATAAGCGCATTCATGCTTGCCCCCGCTTCCGCCCAGGACACCATCACGGAGAGCAGCGATACATGCTATATGTTCTGGCCGCATTCGAATCCTTTATTTCTTCAAGATTCGGTGCTTATAGGTAATCATGGTTCATTCGGCAGTATGATTTGGCAAAATCTAGCCACTCCGGGAACCTTGGTTTACGGAATATCCCTTAGGGGTGAATTGCCTTTGGACTCGACAATTAAGGTTTCGCTGGCTTGGAGGGATCAGGACTCGCAATATCATTACTACGACACCGTTTATCTCGACTCCTCTGTTGTATATCGGCAGCTCAGATTCCGCGCAAAGTTACATGTTGATTCCGCCCATTTGTTTGATTTTGAAGAGAAATGCAACGAGGTCTATTTCCACCGTCCTTGGTCTGTACCGGACACCTTCTATGTCGTTATCCGCTATCAAGAGATTATCTCCCTTCCATACGGATTATTGTACGTAAGCACTGATCGTGATTCTATATGGCAGCAAAGATACGCATATCAAGCAGACGACATGATTTTTCCTGTTTTTCCCCCATATCCCCCAACGACAGGTGATCCAACTCTTCAAGGCTTCCACTGTTGGGGCCATGAATTCCCGATACTGGAGCCCAACAGGACGCGGTGCCACAAGCCCACGGGGCTGCACCTCACCGACCGGGGCGACACCTGGGCCGTCCTCGCCTGGAACGGCGGCGCGGGCGACAGCTACCGCGTGACCGTCGAGGGGCCTGACAGCACCTTCGTCGTGGAAACCACCGACACCTCGGTGCTCCT
>CACYPU010000011.1 GCA_902776365.1 uncultured Bacteroidota bacterium | reverse complement strand
CTTCATTGTAAGAATTGTTCGTTTTTACCTTTTGACTCGTCTTCGTGTCCCCCCATACCTTAGTATAAGGAGTGACACACGCTATCTCTATCTTCTCATTAATTTCAAATTACTCTTGCTTCCTTTTTGAGGAGTTTTCAACAACCCCTGTTTTTTGGCGAAAGCGGATGCAAAAATACAACCTTTTTTCAAACTACCAAAATATTTTTTCAAAAAAAGTCATCAATCATTATCTATAATCTGTATATCAATGATTTATGAATATAAAATTTTATACTTCTAACCAGTTTCACCAGCAAAAAACACCGATAAACGATAAGAAAAAGAAAAAATTATATAACTTTTCTGTAAAAACAGCCCAAAACACCATAAAAACAATATAACAGTATGATTATCATTATATAAACAAAGAAAAACCACCCTATATAAAGGTGGCTTATCAACAATATATTTCTTATAGAATTAATACAACCCCAAATAAACTTTTTGGTGGCTAGTGGACAACGATTTCGTCGGTGAAGAGGTAAGAGGGTTGTCCGGGAGCGGGATGCCACTCTGGCAGCGGTCCGGGATTGGGAACAACAACACGGAGGTAACGGGTGGTGGGTTGGTCCACATAAATTTGGTTGGTAATGTCTAAAATGCCCAGTTCCACATTATAATGTCTTAGCCGCATTCCCGTCTCGCGGGGATCCATATCGTAGTGCATTTGATTCATTAGTTTCCAGTCTTTACCGTTGTCCGATACATAAACCTTAATCCATTTCGGTGCCAGAATCCAGTCGAAGGTGTTCTGCATGAAACGCATGCTCACCTCATGCACAGTCTTGGGCATACCGAAGTCAATAATCGCGTCGATACTGTCGCCCCAGTATCCTTGCCAGTGACCATCGGCGTAGGTGGTATTAGAGCCCAACTGCCCATCGATGAGGGCATTCGCGCCGCCACCACTGTAAATAGCCTTGTAAGTGGAGAAGGGGGTGTTAAGTTTGATTTTGGCACCCATGCCGAGATGAGAGAGGAGGTACTGTTCGCTGATGACACCTTCGCCGTAGTCGTTATAGGTGATGGCACGGATGGTGGCGGAACGTTCCAGTGGGAAGGGACCCTCATAGAGGGTGGAGGAGGCGGTGGGCTCGGAGCCATCGAGGGTGTAGTAGATATCCCGGTCATCATATATCGTCCGCAGCGCTACAATAGGGACACGGCATGCTGTGTCCACAAACACCTCCGCGATAGCGGACGCAACACGCTGCATCCCTACTGGCATAAAGACATGTCTGTCAAGCTCCAGCACTTCACGCGCGAGCGCGTCGTATCTATTTAATATTATATAACGCTCATAGTCGCCGTTTTCCTGATCCCAGAGGCGGAGGTACTCTCGCTTGAGGTTAAAGAGGGTCTTCAGGTAAAGTTGGCAGTCGCCTTTCACGTCAGGGTAGACAACACCTCCCCGAAGCTGCCAAGGGATATCCTTGCGAAGGGCACACTTCTCGGCAGTGGCCTTCAGACGCATCAAAGCATAATGGACATGCGGATTGGCAGCAGAGTCGACATAGAAAGTATCCACCAGATGCATCACATGGTCTATCCTTTGCTGCATTTCCTCACCAGTGTTGTCGGGATTGATGTTGAGGAGGGGCTCCATCAAGGCGGCCGAAGTGTACCAGTCGCCAATTAGCGGATCGCTTTCGAGGGCACCCATCTCATATAGGCTATTGACATTGACCCTATTCTTGTCCCCATAGAAGAGTCGAGCAAAGTTCTCGTTGAACTGCTTTTCGCGACGGGCAAACTCCTCGGGGTCGTCGGTCTTGATGGGGTTCCAGGCCATCTCGGCACTCCAGAAGAGTCCATGCCAGCAGTTGTCAAACAGAGCTTCCCCGTTGTCGTCCCAGCAGGTGTTCATCAAGCCCTCGGCACCATTACGCCAGCCGTCGCGAGCGAGATTGGCGATGTTCTTCATGTAGCGGTAGGGGTTAGGAATCATATTGCTGCTATGCGACAGCGACGGTGCCACCCAGAAGGGCGTGCCGTTGTCCTTGAAGGGTTTTATCAGGTGGTCGTAGCTGTCGAGAGGTTCGTAGGCCCACATGATATAGGTCATTTCCTGCGGGAGTTGCTTCATCATCTCCGGATTCTTGGCCACGATGTCGCCCCACATGACGATTCGAGTGGGTAGTTGGTAGTGGGTAGTTGGTAGCATTTGGCCACGTGTGCTATCCACTACCCACTGTCCACTACCCACTTCTCTAATAATGTCGTAGCAGCGGTTGATGTGGTTGACATACACCTGGTCAGCACCCAATGAATCCACCAAATTCTTCGCTCTACCAGTACCCAGTTGTTCTGTTTCGTCGCAGTTGATGATGAAGAATGGCGAGGTGGGAATGCGTTCATACGCAGCGGCTATACGCTTGCGCAAGAAGTCGTAGGTAGCTTCGTTGTCGGGATTAAAGTTAGCCTTGCTGTCCATCATATATTGATAATACGGCACACAAAGCGTCTTCTCAGCATGTGCGAAGAGCTGGAGGTTGATGACCTCGTCGAGATGCGGCTTGCAGTCGGCGAGGTAAGCGGGCGCCAGGTCGGGGAACTCCGGCTGGTATAGGGTATGCTCGGTGTAGTAGTTGCAGAAGTTGAACTTCAACGCATGCAGCGTCTCCCATTGCTTCTGGCGGTAGGCGGCGTGCGGCACGGGGCCGCGACTCTGGTCGTCCATCCAGCCACGATAGCGGTAGGCCGGCCAGTCGGTGATGGTGCAACAGGGCAGTTCGTTCCCATAGATAGTTCTAAGCTGTTGCAGCGTCAGCCTTCCGTATTGCAGGCCATGCTCCGAAGTGTATTTCAGGGTGATGCCTTTCGGCTCGATGATCAGCTGGTAGGCTTGCTCCATATTGGCATCCACCGGCAGGGCATCGACCTTCATCTCCCTAAACTTTCTGGGGTGGCATGGCGATGAATGGCGCATTTCCACCCGCTGCGGCGTGGGTATCACGCCGAGGTTAATGTTCTCCTGCGCCATCGCCGACACACCCAGTGCCAGCAGCAACACAACTACTATACGTTTCATTTCAGGCAGTCTAGATAGCGGTGGATGGTCTCTTCTATGCCTAGGTAGAGGGCGTCGGAGATGAGGGCATGACCAATGCTCACTTCGTCTACCCAAGGAATCTGCTGATGAAAGTAGGTGAGGTTTTCCAGACTGAGGTCGTGACCGGCGTTGAGCCCGAGACCGCAGTCGCGAGCCACACGGGCAGCCTCGACGAAGGGCTTGATTGCTGCCTCACGGCCATCAGCGTAACGGCTGGCATAGCTCTCGGTGTAGAGTTCCACACGATCGGTGCCGGTACGAGCGGCCATCTGTATCATCTGTGGGTTCGCATCGATGAAAATGCTGACACGGATACCACAAGCCTGGAACTCCTTGACAATGTCCTTCAGATAGTCCTGATGTGTAACGGTATCCCAGCCGGCGTTGGAGGTAAGAACACCTTCGGCGTCAGGCACGAGAGTCACCTGGGTGGGGCGGATTTCCTTGACGAGGTCGATGAATCCATAGGGTTTACTTTTGGAGACACCCTTAGGATTTCCCTCAATGTTGAACTCCGTGGTAATGATGGGCTTGATGTCATAGACGTCGGCGTAGCGGATGTGGCGCTCGTCGGGACGCGGATGCACTGTGATGCCCTGGGCGCCGAAGCGCTCACAATCAATAGCGAACTGCTTGACATTAGGAGTGTTGCCACCACGAGCATTGCGAATGGTGGCAACCTTGTTGATATTGACACTTAACTTAGTCATTCTATTTCAGTTTGAATTCTTTCTTTATTGCGTCGACCATGTCGAGTTTCTCCCAGCCGAAAAGCTGGACCTTCTTGGTGTGCTTGCGGCCTTCGGCGTCATAGAGGATGACGGTCTCCTCCTTGGGGTCACGACCCATGTGGCCGTAGGCGGCGGTGCGACGGTAGATGGGATTCTTGAGGCCGAAACGCTGGGTGATGGCGAAAGGACGCATGTCGAAAAGTTTTTCCACCCTCTTTGCTATCTCGCCATCGGTTATTTTCACTTTAGCCGTGCCATAAGTATTCACATAGAATCCAACAGGCTCGGCCACACCGATGGCGTAAGCCACCTGCACGAGCACCTCGTCGCAGAGACCGGCGGCGACCATATTTTTGGCGATATGACGCGTAGCATAAGCCGCCGAGCGGTCGACCTTCGAGGGGTCTTTCCCACTGAAGGCACCACCACCGTGGGCACCGCGACCACCGTAGGTGTCGACGATAATCTTGCGGCCCGTGAGGCCGGTGTCACCATGGGGACCACCAATGACGAACTTGCCTGTGGGGTTAACGAAGAGTTTGTAGTCCTTCTTGGCGAAGAGGGCACGATTCTTGGCGTTGATACGTTTGAGCACACGCGGGATGAGTATGTCACGCACGTCCTTCTCTATCTGTTTCAGCATCTTGCGCTCGCTGTCGAACTCGTCGTGCTGGGTCGAGAGCACGATGGTGTCAACACGCAGCGGCTTGTTGTCGTCGCTGTATTCGATGGTAATCTGACTCTTAGCGTCGGGACGCAGGTAGGTCATCACCTTGCCCTCCTTGCGTATCTTGGTAAGCTCCATAAGGAAGATATGGGCCAGCGTGATGGGCAGCGGCATGTACTCGCGCGTCTCGTTGCAGGCATAGCCGAACATCATGCCTTGGTCGCCGGCACCCTGCTCCTCTTCTTTCTTGCGGCTGACGCCCTGATTGATGTCGCCGCTCTGGCCGTGAATGGTAGAGAGCACGGCGCAGGACTCCGACTCGAACTTGTACTCGCCCTTGGTGTAGCCAATCTCCTTGATGACATCGCGGACGGTCTCTTGGATGTCGACCCAGCCGTTGCAGGTCACCTCGCCGCTGACGACGGCGAGGCCAGTGGTCACCAGCGTCTCGCAAGCCACGTGGCTCTCGGGGTCGCGGCGGAGGAATTCGTCAAGCAGCGCATCGCTGATTTGGTCGGCCACTTTGTCGGGATGGCCCTCTGAAACACTTTCTGAAGTGAAAAAATAACTCATAATTACATTACTTTTAACTGTTAATACTTTGTTTTAACAGTGAAAAGATTGTACTGAAATTGCCGTTGAATTAGTGCTTTAGCATTTTTTCAAGTGGTTGCAATCATTACAAATCTATCCACATTGCGGATGCAAAGATACGAAAAAAATGAAAATTGAAAGGTAAAAAAAAAAATTATTTTTGCAAGCGATGATAGTGGCAGACCAGTAGGTCGCCATTGTCATCGTAGAGGTGGAGGCCGGAACCTTCGCAGTAGCGCCAGACCTTGCAATCCTTGCATTGGTCCTTTTTGGCCCAACTTCGGTCACGCATCACCTGGAAGCGGTTCTGCCAGACGTCCCAGAAGTCGTCCTTGTAGATATTGCCCTGATCCATATGGCTGCGCACCGAGGTGCAGCCGCTGATAGCACCGTCGCAACGTACCGAAGCCACCTCGACGCCGCTGCGGCAGTAGAAGAAATGGTCGCGGACACGCTGCTCATAGGGGCCGAGGAAGCCCTCGCAAGAGTAGCTCACATGAATGCGATTTTCTTTTTCGCGACATTCACGGATGAAATTCAGGATGCCACGATATTGCTCGTCGGAAAGCTGCAGGTCAGCATCGTTGGCGGCACGGCCCATGGGGAAAATGCTGAACAAGCGCCAGGCGGGGACGCCAAGCGAAACGAGGAAATCCTTGAACTCGTGCAGGTGGGGATAGCTCTGTGGATTGACGCAGGTGACGATGTCCCACAGCAGGTCTTTCCGCTTGACCAGCAACTTGATGGCCTCCACGGCTTTCGCAAACGACTGCGGGTGGCGACGAATCCAGTTGTGCTGCTCCTCAAAGCCGTCGAGGCTGACGGTAATGGAATGCATACCGCTGGCCATCAAAGAATTGAGACGTTTCTCATCTAGAAGGAAACCATTGGTGACCAATCCCCAGGGGTATTCGCGTCGGTAGAGTTCGAGGCCCACCTCTTCGAGGTCGTCGCGCAGCAGGGCCTCGCCGCCGGTGAAGATGATGAAAGTCTTATGAGGGTCGACGTGGGGGGTGATGGTGTCGATGACGCGGAGGAAATCCTCAGCGGGCATGTCCTTCACGGAAGGCTGTATCTTGCAGTCGCTGCCACAGTGGCGGCAACTCATATTGCACCGCAGCGTACACTCCCAGAAGAGGGTACGCAACGGATGCAACTGCTCGTTGGTTTTACGCAGAGAACGCTGCAATTCAAGGCCGACTCGCTGTTTGAGGGAGAGTTCCATTACTGATTCAATATAGAATCGTTATACTCGGTCGTCGGGCAGCCATACATATCTTCTTCCTGCGTTCCATATTTCTCGCAGGAGCAGACGCTGACGCCCATCAGACCCAAAAATGCCACAATGAGCCAGTTCTTTGCTTTCAAAAATCTAATTTTCATAACCTATTTGTTTTCAAGTTGAACCTGTACTTCTTTTTTGAAGGTTCCCTGGTTCCAGCCGCCGGCATTGGTGCGGTCCACATCGGATTGCTGCACCTTCATCTCCAGCACCTGGTTCTTGTACTCGCCGTTCTCCGAGCCATCGACATCGCGGACCATCAATTTCACTTCTTCCTGCGGGAGACCACTGTTGTTGATTTCGAAACGGCCCTCCACGTCGGTGGTCACTGCCGTTCCGTCGAGCCACTGCTGCACACGCTCGGGGTCGCCCTGCAACTCGCCGTCCTTCACCTCCATGTTGCGTTCCAGCATATTGACGCGGATATCCTTCACCGGGCGTCCGTCGGCATCCTTCACCTGACCGCGAATCATGAAATTCATGGTCGGAACGCCATACATCAGGCGAATCTCCTCGCGAGGGTTCACTTCGGGAGTTTCCTTGACATCGGTCTTCGTCGCCTCCTTGTGGCAATGGCAGGCCGACAACCCCAAAGCGCCCATCACGGAAACGAGCAACCAGTTTTTCAGTTTAAGATATTTTATTTTCATGTAAGAATAACGTCGCTATGTCAAAAAAATTGTGTACTTTTGCAAAATCATTTTATGGAACAGAACGACAGACCCTTTATCATCGCCGGCCCCTGCAGCGTCGAGAGCCGCGAACAGTTGCTGGCCGTCAGCGAGGCCTTGTGTCGCATGCCGCGTGTGCGGATGATTCGCGGCGGTGTGTGGAAGCCCCGCACCCGCCCGGGAGGCTTCGAAGGCCTCGGTGAACCCGCCCTGCGGTGGATGAAAGAAATCGCCGACAGCGCACTACGCATGACCGACGGCAGCCCTGTGCGCTTCTGCTGCGAGGTAGCACGTCCGGAACATGCGGAGCTCTGCCTGCAATACGGCATCCAAACCGTGTGGATTGGTGCCCGCACCGCGTCCAACCCCTTCATGGTGGAGGAAATCAGCGAGGCGCTGCGCGGCAGCGGTATGCAGGTGATGGTGAAGAACCCCGTGAGTCCCGACCTCAGGCTCTGGCTCGGCGCCATCGAGCGCATGCAGCAAGCCGGCATCCATCATGTCGCCGCCGTCCACCGCGGTTTCAGCATCTACCACTGGCGCAACGCCCAGCAGGTCTACCGCAACGACCCCCTCTGGGAGGTGGCTTTGGAGCTGCGCCGCCAGCGGCCCGACATCCCTGTCATCTGCGACCCCAGCCATATCGGCGGCAACAGCCGCCTCGTGGCGCCGCTCGCTCTGGCCGCCGTGCAGCTCGACTACGACGGGCTGATGCTCGAGGTGCACCCCTCCCCTGCCGACGCCCTCACCGACGGTGCTCAGCAGCTCACCCCTGCCGAACTGTCCACACTCCTCTCCACCCTGCCCTACACCTCGGGTCACGGCAACCCCGCAAGCCTGGAGCCCCTGCGCAAGCAAATCGACGACATCGACCACGAACTCCTCGGCCTCCTCAGCCGTCGCATGAACCTCTCGCGCCAGATAGCCCACATCAAGCGCGAGCAGCAACTCACCGTCTATCAGGCCAAGCGCTGGGAGGAGGTGATGCACGACCGCCTGCAGCTGGCCGCCGAGCTGGGCCTCAGCCCCGCCTTCGTCGAGGAGCTACTCGAGAAAATCCACGGCGAGAGCATCCGTATCCAGATGGACTAACCGCCTCTATCTCTGCATTTTCAACCTCTGTTTAACCATTGTTTAACCATTGTTTAACCATCAAAAATGGTTAAACAATGGTTAAACAATCAACTGAGAATAATAAAAACCCCCGCTCCAAGACAGAGCAGGGGCATCGCAAAACTATGAAAAAATTACTCTTCAACGGGAAGTACGGAGACGTAACTACGGTCTTCGCGGCCTTTGTGGAACTTAACGACGCCGTCGATAAGTGCAAAGAGGGTGTGGTCTTTACCCATGCCAACATTCTGGCCAGGGTTGTGGGCGGTGCCGCGCTGGCGAACGATGATGTTGCCGGCGACGCATTTCTGACCACCAAAGATTTTCACGCCTAAGCGTTTGCTTTCGGATTCACGACCATTGCTGGAACTACCGACACCTTTTTTATGAGCCATACTATACTGTTTTTAAAAGGTTAGACACTTGGATTAGTTGATGCTATCGATTTTGATTTGGGTCAGATAGTCGCGGTGGCCGTTCATCTTCTGATAGCCTTTACGACGGATTTTCTTGAACACCAAAACCTTATCGCCCTTAAGGTGGCGGAGGACGGTAGCCTTTACATTAGCACCAGCAATGTAAGGTTTGCCAACCTCGACGTTGCCATCATTGTCTTTAAGCATCACGGTGTCAAAAGACACTTCGCTACCCTCGTCGTTCTTCAGACGGTTGACGAAAATCTTCTGATCTTGGGCGACCTTGAATTGCTTGCCTGCGATTTCTACGATTGCGTACATTTTTAACTGTTTGTTTTTTAATTACTTTCACTCATTTTCGAGGGTTTTCACCCCTCGATTTCGGACTGCAAAGATACGAACATTTTTTTAACTGGCAAAATATTTTTTCATTTTCTTCATGAGAAGACTCTAGGGAGTGCGAGGGAGTGCGAGGGAGTGCGAGGGAGTGCTGGGGAGTGCTAGGGAGTGCGAGACAATACAGAGGGAGTGCTGGGGGGTGCTGGGGAGGACATTGGGGCCATTGTCAGCGTGTCGGGCCAGAAGGTAAATTCGCACTTGGCGCTGCCTGCGAAAATACCCAGGGCGCCCTCGACGTTGCCCCTCACCTGCCCTTGCTCACTGAAGAAGCCGCCCGACGAGTTCTGTCGCGACACATCGATAATGTAGCGGTAACGTGCCGGCGTCACCGATTCCAGCGTCACCGTGTATTCGTGTTTGAAGGGTTGCACCTCGTTGGTGTCCACCAAGTGCAGGATACGCATGCTCACATGGTAGTTCTGTCCGTCGATTTCGGAATCGCGGAAGAGGTTGCGTGTGTAGAGGTAGCCCAACATGGGGACGGAGTTGGAGGCGTTGCCCGTAATCTCGGGATTGGTGCGGAGCATGAAATAGGAGGTATGCACTGTGTCCACGGTGTCGAATTTCTGATTCCACTCGTTGAAGCGGACACCGCTGTCGCGCACTGTGAGGGCGAGGTTATAGTATTCCTCCTGACCGGCATGGTCCTGAAAGTCGAAGTCGGCCAAGTAGTAGCGGAACGTGGAGCCATACTCGTTGTTGAGCAACTGCAGGTTGCTGAGGGTCGGCAGGAAGGGCACGTAGGTGTGCGCGTGAACGGAGCGACCACCAGCGTTGACATCTATCGTCAGGCTGTCGCCCTCGGCATAGGTGTAGGGGAAGAAATAATTGCATTTGACCACCGAGTCGGGCGTCGAATACGGGACGCCATTCACGGTGAGCGTCATGCTGACATCGGATACCGGCTGATTGTTCGACGTATCGAGGAAGAAACTTGTGTAGGCGAAATAGACGAACGCCTGCTTATCCACCGTCGGCACCGCGTTGAGCACCAGCTGTGCCTTCGATGGGTCGTTCTCGATATCAATTATTTTCTCGCAGGAAGAAATGAATAACGAAAAAAGAAAAATGAAAAATAAAAAAACAATATGTGCAACTTTTTTCATAATCTATAACCTATTAAAAATACAGCGTATATCCCACACTCGGCAGTATCGGGAAGATGCTCAACTGCACCAACGCCGAAGGATACCCTTGATACGATTCGTTCCTGGAGCGATAGAGCATATAGGGGTTCTGCCTATTATATACATTATATATACTCACACTGATGGTGCGGCGGGCATGCTTGAATTTGCGATGGAAATTGGCGCCGATGTCGAGACGGTGGTAGTTGGGCATGCGGTAGTTGTTGCGGCCCTCGATATAGTTCACCGACTGGCCATATCCGTTGCCCTCATAGTTATCGGGGTCCACCTGCGCCACTGGATAGCGCTGTGTGGCCAACGAAGCGGCGTTGCCCGTGGAGAATACCCATGTGGCGCTGATGTCCACACGGTCGCTAATCTTGTAGTTGAGCACGATGGACAAATCGTGACGACGGTCGTATTTCGCCGGGAAGGCTTTGCCGTCGTTGAGCACCTGTCCCGGGCGGTCGAAGAGGTGCATCGTGCGGCTCCATGTATAGCCTATCCATCCCGTGAGGTTGCCCACCTCGCGTTGCACCAAGAATTCTACGCCATAGCTCCAGCCTTCGCCGGTATACACCAGATTCTCCCAATTCTCCGACGAGCCGAAGAAGGTGGCGCCATCCTTGTACTCGATGAGGTTGTCCATCTTCTTGTAGTAGGCCTCGATACTGAAGTCGGCGATGCCGCTGCGGCTGTAGCTGATGCCGCCGGCAATCTGGTCGGAGGTCATTGGAGGCACCTTGTCGGTCACAGGCACCCAGAGGTCTGTGGGCAGCGTCACACTGGTGGTGCTCAGCAGATGCACATACTGCCGCATCCTTGCGTAGCCCACCTTCACCGAGAGATCGTCGCTGAGCATCATGCGTCCCGACAGGCGCGGCTGCAGCGACGAATAGAAGGAGTTCTGCACCTTGAAGGCGCTGAGATGCAATCCATAGTTCACCTTCAGGGCCTCCGTGATGGCCCAGTCATCCTCCACATAGGCCGTCATCTCGTTGGCCGGCACCGTGCCACTGAAGATGGCCGAATCGATGCGCAAGGCCTGGTTCATCTGAATCGAGTCATAGTAGTTCACGCTGCCGCTGGCCACCTCGGGCGTGAACCAATGCCGCGTGAAGAGGGCGCCGAACTTGGCGTTGTGCTCCGGGATGGGCGAGAAGTCGAAGTCGGCCCGCAGTGTAGCCTCCTTGATGCCCGAGCGGTAGTCGCCCTCCATGGTCGACGGGTTAGGGTCGCCGGGAGTCGCCAGCTTCTCCACACTGCCGACGATGCTGTTGTCATACTGCGTGTAGTTGGCCGAGAGATTCATGAAGAGTTTCGGTGTCAACTCATAGTTCCACCGCAGCGCACCCACCATGTTGCCCCATCCATTTTCGAATCCCAGGTAGATGTTTTCGTTCAGAGAGGTAACAGTCTTCACCTTCCCGTGAATGTTGTCGTCGCCCATGTAAAATGAGGCATACAGGCGACTCTTGTCGCTGAATTTATGTGTAACCTTCGCGTTAATGTCATAGAAGTAGTATCCGGCGTCGAATTTCGCATTCTGTGCCACCGTAGGACCCTCCACCTCCTCTTCCGACGTTGCCTCATTGAGCCACATGATGGCGGGAATGACGAAGAGTTCGGCATAGGTGCGGCGCGCCGAGATACTGAAGGTTGTCTTCTCCTTGACGATGGGCCCCTCGAGGCTGAACTTCGCCGAGATGAGACCTATCGAAGCATTGCCGTGAATCTCCTTGTCGTTTCCGTTGTTCTGCGTCACGTCGAGCACAGCGCTCAGGCGTCCACCAAAGCGCGCGGGAAACGAGCCCTTGTAGAGCGTCACGTTCTTGATGGCGTCGGTGTTGAAGGCCGAGAAGAATCCTCCCATGTGGCTCACATTGTAGAGCGGCACACCGTCGAGCAGGAACAGGTTCTCGTCGGGTCCGCCGCCACGCACATACATGCCGCTGTTGCCCTCCGAGCCACTCTGCACGCCGGGCATCAGCTGCAAGGCCTTGATGAGGTCGGCCTCGCCGAACATCACAGGCACCGACTTCAACTTCTCCACGGGCATCACCACGGCACTCATCTGCGACGACCGCGTGTCGCCTGTACGCTCGGCAGTGATGGTCACCTCATCGAGGGTGACGCTCGACGACATCTTGATGTTGATTTCGCGGTTCTTGTCGAGCCTGAAGTCGAACAACTGGGGTTCATACCCCACGAAACTCACCTTGAGGCTCACCGAATCGCTCCTCAGTGTCAGCGAATAATGGCCGTAGATGTTGGTGACCACGCCCTTGCCGCTGCGCGTGTCCACCACCGTGGCGCCAATCAGTGTCTCACCACTCTTGGCATCGGTGATGGTGCCGCTGACGGTGTAGTTTTGCGCCACTGCCGACAGAGGCAACAAAAAGAGGATTAATAGCAGTTTAAGTTTATATCTCATGCAACAGTTGTGTAATGGATTTTTGGAGGGTGGGATGCACATAATCCGGCATGATTTCCGCCAGGGGTTCGAGGACGAATTGTCGCAGGTGCATCCGGGGGTGAGGCAGGGTCAGTTCGGGGGTGTCGAGGACAAGGTCGTCGTAGAAGATGATGTCGATGTCCATCGGACGGGAGTGATAAAATCGAGATGAAAGGTGAAATGTGAAAGGTGAAAGGTGGGGACGCACACGACCGAGGTCTTTTTCTATTGCCAGCGCGGTGCGCAGCACCTGCCAGGGGGAGAGCGTGGTCTCCACCAGCAGGGCGCGGTTCAGGAAGTTTTCAATTTTGAATTTTGAATTTTCAATTTCAAAATTGCCCCAGGGTTCGGTCTCGTAGACACTCGACAAAGCAACGACAGAGCCGATACGTTGCCGTATCTGCTCTGTCGCCTGATCTATCAGCAGCGCGCGGTCGCCCTCGTTGCCGCCGATAAGAAGAGTCACTCTGTTCATCAGCCACAGTGGATAAATCTCTCCACGAGAGCCAGCGTCTTCTCGCTATCCTTGCCGATATCGGCGCGGAGGGTGCGGTCGTCGAAGGCGCGGAGTTCCTTGATGATGCCGTCGATGAGTTGCGGAGCAAAGATGCCGTCCTGCTCGTAGAGGGCGCGGTCTTTTTCCAGCAGGTCGGCACTGGCGGCGCAGCTGTCGGGCAGCACGTCGAGTTTGGCCAGCACATCCTCGTGCTCGAAGATATTGACGCTGACATAGCGGTCCTTGGCATACTGCACGGCGTCCTGCATCTCGAAGCCGTGGCGGGCGGCGACGGCCATGCCTGCCAGTAGCAGGTACACGTTGGCCGAGCCGTCGGGCGTGCGCAGCTCGATGGTCTGTTTGTGGGTAAAGTCCACCTTGTCGTTCTTCTCCAAGGGGTTGGCGGCAGCCATCATGTTGCCGGCGCTGCGACTCCATCCCAGCGGCACACGCACCATGGCGCTGCGGTTGCGGTCGCCCCAGCAGATGTTAGTCGGAGCCTCCTGGTGGGGCACCAGACGGAAGTATGAGGTGGGGTTGGTGTTGCCGAAGGCGGTGAGCGAGCCTGCCAGCGACAAGATGCCAGCCATGGTCTTCATGGCCACGGTGCTCAGACCGTTCTCATCGACATACATATTTTTGCCATTAAACGAAACACGGGTATGTACATGCATTCCGCTGCCAGCCTTGCCGACGGTAATCTTGGGGGCAAAGGTTACGGTAATGCCGTACTTGTAGCCCAACTCACGCATCATCCATTTGGCGATGACCAACTGGTCGGCAGCCTGCTCGAGGTGCGTGGGCAGGAATTCTATCTCGTTCTGCTCGTACATTAGGTCGCCATGGGTAAAGTTGCCCACCTCCGAGTGGCCGTACTTAATCTCACCGCCAGCGGCGGCAATCATACGCATGGCTTCGGTGCGGAATTCCTCGAACTTGCAGTAGGGCATCGAGACGTGGTAGCCGTGCTGGTCCTCGGGCATATAGTCCTCCTCCTTGGGGGCGATGGCGTAGTATTCAAGCTCACCCATCACCTCGAACTCCATGCCGCCGGTGGCCTCGCGGAAGGCGCGGTCGGCCTTCTGGAGCGTGTACTCGGGGGCCATGGCGAAGGGCTCGCCATCCTTGGTGTAGAACGAGCAGAGCAGGTCGAGCGTCGGCACCTCGGTGAAGGGGTCGAGGAAGGCTGTGCGGAAACGCGGGATGACGTAAAGGTCGCTGTTGCCGGCCTCTATGTAGGGGAAGAGGCTCGAGCCGTCGACGCGCTCGCCACAAGTGAGCACCTCGTCGGCGTGCGCCAACGACTGAATGACGAAGTTAAGCGTATGCAGCTTGCCGTCATCCGCCATGTAGCGGAAGTTGATCATCTCGATTTGGAATTCCTCGATGACCTTGAGGATATCGGCCTTGGTGAACTCTGTCATGGGTTTCTCCAGAAACGTCACCAGGGGGTTGGGATTGAACTTGAGTTGTTCTTGTGTCATGACTATATATATTTGTTAAAAAAGTCCTATGGTAACGCAAAGATTGTCTTTTTATTGTATGAAATATAAAAAAAACTTTCCGCGAGGCTCAAAGAATGAAAAAGGGCTCCCCATTGAGGGGAACCCTTTGGTGAGTGTCAATGGTTAAACCATTAACGGAGCACGACGACACGCTTGGCGGCGAAGTTGCCGGCTTTGACCATGTAGACACCGGCGGCGGGCACGGTGACTTCGACGGTCTCAGTAGCCTTGGCAACGTTCTTCACGCAGCGGCCAGTGACGTCGTAGACATTGACGGAGAGATTCTCAACACCCTTCACAAAGATTCTGTCGTTCTGAGTGTAGACCGAGAAGTCGCCAGTCTCGACATCATCGATACCCTGGTTGCGGGCGAAGTTGGCGGTAAGGGTACTACCGTTCATATCGACCGTCACGGTGTCGGTGAAGTAGAGAGGAACATCCTCGTCGAGGGTCACCGAAATACCATCGGGCAATGTCAGCGTCCAGCTCTCAAGGTAGCAGTCTGCTGCGGGAGTGGCAATGACGGTGAACTCGGTACCCACCTGCAAACGCTGAGTGCCATTGGGCGTAATGATGCCCATGGTGGCATCGTTGACGGCGAAGGTCATATTGATATAATCGGGATCGACCGGGCCGGTAGTGTCAGCAGCGAAGATAGCGGTGATGACGAGGGAAGCGCCATAGTCGGCGAAGCTCTGCGGCAAGGTGCCGAAGTTAATGGGATTCTCGAATTCGGGATCGTCAGAGTAGAGGGTGTCGGAGCTGTAGACGTCGCCATCAAGAACAATCTCCAAGACCCAAGCATCGAGGTAGTAGCCGGCATTGGCGGTGGCAGAGGCCTCAATGGTGCTGCCAACATAGATGGTGTAGGTGCCGGGGGCAGGAGTGGTGGTGCCCATGGCGGGGTTGTTGACAGCGTAGGTGATGGTGGTGCTGTCGGGATTGCCAGCCTCGAAGAGGGCGGTGAAGGTCATGCTACCATAGCTCATGAAGGTGTTGGCAGAGAAGGATGCAGAGATATAGCTGGCATCCAAAGTGTCCACATCACCGTCGACATCCCAGCCCCAGCCGATGAAGCGGTAACCGGCATTAGAAACAGCGCTGAACGACACCGTGTCGCCAGAGATGTAATGGTAGGTGCCAGGGGCAGGAATAGTGGTACCCATGGTGGCATTAGCGGTGGCGAAGGTGACGGTGAGCGTATCGGGCACATAGACACCTTCGTAGATCTGTACATCGTCAAGAATCAGCACAAACTGGTTGGTGCAGTTAAAGTGGCGGAAGGCCACATAGAAGTCCTGACCAGCATAGGCCGAAAGGTCAAGGTTCATGATCTGATCAGCGTCACTTGTCAGCGTCCAATCCTGTAGCAGGGTGAAGGCGGAGGTGTCATTGGTGGTGGTGGAGATATAGACACCGTAATGCTCGGCATAGTAACTATCATCGCCTGCGGCCACGCTCCATTGCATTGTCACATTGCTGCCGGCAGTCGAATGCAGTATCGGGCTGATAAGCCAGTTGTTGGGGGTGAGGGCTGTGTAGCTGTCGTTGTCGTAGGAGAAGGAGAGCATCATTTCCTGATCCAGGCCATTGAATAATGTGCTCCAACCAAAGCCGTCGCCATCGCCGTCAACGGTAGTCCAGCAGTTGCGGCTGCCACTGGTGGCATTAAATGTCTCGGTGAAGGGCAGATTGATGGCAACACTGCTGCAGGAGGTCGTCGTCGTAATGGTGACCATATCAGCACTATCGGTAGCCGAGCAGATGGCCATGACACCGAAGGTATAGTTGGTGGAGGTGGTGAGGCCGGTGAAGGTGTAGCTGTTGGTGTTGACGTTGGCCACAAAGGCGGTGCCGTTGTAAACATTATAGCTGGCGGCGGTGCCGGCCCAGCTGATGGTCACGCTGGTCTCGGTGGCATCGGTGACAGTCATGTTGGTGACGGGCAGACAGGTCGGGCAAGCGTTGTTGAGAACGAAGAGGGTGTCGCCAGTGGCCATGCTGGTGCTACCAACACCAGTGTAGACAACCATGCCGGCGCCATTCTTGATTTCGAAGCTGGCCTCGTCGGGATAGCTGCCGGCAACCCAGGTGAAGACCACAGGAGCACCGCTGCAGACGGTAATATGCGCGTTATTGATGTCGCCCTCGGTGAGGGTGAAGGTTTCGATCAGATTACCATTCTGCATCACGTTGATGGCATTGCCGTTCCAACCGTCGCCGTAGGAGTCGGCGCCGTTGAGTTCAACGAAGCAGCTGCCGCCGGCGCACTCGATGGTAGTGGAGGCACTGACAGTGACAACGTTGGAGGCATCGGTAGCCGAGCAGTTGGCGACCACGCCGAAGGTGTAGCTGGTGCTGGCTAACAGACCAGTTACTTCATAGTTGGTGGTGGAGATGCCTGAGGCAATAACCGAACCATCGGCACCATAAATGCTATAGGTGGCACCAGTGTTGTTGTTGTCGTTCCAAGAGAGGAAAATGCTACTGCTGGTGACGCTGTCGACGGCCAAGTCAGTAACAGTGTAACAGTAGCTGTCGCCCATTTCGGTAAACACAACGCTGTCGATAGCGACACCGTAGCCGTAGCCGTCAGTCATCTCGAAGGCAACCTGATAGACAGTACCGGGAATAACAATATTTTCAACCGTCCAAGTAGACACTTCGTTGGAATATTCGGCAACCTGGATCCATGCGCTGTCGGCATCGGCACGATAGTAAACACGGAGTTCATCCTGGTCGCCACTCCAAGCGCGCTGGATGTGAGCGAAGTCGAGAGTCATGCCATTCACAACGCCATCAAGAACGGGCGAAATGAGTTTGGTAGCGTTACCGGTCGAGCTATGGTTGATTTGGGCGTTGGTGCTACCTTCGAAGGCACCGGTAGAGGTGCTGTAGTCGCCAGTGCCAACGGTCCAGTTACCAGGGCCATCGGTGGTCCAGCAAGCCAGTGTGCTGCTGGTGGCCTCGAAGGTCTCGGTGAAGGGCAATGTCGCGGCAACACAGGGGGTGCTGAAGGACACAGTCATCATGATGCTCTGGTCACCAGAACAGTTGGCAACCACGCCGAAGTTGTACAGGGTCATAGCATCAAGGTTGGTGAAGGTGTAGGAGGTGTCGGAAACGGTGGCCACAGTCGTCGTGTCGGAGAGGTCGTAGATGGTGTAGCTGCTGGCAGTGCCTGTCCAGCTCAAGGTAGCACCATCGACGGTGATGTTACTGACGGTCAGGTTAGCCACAGGCATACAAACATCGGTACCGGCGGGAACGAAATTGAAGGTGGTCTTGGGCAAGAAGTTACGCTGGCTGATGGAACTGCCATAACCGCCCATGGAAGCACCCTCGGCAGTGACGCCATACCAGCTGCTGGAAACATAGGAACCTTCGACGGTCTGCTTGAAACCAACCATCAGGTTGCCACCCGCATAGACGAAAGGAGTGGTCATGTTGACTTCCATCTTGTTTTCGCTGATGGAGAGGCTGCCGGCATACACCTGGGTCATCGTGGTATAATCGGCAAGGGTAGCAACACCAGTCTCGCTGGTGGTGGTCAGATAGACGTTGAACTCGGCAGCACCCCAGTTAACGCTGGCCTGACTGGCGTAGAAGGTGAGCTTGGTAATCGTGCCACCCACCAAAGCTGTGAGGTCGGCGGCAGGAATGATAAACTGGCTCTTGGTGATATCGTCACAATAGAAACCATAAATCGGCACATAGCCGTTGGTGGTGGTGCCATCGTTCACGGTAATCAGATAGGCGTTGGTCGGGGTGAAGGTGATGGTGCTGCTCCAAGCGCTCAGGTCGTCGACATCGCAGATGGCGCGGACCTTGGCGGTGTAAGCGGTCTCGGGGGTGAGGGTGGTGAAGGTGTAGGTGGTGTCATAGACATCGATATAGTTGGTGGTGTCGCCACTGAACCAAATCTGCCAAGCAGTGGCGGTACCGGTCTCATGCCAGTTCAGCGTAGCCACAGTGCCGTCGCCGGGGGTAAGCACGGCGGCAAGGCCTGTGGGAGCAGGACAAGTGATACCGGTAGTGAAGGTGGTAGTGCGCCAGTTGGACTGTTCGCTGCCGCAGTCGGCCTCGACGGCCACATTGTAAGTGGTCTCGCCGGAAAGGCCGGTGAAGGAATAGGAAGGAGTGGAGACGTTAGCCTCCAACACGCTGTCGCGATAGACATTCCAGGAGGTCTCAGTGCCACCGGCAGTCCAGCTGATGGTAGCAGTGGTACCAGTGACATTGCTGACAGTGATGACACTAGGACGGGGACAACCCGAAGCGGTACCGAGGTCAACAACGATGCTGTCGAGATAGAAAGCATCGCCAGTGGGGTTCACGGAACCGTCCTTGTCGTAGAACCACTCGAAGGAGTGGGTGCCGGCTTCCAACTCGAAGGAGTAGACCTCCCAGGTGCCACGGGCACCATAGTCAAACATCACTTGCCCGTCAATCTTGAAGGTGCAATGGTCCCAAACAGAGGAGGTACCCTCGCCGAAGATACCAGCAAGGAAACTGATGGAACCGTCGCCGGCGAAGGTAAAGGTCGCCGAGATAGACGACTGGGAACTGGAAACGCCGGCGTTACCGCTCATAATGCAGTAAGTGCCTTGATGTCCACTGTTCTGAGAAGTGCTTGTCACCACCCAAGGGTTGGTGGAGTTGTTGGTCCAGTCGCTGGGAATTAGGCCGTCTTCGAAATCGAAGGTCAACGTATTCTGCGCCTGGGATACAAACGGCAGCAGCATGGCCGCCGCAAGCATCAAAGTTTGTAGAAACTTCTTCATGTTGTTTGTTTTAATTGGTTTATACTATGTGAATTAATCTTCTTTTCTCTTTTTATTTAAAATGCAAAGGTACATTTTTTCTCCGACACCCCAAACACTTTAACATTTTTTACTATTCACTATTCCATCATTCTCTTCCCGCAAAAATTGTTAAAAAATTGTTAAAATTACACGACATAAAAACACAACATACTCGCAATCAGTGCTTTATGCTTTTTAACATACTTTTTACATAAAACACTGTAAATCAACACCTAAAAGACACCAACTCTTACTCAACTCTTACTTTTCTCTTACCCCTCTCTTACTTAACCCTTACTTGGGTAAGATTTGACTAGGCGAACGGAAACAAAAAAGAATCGTCATACACAATATTTTCCCTTGTGCGACGTTAACAATAATTATCGAAAAAAATCTTAAAACAGCATAATCATGTTCAAGAAAGAGACTTACATCGCCCGCCGCGAGCAACTCCGCAAGGATGTAGGCCACGGCATCATCGTCCTCCCGGGCAACCACGAAGCCCCCTGCAACTACACGGACAACACCTACTGGTTCCGTCAGGACAGCACGTTCCTCTATTTCTTCGGTCTGCAGAGGGAAGACCTCGTGGGCGTCATCGACTGCGACAATGGCAAGGACTACCTCTTCGCCAACGACTACAACATCGACGACATCATCTGGACGGGCCCGCTGCCCTCGGTGAAAGAGCTGGCCGCCAGCGTGGGAGTGACCAATAGTGGCAACTTGAAGGCTCTGCAGAAAAAGCTCGCCGGCGTGAAGGACTTCCATTACATCGCCCCCTATCGCGCCGACATCACCCGTCAGTTGAGCGAATTGCTGGGCATCAAATACGACGCCGTGAAACGTTTCGCCTCGATGGAGCTCACCTTGGCTTGCGTGAAGCAGCGTAGCATCAAGAGCGCTGAGGAAATCAAGGAAATCGAGAAAGCCATCGAGACGGCCTACAATATGCATGTGGGCGCCATGAAGTTGGCCATGCCCGGCCGCTACGAGTACGAGCTGGCTGGATTCATGGAAGGCGAGGCTTGGAAGGGCAACGGCCCTGTGAGTTTCCCCGTCATCATGACGGTGCATGGCGAGACGCTTCACAACCACGGCCACAACAATAAACTCACGAAAGGCCGCATGCTGGTGATGGACGCCGGCGCCGAGACGGCCATGAACTACTGTTCCGACATCACCCGCTCGGTGCCTGTGGGTGGCAAGTTCGACAGCCGTCAGAAAGCCATCTACGAGATTGTTCTAGGTGCCAATATGGAAGCCATCCGTGTCACCAAGCCCGGCATCACCTATAAGGAGGTGCACCAGGCCGCTAGCCGTAAGCTTGCCGAGGGCTACAAGGGTCTCGGCATCCTCAAGGGCAAGGTGGACGACATCGTCGAGGCCGGTGCCCACAGCCTGCTGATGCCCCACGGTCTGGGTCACATGATGGGTCTTGATGTGCACGACATGGAGAACTACGGTCAAATCAACGTGGGTTACGACAAGGAGACACGTCCCAGCGAACAGTTCGGCCTGGGCAGCCTGCGCTGCGGTCGTCGTCTGCAGCCGGGCTTCGTGATTACCGACGAACCCGGATGCTACTTCATCCCCGCCCTCATCGACAAGTGGAAGGCCGAAGGAAAGTGCAAAGAGTTCATCAACTACCGCGAGCTGGAGAAGTGGAAAGACTTCGGCGGCATCCGCATCGAGGATGACATCCTGGTGACGAAGACAGGCTGCCGCGTCCTCGGCAAACCCATCCCCAAGACCGTCAAGGAAATCGAAGAAACGATGGCGTCATGAACAAAGTAGAAATTGTGCTCGCCAATACCGGCGAGCGGAAATGGATTGAGCCTGGGACACAAGTTGCGGAACTTGCAGCCGAGTACGTAAAACAGAAGACTGCTGCCGACGGGAAGGCCCCATGGCCCATCCTCGGGGCACTGGTGAACAACCGTGTGGAGCCGCTGCAATACCGCATCTACAACCCCAAGACCATCCAGTTGCTAGATATAACGAGCCGTCAAGGCTTCCGGATGTACCGAAACGCGCTGACGATGATGCTATACACTGCGGTGCACGACTGTTACCCCAAGGCTGTGCTGAGCATTGACCACTCGCTGCAGAACGGCTTCTACTGCAGGATTACGAGTGCTGTCGAAGACTTCCAGCTGCCTCCCAACGACGAGGTATGCCGCACGGTGAGAGAACGGATGATAGCATTGCAGGAGGCCGACATACCCTTTGAGGCGAAGACGATGCTGTTGAAGGATGCCATAGAGATGATCCGTCCGCGCCACATGCCGAAAACACTCTACACTCTGGAGCACCTGAAGCAACTCTATATAGAGATGAACTTCCTGGGCGAGACGGTACACAAAATCAACGGCAAACTGGCACCCAGCACGGGATGCTTGACAACATGGGACTTCCGGCAATATAGCGAGGATGGCTATATGCTGCAGTGCGCCGACCCCGAGCATCCGGACAAGCTGTCGCTGTACACAGAGACTCCTAAGCTCTTCGCCATCTTCCGAGAGCACTACCACTGGACGGAACTGATGCACATGTCGACAGTGAGCGACTACAACCGCATCGTGTATAACGGCGGCGGACAGGACCTGATTCTGCTGGCCGAAGCGTTGCACGAGAAGAAGTATGCCGAGATTGCCGCGCAGGTGCGTCAGAGCGGTGCCAAGATGGTGCTGCTGGCAGGTCCGTCGAGTTCGGGAAAAACAACGTCGTGCCGACGCCTGAGCGTGCAGTTGAGCGTGCTGGGATACGACGTGAACCAGCTGTCGCTGGACGACTATTTTATGTGTCGCGAGCGGACACCCAAACTCCCCAACGGGGAATACGACTTCGAGAGCGTTGATGCGTTGGACATCCCGTTGCTTAACGAGCACATGAACCGTCTCTTCCATGGGGAGGAGGTGGAGATTCCGACCTTCGACTTCGTTAAAGGGGAACCCTTCTTTGGTGGCAAGAAACTAAAGCTGGGGCCGAGGAGCATCCTCGTGGTGGAGGGCATCCATGCCCTGAATCCCAAACTGACGGCAGAGATTGCCGAAGACCTGAAGTTCAAAGTGTACGTGAGTGCACTGACGCAGCTCTCCATCGACGACCAGAACATCATCCACGGCACAGACAACCGACTGGTGCGCCGCATTGTGAGGGACAACAACTTCCGCGGATGGAACGCCCACGAGACACTGCGACGTTGGCCGGAAGTGGTGCGTGGTGAGCGGAGACATATCTTCCCCTATCAGGAGAACGCCAACGTGATGTTCAACTCGGCGTTGCTCTACGAACTGGGCGTGCTGAAACTCTATGCGGAACCGCTGCTGAAACAGGTGCCTGAAGACTGCGAGGAATATTCTATCGCCCAACAGCTGCTGGGATTCTCGGAACTTCTGCTGCCGATAGACGACAAATTCATCCCCTACAATTCCATTATGAGGGAATTCCTTGGGGGGAGTGCGTTTGAATATTGATATTTGGATTCAAACCATCCAAGATAACGGGGGCCTTGAGATAGAAAGGCTCCCGTTCTTTTAGTCCGGCGGCTATCTGACGGCGCATATCCTCCTCGGGAAGACCGTGGAGCTTGGGGCGCGGGTTGCGGCTACGGAGAGCGCGGGCGACGAGGGCATCGACAGGCATCTTCAGGTAGATGGCGGTGCCATGGGCGAGAATAAAATCCATGTTGTCCGAGTGGCAGGGGGTCCCACCACCGCAGGAGACGACGACATTGTCGAGGTCGGCTGTGGAGCGCAGCATGCCGTTCTCAAGCTTGCGGAAAGCCTCCTCGCCGAAAGTCTTGAAGAAATGCGGCACGGTGTAATGATAGCGAGCCTCGAAGGCGCGGTCGAGGTCGAGGAAATCCATCCCTTTCTCCTCTGCCAGTTTTCGGCCGAAAGTGGTCTTGCCACAATACATGTATCCGACAAGGTAGTACTTCATTTTCCCATCAGTTCTTTGGCGGTTTGGAGGGCGGCAGCGGTCGGAGGCTCGGATGAGAGCATGGTGGCGACTTCGGTGATGCGCTCGTCGGGAGTAAGCTGGCGGATAAGCGAGACGGTATGGTCAACTTCGGTCTCTTTGTAGACTTTCATATGCTGCGCTGCCTTGGCTGCTATCTGCGGCAGGTGGGTGATGGCGATGACCTGCATATTTTCGGCCATGCGCTTCATTATGGTACCCACGGCCACACTGATGTCGCCGCTGACACCAGTGTCGATTTCGTCGAAGATAATGGTGGGCAGCAGCGAGTGGCTGGTGAGCATGCTCTTGATGGCAAGCATGAGACGCGAAAGTTCGCCGCCAGAGGCCACCTTGGCGATGTCGCGCAACTCAGCACCGCGGTTGGCATTAAAGAGGAATGCGGCGGAGTCGTGGCCTGAGGGGCCATAGGTGGCGGTGGGAGTGAGCTCGACACTGAATCGTGCTTCGGGCATGCCGAGGTCGTGCAGCGTGGGCAGGATGCCGTCGGAGAACAACTTGGCAGCCTTACGGCGCGAGGCGGTGAGGGCGTCGGCAGCGGTCTGCAGTTTAGCGAAAGCACTGTCGACCTGCTCCATAAGGCTCTGTATACGCTCATCTAGTGAAGAGATGGACTGCAGGCGGGCATCAAGTGCGTCGCGTACGGCGATGAGCGCCGCGAGGTTGTCGACACCGTGTTTCTTCTCGAGACGGTAAAGGAGAGCCAGACGCTCGTCGACTTGCTGCTGCCGCTCGGGGCTGTAGGTCACGCCGGCGGCAGTATGCTGCAACTCGTCACAGATGTCGTCAAGTTCGATGAGGGAGGAGTCGATGCGAGCCAGGAGTACCTCGGCGTCGGGATGGTAGGCGGCGATGTGCGACAGCGATGTTTTGGCCTGGCGCAGACGCGGCAGAACGGCTTGTCCCGCTTCGTCGTCCATCAGTGTCGCCGCCTCGGAAAGGCCATCGCGTACCGCTTCGGCATGTGCCAGGAGTTGCGATTCTTGCTCAAGGAGGGTCTGCTCGTCGGGTTGCCCGTCGGCGGTGCCGACGGCTACGCCCAACTGGGCATTGACGAGTTCGTCGTACTGAAACTGCAGGTAGTCGGCATCGCGACGGTTCCGGGCTTCGGTGGAAGTCAGTTCCTCCAACTCGCGCTTGAGGGCTGTATATTCTTGATAAGTGTCTCGATAAGTGTTTAGTGTTACGGGTTTAGTGTTTAGTGTGTCGAGGAGGGAGAGGCGAAAATGACTGTCGGCAAGAGTGAGGGTCTGGTGCTGGGAATGTATATCGATGATGCGCGGAGCCAACGCCTTGAGGAAAGGCAGTTGCACGGGGGTATCGTTGGCGAATGCACGGCTCTTACCTGCAGGGAGGATTTCGCGGCGGAGGATGAGGAGGTCGTCGTAGTCGACATCAGCCTCTTCAAAGAGAGGCTGCAGGCCTAAACCCAAGATATCAAAGCGGGCTTCGACGACGCATTTGCGCCCTTTGTCGGCCAGCACGGCGGTATCGGCACGCTGTCCCAGCAGCAGGCCGAGAGCTCCAAGCATGATGCTTTTGCCGGCGCCCGTCTCGCCCGTGATGGCCACGAATCCCGGTCCAAAAGAGACATCAGTTTCGCGGATTAACGCATAGTTTTCAATATGTAAGTTTGTCAGCATAACTATTGCAACATAGGCATTATTCGTTCAAGGGCGGCGAGGAAGGTCTCCACCTCCTCGCGGGTGTTGTAGACGGCGAAAGAGGCGCGGACGGTGCCCGGGATGCCATAGCGATCCATGATGGGCTGGGTGCAGTGGTGACCGGTACGGACGGCGATACCGAGTTGGTCGAGCAAGGTTCCCACGTCGTATGGATGGGCGTCGCCGATGAGGAAGGAAAGCACAGTGGTCTTGTGGGGTGCGGTGCCGAAGATGCGGGCTCCTGGAATACGGGAAAGCCCATCGGTGGCAAAACGCAGCAGGTCATCCTCATGGGCAGCGATGTTGTCAACTCCCACCTCCTGCATGAAATTGACAGCCTCGCCAAGGCCAATAACATCGCCCACAGAAGGTGTGCCAGCCTCGAACTTGAAGGGCAATTGGTTGTAGGTGGTGCGCTCGAAAGTGACATTCTCAATCATCTCTCCCCCACCTTGATAAGGAGGCAGTTCGTTGAGGAGTTCCTCACGGCCATACATGATGCCTACGCCCATCGGTCCATACATCTTATGTCCCGAGAAGCAATAGAAATCGCATCCGATTGCCTGCACGTCAACCTTGAGGTGTGACACCGACTGCGCACCATCGATGAGCACAGGGACACCGTGGGCATGGGCAATGCGGACAATGTCGACCACGGGATTGACGGTACCGAGTGTGTTGGAGACATGATTGACAGCTACGATGCGGGTCTTCGGGGAGAAAAGTCGCTCGTAGGCCTCAAGGTCAAGGACACCCTCGTCGCTGAAAGGAATGGGACGTAACGTGGCACCAGTGAGTTGCCAAGGAACGATGTCGGAGTGATGTTCCATGCCAGAAACAATGACTTCGTCGTCGCCGGTAAAGTAACGCTTAGAGAACGAGGATGCCACGAGGTTGATACTCTCAGTGGTACCGCGGGTGAAGACAATCTCGTGACTGTGGCGAGCATTGATGAAAGACTGCACCTGACGGCGCACGTCCTCATAACGCTCAGTGGCTTCAGCGGCGAGGTGATGGGCTCCGCGGTGTATATTGCTGTTAAGGGTGCGGTAGTAGCTGTCTAGCGCCTCGATTACACGCAGCGGCTTCTGCGTAGTGGCCGCATTGTCGAGGTAGACCAGCGGATGACCATGCACCTGAGTGTTGAGGATTGGAAATTGCGAACGAAGGTTCATTTCTGTGTTTATTAGCGCTTCTTTATGAAATAACGTATAACGAAGAAGAGTATGACGACGGCAAGAAGAGCAATGATAACGATGCTGATTTCATCACTATATTCTTTAATCATATCTTCATTCCCCACTTGATGGGCAAGATAGCCGAGGAGAGCCAAAATGCAGTTCCAAATAAAAGCACCGATAGTCGTAAACAGCGTGAAAGAGCCCAGGTTCATGCGCGATAGACCTGCAGGGATAGAAATGAGTTGTCGAACAACAGGAATAAAACGGCCCACGAGCGTTGACATGGCACCATGCTCGTTGAAATACTGCTCAGCGCGTTCCACCTTCATCTGCGAGAGACGCAGTAGATGTCCCACCTTACTGTTAGCGAACTTGTAGATAATCGGGCGCCCTAGCCACATGGAGAGGAAGTAGTTGATATAAGCACCTATGAGGGCACCCAATGTACCCACCAAGATAATGATCCACCACACCATGTCTATTTCATTCTTTTCTTCGAGCGAGAAGAAGACTGCCGGCGGAACAACCACCTCGGAAGGAAACGGAATAAAGGAACTCTCAATGGCCATGAAGGCTCCTGTGGTCCAATAGTTCATGTGGTTCTTGTAGAGGTCCACAAGCCACATCACCCAGCCAGAATGGGAACTATCGGCACTGACAGCCGTAGCCACAGGTTCTTGTGCTTGGGTAACGGAATCCTGTGCATAAGCAGGACTGGCGACAAAAAGCATCGCCAAAAGCATCATTATCGGCAAAAAACGTTTCATATTCATATCTGTGTATTGTTGTCAGTTGGGACAAGGGGGCCCAGCAGAGGATGACTGATGATATCAGGACATATCTCGGCGAGCAAAGCCGGCGACACATCGGGCAGCATCTTGCGGGCACGGTTGTAGCGGTTGGTATAGAAATAAGCGGCGGCGAGGTAGGTGCAATAGAAAGGACTATGGGGGTAGACCTCGAGCGACTCCTCAGCGAACTGTTCCATCACCTCGTAAACTTTGTGGTTGAAAAGAAACTGGGTGTAGAGTTGACATTGGGGTTCGGTATAGTAACCTGTGACAATCATCTGCTCGAAGTATTCGGAAGCCTTCTCGAAGTCTCCGATGGCATCGTACACCATGCCTGCGGAGCACAGCACATCGGGATTGCCGTCGGGGAAGAACTCGGAGGGATGGATTTCCATAATATGCAGAGCCTTATCTACTTGAGAGATTGCCGTCGTCACATCGCCCGTCTCGATATAGCAGACCGCCATCGAGGCATAGGCCTCGGCATCGGTGGGATTCTCTTCAATGGCTTTTCTAAAATAAGCCACGGCAGTATCGTAGTTGGCCTCACGGGCATAGATGGAGCCTATGGTGCGGTAGACTCTAGAACGGTCGTCACTATGGTCAAGCACCCGCAGCATGGTGGTCACTGCCTCGCTAGTGTGACCCAGAAAATCTTGTGTCTGTGAGAGGGCGACATAAGCATCGACATAGCCCTTATCGATGGCAATGGCAAACTCAAAAGCATCGACAGCCTTCTCATAAAGAGCGATATCGCGATAGGCACAGCCTAGGCAATACCAAGCCTCCTTGTTGTAAGGATTCTCGCCCACAAAATTCTTCAGGTAGTTGACAGCCTCCTCGACGCGACCAGCCTCGAAGCAGACATCATAGTAGTTGTAGATGACATAATCGTCGCACGAATCGCTCTCCATAGCCTTGCGATAATAATCCAGCGCAGCGTCGAACTCTCTCAGTTTGTAGTATTCCTCCGCCATGTTGGCATAGATACGGCCCAGCATCCAGCCGTCGGTGGCAGCTTCCTTGAAGTAGGCAATGGCTTTTTTTGATTCGCCCACGGCTCCATTGGCGACACCGAGTGAATAGGCCACATCCGTATTTTCGGGCTCCTCTTCTCGCATCTTGTTGAGTACAAAGAGGGCTTTCCTATATTCCTCACGAGAAATCATCAAGTGTGCTCTGCGCAGACGCACGGAAGTATTGTTTGGATAGAGTTGTTCTGCATATTGCACCGCACGTTCAAGAGGTTTCGGGTCATTCACCTCAAAATAGTAGTCGATGATGATTTCCAACTCGTCGACATCAAAGAACTGGCTCTCGCCTCGAAGAACAGTGTTCTCGAAGTCGAGCACCAGCTCGCGCACTTCATCGTCGAAATTTTTAAATCTATCTTTTTTCATCTAAAACGAGAATCTAACTGTCAAACCACCTTTTGTGGTGGAGTTGGGGTAGGAATTGGATATATAGGGAGTATTGATATTGGTTTGGAAGAAAGCCTTCAGTGTGAGATTTTTCGTCAATTCATACTCACCACTCAACTCGGCCATCCATACCGAACTGCCTGACGAAATCTGACTGAGGTTTTGGTTAATCTTCCTGATATTGGTCATATTGCTATTATACGTCAAGTTGAGCTGCACTACAAGGTCACTCTTCAGTTTATGAACCTTATCGGCAAAGCGTACATTGAATGCAATATCCTTGAAACGATAGCCGGCGCCAACAGTGAAGCCACTTCGGGTTGTCTCAGTCAACTGGTTGTTCGAGAACGAAAGCATCAAGGTACGATTCTTCTGTAGCGAGAAGTTGAACTGGAAACTATTGACCATGTTGACCGAGATGCGGACCAACGGATTGAACTGTTCCGTTATCTGCACGCCCTCCATGCTTACGGGCGGCACATAGTCGCCCATGCTATTTATCTGCGTCTCCCTGCCATAATCATAGTCATCCAGTCCCGAGATGGTGGCATCGGTATAGAAATTGCCGATGCTGTAGGTCGAGGTATAGCGGTGCGAAATGGTGATGTTGGTGAACCACTTCTTGAGGAACTGCACCTTGTTCAAACCATTGTAGTTGATATTCCAGTTGGGCAACGGGAAACGGAGGAATGGGGAGAAGGACTGAGTGGCGGGGTCGTTGCCGAGGTAGGTGGCCAAAAAGGCCGTCAGCAACACGGTCTGCGAGTTGGCGCTGTATCCCGCAGGATAATACTGTCCGTTCATAGTGTCAAGCACCATCTGATTGCTATAGGGATCAGGGTTGGCTGCCGCCAAACGCTCTGCGATAATGGAACGGTTCTCAAGGAACTGGGCGAAAAGTTCATCTGGATTGGTGAATGCCGTGGCGAAACTCCATGTTGTGGTAGTGAAACTTCCTATCATGCGCTCCGAAAGGGGTCCGTCAACGTAACCGCGATCGGTCAAATACTTGTAATAATATTCATCTCGCGATGTGTAGTTCTGTGTTGCATTGACCACTATCTTCAAGTCTCGTATCGGCTCAAGATTGGCCTGTAGTGTCAGTGTACGGTTGCTCGTCTGTTCATGTGGCTGATTGAACAACGAGTCACTCGAAAGTAAGTCGCGACGCAACAAATCTTCTGCCACATCCATGTCGTAACCCAGGATATAGCCCACACCTGGAGTCCATGCATGACTTGGGTCTAACCCGAGGAAGCGAGGTTCTCCCATATAGCCAGGAATACGAGATCCGCTGGTGACATTGTATTGCAAGCTAAAGTCTTTCACGCCCGTCACCAATCGTAAGCCAAAATAGCCTATCTGCTTCAATGTCTCCATTAATTCCGCATGTCGCAAACTGTCGGCCATGGCCAACGAATCCTGAGGCGACAACTTCTGCTTGTTCTTATTTCTATTTTGTGACTGATTCTTGTTGGAACTTGATGGAGCATTGGCATCCTTCAACAGCGGAATCTTGTTGTATAGATTCTGCAAATTAGCCGTGGCCGACATTTGGAATGTCGAAGACCCTTGCAACACCGATCCTAACGACTGGAGCGCCTGGGTGGTACCTTGGTAGGTGAAGTTCGTTCGGTAGCTCAATGGCACCTTCAAGAAATCCATATACGGCAGCTTGCCGATAGGCAAATCGTAATTGGCGGTAATGCTCTGCTGGAAATTCTGCATGGTACCTCCCCGCGCTATCGAGCGCCAGATGGAATCGCTGGCCGACGAACTCTCGATACGCCCTATGGGCTCTTCAATACGGGCGTTGGCATTGGCAGAATACTGGATACGGAACGACCGCATCAAGTCATACTGCAAGCCATAATTTCGTTGCCACGTGAACTGTTTGAAATAGGTGGGTTTGATAATGACAAGCGCAGCACTCTTGTTTCGAAGCATTGTTTCCTCGAAATCACGGTAAATCTCTGTCGAAAAACTCAAACTCTTAGGCAGGTAATAGAAATTGAATTCCTTCAAAATCTTCCACGTCTTACCCTTGAAGAGTTTCACCTTCTCGAAAGGTTTCACCGGCTGGGGCTGAAGACTGTAGCTGTATGTAAAACCACCTCGGTGCTGGTCCTTGCTGTAGTGTTCAGTCTCCTCGTCGCTCGAACGTTCTCCACTGTAGGCATAAGAGAAAGAGAAGTTTTCGATGTCGTAAAAATGAGGTTTTAGAGACTCCTTCCCTACCCTGTCTTTTCGCACATTGGCCAGTGTGATGTTGGTCGTTGACTTACGTCGCTGCGTCATGTGCCGCACACTGTCTCGTTCTTCGCCGGTGGTGAAAGTGGAAAGGTCTTCGCTCAACAACACATCGGGGTTGTAAGGATTATATTCCGGACTGCCTATTTCTCGGTTGTAGTCGAGATAGAACGGTATATGCAATCCCCATTCCTCGGGAAGGAACTTAGCCAGTTCCATGTCGAAAGTGGTTTGAAAAGTGAAGGTATTCATCAACTCTTCCTTGATGAGCGGGTCTTCAAGGTTGCCGAAATTCGCCGTGGTATAACTACCGTAGAGCGACAGGTTACCCACGTCGGCAAGATTCGTCCTTGCTAAAGCCATGGCTGCCCAGCCGCCCTTGTTCATATAATCGCTCAATCGCAGCTCATTGATCCACACTATCGCCGACTTGGGTAGCATATTGTTTCCATCGGTCAAGCTCTCTTTCTTGGGATTGCGAACGCCCACCATAATGACCTTTACCTTGCCGAGATTCGGAGTTCCCAACACAGTATACTTCTTTCCTTCAACCATTTCGCTATAGAGCAACGTGGGAGAGTAGCCACTTTCGCCCTGTCGGATTCGCCTGTTACGATTGGTTTTAATCTCCGTCATGCGCTGCAAATCGATGTCCACATTGTTTTCACGTGGCCAAATAGCATAGGCATCATCGCTCGGCGTGTTCCACGGGGTGAATTTTAAGGGAATTTCGTACTCATAGTAGTTGCTCGTATAGTCCGTTCCCAGTCGTACGAAGAGCACCAAGTCATCATCGTTCATCTGGTCGGTGGCATACTTCTTCTCAGCATGCACAAACATCTTCATGTGGCCATACTGACGAAGATCATAACTTGTAGAGCGATAGATAGCCCTGGCATCGCCACTGGACAACTGGTCCACATCCAAAGACATAGACTGTTCATTGAGTTGGGTATAGCTATTGCCACTAGAATACCACTCCTCACGCTCAATTCCCGGAGGCAAGACATACGGCACTGGCTGGCGGCTACCATTTTCCTCAATATTCACCGTAGAGATGTTGAAACTCGTTTCCTCGGTCGTTCCTGTCACATAGTCTCCCGGTTGCATCAAGTCTTCACTGTATTTTCTCCATGTAGAATAGAGCAGGTCCAGCGTAGCAAAACGAAGAATCACGGGTTCTTCAAAATCGTTGAGGAACATTCTCATAAACCTGATAGACTGGAAGCCGTTGATGTTGCCTACCTTCTGGTCCGGCTCACGAATGGGGATGCGGAACTGGTACCATCTGCAGGTGGTTGTCTCACCGTTGGCCAACTGGACATTCCGAGCCTCTTGTATGTCAACAATGTGATTCTCACCGATCACCATACGGTCGGGTCGCAGGTCTATCTCATACTGGTAGTAATTCTCCGCTTCGCTTAAGGTATTGTCTTTGTTGATGTCCTCAACATTCGGATAGGCGCTAGCGCTCGTCATGTATTCCTCGTCAGTGTCCTCATCCACTGGAGAGTTGCCCTCGGGGTTGTTGTATAGTTTGTAGCGGGCAGTAATCTTCACATCGTTCGCATCATAGTACGAACTGCGAAAATAACGGAAATCATCGCCCGACGGGTCTTCCGCCGCCCGTTGGTAAGCCAGCGAAGCCGTCCCATAACGCTGGGCGATAGCCTCCAGATAATCAGAGAAGAATGCCTGCTCGTCAGTCAGACCATGTGTGCTTCCCAGTCCGTCATAGCCTATATCCTGGTACATCCTCGACTGGGCATCATTATCGAAAGCATTGACGATAGGCTGCGTGGTGGGCACCCGACCCCAAATGGTGGTGTCCACATTGACCACCAGGGCACTCGTGGGTAGTCCATTCTCAAAAGCCTTCCGTCCATCACGTAGAATATCCTCGCTAACGTCGCCCAAATTGATATACAATTTACCACCCGTATGGTTGGGATTCTCTATGAAAGGATCCATTAGCCAGAACTCTATCGTCTCAATGTTTTGCGTCTCAAAGTCGGTGTAGTCTAGTTTCCTCATAATACCGCCCCAGCGGCTCTTCGGATCAACCAGCGTGCCGCTGTCGGTGATACCCGCACTGAATGCTGTGGGAGCGACATCATAGTTGTAAGGGCCTTTCTCCTCAGGATAATAGGCGAGATTCAACTCATAGACATAGGTCGGCTGGCCTGCCACACGGTCTTTGTTGGGGAACACCTCCTGTTCGTAGATTCTTCTCGCATAGGGTTGTGATAGGTCATCGGCAGTGATGTTCGACGGACGAGTGCCACTATTGTAGAAATCATTGCTGATACGATACCATGCGAGTTTGGCCCTATTGAATCCATAGGCCAGTCCACTTCCAGGAGCAGTCTCGGGGAACATCGCCATCGGCCGCTGCCAGTCCTGTGGTGTACTCGCCAGGAACCACGAGTTCACCGTCGTAAGATTGATACTGCTCTCCGCACCCTCAAAGTCATCCACATAACTCACGCTACCTTCCGACATACCAGTCTGCGACATACCGGGAATGAAATGGGCAAACTCAGCAGTCAGCGTCAAGTTGCTGGGCGCTTTAGTGTCGATACCGGGCAACATGTCAATCAACTTCGTCACCAACGGCACCTCACCTCTCCAGTTCAGGTCCACACCCCAGATGGTATTGCTCGTCGGCTCGTCACCAAAGTTGTTTTTCTGTGTCAGCGGTTTCTCATGCAGGTTCATCACCGTGGCGCCGATGTTAAAGTCGGGTTCAATCTCATAGTTCAAATGCAATCCAAGCATGCGCTTGGTGGTCATGCTGAATGAGTTGTTCTCCGAACTTACACTGATAGGAGTGCCCGACGAGAGGATACTTTCATTGATAATGCGCACCGTTCCCATGGTATAGTCCACGGTATAGTCCACATTCTCTATCAATGGCATTCCTCCTGCCGTCACCGTCACGCTACCCTGCGTCACACTGTAGCCCAGACTAATCTCACCACTCACGGTACTGGTATAATAGCCTTCCAGATAGAATCTGTTGCGATCAGCATATTGCTGCGCCAAAGCCTGCGTCATGGTGTAAAGCGAGTCGAAGCAGTAGCGGTTTGCCATCTCGTCGTCGCCCAGTATTGTTCTCAAATCTTTGCCGAAAGGTTCCACATAGGGGAAGAATATCCTACCTGTAGAGGCTTGAATGAGACCGCCCTTATAGGCTGCCGAGTCGAACCAGTCGAATACACCGTCGGCATAGTAATAACTCTGACTGGCATCCATACGGTCCATGCCAAAGAGTTCAATCAGCGGAACTCCCTGTCGGGGGCCTTCTGTGAAGAAGCCTACTCCTACACCACCTTCTGCACTCTCATACAGCACATTCAGACGAAAACCCTCACGACTCAACTGGCTACTCTTCAGGAAATAGACATTCTTCATCATCAACTTCCACAGCGGATGATGTGTGTCCACGGTCGTGCCTTTCAAAAGTTTTACAATAAGGGTGTTCGGGTCGTTCACACCATCTGTTGTCAACTCACCCACCTGATACACCGTAGTGTCTCCCACCACCTGATACTGGAAGGCCACTGCCAACACCTGGTCATTGGCCAACGGTTGGTTGAGCGAGATAAATCCCAATTCGCGGTTGAAGGTATACTCATTGCTGTTCAGCAGTCGCGCACTCTCCACCTTCTCATAGTCAGTCCCTGCAGTTAAACCAACCCCTTGCATATAGCTCGTCACCGAATTCACACTGCGTATACTGGCGGGGTTCACCAACTGCAGTAAGTCGTTGGCGTTGTTGCCAGGCAATTGCGGGCCACTTCCATGCACTCGCACGTTCGACGGAACACCTTCTCCCAAGTCAGTCAGGGCCACAATGTTTCGGTTCTGCGTCACCGCAGCGCCCACATTGGTACGCCAGACCTCGATACGTATTATCTTAATATTCGAATTCACCACGGGCAACGTGCTCATGGCGCGGTTGTAGTTGTCGTAGAAATACTGCGATATGAAATAATGGCGGTTGTCCTCATATTCGTCAGCCCTGATTTCAAACTCATGACTGCTCGCCCCTCCTTTCACCTGCAAATTCTCTGTACTTGTCTCCTTTTCACTCAGCACAGCGTCGACGGTCAACTTGCCAAACTTCAGCTTCGTATGAAAACCAAACAACTGCTGACTACCTTTGATGAGGGTGGTCTGCAGCGGAAACGAGATATCTGCCGCCTCGAAGAGTTGCAGGATATCATCCTCCTTGCCTTCATACTTCAACTTCAACTGGTTCTCAAAATCAAAAGTAGCATGGGTATTCTGGTTGATGTCGAAACTGATAAGATCGCCAATTTTTGCATTCAGGTTAATCTGCAAGTTTTCGTCGAAGTCAAAAGTTGTCACGCTGCGTTCACTGGCATCTCGCTGTGGGTCGTCACGGTAGTTGTTCACAACCTGGAATGTCAACTCCGCACTGCCGCTGGGGGTGATTTCGATGAGAGGCTTCCCATTGAGCAAATCCAACTTCTCCATAATCTGGCTGAAGCCGGGTATCTTGCTCAGCAAGCCCCCTTCCGTATTATCCAGCACCGTACCCTCTTTCTTCTCGTTCCAATACTGCTGCATCAGGTCGCCCATCTTCCAGTCTTGATACTCGTCGAAAGTCATATACTCTCTTCCCAGCACCATGTCACCCAATTTCGTCACCTTCACGTAAGAACCCGTTTCGGCATCATACTCCACCGTCGTCGTTATCGATGACGGGGTATATCCGCCGCCCATCGGGGTATAGTCCAGTGAATCAGTCTGTCCCCATGCCGTAGCATGCAGACAGACCATCGCCAGAAGCAGTATTATATATCGCGCTGCGTACTTCAAACCTTGCTTTTAAAATATAAAAACGCAGTTCCAGAACAAATATTGCGTCCTGGAACCGCTAAATATATTAATTTTTCTAAAAAACTAACAGATTAACGATTTTTCCCATTCATACAGTCTCTCATAGGCGCCTCAATCCTTCCTTCACAATTTCTTCCACTGTCATCTCGCTACCGTCTTCATGTCGCCAGTCCGACGCCGTGAGCAGCTTCTCCACCGCAGCCTTCGGGAACCCCAGCATCGTCAGCGCCGTCATGGCCTCGTCGCGTGCCTGCGTATTCGTCGCCGAACTCCGAACTCCGAACCCCGAACTCATCACTCCCATCTTATCGGCGAGTTCCAATACAATCCGCTGTGCCGTCTTTGCACCGATACCTTTCACTCGCTGCACCTTCTTGACATCCTGTGTCTGAATAGCAGTCCGCAACTCGTCCACTGTCAGCGACGACAGCATCACCCTGGCCGTCTGGTTGCCCACACCATTCACTGCCACCAGCAGACGAAACATCTCGCGCTCGGCCATGTCATAGAAGCCATATAGCTGCTGCGCATCCTCGCGCACCGCAAAGTGGGCATAGAGCTTCACTCGAGCAGCATCGCCTTTCCGCAATGCCTCGTATGTATTCAGTGTAATCTCCAGCAGATAGCCTACGCCACCACAGTCTACAACTGCCTGCGTAGGTTCCAATGATGCCAGTTTTCCTTCAAAATATTCGTACATTTTTTCGATTGTTTTTTCTTATTTTTCCGACGAGAACTGATAGCCGATACCAATGGCCGGCGAGCCTTCCTGCAGCGTGTAGTCATCCTCCCTCGGGGCGGTGAACAGCGGGTCCTCGTCCCATTCGCCACCCTTCACAATACTATGCAGGAAACGACGGTTGAACGAATACCCCTCCAACTCACTCAGCAGCACTTCGCCGCTATAATAGGTGCCCCATATAATACAGTCCGTGAAGTCGGCCTTCTCCAAGTTTCCCCCAACCACACTTCCGTCCACGTACATATTGTTACTCAACACGATAGTTTCTATCTTACGACCACTATAACTCCAGTAGTTGGCAAAAGTGCAGCGACGGAAGTCATAACTGCCACCCACAAGAGCTGTAAAGCCTGCCAGACAGTCGTACACCAGCAGGTTGCGTCCCGTTATCGTGGCACCTTGTCCGATGATGCCGCAGTCGCTCATATTTCGGATGATGCTGTTGGTCACCGTCAGTTGCGACCTAGGGTAGCTGCGCAGGCCGCCCGTACCGTTTTCGACAATAGCATGGTTGATGATATTGCCCGTGCTGCCGCCAGTAAAAAGTATACACTGCCACTGGCCGGGCAGGAAGCTGTACCATCCATCGTGCCGCAATGAAGTGAAAAGGACTGGTTGCGTCGCGGAGCCATTGGCGACAAGACGCGCATTGGTGTCGAACATAAGGATGGCTTCGTTGGCGAAATAGAGTTCTTCACCCGCTTGAAGAATAAGTGTGCTTCCATCGAGCACCACAGCGTTACCCATAAGGATATGCGGACGCGCATGATCCCAATTGACACAGTCGATAATGCTGCACACCAAATAGGAACCACTGGAGAAGTATAAGGTGTCTGTAGGCTGATGGTACACCGCATTGCGTCCCCAGGCCGTCAACGGCAGGCGCTGGCCATTACTAAAGCTAATGGCATCCTCCACCAGGAAGGGCTGCTGGTTGTCGTTGGGGTTGATATTCGCTTGCACGAAGATGAAGATACTGTCACCCGCCTCTATCTCCACGTCACGCGCCACCAGCGAGGTATCGCCGTCGACATTCAGCCGGAAGCGGCTGGCACGGCCGCCCTCGAGTGTCACACTGCTCAGCAGCAGATTCTCGTCGCTGCGGTTGTACACCGTCAGCCGCTCCGTCGCCGTCCCCACGGTGGTGAACACCGTATCGAAGGCCACGGTGTCAGCAGAGAACTCGAGCATCACGCCCCCGTCATCACGCACAAAACCCTCCCTCTCGCACGAGCAAAACGCCACTGGCAGCATTGCCAACAAAACAATATAAATCAGCCGTTTCATCGCGTATAGAGTTTAAAAATATCTTCCAATCGCTGCCGACAGACAGGACAGAAGGGGGCATAATCTCTCATCATACAATGCATCACCGGGCGATACACCCCTTTGGCCGAATAGCCAGCGCCCTCGTAAACACCCAAAGGGCCATTCTCTTTTCGAGGCACGTCGATATCGGGCGTAGGCACCGGTGTGCCTTCAGGCAGCATCGACTGCCACTTGCTCTGGAAATCAACAAGGTTGGTAATATTGGGTTCCAACGGCTCATAAGAGGTGCGATGGATATCGGCATAACTGAGGTCCTCGTCAACATATTCGTCGGCCAAGCCGCCGATGCCATGTCCCAGCTCGTGCGGCAAAACATACTCAGCCATCTCGTCCAACGAGGTGACAGAGTAGAAGTTATAGATAGCGCCACCGCCATATTTCTTGTTGTTGACCACAATGATAATATGGTCAGCGGGAGTGTCATAGAGCCACCAATGCAGCGACCACAACTTGAGCGTCATCAAATAGCGGTCGGAACCGAAGGTATTATACTCCGCACCCACGTTGCCCCGGATGAAGTAGAGGTTGAAATCGTTACGATGGCTGCGGAACGGCTCGTTCTTGAAGAATCCTTCGGCCATGCGGCGACAGACGCTCTGATAGTACAGTGTGTCGTCGTCGAAGCCCTGCATCACGAAAGCCACGTCGAGTTTCACACTGGGATCGCCATGAATCTCGTAGGCGACAGCCGGCTCCGGCACGTCGGGAGTTGCCGTGGTAATCATAAAACACGGCACCAACTCGTCCACCTCTGGGTCGAACGATGCAACCGTCTGGTCAAACAACTTCAAGGTCTCCTTGTCACGCTTCTGCAAGGCTATCAACACCTTGCCCTTGGGTCTGGGCAGCAGCAGTGTCTCCTGGAATTGTTTCGACGTCGTCTTCCCTTCTGGCGTGTCCTTGTACTCGCGGAAGAGGTTGCTATAGCCACGCGAATAGAGCACCCGACCCGTTGCAGCATCACGCATCTCCACTCGGTAGTCGCCGTTATCGAAGGGGTCAATCATCTGAGTGCGTGAACCGAACCATCCTCCTGGACGGTATACCCAATTCTCCACCCAGACAGTGTCGCCCATCGCCGACCCCTCCCTCAGACAATCCACCCGCAGCGTCCCGCCGGTGAACCAGTCGTCAAACCGCGCATTCTGGCCGCTGGCCGCCGACCACCATCCGCCGACCGCAAAAACGATCAGCGCCACAATTTTGATTAGCGTTTTTCTCATATTTTTATTAACGAACAAATAAAAAAAATATTTTAAAGGTAACATCTTTTTCAATTTTTTTTGTACTTTTGCATTTTCTTTTTTGTCGAGATTATGATACTGAAACTCTACAACGGAAATCCTAACGTGCGCGATGTGAGACGAGTAGCCGACATCTTGCGCAACGGCGGCATCGTCATTCTGCCCACCGACACCCTCTATTGTTTCGCCTGCAGCATGGAGCACAAGAAGGCTGCCGAGGTCATCGCTCAGCTTAAAGGCTTCAACCTCAAGCAGGCCAAATACTCAATGCTCTGCGACAGCATCAGCCAGGCCTCGGAATATGTCCGCGCCATGGACAAAGACACCTTCGCCCTCCTCAAGGATTGCCTCCCCGGTCCCTACACCTTCATCCTCGAGGCCAGCGGAAACCTCCCCCGCAACTACCAAAACGCAAACAAGACCATCGGCATCCGCGTGCCTGACAACGACATTACCTTGTCCATCATCTCTGAGGTGGGCTTGCCGCTCATCTGCACCTCCGTACGTCCCCTCGGTGAAGAAGACGAACCCGAGAACTACACCGATCCCGACCTCATCCACGACCGTTTCGGCTCACGCGTCGACCTCGTCGTCGACGGTGGCATCGCCGATCCTGCACCCTCCACCGTCGTCGACTGCTCCGACGGCATCGAAATCATCCGACAAGGAAAAGGAGAAATCGAAATATGAAAGTCACCCTCAACCACGGAGGCCATTTCTACACCAGCCGGGGCGGCTGTCTCACACGACTCGTCGTGCTCTCCATCGCTGTCATGGTGGGAGCCTGGCTCCTGCCCCACTTCGGCATCGGCATCGCCGTCGAGACCTCTGGTGCCGTCATCCTCACAGCCATCGTCATCTCCATCCTCAACAACACCCTCCGACCCATCCTCATCGTCATCGCCCTACCCTCCAACCCCGTCATCCTCAACCTCCTCCTCTTCGCCATCAATGTTCTCATTATCCTCCTGGCCTCCGAACTTGTCTCCGGATTCAGTGTCGACGGAATCGGCGCCGCCGCCCTCCTCAGCATCGTCATCATGGCCGTCAATTTCCTGCTCGAACTCCCCAACCGTATCCTCAACCGCAAGACACTCGACAACTCTGCCTCCCAATCTCCCAGCTACTCCAACGACAACACCGATGACGAAGGATTCACTCCCTATGAGGAAATTGAAAATTGAGAAAAAGAAAAATGATAATTAAGATATGAAGCAGATTGTAAAAGCCGCCGAACTCACGGCAGCGATAGAAGAAGCAAAAAAACAAGGACTCGAGATAGGCCTCGTGCCCACCATGGGAGCCCTCCACCAGGGCCACCTCTCCCTCATCGAGCGCGCCCTCAAGGAAAACGACCTCGTCGTCGTCTCCCTCTTCGTCAACCCCATCCAGTTCAACAACAAGGAAGACCTCGAGAAATATCCCCGCACCATCGAAGCCGACCTGGCACTCATCGCCTCGCTGCCTCAGGCCCGCGCCAAAGAACTCCTGGCGTTCACGCCGACGGTCGACGAGATGTATCCCCAGGGAGAACCCAAGGATGTTTACCACTTCGGTCCCGTGGAGGAGGTAATGGAAGGACCACGTCGCCCTGGCCATTTCTCCGGCGTCGCCGTCGTGGTGCGTCGCCTCTTCGACCTGGCGCAGCCCCGCCGCGCCTACTTCGGCGAAAAGGACTACCAGCAGATTGCCGTCATACGCTCGCTGCTCGAACAAATCAAATATCCCATCGAGCTCGTCCCCTGCCCCATTGTCCGCGCCGACGACGGCCTGGCTCTCAGCAGCCGCAACATGCGCCTCTCCCCCGAGGCCCGCGCCATGGCCCCCGCCATCAACGCCACCCTCGAACAAGCCGCCGAAATGGCCGAATACGAAGAGGTTGACGACGTCAAGGAATGGGTCCTCGACACCCTCAGCTCCTACCACGAAATCAACGACTCGCCCAACGGACTGAAATTCGAACCCGAATACTTCGAGATTGTCGACGCCATCACCCTCCAGCCCATTGCCAGCTGGGCCGACGCAGAAAAGAACGGCGCCGTGGGCTGCATCGCCGTCTGGCTCGACGGCGTCCGCCTGATAGACATCGTAAAGTTCTAAGATAGCCTAGGAAAGCCTAGGAGAACCTAAGAAATCAAATCCCGTAGGGCCAACTCGTAGCCACGAAGGCCGAGACCGCAGACCATACCACGACAGGCCGAGGTAATGAGGGAGTGGTGGCGATAGTCCTCACGGGCGAAGATGTTGGAGAGATGGACCTCGATGACAGGGGCGGTGACTGCCAGAAGGGCGTCGCGCAGGGCCACGGAGGTGTGGCTGTAGCCACCCAGGTTGACAATCAGACCGTCGGCGGAAAAGCCCACCTGCTGGATATGGTCGATAAGTTCTCCCTCGACATTGCTTTGATAGTAACCGATTTCCACTTCAGGGAACTGTTTGCGCAGGGCGTCGAGGCAGTCCTCCATGGTCGAAGTACCGTAAACCTCGGGTTCACGCAGTCCCGTGAGGTTCAGATTCGGTCCGTTGATAATCTCAATTCGTTTCATTTTCTACCGAGATAAATCATTAGGTAGTAGGCCAAGGTAGCCAGCGAGGTGAGGGCGGCCATGACGTAGGTATAAGCTGCCGAGCGGAGAGCACTCACAGCATAGCGGTGGGTGTCGGAGGAGGTGATATCGCGGTGCTGTATCCACTTCAGGGCACGCGACGAGGCGTTAATTTCCACCGGCAGGGTGATGAGGGAGAAGAGCGTGGTGAGACCAAAAAGGCAGATGCCTATCAGCAGCAGGGACGGGAAGGTCTTGACGAGGAGCAGACCACCCAATAGAATCCACGAGACCCACTTGCTACTGAAGGAGACTATGGGGACGAGGGCAGAGCGCATGCCCAGAGGGGCATAATGCACGGCGTGCTGGACGGCGTGGCCGCACTCATGGGCGGCGACGGCGGCAGCGGCCACAGAGGTGCCGTTGTAGACCTCGGGACTGAGGTTGAGGGTACGGTTGGCAGGATTGTAGTGATCGGTAAGGTTTCCCTTGACCATATTGATTTGCACGTCGCAGATGTCGTTGTCGCGCAGCATCATCTCGGCCACCTCACGGCCTGTAAGGCCTCCTTCGGTGCGGATGGTGGAGTATTTCTTGAATTTGCGTTTCACACTACTGCTGGCCAGCATGGAGATAAGCGTCAGAGCGATGAAAAGCACCCACATGAGGGCAGAACCAGTTGTCTCGCCACCAACGGCAGGTATTATATAATTTAGCATAGAATCATTATTTGGGGGTTTCTATCTTTTTATCACAAATAACGTGCCAACAAGGAGATTATTGTGCTGATGGCAGAAAAAAGAGGAGAGCCGCAGGATGGCGGCTCTCCGAAAAGCATTGCTTTTTTCTCAAGATTAGATGATACCCTGAGCAACCATGGCGTTGGCGACGCGCATGAAGCCGGCAATGTTGGCACCCTTCACATAGTTGATGGTACCGTCTTTTTCCTTGCCGTGTGCGACGCACATGTCATAGATGTTGTTCATGATGGTGTGGAGGTTCTTGTCGACCTCTTCGGCAGTCCAGTTGCGGTGCTCAGCGTTCTGGCAGATCTCGAGGCCAGAGGTGGCAACACCACCGGCGTTGACGGCCTTACCAGGACCGAAGGGCACTTTGGCCTTCTGGATGGCGGCGATAGCGGCGGGCTGGCAACCCATGTTCGAAACCTCGGCAACATACTTCACGCCGTTCTTGAGAAGCATCTTGGCATCCTTCTCGTCGAGCTCGTTCTGGAAAGCGCAGGGCATAGCGATGTCGCACTTCACGCTCCAGCTCTTCTTGCCAGCAGTGAATTTGCAGAGTTTCGGGAACTTCTTGGCCATATCCTCAACTTTGTTGCGGTTGCTGGCGCGCATGTCGAGCATATAGTCAATCATCTTCTTGTTGATACCGTCGGGAATCTCGCAGACACCGTCGGGACCGCTGATGGCGACAACCTTGGCACCCAGCTCAACAGCCTTGGTGGCAGCACCCCAAGCAACGTTACCGAAGCCCGAGAGAGCAATCTTCTTGCCCTTCATGGTGTCCTTCTGCTGTTTGACCATGCGCTCCACATAGTAGATGGCGCCAAAGCCGGTAGCCTCGGGACGGATGAGGGAACCACCCCAGCCGTAACTCTTGCCGGTCAGAGCACCAGTCGAGTGCTCGCGGGCCAGTTTCTTGTACATGCCGTACATGTAGCCGATCTCACGACCGCCGACACCCACGTCACCAGCAGGGCTGTCCTGATCGGGACCGATGTTGCGCCACAGCTCATACATGAAGGCCTGGCAGAAACGCATGATTTCGGCGTCGCTCTTTCCAACGGGGTCGAAATCGGAACCACCCTTACCACCGCCGAGAGGCAGCATGGTGAGGCTGTTCTTGAAGATCTGCTCGAAGCCCAAGAATTTGAGCATGGAGACGTTCACAGCTTTGTGGAAGCGGAGACCACCCTTGTAGGCACCGAGGGCGGCGTTGAACTGCACGCGGTAGCCGAGGTTGGTGCAAACCTCGCCTTTATCGTTCACCCAAGTCACGCGGAAAGTGAAGATACGGTCGGGCTCAACAATGCGCTCAACGATCTTGGCTTTCTCAAACTCAGGATGTTTGTTGTACTCTTCCTCGATGGTCTCAAGAACCTCGCGGACAGCCTGCAAGTACTCGTTTTCGCCCGGATGTTTGGCTTCCAGGTTAGCCATAATTTCTTTTACTTTCATGATATTGAATTAATTATGTTAAACATTAAATTTGTTTCAGTCTGGCAAATGTACAATTAAAATTTAATATAAAAAAATTTTTAACAAAAAATTTTAATAAATTTAATAATAACAGGTATCAACGAAGTTCTTGATGCGGGGTTTCACGTATTCGCGCTCCTCGATAAAGGACATGTGGCCGACGTTGTCAAGGAGGAGTATCTCGGAGTGATGGGGAATCATGGCCTGCGAGATGGCTATCTCGAGGGGTATGCGGTTGTCGTTCTTGCCATAGATGAAGAGCACAGGCACCTCGAGTTGCTGAAGGACAGGGATGCGCGACGGTCTATTCATCATACCCATCTGGGCTGCGACGATGGCTTCGGCACGGGTCTCGAGACACTGGTCCTGAAGGTCTTTGATATCCTGCGAGAGGGCGGCACGATTATGGTCGTCGAAGAGCGTGGGGACAAAGTTGACAATATAGGAGGCACGGTTTTCCTGCACTTGGCTGCAGACAGCCTGACGGCTGTCGCGATGCGACTCGCTGTCGGAGAGGGCATGGGAGTTGACCAACCCAAGACCACGAAGACTATAGGGGTACTTCTCGGCGAAAGCGAGGGCCACATAGCCTCCCATGGAATGGCCTATCATAACGCATTGGTTGACACCAGCCTCGTCGAGAATGGTCTTCACCACCCGGGCCATGAGGTCCATGGAGTGAACCTCGCCGAAACAGTCGGTGTGGCCATGACCGGGCAAGTCGATGGTAACGACACGGAAGTCATGCATATAGCTGAGAACATAGGAACTCCAGACATCCAGATTCTGGAGGAACCCGTGAAGCAGCACGACGGTTTTTTTGTTGTTGCGGCCTTCGTCACGGTAGTGTACCATGTGGCCGTCGACCATGATTGTACGGTGTTGTTCCATATCCTTATCTCTTTTCTCTGAAACGGACCGAGACCCCCGAAATTCCTTGCTTTTTGGCGTTGACGTTGCCATAGGGCGAGAGTATGATGCGGGAGGCATCGATGCCGTTACGGTTCATAAAATCAAATATTTCGTCGCCCTGTTCAATAGAGCGGTTGTAGCACTGTTTGTCGTCCCTTCCAGCCACATCGATGCAGAACTCGACGACTGCCGTAGGGTGATGCTGAAGGAAGCGGGCAAGCTGCAAGAGCTGCATCTGCGCCACAGGGGTAAGGGCCGAAAGGGTGTCGAAACCCACGGCGTCGAGGGGCAGCGGTCTGTCCATGCGCACAAGCTCGGTAAACGAGTAACCCCTCAAGGTTTTCCGTTCCTGACTCCCGGCGACGAAGACGACGGCGGGGACAAAGCAGAGTCCAGCATCGCCCATAACAGCATACGGTCTGCCTCTGTGGAGACTGACCGAGAGTGACGTTTCCTCGCCAGAGCAGTCGACCACCTGCGTCACAGCCTGCTGCTCCATGTCGGCCACACGCACTCCCAAAAGGGCGTTTTCCATACCCAAAAGGTCGAAAGTGCACGTCGCAGCCGAGGCAACGGTGTTGTGGGTAGTGGGGAAGCTATAGCAGGCGTAAATGCCCGTATTGGAGTTGACAGCCATGTAGATATGCGTCTCATCGGGGGAGAAACTGAGGTCTGTCTCGTTGTGTCCCGAGTTGATTTCCTTGCCAATATTCTGCGGAGTGCTCCACGACGTCCAATCCGCGGTGCTGGTACGAGTGGCCATGTAAACGTCGCCGAACCCCAAGCCGCGGCCATCAGTAACGAAATAGAGGGTCTGGAGGTTACGGCTGAGGATGGGAGAGCGCTCAGAGAATGGACTGTTGACGGTGAATCCAAGGTTCACCGCAGCACCCCACTTGCCACCCTTGCAGGGAACGAAATAAAGGTCGGTAGCCAAGGCGGTGTCGCCATGGAAATAGGCACCGGAGGTCTGGAGGTTATGTCCGCCCGGCCTGTCGGAGGCCAGCAGCAGGCCACTGCCGTCGGGCAGCATATAGGCGTCGGTCTCGATATAATCGGTGTTGACGGGATACGGCGGAATATCGGTCACATACCAGACACCATTTTCCCTCTCGGCCATCATGACATTGCCGTCGGCACCCAGCAGCATGCGCTTACCGCCGTCATAGAAACTGAACAGCGTGAGGCCGTCGTTGGCGACAGGGCCGTCGAAAGGCACCTCGCCTACAGGCAGCCACTGGTGGCCATCCTTGACGGCATAGCAGATGCGGCAGCCGTCGCCCACTACACGAGTGTAGTAAAGGTGGCCGTCGGACTCGTTGACGACGGGATGCGTAACATTATAGGTCTCGGCAAACTCAAGCACACTTTTCTGTCCCGTCGGCGGGGCAGAGAGGAGGTTCAGGAGTTCCTGGTATTCCGAAACATTCTCGAACGAGAGTTCGAACTTGCGAACCCGCTCGATGGCGCCCTTGTAGTTGTGAGCATCAAGCATTTCCTGAATCATGCGTTTCAAGGGTACGATGGCGATATTTTTGCCCGTCATCTGACGCACATGGTCGGCATAACGCTCATATTCCGCTTCGAGAAAATTATTCAAAAGGTTGATGTGGTCGACAGCAGAGGCCATCAGCAAGTCGTCTTCGACGATACCCTGGTTGGGATAGTCGGGGTGCTCGGCCACGAAGCGCCTGATAGGCTCCCCGTTGCCCTCGGCGGCATGCCAGGAATAGTAGCGTCCAAGGACTTCTCCATAAGAGGGGTCAAGCTGGAATTTCTCCAGATAATAACGGGCGGCGGCCACGTCGTGTTGCTCGGACAGAAGGCGGCGCGACTGTGCCAAAGCCTTGTCGGCCAACGAGAAGTCGGGATAGGTATTGGCAAAGACGGCATAGTCCATAGCGGTCTTGCATTCGGAATAGCGGCCCTCGAGAATCCGGTCTATTTTGTCGCGAGCCTGCTGGCTCTCATTGCTGGACGGGTATCGCTCGAGGAACTCCACGTAAGCCTCCATGGTACCCTGACGGTCGGTTTCGGAAAAAGCCATGCTGCTCTTTTTGTTCTGCATGGCACGCTGCACCGACGGACTCAGGGGGAAACGGGCCGCCACAGCCTCGGCCTCCGCGTCGGAGACGACATCACGGAAAAGGCCGGGAGCCAACTTCGACAGGCGGCTCTCCATGATTTCAGACTCCCTGGTGCCGGGATAGAGGGCGATATAGTGGTAGTACGACTCGGCGGTACCTTTCGACAAATCCTCCTCGTAGATGCGGTCCATGCGCTGCTGACGGAGGACACTCACAATATTGGCATCGAAACTGAAAGCCGCGAGATAGCTGTCGATTTCCTCCTTCGGCATGTCGGGACGTGCCTCAACGGTATTGCGGGCAGCCTCGTGGATAGACTGCTTCAGCCGACGGACAGTATTGATGGTGATGTTGTTGCGCAGCAACCGCCTCAAGTCACTATTCTTGTCGTTCTCAATCATCCAGATGAGGCGCTTTTCCCCATGCATGATATACTCCATGGCCAGGGGAAGATTGCGCATGGGGTTGGCATTGTTGAAATAGAACTGCGACAGGTTGTACAAGACCTCCACATCCTCGGGGGTCTGGGCAAAAGCCTTGCTGAGCTGGGTGAAGCGGACGTCAAAGTCCTCCTCCGTGGCCGACAGGTGTTCCTGCGCCACAGCGACGACAGTCGCCACACAACAGCCCAATGTCAACAACAGCTTTTTCATTTCCTCTATTTTATCGACCCCAGAATGTCCTTGAATTCAAAGTCCATCTGCTCAAAGGTGTCCTTGGTGGTCTCGAGCCGGAATTCTATGTATGTTTTCTTGTCCTTGAAATAGGTCATATAGAACTGGTAGTCTTTCTGGTCGTTGGGGTTAGTGTAGGCGCCAATGTATCCGAGTCCCCCCGAGGACGGCAGGCCATCGCCCTCCGAGAATTCCCAGAGCGACTGGTAGGGCTGACGCTCATAGCGGTCATACACAAACTCATAGAGGTCGCCGTCGTAGTTCTTCACCACATAGATGCGCAGCTGCGGCAGCACGGTATCGCCCTGGCTGTCGACAATAACCTCGCCCGTGTAGCAATAGAGGTAGATGTCGCCACCCTCTTTCAACGAGAAAGTGCGTAGGTAGCGCCAATCTTCATTGTTGAGACGGTAGGTTACCTGGGTCCCCGGAATGGTCAACTGTGCCTGGGCAAAATGACTCATCATGCCCATCAGACCCATTAAACCTATCAAAAAAATCTTTTTCATATTTCCAATCTTTTGTTATAAAAATCAATCAGTTGTTCGGCGAGCTTCTGCTCGTTGTACTGCTCGGCCACCAGCCGCGCCGCAGCCTCCCCCACCCTGCTGCAGAATGCGTCGTCCTCCAGACAGCGCTTGATTTGCTGCGCAAACTGCTCGGGGGTGTCGGCAATGAGGATGTTCTCGCCATCGGTATAGTCGATGCCCTGGGCACCCACGGTAGTGGTAATCACCGTCTTGCCTATCGACATCGCCTCGATAATCTTCACCCTGATGCCGCTGCCGCTGAGCAAGGGCACCACATTGATTTTCTTGCTGCCGATGAAATACATGGCGTCCGGCACCTCGCCAATGACAGAGACGCCCTCAATCTGGGCATTCATCCACTGCGCCGGCATCTTGCGTCCCGCCAGGTAGAGCTTGGCCTGCGGCACCTCGCGGTGCACCACGGGCCACACCTCGTCGAGCAGCCAGCGGACGCTCTCCTGGTTGGGCAGCCAATCCATAGCGCCGATGTGGAACAGCGAGTCGGGCTCCACGTCGACACTCGGCACCTCGCCGGGGTCCACGCCGAACGGAATGCTCACAATGGGCTTCCGACAGCCTACCTCCCGAAACATGTCGGCATCGTTCTTCGTGATGCAGACAATGCCGTCATAGTCGTTCAGATGCTCCAGCTCGTAGGCCCTCAGCGTCAGCGACAAATGCTTCAGGTACCACCGCTTCAGCGAATTCCTGCAGCTCTGCGCCACACGTTTCCAGATGAGATGCTCCACATTGTGGGCCCGCAAGATAATCTTGGCGTCGGAGTGCTTCCTGATGAGCGGCACATAGGGCGTGAGGAAGATACTCTCCACATGCACGATGTCGAACCGTTCCTTCTCCAGCACCTCGCGCAGCTTGGCAGCGAAAGCCTCGCTGACGTAGCGCTTCACATGATAGGATTCGCCGCAGAGCATGGCTCCTGCCGCAGGCAGGGGCTTCACGCCGAGGTCGACATACACCGACTCCACCCCCGTCTGTGCGAGGTACTCGTCGGGGATACGTTCGCGGCGCACAGGGTGCTTGTCGGTCTCCACCGTCAGCACCTTCACCTCGCAGCCCTGACACAGCAGCCCCTTGGTGATGCTGTTCATCGCCATCGTCCCGCCGTCCACCGGCGGATAGGGGGGCTTGTTGCAGAGCTGGAGAATCTTCATTCTTTCGGGAGTGCTTTAAATCCGAGACCCAGAATCTCGCTGCTATCCATAATGTTCACAAAGGCCTTGGGGTCGATCAGGTGGAGGTTGGATTTGAGTTTCACCATATCGGCACGGTCGAGGGTGACATAAATCATCTTGCGCTCGTTGCCCTGATAAAGGCCCGTGCCGGTGAGGCAGGTGCCGCCGCGCTTGAGGTCGTTGAGGATATAGTCGCGCACGGCCTCCATCTCGTCGGTGACGATAAACATGGTCTTGTAGCTCTTCATGCCGTCGACCACCAGGTCGATAACCTTGCCCTCGATGTAGATGATGATGATGGAGTAGATGGGCAGACGAATGTCGCCGAAAGCGATGAAGGTGCTCAGCGTGATGATGCCGTCGACAATCATGACGAGGGTGCCGAGGGAAATCTTGGTGTACTTGTGGAGAATCATGGAGATGATGTCCGAGCCGCCGCTGGTGGCGCCACTGCGGAAGATGACGCCGATGGCCACGCCATAGATAAGGCCGGCAACCACAGTGTTGAGGATATAGTCGGGCTTGAACCACACGCTGTGCTCCGTCAAAGCCACATAGCCGTCCAGGTTTTGGGGGGCAGAGGTCAGCACAGCGCCATCGTGTATCACTGGGATATATCCCCACACCAACTCGAGCAGATAGGTGAAGCCGAAGATGAGGAAAGTGGAGATGATGGTCTTTAGGCCGAACTTCGGGCCGAGAATCCAGGTGCCGATAAGCAGCAGGGGGATATCCATGCAGATGGCGTAGAGGGCAATCCTGCCGCCCCAAAGGCTGCTGAAGACGTTGGAAAGACCATAGGTGCCGCCGGGAGCCATCAGGTAGGGATTCACAAACATCACGTCGCCGACAGCGAAAAGTGCGCTGCCTGCAATGAGCAGAACATACGATATTACCTCTTGTCTAAACTTGCTTTTCGAGTCAATATTCGTCATAACTCTCTTATTTTTTTTTATTTAGTAAATATATAATTATACTTTAAATTTGCAAAATTACGAAAAAAAAAGAAACTATCAAAACAAAGTCCTGATAATTTCAATTCCCATTTTTTAATTTTCAATTTCCAAGAGCGACAAACGGGGCTCGAACCCGCGACCTGCGGCTTGGGAAGCCGCCGCTCTACCAACTGAGCTATTGTCGCTTAGTGCACGACCAACATGGAGTGAACTGGCCACGAAGTCGCATTATGCATCCTAAAAACGGAGGTGCATTTTTTTTATTGCATAACGATGAAAAAAATTATGCAAAATATTCGTATTGCCCATGCTCGCTCTTCACCGTCACCTGGGCTTTCGGGGCCTCCTCGACGCGCCCGATGATTTGGGCGTCGACGTTGAAACTCCGCGCGATGTCGATGATGCCGCGGGCCGTCGCCTCGTCGGTGTAGAGCTCCATGCGGTGGCCCATGTTGAACACCTTGTACATCTCCTGCCAGTCGGTGTGGCTCTCCTCGTGAATCATCTTGAAGAGCGGCGGCACGGGGAAGAGGTTGTCCTTCACCACGTGGAGGCCGCGGCCGCCGATGAAGTGCAGCACTTTCGTCTGAGCGCCGCCCGAGCAGTGAATCATGCCGTCAATCTTGGGTCGGTATTCATCCAGCACACGACGGATGATGGGGGCGTAAGTCCTTGTGGGCGAGAGCACCATGTGGCCGGCATCCACGCCTGGCACCTCGGTGGGGTCGGTCAGCAGCTTCGAGCCGCAGAACACCACGTTGCCGGGCAGGTTGCGGTCGTAGCACATGGGGTATTTCTCAGCGTATACATGCGAGAAGACATCGTGGCGGGCCGAGGTGAGGCCGTTCGAGCCCATGCCGCCGTTGTAGGCCGTCTCGTAGGTCGCCTGGCCGTAGCTGGCAAGGGCCACGATAACGTTGCCGGCCTTGATGCGGGCATTGTCTATCACGTCGGCGCGGCGCATGCGGGCCGTCACCGTGCTGTCCACGATGATGGTGCGCACCAGGTCACCCACATCGGCCGTCTCGCCGCCGGTGAGCACGATGTCGATGCCCATGTCACGCATCGTCTGGCAGAACTCCTCGGTGCCGTTGATGACCGCCGAGATGACCTCGCCGGGCACCAGCTGCTTGTTGCGGCCGATGGTGGAACTCAGCAGGATATGATCGAGGGCACCCACGCACAGCAGGTCGTCGGTGTTCATCACAATGGCGTCGATGGCGATACCCTTCCACACGCTGAGGTCGCCCGTCTCCTTCCAGTACATGTAGGCCAAGCTGCTCTTGGTGCCGGCACCGTCGGCGTGCATGATGTTGCAATAGTCTTTATCGCCCCCCAGCAGGTCGGGGATAATCTTGCAGAAAGCATTGGGATAGAGACCCTTGTCGATGTTCTTGATGGCGTTGTGGACATCCTCCTTCGAAGCGGAAACACCGCGCTGGTTATATTTATCCATAATTCCTTAATCTTTAACCGTTAAACGTTAACCATTAACCGTTACATGAAATGCAAAAGTACGAACTTTTTACGAACTGGCAAAATAAAGTTATCAAATACCCTCTGAATTAAACATTTGTCCGTTCGTTGTACGATACTTGTCCGATACTTGTACGATGATTTATCGTACAAGTATCGGACAAATAACGTACAAATAACGTACAACGGAGCAGGTTGACGACAGGACAACAGGGGGTTACCGGGAAATGGCCTTGGAGTAGCGATAGAGGCATTTTTCCTCGCTGGTCATGTCCTTGGTCGCCGGGTCGTCGTCCTCGTCGAGGTTGAAGTAGACCGGCAGGGTGAATGTCATAGGGGCGGGCTTCCCGCCTAGGCGGCCAGGTGTCCAGCGGGGCATGTTCTTCACCGCCTCGACGACGGCCTCGCCACAGCCGCCACCGATGTCTTTCAGAATCTTCACGTCGGCGACCGAGCCATCGCGCTCGACTGCGAAACTGACAAAGACCTTGCCCGAAATTCCTTGCTCGCGCGCCTCGGCGGGGTAGCTCACATTGCGACAGAGGTAGTCATAGAGGGAGTCGATGCCGCCGGGGAATTCGGGGTCCACCTCGAATGGATAGAAAATCATGCTTTCGCGGTCGACGCTGTCGTTCTGCGCCGCCACAGCGCCACAGTTCAGCAGCAGCACCACAGCTAGGAGAAACTCTTTTATTTTCATCGGGACGGCGATTTGGGGTTTTTCATGATTTGCTATCGGAAATCGTAGCAGTCGTCGATGCCGAGGGCTTCGGGGTTGAAGACGGGGTCGAGGCCTTGCTTGCGCTGGCGCTCGTAGTCCTTGAGGCTCCGCAGCGCCTTGGGGGAAAGGAGGAGGATGGAGACGATGTTGATCCACGCCATAGCGCCGACGCCGATGTCGCCAAAGGTCCAGACGACGCCACTGCCCACCAAGGAGCCGCAGAAGACGGCAGCAATGGTGCCGCAACGGAGAATCCAGATGACGATTTTCTCGCCGCGGTCGTCGCCGAAATGGAGGTCGGCGCGTTCCAGCTCGTCAAGGCGCTCGGGATGTTTCTTGTAGACGCGGCGGCGCCAGCGGTTGAAGAGGTAGACGAGGTTGGTCTCGGCATAGTAGTAGTAGGCCATGATGGTGGTGAAGGCGAAGAACAGGAGGGCTATGGAGATGATGAGGTCGCCCACGTTGTCGCCCATGACGGTGTTGAGGGCCTCGGTGGTGTAGAAGAGGCCAGGCTCGTCGCCCTGGGTGACAGTGAAGTTATGCTGCAGATAGGTCACCTCGCCGTTTTGGACACTCTCGACGATGTTGTAGGTCTTGCAGGCGAGTATCATCATGGCTGTGGCGGTGCAGACGAGGAGGGTGTCGATATAGACTGAGAAGGCCTGGACGAGGCCCTGCTTGACGGGATGGGATACCTTGGCGGCGGCGGCCACGATGGCGCCGGTGCCCTGGCCGGCTTCGTTGCTGTAGATGCCGCGTTTCACACCCCAGGCGATGGTGGTGCCCAGCAGGGCTCCCGTGACTTCGTTGACGCCCACGGCGCCCCGCAGCATCTGCATGAAGACATCGGGCACCATCTGCCAATGGACGACAAGGACGACGATGGAGAGGATGATATAGATGACAGCCATGACGGGAGCCACGACCTGCGCCACATGGGAGATGCGCTTCACGCCACCGATGATGACCAGCCCGATGAGCGCTGCCACCACGAGGCCGACGGTCCACACGGGGACGCCGAAGCTCTCCGAGCAGCCCAGGGCGATGCCGTTGCACTGCACCGGCGGCAGGAAGATGCCGCACGCCAGCGCCGCAAGCACGGCGAAGAGGGCGCCGAAGAAGGGGCTGTGGAGACCTTTCTCGATATAGTAGGCCGGACCACCACGGAACTGACCGCCATGGTCCTCCTTGTAGATCTGCGCCAGCGTGGCTTCGACGAAAGCACTACCGGCGCCGAAGAAGGCGATGACCCACATCCAGACGATAGCACCCGGGCCTCCCCAGCCGATGGCCGTGGCCACACCCACGATGTTGCCCGTGCCGACACGGCCCGACAAAGCCATAGCGAAGGCCTGGAACGACGAGATGCCGGTGGATTTCTTGTCCTTGCCCGCGCTGCCGAAGAGGAGCTTGAACATCTCGCCGAAGCGACGCACCTGCACGAAACGCGTGCGGAAGCTGAAATAGAATCCCGCCAGCAGGCACATGCCCACGAGGACCGGACTCCACACCCAGCCGTTGACGGTCTCGATGATATTGGCAAACGTTTCAGCTATGCTCTCCATTAAAAGTCAAGTTTATAGACAAATCCATTAACGCCAGCTTCTCATTTTTATTGTGTCGGCACCTATTTTTGTCTCCCGTCCGGACTCACAAGTTCGGCCGCTGCCTGCTCTCAGCCGCCTGCTTCCTCGTGGTCTTCGAGGCCATCACCATGCTCGCCATCGAGTCATGCCGTTAATTAAGAAAAGAGGACACTCGCTAGGGTGTGTCCTCTTTTTCTGAGTTATTACGCTGAGGCTTATCTGCGACGGCCACCGCCGTTGCCGGAGCTGCGGCGTTCGCCACCGTCATTGCCTTCGCGACGGCCGTGACCACGGTCGCCACCCTCACGGCGGCCACCGTCGCGGCGCGGACCGCGGGCGGGCTTCTCTTCCTCATAGCCTTCGGGCTTGGGGAGGAGAGCCTTGCGGCTGAGCTTAATCTTACCGGTCTTGTCGTCGAAGGCGATGACCTTCACCTGGAACTCGTCGCCCTCCTGGATGAGGCCTTCGAGAGTGGCGGGATGACCCCACTCGTACTCGCTGATGTGCATCAGGCCTTCCTTGCCAGGCAGGAACTCAAGGAAGGCACCGAATTCGACGATGCTGACGACCTTGGCCATGTACACGTCGCCCACTTCAGGAACGGTACAGATGTCCTTGATCCACTTGAGGGCGGCGGCGATGTCTTCCTTGTTCGACGAGGCGACGTCGACGATGCCGAACTCGCCTTCCTCTTCGATATTGATGATGGTGTTGGTCTCGGCCTGAATCTTCTGGATGACCTCGCCACCCTTGCCGATGACGGCACCGATGAAGTCCTTCGGAATCTTGATCTGCTCGATGCGGGGCACGAAGTCCTTGTAGTCGGCACGGGGCTCGGGGATGGTCTCGAGAATCTTGTCGAGGATGTAGAGACGACCCTGGCGGGCCTGCTCGAGGGCTTTGGCGAGCACGTCGTAGCTGAGGCCATCGACCTTGATGTCCATCTGGCAGGCGGTGATGCCGTCGCGGGTACCGCAGACCTTGAAGTCCATGTCGCCGAGGTGGTCCTCGTCGCCGAGGATGTCGCTCAGCACGGCCCACTTGTCACCCTTCGAGATGAGACCCATGGCGATACCGGCCACGGGCTTGCGCAGCTTGACGCCGGCATCCATCAGCGCCATGCAGCCGGCGCAGACGGTGGCCATGGAGCTGGAGCCGTTGGATTCGAGGATGTCGCTGACCACACGGATGGTGTAGGGGCACTCCTCCTCGGTGGGCAGGACCTCCTTGAGGGCGCGCCAGGCCAGATGGCCGTGACCCACCTCGCGGCGGCTGGTGCTGCCACTGCGTTTCACCTCGCCAGTGGCGAAGCCGGGGAAGTTGTAGTGCAGCAGGAAGCGACGCATACCCTCTATCACCGCGCCGTCGATCTTCTGCTCGTCGAGCTTGGTGCCGAGGGTGCAGGTGGAGAGGGACTGGGTCTCGCCGCGGGTGAAGATGGCGCTACCGTGGGCCGAAGGCAGGTAGTCGGTCTCGCACCAGATGGGGCGGATCTCGTCGAGCTGACGGCCGTCGAGACGGGTGCGCTCGTTGAGCACCATGTCGCGCATGGCCTCACGCTCGGTGTCATGATAGTAGCGGTCGATCATGAACTTGATCTCGTCGGTGAGGGTCTCCTCGGTATAGTTGGCGTCGATGAACTCCTGCTTGATGGCGGCGAAGCCGTCCTCGCGCTGGTGCTTATTGGCGATGCCTTGCTTGCTGAAGTCGTAGCACTTCTGGTAGACGGCGTCGCGCACACGCTGGCGCAGCTCTTCGTCGTTCACCTCGTGGCAGTATTCGCGTTTCTCGGTCTTGCCAGCCTCCACGGTCAGCTCGTCGAGCACGCGGCACTGAATCTTGATGGCCTCGTGGGCGGCCTTGAGGGCGTTGAGCATCACCTCCTCGCCCACTTCCTTCATCTCGCCTTCCACCATCATGATGTTGTCGGCGGTGGCGGCCACGATGAGGTCGAGGTCGGCGCGCTCGATATCCTCCATGGGGGTGTTGATGACATACTTGCCGTCGAGGTAGCTCACGCGCACCTCGCTGACGGGGCCGTTGAAGGGGATGTCACTGACGGCGAGGGCCGAAGCGGCAGCCAGGGCGGCCAGCTGGTCGGGCATGGTGTCTTTGTCGCCGCTGATGAGGGTGATGTTGACCTGCACCTCGGCGTGGAAATTGTCGGGGAAGAGGGGACGCAGGGCACGGTCGACCAGACGGGCGATGAGGATCTCATGCTCCGAGGGACGGGCCTCGCGCTTGAAGAAACCACCGGGGAAGCGACCCATGGCGGCATATTTTTCCTGATAGTCAACGGTGAGTGGCATGAAGTCGACGTTCTCTCCCACCTCTTTCTTAGAGCAGACGGTGGCCAGAAGCATCGTGTCGTTCATGCGGACAACGGCAGCGCCGTCGGCCTGTTTGGCCAGCTTGCCGGTCTCGATTTCGATCATGCGGCCGTCGCCGAGATCGAAACGCTTAGTGATAATGTGTTCGTTCATGTTTTTTTTTATTGTTTTCTATTACTTTACCGCAGCCTCGGGGACCGTCCCCAAGACCCATAAAAGTGTTAATATTCAAAGTTCTATCTCCATCGTCGGGCATCTAAAGACCGGCAAAAAGAAAGTGCAAAGATACAAAAGTTAAGCGATATGGCAAAATTTATTTTGACATATCCCAAATGAATAAATCAACACATATCGGCGACCATCACCTTCGGGTGATGGTATTGATGAGCTTGGGGGGTGGTTTTGCTGTTGAGCTCCACGGCCTGCTGCGGGCAGAAGTGGACGCAGGCGAGGCATTGTGTACACATGAGCGAGTTCTATGCTAGAAAACACAATCCACTCTTAGAAAATAGACTCTTCCGTTTCGGTGGTGAGTAGTTCAAGTGCTTTCATTCCCA
>CACYPU010000010.1 GCA_902776365.1 uncultured Bacteroidota bacterium | reverse complement strand
GTTAGTGTAGACGAGGCGGCCACGGAGGTCGTAGGCCTCGATGGCGGTGATGCCGAAGGAGGAGAGGACGCGGACGCGGTCGGTGGCGGGGTTGGGCTGCAGAGAGGTGTAGCGGTAGATGAGGTCGTCCTGGCGGATGATAGCCAGGTGAGAGCCTGGATTGACGATGACGGAGTCGCCTGGGTTGACGACGATGGTGTCGCCTCCGATGATGATGGGCTCGCCTGGGGTGACGATGACGGTGTCGCCGGTGTTGACAAGGGTGTCGCCTCCGATGATGAGGGTGTCGCCCGGGAGGACTATGATGGTGTCACCGAGATTGATGACGGTGTCAATGGGGTTGATGACGGTGGTGTCCGAAGGGTTCGCCGTGGTGTCGGGAGGTGTAAGGATAGGGAAGAAATAGATCATATCACGACTGGAATCATAAAAAACCCATCTACAAGGGTTTTGGATAGAATCCTGATATAAAACAGCCTGTCCCTCATCAAGCATTCTTTGGTCAGGATAAGAAAACAAGACCATGAAGAAGGGGGGTCGCAATTGAACTAGCCTACTGCTGTCTATCTTGTCGAATTCCATATCGCGCTTAGTGACGCCGGCATAGAATGTGTCATGTACTATTTGTGGAGCGGAGAAATAGCGTTCATAGACCGGTTTTGGGAAGGTGTCTCGATAGCTCACAATCGGGGTATTCGACATTATGTAATAGGAGACAGGGGTATAGAGCAGGTGGACAGGAAGTCCTTCGCCCTGCTGCAGCATGAGTTCCGGGTCGCTCCCGTCGTACTGGTACAGTACCAATTGTTCCTCGCAGTTCTCGTAACTGGGGTCCATGGGATATGTAACATCGAGGTATGACTGCAGGGTAGGATAAGCAGGAGTGGGAGTATAACGGCCGAAAAAACTGTCCGTCATCATGGCAGCGATACCGTAGACCTGGAGGGTGTCCGGGGAGTAGAATCGTTTGGTTTGAACCCATCCGGACGCTAGGTAGCCAGCTGCAGCACAATATCTTTCCGTGGTGTCAAGCCAGTTATTACTGAAGTAGTTGCTCAAGGGTGCGGGCTTCATCCATACGGTGTCCTGTGCCCAGGAGACACTTCCTCCCAATGAGGCGGCAAGAGCAATGAAAAGAACGATTTTTTTCATGATAAAATTGATTTAATGGTCCAAAAAGGACATTTGGGCTGTTTTTTTAACATTTCGGGCCGACAAAGGGTTCAGAACCGACCATCGGGTAAATGTCATTGTCTTTCTGGCAGCTGGTAGCGGCCAGGCTCAGCACTGCGAAGAGCGCAATCGTTTTAAAAGGAATTCTCATTGTTTTTAGAGTTTTAAATTATTTGTGTTTTAATTTAATTATTTCGGATAATTCGATGATTTCTTTTTTGTTATTGTCTTCTGCTAAGAACACACACATAGATTGCTTGCTAAAGGATGCCAGCACCAATCTACTGTCTGGGTCTTCTGAGGGTAGAATTTTTTTCTGATTGTTTTTGTCTCTATATAGCATTATGATAGAATTTGCGCCATCACTCATAAAGAATTCTTTGTTATTTCCTCGGGCATACCGAAGTCGAGGAGCAGGGCGCACCAGGCGGAGTCGGTGGAGGCTTCGAGGAGGAGCGTCTCGACGGCGAGGGTGTCGTTGACGCGGAAGTTGTGGATTTCGGTGGCGCGGATGTATTCATTGTTTTCGTAGCGGCGGTAGAGGTCGCTGACATCGGAGGAGGGGAAGAGGTGCGGCCAGCCGCGCCACAGCACGACGGCGATGACGGCCAGGAGCGAGAGCAGGAGTATTATGAGCAGGCGTTTCATTGTTGTTCAATCATCTGGTGAATCGTCTGGCAGTCGGCTTCTGGGGAGCCGCCGGCCTGGGAGGTTTTATACGAGCTGTATTCCGGCACAGGGACACTGGCCATAGCGACACCTGTGGCGAGAAGAACGACGACGAGTGAAATTCCGTTGGCCACATGGGCGGCGCGGCGACGCCAACGCAAGCGAGTACTCATGGATGCGTGGCACGATACGTCGAGTAGTTGGACAAGTTGTTCTCCGGTGTTCATGGTATAATTTGTTTTTATATATTGTTTTCTTTTTCCATTATGGACTGCATCCTGGCGATGGCCCGGCGGAGGCGGTGGCTGGCGGCATTGGGGCTGATGCCGAGGTAGAGGGCTATCTCGGCCACCTCGTAGCCGGCACGGTAGAGTCCCACGACGAGGCGGTCGTCCCCGGGGAGGGCGTCGACGAGGTCGTTGAGGAGCTGCTCGTTTTCCTTGGCATGCTGGTCGACGGCGATAATCATCTCGGGGTCGATACACCTCACGTCGGGACGATTCTTGCGGGAGCAGCGGCTGAGGGCGGAAACGGCGAGTTTCTTGACATAGAGACGTTCCTGCTTGTAGGGCATGCCGGAAGGGAGGGAGGGGAGCTGTCGCCAGAGGAAGAGGCAGACCTCCTGGAAGTAGTCGTCGGAGAGCTCGATGTCGGCATAGGCACGGCGCAGGCAGAGCCAGCGAAGCATACGTTCGTGGCGGCGTAGGAGCTCGCTGTAGCGGGCGGCGGCACTATGGAGTTTTTCGTTCATCGCTCGACGGAGAGGCATATATATATACATATATATAGCCATTTTTTAGCCCAAAAAGGACATTTGGGCCATTTTTTTAACATTTCGTCCCTTTTTTCGGGTTTTTTTTTCAGGGGCGCACCTCGGTGCCCCACATGAGCTTGTCGCGGATGGCGGAGAAGAAATTCTGCGTGTTCATGCGGATGAGGCGGATGGAGAACGGGGCCCGGGAGAGCTCGATGGTGGTGGAGCCCTGGAGGGTGTGGCGTCGCGAGTCCATGCCGAGGGTGAATTCAGAATTGTTCTGAATCCTCAGGGTGATGCGGGTGGTGTCGGGGACGATGATGGGACGGAGGGTGAGGGTGTGTGCGCCGATGGGGGTGATGACGAAGCATCCGCAGTCGGGCGTGAGGATGGGTCCTCCGCAGGAGAGCGAGTAGGCCGTGGAGCCTGTGGGCGACGCCACGATGACGCCGTCGCCGGCATAGGTGGCCACATAGAGGTCGTCGACAAAGACCTCGGTGCGAAGCATGGAAGATTCCTCGGGCCGGTGGAGGAAGACCTCGTTGAGGGCGAATTTTGAATTCTGTATTCTGTATTCTGAATTCTGAATTTGCAGGAGGGTGCGTTCTTCGACGGTGAAACGGTTCTCGAGGAGGTCGGAGACGAGGGTGGAGAGGTTTTCCCTGCCGGCGGTGGTGAGGAAGCCCAGATGGCCGAAGTTGATGCCAACTACGGGAGGGAGTGCTGGGGAGTGCTGGGGAGTGCTGGGGGAGAGGAGTTGGACGGAGGAGAGCAGGGTGCCGTCGCCACCGATGGAGAAGAGGTAGTCGAAGCCGTCGACACTGTCGCCATCCCTGATGACTTGCGTGGTGACGCCCGCATGCTGGAACTCGGCGCAAAGGTAATTGAAGGCCGGAAGGTCGGCAGAATCGATATGACGGTAATAGAGGGCGACTTTCATAAACTGGAAATTGAGAATTGATAATTGATAATGGGTATGGGCTTTATTATTTTATCACCACGAGGGTGCCGGTGAAGGTTTTGATGATGTTGTTGTTGAAGCGGCAGCGGAGGACATAGGCGTAGGCGCCCTGCGGTGTGGCGGAGGAGGGGGTCCAGCCGTCGTCGGGGTCGGTGGTGCTGTAGACGAGGATGCCCTGGCGGTTGTAGATGTGCATCTCGAAGAGGTTGCCCTTGAGGCCGCGGAGCCGGGGGAGGAAGGTGCCGTTGGCGGGGTCGTCGACGACGACGACATTGGGGAAGGCGGCGGCAGGCGCGGGCGGGTCGGGGGTGATGACGCACTGCGTGGAGGAGTATTTCTCGTTCATGTCGCAGGCGTCGGTGACCGAGAGGCGGTAGCAATAGAGGGAGTCGTAGGGGTTGACGTCGCTGTCGACATAAGAGTCGAAGGGCGGCGTGAGGAAGGCTATCTCGCGCCAGGGGTTGCCGTCGACACTGCGCCAGAGGGTGTAGTGGTCGGTTTGGAACGAGGTGTCCATGTCGAACGAGAGCAGATTGCGGGTGTTGACGCTGTCGTAGACGACGGAGTTGATATTGAGGAAGGAGGCAGAGTCGACGGTGAGCCGTTCCACCATGACGACATTGGATTGCGAGACGAGCCTCGCGCCGGTGGCGGTGTCGGCAAAGCCGAGAGCCTGCACCTTGAGCCCTATATGGGTGATTTCCTCGGCAATCTGGAACTGGTAGGTCAGGGGGCCTGTGCTGTCGGTGCTGTAGAAAACGGAATAGCCCTCTTCGAAGGGCTCGAGCATCACCCACAGGTTGTAGGTTGCCACGCCGCCGGGCATGCCCTCGTAGGGGGTCCAGGAGACGTTGACATCGGTGGAGCACTGCGGCACATCGGCGGTGAGGACGATGTTGCCGAACGGCGGTGTCAGCGAGCTGACATTGTAGAGGCTGTCGAAGACATGGATGCGGTAGGTGTGGCGCTCCAGCGGGTTATGGTCGTGGCAGACGAAGGTGTTGCTGCTGCGTCCGAAGACGGTGTCGTAGTCGAGGCAGGGGGTGCCGGTGCAGATGTGGTAGCCCATGGCCTGGGTGTCAGCGCTGGGGGTCCACGAGAGGACTATCTGCTGCAGTTCCTCGTCGACGGTGGCCACCCAGCGGGTGACGGGAGCCACGGTCTCCTGGGCGTTCAAGGTGAAAGGTGAAAGGTGAAAGGTGAGGAATAATAAAAGGAGTGAAAGGGAGTGAAAGGGAGTGAAAAGGAATGAGAGGACAAAAGCTTTTTTGGAGCTATGGGTATTATGGGTATTATGGGAACTATGGGCTCTCATGGTTTAGAAGCTTTGGAGTGCTACGAGTTCGGAGTAGCGGCCGTGGAGGGCCATGAGGTCGGCGTGGGTGCCCTGTTCGACGATGCGGCCGTGGTCGAGGACGACGATGTTGTCGGCCCCCACGATGGTGGAGAGGCGGTGGGCGATGACGATGGCCGTGCGGTCGCGCAGCACCTCGGTGAGGGTGGCCTGGAGGAGGCGCTCGTTCTCGGTGTCGAGTGCCGACGTGGCCTCGTCGAGGATGAGTAGGTCGGGGTTGAGGAGCAGGGCGCGGGCGATGCTGATGCGCTGGCGCTGGCCTCCGGAGAGGAGGCTGCCGCCCTCGCCGAGGGAGGTCTGGTAGCCTTGTGGGAGGGAGAGGATGAAATCGTGGGCCTGCGCCGCCTTGGCGGCGTTGACAATCTCCTCTTGCGTGGCGTCGGGCCGGCCGAAGGCGATGTTGGCCGCCACGGTGTCGTTGAAGAGCAGCGTGTCCTGCGCCACCACGCCGATGCGGCTGCGGAGGGTGGAGAGAGGCATGCTGTTGATGTCGACACCCTCGAGCAGTATCTGCCCTTCGCCGCAAGGATAGAAGCGGCAGAGGAGGTCGGCGATAGTGGACTTGCCGCTGCCGGAGGAGCCGACAAGGGCGAGCGTTGTTCCACGAGGAACATCGATATTGATGTCGTGAAGCACCTCAGTACCAGGGTTGTAGGAGAAAGAGAGGTGGCGGAGGGAGACGGCAGGAAAATTCTGGGGAGTGCCGGGGAGTGCCGGGGAGTGCCGGGGAGTGCTATCGTCCTGCACTCCTTTGCACTCCCTTGCACTCCCTTGCACTCCTGGTTCTTCTTCCTCTTCAAGGAATTGCTCGATGCGGTCGGCGCAGGCGCGGCCTTTCTTGATTTGGGAGAAGGCGGTGGAGAGGTCTTTGGCGGGCGGAATCATGAGCACGAAGAGCATCACATAGGAGATGAACAGCTCGGCGGTGAGCCCCTGGTCGCCATTGAAGACCAGCCAAGCACCGAAAAGGAGGATGCCGATAACAATCACATTGCCCAAGAAGTCGCTGACAGGCGACGCCGCATCGACACGGCGGAACATGTGGAAGCGGCGCCGCGTGTACTCGCGGTTGTACTCGCGGAAACGGTGGTTGGAAAAATCGATGGCGGTGTAGGCCTTGATGACCTTCAGGCCGCCGATGGCCTCGTCGGTGAGCGAGATGAGGTAGGCGTTCATCTCCTGCACTATCTTCGAGGCCTGCTTGAGTTTGTGCGAGATGCGGGAGATGACGAAAGCCACTATCGGCAGCATGCAGAGGACGAAGAGGGTGAGCTTGACGTTGAGGTAAAGGAGCATGGAGAGGTAGAGGAGCATGGAGATGACCGCCGTGAGGAGCATCTGGATGGAGTTGAGGATACCCTCCTCATACTCGACCATGTCGCTGCTGAAGCGTGCCATTACATCGCCCTTGCGGTGACGGTCGTAGTAGCTCATGGGCAGGTGCAGTGCCTTGTGGAACAGCTTGTTGCGCAGGTCGCGGATGACATGGCTGCGGATGACGGCAATCTGGATGGTGGAGAGGTAGGAGAAGACATTCTTCAGCCCGTAAAGCACGAAGATGATGGCGGAGAAGAGGTGCAGGGCGTTGACCTTGCCGAAGGAGATGAGCCAGGTGTAGAGCTTGTCGAGCCATTGCGCCACGAGGTTGCCCGACGTCACCGCAACACCTTCGCCGGTGCCGAAGAGTATTCTCAGGAAGTCGGCCACCGACAGTGCCGTGGCCATGGTAAACACCACGCTGAGCACCACAAACAAGCCATACAGCGCACAGCGTGCGCCGTAGGGTTTGAGTTGTCTCAGCGTGAAGTTCTTTCTCATGGGTTAAAGAGAGTATCCGATATAGTTGTGCGGGGTGAGCTTCTTGAGGCGCTCCTTGACATCGGGTGCCACGTCGAGGGTCTCGACGAAGGCGGCGATGGTCTCGGAGGTGACCTTCTCGTTGGTGCGTGTGAGCTGCTTGAGGGCCTCATAGGGGTTGGGGTAGCCCACGGAGCGGAGGATGGTCTGGATGGCTTCGGCCACGACGGCCCAGTTGTTCTCCAGGTCGCGGTAGAGAGCCTGCTCGTTGAGGAGCAACTTGCCGAGGCCTTTCTCCAGCGAGGCGACGGAAATCAGGGTGTGGGCGATGGGGACGCCGATATTGCGGCTGACGGTGGAGTCCGTGAGGTCGCGCTGCATACGCGAGACGGGCAGCTTGTGGCTCAGGTGCTCGAAGATGGCATTGGCCAGGCCCAGGTTGCCTTCGGCGTTTTCGAAGTCGATGGGGTTGACCTTATGGGGCATGGCGCTGGAACCCACCTCGCCGGCTTTGATTTTCTGCTTGAAGTATTCCATGGAGACATAGGTCCACACGTCGCGGCAGAGGTCGATGAGGATGACGTTGATGCGCTTGCAGGCGTCGAACCAGGCGGCCATCATGTCGTAGTTCTCAATCTGGGTGGTGAGCTGCTGGCGCTCGAGGCCGAGGTGATGGCTCACGAAGTCGTTGCCGAAGGCGCGCCAGTCGACCTCGGGGAAGGCCGCCAGGTGGGCGTTGAAGTTGCCCGTGGCGCCGCCGAATTTGGCGGTGAAGGGGATGCGCTCGAGCTCGTCGAGCTGACGGCGCAGGCGATAGGCAAAGACGCCCCATTCCTTGCCCAGCGTGGTGGGCGACGCGGGCTGGCCGTGGGTGTGGGCCAGCATGGGGATATCCTTCCACTCCCCGGCACGCTCGTCGAGGAGGGCGAGAATCTTCTTGTAGGCGGGCAGCAGCACCTCGTCGTGGCATTCCTTCATGGAGAGGGGCACAGAGGTGTTGTTGATGTCCTGCGAGGTGAGGCCGAAATGGATGAACTCCTTGAGGTCAGCGAGGCCCATCTCGTCGAACTTCCCCTTGAGGAAATACTCCACAGCCTTGACATCATGGTTGGTCACCTTCTCGATGTCCTTGATGGCCTGGGCGTCGGTGTCGGTGAAGTTACGGTAAATGTCGCGCAAAGCCTCAGCCTTGGCGGCCACGCCGGCCAGCTGAGGACGCAACGCCTTGAGGCGGTCGGCGAGGGCGATGAAATACTCCACCTCCACGCGGACACGGTATTTTATCAGCGCCCCTTCGGAGAAATACTTGGCCAGGGGCTCGCATTTGGAACGATAGCGCCCGTCGATGGGCGAAACGGCATTGAGACTATTCATAGGGTCTTGTTTAAAAATTCGTATTTGTTGAGCATTTTCTCGACCTTGCGGTCGTTGCTGAGTTCGACGAGGGCCTGGGCATACAGGGTGTTGTGGGTGTCGGTGCCCATGAATTCCACCCATCCGCGCTCGAGCATCTGATAGGCGCGGCGCTTGGGCTCGTCGCCATAGAAGCCTCCCAGCGAGAGGGCGTTGATTTGGAAGTATACACCTTGGTTCTTCAGCTGCTCCATGCGGCTGCCCATGATGTTGAGGTAAGGGTAGCGCTCGGGGTGCGCCAGGATGATGTCGTAGCCCTTCATCTGCAGGTCGAAAATCATCTCGTCGCAGCCCATCATCTGCTGGTGCAGCGAGAATTCAACCAGCACATACTTGTCAGCCACCTGCAGGAAGCGGGGGTTCTCCAAGCGGTTCTTGAAGCCGCTGTCGATGCGGTACTCTCCACCGATACCGGCCATCTCAATCTCCACGCCGGCTTTGCGTGCGTGATGCTTCAGGTCCTCGTAGCGACGGCGGATATCCTCTTCGTCGTTGTCAAAACGGGGATGCTGGAAATGGGGGGTAACGATTACCTTATTATAACCCACGGCTTTCAGTGTGTTGAGACACTCGACACTCTCCTCGATGCATTTCGACCCATCGTCGACCTGCGGAATCAAATGGCAGTGCATATCGGTACCCAAAGCTTCGAAGATGGGTCGCGGCGAAAGTTTTCTCTTGAAAAAACTAAACATTTTTTTCGTCCTGTTTTTTAGTCTACGCGGCGTATTTCGGCGCCCAGCTTGGCCAGGCGCTTGTCGATGAACTGATAGCCACGGTCTATCTGTTCGATGTTGTCGATACGGCTCTTGCCTTCGGCGCTGAGGGCGGCGATGAGCAACGCCACGCCAGCACGGATGTCGGGCGAGGTCATGCGCACGCCGCGCAGCTTGTGCTCGCGGTCGAGGCCGATGACAGTGGCACGATGGGGGTCGCAGAGGATAATCTGGGCTCCCATATCGATGAGCTTGTCGACGAAGAACAGACGGCTCTCGAACATCTTCTGGTGAATCAGCACGCTGCCTCGGGCCTGGGTGGCCACCACCAGGGCGATGGAGATGAGGTCGGGCGTGAATCCCGGCCACGGGGCGTCGGCGACGGTCATGATGGAGCCGTCCATGAAGCGCTCAATCTCATAGTGCTCCTGTGTGGGTACATAGAGGTCGTCGCCTTTCTGCCACACCTCGATGCCCAGCCGACGGAACACCTGCGGGATGAGGCCCAGATGCTGCACCTGCGCGTTCTTAATAGTGATGTCGCCCTGCGTCATGGCGGCCATGCCGATGAACGACCCTACCTCAATCATGTCGGGCAACAGACGGTGGGTGCATCCCTGGAGTTCCTTGACGCCACGGATGGTGAGCAGGTTGCTCCCCACGCCGCTGATTCGGGCGCCCATGCTGTTGAGCATATTACAGAGCTGGTAAACATAAGGTTCGCAGGCGGCATTCATGATGGTGGTGGTGCCACGGGCGAGGACGGCAGTCATGATGATGTTGGCGGTACCGGTGACGGAAGCTTCGTCGAGGAGCATGTAGCAGCCTTTGAGCTTCTTCTTGGCGGTCACCAGGTAGGCGCCGCGCTTGTACTCCACCTCGGCGCCGAGGCGCTCCATACCGATGAAGTGGGTGTCGAGGCGGCGGCGGCCGATTTTGTCACCACCGGGCTGCGGCACCACGGCCTGGCCGAAACGCGACAGCAGAGGTCCTACAAGCATGATGCTGCCCCGGAGGGCACCGGCCTGCTCGCGGAACTGCGGGCTCTGCAGCACCTCGAGGTTCACCTGGTTGGCCTGGAACTCGAAGGTGCGGCCGCTCTCACAGGCCGACGGCACATCCTCGCGCACATTGACGCCGAGGAGCTTCAGCAGGTCGATGAGCTTGTTCACGTCGCGGATATCGGGCACATGCTCGATGCGCACCTTCTCGGAGGTCAGCAGCACGGCACAGAGCACCTGCAAGGCCTCATTTTTGGCACCCTGCGGCACTATCTCGCCTCTCAGCTTGTGGCCTCCTATGATTTCAAAACTACTCATTTTTTCTTCTTTTTCTTTTTCTTGGCGTTGCTCTCCTTTTTGGCGGCGACGGCAGCCATGGCATCGATGTAGATTTTCGAATCTCGGAACTGGAAATCGGGCGGCAAGGTGATGCGGCCACCGCTGATTTCGGCGAGCTGCTCGCGGATGAGGTCGTCGTCCACCGAATCGCGGTTCCACTGCAGGTACTGCCGCTTCATGGTATGGGCTATCTGCTGCGCCAGCACGCTCTTCTCCTCGCCCTCGGGCATCTCGGCGACGGCACGGATCATGTCCTCCAACGCACGGCCATAGTGGCGGTAGCGGATGGCACTATCGCTATACTTTATAGGCTGAGGCTTGAGGGCTTCGGTCTCCTCACGGTCGATGGGATATGGACAATCCACATCCAAGTCGAAGTCGGCCATAATCATCAAATGGTCCCACAGAATGCGGCGGTAGTCGGTGCGCTCCTTCACCTTGGGGTTCACCAAGGCCATGGCATCGATAATGAGGTTGGCCATCTGGGTGCGCTCGTCGCGGTCCTCGATGGTTTTGGCGTAATCTATCATCTTGCAGACATTACGCCCATAGTCGTTAATTTTTAGTGTTTCTCGTTGTGTATTGTATTCCACGTTCAATTCTCTGTTTTCAATTCTCAATTTTCAATTTAAAAAGGCCAGGAGCCGTGATAGAGTTCCCAGCTGGGGACTCCCCATCCGTAGTAGGGGTGACCCAGCAACCCAAGGGCGCTGTTTCCGTAATGGTCGTGTACGATGTGGAAGTGCATCTCGAAGAACGATTGGTCGCTCAGCTCGTAGGCAAAGCCTCCGCTGAATGCTGTGAGGCCCACATTGAAAGCCTCGCCTTGTGGCGTCCACAGCGGCTCGCGCCAGCCTCCCACATGCTGCAGCGACGCCCAGATGCTCAGCCGGTCGTTCACCCGGTAACGCGCCGAGGCAAAGCCTGCCAGCATGCGCGTCCCATGCTTGCGCGGAGCATAACTCCGTACAGGCATCTGCAACTCATAACCCGGCAGCAGGGAACCCACCATGGCAAAACCGCCGCGAATCGTCAGGCGGTCGCTGATACGGTACTCCACACGCGGAGCCGTCCACATCAATGCGTCGGTCTTGCCCCAGCCACTGCCTACGGTGACACCCGTCGACAGGTGGAAGTCCCACCGTGACGTGTCGCTCTCCACCACCTCCTTCCGTTGTGCCGAGAGGCTAAGGCAGAGCATTAGCAGTGCTGTGATGAAGGTCGCCTTTTTAAGCATAACAAAATTTTAACGCTGAATAAATGATAATATTGCGCGATTGTAAAAATATTTTTTGTTGCGAATGAAAAAAAAAGCGTATTTTTGCATCCTGATTTCAACATCGAAAATAAACATAAAAAAGATACCATGGAAGACGTAACAATCTATGCCAATTCGGCCTATAACAACATCAGCACGGGTGAGAAAATCTTTCGCGATGCCGGCCATATCGTCAACAACGACGGCCGCAAGATAGATCGCACGAGCCTCATGAACATGCTGGGTGACGATGCCTACCACAGCCTCCAGTCGGCTCAACGCGCATACCGCGTGGGAAGGAATCTGATTGTCTGGGGGTGGATTACCTTCTTTGTCGGATTGCTGCTCCTCTTCCTGAGCATTCCCATAGCTATCCATTCCGAAATGGGCTTTTTGTTCTTTTACATGCTGGGCCTGATTATCTTCATGGTGGGCAACATTATGCTACCCGCCGGCTACGCAGTGAAGGGTGTCAACGCGGGCCGCATCAGCCGTATCGCGGAGCGGTACAACAAGGAACATTCCTACGCCTGATAGCGTCAGGGTTACAGTTCCATCAACTTTAAGAAACTGGCAGGGACAGGGGTCTCAAACTTGAGGCGTTTGCCAGTGACAGGGTGCGTGAAACAGAGACGGAAGGCGTGGAGACAGAGGCGGTTGATGGGTGATACGTCGTCTTTGTAGCCGTACATGGGGTCGTGCACCACGGGGTGCTTCAGGTCGCGCAGATGGACGCGAATCTGGTTGCGGCGGCCGGTGTCGAGCTTGAGTTCCACAAGGCTGTAGCGGCGCGAGAGCTGCTTCACTTCATAGTGTGTCACAGCCAGCTTGCCGCCATTGTCGGTGGGTGACGAGAGGACGCAGTATTCGCCGTCGGTGAACCACGAGCGCACCTCTCCCCTACTCTGCTCTAGGTGGCCCCAAGCCACAGCCACATAGCGGCGGTCGAAAACGATGCCCTTCCAGTCCTCCTCGAATTTCTGGCTGACTTCCTTGCTCTTGCTGACGACCATGAGGCCAGAAGTGTCGCGGTCGAGGCGGTGGACGATATGGGCGTGGCAACGCTGGTGCGAGGCTTCGAGGTACTGGTTGAGGACGGTGATGACAGTCTTGTCGGCGGGATTCTTACTATAGCTGAGGAGCCCCTCGTGCTTGTTGACCACGAAGAGATGCTGGTCCTCATAGACGATGTCGAGGTCGCGCGGCCGCAGACGGTCCTTGCCAGTGGCCTTCTCTATCGACACCTTCATCCCCTTCTGCAGCGGAAAATTGAACTGCGACGTGCGGCGCCCGTCGACATAGACATTGTGTGCCAGCAACTCTTTGACCTTGCTTTTCGAGGTCTCGGGGAACACCTCGAAAAGAAATTCCAACAACTCTTTGGGCTCGGAAACTATGATTTCGTTTTTCTTCATTTTCTACTCACTCGATGTTTCACGTGAAACATCGATTTTACTACGTTATCAACAATTCGGGTCATATAAATCAACAATCTCGTAGGGGTTGCCGATTTGTTCGATAAATTTCAACATATCGGACTTGGTTATCACCAGCGAGGCGCGGTTGTCGTTGGGGTGGAAGCTCACTTTTTCGGCGTTCATAAGGTTGCGGTCAACGAAGAGGGTCACCTCGTGATTCGCATCATTAACCAACGTGAAAAGCGAGACACTTCCAGGCTTCACGCCGAGGTAGCGCATCATCCTTTCAGGACTTGCAAAACTCAGCTTCCCCTGGTGCAGGCGGTGTTCCATGTCGTGGATATCCATGGGGAAGCGGCTGTCCATGATGACGAGGTAGTGGCGGTTGCCCTTGTGGTTGCGGAAAAAAAGGTTCTTGCAGAGCGTCGTCCCCTCACCGCGGTAGAACTGGGCGGCAATCTCGATGGTCGGCGCCTCAGGATGCTCGTAGTAGTCGAAGGGGATGCCCATTCGCTCAAGGGTTTCGTATACTTGCAGTTGTCCTATCATGGCTGAAATGTTTTATGGTAGACATAGCAGCCAGCTTCCGAGGGATGGTCGTAGATCAGCGCATCGGCGGGTTCCTTGCGGATGGCCCAGACAATCATGATGTCGCCAAGAGCTGAAACCACCATTATTATGCCCAAAAACAACCATAGATAACTTCCAACAAAAAACGACACCACAAGAGGTACAACTCCCACCAAAAACAGAGGCATCAACGCACCGATGACATAGTCGCGCTTCACCATCGGAACATCGATATGGCAGTAGACACCGCCTGGAAGGAAGCCGAAACTGAGGTGACGGAACCCTTTGCGTAGGAGGAGCAGCCAAGTGATACCGTGAACGAGTTCATGCACCACGATACCCGCTACCAGCAGGACAACCAACCAGAACGAAAACCGCCACTCTTCCCCACCCCAAATCATTCCGAACACCCACCAGCACAAAGCACCGAACACGACAAGAAAGCCTATGGCAAGCAGATTGGCCGTCATCATGCTGATGGTCGTCTTCACCGCCTCGTAGCCTTCCACCATGGGCAACTCTTCCTTTTTCTTCATCGCAAGGGCTATTTGATGATGCCAAGTTGCTTCGACATCTCCAGCATGCGGACGATGGGACGCTTGGCGGCTTCTATCATTTCGGGCGACATGAGGATTTCGGGCTGCTCGTCGCGGAGGCATTTATACAGCTTCTCCAGCGTGTTGAGCTTCATGTAGGCACAGTCGTCGCAGGCACAGCTCTTGTTGTCGCGCAGGGTGACGAACTCCTTGCTAGGGTTCTCCTTCTTCATCTCATAGAGGATGCCCGTCTCGGTGGCCACGATAAATTTTTTGGCATCGCTGGCCTTGATGTAGTTGAGCATGGCCTTGGTGGAGCCCACGAAGTCGGCCACCTTGAGGAGCGCGGGGTTGCACTCGGGATGGGCGATGACGGGGGCGTCGGGATGCTCGGCCTTGAGCTGTAGCACCGCCTCGGCCTGCATGGCGTCGTGGACGGTACAGACGCCGTTCCAAAGCACCATCTGGCGTCCCGTGACCTGGTTGATATAGCCGCCGAGGTTCTTGTCGGGAGCGAAGATGATTTTCTGGTCTTCAGGAAGCGAGCGCACTAGCTTCTCGGCGTTGCCGGAGGTGCAGATGAGGTCACTGAGGGCCTTGATTTCAGCCGAGCAGTTAACATAGCTGATGACCATGTGGTCGGGGTGCTCGGACTTGAACTTGGCAAAATCCTCACCCTTGCAGCTCTCGGCAAGCGAACATGAAGCCTCCATATCGGGCAGCAACACCTTACGGCTGGGGTTGAGAATTTTGGCCGTTTCGGCCATGAAATGGACGCCGCAGAAGACGATGATGTCGGCTGTAGCCTCCTGCGCTTTCTGCGCCAACGCGAGGCTGTCGCCCACATAGTCGGAGAGTTCCTGTATCTCGTGTCGCTGGTAGTAATGTCCCAAGATGACGGCGTTCTTTTCTTTTTTCAGTCGCAGGATTTCCTGCTTGAGCTGCTCATTATTCATATTCATTTGATGAGAAATTTGAATTTGCAAAAATACACAAAAAAACGTTACCCCAATAAAAAAAATCTTTATTTCTTTATTTTAATTTTTATTTTTTCTTTTGGATGTTTATTTGGTGAATAACTTTGTAAGTGTCTTTTTGACATAAAAGATATTATTTTTATTTCCACAACTTATACACATGCAGAATCGTTGCTATGTATAAGAAACACGTTTTTTTTAACATGATGTTGATATCCTGTTTGAACATTTTTTTGTTAAGATTTTTGACTATCGTTAGGATGAATTTACAGTGTTGAAAATGATTTGAAAAAACAGGGTTTTTCAACAATTCTATGGAAGGATTTTTTTTTCAACATTCATTTCATCCACAGTTAACATCGATTTTAACGATTCAATGTTGATATTTCGTTCCCCATTGATACTCTTGTTTTTGCCTCCGGCGGTAATAAAATGTTGATAATTTGCAGCCGTTCATTCACAGCAACTTCTGTTTTTGTCGTATTTTTGCAGTCAGAAAAAAATATAAACAACGACGAAAATGCAAGAAATTATTCCTATAGCCTGCGACCATGCCGGCTACGAGTTGAAGTTGAAAGTCATTGAGCATCTGAAAGAAAAAGGTTTCGACGTGAAGGATTTCGGTACCCACAACACCGACAGTTGCGACTACCCTGATTTCGCCCATCAGGTGGGAGCAGCACTTGAAAAAGGAGAATACAAGCGTGGTATTGTCATCTGTGGCAGCGGCAACGGTGTGCAGATGACGGTGAACAAATACCCCCATGTGCGCTGTGCCCTCTGCTGGACACCTGAGATTGCCCATCTGGGCCGTCAGCACAACGACTGCAACTGCATCTCCATGCCCGCTCGCTTCATCAGCACGGAAACGGCGCTGCAGATTGTAGACGAATATCTGGGCACCGAATTTGAAGGGGGTCGCCACACCCGCCGGGTGGAGAAAATAAGCCAACTGCTGTGATGGACAAAGAACTGGCACTTAGGGTGTTCTCGTGCATCGACAACACCACCCTCAACGGTACCGACAACGAGGCGCAGGTGGAAGCGTTCTGCCAGCATACTTTAGACCTTTCACCTCTAAGAGTGGCCGCCGTCTGTGTCTATCCTCGTTTTGTCGCTGTGGCAATAAAAACCCTTGCCGGCAGCGGCATCCGTGTAGCTTCTGTGGCTGGCGCTTTCCCTCATGGACAGCTGCCCATCGCGCTGAAGGTCGAGGAGGTGAAGTATGCCGTCGGCGAAGGGGCCGACGAGATCGACATGGTGCTCAGCCGTGGAGCCCTGCTGGCCGGCGAAGACAACCTGGTGAGCGACGAGGTGTCCCTGATGAAAGAGGCCTGCCAAGGACGCACGCTGAAGGTCATCCTCGAAACCGGCGAGTTCTCCCCTACCCTGATTGCCAAAGCATCGCAACTTTCTATCGACGGCGGAGCCGACTTCATCAAGACCTCCACGGGCAAGATCGCCGTGGGTGCCACCCTCGAGGCAGCCGAAATCATGTTAACGGTCATTAACGAAAACGTTAAAAAAGGTAAAAAAAGGGTCGGCTTTAAGGCCGCCGGAGGCATCTCCACCCCCGAAGAGGCACTGGCATACGCCGAAATGGCAAAAAAAATTATGGGTGACGATTTTGTTAATAACCAGACATTTAGAATAGGCGCAAGCCGTTTGACCGACCGTTTGTTCGCAATTTTAACATAAAATTATTTTAATATTTAAGAAATTTTTTGTTACTTTGCACTTTAAAAATATATATTTTATCGTTTATGAAGCCGTTACAAGCAAAGTTAGCGCAATACAGAGCCCCGCAGGAAGCCAAAGCTGCCGGGATCTATCCTTATTTCACTCCTATCACTTCTGAACAGAACACCGAAGTCTATGTGCAAGGTCGTCAGGGTAAGGTCCTTATGTTCGGTTCCAATTCTTACCTTGGCCTCACCAACGACCCTCGTCTGAAGGAGGCCGCCAAGCGTGCCATCGACAAATACGGCACCGGTTGCGCCGGCTCGCCGTTCCTCAACGGCACCCTCGACATCCACATCCAGCTCCAGGACGAGCTGGCCGAATTCCTCGGCAAGGAGGGCGTCATGCTCTTCTCCGCCGGCTTTTTGGCCAATAGTGGTGTCATCCCCGACGTCGTCTCCCGCGGCGACTACCTCTTCTACGACGAGCGCGTCCACGCCTCCATCATGGAAGGCAAACTCATCACCTACGCCAACACTCAGAAATACAAACATAACGACATGGCCGACCTCGAACGCGTGCTCCAGAAAGTTCCACTCGAGGCCTGCAAGCTCGTCGTCACCGACGGCGTCTTCTCCATGGAAGGCGATGTGGCGCATGTCGACAAGATGGTGGATATCTGCAATCGCTACAACGCCACCCTCATGGTCGACGAGGCCCACGGCCTCGGCGTCTTCGGCCGCGAAGGCCGTGGCACCTGCGACCATTACGGCAAACTCAAGGATGTCGAACTCGTCATGGGCACCTTCTCCAAGAGTCTCGCCTCCGTGGGCGGTTTCATCGCCTCCGACAAGGAGACCATCAACTGGATGAAGCACTCCGTACGCCCCTACATCTTCACCGCCTCCATCACTCCCGCTTCTACCGCCTCCGTCCTCGAAGCACTCCACATCATGCGCAGCGAGCCCGAGCGCAACGCCGCCCTCTGGGACAACCAGCGCTACGCCTTCAACGCCTTCAAGGACCTCGGATTCGAAATCGGCAACACCTCCACGCCCATCATCCCGCTCTTCATCCGCGACGACCCCAAGACCTTCGCCATCACCCACCAACTGCTCGAAGACGGCGTCTTCGTGACCCCCGTCATCGCCCCTGCCGTACCTGGCGACGAGACCCTCATCCGCGTGGCCCTCATGGCTACCCACACCCATGAGCAAATCGACATCGCCGTGGAGAAGATTTACAAAGCCTTCAAGAACCTCCAGGTTCTATAATACATCCCCCCTATGACCACCATCCGCACCGTTGAAAGCCGTAGCGACCTCCGCAAGTTCATCGCCTTCCCCAACAAGCTCTTCAAGGGCGTCCCCTCCTATATCCCCGCCCTCAACAGCGACGAACGCAAGCTCCTCACCGACAAGAACCCGTCGCTCGAGCACTGCTCCCGTGAGCTCTACCTCGCCGAGAAGGACGGCAAGATTGTGGGCCGCGTAGCAGCCATCATCAACCGCAGCGTCAACGAGCACTGGAACAAGAAAGCCGTGCGCTTCGGATGGTTCGACTTCATCGAGGACTATGAGGTCTTCAAAGCCCTCCTCGACAAGGTGGCGGAATACGGCAAGCGCAACGGCATGACCGAAATCGAAGGCCCCTTCGGATTCACCGATATGGACAAGGAATGCTGGGTCATCGACAACTTCGACGCCCGACAGAACATCTCCACCCTTTACAACCCCGAATACTACATCAAGTTCATCGAGCGCGCCGGCTATGACATCCGCTGCAAATGGCAGCAGTACGTCATGCCCGCCAACCAGCCCGTCCCCGACAAGGTCGCTCGCCTCAACACCCTCATCATGGAGAAGTACCACCTCCGCCTCGTCAAGGTGAAACACCGCAAGGAACTCATCCCCTACGCTTGGCAGTTCTTCCACGCCATCAACGACTCCTTCAAGGACCTCTACGACTTCGTACCCATGACCGAGAAGGAAATCGACGTCTACATCAAGGAATACTTCCCCTTCGTCAACATGGACTTCGTCCAATTCGTCGTCGACGAGAACGACCATCTCGTCGGCTTCGGCCTCTCCATCCCCGACCTCAACGCCGCCTACAAGAAAGCCAACGGCCGCCTCTTCCCCTTCGGCTGGTACCACATCCTGAAGGCCTTCCGCAAATTCGACACCATCGACCTCCTCCTCAACGGCGTCCTCCCCGAATGGCAGAAACGCGGCGTCCACAGCATCTACTACTGCGACATGAACGAGGCCGCCATCAAGTTTAACGTCCATACCGCCTACACCAACCCCCAGATTATCGGCAACGAAGCCGTCAAAATCTGGGAGACGCAGTACCACACCACCCCCCTCATGCAACGCGCCGTCTTCGGCAAAGCTCTCTAAAATTAAATAGTATAGATACTATTTATAAGGAGTCCCAAACCGCCATTGTTTCACTATAGTTCTACCACTGTTTAACCATAAAAATGGTTAAACAATGGTTAAACAGAGGTCGAAATGGTTAATTATCAGGTGGTTCGAAAAATATTTTTAGGACATTGTCAGATTTCGGCTAAAAAGTGGGTATTATATTGGTAGATGGACCGACAGAGCAGATACACCGAATTGTTGAAGCGTCACCTCCCGATGGTGTGGCGCCTGTGCTGGGTGCGTGCACGGGGCGACTATGAGCGTTGCCGCGACCTGGTGCAGGAGGTCTCCATTGCCCTCTGGCTGCATCTCGACAAGTTGCGCCCGGGAGTCTCTCTCCAGGAGGAGAAGGCCTGGGTGCGGTGGCAGACGCGCACCACCCTCGACCATCTGCACCGCAGCCAGCGGCCGCCGATGGTGGCGCTGACGGAAGCTATGGCCGAGAGCATCCCCGATGCCGACAATAGTGCTGCAGGCGAGGACATCGAAGAGCTGATGGCGGCCCTCAGTCCCGAGGAGCAGCAGCTGATGCGGCTGCACATCGAGGGCTACCATGCCGACGAGATTGCCGAGAAGATGAATCTCCGTCGCAACACCGTCTATCAGCGCATGCACCGCGCTATGGCCAAAGCCCGCAAAGTGTTGCTGGTGTTGTTTTTGTTGCTTGTGACCAGCACTGTCGCCGTGGCGGTGGTGCCGTCGTGGCGGCAGCGGGTCTTCGGTGGCGGCGAGCCAGCGGTGGGTGATACGGTCCCTGTCGGTGTCCCTGCCGCTCTCCCCACCGCCTCGCTGCCGGTTGCCGACAGTGTGGCGGATACCGTCGTTGTCCACCGCACTTGGATTCCATCGGAGCCTCTCTCCCACCTCGTCCCTGTTGACGATACAGCGTTGCCAGTCCTTCCGCCGACCCTTAGCGACCCTTGTGGTTGCCCCGACAGTGCCCGCGGTGGCGTGCAGCGTGCCGACTGCGTTCCCTTCGACGACACCGACGAGGAGCTGCAGGAAGAAGAAAGCGACATGACCATCCGTGTGGTGGGGAACAACATCGTGGTGGAAGGCGTCAGGGATGAACGTGTCGATGTTTTCGACGCTCAGGGACGTCTGGTGGCCACAGCGCGGTGTAACGACCATTGTGTGCTTACCCTCGGGATGCAGGACTATTCCTATTCCCCAACCACAAACTCAGGAACCAGCGCCTTCTGGGTGCAGGTAGGCAACCGCCCGCGGCAGAAGGTCTTCATCAAACACCCCCCCCGAGGGAATCCGACACATCCTATCCCTGCCTCGACCCAGCGGATACTAATGTTCTAAACGATATCATCTAAATCTTTTTTCTCATCCGATGTCAAATTTTGGGTGTTAGGGGTGTATTATATTTATAGAAGAGCTGAAATGTTTAACAACCAAAACAGATACAAACAATGAAACATCGCATCATTCAATTCCTCGCTGCCCTTTTGGTGGCGGCAAGCTTGCCAGCCGTGGCTTCCGCTCAATATTTTGAATCGGACGGTATCGTCTATGGCATCACTTCTGAGCAGACCGTCGAAGTGTTGTCGAACTATTATTTGCACAACACTCCCTACAGCGGCTCTATCGTCATTCCACAGACGGTGGAGTATGACGGCACCACCTACACGGTGACAGCATTGGGCGAAGTTGCTTTCGAGAGTTGCACCACCATGACCAGTCTCACCCTGCCGCCAACCATTCGCAGCATCGGGTCGCATTGCTTCTATAACTGCACTTTCACGACGCTGCAGCTGCCTGACTCGTTGCGCCGCATCGACGACCACGCCTTCCTCTACTCCAGCATCTCGTCGCTACACCTGCCGGCCTGCTTTGAAGAGTATGATGAGTGCTCTTTCTGGGCACGGAACCTGATGAGTATCACGGTCGACGAGGCCAATCCCCGCTACCGTTCCATCGACGGATGGCTCTACAGCAAGGACAGTTTGACGCTCTGCATCGTACCCAGCGGGGAGACGGGTGCCGTCGCGGTGCCACAATTCGTGCAGCATCTCGGCAAGATGGCTTTCGGCTTCTGCAGCCACATCACATCGGTCACACTGCCCGAGGGATTGGTTTCCATCGGTGACTTCGCCTTCAACTGTTGCGCGACGGTCGACGGTATTGTCGTCCCCTCGACGGTGACACACATCGGCGTCAACCCCTTCTCCTATTGTCCGCAGATGAACAACCTCTCCATTGCCGAGGGCAACACACATTATGTGATGGACGGCCTGATGGTATACAGCGCAGGATACGACACGCTGGTTTCGTGCCACAAGTCGGGCGCCACCGTGACCCTGAACCCAAACATGAAAGTCTTGGGCGGCTTCGAGAACAACACTTGGGTGCGGAATATCACCATCCCCGAGACTGTGACCGACATCACCGAGAACTGCTTCAACGGATGCCAGATTACTAGCATCGCGCTGCCGAGACACATGAAGTCGATAGGCCGAAAAGCTTTCTCGGAGAACGACCGGCTGGCCAGCGTCACCATGCCGCAGACGCTGCGCTCGATGGGACAAGGTGCGTTCGAGCACTGCTATGCGCTGACCTCCATCGTCATCCCCGATTCGCTGCGCATCATCCCCAAAGAGGCCTTCAACTCGTGCATAAGACTCGGCTCCATCACCTGGAACAACGTCGTTGAGGAGATTGGAGACTATGCCTTCTGGGCATTGTCGCAATATAGTTCAACTCATATCACTAATCTTGACCTCCCGGCATCGCTGAGGAAGGTCGGCGATTGCGCTTTCGGTGCATGCACCAACAATCTGCGCTCGGTGACCTTCCACGGACAGGTGGACACCCTGGGCACCGCTGTTTTCGAGAGTGCCAACATCCAAAAGATACGCTTCACTGGCGGCTTGCCCCCTGCCATCAAGGGTGAAGGTCCCCTCTACATGATAGGTCAGATTGATACCATCGCCATTTGTGGTAATCTCGATGCCTGGCTGGCTGACAGCTATTGGCAAGAATTCGCCGACCGCTATGTCGAGGACTGCAGCGTGGGCATCGGCGATCCCGATGTGGAAAACATCAACATCTACACCCTCGGAGGCCGCATCATCGTGGACGGTGCCGAGGGCGAGACCGTCCGCATCTTCGACATCACCGGCCGCAGCGTCCGCAATGAGGCACTGCCGACGGGGGTCTATATTGTGAAGGTCGGCGACCGCCCGGCACAGAAAATTGTAGTAATGAAATAAAAAACCAAAAACAAAGATGATGAAAACAAACCGTTTTTCAGTATTGCTGCTGCTAGCAGCGGCCATGATGGCAGTCACCTCTTGTAGCAAGGACGATGCCCCGGCCCAGACAGAGACGACAGACCCCTTCGATGCCAACGGTGCCAGCAAGGCGCTTTTCTCGGTGGCAGCGAACAGGCAGGTGCGCATCTCGCGGGGCAACCTGCAGTATCAGGCCTCGACCGACACCTGGCGTTTCGCCGCGAAGCAGTATGAGGTGATGGGAGCGGCCAACAATGCTGTCTCTCCAAGCAACGAAGGCTGGATTGACTGTTTCGGCTGGGGTACCAGCGGATGGGAGAGCGGCGCCAACGCCTACCAGCCGTGGTCTGTCAGTATCGACGATGCCGATTATCAGCCCGGCGGCAGCTGGCAGAACAGCCTTACGGGCGATTACGCCAATGCTGATTGGGGCGTGTACAATGCCATCTCGAATGGCGGCAACCATGCGGGCATGTGGCGCACGCTTACCAATGTGGAATGGGCCTACCTCTTCGGTGGCGGCAGCCGTCCCAGTAAATGGGGCCGTGCCACTATTGATGGCCGCTACAAAGGTCTCATCCTCCTGCCCGACGAGTGGACGGCTCCCGACGGCATTAGCTTTACTCCTGCCCACAATGGGTTCAACGCCAATGCCTACACCATGGAGCAATGGGAATGCCTGGAGGCTGCCGGAGCCATCTTCCTGCCTGCGGCGGGATACCGACAGTACACCTTCTTCAACTATGAAAACCAGTATGGGGTCTATTGGTCGGTCTCGCCCTACGGTGCCGAATATACCGATTGTGCCCTTGGCCTCCTCTTCAACGAAAGCATGCTTTATCCCAGCGACGGCGAGGGTCGCAGCAACGCCTTCTCGGTGCGCCTAGTGCAGGACAAATAAATTTTTTTTTCATATTTTTGCACCTCCGATGTCAGATTTTGGGTGTCGGAGGTGTATTAGTTAGTGTATGAGCCGTCATAGTGCATTTACAGAACTGTTGGAGCGCCACCGGAGGATGGTGTGGGCCTTGTGCTGGAAGTCTGCCCGCGGCAACAAAAGCCGTTGCAACGACCTGCTGCAGGAGGTCTCCATCACGCTGTGGATTCATTTTGACGAGTTGCGGTCCGACGCGGTGCCTCAGGAGGAGAAGGCCTGGGTACGCTGGTGGACACGCTCGGTGCTCGACCTGCAGCGTCGCAAGGAGCGCCCCTCGCTGCTGCCGCTGACGGCCATGGTGGCCGACACGGTGGCTGCCGACGACCTGCTGGTGCAGAAAGAGGAGATGGAGCACCTGATGGCCGCTCTCAGCCCTGCGGAACAGGAGTTGGTGCGCCTTCACATAGAAGGCTACCGCCCCAAGGAGATAGCCTCGATTATGGGCCTCAGCCGCGAGGTTGTCTACCAGCGCCTGCACCGTGCCCTGGGGAAGGCCCGCAAGGCGCTGCTGGTGTTGTTTTTGTTGCTTGTGGCCAGCACTGTCGCCGTGGCCGTGGTGCCGTCGTGGCGACGGTGGGTCTTTGGCCGCGGCGAGCCAGCGGCGGCGGACACGGTCTCTGTCAACATCCCTGCCGCCTCCTCCCTTGCCCTGCCCTCGGTGGCCGACAGCGCCAGCGAGGAAAAGCAGGATCCCGAAGTGGTGGTGAACTGGGAGTATGTGGGCGTGGGGATGGAGGGCTGGTCCGTCACCTGGTGCCGCAACGACAGCTCCATCACCTACACACGCACCTCCAGCAACTACGCCGTCACGGCCACGGGAAATTTTCCGCAGGCCTTCGTGGAGAACGACACCCTAAAAATCGACAGTATGAATATTTCATTGAAACGGACCGCTACGACAGCGGCATTGTTGGCTTTGGTCACCGCCACACAAGCACAGGTGGCCTACGATTTCCAAGCCGTCACCCCGCAGGGCGACACCCTCCTCTGCACCATCGTCGACTCGGCGCAGCACCACGTCAGCGTGCGTGGCGACGAATGGTCGTACAACACGCACTACATCCACTATAGTGCCGACCTTGTGCTGCCCGACAGCGTGGAGCATGAGGGCGTGAGATACGCCGTCACCGAGGTGGCCGAGGAAGCCTTTCAAAGCCATCTGGAAATTGAGACGATAACCGTCCCCGACGGGGTTACGGTCATTGGCAACAAGGCTTTCTCGCTGGTGCCCAATGTTATTTATCACGGCACCGCTATGGGAAGTCCTTGGGGCGCCAACACGGTGAACGGCTATGAAGAAGACAGCCTCTTCTATTCCGACAACAGCAAGACCCGCCTCACCGCCAGCCGGCATATCACTTCGGTAGTGGTGCCTGCAACTGTTCGCGTTATCGGTACACGAGCCTTCTACTATATATCATCGTTGACCTCCGTCACGCTCCCTGAAGGGCTCGACACCATTGGCAATCAAGCTTTCGGCGTATGTGAAGGGTTGGAGGGGATTACCATTCCCTCGACGGTAAAACATATAGGCAAGTCGGCGTTCTATTCGGCTTTTTTGCCAAGTGCCACTGTGACCATCGACGATGCCGAGTTGTCTATCGGCAATGGGGCTTTCGCCTACAGCAACATGAAGAATATTGAACTGGGCAACCGTGTGACATTCATTGACAATGGGGCTTTCAATTCATGCACTCATCTTGACTCTATAATTGTTCCCAACTCGGTGCAGTATATCGGGCGTATGGCTTTCTGCTACAACTATTCCGGCAGCATCAAGAAGATACGGCTTCCCGAAGGCATCGACACCATCCGTTTCCAAACCTTCTTTGGCTGCACAGGCTTGGAGGAGGTGAATATCCCCTCCACGGTGGTGTATATCGACTCTGCGGCGTTCCACGAGTGCTGGGAACTTACGACACTCACGTTACCTGCAGGTCTCACCCATATTGGCGAGGCCGCCTTCTTCCAGTGCCGAAACATTGACACCCTCATCTCCCTTGCCCCGGTGCCGCCCGTGGCCTTTGCCAACACCTTTAAGCAGATGAACCGCAACCTTGTCCTCATCGTCCCCTGTGGCAGCGTCGCGGCCTACCGCAACGCCCCTTACTGGAACTATTTTGTGAATATCCAAGACGACTGCGAGGCGGTGCCCGAGGTGGAGCTGCCGGAGGTGAGCATCTTTAGTGCCGCCTATCAGAACATCGTCGTCGAGGGTGCAGAGGGTGAGGTGGTAGTGGTCTACGACATGGAGGGCCGCCAGGTGGCCGACGGCATCGCCCGTGGTCGTTGTAGCCTCAGGGTTCCTGCTCCGGGTGTCTACCTGGTCAAAATTGGCACCCGCCCGTTGCAGAAAGTAGTGGTGATTAGGTAGAGAGAAAAAATTATTTCGTATTTTTGCACATCCAATGTCAGATTTTCGGCGTTGGATGTGTATTATATTTATAGAGATGGACAGACAGAGGGCATATACCGAGATGCTGGAGCGCTACCGCCCGCTGGTGTGGCGCATGTGCTGGTTCAGGGCCAGAGGCAACTGGGACCGCTGCAACGACCTGGTGCAGGAGGTCTCCATCGCCCTGTGGCTCCATTTCGACGCTCTGCGGCCCGACGCCACTCCCGCCGAGAAACGCGCCTGGATCTACTGGCAGTGCCGCTCTACCCTCGACCTCCAGCGCCGTCTCCAGAAGCCTCCCATGCAGCCGTTAACCACCCTGCTGGAGGAAACCGTGGCCGACGAGGACACTCGGCATACACAGGAGGAGATAGAGGAGTTGATGGCCGCCCTCAGCCCCGAGGAGCAACGCTTGGTGAGTCTCTATCTTGAGGGTTATAAGACCAAAGAGATTGCCAATCTGATGAACCTCAGCCACGACACCGTCTACCAGCGCATGCACCGTGCGGTGGTGAAGGCCCGCAAGGCGATGCTGCTGGCGCTTTTGTTGCTTGTGGCCAGCACTGTCGCCGTGGCCGTGGTGCCACAGTGGAGGCAGCGGGTCTTCAACAGTGGCGAGCCGGCGGCGGAGGACACTGTCCCTGTCAACGTCCCCGCCGTCCCCTCCCCTGCCCCGCCCGTAGAGATTGATAGTGTGCAGCCTCAGGAAGAATCCTCTGTGCCCGAGGCAAGGGAAGTGCAGCCGCCCATAGAGCACATCAACTTTTCGTCAACGGATTTTATCAGTTTCGGTGAAGCCCCTCCTCCACCCTCTGTCCGACAGCTGCGTCCAGCGACCATCGCCATCACGGGCAGCATACTCACCGTCAGCGGTCTAGACGGCGAATGGGTGGTCTTCTACGACAGGTACGGCCGTGTGGTCTCTTCGAAACGTTGCCAAGGGATATGTACTTTCGAGCTCCCCTCAAAATTAGGCTGTTTCTACGGCATCTACCAGTACAATCTCTATGCCGGCGACACTCTTTGGATAAAGATGAGGATATAGATAGAATGCGTTAATGTGTTAATCTGACAAATTCATGAATTATGAAGCCTCGTTTTCTCATAGCTTTGATGGCGCTGACGGTTGCGGTCGTCGCCCGTTCGCAGGTCGACAGCCTGACGGTGGAGGGCATTGTAGTCAATGAGGTGGACGGCAACGTGTTGCCCTTGTGCAATGTGCAGCTGCTGCAGGAGGGACACTGTGTGGCTTCGGCCTTCACCGACTATGACGGACGCTTTGTGATGCCGACCCTTACGGCAGGAAGCTACACCTTCCTCGTCACCCAGTTTGGCGACACCATGATGTGCTACAAAGGGTTGAGTTTGAGACGCGACAGCCGCGTGCGTAGTATCGTCACGCCGCCCCCTGCCGGTGTTGGCGAGCTTCCCCTACCTCCCAATCATCCCAATATAGTATGGCTGCAGCCCGTGAATATACGTGGCACACGGAATTTGCTCTACAGGATGGGCCTATTGATTACCAGCCCTGACGACCCGCGTTTGTGGAACCTAAGTGGTCGCATGGGTAGTCCCGCCCCTGCGTCGATAGCTGCACCTCTGGATGAGGATGGGAATTACGATAGTTCCCTATGTGGTATGCCTGAAACCCTGAAGCAATTTCATACTTTTGGCCGTAAACTGTACCGAACCCCACCCATCTGGGTGTTGTGCAACGAGCCTTGGGACCCCCAACCCACTCAAAAAAAGGAATCTGAGGATTCCGACGAGCAGGAGGAATAGACGGCGCTTGTCTGGGGAACGGGAAAAGTGTTCTTTTTAGTGTCCTCATTATGAGTGATATGGCGTAATTATTGAAAAAATATTTTAAGAAATTTTACGAAAAAATTTTGCAGTTAAGAAATTTTTTCATAATTTTGCACCCGAAAAGAACAACGGCAATTGGGCAGGAAATCGGGTTAGGCCTGCGCAGGTTGCTACAAAGTTTCCCCTAGCCCGATAGAGGTTGCTCCCGACACGAATAAGGGATAAAAAAATGGAAGAAAACAACGTCCCCATGGAAAAACGTAACAATGGCCTTGGCACTGCCGGTTTTGTATGCGCTCTTGTTGGAGCCGTCTTCTGCTGGGTTCCCATCCTCAACTGGATCATGTTGACCCTCGGCTTGATCTTCTCCCTCATTGGTGTCATCAAGAAGAACGTCAAGAAAGGTCTCGCCATTGCCGGTTTGATTATCAGCGGCATCTTCTTCGTGGTCGCAATCATCATCATGGGTGCTGCTGCCGGCACCGTCGCCAGCATGATGTAAGCCGTTATTCTATTATTGTAAAAGATGTCCCGAATATTCGGGACATCTTTTTTTCAACTTTTGCTATTGTCACCCTCACTCCCCTCTCACTCCCCTTTCACTCCCCACTTAGTTCTTAGTTCTCACCTCTCACCTTTTACCTTTTACCTTTCACCTTTCAAGACTTATAGTATCCTCTCAAAATCCCCACCATTTGGTTGCCCGTCAGCACCCGCTTGATGACCACCGAGAGTTTCTGCTCCAGGTTGGCCACCACCTTGCGTAGCGGCGGGTTCTTCTGTTCCACCATCTTGGCGATGCGGCGTGCCAGCACCTCGGGTTGCAGGCCTCCGTTCTCTTCCTTCTCGATGATGTCGAGCGAACGGCGGAAGATAGGGCCGTAGTCGGGGTCATCCATCGTCGCCTGGCTGTTCTTGCGGCTGCCCGTGAAGCCTGTGGCGAAGTCGCCCGGCTCCACCATCGACACCTTGATGCCGAATCCCCGCACCTCGGCGCTCAGAGCCTCCGTGAAGCCCTCAATGGCGAACTTCGAGGCCGAGTAGAAGCCTTGGTACGGCAAGCCCATCACGCCGCCGATGGAGCTGAGGTTGATAATCTTGCCCTTGCGAGCCTTGCGCATATAGGGCAGCACGGCTTGGCACATGTTCACGCACCCCATGAAGTTGGTGCCCATCTGGAGGTCTATCTCCTCCTCGGTGGCCAACTCGAGGGCGCCGCCGATGCCCATGCCGGCGTTGTTCACCAGCACGTCTACCCTACCCTGCTCCTTGACGATATCGGCCACCACAGCGGCTATCTGCTCGCGGTTGCGCACATCGCATTGGCGGTACTTTATAGTGGTATCCTGCATCTCGCGGCGGCAAAGGCCGTAGACGGTGTGACCTTTCGAAGCCAGCAGCTCGCCCGTGGCCTTCCCGAAGCCCGACGAGGCGCCGGTGATGATGATGATCTGTTGCATGTTTTCCAATTTTTTTGCAAAGTTACGAAAAAAACCGCAAGTGTCAGCATTTTTTCGTATATTTGTATTCCATACATGAAATGGTAAATGACGTATTTTTTTATAAGTCAAATTGTTAATTAAAAAATGTATAAAATGAAAAAAGTTTTTTCTTTCTTTGCCATGATTGCCCTCGTGGGCATGATGGTCGCCTGCGGTGGCGACACCGTCAGCAAGGATGGCAAGACCACCAAAAACGAAATCAAGGCCGACGACAGCAAGGCCCTTCAGATGGTTAAAATGAGCGACCAGATGGTCAACATCATGGAGCAGGAACCCAGCGCCGAAGGCTATGAGGCTATGATGAAACTCACTTCCGAGATGATGAAAATGGACGTGAGCGGTATCACCCAGGAGGAAATCAACAAGGTGGCTGCCGAGTTCGACTCCAAGTATGCCGACGAGAAAGCCCTCCAGGAGAAGATGGCTACCTACCAGGAGAAATGGACCAAATGGGCCACGGAGAACGAGGAAGAGGCCAAAAAAATCACCGAGAAATACATCAATTTCGGTAATATCGAATAACAGCTTCCTTTTCCCTAAAAACACAGAGAGGGTTGTCTGAAAAGGACGCCCTCTTTTTTTCTCCCCGTGTTCCATAATAAAAATGATATTGTTGCGTTTTCTTTTTCTGATGAAACCGCAGACGGACATATTGCAGGCTTTGGATGCCTTCATCAGGAAGTATTACAAGAACCTCCTGCTGAAAGGTGTGCTGTATGCTGTGGGCATCGTGCTGACGCTGTTTCTGGCACTGGTGCTGCTGGAGCATTTCGGCTGGATGTCGCCGACGGCGAGGGCGCTCCTCTTCTGGGGAGGCCTGGCTGCGGTGGCGGCTGTGGTGGCTTGGCTGGTAATCCGTCCGCTGCTGAAGATGCACGGCCTCGGCAAGTGTATCGACCGGCCGCAGGCGGCACGCATCATCGGACGCCATTTCCCCGAGGTGAGCGACAAGCTGCTGAACCTCCTGCAGCTGATGGATGGTGTTTCCGGAAATTCAGAATTCAGAATTGACTCACTGCAATATCTTGATGTTTCAAGGTGTTCGCAGCCTTCGGCACAGAATTCAGAATTATTGTTGGCTGCCATCGAGCAGAAAACCGCTGCCTTGCGCCCCATCCCCTTCCTCAATGCCATCAACCTGAGGGCCAACCGCAAGTATCTGCGCTATGCGTTGCCGCCGCTGGCGGTGATAGTGCTGTTGCTGCTGGTGGCTCCGTCGGTGATTACCGAGCCGGTGAAGCGTATCGCCGACTATAACACCGTCTACGAACGCCCGGCGCCGTTCCGCTTCATTGTGACAACCGACTCTTTGCAGGTGATTTCTGGAAGCGATTATGAGCTGACCGTCGAGGTTGACGGCGAGGCGCTGCCCAACGAGGTGAACATCATCGTCGACGGTCGTCGCCACAGGATGACCAAGCTCTCGAAAGAGCGTTTTGCGTTCACCTTCAAGCAGGTGCGCCAGTCGTTGGGCTTCAGCATGGAGGGTGGCGGCGTGACGTCGCCCGAGTACCGCCTCGAGATGCTTCCCAACCCCTCGGTGGTGTCGTTCCGCATGCTCCTCTCCTACCCTGCCTACACGGGACGTATGCCCGAGACGGTGGTGAATCTGGGCGACGCTGCGGTGCCCGAGGGTACCGTGGTGAAATGGCTCTTCCAGACGCAGGACGCCCAGGAGATGGCGTTCTTCGTGGATAGTGTGCCCACGCGCTTGGAGAGCGACGCTTCGGGCCGCATGGAAATCACTCGCCGTGTGATGCAAACCATTAACTACGCCTTCTGTGTGTCGAGCCGCTACTCCACATCCGACACGCTTCGCTATTCGCTTTCGGCCATCACCGATGCGGTGCCGATGATTGTCGTCGAGGAGATGGTGGATTCACTGCACCCTGACCGCCGACTCTTCCGTGGCCGCATCAAGGATGATTACGGCTTCTCTAGCCTCGTTTTCGTGCACAAGACGGAGAATTCCTCCGACGCCTCGCGAAACAGCGTCAGCGAGGCTAAAATTGCCCTCAACGGCGAGTCCTCGCAGGAGTTCTTCTTCAGTTTCAACACCGCTGAGCTCACCCTCGCCCCAGGCGATGAGCTGACCTATTATTTCGAGGTGTCCGACAACGACGCCATCCACGGCCCCAAGAAGGCACGCTCGCAGGTGTTCGAAATCAAGATTCCGTCGGCCGAGGAACTCGACCAGATACTCGAACGCAGCAGCAACGAGGTGCGCGAAAGTGCCGAGACGCAGATGAGCGAGTTGCAGAAGATGCAGGAGGAAATCAACGAGATGATGCGCCGCCTGGTGGACAAGAAAGAGCTCAACTGGCAGGACAAGAAAGACTTGCAGCAGATTCAACAGAAACAGAAGCAGGTGCGCGAGATGATGCAGCAGATGCAACAGCAGATTCAGGAAAACAACCGCCTGGAGCAGAAATATCGTGAGCAGAGCGAGCAGCTGATGGAGAAACAGCGCGAATTGGACCGCCTGATGAACGAGGTGATGGACGAGAAGATGAAGGAAACTATGGCGGAAATCGAACGCATGATGCAGGAGCTCGACAAGAAGAAAGTGCAGCAAGAGCTTGAACAACTGAAACTTGACAATGCCGAGTTGGAGAAACAACTCGACCAGAATATCGAGCTGATGAAGCGTCTGGAACTCGAGAAAAAGGTGGAACAAACCATCCAGAAGATGGACAAATTGGCCGAGGATCAGCGCAATGTTTCGCGTGAAACAGAACAAGCTAAAGATAAGAATAACGAGCAGTTACAGCAAAAACAGCAGGAACTGAACAATCGGTTCCAAGAACTGAAGAACGATATCAAACAGATTCAACAAGATTATAAGAATCTTGACCCTTCGACCGATTTCAAGGTGCCTGAGGAGCTTGAAAAACAAGTGGAGCAGCACCAACAGGAGGCTCAGAGAAACCTGCAGAAAGGCAAGAACAAAGAGGCTGGCAAGCAGCAGAAAGAGGCTGCCGACGAGATGGAACAACTGAGCGAGGCACTGGCTGAGGCTCAGGTGGAAGCTGAGCAGGAAGACCTTGCCGAGGATGCCGAGCAGGTGCGTCAGTTGCTGAAAAATCTGGTGAAGCTCTCGTTCAATCAGGAAGAGTTGATAACAGCTGTAAATTCCATATATATTCAAGACCCCAAATATCAAACCATTATCACCCGTCAGAACCGCATCAAGGACGACTTCCGCAATGTGGAGGATTCGCTGCGTTCTATGGCCAGACGTCAACTCAATGTAGCTTCTGCCATCACCAAAGAGCTGGCTTCGGTGAACAACAATGTGAATGCTTCGCTGAACAGGCTTCTGGAGTTGAATCAGTCGTTCTATGGGTCGTACAGAAACTCGCAAGCCGCTCAGTCAATGCAGTATAGCATGACCTCACTGAACAACCTGGCACTGGTGCTCGCCGAGAGCCTTGACCAGATGCAGAACCAGATGCGCCAGAACAGCCAGAAGCAGAAGAGTGGCCAGTGCCGCAATAAGGGCAAGAGCCAGTCGCAATGCTCGAATCCCGGCAAAGGTAAGCCGTCGCCCAAGTCGATGCGGCAGATGCAGGAGGAGCTCAACAAGCAGATGGAAGCCCTCAAAAAACAGCTCGACAAGCAGGGCAACAAGCAAGGAGGACGCCATCAGATTGGCCAAGGACAGTCGATGAGTGAGGAGTTTGCCAAGATGGCTGCACAGCAGGAGATGATACGCCGCATGATGCAGGAATATGGTCAGGAATTGAAACAGGGAAATGCTGGCAACACACAGTTGGCCAGGGAGATAGACCAACTATTGCAGCAGATGGAACAAACGGAGACAGACCTCGTGAATCGCACCATCACGCAACAAACCATCAAGCGTCAGCAGCAGATTATGACCCGCCTGCTGGAGCATGAGAAGGCCGAGATGCAACGTGAGAAAGAGGAACGTCGCGAGAGCCATGAAGCCGGCGACCTCTACAGTCAGCCGTCGCCCGCCGAGCTCGAGAAATACAACAAGCAATTCAAGTCCGCTTCCGACCAGCTCCGCACCGTGCCCCCTACCCTCTCCCCCTACTATCGTGAGAAGGTTAACGACTACTTTTACAGGTAGTTGAAGGGTTGACTCCTCTAAATTTTCAATTTTAAATTTTCATTTTTCATTTTTTTTGTATATTTGTATCCGTTAAAGGATATAGGTAATATGACGGAATCGTTTGTTATACAGTCGGATATTGCTAATCTGCCACTGGTGGAAGAGCGTTTGTTTCATTTCTGCCAAGAGAACAATGTGGGCAATTACTATTCCGCTGTGTCGGTAGCTGTGATGCAGGCGGTGGAGAATGCCATCGTTCATGGCAACGGTTCCGATTCATCAAAGAAAGTGACTTTGGTGTTCGACACCTGTCGGGGAGGAATCTGTGCCGAGGTGAGCGACGAGGGTAGGGGATTCGATTTCCATAAATATGGTAACCTTCCTTCCGGCGAGTCGACCCAAGGAGAGGGCATCTTCGTCATGAAGTCGCTCGCCGACCGAATGACTTTTTCCGACGAGGGTCGAAAGGTGCGACTCGAATTCGATGTGGCTGGTATCGACCCCTCCGATGCACTCGAGCGCATCGCCATCCTTCAGGCTCGTTTTGCTCCCGTTCTGGTATGACCGATTCCTCGTTTTCCGTCGTGTCGGTAGCACATCTGTCCCGCTGCATCGTTTTTGAGACAGGGATTTTGAGGAATAATGACACGAAATATAATATAATAAACTAATAATCAGTATGTTGTGTTAAAACAATGGCTATTCGTTTTGCTGTCCAAGATATAAATTTCGAGCTCCAACAGGCAGAAAAAGTTAAAAAATGGATCTCCGAAGTTGTCCAACGTCGCCAAAAGTGGGTGGGAAACATCTCGTATCTCTTTTGCGACGATGAGTACCTTCTTGGGGTCAATCGGCAATACCTCAACCATGACACTTATACCGACATCATCACTTTTGACTATGTGGCAGCCGACCTCATCTCGGGCGATATTATGATTAGTGTCGATAGGGTAGGGGAGAATGCAGAGAAATTTGAAGTGCCATTCGAACATGAGTTGCATCGTGTCATCATTCATGGGGTGCTCCATCTCCTCGGACAAGGGGACAAATCGGACTCCGAAGCAGCGGAGATGCGCCGCCAAGAAGAAGAGGCTCTCACGTTGTGGAACACCATGTTTCCCGTGGAACAAATAGCGTAAATATCATAGAATATGACATTTGAACCTTACGATATCGTTGTAGTGGGTGCCGGCCATGCCGGAGCAGAGGCAGCTGCCGCAGCTGCCAAACTGGGTTCCAAGGTGCTCTTGGTAACCCAGATGCTCGACAATATCTGTCAGATGTCATGCAATCCAGCTATGGGCGGTGTGGCCAAAGGCCAAATCGTCCGTGAGATTGACGCTCTTGGCGGATGGTCGGGAATCGTCACCGACCGTTCGGCTATCCAATTCCGCATGCTCAATCGCTCCAAAGGACCTGCCATGTGGAGCCCCCGGGCGCAGTGCGACCGTATGCTTTTCTCTCGCAACTGGCGTCAGGTGCTGGAATCCATCCCCAATCTCTTCCTTTGGCAGGACGAGGTGATTGCCCTCACTTTCGACGGCAAGACGGTGTCGGGTGTCGTCACCCGCATGGGACATACCATCCCCGCACGAGCGGTGGTGCTCACCAGCGGCACCTTCCTCAACGGAACGGTTTATATCGGAGAAGACTCCTGGAGTGGGGGTCGGATAGGGGAGGCTCCGGCCAAAGGGCTTTCTGACCAATTGTGCGATTTTGGCTTTGAAGTACAGCGCCTGAAAACGGGTACGCCCGTCCGCATCGACGGTCGCACCATCGACTTCTCGCGCCTGCAGATACAACCCGGCGACGAACAACCTGCCAAATTCTCCTTCTCTGATACCAAGCCTCTTACCGAACAAAAACCCTGCTATATCGCTAATACCAACCTTCGTACCCACAATATCCTCCGCACGGGTTTCTCCCGGTCGCCCATGTTCACAGGCCGCATCCAGGGACGAGGACCGCGCTACTGTCCCTCCATCGAGGACAAGATTGACCGGTTCGCAGACAAGGATCACCATCAGCTCTTCGTCGAGCCAGAAGGATGGCATTCGCAATCCTACTATCTCAACGGATTCTCCTCCTCGCTCCCGTTGGAGGTGCAACTCGAGGCTCTTCACTCCATCGAGGGGTTCGAACATGCAGCCATTTTTAAGCCTGGCTATGCCATCGAATACGACTATTTTCCACCGACGCAGTTGGTATATACTCTTGAAACCAAGCGTGTGGAGAATCTCTATTTCGCGGGTCAAATCAACGGCACTACCGGTTATGAGGAGGCTGCCTGTCAGGGGTTCATGGCAGGTGCCAATGCGGCTTTGAAACTTCAAGGGCGTGCACCCTTCGTTCTCGGTCGCTCGCAGGCTTATATCGGAGTGCTCATCGACGACCTCGTCACCAAGGGAGTCGACGAGCCTTACCGTATGTTCACTTCCCGTGCTGAATACCGCATCCTGCTGCGGCAGGACAATGCCGACCAGCGCCTCACACCCCTCGCCCACGCCCTCGGCCTCGCCGAAGATGCTCGCATGCGCAGGGTGGAGGAGAAGCAGCGCCTCACGGCAACCCTGAAGACCTCTGTTGAGCAGCTTTCTGTCGTGCCATCAGAGGTGAACAGTTGGCTTCAGGAGCATCAGTCGGCACCGTTGAGCCAACGTGTCCACCTTTCTTCCCTGCTCCTCCGTCCGGAGTTGTCGCTCGACATGCTGTTGTCGTTGACCAAGGATTTAAATGATGAAGCCGCTTCCATGCCCGACGACCTCCGCGAAGAGGTGAAACAGGAGGTGGAGACCCAGATAAAATACCAGCGTTATATAGAGAAAGAACAGGAGGTCGCCAACCGTATCCTGAAATTTGAGGACATAGCCCTGCCGTCAGATTTCGACTATTTCTCCCTTGCTGCCCTCAGCTACGAGTGTCGGGAAAAACTCAGCCGCTACCGCCCCGTCTCCATCGGTCAGGCCTCTCGAATTAGTGGCATTTCCCCTGCCGATATCTCGGTTCTTTTACTTACTTTTGCTCGTTAGAATATGTGAAAAAGTCTACTGTTTCTCGTGGAACAACAGACTTATTTGCCATGTTCTATGATACTTACACAATTTTTTTCAGATAATCTGTCGCCTCGGGACCGAGATTCATCAACAGGTCGATGATGCTCAGATTGGGGGTGAAGGGCACCCGGTCGGAGAACACCTGATAGTAACTTTCCATGCCCTCGGTAGGGTAGGGGATTTTCGGCGAGAAAACGTTGCGGAAGTCCAGCTCATACTCCTTCCGATAGTCTTCCGTCCGCCGCAGTGGGCATTCTGTTTTCAGCATCCGCAGCACCCATTTCAGCAACGCATCGTTCAAATCCATCAACCTTTCATAGTGTGGCGTCAGCAATGCCTCCAAATCGTCTTTATAATAAAGAAAATAGGGCGATGCACTGTAGGCGGCCGCCAGCGTGCGCAGATGGATAACGTTCCAGCGCTCTTTGTAGTCGATAGCCACCTCTTCTGTTCGCGAGTGATTCTCCTTGATGACGGGTACAGTCAGCGTCCTCACGCCGCCGGCAGTCATGATTTCCATGCGGTTGCGGTAGGTCTGCTTTGGAAAGGTCTCCTTGGCTTCGATAAGCAGGGGCCCTGTTTGTTGCAGCAATGTTGCTACCCATGCAATCGGCGGCAGATAGGCCGTGCTGAAAACTGCCGTCATGCGCCCAGGATGATGGAGACCAGCTCCCCTTCGTCGTAGTAGAAGTCGATATTGCCTTCGTTGAAGGTCACGCGGCGCTCGCCCCAGTCCTCCTCGTCGACGTCCTGCTCTGTGATGTTGTTCTTCACCATCAGGTTCACCAAACTGCGCTCATCAAGCTCGAACACCTTTTCTCCGAACAATGTGCAGTCCTCATTGGCGATGTCGATGCAGGCCAGCGTAGGGTTCTCACCTTCGCAGAACAGCGTCAGCCCTTCGTCGTTGTATCTCAGCACAGTAGTGCTCTCGTCGGCTGCATTGTCGATATTCTCCACCTCATCGGCGGTTCCCAGCAGGTTCACCACCTCTTCCACCGGCATGCCGAAAGCTATATCCCCTAGACCTTTTTTTAATTTTATTGTTAAGTCCATGATTTATATTGTTTTATGGTTTATTCTGTTGTTCCTTGGATTCTACAAATATACAATTTAATTTTAATATGGAAAAAAAATCTTTCTTTTTTCTGTTTTTGTGGGGTCAAAAATCCTTATTTGTGATGGTGTAGCTGTTCTTTTTGCGTTGTTTTTTTCTAGGTTTCTATTATTTTCGGAATGCTATATTTTTTTATAAATCATAGTGTTATCTTAAAATGAATTTTCTCAAAAAGAAAATATTTTGCCCATTTGTAAAAAAGTTGTACTTTTGCAAATTCAAATCGCGGGAAAAACCGCTTTTTGTTGACTCAGTAGCTCAGTAGGTAGAGCACAACACTTTTAATGTTGGGGTCCTGGGTTCGAGCCCCAGCTGGGTCACCGAAAATGAGGTGAGTGACTGACTCAGTAGCTCAGCAGGTAGAGCACAACACTTTTAATGTTGGGGTCCTGGGTTCGAGCCCCAGCTGGGTCACCAACCAACACTAGGACCGGAGCAACGACTTCCGGTTTTTTTGTATGAACAAGATAGGCAAGATACTGATATTCTGTATTCTATCGACATTCGTGCCGATAGTTCCCGTGGCTGCACAGCAGACGCAGGAACAGATGGCTGCCTATTACTACGACAACGGCGAATTCGAGCAGGCTGCACAGCTCTACGAGTCGCTCTACAAGAATTATGCGAACAAGTATTACTACCAACGCCTCTACAGTTCTTACCTCAAACTCGGCGAGCATAAGGACGCTCTGCGACTGGCGGAGAAACGCTTGAAAAACAACCCCAAGGAGCTCGCTCTCTATGTTGACCAGGGGAATGTCCATCTCCTCCAGGAAAGCGAAAAGAAGGCCCTGAAATGCTTCGACAAGGCCATTGAGTCTATCACTTCCGACCTCGCGCCTGTTCCCGATCTCGCCATGGCTTTCATCAATATCGGCCGTTACGACTACGCTATACGTACCTATTTGAAAGCCAGGGAGAAGACCCGCAGCCAGCAACTCTATTTCACCGAGTTGGTGGGTGTTTATCAGACCATGGGCGACTATCAGGCTATGACACACGAGTATTTCAACCTCCTCGACAAACAACCGGGTATGAAAGCTTCCGTGCAGCTTAACATGCAGAAAGCCATGCTCGAGGCTCCCGACAACCGTCTCGCCGACGGCATCCGGCAGGCATTGGTCGACCGAGTGCGCGAACATCCTGACAATCAGCTCTATCTGGAGATGATGATATGGTTCGCCATCCAGCAGAAGGACTTCCAGTTCTCGTTGGTGCAGGCCGAAGCCGTCGATGCCCGTTTCCCCGACAAAGGGGGCGAGCAGGTGTTCCGTGTGGCGGCCATAGCCTTTGAAAATGAGGACTATGATGTGGCCTCCGAGGCCTATCGTTACCTACAGCGCAAAGGACAGGAGAACCCCTATTATTTCGACAGCAGGGTAGGGGAGCTCAAGGTTGACTTCGCCCGTATCAACCACCACTACGCCATCGATGCCGACAGCCTGGCCTCGCTCCGGCAGAAATACGAGGCTGCCATCGCCGAGCTGGGCAAAAACGAGCGTACCGTGCCGCTCATGCGCAACTACGCCCAATTGATGGCATACTACGTCAACGAACCCCAGCCCGCTGTCAGCATGCTCGACGATGTGCTTGAGATTCCGCGCCTTAAAGCCAATGTCTGCGGCGAGGTGAAACTCGATCTGGGCGATATATTGCTCTTCGCTGGCTCTGTCTGGGACGCCTCGTTGCTTTACATGCAGGTCGAGAAAGAGCACAAAAACGATATCCTTGGCGCACAAGCCAAACTGAAAAATGCCCGCCTCTCCTACTTCAACCACGACTTCGATTGGGCCAACTCACAACTCAAGGTCCTCAGGGCTTCCACCTCTAAACTCATCGCCAACGACGCCATGGAGCTGTCGCTCTTAATCTCTGATAACATGGAAGATGACAGCACCTATACCATGCTGTCGCTCTTTGCCGACGCCGACCTGCTGCTCTATCGCAACCAGCTCGATTCCGCTTGGGATGCCTTCGACCACGTGGCGCGACAGATGCTCTCCCATCCGCTCTTCGACGAGATACTTATGCGTAAGGCACAAATACGCATGAAACAAGCACGTTATGTCGAGGCCGATTCCCTCCTGCAGCGCCTGGTGGACTTCTATCCCACCGATATCACGGCCGACGATGCCCTCTTTCTCATGGCACAACTCAATGAGGACCACCTCGACAACCCCGCCAAGGCCCTCGAGTGCTACGAGAAACTCCTCGTCGACCACCCCACCTCCCTCTACGTCGAGCAGGCCCGCAAACGTTATAACATCTTGAAAGTAAAGTAATGAACGAAGTAAAAGCAAAGAAATTCCTCGGCCAGCATTTCCTCACCGACGAGACCATCGCCCAGCGCATCGTCGAGAGCCTCTCCGGCCGCACCACCAACCTCATCGAGATTGGTCCGGGAATGGGCGTGCTCACCAAATACTTGATACAGAAGCCTGAACTTAACTTCCATGTCATCGAGATTGACCGCGAGTCCGTGGCGTGGCTCCACGACCACTACCCCCAGCTGAAGGTCATCGAGGGCGACTTCCTCAAACTCGACCTAAACACCTTGTTCCATGACTCTTTCGCCGTCATCGGCAACTTCCCCTACAACATCTCCTCCCAGATTCTCTTCCGCGTCTTCGAGTGCCGCAACCAGGCCGTCGAGGTCGTCGGCATGTTCCAGAAAGAGGTGGCCGAGCGTGTCGCCGCCGGCCCGGGAAGCAAAACATACGGAATCCTATCTGTCTTGCTATCGGCATTTTACAATATCGAATACCTCTTCACTGTCCATGAACATGTCTTCAACCCGCCTCCCAAGGTCAAATCAGCCGTCATCCGCCTCACTCGCAACGACGTAACTTCCTTGGAATGCGATGAGTCTCTCTTCGTGAAGGTGGTCAAGGCCGGTTTCAACCAGCGCCGGAAAACCCTCCGCAACGCCCTCCGCTCGGCGGCACTCCCCATCGAGGCGGTCGACGAGGTTCTTCTCTCCAAGCGTGCTGAGCAACTCTCTGTTGCAGAATTTATTACCCTCACCAAAGCCATACAACAATTAACCTAAAGTCATTACATTATGTATATCGTCATCTTTATTGTTCTCTCTTTAGCGCTGGGAATCAGCATTATGCTCTTGATGCACCGCTCTGCCGAGGCGGCACCTGTCCGGCTGTCGTCGGGCATCTTGGTCTCTTTTGCCACCGCTGTGGTGCATGTCGCCCTCTTCTGTTTGGGAATCTGGTTGGGAAATAAACTTCTTCTGACCGACAATGGCAATCCTGCATCTTATGCCCAGCAGAACGCCTGGGTCTTCTTTGGACTTGCCGTCATGGTTGCCATCAAGCAATTCCTGCCTTATATGGGCCGTCGCACCAAGCCTGCGGCCTACAACCTCAATGCGGGCATTCCTCAGTTGCTCCTGCTTACTGTGGCCTCAGGCATCAATGTCTTTTTGCTGGGCTTCGGTGTTGGATTTGTTGCCCTACTCGGCGAAAGCCTTCATGCCGCTATTTGGCCGCTGTTTGCATTTACATTCCTCCTTGCGGTGCTGGGCGTCATGTTCGGCCGTCAGCATGTCCCCCTGCGTCCCCGCCGCTGGATTACCCTCTCCTCACTGATCATGTTCGCCACCGCCCTCTTCGTCGTCATTTTTATCGACTAGCATAATAGACTTATCCTTAGTCTTTTCCACCTCTGTTCTTTCATTGTTCTTTCATTGTTCTTTCATTTTAATGGAAGAACAATGGTTAAACAATGGTTAAACAGAGGTCGTATAGATTAGCATTTGGCAGTTGCGGCAGTCGAACTGCAAACGGAAGCGGCGGTCGTTGTTTCTTAGTATCAATGTGTCGGTGGGAGCGATGTTGACCTGCGGTTTGCCGTTGTTTTTGCCCTGCAGACAGCAGCCCAACTCGTAGCGCAGGCAGTATTTGGTGGTCATCAGGGCTTTCCCGTCGTAGTCTTTGGTCTGCTCCAGCCCACGCTCTATCTTTTTTACTCCATGGTGTTTAAAGAACATCTCCGCCTTGTCGTTGATGACGTTGGCGCGATAGTCGAGGGTTGTGGCAGGGTAGGGGACTCCGCTGTCGCTGCGAGGGCAGTCGATGGGATGGAAGTGTTTTATGCGCAGTGCGATGAGTTTTTCCACCGCCTCGCGACGCAGTTGGTTGACGCTGCCGGCGGGCAGGAAATAGCGTCCTTGGGTTTCGTCGACGACAGCGGTGGCCACAAAGGGGGTGTTTCCCAGCTTGCTCAGTTGTTTGCCCATACCGCTATTGTTGTGGGCCTCCTGGTGCTCGGCGGTCACGCTGTGGGTCACGCTGAGGCCGTCCTCGTCGGTGAGCCGCAGCGCAAAGCCATTGGAGGTGGCAGAGAAGAGCATCTCCACGTCTATCTTGCGTTCGGCACTCTTGCCCTGTAGCTGTTTCTCGAACAGTTGGTCCTGGTTGCGCCAGATGATGGTTCCCACGGAGATATCGGGCATCTGGTTGGGGATGACGGTGCGTCCCTGCACCCCGTTGACCAGGAAACCCTGCAGATGGCCGTCGGCATCGAGGTAGCAGAGGCCGTCGCCGTTGGCGAAAGGCTCCGTACCGCTGATAGTAAGACTGTTGCGACCTACGGAGGTCACCTTTCCGATACGTTTACCCAGTGATTTCTGGGTGGCAAAATTGGCCATAGGCTGACGTTCACGGAGGAGATAGTCGCTGTATCCGCGATTAAACGTTCGTTCGGGATCGGGGATGAAGGTATAGGTGCTGTGGCCAGAAGAGACTTTCTTATGCCCTTCCATCATATTGTCAAGCAGTTGCCGATAGTAGGCGGTGATGTTCTTCACATAGGAGAGATCTTTCAGGCGCCCTTCGATTTTGAATGATGTGATGCCGGCAGCTATCATGTTCTCAAGCTGTTGGCTGGCATTGAAGTCGCGGAGCGATAGCAGGTGCTTCTCTTTGATAAGGAGTTTGTTATCACCGTCGTAGAGGTCGTAGGTGCTGCGGCAGGGCTGCGAGCAACAGCCGCGGTTGCCGCTGCGCTCGTTAAGATACTGGCTCATATAGCATTGTCCGCTGTAGCTCACGCAGAGGGCTCCGTGGACAAAGGCTTCGAGGTCCAGGTGGGTGGCTTGTCGTATCTCGCGCATCTGTTCCAAGGAGGTCTCGCGGGCCAGCACTACACGCTTCATCCCTATTGATTCCAAGAACTTTATGCGTTCCACCGAGACGTTGTGGCACTGCGTGCTGGCATGCAGTTCGATGGGTGGCAGGTCGCATTCCAGCAGCCCCATGTCTTGGATGAGCAGGGCGTCGACACCGATGTTGTAGAGTTGCCGAATCATCTTCACGGCTGCCTCGACTTCGTTGTCGAAGAGTAGCGTGTTGACGGTCACAAACACCTTGGAACCATAGAGATGAGCGTAGTTTGCCAGTGCCTCGATATCCTCGAGTGTGTTGGTGGCTGCGGCGCGGGCACCATAGGCCGGAGCGCCGATATAAAGGGCGTCGGCACCGTGGTTGATGGCTTCGCGGCCGAAGTCCAGGTTCTTGGCAGGGGAGAGCAGTTCCAGTTTCATGCAATAAATAACGTATCAGCGCGTTATTTATTGCATGAGCACGAAAACCAAGATATTGTATGGCGGTTTGCGGGCGTTGCAACGCGAACTGTCCAAAGAGGAATGGCAAAACGCCAAATACACCATTTTGTTGGATGAGAACACATTCCAGCATTGTCTTCCGCTGCTTGTCAGTAGTGTGGAGCCACTGCAGGAGGCCGAATTTATCGAGGTCCCCGTGGGTGAGGAATGCAAGAGCCTGGAGATAGCGGCGCAGGTATGGCAGACGCTCATGGAGGGCGAGGCCGACCGCAACGCCGTCATCGTCAATCTCGGCGGTGGCTGTGTCTGCGACCTCGGTGGTTATGTGGCGGCGGGTTATAAGCGTGGCATCCGTTATATCAATGTGCCAACGACCTTGCTTTCAATGGTCGACGCCTCTATCGGCGGCAAGACGGCCATCAATTTCGGCGGTGTGAAGAATAGCATCGGGCATTTCTATCCGTCGTCCTTAACTGTCATAGAACCAGCCTTCTTGAACACCCTTCCGCAGGAGGAACTCCTCAATGGCCAGATGGAGATGGTGAAGACCGCCGCCGTCACCGACCCCGCATTATTTAACGAATTGATAGTTGATACAGACATCTCTCACCTTTCACCTCACACCTCTCACCTAAAACAGGTTGCCCGCATCAAAGCCCGTGTGGTGAAAGCCGACCCCTACGACCATAGTATCAGAAAGATACTCAATTTCGGCCACACCTTCGGCCACGCCATCGAGGTCTATCGTGGTCTGCCGCATGGCATCGCCGTCGGCATCGGCATGCAGGCCGCCATGTACCTTTCGGTGAAGAAAACAGGCTTCCCAGAAGAGACGTACAACGCATATTCTCAATGGCTTAAGAAACAACTATTATCTATAAACTCTCATCTATTATCTCTCAATCTCAAGGAGATTGAATTGATGTTGCCCTTGATGCGTCAGGACAAAAAGAACGCTTCGGGCACCGTCCGATGTGTCCTTTTGCAGGACCTCGGTGCCGCCATGATTGACGTGGAAGTGTCTGACAACGAGATTCGGGATACGTTGCTACGGCTATAAAACTATTTCTTTCTGATTCGTTTCAGCGTTATTCGCCACCCCTAACGGGGGTCATGCCCGGTGGAAACAGGGTGATTAAACCGCATGGTTTGAGGGCGGTTTGATTCTTCGAGTTTATGTGTAGCTGTAGTCAACCAATGGTCATTTTGGGGATACACCTTTTATATCATTGTTTCCAGGTGAGGTGTCCTGCCGGCCCCTTTGTCAGGATTTCCGTAGTATTTCCCAATGACCTCCCTTGTCGGGCCCGACACGGCAGATGATGCCTTGTTCTTGAAGCTTCTTGATATTTCTATAGACATTACTCCTATCAATGCCAATAGAATCAGCCATTTCTTGAGTTATAATTTGAGGGTTACTCTCAATTAAGGCTACTATTTTCTGTTGCGTTTTCTGTTGCGTTTCTGTTGTGTTTTTCTGTGACGTTTGTCTCTTTCTTGCCGTGGGTTGTCTTAGAGTTACTTGCTGATTTCAGAACGTGTAAGGAACATTCCGTATTTGAACTAGTTTTGTTGGATTGTAACCTATGATGGTATTCTACAGCGAAACTTAGAGCCAAAGTTTAAAATCCCTGTAGTAGGTTATATCGAATATTTGCGATTGTGAAATCAGAGATAAATAGTAAAATCGGGATGACAATAACCATGAGAAACCGAAACCTTGATTTTGCCGGATGCTCTTTCTCGTATTTCTTATACTTTAACAATCTTCTCTTACGGATGTCATCATTTCTATGTCTGAAGATAAAGAATGATAGAATAAGGGCAAGTCCAATTCCAAAAGGCAAGAATGATAAGTCAGGCAGTTTATACACTCCGATTGCACTTGGAAACATGATTAAACCCACGGCGAACAACCCCACAAAGAAAGTCATTGATATAGATGCTCCAACCAAAGGAAATCCCGTGTTATGACGTTCGTCGTAGAGATAAAACTTACACCATGATAAATCGAAGATATTCATTTTTTTTATTTTGAACCTATTCTTTCTATTGCATCGCCAAAAAAGAAGTCTATTGCTGTTAATCCGATGGAAATAGCAGTACCATAGACTGGGATAAAACTTGTTGCGACAGCTGCCGTCTGAAGACCAATACGCATGCCCTCTCCAGCAGACAAATGTCCATCATTAGACAGCGTCCGGTAACCCGTATAAATCACACTAGCACCGCCGATAAGTCGACCTGTATACTTCATGACATTACCCGCAACATTAAATCCTTTTGCAATCTTTGCTTCTTCTAGCGGAACATAATCAATGTATGCATGTTCACAAGCCCCACCTATTATAGAGGTCTCTAATGCAACACCGAATGAGGCATTGTCTAACCATGAAGGTGCTTGCTGATTATTCGACAAAGGCCTGTCGGCAGATATTGTTACTGAAGGGAGGGGTACGGATGAGTGAGTTTGACCATATTGATCTCCATAGATAATTTTATCATCACCTTCCGCAACCATACAGGTTGTTCTTCCAATATAAGTTTCGCCATTTTTTAAATCTACTTGAGAATGTACATTGGCATCCCAGTGTACATAACCCTTCGCATCTCTATACCAGTCATTGGATGCTGTCATCTCTTTTCCATCCGGATCTACCAGCTTTACAGGGTTCCAAGCGCAATACGCATAGGGGCTAATGCTCGGGTACTTGTCCGCCAATGGGTCAACGCTCAGCCACATTGTCATAAGCTCGTGGTCCATATACCTTGCTCCGAAGTAACCATACCCCGTTTCTTCGTCGCGTTCTTTCCCGGTGGAAATGGGGTGGTTTAACCGCATGGTTTGAGTGCGGTTTGGCAGGCCGGTTTTATGTGCTGTTTGGATCAATCAACCTCTTTTTCTGTCAATTATCTGTTGCGTCAAATTCCAAAACAAACTACAAAGTTATCTCAAACCCTAGTGTTCTACTTCAGAAGATGGTCCTTGCCCATCTATTCCGTTTAGAGAACTATTAATTTGAAACTTTACTTGGAATAATGTGCGTGAAAGATGTTCACTCATCTGACCTTTTTCCGGATATACAAGGAAACCTCCCCTTAAATCCTCCTGTACTTTATTTCGAATAAGTGCAGAAAGGACAGAATAGTATTCCTCGCTCGCCGAGACCCTCTCACAACATTTGCCATTATCATTTATCCTCCATATATCAGATACTTGAACACTGTCAATATAAATCATATCTTGCATGGTGAATAAATCAACCATGGCACGGCCCGCAATATAGCGGTTTAACCTATTGTCAACGACATCAAATTCCCCATAAGGCCTTCCGAGAGAATCACACACTATCGCTGTGCCAATTGCATTAGCATTCTTTTGTACCATTCGGGTATCTTGGGCATATAGGTGATGCCCAATAAGTATTATTGCCATAAATATATAAGAACTTTTCATTTTAACTTATCTTATCAAATTATAAAATTGTTGTAATAGCGACCCTTTTGAAGGGTCTCCTTTGGTATAATAGTCCGTGTCATATACATGATCTCTATTCATATAAGACTGAGACTGAAATAAATCTACAGCTGTAGAAAAATCTGTCTGAGAAAAATTGGAATTGTTTAATAGTCCATTCATTGCATTGGAAAAGCTATCGCCATTAGGTGTCCCGGGATTAATTGAGGTCAACTGTATTAAGGTGCACCCTATTGCTTGTAGGGTTAAGGCATTACTATAGATCAAAGCTTCCACTTCATTAGTAAACGTAGCCCCGCCTCGACAATTTTCAAATTGGAATGCATGAAATAATTCATGCGACAAATTAAGCATCTCATTTGCACCACCCATTTTAGATTTAGACCCATTGCCATATTCTATCGTTGCAGATGTTCCTGGTACGCCTGTTGATTCGTTTGTAAAATAATAATCATTACCCGATTCAATCAACACATCCAATACTTCACGGCCTAAATCGAGAGAATAAATATCATTTAATGTTTGAATTTGTTGCCGTGCAGCAGCATCACCTGTTGGAGACATGTTGGGTTTATATTCATAAGTATTTCCCCCACCATCTTCAATCCAAACGGTAAAGTCTCTTCCATCCGGGTCCACCAGCTTCACAGGGTTCCAGGCACAGTAGGCATACGGGCTAAGGCTCGGGTACTTATTCGCCAGCGGGTCGACACTCAGCCACATTGTCATCAGCTCGTGGTCCATGTATCTGGCGCCGAAGTAGCCATAGCCCGTTTCCTCGTCGCGTTCTTTCCCGGTGAAAACAAGGTAATTAAACTGCGTTTTTTTCACACAGTTTGGCAAGACGGTTTTATATGCTAGTGGAATCAATTGTCAAAGAAGTTGCGTGGATGTGACATTTCACTTTTCTTCTTTACGAACTAGCAATTCGTTACCAATGGTCATGAAAATCCTCGATAGCAACTCACAGTCCCACCAATCAATCATTTCTTTTTCCAAACGCATCTCTTGTTTAATATCCTCGAGATCCTCATTTATTGAGCCTAACGTAATGTTTTTCGAAGAGGGCTTGTTTACCGAAAATTTATCAACTATCGGTATTTCCCAATAATAATCGGTATTTATTCTTATTTTAGGAAACCTCATACTTATTTCTCCTAGAACTTTCTGGGCGAAACTTTTTATCTCGCCAATGTTAATCTCAATTTCTTCCATTTGATTTTTTCCTTTCTTTTTCTATCTCTTTTTTAAAATTATGGATTTCGTGCTCTAAGTGTTTCACCCTTCCGTCAAATACATTTTTGAATTTTGTGTATGGTGCCCCAACTAAAAACCCTTTGTTGTCCATAGAAATAGAATTGGATAAATAACCACCTAGTTTTTCTTGGTGCTTGCAGATTTGTCTTTGCAGAGAACTAACCTTGCCCGAGATAAATTGTTCCGTGCTGTTAGTATTAGGCAATCCGACCCCAAGGTCCGTGATTGAAATTGCTAGTGAAAACCAAAACCCCGGATCTTGGAGAGCCCCACACCACATTTTCCCCAATTCAGACAAGGCTCCCCCAATATCCCCTGAATAAAGGTTATTTATCATTGCCACATAACTCCAATCCGGTTCTCCTGTATAATAAAGCCAATCTGCCGCATATTCGTAATGTTCATAATTACGGAAAAAATCATTTAAATCACTGGGATCCATTTGGTACTCTACCACATAATTACCATCCGAACGAAATCTTCCTGCATTATATCCTATAAGTGTGTTCTTGTCGTCGTAGAATGGTACGACATGAAAGTTCCCGACTATTTGAGTCTCTCCGACATGGTCATTTCCATGCTTGTCCCTCTTTTGATATTGGAGTAATCCATAGAAGACAGGATCCTCCCCATTGGGGTCTGAAAGACGAACCGAATTCCACATGCAGTAGTTGTATGGTGAGATGTTCGGATACTTGTCCATCAGCGGGTCGACACTCAGCCACATTGTCATCAGCTCGTGGTCCATGTATCTTGCACCGAAGTATCCGTAGCCGGTCTCCTCGTCACGTTCTTTCCCGGTGAAAACGAAGGAGTAAAACGACACGGAAAACGTGCAGCTTTGTGGAGGCGTTTTATATGCTTGTGTGGTCAATTATTTGTTATTTTCATCCTCTTTTTCATTGAGATAAGTGTCAGTTCTGTATTCCACGTTTCCGTTCTCAAATAATAAATTCAACACATTTATATTATCCGGGTTACACCATTGATTGAGCGGATGATATTCCAATTTACCTTTATGTAACAATAATCTATGATCATTTGCTGTTGGCAAAATGACAAAGGTGACATTACCGCTGCCTGGAGTATACACACACTGGCCTCTTGCCACATTGGGGTCTTTGCCTGATACTTCAATATACTTTGCATTAGGGGGAATTATACAGCGAGACAATGGGATTCCGTACTGATCTTGAAACAGGATTGTCTTTTGATTAATGTCTGATATTTTTACATAGTACATCGGTATAAGTTCTCCTGTCCGATCTCTCATTTCAATATAGGGGGATGCTAATGTATCAAATTTAGAATAGAAATACATTGTTGTCCACCAGCATGGATATTTTTCATTCCCATTATAACATAAATTGTATTGAGACACATTCGTATCATTCAAAGAAATATGTATATAACAATCCCCTTTGTTTTGATCACAATTTCCTAGACCCTGTATAGTGCATGCCCAGGTTCCAAAAAATGATCCCCACATATTTTTTTCAATATACAATCCTTCTTGATTATTGTCCAGAGGTCCAAGATATACCTGAAAAACTTCTCCGTTTGCCATGGCTCTCTCTGACGAATACCATCCATAATAAATAGTGTCGCAATATTGAAATACGGTATCTTGATACTCAGGTAGCGTTATTTGGCAGTGACTTTCATTTACTATTAAGCCACATGACAGTAAAAAAAACATTAAAAAATTGCGATAAAACATGACTAACGTTGTTGTAAATAATCTAAAATACCATTCTTTATAAAAGCGACCTTCCCGTCATATTGTTTCCAACCACTTCGCTGGCGTGATTATTCTATCCAGGTGAGACGTCCTGACACCACGGTCCATTCGCCGTTCTGTTTTTCCAGATACACCTCGCCCCCTTCGTAGACGAAGCGGAAGTTGACGATGGCACGCTGCATGCGGGCATCAATGATTATACTGTTAGCTTCTGGGTAGGTCTCGTACTGCCAGTAGCCACCCCAGTGGCCGTAGAAGATTTTGGCGGCCTGCTGGATGAAATCCATCCGCTGGCGACTCTCCTCCTTGGCGTAGGCTGTCTGCATGATACTTTCCTCTCCTAGGTCGACATGCTGGTCGCCCAGGAACTTGTCCAGCAGTTTCTTGTAATCATCAGTTAGATAGACGACTTTCTTGCCGGGAAAACTCACAGAGGGACGGAAGTCGATTTTCATGTCCATCTTTTCGGTGGGGATTTTTTCCCAAGTATTGTCAAGCCAGCTATCGAAAAACGACAGAGACATGCGGCCTATCTCGAGTTCTCTTTTCAGGTATTTTATCCATCCTTTGCGAGTGCTGTCGTCCGGATAGGTCTCGTTGATGCGGTCGGTGTAGTAGGCTTCCATCTCGTCGGGCTTGAACGGGAGGGTGTCGGCTATGTAAATACTATATAACTGGTTCTGTACAATAAAATAAGGGAAGTCTTTATATGAGACACCAAACTCGTTGCCGCCACAGCCTATCTTGTCCAATTGCAGGGGCTGGTAGAAAGCGGCGAAGATTTTGTGTGCCTCGGCCACCCGGTTGTTGGGAGCTTCGCTCTCGTTGGAAGAGATGTCCTCCGACCAGTGGTCGAAGAACTCATAAAGTTGCTCTTTTGACTGTTTTTGGTAGGCTTCTTCCAGCAGGGTGGCCTCGGATTCGACGGCTTGGCGGTTCCAGAGGCGGAGGAATTTCTCCACCTTCTGGCGGCTGTAGCCCTTGCCCTCCTCGAGCGACTCCGACTCCTGGATGTGGATGGGCTTGCCTTCGCTGTCGAGGATGACGAAGACGGGGTAGCCGAAGCGGCCGGGGTTGCCGAGGAAGCGCATGGCTTTCAGGTTCTTGTTGCCCTTGGAGTAGTTGACGTGGATGTAGACGTAGTTTTGCTCGATGAGGGGTGCTATGACGCTGTCTTTCTTGGCGAAATCGGCAAAGCGCAGGCACCAGGGGCACCAGTTGCCGCCCACCTGGCAGAGCACGTAGCGGCCGCTCTTCTGTGCCAGCTCCGTGGCCTCCTTGATTTGCTGCATGGCATCAATGCTTTCGTCATACACCTTCACCTGTGCCCGTCCCCCGAAGGCAACGCCTGCCACAAGTGCGAAAAGTAGAAAGAGTTTCTTCATGTCAAAAGGGTGTTTATTCCGCTGCAAAAGTACGAAGAAAAAATTGATTTATAACAAAAAATCGTAATTTATTTTTTTTTCTTATTTTTGCAAAAAATATTAAAACGGTTTTTGACATGAAACGTGTATTTCTGATGATTGCCCTTCTGTGGGGTTGCATGGGATTAGCCTCTGCACAACAGCCTCTTAACGACAATGGCGACAATATTGTCGGCACCTATTCCAGCAAGCAGGGAGACGACAATTTCAAGGCAAAAATTGTCAAACTGGAGGATGGAACCTACCAGGGTCAGGTGATTTGGCTGGAGCACGACACCGATGCCAACGGCAACAAGATTCTGGACGCGAAGAATCCCGACAAGAGCCTCCGCAATACTCCTGCCGACCAGATTGTGCTGTTCACGGGCCTGAAATACAACGCCAAGAAGCACCGTTGGGACGGTACCAAAATCTATGATCCCCAGCGTGGTATCCGCGCCAGCCTGACGGTGGAGTTCACCGAAGAGGGTCAGCTGAAGCTCAGAGGCTCGATACTGGGTATCGGCGAGAGCGTCTACTGGGACAAGATTGAAGAATAGTTATTAGTTCCGGCTGCGTTGCAGGTCGAGCAGACGACGTCGGGCCATGATATAGGTGGTGCGACGGTCGGTGATGGCATTTTGTGCCTGTAGCAGCAGGGTATGTGCCTGTAGGACGTCGGAAATCATGGCGACGCCGGCTTTGTAGTTAAGGTCGGCGAGCCGATAGTTCTCTTGGGCGACATCGAGTGCCGCGGAGTCAGACTTGAGCAGCATGTAGGAGTCGATCATGTCGCTGTAGGCTTTCTCTTCCTCGAGCGACATCATGTGAGTGAGATGTTCTTGCTTCATACGTGCTTCCGCAATGCGGATATCGTGTTGGCGCAGCTTGTGGGACGTCTCCCACCAGCTGGTGAGCGGCACCGACAAGGAGAGCAGCGCTACAGCGTTGCCGGTGGGGTTTGTTTTCATGATGTTGCCATAGTAGGCAGAACCAAGTAGGGTGAGCTGTGGGAGGGACTCTCCGAGGGTCATGCGACGGTTCAGCTCTTCAGCTTCTACGCTGAGTTGCAGCAGACGGGTTTCGGGACGGAGCGAGTCGCCCACTGTGGAATAGGAGAAGGAGAGGGGTGGCGGTGCGACGAGTGAGGGGTCGGAGAAGGAGAGAGCGTCGCTGTAGTCGATGCCTATCTGGCAGCAGAGCAGGCGTTTGGAGAGACGGATACCGCTGGCAAGTTGTTGCTGGTTGGCGAGCATCTCGTTGCGTTTGAGTTGTATCTGCAGGGCGTCGGAGCGGGTGACGAGGCCGTTGGCCAGAGCGGACTGCACGGTGCGGTCGAGCGAGTCGATGAGTGCCAGAGCGGAGGAGACGGTGGCCTCTTTCTGCTGGAGGGCAATGATAAGGTAGTAGGATGACTCGATGTTCTCGATGATGTCGCGAATCTGTATCTCGGATTGGAGCTCGGCAGCTTCGACTCCCAGTTCGGCCAGACGGTTGCCGGTGGCGATGCGGCCGCCAGTGTAGAGGGGTTGGGCAAGGACAAGGGATCCCGATACACCTTTTTTCATCATCGTCACCTCTTTCTTGATGTCGCTGCCCGCAGCGGCAACGCTTTCGTAGAGTGCTTCAAGGATTTCCCGCATGTCGCTCGACTGCACATCCTCGATGCCGAAATTGAGGAGGGGATTGGCTGCGTAGTAACCCAAGGCAGACAGTTGTACTTGCGGGAAATATTTGGTGTACACCTGCGCTTTCACCTCGCGGGCTTTCTCAATCTCGATTTGCGAGGTACGGATGTCCACGTTGTTCCGTCGCGCCAGGGCGAGGCAACTGTCGAGGGATAGCACCTGGGAATTGAGACTGGAGAAATGGGAGCTGAAGATTAGGCTTGCGCACAGCAGAGCTTTAATAAATATGTTGTGTTTCATGGCTTTACTTCTTTGAAAGTTTGATGGGGCGGAAGTTCTGGCGTTTCTTGTTCTCGAAGGCTACGCAGTAGGCCACGGGGAGGATGGTGATGACTAGCGGCAGGGTGAAGAGGGTACCGAAGCATATGACGACCCCCATGGGCATCCAAAGCAATGTGCCGGCCAAAATCATGGGTATCACGCCGAGGGCCGTTGTCGCCGAGGTGAGGAAGATGGGACGCATGCGCCGCAAGCCGGCCTGGTAGGCGGCCTCGGTGACGCTCATGGTGGTCTTGCTTCGCAGCTCGGCCACATAGTCGTACATGATAATTGCGTTGCGCACCACGATGCCCACCAAAGAGATAAGTCCCAGCACCGCCGAGATGGAGAAGTCGAGCCCGAATAGCCAGAGTCCGAATGTGGTGCCGAAGATGCAGAGTACCGACATGGAGATGGAGAGCAGCGAGATGCTCAGTTTGCCGTAGTGGATGATGAGCACCACGAACATGACGCAAATGGCTGCAATGATGGACATCAGCAGTCCTGGCAGGAGTTCTTGTGAGAAGGCATAGGTGCCACCAGGTTCCCAGGTGACGCCATCGGGCAAATCCATCTCTTCGAGTTGGTCGGCAATTTTGTTATGTTCGCGGATTTGACCGGCACCGGGCATCACGTCGGCCGACACGGTGACACACCTTACACCGTTGCGATGGGGCATGTTGCTGTGGTGGAAATGGGGTTGTATGTCGGCGACCTGGCGCAGGGGCACCCATGCGCCCGGCAGGGCACAGGGAACCAGCAGGTCGCCCAAGGAGCCGTAGTCGATGTTCTGTTTCCCTTCGGAGTAGATGGAAATGGGGATGTTGTAGTCGCCCTCCCACATGGAGGAGAGGGTGGTGCCTGACAGGGCGCCGCTGAGGAAGATGGAGAGGGTGGACTGAGTGATGCCCAAGCGGTTGGCGGCATCGGTCTTCAGCACCACATCGATCATTTCCTCCGTCTCGTCGTAGTCGGAGTGGACATAGAAGAGGTTGGGGTTCTGCTTCATGATGCGCAACAACGAGTCGCGGACGGAGGCGATGTCGTTGTAGTTGTCTCCTTTGATATAGAATTCGATGGGCGACAGGGAGAACTGGTAGTCCATCTGTTTGAAGCGTATCTGTGCGTTGGGGAAGATGTTCTCGTAGCGCTGTGCATATTCCGTGATGAGTTCCTTGGTGGCGTCGTCGCTCACAGTGTTGACGATAAACTGGGCGTAGTTGTCGGAGGCCAGCTGCGGGGCGTAGGTCATGTGGAAGCGTGGCGACGACATGCCGACGAAGGAGGTGATGCTTTCCACGCGTTCGTCCTTCATCAGCAGTGCTGCCAGCGAGTCGGCCACGTAGTCGGTCTCCTCAATGGAGGAGCTTGCGGGCAGGTGTATCTCGACAGCAAAGCTATTGCGCTCGGCTTTAGGCAGAATCTGGATGTTGACTTGGGTGAACAGGAGTCCGCCAGCCACCACGAAGACGAGACCTAGGAACAATGTGGTTTTCTTGTGGCGGAAGCAAAGGGAGAGGAGCCACTGGTAGCCATTCTGCAGTCCGTCGAAAAATCTCTTCTGTGTGCGTTCCAGCAGGGTGGTTTTTTTGTTGACTGAGCGGCGGATGAGACGCGACGAGAGGAATGGGATGACCTGTATGGCATACAGGAAACTGCAGGCCAGCGCTATCAGTATTGTCCATGGGAAGAGGCCGATGAAGTCGCCCATGGTGTTCCCCTTGAGGATGGCTATCGCCGGGAAGAACATCATGGCGATGGAGGCGGTGGCAAAGAGCATGGAGTTGGCCAGCTTGGAGGTCGACACTGCCGCCGCATACCATCGTGAGTGGCCTTCATGCAGCAGGTCCGTGTAGCCGTCGATGACCACCACCGAGTCGTCGACTATCATGCCCAACACGGCAATGAGCGCCGCCAGCGTCACGGTGTTCAACTCGAATCCCAAGAAGTACATGATGCCCAACGTGGCGGCGATGCAGATGGGCACCGAGGTGGAGCTAACCAGTGCCGTGCGCAAGGGGAAGAGGATGAGCATCACGATGATAACCACCAAGATGGCCTCGATGAGGTCTTTGAGGAACGAGCGCACCGAACGGTCTACCACCTGGGGCTGGTCGGTGATGCGGTGGATATGGATGTCGGGGGTGAGGGTGGCTTCGTAGTCTTTGATAATCTCCTCCACATCGGTGCCGAAGTCCACCACGTTGTTGCCCGGCCGCATCTCTATTGAGAGCATGATACAGCGGTTGTGCAAGACCTCCTTGTCGTTGTAGGAGATGTGGGGTTTCGACTCTTCGTAGCGTGGCTCGATGGTGGCCACGTCGCGCAGACGCAGCGTCTGACCTGTCGCGGGGTCGGCGAAAATCACCATGTCGCTGAGCTCGTAGATACTGCCGAAGGGTATCGACACATGCACCATGGCTTTCCCCTCGTTGTTGCTCACCCTGCCTGAGATTGTTCTGAAACCATGGGCGGCTAATTCGGCCGAAACGATGGAGGGCGAGATGGCATATTGTGTGAGCTTCATGGGGTCCATGTGGACGGCAATCTCCTCCTTCTGGTCTCCCACGACGCTTATCTTGCCCATTTCTTTGATGTTGCGCAGCCGTGTCGAGAGATTCTTGGCCACAGTCTCCAATTCGCGTGGCGAACGCTCGTTGCTCTCGATGGCCAGCAGCAGTGACGAGGCGTTGCCGAAGTCGTCGATGACGGCTGTCGCCGCCACCCCTTGTGGCAGGCTGGTGAGTCGGAAGAGTGTCAATCCTTCGCGGATACGCGACCAGGTGACCTTGGTGTCGTCGTCCGAATGTACCAGAGTGACAAAGACATACAACATGCCGTTCTGGCTGTAGGAATAGGTCTTGGTCTTGTCGACATCGGTGAAGGTGAACAGGTATTCCTCTACCTTGCCGGCCACCTGCTCCTCAATCTCCTCGGCGGTGGCGCCGGGATAGACCACGGCGACCACACCCTGTTTCATCGTCACATTGGGGAACTCGTTCTTGTTCAGGTTGGGCAGGGCGTAGAAACCTATGGCTAAAACGATAACAATGCAAAACGCGAGTATCGGAAAACTCCGCATCGCGCCTTCTATCATATTGGTTCTGCGTGCCATAACTTAAAGCATATAACTGACCGCTAATCACTTAACTCTCACATTGGCGTCGGTGTACAATTTCTGCTGGCCCGCTTTCACCACGATGTCACCTGCCGAGAGGCCTTCTTTTATCACCACGCCATTCTTGATGAAGTCGCCCACCACCACCTGTCGGTGCTGTGCTTTGCCGTCGACGACGACCCACACCACGGTGCCTTCGGGCATCGTTTGCACACAGTCGGTGGGCACCACGATGCCTCCTGCGGCACCTATCTTGACATTCACCTTGGCCACCATGTCGGGCAACAGCCCTTTCACATCGCCCGAGACAATGGAGGCATGCACCTTGTAGGTGTGTCCCAAGGGGTTGGCAATAAGGCTTTTGTCGCTGATGCGCAAGGCAATCTCCCGGTCGTTCAACGCAGGCACCGTGGCGGTGACGGCGTCGCCCACATGAATCAGTGAAATCTCCTGTTCGGGCACCGAGAAGTCGACCCGCAACTTGTTCATATCAAGCAAACGAGCAAAAGGCTCCACGGGTTTCAACTCCTGACCCACATGATGGTTGCCGCACGAAATCACGCCGCTGAAAGGCGCCTTTATCGCACAGTCTTCCAGGTGTTTGCGGGTGCTTACTTCGGTCTGGCGCGCCTTCTCGAGGTTGGTCTCCATCTCTATCCATTTCACATCGCTGATGCCGCCTTCTTTGTGGACGGCCTCCAGACGGCGGTAGGCATCTTCGGCCTGGCGCAGCGTGGCCACAGCGGTGGCATGCAGGCTGTTGGCGGTGGTGGCATCCACCTCGGCCAGAAGCTGTCCCGCGCTGACCGTCTGTCCGTTCTGCACCGCCACCTTGGTGAGCGTACCACCCAGAAGGAATGACAACTGCACCTCACGTTCCGATCCGATATCGCCCACATAGTTGCGTTCCGTGGGAGTGGTACTATCGTCGATGACAAGCACTTCGACGGGTATCGTATCCGACCAACCGGGCCTGCCTTTCTCATTGTTCCCGCAGGAACAGAATAACAATGACGCGAGAAGACAAGATATAATAATTTGTTTCATAGGGTATTGTATTTTCACGGGATGGCTATTGGGCGGGGACGATGAGCTGCTCGGTGGTGCGGGAGCGCTGCTCGAGGAGGATGGGGCGGCCGGCGACGATGCGGTCGATGACCTCCTGGGTGTAGTAGCGGATGGTGATGAGCTGGAGGTTTTCGTTGTAACGCACACGGAACAAGTGCTTTAATCGCTCGATGAGGGGTTGGACGAGCAGGGGGTTGTTGTTGATGCAGATGGAGAAGCTCAGGGCGGAGTTCTGCATGAGGTTCACCCTGATTCCAAGCTCGTTAAGGATGCCGAAGATGACCTGGAGGTTGTCCTCGGCGATGAAGGAGTAGTCGCGCGGGAGGATGGAGAGGAGTATCTGGTTGTTGGCGAAGATGTAGAGCGGCGTCTCGGGGACGAGGGTGCGGTAGTCGCCGACGGAGGAACCTTCGGCTTCAGGGGTGATGAAGGAGCGAATATAGAGTGGAATACCCTTGTTCTGAATGGGTTTCACCGTCTTGGGGTGGATGACGGAGGCACCGTAGTAAGCCAGCTCAATGGCTTCATTGTATGGTATCTGCGATATTTTGACGGTATCGTGGAAGAACTTGGGGTCGGCATTGAGGAAGCCGGGGACATCTTTCCAGATGGTGACGCTCTCGGCGTCAAGGCAGTAGGCAAGGATGGCGGCGGAGTAGTCGGAACCCTCTCTCCCCAATGTAGTTGTTCCGCCGTCGGTTCCACCAATAAATCCTTGGGTAAGGACAACGCTGTGAGACTTTTTATTTTTTAATTCTATATTTTTAATTTCATGTTGTGTGGCTTGCCAGTCGACACGGCCTTCGCGGTAGTGGTCGTCGGTGCGGATAAGCTGGCGGGCGTCACACCACAGGGTGCTGATTCCAAGGTGGTTGAGGTAGTGGGCGATGATGGTGGTGGAGATGAGCTCGCCGAAGGAGACCACCTGGTCGTAGCAGTAGTTGTAGTTCAAGTGACTGAGTGACTGGGTGACTGAGTGACTGAGTGTGTTGATGGTGTCGTCGAGTTGGTGGAGGAGGTCGAGGACTTTGTTGACGAGGGTTTCGTCGTTTGGAATCAGCGACTTGGCGATGGTGAGGTGATAGTCTTCGAGTTGCTGTCTCAATTCGGAATTCTGAATTTCGAATTCCGAATTGGTAGGGACGAGTTTCTCCAAGAGATTGGTGGTCTTACCCATGGCGGAGACGACGACCACCAAAGGCTCTGTTGATTCCGAATTCTGAATTCCGAATTCCGAATTCACTATCTGCGCCATGTTGCGCACGGCATCGGCGCTGTTGACCGAGGCCCCTCCAAACTTGAAGACTTTCATAACTCAAACATTCAAGCAATCAGACATTAACACATTTATATTAGTTCCCTTTCCATATCGCGCCGCGAGTCCTTGGCTTTGATGGTCTCGCGCTTGTCGTAGTGATGCTTGCCCTTGGCGAGGGCAATGGTCATCTTGGCGTAGCCGCGGGGGTCGACATAGAGCAGTTCGGGGACGATGGTATAGCCACGCTCCTTGATTTTGTTCTGCAGCTTGCGCAGCTCGCGGCGGGTGAGCAGCAGCTTGCGGTCTCGTTTGGCCTGGTGGCCCCAGTAGCTGCCGAACTTGTATTCCGAGATGTGCATGTCGCGGACAAACAGTTCGTTGCCGACGAAGGTGCACCAGGCGTCACTGAGGTTGGCCTTGCCCTCGCGGATGCTCTTGATTTCGCTGCCCATGAGCACCAAACCGGCCTGGTACTCGTCCATCAGGAAGTACTCGTAAGCCGCCCGTTTGTTTTTGATTTCTATGATGTTCTTCGCTTCCATGGAGGGCTTTTATTTGCGGACGATGACGCTGCCGCTGCCCTGGTGTGTGGCGAGGATAAGCACCTCGGCAATCTGCACATGGTCGGGGGCGTTGGCGGCAAAGACCGCTGTGTCGGCGATGTCGTCGCCCGTGAGGGGCTTGATGCCCTTGTAGACGTTGGCGGCGCGCTCGGTGTCGCCATGGAAGCGCGTGTTGCTGAAGTTGGTCTCCACGAGGCCGGGCTTGAGGTTGGTGACGCGGATGGCGGTGTTGGCCACATCAAGACGCAAGCCGTCGGTGATGGTCTTCACGGCGGCCTTGGTGGCGCAGTAGACGTTGCCGTTGGCATAGGCGGCGTCGCCGGCCACGGAGCCGATGTTGATGATGTGGCCGCGGTCGCGCTCGACCATGCCGGGCACCACGAGGCGCGTCATGGTGAGCAGACCTTTGATGTTGGTGTCGACCATGATGTCCCAGTCGTCGTAGTGGCCTTCGTATTCGGGCTCGAGGCCGAGGGCGAGGCCGGCGTTGTTCACCAGCACGTCGATGTCCTTCCATTCGGCGGGGAGACCCTCGATGCACTTGGTGGCCTGTTCGCGGTTTCGGACGTCGAAGACCAGAGTGAGCACCTCGGTGCCCTTGGCGGTCAATTCACTGCGAATCTCCTCGAGGAGCTGGGGCTTGCGGCCGGTGAGGATAAGGCGGTCGCCGTTGGTGGCGAATTTACGGGCGCAAGCGAGGCCGATGCCGCTGGTTGCGCCGGTTATCAGTACAGTCTTGTTCATCTGTTGTCGTTTTTTGTTAATAACGACAAGCAGACGATTTTATTGCTTATAGGGTGGGCAAAAACTTTTTATCTAATAATCAGCTTCTTCACGATGCCCAGTTCTTTGAGGCGGACGAAGTAGGTGCCGGCGGGCCAGTGGCTGATGTCGAGGGTGATTGCGTTGGTGCTTGATTGCGTTAGTGCGTTAGTGTAGACTTGACGGCCGTTTATGTCGAAGATGGTTACTGTCAACGGTTCACTGTTCGCTGCTTCAATCGTCACCGTCGTGCTGGCAGGGTTGGGGTAAATTGAAAATTGAGAATTGAAAATTGATAATTCGTTGATACCCTCGGTGCTGTCGGCGACCCATTCGAAGAGTGCGACGATGGCGGTGTCGGAGGTTACGAGAATGTCGCGCGGATTGCCCATGGGGCCGTCGCTCCAGCCGAGGAACTGCCAGTGGCCGCCAGTGGTGGCTGTATCAATAATCATGTAGCCTATCTCCACCGTGCTGCTGTCGGCATAGACGCCGCTGCCGTAGGGCTCGGCGACATCAGTGGCATTGGTGGTCACAGTGACGGTGCGCCACACGGTGTCAGGGATGACGGGCGTGGTGTCGACGACAAGTGTGACTGACACGTCGTCGATGGTCATCGCAGAGCCATATGAATAGTTGGCCACGAAGGCAATTCTTACTGTGGTGCCAGCGTACTCATTGAGCGACACACTGAAGATGCCGCTGGTGTTCGTGTCGGCGATGGTGTCGGTAAAGTAATAATCTCTATCGTATTGCGCGGTGGGCGATACGAGTACGGTCATCCTCATCCAACTTTGCTGGCTCCAACAGAGGATAATGTCGTTGTTTGCAACGGTGGTGGGCAGCGTGATGGCTGGCGTTATCAGGAAGTCGCGTGCCATGCTCTCCACCTGCATGTGGTGGCCTGAGCTGTCGCCGGTGCGGTGCCAGCTGCCAGCAATTTGCTCATAGTCGAAGTCGCTGTTCCAATGCGTGGCGAGAGTGTTCCAGCAGTCGGCCGAGGTGCTGTCTTCGAAGTCTTCATACCACGGCAGCGTAACAGTAGGGCAGTCGTACACATTGACATAGACCGATGCCGAGTTGCTGCCGTAGGCGTTGCTGACAGTCACAGTAACGATGTCGGTGTCGGCGGCAGGGTAGGTGAGGACTAAGGTGTCGGAGGCGATGAAGGTGGTGTCGAGCAGTGTGGAGTGCCAGGTGTAGGTGAGGTTTCTGCGACCGCCTGCGGTGAGCGTGGCTACATAGCGGCATGGCTCATTGGTATGTGCCGAGATGGGACCGTTGAGGGTCACTTGTGGATGGCCTCCTTCGCGGATGCTCACGCTGTCGATGAAGATGCTGCAGTGCGGGCCACGGTGTACGAATGCCAGGTGTATGCGCTGGCCGGCAAAGTTGTCGAGCACAGCCTCGTAGAGGCGGCTGTCGTTGATATTGTCGCCGATATGGAGGTAGCCGCTGAAGAGCACATGGTTGAACGAGGAGGTGTCGGTGGCGTCGCCGGTGGAGACCAGCACATCGAGTTCGGCGGAACAGAGGTATCCGTCTTGATGCGTATAGGGAGCACGGAGATAGTAGCGCAGGGTGGCGCAGTCGGGTGTGTCGGGCATCTGTATGGCTGGGCTTATCAGCCAGTTGTTGGCATCATAGCCGCTGTACGATTGGCTGCTGTGCATGCCGCTCTGGTAGCTGTACCACCATTCGCTGTTGTTGGTGGGCGTGAAGTTGTACGACCGCCAGCATCCGAGGCCCGAGGTGTAGAGCCAGTTTTCAGACCACGGCAGGGTGTTGACCGTGGCGCAGTTCTGCACTTCGAGGGTGGTGGTGACACTGTCGGTACCGTAGGCGGTGGCGACTCTGACGCTGATGGTGTCAGTGCCGGCAGAAGTGTAGTGGATATGCAGGCTGTCGTTGTTTACAGTCATGGTGGCCAGTCCGGCGGTGGCCATGGTTGAATGCCATGTGTAGCTGGCGCCTATGTTCGAGCCCTCTACTAGCTCGGCGCGCACCAAGGTCGGCTCGCCGCTATGTGCCACCGAGGGTTTGACAATCCTCACATGAGGAAGCCGCAGGTTGACTATCTGCACGTCGTCGATGCGCAGCGCACGGGCGTCGTATTGGTAGAAGGTGGCTGTGGGGTGGTTGACGAAAGCCACATGTATGGTTTGTCCGGCGTAGGCCCCCAGGCCAGCACGGCCTATGTTCCAAGCAACTTGGGCGGTGTTGAGCACTGTGTCGAAAGTGTAGAGGGTGTCGTACTGCGAATAGTCGGTGTAGTCGCCTGTGGTGGCCAGCACATAGTAGCGCATGGCGGTGTTGCGTCTCTCGGCGGCGGCCTTCCATTCGAGCATCAGGCTGTCGTCGGCCCAGGTGGGCACCATGATGGCACGCGACACTATGCGGGCGTCGACGGTCCGGTTGTACCAGTAGGAGCGCCCTGTGCCTAGATATTCCTGCCACGAGCATTTGGCATCCTGATACCAATGGTCGAGGTTGCCGCCACCGAAGTCGTCGACCACGCAGGGCGCCTGCAGAGTGTCCCATGTGGTCACCACCGTCACTGCCGTTGCGCTGTCGGCACCATGGTTGTTGACGCCCACCACGCTGATGGTGTCAATGCCGGTGGTTGTGTAGGTGAGGTTTATCAGCGGCGAGGTTTGGGTGACGGTAGTGTCTAGCAGGGTGGAGCGCCACTGATATACCATCGTCGTCGGGTCGCCGTGGGTGAGGCGTACGGTAGCTGTGGCGGCGCCGTCGGTGAAGGCGTGCCGCGGGGCTTCGAGTACAATGATGGGATGGGCGTGGCTGCGCACTATGATGCTGTCAATCTGTATGACATCGTAGTTGTGTGGTTTGCTGAAGGCTATGCGCACCCTCTGCCCGGCGTAGGCGCCGAGGCTGATGCTTTGCCAGGCGAAATCGCCTCCCGAGGTTATCGTGCCATTGTACAGCACGCTGTCGTAGCTGCCATAGGGGCCGGTGGTCAGCAGCACGCTGTACTCCGAATTGCCGCGTGTTTTGTAATCGAGGGTGAGGGTGGTATCCATTGGGAGAAGCATCGTCGGCAGTGCTATGGTGCCCTGGGTGGATAGGTCGCCCCGTGCCGACAGCACATTGTGGTTGACGGTATAATTATTGACTATGGCCCAGTCCTGTGCGTCGGCGGTGTACCAGCAGCCCCTGTCGTTGAAATTGGCTTGCCACGGGAACTGTTCGATAGGCTCGCATATTGTAATTATTGAGGTATCGCTAGTACTGCCGTAGGCGTTTGTGGCTGTGACTATGATGGTGTCGACGCCGCCATAGAGATAGGCTATATGCAGGTTGCCATCGTGGCCATTGCCTATAGTGTCGGCATTGCCTATGTCGAGCATCGTAGAGCGCCAACTGTAGGTAAGTCCAGTGGTTGCACCTTCAGATATTGTGGCGATGAAGGTATTGGTGTCGCCGACATAGGCATGGTCGGGGATGTTGTGGGTGATGACAGGATTGGCGGCGTAGCGCACCTCCACGTTGTCGAGGTATATGTCGTGGGTGGTTGAAGTCGACGATGTCCAGTGCTCGAAGACAAAGTGGCCCGTCTGCCCCGCCAGGTTGCTGAGCGGAACGATTATCTGCCTGTAGGTGTTCCATCCTATCACGGTGTCGATTAGTAGCGTCTCGGTGTTATTGCTGTCCAGAGCGAAGTATACGGAGAGGTGGGCATCGGTGTTAGCGTAGGTGTTGCGGGCTTGGAATATCAGCGACAGGTAGGCGATATCGGCTGCCGAGGGCATCACGAAGGTGTTCGACAGCAGACGGTTGTGTGCGGTCGCCGGATTCGTTTTGGAACGCATGTAGCAGTTGCCGTCGTAGGCGCAACTGGGGTAGCGGTGCAGGTACCAGCGATTGTCGGAGGGCAGCGTCCAGCAGTCGGTGCCGTTCTCGAAGTCGTCGCGCCAGGGGTAGTTCGACGCTGTGGCGCAGTCCTTGACCAGCACCACCAAGGTGTCGGTACGGGTGCCGTATTGCAGGGTGATGGTGTCGAGGCCGGCAGTGGCATAGACGATGTCGACCACACGGCTGTCGGGCCGGGCTGTCATAGTGGCCTCGTTGTTGTCATGCTTGGAGGAATTCCAGTTGAAAGGAGTCGCAATGGTGTCGACACCGACATACAGAGCCCGCAGCTCGGTGCTTTCACCCACCATAGGGTGCAGCGGGGCGTAGATGCGTGCCAGCGTGTCGGCGGTGCCTATGCGCACATTGTCGATATAGGCGGTGCCGAAGCAGAAGCCGTGGCGTGCGAAAGCCACGCGCACACGGTGGCCGCCGTAGCCTTCGAGTGTTAGGCAGTAGGTCTTGTAGTTCGGCACTATCCCTTCAAGAGTCATCAGTTTGGTCCATGCGGCAGCTGCTGTGTCGATGGCGTCGGTCGAGTCGCATATTGCCACCATCACGTCGATCACCGGAGTGTCGTATCGGTTGGTCGATTGCAGAGCGCGGTAGTCCCACATCACCGGCACTTTGGCCCCCGCCGGCAGCGGAATGGCTGGCGAGATGAGCCACGCGTCGGCAGTGTAGGCGGGGTTGTCGATGGCGCCGCTGTACATATATCCGTTGCCGCTGGCGGTACGGCGCTCCCAGTTAGATATCTGGTCGGCCCGCAGGGTGATGTTCCAGTTGGCGGCAGCCGTGGCGTTGTCAAAGTCGGCTGTCCACGGCATGCTGTTCACCGGACCGTTGGCGGTGGTGAACGAAAACTCGCGCATGCGGTAGCTCTCGCTGCCGTCGGCGCACATCGTCTGTAACGTCCCAATATAGGTGGTGGCACCGTTGAGCATGCCCATGATGTAGATAGAGGTGTCGTTGAGGATGGCGTCGAGGCCGGCTTCGGCAATCGACAGGTGGTAGCCAGCGCCCGCCACCGCAGGCCAGCTGAGCACCGTGCTGTCGGGATTGTTGCTCACCACGGTGATGTTGCCTGGATATGGGCAAGGCGAAGCATCGGGCTCTAGGTTGTACCAGCGGCCTTTCTCAGGCCACAACTCCGCGGTGTTGTAAAGCGAGCAAGTGGTGTTGAGGCGCACCGCCTCGTGGGTGGCGAAGTCGAAGAAGATGATATCCCTGTTATTGTTGTTGGTTGCCGACACACCGTTCTGCAAGAGCACGGAAGAGGCGGAATGTACCGCCCCGGAGTCTGACTCGCCATACACCACCCGAAAGCCGCCTGTCTCGAACAGTTGCACCTGGAAGCTCACATACAGCGAGTCGCCGCCGGAATTGTAGTCTTTCATCCGCGTCTCCACCACCCGCACCCGGTTCCCCGCGGTGCCCAGCAGCGCCATACGCGTATAGCAGTTGTCGTCGAATCGGCCCCTCCAGCCGAAGGGCTCTATCTTGGGACCGTTGCTCTGGTTCAAGGCGTTCGAATAACCGCCGCTCGACGGCACCGGCGTACTACCCAGCCGCACCGTGCCGTTGATGTTGGTCGAAAACTGGCTGTAGGTCGCCACGCCCAGCGTGAAATCGAATCCGATGTCTCTCACCCCCGAACATGCCGACATGTTGAACCCACTGGCGATAATCACCGTGTCCACACCGTCGATGTCGTACCACAGCGTCGTGTCGACACCCGTGGTCATACTCCACGTGTCGATAATCATCTGAGCCTGTGCCTGATGACACATCAGCCCCATCAGGGCCACTAATGCAAAGAATACTTTTTTCATCAATTAATATAAAGTTTAAAAATTTAAAACGCGTTTATTATAGATTTATTGTATTGTCCTTTGTCGGCATCATCGTCATCGGATGGTCCACCTGATAGTCGAAATAGTAGTCAATGACTGCAGATCGCCCCTCAGTTGTAGTATCCAGCGGTAATAGAGCGAGGCAAAGTTGCAGTCCACACTGTCGCCCAGCACCTTCGAGCCGCCTCGCACCTCGGGATGGAAGCGCTTGCTCTGCCAGGTAAAATTTTTTTTAGCGGTAGTGCTCTTTGATGCGGTCGAGGACGGCGAAGGTCTCCTCCAGAGAAGGGGTGCTGACGAGGGCGAGGCGGAAGGGTTTGAAGTTGTGAAGGCCTTTGAAATAAGCGCCGTAGTGCTTGCGCATCTCGAAGATGGCGGTGCGCTCACCTTTGAAGTCGGCGGCGGCGAGGAGGTGTCGGCGGCAGACGTCGACGCGCTCGGCGACGGTAATCTCCCGCTCCGCTTCGCCGCGGAAGGCGCGCCGGCACTGCTCGAAAATCCAGGGGTTGCCGATGGCGCCACGGCCGATGAGAATGCCGTCGACACCGTAACGCTCCTTGGCTTCAAGGGCTTGCGCTGCGGTGGTGATGTCGCCGTTGCCGAAGATGGGGATATGCATGCGGGGATTGTTCTTCACCTCACCTATCATCGTCCAGTCGGCGGTGCCGCTATACATCTGGTTTTTAGTGCGTCCGTGGATGCTGAGGGCGGCAATGCCAGTGTCCTGGAGGGCTTCGCAGAAGTCGGTAATCATCATGGAATCATGGCTGTAGCCTAGGCGGGTCTTCACTGTTACCGGCAGATGGGAGCGTTTGACCATAGCGGTGGTGATTCCAAGCATCTTAGGAATGTCTTGGAGGATGCCGGAGCCTGCACCTTTGCCCGCCACTTTGCGCACGGGGCAGCCCCAGTTGATGTCGATGAAGTCGGGCTCGGCCTGCTCCACCACGTCGAGGCAGCGCAGCAGCTCCTCCTCGTTGGCGCCAAATATCTGTATGCCGATGGGCCGTTGTTCAGGGGTGAAGCGCATCTTGCGGAAACTCTTTTCGGCGTCGCGGTTCAGGGCCTCGCTGGCGATGAACTCGGTGATGAGTAGGTCGGCACCGAATTCCTTGCAGAGCTGGCGGAATGGCAGGTCGGTGATATCGTCCATGGGGGAGAGACCAACGATACAAGGTGAAAGGTGAGAGGTGAAAGGTGAAAGGTTCATGTTTTATTCTTCGTCGTCAAGGGGTTCATTGTAAAGAGATTGCATCATTTCGTCGTCGAAATAGACTTGCTCGTCGGGGTGTTCGGCGGCGCGACGGATGGCGGCGCCGAGGCCTGTGAGGGCGGCGAAGGGGGCGAACTGGCCGGCACGCCCCTCCATGCTCATGCGCGGGTACTGTGACGACACATGGTGCGGCAAATTGATAATATCCTCATAGTCAGATTCCATAACTCTAAACTTTAAACTATAAACTAAGCCTTGTGTCCTCCTATCTGTCGGTTGCGGTCGCGGGCCGTGGCGCCCTCCTCGAGGTCCATTCCTTTGAAGATGGCGTTCTTACTGAATTTCCGTTTGATAGAGAGTACGGCTTCTTGCATGCGACGTTCTTTGCTGAGGGCTGTCTGTTCGATTTCTCGTTGGCGCGCCACGGCCTCATAGTCGGTGAACATGTTGAGTTGTTCGGCGGGAGCTGTGGCTACCGATTCTTCGTCAACCACTTGGTTCACAGTGATGGTGAGTCTGCGGACCAGCAGCCGGGAGTCGACTTTCTGGTCGAAGAGGGCCATGGCTGCCTCGGTGATGAGACGTGCCGACGAGGTGGGGTGGGGGAGGAGCACGCCGCCATGGGCTGGCTTGGGGGCCGGGCGGCCGTAGTAGTCGCTCACCATCTCGCCGCCATAACTGCCTTGTTTCAAGCTCGCTGCGTCGTAGTTGACGAAGATGCCCACCTGGTGTGCCACCAAGCGGAGGCTCACCAGCTTGAGGGCCATGGCGTCGGCCATCTCGCGCATCACCACGCGCGCTTTCTCAAAGGTATAAGGCTCGGAGAGCACCTGTCCCGAGCTGAAGGAGTTGCTGCGTGGGCGGTAGGCCTTGATGGCCGCTAGGGTGCAGGGCTCCCAGCCCCAGGCATGGTCGATGAGCAGTTCGGCGTTGACACCGAAGAGTTTATACAGCAGACCTTCCTTCGTCAGCGAGCAGCGCGCCACGTCGCCCATGGTCCTCATGCCACAGGCTTCGAGCTTGCGTGCGATGCCGCGTCCCACGCGCCAGAAGTCAGTGAGCGGGCGGTGGCTCCACAGCTGCCGGCGGTATGACATCTCGTCAAGCTCGGCGATGCGCACGCCGTCCTTGTCGGCGGGTATGTGCTTGGCGACGATGTCCATAGCCACCTTGCAGAGGTAGAGGTTGGGGCCGATGCCGGCGGTGGCGGTGATGCCCGTCTCGCGCAGCACATGGCCTATCATGCGACGAGCCAGTTCGTGGGCGGTTATCTTGTATAGTTTCAGGTAGTTGGTGGCGTCGATGAACACCTCATCGACGGAATAGACGTGGATGTCCTCGGGTGCCACATACTTCATGTAGATGCTGAAGATGCGGGCGCTGTAGTCGATATAGTAAGCCATGCGAGGTGGTGCCACATGGTAGGTGACGGCCAGCTCGGGGTTGGCTTTCAGCTCGTTGTCGTCGGCCGACTCGCCGTTGAACTGCCAGTAAGGGGCCAGCTTGCGACGCTCATTGTTCACCTGCCGCACCCGTTGTACCACCTCGAACAGCCTTGCGCGACCTCCGATGCCATACTGCTTCAGCGAGGGGGTTACGGCCAGGCAGATGGTCTTCTCGGTGCGGCTTTTGTCAGCCACTACCAGGTTGGTAGTCAGTGGGTCAAGCCCACGCTCCACACACTCCACCGAGGCGTAGAACGACTTGAGGTCGATGGCTATGTATGTCCGTTTGTCCGGCATATCGAAAAAGATAACGATTCTTTCATGGTATTATTGTAGAAAATTGTTTATTTTTGCAGTTCGAAAAGTAATGAAAGATATGGATAAAGTACATGTTATCAATTATCAAGAATTTCAGTCTCTGGCCGAACTTGAGGAGAAAGACCGCAGGTTGATGCAGTGCGCCGTGGAGGCCGCCGAAGGAGCGTATGCCCCCTATTCGGGTTTTCATGTGGGAGCGGCGTTGCGGTTGGGGAACGGCACGGTGGTCGTCGGCAGCAACCAGGAGAATGTGGCCTATCCTTCAGGACTCTGTGCGGAGCGCACGGCCATCTTCTCGGCTTCGGCGCAGCATCCCGAGTGTCGTGATTACGAGACGCTTGCCATCGTGGGACGCAATGCCGAAGGGACACTCTGTGAGGCCATGCCCTGCGGAGCCTGCCGTCAGGTGCTGTCGGAGTATGAGCAGCGACAGGGGCATCCGATGCGGGTCCTCTGCTACCTCGACGGAGGCCGGCTGAGGATATTCGAGAGCGTGGCATCGCTACTGCCGTTCTCGTTCGACTTTTGAGTGTCGAAATTAACTATTTTTTTGTTTCATTTTTTCATTTTTCATTTTTCATTTTTCATTTTTTTTCATTTTTCATTTTTCAATTTTCAATTTTTATTTCACTGATTCCATGTATATTGTATCCTAAAACGGTGACAAGTGATAAAAAAAATTTTTCCACACGCGTTTTTCTTTGTACTTTTGCACCCTTAATTTAAGAAAATAATAATAAAAAATTAATAACAAAAAGCACTTTGTGCACTAAAAACAAACTAAACGAAAAATGGGAATTATTGGTAGTATCAGAAAGCATTCCGGAATAGCAGTGACCGTCGTGGGTCTTGCTATTGTGATTTTTATCGTTACGGGTAACGATAGTGTGCTGAATTGGTTCAAATCGGACAAGAATGTCATTGCTGAGGTTGACGGTGTTTCGCTCGACCGCATGCAGTTTGCCGACATGATTGACCAGGAAGAGGCCAAAATCAGATTCTTTGCCCAGGATCCCAGCCTGACTTTCAACTCCGATACGGAAAAGGCGCTCCGCGACTCGCTGTGGGCCAACTTTGTGGACGAGATTGTGATTGGCGAGCAGTTGAAGAAGTTGGGTCTCGACATTTCGGAAGCCGAGGTCAACGACATGTACACAGGTACGTTCATCCATCCCTTCTTCATGCAGAATCCGCAGCTGCGCGATTCCACTGGCCAGTACAACCGTGCCCTCATGGCCGCCCAGCTGAAGAACTACAACAAGATGGACGCCCTGAACCAGAGCTATTGGGATGAGACCAAGAGGTCGATAACCACCGACCGTCTCCGTCAGAAGTATGCCACCCTCGTCTATTCGGGCTTCTACATGCCGGCACCCATCGCCAAGCAGATTGCCGAATACGGCTCCAAGGGTGTCAACGTCAGCGTGGTGTCGATGCCCTATGACCGCGTGGCCGACAATGAGATTCAGCTCACCGACGCCGACTACCAGAAGTATTACGATGAGCACAAGGAGGAATACCGCAACATGAGCGAGGAAATCCGCATGCTCGAATATGTCACCTTCGCCATCGCCCCCAGTGCCACCGACTTCGCCGCCGCACAGGACAGCGCCATGTCGGCTTGGGGCAGACTCCAGGCCACTCCCGACAGCTCCAAGCGCCTCGCCCGCGTGGTCAAATCTGAGACCATCAAGGAATTTGCCTACGACAGCCTCTATCACAGCGCCTCCTATTACCCCGAGATTTTCCGCGAGAAAGTGGAAGCCTCGGCGGTGGGTACCGAGATTGAGCCCATGCAGATTGGCGACAAGTGGTTCATGGGCCGTGTGATGAACATCGAGAACCGTCCTGACAGCATCCGCACCCGTGTGATGTTCGTCTTCAGCGACAAGCTCAGCTCCAGCTTCCAGCGCGACAGCGCCCGTGCCGATGTCCTGTCCGACAGCCTCCTGACCGAACTCAACGCCGGCCGTCTCTCCTTCGACAGCGCCGTGGCCAACTACTGCGACATCAAAATCAATATGACTCCCGACTCGCTGGGTGATATCAGATGGCAGGAAGAGGGTACTTTCGACCTCGTCTATAACAGCATCTTCGAACAGATTTTCCGTGCCCAGGGTGTGACCTTCTTCAAGGGCATTAACGAACGTATTGTCGCCACTCCCCAGGGAGGCCAGTTCCGCTTCGCCCTCCCCGACGAACTTGGCTATGCTATCGTCAAGGTGACCGACAAGACTGCCCCCGTGAAGAAATACCGTCTGGCTCTGATTGCTCAGGAAATCAGACCTTCTAAGGAGACCATCAGCCAGATCGAGAGCGCTGCCAACAAGTTCCTCTCCGAGAGCCGCAACGACAAGACCTTCGAGGAGAATGCCCGCAAGCAGAACATGCAGGTGATGACGGCCTATGTGCGTCTGATGGACGACCGCCTGAATAACCTCGACAACGCCCGTGACGTGGTGAAATGGGCCTTCGACGAGAACACCGAGGTGGGCCAGGTGAACAGCGTGGTGGCTTCTTTCGACAATGTCTACGCCGTGGTGATGCTGAAGGACGTGTTCCAGAAAGGCTACTACACCCTCGCACAGGTGCGTTCCAACCCGAGCTTCAACTTTGAGCAGCTGGTGCGCATGGAGAAACGCATCGAAATCCAGATGGCCCGTGCCGAGAAGCTGGCCCAAAGCTGCAAGAACATCCAGGATGTGGCCGTCAGCCTCAACGACTCGGTGGTGGTCCTCGACAGCATCAGCCTCTTCGCCGACCATTTCGGTGGTTTCGGCATGGAACCCCGCGTACAGTCTGTGGCTTCGGTGTCGAAGAGCAACGGCCTGATAGGCCCCATCCGCGGCGCCCGCGGTGCCTACTTCGTGCAGGTCAACAACAGATTTGAGATGCAGAAAGTCGACCCCGAGCAGCTCCGTCTCGGACAGGAATACAACACCCGTAGCATGATTGGCCGCGTGCAGCGTGGCCGCTACCTGCCCATGGACCGCATGATTTTCTGGTGGCTCAGAGCCAACGCCAAAATGGAAGACCATCGCGACTTGATGTACTAGCAGACAGCTCTTGGGTCTAGAGTTTAAGGTTTAAGGTGTGATGGAGCTACCGCATCCGGACTGCCTTAAACCTTAATCTTTAAACCGTGAACCCTATTAATAATATGAAGATAAAAGATTGGTGGGCAAAGCTGAAAAGCAAGCCTGTAAAAGATGTCATCAAGCACAAGCATCGCTTTGTGGTGATGGACACCGATACCTTCAAGGAGAAGTTTTCCTTCCAGCTGTCGGGCACCAATCTTTTTGTCACCGTCGGCATCTCCATCATCGTTCTGGTGCTCATCACCACCGTCCTCATCGCTTTCACGCCGATGCGCGAATGGATTCCCGGCTACACCAACACACAGATGGTGGAACAGAGCTATGCCAATGCCCGCCAAATCGACTCCTTGGAGGCCCAGTTGGAGCAGCAGGAGTGGATGATTGGCACCTTGCAGGCCGTCTTGCGCGGAGAAACCCCTGGGGGCGAGTTCGACACCCTCATCCAGGATTCTACGGCCACCCTCTCGCAGCTGTCGAAAATCTACCGCCATTCGGCCGAGGACAGCCTCCTGCGTGCCGAAGTGGAACGTGAGGACAGTCGCTACCAGGTGAAGGGCTTCTCCGGAGGCACGCCGTCGGCCGCCAGCGAGAACGCCACCGCCGTGTCGCATCTTTTCTTCGCACCCCTGAAGGGCAAGATTGAACGTCCCTTCGAGCGGGGGAAGGAGCACATGGGTATCGACATCGCGGCGACCCCGGGGCAGACGGTCTATGCCGCTTACAACGGCACGGTGATTAGCGACAACTTCACGGCCGACGCGGGCTATGTCATCGCCATCCAGCACCCAGGCAATGTCGTCAGCATCTACCGCGACAATGGTGTCGTCCTGAAGCATCGGGGCGACGTGGTGCGGGCCGGCGAGCCTATCGCCTACGTGACCACTCCCGACAAGAGCGACCTCTCGCCACACCTCCACTTTGAACTGTGGGTCAACGGTCTGCCGGTGAATCCGGAAGAGTATATATCTTTTTGAAGTGCAAACGAAGAGATGAATCAGGATAAGAAAAGAATCGCCATACTGGGGTCGACAGGGTCGATAGGGACGCAGGCACTCAATGTCATCCGGCGTCATCGCGACCTCTTCGCTGTCGAGGTGCTCTGTGCCGGCAGCAATGCCGACCTCCTGGTGCAGCAGGCCTTGGAGTTCGACCCTAATGCCGTCGTCATCGCCGACGAGACGAAGTACCAGGCCGTCAAGGACGCCCTCGACCCTCAGGGAATCAAGGTCTTCGCCGGCACTTCCTCGATGGTCGACCTCATGGAGATGGAGAGCATCGACATGGTGCTGGCAGCCATCGTGGGCTTCGCAGGCTTGCGACCCACGCTGCGTGCCATCGAGCAGGGCAAGCCCGTGGCTCTGGCCAATAAGGAGACCATGGTGGTGGCCGGCAGCATCGTCACCGCCGCTGCCCTACGCCACCGTGTGCCCATCCTGCCGGTCGACAGCGAGCATTCGGCCATCTTCCAGTGCCTGGTGGGCGAAAGCAGCGGGGTGGACAAAATCCTCCTCACCGCCAGCGGCGGCCCCTTCCGCGGATTCTCACGCGCGCAGCTGGCCACGGTCACCCTCGAGCAGGCACTCCATCACCCCAACTGGAGCATGGGACGCAAGGTGACCATCGACAGCGCCACGCTGATGAACAAAGGCCTCGAGGTCATCGAAGCCAAATGGCTCTTCAGTGTCGATGCCGACGACATCGAGGTGCTGGTGCACCCCCAGTCCGTGGTGCACTCCATGGTGCAGTTCCGCGACGGCAGCGTCAAAGCACAGCTCGGCGTCCCCACCATGGAGACCCCCATCCAGTATGCATTCTCCTTCCCCGAGCGCATCGAGAGTCACCTCCCGCGCCTCGACTTCGCCAACTACCCTAGCCTCACCTTTGAGCGCCCCGACCGCCAGACTTTCCGCTGCCTCGACCTGGCCTACCGCGCCATCCGTCGCGGCGGCAACCTCCCCTGCGTGATGAACGCCGCCAACGAGGTGGCCGTGCAGCGCTTCCTCGACGGCAAGATAGGCTTCCTCGACATCGCCGACGTCGTCGAGACCGCCATGCAGTCAGCCCACTTCATCCCCAACCCCACCCTCGACGATCTCTTTGAAACCGACAACAACATCCGTGAATCATTAATCGCTAAATCAAATTAAATCAACTGAAAACCTTTTAACCGTTAACCTTTAACCGTTAACCTTTAAACATTACTCATGAACTGGATAGCTCTACTCCTCAGCCTCAGCATCCTCGTGGCCACCCACGAACTGGGCCACCTGGCTTTCGCCAAACTGTTCCACACGCGCGTGCGCAGGTACTACATCTTTTTTAACTGGAAGTTCTCCATCCTCAAAGCCAAGAAGTTCGACGGCAAGTGGCACTTCCTCTGGTTCAACGCCAAAACCCCCGACTCATGGAACGAGAAGAACCTGCGCCCCGAAGACCAGGACAATACCCTGTGGGGCCTCGGATGGATACCGCTGGGCGGCTACTGCGACATCGCCGGCATGATCGACGAGACCAAGAAGGAGGAAGACCTCGAGAAAGAGCCCCAACCCTGGGAGTATCGCACCAAGCCCGCCTGGCAGCGCCTCTGCATCATCAGCGGCGGTGTGCTGGTCAACTTCATCTCCGCCCTCCTGCTTTATGGCCTGATACTCTTCTTCTGGGGCAAGAACGAGCTGCCCCTCCGCAACGCCACCTATGGCTACCACTTCCACGAGGTGCTGCAGAAAGAAGGCTTCCAGGACGGCGATATCCTCTATGCTATCGACGGACGCGAATACACCCAGTCCGACAGCGCCATCAACGAGCTGGTGCTGGGCAACCCACACAGCGTCACCGTCCTCCGCAACGATTCGCTGGTGAACTTCACCCTCAGCGGCCATCTCCGCGAAAACATCAGCAGGCGGCAGGCCAAGTATGCCATGGAACCGCAGGTGCCCTTTGTCGTCAAAGACTTCGTCACAGGCTCGGCGGCCGAGAAAGCAGGCCTGCAGAAAGGCGACAGCGTGGTGAGTATTGCCGGCAAACCCACCATCTACCACCACCAGGTGGTAGAGACCCTCAAGGCCAATGCCGACAAGAAAGTCTCCGTGGTCTTCTACCGCAACGGCGAGCAGCGTCAGGTCACAATGGAGGTCCCCTCCAATGGACGCATGGGCGTCTACAATAAATCGGGCGAGGACTACTTCGACTATATCCACATCGAATACGGCTTCCTCGAGGCCTTCCCCGCAGGCATCAGCCAGGGCTGGGAGACCCTCGTCACCTATGTCTCCTCCCTCAAGCTGCTCTTCGAACCCGGCGGATTCCAGAACCTCGGCGGCTTCGGCGCTATGGCCAGCCTCTTCCCCGACCACTGGAGCTGGCAGGCCTTCTGGACCCTCACGGCACTCCTCGCACTCATCCTCGCTTTCATGAACATCATCCCCATCCCCGGACTCGACGGAGGACATATCCTCTTCACCCTCTGGGAGATAATCACCCGCAAGAAACCCTCCGACAAGTTCCTCTCCTACGCCCAGAATGTCGGCATGTTCCTCCTCCTGGCTTTGATGGTCTTTGCCAACGGCAACGACATCTGGCGCTGGCTGTCACAATACTTCTAAGATGAAAGGGTTGAAAAGGGTCGCTTCGCTTAAAAGGTTAAAAAGGTCTATCCAACGACCTGTCACCTTTTAAATCTTTAAAACCCCTTAAACCCCTTAAACCTTTAGTCATGAAGAAAATCGATCGTCTCATCCTCCGCTCGTTCATTGGGCCACTCCTCCTCACCTTCTCCCTGGCGGTGCTGGTGCTGCTCATGCAGTTCGTCTGGAAGTATGTCGACGACCTCGTGGGCAAAGGCCTTGAGTTCAGCGTCATCGTCGAGTTGCTGCTCTACGCCTCCGCCACCTTCGTCCCTATGGCTCTGCCCATTGCCGTGCTCTTCGCCTCCATCATGACCATGGGCAACTTCGGCGAGAAATACGAGCTCGTGGCCATGAAGGCCGGCGGCATCTCCGTGCGCCGCGCCATGATGCCCATGGCCCTCGTGGCCCTGCTGCTCACCGGCGTGGCCTTCTACTTCGCCAACAACGTCATGCCCACGGCCATGCTCAAATACCGCGTCACCCTCTACGACATCACACGCAAGAAACCCGCCATCAACATACGCCCCGGCGAATACTACAAGGAACTCGAGGGCTATGTCATCCGTGTCGGCGAGAAAGGCAGGGACGGCCGCGAACTGCGCGACGTGATTATCTACGACCACACCCGCGGCAACAACCAAATCAATGTCATCGTGGCACGCCGCGGCAACATGCAGGCCTCCTCCGACAACCGCTTCCTGCGCTTCACCCTCTACGACGGCTACTCCTACTCCGAACTCTCCGACGGCAAGAACTTCCAGCGACGCCCCTTCACCACCGTGGGCTTCACCGAGCAGTCTATCAATATCGACATCTCCTCCTTCGCCTTCAACCGCACCGTCGAGGGCGAATTCAAGGGCAGCTACACCATGATGAACATCTACCAGCTCGACACCGCCGTGGCCCGCCTCGACAGCTCCCTCAACGAGAAATACCACAACTACCGCAACATCATGGTGACTCCTTTGCGCGCCTGGCAGCAGTCGGGCGAAAGGGCAAGAGCGAAAGGTGAAAAATATGCTGACGTGTTAGCCCCACTCTCCACCCTCTCTCCTTCCGACCGTGCTCGCGCCTACAACCATGCCCACACCCTCGCCATCAATGCCTCGCGTGAGGCACAGATGTATGCCGACACCTTCGCCGGCGAGCGCGAGTACATCAACCGTCATTACATCGAGTGGCACCGCAAGTTCACCCTCTCCGTGGCCTGCCTGCTCCTCTTCCTCATCGGCGCCCCCTTCGGCTCCATCGTCCGCAAGGGCGGCCTCGGTCTCCCCCTGGTGGCCTCTGTGGGCTTCTTCGTGCTCTACTATGTTGTAGGCATGATTGCCGAGAAAGCCGTCCGCGAGTCTGCCCTCGGCCCCGAAGGCATGTGGATTTCCTCCTTCGTCATGCTCCCCATCGGCATCCTCCTCACCCTCCAGGCCACCACCGACTCCTCCTTCTTCGACGGCTCCTCCTGGCGCAAGTTCTTCTCCCGCCTCTTCCACCGCCGCTAGCCGGAAGGAGTGCCGGGGAGGCTCCAAATGTTAAAAAAACACCCCAAATGTCCTTTTTGGCCCCAAAAGTGGCTATATATATATATATATGCCCACAGAAAAACCATTCCACCGTCGAAATCATAAAAATTCTTAAAAATGCACCACCCAATTCCTCTTTTTGCCCATTTAGGGGGGCAGGACAAATGAAGGCGAACGGCCTCTCTTTCCCGACCGCTCTCCCCACAAACCCTTACCCTGTCTACGTTTACTGCACTTTTACATCAAATAGGTTCGCCGTAAACGCTTCAGGTAGGTATCAACTAGGCACTAACAAGCCCCCAAATACCCCATCGCTATTTTTGCTACACTTTCATTATCAATTGTATACATGATTCTCGACACATGTGGTGAACCGTGAACCGTGAATTGTTAATGTTTGTTAATGCGTCCGATTCTCGATCCTCAATGGGATAATTTTTCATTTTTCTTCGTATATTTGCAGCGTAATTATTGTACGAAGAAGTATGAAAGAGATACACGATTTCAAGGTGTTAGAGCGTCGGCAGCTGGGCAGCCGCTACTTCTCGCTGGTGCTGGAGCACGGCGGGAAGATGCAGCCCGTGGCGCCGGGACAGTTCGTGGAGGTGCTGGTGGAGGGCTCGCGCCAGGTGATGCTGCGACGCCCCATCTCCGTGCACGACGTGGATGAGCAACACGGTACCATGACCCTGCTCATCCAGATTGTGGGCAACGGCACCCGCCGCCTCGCCGCACTGCAGCCCGGCGACAGGCTCAATATGGTCTATCCCCTCGGCCATGGCTTCAGTCTCCCACTTCCCACTCCCCACTCCCCACTTTCCACTCTCCTGGTGGGTGGCGGAGCGGGCATCGCACCGCTGCTGCACCTCTCCAAGGTGCTGAAAGCGAAGGGCGTGGACTGCACCATCCTGCTGGGAGGCCGCACGGCGGAGCTCATCCCCGTGCGCGACGAGTTCCAGCCTTTCGGACGCCTCTGCATCGCCACCGACGACGGCTCGCTGGGCCACAAAGGACTGGTGGTGGAGCATCCCGCTTTCAGCGAGCGCTACGACATGATCTACACCTGTGGCCCCACGCCGATGATGAAGGCCGTGGCCCGCAGCGCCGCCCAGCGCGGCATACGCTGCGAGGTGAGCCTGGAGAACATGATGGCCTGCGGCGTCGGCGCCTGCCTCTGCTGCGTCACCGACACCAACCAAGGTCACCGCTGCGTCTGCAAGGACGGCCCCGTCTTCGACATCAGCACAATGCGTAAATGGTATGAAAATGCGTAAATGCGTAAGTGATGCTTGCGCAAGCCACTAACACATTAACGAAATAACACATTAACACATTAGAACTATGTTATCCGTCAAAATTCATAATCTCAGTCTTAAGAATCCCGTGATGACCGCCAGCGGCACCTTCGGCTATGGCGAGGAGTTCGCCGACTTCGTGGACCTCGAGCGTCTGGGCGGCTTCATCGTCAAGGGCACCACCGGCTCCCACCGCGAGGGCAACCCCTACCCCCGCATGGCGGAGACCCCCTCGGGGATGCTCAACGCCGTGGGCCTCCAGAACGGCGGCGTGGAGAAGTTCTGCCACGAGGTGTATCATAGAATCAAGCACTTAGACACCAATATCATCGTCAACGTCAGCGGCTCGAGCATCGAGGAGTACTGCGACGTGGCGTCGCAAATCGATGAGCTGGAGAAGATTCCCGCCATCGAGCTGAATATCAGCTGTCCCAACGTCAAGAAGGGCGGCATGGGCTTCGGCACCAACCCCGACATGGCGGCGCAGGTGGTCAGCGAGGTGCGCAAGGTGTACCATAAGACACTGATAGTGAAGCTCACACCCAATGTCACCAGCATCGTCGACATCGCCAAGGCCGTGGAGGCTGCCGGTGCCGACAGCGTGTCGCTCATCAACACCATGCTGGGCATGGCCATCGACGTGGAGAAGCGGCGCCCCTACCTCAGCACCATCACCGGCGGCCTCAGCGGCCCCGCCGTGAAGCCCGTGGCGGTGCGCATGGTGTGGCAGGTGGCTCATGCCGTGCAGATTCCCGTCATCGGCCTCGGCGGCATCGCCTCGGCCAATGACGCCCTGGAGTTCCTCATGGCCGGCGCCAAAGCCATCCAGGTGGGCACAGCCAACTTCATCGACCCCGCCATCACGATGAAAATCATCGACGGCCTCGAAGACTACTGCAACCGCCATGGAATCAAGGATATCAATGAGATTATTGGAATCATCTAACTATTGGGGAGTGCAAGGGAAGTGCAGTAGTGCAAGGGAGTGCGGGGACAATGGCACTACAGAAACAATTGTCTTGCACTCCTTGGCACTCCTAGCACTCCTTCAAAGAAAAGAATATGACTTTAATCGCCGACAGCGGGAGCACGAAGACCACATGGATGGAGGTGGAGTCTGGTAACAAGGTAGTTACCGAAGGCCTCAACCCCCATTTCACCAGCGACGAGCAGTTCCTCGCCGCCTGCTCTCTCGTCCGCCAGAAATTTTCAATTCTCAATTTTCAATTCTCAATTTATTTCTACGGCGCCGGCTGCGGCAGCGAGGAACAAAGGGAGCGGGTGAAGGCACTGCTGTTTAAAGCCTTTGGAACCAGCATGGTGCATGTGGAGACCGACATGCTGGGAGCCTGCCGCGCCGTGTGCGGAAAGGACAATGGACTCGTGGGCATCCTCGGCACTGGCAGCAACGCCTGCTACTATGACGGCGACAGGATAGCCCTTCAGGCCGTCAGCACCGGCTATGTCCTCGGCGACCACGGGTCGGCGAACCATGTGGGACGCCGCCTGCTGCAGGACTACCTTGCGGGACTCATGCCGAGGAACATAAGTGGCAGGTTCCATGAGGCTTACCCTCAGTCGAAGGAGGAGTTCCTGGAGGCTGTCTACCATCGGCCCAACGCCAACCGCTTCCTGGCATCGCTGGCGAAGTTTGCCGTGGAGCATATCTCCGATGACTATTGTGCGTCGGAGATACTCATCAGCCTCTACGAATGGTACAGCTACCAGCTCGAAGGGCTGCAGAAGTTGTCGTTCTGCGACAGGCTGTATCTTGTGGGAGGCTTCGCGGCACGCATCAAGCCCCTGCTCGACACCGTGGTCAAAGACAAAGGACTCGAGCTCGTAATGGTGCTGGCCGACCCCATCGACGGCCTCCGCCGCTACCACACGGCAAATTAGCTTTTGTCGGCGACCCCTGAAAGGGTGATGAGCACCGCTGAAATAAATCAGATATAGCGAATAATTATACGAAAATTATTTCGCTGGCAGAAACAATAAAACCCCCGCCGTCACGTTATCTAAATTCAACCTTTTAAACTTTTTTGAACTTTTAAACTTTTGAACTTTTTAAAATGGATTTGACAAACATCTTAGTGATTTCCGGCAAACCGGATCTGAGTGAACTGGTGTCGCAGACCAAGGGCGGCGCTATCGTGAAGAACCTTGTGACGGGTCAGAAGTACCCCGTCTTCAAGAACGATAGAATCAGTTCGTTGGGCGAGATTCGCCTTTTCACCGACAGCGACGAGCGTCCGCTGGAGGAGGTGATGCAGGCCATCTACAAGCACCTCGACGGCAAAGCCACCGCCTTTGAACCCAAGAAGGCCGACGGCAAGGAACTGGCCGACCTGTTGGCCGCCGTGCTCCCCGACTACGACCGCGAGCGCGTCCACACCTCCGACATGAAGAAGCTCTTCTCTTGGTACAACATCCTCGCCGCCGCCGGTGCGTAAATGTGGGAATGTGTAAATGCGTGAGTGATGCTTGCGCAAGCCACTAACACATTAACGAATTAACACATTAACACAATCACAATGGTTTACACCGACAAAGACAAGAAATACCGCCGTTACACCGTCACTTCGGCACTGCCTTATGCCAACGGCCCCGTGCATATCGGCCACCTGGCCGGCGTCTATGTGCCCGCCGACGTCTATGTGCGCTACCTCCGCGCCCAGGGCGAGCAGGTGATGTTCATTGGCGGCAGCGACGAGCACGGCGTGCCCATCACCATCAAGGCCCGCCGCGAGGGCTGCACACCACAGGACATCGTGGACCGCTACCACAAGATTATCAAGGACTCCTTCGCCGAACTGGGCATCTCGTTCGATATCTACAGCCGCACCTCCAGCAAGGAACACCACGAGACCGCCGCGGCCTACTTTAAGAAGCTCTACGAGGAAGGCAAGTTCATCGAGAAGGTGTCACAGCAGTACTATGACGAGGAGGCGGGCTGCTTCCTGGCCGACCGCTACATCACCGGCACTTGCCCCCACTGCGGCAACGAGCACGCCTATGGCGACCAGTGCGAAGCCTGCGGCACCTCCCTCAACGCCACCGACCTCATCAACCCCAAGTCCGCCCTCAGCGGCTCCAAGCCCGTGCTCAAGGACACCAAGCACTGGTTCCTCCCGCTGGACCAGGACGAGCCCTGGCTGCGCGAGTGGATTCTCGAAGGCCACAAGGGCGACTGGAAGACCAATGTCTACGGCCAGTGCAAGTCATGGATCGACGCCGGACTGCAGCCCCGCGCCGTCACGCGCGACCTCGACTGGGGCGTCAAGGTGCCCCTCGAAGGTACCGACGGCAAGGTGCTCTATGTCTGGTTCGACGCCCCCATCGGATATATCTCCTTCACCAAGCAACTCAAGGGCGACGACTGGCAGAAATGGTGGAAAGACCAGGACACCAAGCTCGTGCACTTCATCGGTAAGGACAATATCGTCTTCCACTGCATCATCTTCCCCTCGATGCTCCACGCCGATGGCAGCTATATCCTCCCCGCCAACGTCCCCGCCAACGAGTTCCTCAACCTCGAGGGCGACAAAATCAGCACCTCGCGCAACTGGGCCGTCTGGCTGCACGAGTACCTCAAGGATTTCCCCGGCAAGCAGGACGTGCTGCGCTACACCCTCTGCTCCAATGCCCCCGAGACCAAGGACAACGACTTCACCTGGAAGGACTTCCAGCTGAAAAACAACTCCGAGCTGGTGGCCATCTTGGGCAACTTCGTCAACCGCACCCTCGTCCTCACCCACAAGTTCTACGGCGGCCACGTGCCCGCACTGGGCAATTTATCAGCACAGGACGAAGAGATTGTCAAGGAGTTAGCGACCTTCCCCGAACGCATAGGCCGCAGCATCGAGACCTACCGCTTCCGCGAGGCCCTCGCCGAGATGATGAACCTCGCCCGTCTGGGCAACAAATACCTCACCGACACCGAGCCCTGGAAGCTCATCAAGAGCGACCCCGAGCGCACCGCCACGGTGATGAACCTCTCGCTGCAGATCTGCGCCAACCTCGCCGTCCTCTGCGCCCCCTTCCTGCCCTTCACGGCCGACAAACTGCACCTCATGCTCAACCTCCCCGCCAAGGGTTGGCAGGACGCCGGCCGCGCCGACCTCCTCATGGAGGGCCACACCATCGGCACCCCCGAGCTCCTCTTCGAGCAAATCAGCGACGAGGCCATCCAGGCCCAGGTCGACAAGCTGCAGGCCACCAAGGCACAGAACGAACTCAACGCCTGGAAGCCCGCCGAGGTGAAGGCGCCGGTGACCATCGACGACTTCGGCAAGATGGACATCCGTGTGGGTACCATCCTCGAATGCCAAAAGGTCCCCAAGGCCGACAAGCTCCTCCAATTCAAGATAGAGGACGGTATGGGTACGAGGACCATCGTCAGCGGCATCGCCAAGTTCTACCCCGAGCCCGAGAAGCTGGTGGGCAAGCAGGTGTGCTTCATCGCCAACTTCCCGCCCCGCAAGCTCAAAGGCGTCGAGAGCCAGGGCATGATACTCAGCGCCGAGGACAAGGACGGCCGCCTGGTGCTGCTGACACCCAGCGACACGGTCACCCCCGGCTGCAACGTCGGATAATAAACTATCCCGCTAGGGATTATCTATGAATAGAAAACGCCTACGGCGTAAAGAACAACCCTTATGGACATACCCCGTAGGGGTTTTCTTTTAATAGAAGAATCATCAAAAAGGAAAAATATTTTTTCTTTCGGGATTTTTCCTCAGATTTTGGTTGTATTTTTGCAGCAGAAAAAGTAACGGTAAATGGTTAACGATAAATGGTTAACGAATAGAAAATCAATAAAATAAGAAAGGAGTAATAATATGAAAACCAGAAGTTTGATAGCAATCGCAATGGTGGGCTTGGCCCTGAGTTTCACGCCGGCGCTGGCCCAGAGAGGCGGCCGCGGCGGTGGCGGCGGCAGCCGTGGTGGCGGCGGTCACAGCTCCTCGATGAGCAGCAGCCGTGGCAGCTACGGCGGTGGCTCTTCGAGCCGCAGCACCGGCAGCTACAGCGCCCCCAGCCGCTCTAGCGCCCCCAGTAGCTCTAGCCGTTCCAGCTATTCCAGCAGTCCCAGCAGTCCCAGCCGACCCAGTGCCAGCGCCCCCAGCCGCAGCAATGCCAGCGCCCCGGCGCCTGCCCGCGGCTCTTACAGCGGCACCCCCGCCGGCACCCGCGGCAGCCATGCCAGTGCCCCTGCCGGTACCCGCGGCAGCCATGCCAGTGCCCCTGCCGGTACCCGCGGCAGCCATGCCGGTGCCCCCGCTGGCACCCGTGGCGGCAGCCATGCCGGTGCCCCCGCCGGCACCCGCGCTGGTGGCCCTGCCGGCGCTCCTGCCGGCACCCGCGGCGCCGGAGCCCCCTCGACGAGCTCGCATGGCACCGCGGTACACAACACCCCCGGCAACCCCGGCCATCATGGCGGCGCCGGCACTGGCTATGCCCGCCCCGGTCACCCGGGTGCCCTGCCTCCCAGCCACCGTCCCATCCACCCCGCACCCTACTTCTACCACCCCTGGCACGGCTATATGGTCCACTGCCACCCCATCTACTGGGACCCCATCGCCCCGCGTGCCTGGTACTGGCCCGGATTCTGGCACTACTGCCACAGCTACTGGTATGACTACCATGTGACCGATGTCGTCGTCGTGCGCGACTACGTGCGCAACACCTACAATGTGGACATCGTCACCTACGGCATCAGCGGCGACATCATGTATGCCATCGTCCGCGACGGCGGCGACACCTACCTGCAGGTCTACGACAACAACGACCACCTGCTGGCGGAACAGAAAATCAACCGCAAGTACTGCAACATGGTCATCGATCCCGAGAACGGCGGCTGCTGGATTTCCAAGCCCGGCGACAAAGACCCGCTGCTCTTCATCTGGGCCGAAGGCCAGCTGCTCATCTACGAGGCCGATTAAAAGCGTATGAAAAGGCCTATCGAAAAAGCCTCCCCGAGGGGAGGCCTTTTCTTTATTATGGAAACAGCTTTTTTACTGCAGTTTGGCCAGCGCCTCTTTCATGCGGCGGAGGGCTTCGCGGAGGAGGTCCTCGCTGGTGGCGTAGCTCAGGCGGATGCAGCTGTCGTCGCCGAAGGCGGAGCCCATGACGGTGGCCACGCCGGCTTCATTCAGCAGGTAGAAAGCCATATCGGTGCTGTTCTCAATCTTCGTGCCGTTGTAGCTCTTGCCATAGTAGGAACTGCAGTCGGGGAAGAAATAGAAGGCACCCTGCGGCATACGCACCTTGAGGCCGGGGATGTCGCACAGCAGCTTGTAGACCATGTCGCGGCGCATCTGGAAGATGTTGCGCATGTCGATGATGTCCTTCGAGGTCGTGGGGTCCATGAGCATGGCGCGGACGGTGGCCTTCTGGGCGATGGAGCAGGTGGCACTGGTCACCTGGCCCTGCAGCTTGTTGCAGGCCTTGGCGATGACGAGGGGCGCTCCGATGAAGCCGATACGCCAGCCCGTCATGGCGAAGCCCTTGGCGACACCGTTGACGGTGATGACACGCTCCTTCACCTCGGGGAACTGGGCGATGCTCTGGTGCTTGCCCACGAAGTTGATGTGCTCGTAGATTTCGTCGGAGACGACGAAGAGGTTCTCATGACGTGCCACCACCTCGGCGATGCCCTTCAGCTCTTCCTTGGTGTAGAGCATGCCCGTGGGATTCGAAGGCGAGGAGAACATGATGAGCTTCGTCTTCGGGGTGATGGCGGCCTCGAGCTGCTCGGGAGTGACCTTGAAGTCGTTCTCCAGCTGGGTCTTCACATAGATGGGCGTGCCGCCGGCCAGACGGACGAACTCCTTGTAGCTCACCCAGTAGGGGGTGGGGATGATGACCTCGTCGCCGGGGTTCACCAGCACCTGCACCACCTGGTAGAGGGCCTGCTTGCCGCCGGTGCTGACGACAATCTGCTCGGGCTTGTACTCCAGGCCGTTGTCGCGCAGGAATTTGGCACTGATGGCTTCGCGCAGGTCCTGATAGCCAGGCACGGGAGGATAATGGGTGAAGTTGTCGTCGATGGCCTTCTTGGCAGCCTCCTTCACCACCTCGGGGGTGTTGAAGTCGGGCTCGCCGATGCTGAGGCTGATGACATCTTTGCCCTGGGCTTTCAGCTCGCGGGCCTTGGCGGTCATGGCCAGAGTCTCGCTCTCGGCCATATTGAGGATTCTATTGGACAGGATTTCCATAATTATAATGTGTTAATGCGTTAATGTCTCTTTTTGTGGAAGGTGAAGTAATTGTTCGCCAGGAAGTTCCACACCATCACGATGGCGGTGGCGATGACCTTGGCCACCCAGAAGTCCCAGTCGAGCGTGGTGTCGACAAAGCGCGGGACGATGCTGATGTCTTTCAGCAGGAACACGATGAGCGAGTTGAGCCCCAGGCCGATGAGGGAGACGATGAAGAACTTGGCATATTCGACGCCGACCTCCTTGGAGGTGCTTCTCCACGTCCACACCCGGTTGAAGAAGTAGTTGCTTGTGGCCGCAACGGTGAAACCGATGGCGTTGGCCAGCAGCTCCGGCACGCCGAGGATGCCTTTGCAGAGAGCCGTCAACCCGAAGTCGATAACGGCACCGCTGGCACCCACCACGCCGAACTTCACAAACTTCTTAAGCAGGTTGTCCATATTCTGAATTCCGAATCCCGAACTCCTAACTAGTTAAAGATTTTCTCTTCGGGCGAGTGGATAATGCCGGTCTTGCGGATTCTCTGGTTCTTGTTGCGGCCTTTGGACTTGCTGATGCGGGGTTGCGGTTTCTTGACACGCGGTACTATCTGGGTGTCGCCGCTCTCGTTGACCTCGAGGCCGTAGACCTTGCGGGTGGCGAGGTTGACTTTGAGGTGCCAGAAGTGGCCGCAGCCGCCACGCGTCAGGACGACATCGGAGGCAAGCAGTTCGTCGCTCATGTTGTCGTCCCAGAGGCCGTTGACCCAGACAATGTGGTCGCCGCGGTTGTTGGTGAAGCCCACATACTGGCGGCGGTACATGCGCATATGCTCGTCTATGATGGGGCACATGCCCTCCTGGTTATAGTGGTCGCGGTTGACGTAGGCGATGCGTTTCTGCAGCAGGTTCTCGGTCTCGGCAATCTCCTCGTCGGTGGGGGTGAAACGGCCGTCCTGTCCTTCGACGGTGAAGTCGACGCTGACATCCTGATGGAACGACCAGCCGTGGTAGTTGTTGCCCCACACCTCGGCGGCTTTCCATTTTTCGACGGGTTCTATATACTCCTGGGCGCTGGCGAAAGTGGCGAACAGCGTGATTCCAAGAGCAAAAAGCAGCTTTTTCATCATTCTTTTTGTTCTTAATTTTCAGGTGCAAAAATACTCATATTTCGTCATGTGTGCAAATTTTTTTTTCAGAATGAGAAAAAATTAGTATTTTTGCATTTTGAAATTAATAACGTAAAAAGTATCAAAATAGTATATATCATGAACAAATTTGTCACAGTAAAAGAGGCCGCCGACAAGATTCACGACGGCATGACCGTTATGGTCGGAGGTTTTTTGGGTGTGGGTAATCCCATCGCCCTGATTGACGAGCTCGTGGCCCGCAACGTGAAGGATCTCACCATTATCTGCAACGACACCGCCTATCCCGAGGTGGGTGTGGGCAAGCTCATCACCAACCATCAGGTGAAGGCTCTCATCGCCACCCATATCGGCACCAATAACAACACCATCGACCAGATGAACGCCGGCGAGCTCAAGGTCACCCTCCAGCCCCAGGGCACCCTCGCCGAACAAATCCGCGCCGCCGGCGCCGGTCTCGGCGGTGTCCTCACCCAGACAGGCCTCGGCACCGTCGTCGAGAACGGCAAGCAGAAAGTCACCGTCGACGGCAAGGAGTATCTTCTGGAGAAACCCGTCCATGCCGATGTCGCCATCATTGGCGCCAACATCAGCGACGAAGAAGGCAACCTCGTCTACAAGGGCACCTCTCAGAACTTCAGCCCCATGATGGCCACCGCCGCCGACACCGTCATCGTCGAGCCGCAGGAAATTGTCGCCACCGGCAGCATCGCCCCCGAGAACGTCAAGACCCCCGGCATCTTCGTCGACTACATCATCAAGGGTTAAAAAGGTTAAAGAGGTTTTAAGGGTTAAAAAGGTCACAGCCTTATTGTATGGCTTATTTTGAGGAACTCACATCTTGGTCGTTGGCAAAAAAACTGACGGTAAAGATATATGAGTTAATGCAGGATAACAGAGATTTTGGTTTTCGAGACCAGATTCAACGTGCTGCAGTATCGATAATGAACAATATTGCCGAGGGTAGCGAATATGGCTCCCCGCAAGCTTTCAAGAGATACCTTTTCATAGCCAAAGGAAGCTGTGCCGAAGTACGAAGTATGATATATCTATGCAAGGAACTCGATTATTGCTCCGAAGAACAATATCAGGACCTCCTCTCAGGGTGCAAGATTATTTCCTCTGCCATAAATAACCATATCAAGTATTTGGACACTTTGGATAAATAGATTGACAACCTTTATGCCTCTCACCTTTAAAACCTTTTAAACATTAAAACCTTTTAAACTTTTAAGAAATATGCCAGTTACTTCTATGCTTCGCGTTCGTATGAGCGCCAAAGACGCCCACTACGGCGGAAATCTCGTTGACGGAGCCCACATGGTTCACCTCTTCGGTGACGTGGCTACCGAACTTTTAATCAAACAGGACGGCGACGAAGGTCTCTTCTGCGCCTACGACATGGTGGAGTTCAAGGCTCCCGTCTATGCCGGCGACTATATTGAGGCCTACGGCGAAATCACCCACGTCGGCAACACCAGCCGCAAGATGAAATTCGAGGCCTACAAGGTCATCCGCACCCTCCCGGAAATCAGCGCCAGCGCCGCCGAGGTCCTCGAGGAGCGCATCCTCGTGGCCCGCGCCACCGGCACCTGCGTCACCCCCATGGACTGCCAGCGCTACAATAAACCCGCCCCCAAGAAGGCCGCAGCCAAGAAAACCCCCGCTACCGTGGCCAAGAAGGCCGCTGTGAAGAAGACTGCCGTGAAGAAGGCCGTCGCCACCAAGGCTGTAGCCGTCAAGAAGAAAGTGGCCGTCAAGAAGGCCGCCGTCAAAAAGGCCGTCGCCGCCAAGAAAGCCACCGTCAAGAAAGCCACGGCAAAGAAAAAATAACGCCAACGCCACGGTGCATTGATGCAACCCATCGAGGGGTCCCGCCATCCGGCGGGACCCCTCTCTTTTTCACCTTTGCGAAATGTTAAAATTTAACATTTCCCTTACCCTCTTTTTCCCATCTCTTACTATCGTAATAGGGGGGTAAGAGCGGAGTAAGAGAAGAGTAAGAGTAGAGTAAGACCTAGAGCCTACTTCATGCTGATTTACAGATCTTTATGCATCTGCTTTTTATCGATTGTGCAAAATACTGATTTTCAATGATATAATTTTTTGAATGGGGTTGAGCCGAAAAACTGATGGAAACAAAAAAGCCACGGCTTTCGACCGTGGCTGAAATGTTAAAATTTAACATTTGGTCCTTCATTTGTCTTGCACTCCTCAGCACTCCCCTGTACTCCTCTGCACTCCCCAGGCTACTGGATGAGCAGCTTCTTGGTGGTGGGGCCGGCGGGGGTGAGGATGCGGAGGAGGTAGGTGCCGCGGGGCCAGGAGTTAGTGTAGACGAGGCGGCCACGGAGGTCGTAGGCCTCGATGGCGGTGATGCCGAAGGAGGAGAGGACGCGGACGCGGTCGGTGGCGGGGTTGGGCTGGAGCGAGGTGTAGCGGTAGATGAGGTCCGCCCCGCGGAGACCCACGCCGGTGGTATCGTTCGGGTTAACCGTGGTGTCGTTGGGGTTGATGACGGTGTCGTTGGGGGGCGTCGTGGTGTCGGGTGGGGCGATGATGGGGTAAAGGAACAGCCGACCGACACTATATGCGGAAAAGGTTTTCCAGGTGGTATCCATCGGTGCGTTTCTCAGATTCCATCGGCTAGCCAGAAGCTGTCCGGGCATACAGGAACGGTATTTCGCGACAGGGAGGAATCCGCTGACATGAATCCCCAGAGAAGTCATCATCCCCTCAGGATGGACGGGACGCGGCGGAATGGGGCTGCCATACGGGTAATTGAATTGAGCCTGTGTGAGATCAAGATAATACGACGGCAGGGTGTCGCGGAAATGGACATGCAACTGTTCGTTTGTCGCCATCACAAACGATCCCATCCTGTACTCGTAGAGCTGCAAGTCTTCGGCAATCGGGTCGAGGGTGGTGTCAACGCTGTAAAGAGTGTCCATCCAGTCTATTTCCACCATGACAGCGATGCCGTAAACCGTCGTGGTGTCGTCGAAATGGAAATACCGGGCAAGACCCCAGCATTGTGCCGGGTTAAAACCCAGGCCAGTGCATATCAGGGTGTCCTGGGTGGACATCCAATGGTCG
>CACYPU010000009.1 GCA_902776365.1 uncultured Bacteroidota bacterium | reverse complement strand
CGTATAGATTTCTTGCTCATTTGTAGCAGCTTTTAGGCCGTTGCCATATTCCTATTTTCGAACTGCAAAGATACGAAATATTTCTGGAATAGCAAAATTTTATTTGTTCGCGCCCGCGACGGCAACGTCTACATCACCCAGAAGCCCCGCCGCATCAGGGGCAAGGCGCTGTTTCGCGAGGACAACAGCACGCTGACGCTGGGCAGAGACGGCAGATACTACTTCGTGTTCACGATGCCCAAGAATCAGGTCAACGCCCTCCCTCGCCAACTCTTCGACCAAGCCTTTTCCATCGCCCTGAAAGTGTCACGCGTAATCCTTAAACGGAAAAGCATCGTAGAGGCCTAGTAGAGAAAAACTTAATAGTTAAATAAATTAACAAAATCTTCCACTTCCAGTCTTCCAATCAAAAAAAAGGATACCTGACACTCCTTTATATACTATATAACTAATTAATAATTAATAATATATATAAAGAATAGAGGAATTGACACCCCTCAAAAAACGACTGGAAGACTGGAAGACTGGAAGATTTCAGAAACAATCAATCACCTAAAAAGCAACATAACAATGAAATACGACATCACCAAACCCCAAGCACCCCAGATGCCTACCCTCGGAAAAGGGACAGAATGCATCAAAATTCTCCTCTCTCATTCTGAATTTCAGTACCCGGACCTCACTTGGAAGGAAACTTGTGGCCAAATGGCCAACCTCGTGGCCGAAAGTGGGGGTAACAAGGGCCAATTGTCACTCCTCGTCGAGGCATCTGCCGCGACTTCCGCGCACACGACGCCCCCCCCGCCAAGTGCAAGCCATCGTCGACTGGTTAGGAGCCCCGTAGCCTCCTAAATCCTCCCTTATCCGTAATTATCCACCGCTATCCGCCGCTATCGTCAGAACCCCATTAAAAATCATCGTATCTTTGCATCAGATTTCGAAATCAAAAAGAGTTCTTTGACATCATGACCACCCACTCAAATAAGCAATCAAGTTAACATCAACTAGCCCCTAAGTAGCCCCCCAGGAGGAAAGATAACAGCTTTTTCCGCAGGGGTCGAAATTGTGAAAAACGTGTTGAAAACCGTCCGTTTTGCAGCACGATTTTTGTTGAAAAAAAGCTTTTTTCTGCAAAAAAATTGTGTTAAAATAATTTTGTAACACATAGATTATCAGTGTCTCCGAAAAATTTTAAGATTATTTAACATAAAGTGGAATGTGAGATGCTTGGTGGGGTGGAAAAAAAGTAGTACTTTTGCAATTCCTTTTTGGGCGGGTTATGCCCGTAAATGACTAGAAAACAATAATAATAAATAAAAAAACAAGTAAAAGAAAATGCCAACAATTCAGCAATTAGTTCGCAAAGGACGTCAGCAGATGGAGTACAAATCCAAGTCTCCCGCTCTCGACAGCTGCCCGCAGCGTCGTGGTGTCTGCACCCGCGTGTACACCACCACCCCTAAGAAACCTAACTCGGCCATGCGTAAAGTGGCTCGTGTCCGTCTTACCAACGGCAAGGAAGTCAACGCTTACATCCCGGGTGAGGGCCACAACCTGCAGGAGCACTCCATCGTGATGATCCGCGGAGGCCGTGTCAAAGACCTTCCCGGTGTGCGTTATCACATCATCCGCGGTGCCCTCGATACCAGCGGTGTGGACGGTCGTCGCCAGCGTCGTTCCAAATACGGTGCCAAGCGTCCGAAACAGGCCGGCAAGTAAAATCAGTTAAGAGTTAAAAGTTAAGAGTTAAAAGTTAAAGCATTTCAGAAATGAGAAAAGCTAAGCCCAAGAAAAGAATCATCCTTCCGGATCCCAAATACAATGATATCCTCGTCACCAAGTTCGTCAACAACCTGATGATGGGCGGAAAGAAGACTATCGCCTACCGCATCTTCTATGATGCAATCGACGTTGTGAGCGACCGTACCAAAGAGGACGGTCTCGAGGTTTGGAAGAAAGCCCTGGCCAACGTGACCCCCAGCGTCGAGGTTCGCAGCCGCCGTATCGGTGGTGCCACCTTCCAGATCCCCACCGAGATCCGCGCTGAGCGTAAGCAGAGCATCGGCATGAAGAACCTCATCGGCTTCTCCCGCAAACGCAGTGAGAAGACCATGGCCCTCAAGCTGGCCGCCGAAATCCAGGCCGCTTACAAGGAAGAGGGTGCCGCCTTCAAGCGCAAGGAGGATATCCACCGCATGGCCGACGCCAACAAGGCCTTCTCTCACTTCAGAGTGTGATTATATTAAAGTATATACATTAATATAATATAGCAAACAGCAACAAGTAACGATATATGTCCGATCTCAGGTACACACGCAACATCGGTATTATGGCCCACATCGACGCCGGCAAGACGACGACGACGGAGCGCATCCTCTTCTACACCGGCAAGAACTACAAGCTCGGTGAGACCCACGAGGGTAGCGCTACCATGGACTGGATGGTGCAGGAGCAGGAACGCGGCATCACCATCACTTCCGCCGCCACCACCGTGTACTGGGAATGGCACGACAACCGCTACAAGTACAACATCATCGACACCCCGGGTCACGTGGACTTCACCGTCGAGGTGGAGCGTTCGCTGCGTGTGCTCGACGGTGCCATCGCTATCTTCTGCGCCGTGGGCGGCGTGGAGCCCCAGTCGGAGACTGTGTGGCGCCAGGCCGACAAATACGAGGTGCCCCGCATAGCCTTCATCAACAAGATGGACCGCGCGGGTGCCGACTTCTTCTCGGTGGTGAACCAAATCAAGGAGCGCCTTGGCGCCAACCCCATCCCCATCGAGATTCCCATCGGTCAGGAAGATTTGTACAAAGGTGTGGTCGACCTCATCTCGAACAAGGCTCTGGTGTGGGACGAGAGTTCCAACGGCCAGCGCTTCGAGGAGATTCCCATGCCTGAGGACCTGAAGGACATCGCCGCCGAATATCGCCAGAAACTCATCGAGGGTGTGGCTGAGGAGAACGAGGAACTGATGATGAAGTTCTTCGACGACCCCGACTCCATCACCGCCGACGAGGTCATCGCCGAGATTCGCAAGGCTACCCTGTCCCGCAAGATTGTCCCCGTGATGTGCGGCTCCGCCTTCAAGAACAAGGGCATCCAGACGTTGCTTGACGCTGTGGCAGCATTCCTGCCCAGTCCCATGGACATGCCGGAAATCGACGGCATTAACCCCAAGACCGACAAGGAAGAGAGCCGCAAGGTGGACGTCAAGGCCCCCTTCAGCGCCCTCGCCTTCAAGATTGCCACCGACCCCTACGTCGGTCGCCTCTGCTTCTTCCGCGTGTACAGCGGCTCGCTGGAGAGCGGCTCGTATGTGTACAACGCCAACACCGGCAAGAAGGAGCGCATCTCGCGCATCATGCAGATGCACTCCAACAAGCAGAACCCCCTCGACCGCATCGAGGCTGGTGACATCGGAGCCGCTGTCGGTTTCAAGGAGATCAAGACGGGCCACACCCTCTGCGACGAGCACCATCCCATCGTCCTCGAGTCGATGAAGTTCCCCGAGCCGGTTATCAGCATCGCCGTGGAACCCCACACCCAGGCCGATATGGACAAGATGACCAACGCCCTGATGAAACTGGTGGAGGAAGACCCCACCTTCCGCGTGAAGACCGATGAGATTAGCGGTCAGACCGTCATCAGCGGCATGGGCGAGCTCCATCTCGACATCATCATGGACCGTCTGCGTCGCGAATTCGGCGTCGAGGTCAACCAGGGTCGTCCTGAGGTGGCCTACAAGGAAGCCATCACCACTACCGTGCAGCACCACGAGATTTACAAGAAGCAGACCGGTGGCAAGGGTAAGTTTGCCGACGTGCTCTTCGAAATTGGTCCTGCCGATGAGGGCTTCGAGGGTCTCCAGTTCGTCAACGAAGTGAAAGGCGGCAATATCCCCAAGGAGTTCATGCCCGCACTCGAGAAAGGCTTCAAAGAGGCTATGCAGAACGGCGTCCTCGCCGGTTACCCCATGGACTCGATGAAGGTGAGAATCATCGACGGCTCGTTCCACCCCGTGGACAGCGACCAGCTGAGTTTCGAGCTCTGCGCCAAGATAGGCTTCAAAGCCGCCTGCCGCAAGGCCAACCCTGTGTTGCTGGAGCCCATCATGAAACTCGAGGTGCTGACCCCCGACGCCTATGTGGGCGACGTCACCGGCGACCTCAACCGTCGTCGTGGCGTGCTGGAGAACATCACCGCCAAGGTGGGTGTCCAGGCCGTCCACGCCAAGGTGCCCCTGGAGCAGATGTTCGGCTACGTCACCTCCCTGCGTACCATCACCTCCGGCCGCGCCAACTCCACCATGGAGTTCTCGCACTACGCCGAGGTGAGCCGCGACCTGCAGGATGCTATTTTAAAGAATAAAAATAATTAAAAAATAAATAACAATGAGTCAAAGAATCAGAATCAAGCTCAAATCTTACGACCACAACCTCGTCGACAAATCCGCCGAGAAGATTGTGAAGACCGTTAAGATGACTGGCGCAGTGGTCAATGGTCCCATACCCCTGCCTACCAACAAAAAGATTTTCACCGTCAACCGCTCGACCTTCGTCAACAAGAAGAGCCGTGAGCAGTTCGAACTGAGCACCTACAAGCGTCTCATGGACATCGAGATCAACGATCGTACCAAGACCATCGACGCTCTCATGAAGCTCGAACTCCCCAGCGGTGTGGAAGTCGAAATCAAAGTGTGAGTTTTATCAGCCAATGTCAACGACAGATAAGCTGAATTGTCTAACAATTATTAAAAGAATCCAAACTAAAAAATGTCAGGATTAATCGGAAAGAAAATCGGAATGACCAGTCTTTTTGATGCCGACGGAAAGCAGATTCCGTGCACTGTTATTGAAGCTGGTCCTTGTGTTGTCACACAAGTGAGAACTATCGAAAAAGATGGCTACGAGGCCATCCAGCTCGCTTTCGGAGAGAAGAAAGAGAGCCACACCACCAAGGCTATGAAAGGCCACTTCGCCAAAGCCAACACCACCCCCAAGCGCTACCTCGCTGAGTTCAGCCGCTTCGAGGAGGGTCACAAGAAGAAACACGGTGAGGTCCTCACCGTCGAGGTGTTTCAGGAAGGCGAGTTCGTCGACGTCGTCGGCACTTCGAAGGGTAAAGGTTTCCAGGGTGTCGTCACCCGTCACGGCTTCGGCGGTGTTGGTGACAAGACCCACGGTCAGCACGACCGTCTCCGCGCCCCCGGTTCGATCGGTGCTTCGTCCTACCCCTCGCGTATCTTCAAAGGCATGCGCATGGCCGGTCAGACTGGTAACCACCGTGTGAAGGTCCAGAACCTCCAGGTGGTGAAAATCATCGCTGAGAAGAACCTTATGATCGTTAAAGGTTCTGTCCCCGGCGCCAAAGGTTCTATTGTCAAACTTGAAAGATGGAGTTAATCAGACATGGAGATCAAAGTTTATAACATCAACGGAAGCGAAACCGGTAGAACCATCAACCTCGAGGATTCTATTTTCGCCATCGAGCCCAACGACCACGCCATTTACCTCGATGTCAAGCAGTATCTGGCCGACAACCGTCAGGGTACCAGCAAAGCCAAAGAGCGCAGCGAGAATGCCCACAGCACCCGCAAGCTGAAACGTCAGAAAGGCACCGGCGGTGCCCGTTCGGGCGATTTGAAGAGCCCCGTCTTCGTTGGCGGCGGTACCATCTTCGGACCCAAGCCTCGCGACTACCGCTTCAAACTCAACATCAAAGTGAAACGCCTCGCCCGCCGCAGCGCCCTCAGCTACAAGGCCAAGGACAGCGCCATGACCGTGGTGGAGAACTTCACCTTCGAAGGCCCCAAGACCAAGAAGATGATCGAGGTGCTCAACAATTTGAAGTTGAATGACAAAAAGTCACTTTTTGTGCTTGAGAATCAAAATAATTTCGTATCTTTGTCCGCTAGAAATCTCAAGAACGTGAAGGTTGTAAACGTGTCACAGTTAAATACTTACGACATTGTTAACGCCTCCAATATCGTCGTTTGCGAGGGCTCTTTGAACGAAATTAACCGCGTTTTGGCAACAAAATAAGGCTTGTGAGTATAACGATTTAAGAAAGTTTAACAAATGATGAACATTATAGTAAAACCGCTGATTAGTGAAAAGATGACCCGCCTCACTGAGGCTGCCGCCAATCCTATTCAGACCCGCATCCAGCGCAATAAAGGCATCGCCGTTGCTCCTGCTCACAACCGCTATGGTTTCGTTGTTGACAAACGCGCCAACAAGATCGAAATCAAGAATGCTGTCGAGCAGTTCTACAATGTGAAGGTTATCGACGTCAACACGATGAACTACTCTGGCAAGGTGAAGTCGCGCTACACGAAAGCCGGTTTCCTCACCGGTCGCACCAATGCCTTCAAGAAGGCTATCGTGACCCTGGCCGAGGGCGACGCTATCGACTTCTATGCGAGCATCTAATTAGAAAAACAAATTAATAATAGTTAAGGTCCACTGATAAGAGACCAATAAGAAAACAAAGAAATGGCTTTAAAGAAAATTAAACCTACAACCCCCGGTCAGCGCCACAAACTGGTCGTCACCAATGACGACATTACCGCTACCAAGCCGGAGAAAAGCCTTGTTTACGGTATCCGCAAGAGCGGTGGCCGCAACAATCAGGGTAAGATGACCATGCGCTACATCGGCGGCGGTCACAAACAACTGTACCGCTTCGTCGACTTCAAGCGCACCAAGGATGGTATCCCCGCCGTGGTGAAGACCATCGAGTATGACCCCAACCGCAGTTCGCGCATAGCCCTCATCTGCTATGCCGACGGCGAGAAGAGCTACATCCTCTGCCCCCAGGGCCTCAAGGTCGGTCAGACCGTGATGTCCGGTAAAGGCGTCGCCCCCGAAGTGGGCAACACCCTTCTGCTTGCTGAGATTCCTTTCGGCACGCTGATTCACAATATCGAGCTCCGTCCCGGCCAGGGTGCCAAGATGGTGCGTTCTGCTGGCGCCTATGCCCAGCTGATGTCGCGCGACGACAAGTACGCCATCATCAAGATGCCCAGCGGCGAGATGCGCATGATTCTCCAGGCCTGCCGCGCTACCGTCGGTATCGTCAGCAACCCCGAGCACAACCTCGAAGTTGGCGGTAAAGCCGGTCGTAGCCGTCACCTCGGCCGTCGTCCGCGCAACCGTGGCGTTGTCATGAACCCCGTCGACCACCCGATGGGCGGTGGTGAAGGCCGTCAGACTGGCGGACATCCTCGTTCCCGCAAGGGTATCCCGGCCAAGGGCTACAAGACTCGCGCTCCCAAGAAGCAGTCGAGCAAGTACATTGTCGAAAGAAGAAAGAAGTAACTCAGTAAAAAGAAGAAACAATGAGTCGTTCATTAAAGAAAGGTCCGTATATTTTCCACAAACTGGAAAAACGTGTAATCGAGGCACAGCAGTCCAACAAGAAGGTTACCATCAAGACATGGTCGAGAGCTTCGATGATTTCGCCCGACTTCGTGGGTCAGACTATCGCCGTGCATAACGGCAATAAGTTCATCCCCGTGTACGTCACCGAGAACATGGTGGGTCACAAGCTCGGCGAGTTCGCTCCCACCCGCATCTTCCGCGGCCATGCAGGATCTAAAGATAAAGGTAAAAAGTAAACATTAAAAGAAAATGGGACGTAGAAAACATAATAGTGCAGAAGCACGTAAAGAAGCCAACAAGACCCTTTATGTGGCAAAGTTGATGAACAATCCTACTTCGCCTCAGAAGACCCGTCTCGTCGCTGACCTCGTCCGTGGTGTCGACGTCGAGAAGGCTCTCGGTATCCTCCAGTACAACCCCCGCGAGTCCGCCCCCAAGATGCGCAAACTCATCCTCTCGGCTGTCGCCAACTGGCAGGCCAAGAATGAGGGTGCCCGCATGGAGGACGCTCAGCTGTATGTCAAGCAAATCATGGTTGACGAAGGCCGCACCATGAAGCGCATGCGCACCGCCCCCCAGGGTCGTGGCTACCGCATCCGCAAGCGCAGCAACCACATCACCGTGATTCTCGGCAGCCGCATCGAGGATGCCCCCGTCGCTCAGGCTGAAAAAGAAGAAACTAAATAAGTAATTAATAAGAAGAAACTCAACAATGGGACAAAAAACTAACCCAATTGGAAACAGATTAGGTATCATCCGCGGATGGGATTCTAACTGGTTTGGCGGAAGAAGATTTGAACAGAAGCTCGTTGAGGACGACAAGATCCGTAAGTATCTCAACGCCCGTCTCGCCAAGGCTAGCATCTCCAAGATTTACATTGAGCGTACCCTCAAGCTGCTCACCGTCACCATCAACTCCGCCCGTCCGGGTCTCATCATCGGTCGCGCCGGCTCTGAGGTCGACAAACTGCGCGAGGAGCTCAAGAAACTCACCGGCAAGGATGTCCAGATCAACATCAGCGAGGTGAAGCGCCCCGAGATGGACGCCGTCCTCGTGGCCCAGAACATTGCCAAGCAGATTGAAGGCCGTATCCAGTATCGCCGTGCCATCAAGAACGCCATCACCTCCACCATGCGTACCGGTGCCGAGGGTATCAAGGTTTCCATCGCCGGCCGTATCGGCGGTGCCGAAATCGCACGTAGCGAGCACTTCAAAGAGGGTCGCACCCCCCTGCACACCCTCCGTGCCGACATCGACTACGCCAACGCTGAGGCTCACACCACCTATGGCCGCATCGGTATCAAAGTGTGGATTTGCCGCGGTGTCGTCTATGGCAGACCCGAGCTCGTTCCCTCCACCGTCGGCGGTCAGCAGAAAGACCACCGCGCAGGTGCCATGGGTGCCGGCCGTCGCCCCGAAGGTGCTCCCCGCCGTCGTCAGGGTAACAGAAATAACAACAGTAAGTAAAGGTTAAAGGTTAACGGTTAAAGAAAACATTCATCGTTAGTCGCCAACCATAAAAGAATAAGAAGAAATGTTACAACCTAAGAAAACAAGATATAGAAAGCAGCAGAAAGGCAAAATCAAAGGTAATGCCTTCCGTGGCCATGAACTCGCATTCGGTACCTTCGGTATCAAATCGCTCGAAACTTGCTTCATCACTGGCCGTCAGATCGAGGCTGCTCGTCAAGCTGTAACGCGTCACATGAAACGTGAAGGTCAGATTTGGATCCGCATCTTCCCGGACAAGCCCATCACCAAGAAGCCCAATGAGGTCCGTATGGGTAAGGGTAAGGGTGCTCCCGAGTATTTCGTTGCCCGCGTCATGCCCGGCACCATGCTCTTCGAGTGCGAGGGTGTCCCCATGGATGTGGCTAAAGAGGCTCTGCGTCTCGCCGCACAGAAACTCCCCATCTCGACCAAGTTCGTTGTGAAAAGAGACTATATCGAAGAATAATTAGAAGCCCCTACAGTCATGAAGAATGAAATCGTTTTAAAAGAGCTCTCGACTGCTGAATTGAAGGAAAGACTCGAGACCGAGCGCGCCCAGTATCAGAAGATGGTCCTGACCCATGCCGTCTCCCCCCTCGAGAACCCCAACAAAATTAAAGAAAGTAGAAAAAACATTGCCCGCTGCCTTACAGAGCTCCGCGCCCGCGAAATCGCCGGCAACAAGTAAGCATGGCAATTAGTAAAATCCAATTCTAAGATGGAAAGAAATTTAAGAAAAGAAAGAATCGGTGTTGTGGTCAGCAACAAAATGGACAAATCCATCGTGATTCTCGTCGAGCGTAAGGTGAAACACCCCAAGTACGGCAAGTTCGTCAAGAAGTCCACTAAATTCATGGCCCACGACGAGAAGAACGAAGCCAACATCGGAGACACCGTCCGCATCATGGAGACCCGTCCCCTGAGCAAGAACAAATGCTGGCGTCTGGTCGAGATCGTCGAGAAGGCTAAATAATACAACACCTATCAGAAAAAACAACAAGAAGAAATGATACAGCAAGAAACCAGAATGACAGTTGCCGATAACAGCGGTGCCAAAAGTGCCCTGTGTATCCGCGTCCTGGGTGGCACCAAGAAGCGTTACGCTTCCATCGGTGATACCATCGTGGTGGCCATCAAAGATGCACTGCCCTCCGGCAACGTGAAGAAAGGTAGCGTCTCCAAGGCAGTCGTGGTGCGCACCAAGAAAGAGATTCGTCGCAATGATGGCTCCTACATCCGCTTCGACGACAATGCCTGTGTATTGCTCACCGCTGCCGACGAGCTCCGTGGCACCCGTATCTTCGGCCCCGTGGGTCGTGAACTGCGCGAGAAACAGTTTATGAAGATTGTCTCTCTCGCTCCCGAAGTATTGTAAACAATAAAAGAAAAAGAGAACAATGAAACTGCACGTTAAGAAAGGGGATATGGTTCAGGTTATCGCCGGCGATGACAAAGGCAAGATCGCCAAGGTCCTGAAAGTCTATCCCGAAAAGAACCGCGCCATCGTCGAGGGTGTCAACGTGAATAAGAAACATACCAAACCCAACGCCAAGAACACCCAGGGAGGTATCGTCGAGCAGGAAGCTCCTATTCACATTTCCAACCTGATGGTTGTGGTCGACAAGACCCCCACCAAGATTGGCCGCCGTGTCGACGAAAAGACTGGCAAAATAGTCCGTTATTCTAAAAAAACTGGAGAGGAGATTAAGTAATGGCATACATTCCCGCATTAAAGACCAAATACAAAGAGGAGATTCTGCCTGCTTTGATGAAAGAGTACGGCTACAAGACCGTTATGCAGGCTCCCCGTCTGAAGAAAATCACCCTGAACCAGGGACTCGGCAAGGCCGCTATCGCCGACAAGAAAGTCATCGACAAAGGTATCGAGGAGATGACCGCCATCACCGGCCAGAAAGCTGTCGCCACCAAGTCGCGTAAGGACATCTCGAACTTCAAGCTGCGTCGCGGTATGCCCATCGGCGTCCGCGTCACCCTCCGCGGTGAGCGCATGTATGAGTTCCTCGAGCGTCTCGTCACCGCCTCCATCCCCCGTATCCGCGACTTCCGCGGCATCAACGACAAAGGCTTTGACGGCAAGGGTAACTACACCTTCGGCATCGCCGAGCAGATTATCTTCCCCGAGATCGATATCGACAAGATCGACCGCATCCAGGGCATGGACATCACCTTCGTCACCTCGGCTAACACCGACAAGGAGGCTATGTCGCAAGCATAATGGCTAAAGAATCGATTAAAGCAAGAGAGCGCAAAAGAGCTAAAATGGTCGCCAAGTACGCCGCCAAACGCGCTGCCCTGAAAGAAATTGTCCGCACCGGTGAACCCGAGGACGTGGAGAAGGCCGTCATCGCCCTTCAGAAGCTTCCGAAGAATGCCTGCCCCATCCGCATGCACAACCGCTGCCAGCTGACTGGCCGCCCCAAAGGCTACATGCGCCAGTTCGGTATCTCGCGTATCAACTTCCGCGAGATGGCAGTCTCCGGCCTCATCCCCGGCGTGAAAAAAGCAAGTTGGTAAAAAATAATTTATTGGTAGCTTTGCAAGTTGGCATAACACCAATACTACAAAACTTAAAATCAAAAAATTAATATGGTAACAGATCCTATTGCAGATTACCTGACCCGCATGAGAAACGCCATCGCCGCCAAGCATCGCGTGGTCGAAATCCCCGGTTCCAAACTGAAGAAGGAAATCACCAAGATTCTCTTTGAGAAGGGCTATATCCTCAACTACAAGTTCGAGAATGAAGGTGCCCACAACCAGAGCATCAAAATCGCTCTCAAGTATCACCCCGTCACCAAACAGTCCGCCATCGCCGAGCTGAAGCGCGTCTCCAGCCCCGGTCTGCGTAAGTACGTCAGCGTCGACGAGATGCCCCGCGTCCTCAACGGCCTCGGTATCGCCATCGTCTCGACGTCCAAAGGCCTGATGACCGACAAGGAAGCCCGCACCCTCAACGTGGGCGGTGAAGTTTTATGTTACATCAGCTAATCAAGAGAGGAGAAAAAAGAAATGTCAAGAATAGGTAAAATGCCCATCCACCTTCCCAAAGGTGTCGAAGTGAAGATTTCTGATGACAACGTGCTGACCGTCAAGGGTCCCCTCGGAGAACTCAGCCAGAAAGTCAACCCCATGATTGAGATGAAAGTTGAAGATGGCGTGCTCCACTTCAACCGTCCCAACGACGAACGTGAGACCAAAGCCCAGCACGGCCTCTATCGCGCCCTTGCCGCCAACATGGTGAAAGGTGTCAGCGAAGGTTTCAAGACCGTCCAGGAAGTCATCGGCGTGGGTTACAAAGTCCAGGCCACCGGCAACGTCATGGAGATGGACCTCGGTTACTCGCACAAGATTTTCTTCGAGCTCGCTCCCGAAATCAAGGTCGAGACCGTCACCGAGAAAGGTAAGAACCCCATCATTACCATGACCTGCTGCGACAAGCAGATCCTCGGCCTCGCCGCCGCCAAGATCCGTTCGCTCCGCAAGCCTGAGCCCTACAAGGGTAAAGGTATCCGCTTCCAGGGCGAAGAGATTCGTAAGAAAGCTGGTAAAGCTGCTGCTAAATAAATAGTAAGGTAAAAAGATTTGCCAAAAAGCCAAAAGAAAAATTGTTATGGCAACAAAAAAAGACATAAGAAGAACAAAGATTAAATTCCGCATCCGTCATAAAGTCAGCGGTACCGCTGAGATGCCTCGCCTGTCGGTTTTCAGAAGCAACAAGGAAATCTATGCCCAGGTGATTGACGATGTAAAAGGTGTGACACTGACCGCAGCCTCTTCCCTCGAGAAAGGCTTTGAAAAGAGTGGCACAAAGAGCGAAGTGGCCGCCAAGGTCGGCAAAGCCGTTGCCGAGCGCGCCATTGCCGCTGGTATCAATACCGTTGTTTTTGACCGTAATGGTTACCTCTACCACGGCCGCGTGAAGAGCTTGGCCGACGGTGCCAGAGAAGGTGGTTTAAAATTCTAATAAAGTCATGGCAGAAGTAAACATTAAAAGAGTAAAATCAAGCGAGATCGAATTCAAAGATCGTCTTGTCGCTATCAATCGCGTCACCAAGGTCACCAAAGGTGGTAGAACCTTCACCTTTGCTGCCATCGTCGTTATTGGAAATGAAAACGGTGTTGTGGGCTACGGCCTCGGTAAGGCCAAGGAAGTCCAGGCCGCCGTCCAGAAAGGTATCGACGACGCCAAGAAGAACCTCATCCGCGTCCCCGTCCTCAAGGGTACCATCCCCCACGAGCAGTGCGGTAAGTACAGCGGTGCCAAAGTGTTCCTGAAACCCGCTGCCCCCGGTACCGGTGTCATCGCCGGCGGTGCTATGCGCGCTGTCCTCGAGAGCGTCGGCGTGAAGGACGTGCTTGCCAAGTGCAAGGGTTCCTCGAACCCCCACAGCGTGGTGAAGGCCACCATCAACGCCCTTCTCCAGATGAAGGATCCCTATACGGTGTCCCAGCTGCGCGGTATCTCCCTCGACAAAGTGTTTAACGGTTAATTAATAGGAGGTCAAGAAAATGAAGAAACTCAGAATCAAACAGGTCAGAAGTATCATTGGCCGTCCCGCCCGTCAGAAACGCACGATGGAAGCCCTCGGTCTGCGTCGCATCAACCACACCCGCGAGGTGGAAGCTACCCCTCAGATTATGGGTATGATTGAGCACGTCAAGCACCTCATCACTGTCGAAGAAATTTAATCTGTAAAGAAGAAAGGAAACATATAATGAACTTAAGTAATCTCAAACCCGCTGAAGGTTCTATCAAGCACTCCAAACGTATCGGTCGTGGCGCCGGCTCCGGCAAGGGCGGCACTGCCACACGCGGTAACAAGGGTGCCAAGGCTCGTTCCGGCTACCATCAGAAAGTCGGCTTCGAGGGTGGTCAGATGCCCCTCTATCGCCGTGTTCCGAAATTCGGCTTCAAGAATATCAACCGTGTTGAATATGTCGGCATCAACATCGACACCCTCAACGCTCTTGCCGAAGCCAAGAATATCACCGACTTCAATCTCGACGTGTTCCAGCAGAACGGACTTATCTCTGGCAAGGACCGCATCAAGATTTTGGGTCGCGGCGAACTCGCCAAAGCCGTCAACGTCACCGCTCACGCTTTCTCGGCTACCGCCAAGAAGGCCATCGAGGAAAAAGGTGGTGTTGCTACCGTAATCGAATAATACAAAACTGTCACAATGAAGCGTTTAATACAGACACTTAAAAACATCTGGTCGATTGAGGACCTGCGGAAACGTATTCTTTACACCATCTCGTTGGTGTTGGTCTACCGCATCGGTTGCTATGTCATCCTGCCGGGTGTTGATCCTGCTCAGCTTGGTGCATTCAGAGAGAGTAGCAGCCAGGGACTGATGGGACTTCTCAACATGTTCTCGGGTGGAGCTTTCTCCAATGCCTCCATCTTCGCTTTGGGTATCATGCCCTACATCACAGCTTCGATTGTCATCCAGCTGTTGGTGATGGTTGTCCCCAAGTTCCAGAAAATGCAGAGAGAAGGAGAAAGTGGCCGTAGAAAGATGAATCAAATCACCCGTTGGCTTACTGTTGCGGTCACCGCTGCACAGGCTCCTGCCTACATCCAGAACATGAAATATCAGCTTTCCGCCAGCTCCACTGCTTTCTTCAATGGCGCCGACGGTTGGTTCTGGATTTCCAGCATCGTCATCCTGGTTAGCGGTACCCTCTTCGTGATGTGGCTCGGCGAGCGCATCACCGACAAGGGTGTCGGTAACGGTATCTCACTGTTGATTATGATTGGTATCATCGCCCGTCTGCCGTTCGCACTGTTCGGTGAATTCATGACCCGTATTGAGCAGAGCGGCCGTCTCCCGATGTTCCTCGTCGAAATCGTTGTCCTCCTTGTGGTCATCCTTTTGGTCATCCTGCTGGTGCAGGGTACCCGCAGAATTCCTGTTCAGTATGCCAAGCGCATCGTGGGCAACAAACAGTATGGCGGCGTCCGTCAGTATATTCCCATCAAGGTCAATGCTGCCGGTGTGATGCCCATCATCTTCGCCCAGGCCATCATGTTCCTGCCCATCACCTTCATGGGATTCTCTGACAATACCGATAACAGTTTCGCAATTGCTTTCTCCGACTACAACGGCTTCTGGTACAACCTGGTGTTCTTCATCCTCGTTGTTGTCTTCACTTACTTCTACACCGCCATTGCTATCAACCCCAACCAGATGGCCGACGATATGAAGAAGAACGGTGGTTTCATCCCTGGTGTCAAGCCTGGTCGCAAAACCGCCGAGTACCTGGAGAGCATCCTTTCCAAGGTCACCCTCCCGGGTTCCATCTTCCTCGCCATCGTGGCTATCCTGCCCGCCATCGTCCGTCTCTTCGGTGTGACTTCGCAGTTCGCCCAGTTCTACGGCGGCACCTCGCTGCTCATCCTTGTGGGTGTCATCCTCGACACTCTCCAGCAGATCGAGAGCCACCTCCTGATGGCTCAAGACAAAAGAAGAAATCGAGCTCATACGTGATGCCGGCCTCCTCCTCGGGAAAACTCTCGCGGAGGTTGGCCGTCACATCCGTCCGGGTGTCACTACCGCCTTCCTCAACCAGATTGGCGAGCAGTACATCCGCGACAATGGGGCCAAACCCCTCTGTAAGGGCTTCGAGGGCTTCCCATCGGCATTCTGCATCTCCGTCAACGATGTGGTGGTCCACGGCATCCCCGGCGACCTCTTCATCAAGGAGGGCGACAATGTCAGTCTTGACTGTGTCATCGAACTCAACGGCTATGTCGCCGACTCGGCCTACACCTTCGCCGTCGGTGAAATCAGTCCTGAGATGCAGCGTCTGATGAAAGTGACCCGCGAGGCCCTCTATATTGGCCTCGACAAATGCAAAGCCGGGAACAGGGTGGGGGATATCAGCCATGCCGTGCAGATGCACTGCGAGAAGAACGGCTACTCCGTCGTCCGCGAGCTCTGCGGCCACGGCGTGGGATTCCAGATGCACGAGTCGCCCAATGTCCCCAACTTCGGAACCAAGGGCACCGGACCTCTCCTTAAGGAAGGCATGGTCATCGCTGTCGAACCGATGGTCTGCATGGGCTCCAAGAATGTCAAGTTCTCCAAGGAGGACGGCTGGACCTGCCGCACACGCGACGGCAAGCCCGCGGCACACTACGAGCACACCGTGGCCATCACTGCCAACGGACCCGACATCCTCACCACTCACGAATTCATTGAAAACAAATAAAACACGGTAAGTAACACACAAACGAATGGCAAAACAAGCATCCATACAACTTGACGGAACCGTCGTCGAATCCCTCGGCAACGCCATGTTCCGCGTGGAATTGGAAAACGGACACCAGATCATCGCACACATCTCCGGAAAGATGCGTATGCACTACATCAAAATCCTTCCCGGCGACAAGGTGCAGATCGAGATGTCACCCTACGACCTCTCCAAAGGCCGCATTACTTACCGTCACAAATAAAGGTTAATGGTTAACGATTAACAGTTAACGTTGAGCCTTCGACAACAAGAAGAAATAAAGAAAGTACAACAAGATTAATAATTACACAACATGAAAGTAAGAGTCTCAGTCAAGAAAAGATCGCCCGAGTGCAAAGTGGTGCGCCGCCACGGGGTGGTCTATGTTATCAACAAGAAAAATCCTAAATTCAAACAAAGACAAGGATAATTAAAAAAAAACAATAAAAAGAATCTATGGCACGTATTGCAGGTATTGACTTACCCAAGAACAAAAGAGGAGAGATAGGCTTGACCTATATCTACGGAATCGGACGTAGCACCGCCAAAGAGATCCTGGCCAAGGCCGGCATCGACGAAGGCAAGAAGGTGCAGGACTGGACCGACGACGAGCAGAACGCCCTCCGCAACATCATCAACGATGAGTACAAGGTCGAAGGCGCCCTCCGCTCCGAAGTCCAGATGAACATCAAGCGACTGATGGATATTGGCTGCTACCGCGGCATCCGTCACCGTCTCGGTCTTCCTCTCCGTGGACAGAGCACCAAGAACAACGCTCGCACTCGCAAGGGTAAGAAGAAAACTATCGCTAACAAGAAGAAAGCTACCAAAAGCAAAAAAGAAATGGCAAAAACTTCAAAGCCGACTAAAAAAAGAGTCGTAAAAGTTGAACCTCAGGGAAGAGCATGCATCTTTGCATCCTTCAACAATGTTATCGTCTCGCTGACGAACAACGCCGGTCAAGTGATTTCTTGGTCGTCTGCTGGAAAAATGGGCTTCCGCGGATCGAAGAAAAACACTCCGTACGCCGCTCAGATGGCTGCGGAAGATTGCGGCAAAGTTGCTTATGATTTGGGCCTAAGAAAAGTCAAGGTCTTCGTCAAAGGACCTGGTCAAGGACGTGAATCTGCAATCCGCGCAATCAACACCTGCGGTATCGAGGTTATGGAAATCACCGACATCACCCCGCTGCCTCACAATGGTTGCCGTCCCCCCAAACGTCGTCGTGTGTAATTATTAATCTTAAAAGAACAAGTAAACAATGGCAAGATACACAGGTCCGAAGACCAAAATTGCAAGAAAATTCCACGAGCCTATCTACGGCCCGGACAAAAGCTACGAGAAGAAACCCTATGCTCCCGGCATGCACGGCCAGAACCGTCGCCGCAGCAAGACCTCCGAGTACGGCATCCAGCTCAACGAGAAACAGAAAGCCAAATACACCTATGGCATTCTCGAGCGCCAGTTCCGTAAACTCTACGCCGAAGCCTCCCGTCGCGGTGGCGTTACCGGTGAGGAGCTTATGAAACTCATCGAGGCCCGTCTCGACAACGTGGTCTATCGCCTCGGCATCGCCCGCAGCCGCGCCCAGGCCCGCCAGCTCGTTTCCCATCGTCACATCGCCGTCAACGGCAATGTCGTCAATATCCCTTCCTATTCTCTGAAAGAAGGTGATGTCATCTCCGTCCGCGAGCGCAGCAAATCCCTCGAAGTCATCGTCGACGCCCTCGCCTCCCGCGCCAACAACTACCCTTGGCTCGAGTGGGACGGCAACAGCATGAGTGGCAAGTTCGTCAACTTCCCCCAGCGCTCCGACATCCCCGAGACCATCAATGAGCAGCTCATTGTTGACCTCTACTCCAAGTAAGCAATAGCCTCTAGGGCAACAAAACGCCCGGACACGGTGTCCGGACATAAACCAACAAAAGAAAGAAAGGATAACAAATGGCAATATTATCATTCCAAAAACCCGACAAGGTGGTCATGCTCGAGGCTGACGACTTCCGCGGCACTTTTGAATTCCGTCCGCTGGAGCCTGGCTACGGCACAACCATCGGCAACGCTTTGCGTCGCGTCCTTCTCTCTTCGCTCGAAGGCTATGCTATCACGTCCGTCCAGATCGACGGCGTCGACCATGAATTCTCCTCGCTCCCCGGAGTGGTCGAGGACATGACCGACATCATCCTGCGCCTCAAGCAAATCCGCTTCCGCCGTCAGCTCGAGGACTACGACCACGAGAAGCTCTCCTTCACAGTCAAGAACCAGACAGTCTTCAAAGCCGGTGACCTCAACAGCAATCTCAACGGTTTCCAGGTCCTCAACCCCGACCTCGAGATTTGTCACATGGAGGCCCAGACCGAACTCCACATCACCCTGTCCATCGACAAGGGCCGTGGTTACGTCCCTGCCGACGAGAACAAGAAAGCCACCGACCCCATCGGTGTCATCGCAATCGACTCCATCCATACCCCCATCAAAAAGGTCATGTATGCCGTCGACGACTACCGCGTCGAGCAGCGCACCGACTATGAGAAGCTGACCTTCGACATCGAGACCGACGGTTCCATCCATCCCAAGGAAGCTCTCAAGGAGGCTGCCACCATCCTCATCCAGCACTTCATGCTCTTCTCCGACGAGCGCATCACCCTCGATGTCGAACCCAAGCCCGTCCAGGAAGAATTCGATGAGTCCACGGCACACACCCGCCAGCTCCTTAAGACCAAACTCATCGACCTCGACCTCTCCGTCCGCGCACTCAACTGCCTCAAGGCCGCCGAAGTCGAGACCCTGGGAGACCTGGTGTCGTTCAACAAAGCCGATCTGCTCAAATTCCGCAACTTCGGCAAAAAATCGCTTACCGAGCTCGAGAACCTCGTGGCTTCCAAGAACCTCGAATTCGGTATGAATGTTTCAAAATATAAACTTGATAAAGAATAAAAAAAGAATATGAGACACGGTTGCAAAGTTAATCATCTGTCAAGAACCCACGCCCACCGCGTGGCTATGCTCTCCAATATGGCCACCTCTCTCATCATGCACAAACGCATCGAGACTACCCTGGCCAAGGCCAAAGCCCTGAGAGTGTATGTCGAGCCCCTCATCAATCGTTCGAAAGAGGACTCCACCCACAACCGCCGCATTGTCTTCAGCTACCTCCACAGCAAAGAGGCCGTCAACGAACTCTTCCGCGAAGTGTCGCAGAAGGTCGCCCAGCGCCCCGGTGGCTACACCCGCATCCTGAAGACCGGCATCCGTCACGGTGACAACTCCGAGATGGCCATCATCGAGCTCGTCGACTACAACGAGAACATGCTCAAGGACACCACCAAGAAGGCTGCCAAGAGCACCCGTCGTAGCCGTTCGAAGAAGGCTGCCGAGGCCCCTGTGGCTGAAGCTCCCGTCGCCGAGGCCCCCGTGGCCGAAGAGGCTCCTAAGGCTGAGTAATCCCAATACGGAACATACGCCAACATCAAAGCCCCTGCCATCCGGCAGGGGCTTTCTGTTCTCTTGTCGCTTTCTCAGAATTGGTCGCGGAGGTGGGAGTCGAGGATGAGGGTGACGGGGCCGTCGTTGACGAGGGTGACCTGCATGTCGGCACCGAAGGTGCCGGTCTGGATGGGACGGCCGAAGAGCGCCTCGAGGCGTTCGACGAATTTTTGGTACATGGGCACGGCGAACTCCGGCCGCGAGGCGCGGATGTAGCTGGGCCGGTTGCCTTTGCGGCTGGAAGCCATGAGGGTGAACTGGCTGACGACGAGGATGCCGCTGCCAGGCACCTCCGTTATCGGGAGGTTCATCACCCCTTCACTGTCGTCGAAGATGCGTAGCTTGACGATTTTCTGGCAGAGGTATTCGATGTCGTCGTCGGTGTCGTCGTCGCAGATGCCGACGAGGATGAGCATCCCGTTGTCGATGGTGCTTTTGCGGAGGCCGGCGATGTCGACGGAGGCTGACAGGACTCTTTGTAGAACGATTCTCATAAGGATTATGGTTTAACGTTTAAAGGGGGATGGTTATTCAATTATCCATTTTTGTACTGTGCCGTCGTGCAACTGCTGCACGAAGTAGATGCCGCGAGGCAGGGAGGGGAGTTGAATGTTGAATGATGAAGGTTGAATGTTGAGCTCGGAGACTTTGCGTCCGCAGATGTCGTATATGATGAAGTCCCTGCTTTCCGTGGTGGGTGCGTCGAGGTGGATTTCGCCGTCGACGATGAGGAATCCGCCGCCGTCGGGATGGCCGAGGCCGAAGTAGCGGGCATATTCTTCCACGATGTCCTGCGGCTCGATGCGGAGGAAGTCGTCGATGCCCCCGACGGCGGCTTCCCAGCTGGCTATCGACAGGGGCTTCGCGAAGCGGTCGCGCTGGTAGGGCACCTCAGAGCGCAGATCTTCCACGATGCCATGCAGCAAGGGCGCGGTGGTTTCATAGGAGAAGTGGCTGTCGACGATTTCTTTCAGGCGCCGCATGGTGCGTTCGAGGAATTGGCGGTTGGCGAGGAGGCGACGGAAGAGGAGGGTGGACTCTAGCGAGGTGCGGGTGCTTTTGCGTTGCATGTTGAAGGTCATGTGGTCGAGGACGGATGCGGCGCCTGGGAAGGGCACGAGGGTGCCGTCGCCGTCGAAGAAAATCCAGCGCCAGGGACGGTCGGTGGTGGCCCAGGAGCGCACGTTGTTGACGGGCCAGTCGTCGTTGAGCACGAGCAGCTGCAGCAGCATGTAGTCTATGAGGGCGTCGATGTCGACCTGCGAGGCGAGGTGGTTGTAGTCGTCGTCACGGCTGAGGTCGGCCTGCTGGAGCCAGCGGTAGAAGGTGTTCCAGCGAGTGGCGTTGCCGTTCTCGGTTTCTTGTCCCCAGCAGGCAATGAGGTCGACCTCGTGGTGGGGCACACGATAGTGTTCCTCGAGGTAGTGCTCGTCGGCTTTCTCCTCGAGGAAGTAGACACCCCAGTATTCGCCGTTGAGGAACAGCACGACGGGACGTGTGGCGAGGTGGTCGCAGCGCAGGGGCTCGGCGAGGTGCTGGCAGAGCCAGTCTTCGACGCCGGCACCGGTCCATGAGGTGGACCAGGGACGGAGGACGAGGCGTTTGAATGCTTGAATGCTTGAATGCTTGAATGCGTGAGTGTTTGTGGTGCCGAAGAAGGGGTACTGGAAGCGTCCTGCGCCGTATTCTTTCCGGGCGTAGAGCGAGAGGCCTTTCTGCACCAGCATACGCTGGCTGTTGCCGTGGACACGGAGGCCGCAATCCTGCTCCAGCTCGCCGCCGGCGGGGTCATAGTAGGCGAAGGCAGCCGAGCGTTCCCAGTGGCGTCCGCGCTGGAAATAGTTGCCCGAGCCGTAGGGGTTGAGAGGGTCGAAGCAGTAGCCCGGGACGAAGAGGCCTGTGTCGTGGTCGAAGAGGGAGAGGGAGTCGGTGCAGATAGACACCACGGGGAGGGTGATATGGCGGCCGAGGAGGCTGTCGATGAGGTAGGCGTGGGTGGTGACCACGGAGCGCCGCTCGCCGGTGCTGTCGAAAACGGCGGCGCGCACGACGATGATTCGCTGCACCTCGTCGGGTGCGAACCAGCGGTCGTCAGGGACATCCTGCACGCGGTAGAGGTTGGAAGGGGAGTAGAGCGCTGGCGTCATGGGCAGCGGCGTCGTGTATTCGGCGTCGCACTCCGTAGGCTCGGCACCGTTGAGGGTGTAGTGGATTGAGAATGCGTTAATGTGAGAATGCATTAATGTGTCAATGGAGTGGGGGAGGAAGTCGATGTGCATGGAGAGCGAGAACGTGTCGGCGTAGAAGCCCCCCCCATGCGAGAAGACCACGCCTTGCGCGGAGGAAGTGAAGGGTGAGAGAGGGAGCAGAAGGAGAGCAAGAACAAATGAGCAAGACTGGGCTATTGTCTTGAACTCCTTGTGGTATGCCGTCGGCTCGGCCGACAACTCCTTGAACTTCTTGAACTCCATTATTCAACAATGGTCAGTTTGGCGAATTTGAGCATGAGCTGTTTCTGGCCGGAGCCTTCGAAGAAGACGGTGGCCTTGCGTGAGTCGCCGGCACCTTCGATGTTCAGCACCTTGCCGGTGCCGAACTTGTCGTGGTGGACTTTCATGCCGGGCATAATGGCGCTAATCTGTGCCGACGTGTTGGGGATAGTGGCGGTGCGGGGCTTGGATGGCTGAGTGACTGAGTGGCTGAGTGACTGGGTGGGCTTGCCGGCGTTGAAGAAAACGCGGGGCAGAGTGCCCGTTTTTTTGTCTGGGGTCTCGATGTATTCGGGGTCTATCTCCTCGATGAAGCGGCTCACCTCGCCGCCCATGCGCTGGCCATTGTTAAAGCGTGTCTGGGCGTAGGAGAGCGTGACCTGTTTCTCGGCACGTGTCACCGCCACATAGAACAGGCGCCGCTCCTCTTCGAGTTCGGGGCGGCTCATGGCCAGGAACGACGGGAATATCTGCTCCTCCATGCCGACGACGAAGACATAGGGGAACTCCAGACCTTTGGCGGCGTGGATGGTCATGAGCGACACCTTGTCGGCATCCTTGTCCTTGTCTTTGTCCTCGGAGGTGTAGAGGAGGACCTGCTGCAGAAAAGCATCAAGTGTTTTTAGTGATGAATTGGCTGACGCTTCCTTTTGTTCATCATTCGTCATTCCCAATTCATCATTATCCTCACAGAACTCCTGCACGCCGTTGAGGAGCTCGTCGATGTTGTCGATACGCTCGGCGCTCTCGGGGTCGTCCTCCTCGCGGAGGGCTTTGACGATGCCGCTGGCGAGGATAATCTGCTTGGCGAGGGTGAAGGCGTCGGTGGTGGGCACCTCGGCCTCGAAGCGCTTGATCATGTAGACGAACTCGGTGATTTTCGTCACGGCACCGCTCTGGATGGGGAGGGCAAAATCTTGTATGTTCTCCAGCACCGTCCAGATGCTGACGTCGTTGTCGGCCGCCGCCACGCGTATCTTATCCATGGTGGTCTGGCCGATGCCGCGGGTGGGGTAGTTGATGACGCGAACGAGGCTTTCATCGTCGTGGGGGTTGATGGCCAGGCGCAGGTAGGCCAGGGCGTCTTTCACCTCGCGGCGGCCGTAGAAGGAGAGGCCCTGGTAGATGCGGTAGGGGATGTTCATCCGCCGCAGCGAGTCCTCGACGGCACGCGACAGGGAGTTCTGGCGGTAGAGGATGGCGAAATCGCGGTAGTCGGCATCCTCGCCGAGGCGGTAGTTCTGTATGGCGTCGGCCACACGGTTGCCCTCGTCTTTCTCGTCGACGGCGCGGATGAGGCGTATGCGGCTGCCCACGGAGTTGTCGCTCCACAGCTCCTTCTGTATCTGGTCGCGGTTGCGGCTGATGATGCTGTTGGCGGCGTTGACGATGTTCTTCGTGGAGCGGTAGTTTTGCTCCAGCTTGAAGAGCTTCATGTCGGGGTAGTCGCGCTTGAAGTTGAAGATGTTCTGTATGTTGGCCCCGCGGAAGGCGTAGATGCTCTGTGCGTCGTCGCCCACCACGCAGATGTTCTGGTTGCGGGCGGCGAGCTTTTTCACTATGAGGTACTGGGCGTAGTTGGTGTCCTGGTACTCGTCCACCATGATATACTGGAAGCGCTGCTGGTACTTGAGGAGCACGTCGGGGAAGTCGCGCAGGAGGATGTTCATGTTGAACAGCAGGTCGTCGAAGTCCATGGCGTTGCTGTTGTGCAGGCGCTGGTCGTACATCTGGTAGATGGTGCCGATGGCGGGGCGTTTGGAGTCGATGTCGGTCTGGTAGATTTCGGGGTTCTCCTGATAGTCTTTGGGGCCGAGGAGGTTGCTTTTGGCCATGGAGATGCGGCTGAGGACCGTCGAGGGCTTGTAGGCCTTGGGGTCGAGGTTGAGTTGCTTGACGATTTGCTTGATGGCGGCCTTGGAGTCGTCGGTGTCGTAGATGGTGAAGGAGGAGGTGTAGCCCAGCTTGGTGGCTTCGGCGCGCAGCACACGGGCGAAGATGCTGTGGAAGGTGCCCATCCAGAGGTTGCGCCCTTCGCCGCCCACCAGTTTAATAATGCGTTCTTTCATCTCGTTGGCGGCCTTGTTGGTGAAGGTGAGGGCAAGGATATGGAAGGGGTCCACGCCCAGCTCCATGAGGTGGGCTATGCGGTAGGTGAGGGTGCGTGTCTTGCCGCTGCCGGCGCCGGCGATAATCATCACAGGCCCGACGGTGCATTCCGCCGCCTCGCGCTGGGGTTCGTTCAGTTGGTCAAGTAGTTCGCTCATTTCTTTCCTTTCGGTTTAAACTGCAAAGATACAACTTTTTCCCCGATTTATGGCAACGAAAAACAAGATTGTTCTATTTTCCTGACAATCAGCAAATAATCTGGGGAGTGCAGGGGAGTGCGAAGGAGTGCAAGGGAGTGCGGGGACAGCATTGTCGGCTGAGCTTATGGTGCCTGCGAATACCTATCAAATCAATCAAATATAATGAGCAACTGTCAAAAATGCAAATCGTAGTGTGTCTTTGAATACTGGGACAAGTACCAGTCCCCGTTCCATCTTGGTTTCGCACAACAACATCCGAAGTCTTTATATCTTTCTTCTCTGCCATATCATCGTTTGTTTGAGGTCACAATTTGTGACCTTAGACATCTTTTTCAAACTGCAAAAACACGCAAAATTTCTGGAATGGCAAAATAATTATTCCCCACCCCCGATGAGTGGTCGGCGGTGATTTATAATATTTTCATCTTTCTGGCGTTATTTAGGGCGATGAAACACTTTTTTATAGTCAACCCCTGTGCGGGTGGGAAGAGCCACGTGGACGACATCAAGGGCCAGGTCGCGGCGCTGGATATCGACGCGGAGGTCTATGTCACCCGGGGAACGGCGGATGCCACGCGCTTCGTGGGGGAGCGCTGCCGCGAGTATGGCGGCGAGGCGTTGCGCTTCTACGCCTGCGGCGGCGACGGCACATTGAACGAGGTGGTGTCGGGCGCCATGGGCCACGCCGACGTCGAGGTGGGGTGCTATCCCTGCGGCAGCGGCAACGACTATGTGAAGTACTGGCCCGAGGCTGATTTCCGCGACCTGCGGGCGTTGACGGAGGCGCGCACGGTGGAGGTGGACGTGATGAGGGTCTCCTGTCGGCAGTCGGTGCGCTATGCGCTCAATACGCTCAACTACGGCTTCGAGGCCGAGGTGTGCCGCGAGATGGCTGCGGTGCGCCACAAACCCCTCGTCGGAGGCCGCATGGCCTACCCCACAGGCATCGTGAGGAGCCTCGCCCACGGACGCCACAACCCTTGCCGCATCAGCGTCGACGGCGAAATATGGAGGGAGGGCGACCTGCTGCTGGCGTCGCTGGCCAACGGCCGCTATGCGGGTGGCGGATTCCGCAGCGCCCCGCGGTCGGAGAACGACGACGGGCTGCTTGAGGTGACGGCAGTGGCGCCCATCTCGGTGGTGCGCTTCGCCCGCATGATAGGCTCTTACAAGAGTGGGAAATACCTGGACAGCGAGAAGCTGCGGGATGTCGTCTCCTACTGTCGCGGCCGGCGTGTGACCTTCGAGAGCGACAGCGAGTTCTATATCGGCATCGACGGCGAGCTGCTCTGCGGCCGCCGCTTCGAGGTGGAGAACCTACACAAGGCGCTCAGGTTCCTGGTGCCTATTTTAGCTTGATTTTGACGAATCGTAGCAGCAACGCGTCCCACCAGCGGGCAGGGAGCAGGCGGTGTGTCCAGACGGCGAGTGTGGAGAAGCGCCCGAGTCGGTAGCGTGTGCGGGGTCGGCGGCTCATGGCGGCGCGCTCAATGGCGCGGGCAATCTTGGTCGGCTTCGTTAGGAGGTTGCCGCTGTAGGCTTTGTGGATGAGGTCGGCCTCGGGGAGGGCGGCGGCCTCGTAGGGGGTGCCCGCGGAGGAGTCGCGCAGGTGGTCGGCGGCGATGAGGCCCCAGTCGGTCTTGATGCCGCCGGGCTCAATCATGGAGACCTTGATGCCGAAGGGGCGCAGCTCCATGCGCAGGGCGTCGCTGAGGGCTTCGACGGAGTATTTCGACACATGATACCAGCCACCGAAGGGCAGCACCACCAGGCCGGCGATGGACGATGTGTTGACGATGCGGCCGGAACCCTGCTTACGCATGTGGGGAATGACCAGCCGGCACATGGTGGCGAGGCCGAAGACATTGACCTCCAACTGGCGTCGCGCCTCGGCGTCGCTGACGTTCTCCACGGCACCGAAATAGCCGTAACCGGCATTGTTGATGAGCACGTCGATGCGTCCTTCGGCCTGTATCACGGTCTCCACGCATTGCCGCATGGAGGCTTCGTCGCAGACGTCGAGCCTGAGGGGCACGATGCCCTCTTGGCGCAGGGGTTCCATGAGTTCGAGGCGCCGCGCGGCAGCGTAGACTTTGCATCCGCGGCGGGCGAGGCGCTGGGCGGCCTCGTAGCCGATGCCGCTGCTGGCTCCAGTGATTAATACTACTTTCATAGTACTTCGATTTTAACGGTTCTGAGGTCGGCGATGCGGTCGTAGAGGCGCACGCTCTGCGACTGGCGGACGCTAACCTCGAGGCTGCAGTCGAGGGCGTAGTTGGGGTTCTCGGGCTTGAGGTCGAACTCCTTGAGGATGCGCATGACGTCGTTCATGGCCTCGTAGGCGAAGAGGAAACGGTAGCGGGCGTCGATGGTTTTCTCGATGATGGTGGCGTGGTCGATGGCGTCGCGGGCGGCGGTCTTGTAGGCGTTGGCCAGGCCGCTGGCGCCGAGGAGGATGCCGCCGAAATAACGCACCACCACGATGAGGGTGTCGGTGAGGTCGGCCGAGAGGAGCTGCCCGTGGATGGGGCGGCCGCCAGTGCCGCTGGGCTCGCCGTCGTCGTTGGCGCGGAAGGCGTCCTTGCGGGGACCGAGGATGTAGGCGTAGCAATGGTGGCGGGCGTCGAAATAGTCCTTCCTCAACTGCTCCAGATGCGCCTTGATTTCATCGAGGCTTTGCACGGGATAGGCGAAAGCCAGGAACTTGGAGCCTTTCTCCTTGTAAAGTCCCTCCGACGGACCCGCCAGCGTCTTATATGTATCGTCGAACATTAATTTTCAATTTTCAATTATTGTTAGGCGGTTTGGTGCTATATTAGGTACCTTTGGGGTCTTCAGGCCGCTGCCGAGAGTCTGGGGACTGCGCAGGATGCGCACCTCGTCGTAGAGGCCTATCTCGATGAAGGCGTCCAGCACCTTGCGGCCACCTTCGACGATGACGCTCTGCAGCTTGCGCTCGTAGAGCTCGTGCAGCACCTCGGGGATGGTCTGATAGCTTAGGTGGAGCCAATGGGACGGGACGTCGGTCAAGCGATTCCTTCGGTCGAGCACCACGGGCTGCGGTACCGGACCCAGGTAATGTCTGGGTGTCAAACTGGGTTTGTCTAGAAGGTAGGTCTCCGAGCCCACGAGGATGGCTGCCTCCTCCGTGCGCCAGCGGTGGTTCAGGCGGTTCTGCCGCTGAGTCGATAACCAATACCTTTCACCTTTCACCTTTAACCTTTCACCTTCCGGGGCCATGAAGCCGTCGGCGCTCTCAGCCCATTTCAGTATGACGTAAGGGCGTTTTTGCTCCATGAAGGTGAAGAAGCGGCGGTTCAGCTCGCGTCCTTCCTCCTCCAGCACATGACGCACCACCTCGATGCCGGCCTCCACTAGTTTACGAAAGCCGTTGCCAGCCACCAGCGGGTTGGGGTCGTCGTTGCAGCACACCACCCGCTTGACACCCTTCTCGATGATGAGGTCGGCGCATGGCGGCGTCTTTCCGTAATGTGAACAAGGCTCTAAATTAACGTAAAGAGTGGATAGTGGGTAGTGGGTAGTGGGTAGCATTCGCAGCAAAGCATTGCGCTCAGCGTGGTTGTGGCCATACTCTTGGTGGAAACCTTCGCTAATAATACGGCCATCTTTGACGATGACACACCCCACCAGTGGATTGGGCCTCACGCGTCCCAACCCGTTGGCGGCCAACTGCAGGCACCGCCGCATGTACATGATATCTATCTCTTCCTGCGTCATTTCTATTTGCCTTCTATCTGTAACGCATCTCTGGCGTTGAGGGAGGTGACGACGGACTTGCCGGTCTTGGCCTCCAACTCGGCGCGGGCGTTGCGGGCAATCTCGCCACCCTGTCGGGCCACCTCGGCATGTTCGCCGAAGGTCTCGGGATTGCGGGCCTCGGAGATGTCTTTGGTGGAGAGTTCAGCCAGCATGTTGAGCACCAGTTCGCGGTTGGTCATGTTGTCGCGCAGGTTCTCTTTCTTCAGGCCTTTGAACTGCTTGTATTCTTTAGCCGTCATGCCCGACCAGGTGCTGTAGATGATGTCGGTCAATGTGGCGAACTGTACGCCCTCCTGCAAGCCGTGACGCTTCCATTCGTCAGTGAGGTCTTTGCGTATTTCTATCGACTTCAGTCGTTGGTTAATCCAGTTGTCGGAGTAGCCCAGCCGTTTATAATCGGCCAGCGACTGCTGGATACCCAGCTCGGGGTCTTGCATCTGGTCGAGGCGGTCAGCTGCTACCTGTGCCATCCGTAAGGCGCATCTTGCCGTCGAGAGCCGGCAATTTGAACTGGTGACAATTTGTCACCGTTTCATTTCCCTCTTCTTTTAACCGCTGTTTTAACTTGTTCCAATACTTGCGCGCGGTTAAGTAATCCACGCTGTTGGTTAATACCGCCACCGTGTCGACGATAGAGAAATACCATTTCTCCTCCTCATCATCCCAAACGGTACGCACTTTCTTTTCTTCAAAGAGTTGTATGGCTTGCTTCTTGGTCATGTTTCTTCTTGGAATTTCAAGTGCAAAGATACGAAAAAAATGTGACACGAAAAAGAAATATTTTGCCAGTTCCGAAAATATTTGTAGTTTTGCATCTGTTATAAAACAGATAGATTATGGAGCAACATAAATGTATTACATGCGGTAGTTTATACCCAGCAGAAGTAACAAAGTGTCCTGTTTGTGGACAACCTTATGAGGAACTGGGAGAGGTGAATGATAAGGATGAAAAAATGGTAGTTGAGATGCCGTCAAAGAAAAATCATTATATTCCTCATGACGGGCTAATATGGTCAATAATAGTGATGGTTTTCTGTTTTTTCCCGACAGGACTAGCTGCTGTCTTTTATTCGCTTAAGGTTGATTACTTCTGGTTTAAGGGCGAGAAAGATTATGCGATTGATTTATCGGAAAAAGCATTATTATACCGAAAAATCAGTGTTGGAATATTTATTGGGTTTGTCATACTTTTTCTTATCATAAGGTCAATTAACTAAAAACCCGTGACAATTTGTCACGAGTTGCGAATATTTGAAAAAAAAACTGCGCACCCAAGTGCGCAGTTTTTGTATGGTATAGTGTGTAATTTTAGAATTCGGCGGTCTTCGGGGTTCTCGGGAAGGGGATGACGTCGCGGATGTTGGCCATGCCGGTGACGAAGAGCATCAGGCGCTCGAAGCCCAGGCCGAAGCCGGCGTGCGGGCAGCTGCCGTAGCGGCGCGTGTCGAGGTACCACCACATATCTTTCATCGGGATGTTCAACTCCTCGATGCGCTTCATAAGCTTGTCGTAGTTCTCCTCACGCACCGAGCCACCGATAATCTCGCCAATCTGCGGGAAGAGCACGTCGGTGCCCTGCACGGTCTTGCCGTCGTCGTTCTGCTTCATGTAGAAGGCCTTGATCTCCTTCGGGTAGTCGATCATGATGACCGGCTTCTTGAAGTGTTTCTCCACCAGATAGCGCTCGTGCTCGGAGGCCAGGTCGACGCCCCAGCTCACCGGGAACTCAAATTTCACGCCGTTCTTGACGGCCTCCTCGAGTATCTTGATACCCTCGGTGTAGGGCAGGCGCACGAAGTCGGTGTCGATGACGCTCTTGAGACGCTCAATCAGACCATTGTCAATCATCTTGTTGAGGAACTCGAGGTCGTCCATGCAGTGGTCGAGGGCCCACTTGACACAGTATTTGATGAACTCCTCCTCGAGGGCGGTGAGCTCGTCGAGTTGGTAGAAGGCCATCTCGGGCTCAATCATCCAGAACTCTGCCAGATGGCGCGGAGTGTTGCTGTTCTCGGCGCGGAAGGTGGGACCGAAGGTGTAAATCTTACCCAGCGAGGTAGCACCGAGCTCGCCTTCCAGCTGGCCGCTGACGGTGAGGGCGGTGAACTTGCCGAAGAAGTCCTGCTCCCAGTCGATGCTGCCGTCCTCCTTGCGGGGCGGGTTCTCGGGGTCGAGGGTGCTCACGTGGAACATCTCGCCGGCACCCTCGCAGTCGCTGGCGGTGATGAGCGGCGTGTGGAAGTAGAAGAAGCCGCGCTCGTGGAAGAAGGTGTGGATGGCCATGGCCATGTTGTGGCGCAGACGCATGACGGCGCCGAAGGTGTTGGTGCGCAGGCGCAAATGTCCGATTTCACGGAGAAACTCCATCGAGTGGCCCTTCTTTTGAAGGGGGTAGGTGTTGGGGTCGGCCTCGCCGTAGACGACGATGCGTTCGGCCTGCACCTCGACGGCCTGGCCGCTGCCTTGGCTCTCGACGAGCTTGCCCTCCACGCCGATGCAGGCACCGGTGGTGATGCGTTTCAGCTCTTCCTCGAACTTCGCGGGGTCGGCGACGACCTGGATGTTATGGATAATCGAACCGTCGTTCACAGCCAGGAAGGCCACGTTCTTGTTGCCGCGCTTGGTGCGCACCCAGCCTTTGACACATATCGTGGTGCCGATGAGGGCGCTCACATCCTCTTTCAACAGATATTTAATCTCGTAACGTTTCATTTATGATTGTTTTTTATTTTCAAATAATTCAAAAAATCATTAACGCAGTATGGGTTGGTTTATTGTGTAACCACGTTCTACTTTTTATAAACTGTACATTTCAACTGTCCTTCTTTGACGCTGAACTGCAGCACTTGCCAGCAGTCCACGGCGTTGCCGTCGGCGTCGGTGGCGGGCGTCCAGCCATTGGGCAGCTGCTTGGCAATCTCCAGCACCTGGTTGGACAGCTCGAACAGCACACCTTTGCCTTTTGATGCGATGTACCACTCGCCGGCTTCGCCGCGGCAGTTGACCTTGAATCCCAACACGGTTCTGAGAATCATATCCTTGGCGCGAGGGTCGGTCAGCGGATGGTTGTCGAACCACGCCTGCAGGGCTTCGTTGCCCTCGGTCCAATACGGTTCTGCAGCCACCTCGGGCAACTCATCGTAGTGGTTGCCGGTACCCCAGTGGGCGCAGCGGTACACATGCTGCGGGTCGCAATCGGCGAGAGCAGCCTGCGGGGCGGCGTCGAAGTCCGACGGCGTCCATACACTCTTCACAATACGTCCCGAGTCGAGCACGATGCGTTGCTGGCGCTCCATGCGGAACTCCTTCGACCCAAACTCGCCATCGACTTCCCGTCCGTATTCTATGGTTCGTTCGCCGTCCATCCAGAAAGCGAACACTTTGCCGTCTTTAATCCGCTCGGGCTTGAATATCCAGTCCAATCCTACAGTGTCCTCGTCATGCTCGTAGAATCCCAGTCCCGAGTACAGCGTGATGCTGTTGATGAACAGCGAATCATTGCTGATGCTCCAGGTGCATACGGGAGTGCCGTTGCGCTGGAAATTCTCCCAGTTGAAGGGGAATTGCATGGGGTCGTAGTCGAACAGCGACATCAACTGCGGGCGGAAATCTTGACCCTCAAAGCGACCTGTATGGCCTTTGTATAACACATCATCGTGACTCATGCCACTCTGGAAATAGTAGGAGATATAGAAATTGTTGAGCAGAGCAATCATGTATTTGTCCATGAAGGCACGGTCTGAGGTGTCATTCTCCGTCATGGTTTGCATCCGCTTGAAGTCTTCGCCGGTTACCCATTGGTCGTCCACCACCTCACCGTAGCGCACATATACATAGCGCACACCCTCGCTCTCTGCACTCTCCAAACCATCCTCCTTCACTTCGTCGCCAATCTCCAGCACACCGGAGAACCAGTCGGCTACCACTGCGCCATCGTCCGCAGTGGGTTGCACCTCTAGCGATGCGATGCCGAAATAGCCCGGCGCCGCCAGCGTGTCGAGTCGCTTGCCTTCTTCGGGCCAGTAGGTGCCTGTGCGGCCATAGTGGCGACGGGTGTCGACGTTCACCAGGTACAGCTTGCCGTCGCTGATGCGCCAGGTGGCGATATGGCCGCGGTAGTTGGCCGTGCTCCAGCTCTGGAAGGGCGACTGCGTGTTGGTACGGATATACAACACTTGTAGCGGCGAGGGGTGCCCCCAGCTCACCGCCAGCTCGTATTTCTTCCCGCTATACTCAATATAGTCGGGATACTGCTCCGTAGCCTGTGCCTGCCAGTCGATGCCCATCAGGCAGAGAACAAATGTTATTGCCTTGAGAAATCTCATTTTCATTTCACCTTTGAGTATAGTAGTTGCTGCATCTCGGCATCGCTGGCGAACTTGAATATTTTGTCCTCGTTCTTGCGACGGCAGATAAGGAGGGTGTCGTCGGTGGAAGCCACGATGTAGCCGTCCAGGCCGTCGAGCACCACAGTCTTGTCGCTGGGCACTATCACCACGCAGTTGTGTGTGTCGTAGGTCACCGCCAGGCCGTTCACGATGGCGTTGCCGGCCTTGTCGTGACGGAACACGCTGTAGAGCGAATCCCACGTCTCCACGTCGCTCCACCCGAACGAGGCGGCCAGCACATGCACGTTGTCGGCCTTCTCCATGATGCCGTGATCCACCGAGATGGCTTCGCATTGCGAGTAGACTTGCTCCAGCGTGGAGTGGCTGGTGTTGAGCGTCAGGTTGAAGAAGGTGTCGGCGATGACCGGCAGGAACTGCTCATAGGCCTTTTTCAGTACCGGCAGGCGCCACACCAGCAGGCCGGTGTTCCAGAAGAACTCGCCGCTGGCGATGAACCGCCGCGCCATCTCCACCGGCGGCTTCTCGGTGAAGGTGACGACCTCGAACAAATTAGTGGGTAGTGAGTAGTGGGTAGTGGGTAGCATTTGTTCCTGTGTGCTATCCACTACACACTGTCCACTATCCACTGTCGGCTTTGCCGACTCCCTGAACTGTATGTATCCGTAGCTGGTGTCGGGTTTCACGGGCTGGGCGCCGAGGGTGATGATCCAGTCGTGCTCCTGCACGGTGTCGATGGCCTGCGAGAGGTTCTTTATGAAGCGGTCGAGGCCGAAGACGGCGTGGTCGGCGGGCGACACCACGATGGTGGCCTCGGGGTCCATCTGCGCGATGACGGCGGCGCCGTAGGCGATGCAAGGGGCGGTATTCCTACGCAGCGGCTCGCCGAGCACCTGCCAAGGGAGCAAGCCCGGCACCTGCTCGCGCACGCGGTCGGCATACTGCTCGCCCGTCACCACCACGATGTGGTCGCGCGGGCAGAGCTTCTCCATGCGCTCGAAGGTGAGCTGCAGCATCGAGCGGCCCACGCCCATGGTGTCGACAAACTGCTTCGGGCAATCCACGCTGCTCACCGGCCAGAAACGGCTCCCAAGGCCGCCGGCCATGATGATAACCCAGATATGTTCGTTGTTGGTCATACCGATACTTCTCCTTTGATATGCGGGTGGGGGTCGTAGCCCTCGAGGGTGAAGTCTTCGTACTCGAAGCCGAAGATGTCGTGGACCTCGGGGTTGATGCGCATGGTGGGCAGCGGCCGCGGGTCGCGCGTGAGCTGCAGGCGCACCTGGTCGAGGTGGTTCTTGTAGATATGGGCGTCGCCGAAGGTGTGGACGAAGTCGCCCAGCTCCAGCCCGCAGACCTGCGCCATCATCATCGTCAGCAGCGCATAGCTGGCAATGTTGAACGGCACCCCGAGGAAGATGTCCGCCGAACGCTGGTATAATTGGCATGACAAGCGAGGCTTGTCTTGCGACTCATTTGTCTTGCACTCCCTTGTACTCCTTGCACTCCCTTGTACTCCATTATCTACGTAGAACTGGAACAGGCAGTGGCAGGGGGGCAGCGCCATATCGGCGATTTCGGCGGGGTTCCAGGCCGTTACCATCAGGCGGCGGCTGTAGGGGTTCTCCTTAATCTCCTTGACGACGTTGGCAATCTGGTCGATGCCGCCGCCGTGCCCGTCGGGCCACGAGCGCCACTGCGAGCCGTAGACGGGCCCCAGGTCGCCGTTCTCGTCGGCCCACTCGTCCCAGATGCTCACTTTATGGTCGTGCAGATATTGTATATTCGTCTCGCCGCGGAGGAACCACAGCAGCTCATAGATAATCGAGCGCAGGTGCAGTTTCTTCGTCGTCAGAAGGGGGAACCCCTTCTGAAGGTCGAAGCGCATCTGGTAGCCGAACACGCCCACGGTGCCCGTCCCCGTGCGGTCCAGGCGCTCCGTGCCGTTGTCCAGCACATGTTGCAATAGGTCTAGATATTGTTTCATACTATCCTTCATTAACGCCGTTTCTTTTTTTTTGTTGTACAATAGTAAAAAAAATATGTCAAGTAGACTCGTTGTCCGTTCGTTGTCCGTTATTTGTACGATACTTGTACGATAAATCATCGTACAAGTATCGTACAAATATCGTACAAGTATCGTACAAATGGTTTAGTTGGCAGGAGGAAAAACGTAACAAAAACTTAACAATTTAGTCGGGGAAATGTTCGTATTTTTGCAGCATCGATTTGAATTAAGAATTAATAATTAAGAATTAAGAATCAATAGATTATGGAAATCTTACTGGTTTGTTTGAAGCTCGCGGGAGCCTTAGCGGTCTTCCTTTTTGCCATGAAGCTGATGAGTGAGGGCCTTCAAAAATATGCGGGCTCGAAGCTGCGCCACATCCTCACCAAGATTACAGGCAAGCCGCTGAGCGGCATCCTCGCCGGCACGGGCGTGACGGCCATCATCCAAAGCTCGACGGCCACCACCGTGATGACGGTGGGCTTCGCCGGCGCGGGCCTGCTGACCCTCGGCGGCGCCATCGCTGTGGTGATGGGCGCCAATATCGGCACCACTGTGACGGCGTGGATCATCACCCTCTTCGGCCTCGGCGGCGGCGAGAGCGCCGACAAGGTGCCCCTGATGCCGATGATTATCGCCGCCATCAGCCTCTTCTTCATCTTCTCGAAGAAGAACAAGATGCAGTACCTCGGACAAACCATTATAGGTCTTGCGTTACTCATCCTCGGCCTCGGCTTGATGGGCGACTCGGTGCCGATGCTCGACCAGAGTGTGGTGGATTCTATCGCCTCGCTGGGTCAGTGGGGCTATTGGTCTGTATTGCTGTTTGTGGTGATAGGTGCCATTCTTTGTATCATCTTGCAGACTTCGTCGGCTATGACGGCGGTCATCCTGCTGATGGCTATGCCGATGACGGGAAGCGGCCAGGGATTGATTGATTTTGAGACCGCTATGGCTCTCGTTATCGGTCAGAACCTCGGTACTACGCTGACGGCGCAGGTAGTGGCTATGACCACCGGTACCACCGGCAAGCGCACCGCTCGCGCCCACCTGGTGTTCAATGTGGCGGGTGCTCTCATTTTCCTCATCCTCTTCTATCCCATCTGTAGCGGTGTGTTGTATGTCGCCGAGAAGATTGACCACCTAATTCCTACCGTTCCCCTCATTCCGCTGGCCATCACGGTGTTCCATACGCTTTTCAATGTTGTCACCACTGTCATCCTGGCTTTCTTCATCCCGCAGATTGTGAAGATTGTCACCTGGATGGTGCCCGACAAGAAGGAGGAGGGCGAGGAGGAGTTCCGCCTCACCTACCTCACGCCCAACCTGCTCTCCACCGCCGAGCTTAACCTGCAGAGCGCCAAGAGCGAAATCGAGGAGTTTTCGAAGCGCGTGCTGCGGATGTATACCTTCCTGCCGGGCTTGCGTACCGCCAAAAACGACGAGGAGTTCGACGCCATCATGGCGCGCATCGCCAAGTACGAGGACATCACCGACCGCATGGAGATGGAAATCTCGAAGTTCCTCACCAAGGTGGGCTCGGGCGACATCTCGGAGCACGGCTCCGAGCGCATCAGCACCATGCTGCGCATCATCGACAACCTCGAGAGCATCGGCGACGCCATATACCAGATAGCTATGACGCGCCAGAGCAAGCGCGAGGACGCCGTGCACTTCGATGCCGGCCTCAACGCCAACATCGAGGAGATGCGCGGATTGGTGCAGAAAGCCCTCGACGTGATGGACAGCAACCTCCACGACTACGACCATGTGGACCTCGACGCCGCCTATGCCGCCGAGCACGCCATCAACGCCTGCCGCGACCGCCTGCGCAAGCAGCACCTCGACGCCTTGAAGCTCGGCGTCTACGACTACGCCATTGGCAACGCCTACTCCTCTCTCTACGCCCTCTACGAGAAGCTGGGCGACTACGTCATCAACGTCAGCGAAGCCATCGACAGCTCGCGCAAGCACATAGATGATTAAGGAGTGCAAGGGAGTGCAGAGGAGTGCTAGGGAGTGCGGGGACAATGGTACTATCAGGTTCATTTGTCATGCACTCCTTGGCACTCCCGGCACTCCCCAGCACTCCCCAAATAACTACAAGAAACATGAAGCAAATATTATTAATCAACGACGTCGTTGGCTACAGCCATGTGGGCATGGTGGCCATGCTGCCCATCCTCACGCACTTGGGCCACTCCACCTATAACCTGCCCACGGCGCTCGTCTCCAATACCCTCGACTACGGCCAGTTCAACGTCCTCGAGACCACCGACTATATGCGGGGCACCATCCCCGTGTGGCGGCAGCTGGGCTTCCGCTTCGACGCCGTCTGCACAGGCTTGATGTTCAGCGAGGAACAGGCCACGCTGGTGGCCTCCTACTGCCGCCAGCTGCGGGGCGAGGGCACCACTATCTTCGTCGACCCCATCATGGGCGACGGCGGCCGCCTCTACAACGGCATCAGCGACACACAGGTGCAGCTCATGCGCGAGATGGTGGGCGTGGCCGACTTGACGTTCCCCAACTATACCGAGGCCTGCTACCTCATCGGCACGCCCTATCGCGCCGAAGGCCTCACGTGGGACGAGGCCTGCAGGATGCTCGACGGCATCGTCGCCCTGGGCGCCAAAGCCGCCGTCGTCACCAGCGCCTGTGTCGACGGCCAGCGCTGTGTCGTGGGAGTGCAGGGGGATAACTATTTTCGCATTGATTACGAGGAGATTCCTGTGGCGTTCCATGGCACGGGCGACATTTTCTCCGCCGTGCTCATCGGCCACCTGATGAACGGCGAGACGCTGAAGGAGAGCACCGCGACGGCCATGCGTGTTGTCAGCCGCCTCATCGAGCGCAACCTCGACCAAAAGGACCTCTGCCAGGGTATCCCCATCGAGAAGTGTCTCGACCTACTATAATAACGTTTTTCGAAGCCGGAAAGTTACAAGAGGGTGCAAATTTTTTTTTGTTGATTCGAAAAATCTTTGTATTTTAATAACATGCTCAAACAAATCAAAAAACTGACCGCGCTGCTCTTTGTTGTAACCACAATGTTACTTGGGCTGCCCCTGCGGGCACAGACGTGCGACGAACTACCACACGACAGTTTGCCTCTTACGGAGGATTTCGAGTCCTGGAATGCCAGCGTTTACGGCCCTATAGGCACATGTTGGAGCAGATTCTGCTCCTACGGAGATTTCTATGACGGTCCTTTCGTGCAGACGCAGTACTCATACTCCCCCTCGACGGGTGGCTCTGTGACCAACAGAGTGATGCTTCTCCGGGTATCGCCAGGCGACCAATGGACCACAAGCCTTGTGGAGTATCTGGTGTTGCCGCCTATGGACGATGTCCGCGAGTTGACGGTGGATTTCAAGGTGAAGCGTCCCAATGCTCACCCGGCCATCGAGGTGGGCGTGATGGAGGACAACGACACCTCATCCTTCGTCCCCATCCAGTTGTGTGCCCCTTCGACCTTCAACCAGTGGACTTCCTACAGTGTATCGCTATCATCGAGTACTGGAATGGGAAACCGTATTGCCTTTAAGGCCAGGGAGGTTGGAAGCTATTTGGCAGATATCTTTCTGGACGACATTACTGTGTGGATCGACTCCTGCGCGCCCCCTTGTTGTCTGACGGCTGGAGAGTATGCCGACAGCAGTGTCGACCTCTCATGGCTGGCTGTAGACACCACGGCCGATTTCCTACTCATCGTGGCTGGTGTCGACACCGTAATTGTCTCAGGCAACCATTACACACTCTACGGGTTAAGCCCCGTGACGGAATATTCGGTCTCCCTGCGTACCCTTTGCTCATCCGATACCAGCGATGTCTACACAACCACCTTCCAGACACCTGTCCTGTCGTTGCCCTACCACGAGCATTTCGATACCCTGGCCACTCCAGCAGGATGGAAGAAAATCGGTGGCGGACAAGTGTCGCTGAACACATATCTGCCATACGATGGCACCGCCGCCCTCTATTTCATGGAGGGAGCTAACGACAATATCGCGTTGCTGCCCGTCTTCCCACTCGAGGTGTGCGATCTCTACATCGACTTCTTCGCTCGTCCCGAAGGCATTCCTCTTTGGGGCTCGGCCGAACTTGATGTGGGCTATGTAACCGACGCCACCAATCCCGGCACATTCCACACGGTGGCCACACTCCACCAAAACGATTTCCCCGCCAGTGCCTATGGTGAGCGATATGTCACCTTCGAAGGGGCTCCCACCGGAGCACGCATGGCTTTCCGCCACCGTGGCACCACCTATTATGGCAACTGGTTGGTGGACAACGTCGAAGTGGGCGATGCTCGCTGTCCGGCTCCGTGGATTCGTAGCGTTGATAGCCTTGGCACCACCGAGGCGCACCTCTCGTGGCAGTCGCTGGGCGAATGGGTGGATTATCTCTTAGCTTTTGGCACCGACACCACTCTTACCTCCGACACCATGTTGACACTCAATATGCTCACCCCCAACACCAACTATGTAGCCCGTCTAGCACGCATCTGCGACAATGGCGACACCAGTGCTTGGGTCAACCTCTCGTTTCGCACCGACTGCGCTACGCTGACCTATGCCGACATGCCTTATATTGAAGACTTTGAATCCTATCCTGCTGGACAAAACAGCAACATCAGCCCCTGCTGGCGCATGCTACAGCCAGGCGGCTATGGTGCTTCGAACCGTCCATTTGTCTATCCTTTCGATGGATCACAGACCCTTATGTTCGGCGCACTCTTTGGTACATGTGACTATGTGGTTTTGCCCGCTGTCGATTCTGTAGCGGGTCTCACGCTCTCTTTCCAAACCAATACCTCCTACCTTGATAAAGTCTATGATGTGGGCATTATGACCGACCATGATGACATCTCCACCTTCACGCTGCTTAACACTTTCAGTCCTGTCGATGCTGGGGTGTGGGAGTCATGGGAGCTACCGTTGGCCAGTTACGACAGCACGGGCCAGTATGTAGCCATCCGCTTCAGGACAACTCTGGGTGCTGATGATTTTATGAATGCCTATCTCGACAATGTCACTCTCTCTGTAACCGACGTATGTCCTCGTCCCGCAGCGGTGACGGCGGACAGTGTCGACAGCACCACGGCGTGGGTCACTATCAATGACCCCACCGGTGTCGGCAACTATGTGTTGACGCTCACCTCGGCCTATGGTACCGACAGCGTCACAATTAGTAGTAACACACATATTTTCACCGGATTGCTATCTTCCACCCCTTATACTCTCTTTGCCTATACCTTTTGCTCCGACAGTACGCTGACCGATGCCGTCACCACCCGCTTCACTACCTCCTGTACTCCCATCGCCTCGCTACCCTACAGGGAAAACTTCAACAATACCCGTCGCGGCGAGATGCCTCCTTGCTGGCAGTACTGGCCCGCCATGGCATATGCACCTCCCGCTGTGGCCGACAGCACCGAAGAAAGTCAAGCCAGCCCCGACGGCACCCCGTCGCTTTACATGGAGACCGGATTCTTCCGCAACGCCGACTATGCCGTGCTACCTCCTTTCGATGTGCCGTTGGACACCCTGCAAATCAGTTTCTGGTACCGCCATGAAGATACTGCCAAAGGGACACTCTCTGTGGGCTATATCAGCGGCTACCCCACCGACATCTATTCGGGACTAGAGACCTTCGACTTTGTCGCGTTAGAAGACTTTATCCCCGTCGCAGGTGTCGGTACCAACGTGACCGTGAGGCTCGACAGCATCCCCGCTTCTGCCACGCACATCGTCTTCCGTTGGTTCTACGACCCTGGTGCCGACTACTCGTCGGTGAGCATCGACAACATTGTAGTAGACCTTATTACCACCGATGATGACACTACTCATGTTGAACCACCAGTATCCGACACCCTTTGGCGCATCGTCACGGTCACTACCAATGTCTCCGGTGCCGCCGAACCCTATGGCAGCGGCATCTATGCCGACAGCAGCACGGTGGAGATAGGCTACCATTTGGTGGACACGACCACTGTGGGCGGACATTGGCAGTTCCTCGGCTGGAACGACGGCGGCACAGACAATCCGCGCGACATCCTTGTCACCTCCGACACCGCCATCGTCGCCCTCTTCGAATGGGTATCCGACAGCACCGAGGGTATCAACGAACTTTCAATTTTCAATTCTCAATTTTCAATTTACCCAAATCCCGCCAGCAAGACGGTGACCGTCGAGACCGACCAGCCCTCCACATTGACCCTGACCGATGCCACCGGTCGCGAGTGCGGACGGTGGAAAGTGGCAGGCGGCAAGACCACCCTCGACATCAGCACCCTTCCCGCTGGTGTCTACTTCGTCCGACTCTCCAACTCTCCCACGATAAGGAAACTGATAATTAAATAGCACACATCACCCCCAATACGAAAAGAGCCCCATCCTCTCCATCGCCACGGCAATCGTTACCCCACGCTTGCCGTGGCTCTTTTTTATAAAAAATCATTTGTAGGCGTATTCCAGTTGTTGTACGACAACGACTGGATAACTGAGCTACCTGACTGCAGGCCTGGAGCCGTCGGGGGCGATGCTGTGGACGAAAAAAAGTTGAATTTTTATCTGCATGACTATCAACAATCTAGAAAAACATCAAAAAAAATTTTACCTTTTTGTCCGTTATTTCAAAAATTTGGGTTATTATATTTGTAGAGACCCACAAAAAAGATGACCCAAAAGGACACGAACCGATACGACGACTTCGACGCCCTGGTGGCACGCCACCGGAGGTTGATTCGTGGCCTCTGCTGGTGGAAGGCCGGCGGAAAGGCGTGGCTCATGTCCGAACTGATACAGGAGGTGACGACACAACTGTGGCGCTACCGCCACAAGCTGCGCCCCGATGCCACTCCCGGCGAGGAGCGCGAGTGGGTGCGCTTCCACTGCCGCAGCGTCTTTGCCCACAGCATACGCAAAGAGGAGCGTGAAGTAGAGGTGGTGCCGCTGGAGGAAGCCGCGCTGGTGGCTGCCGACGAAGGGAGTCATGCCGAGCTTCTCGACCGGCTGGCCGCCAATCTCACCCATCAGGAACACCGTGTGCTGGAACTCATTCTCGACGACTATACCGACGGCGAGATTGCCTCCCTGCTGCGCATCGGCGAGAATGAGGCCAAGCGTCTCCATGATTCCATAGTTAATAAGATGAAACAGAATGCCAATAAAAAATGAATATGGACGAAAAAGACATAGTACGACTCCTTGAGGCAGAGCAAGGCCGCCGACGCAGGGCCGATGCCGAGCATGTGCGGCAGCTGTCGTGCGAGGTGGGTGGCGATACTGAAGGCTTCTGCTCGCATCGACGCCTGGTGCTGCGCACTGCTGCCATGGTGCTGGTAGTCCTGCTGCCGGGAGTTTACGCCCTGCTGCTGCCCCAGCGGGTCGACGACCGTCATGTGCTCTGCAACCAGCAGGGCGGGGAGATGCTGGTACTCAACCGCGCCTGCAGCGCCTTGGGGACATGCGACGACCCGAATGTGGTGAAATTTAAAATGGAAAGGTAACAAAACAGAAGATGAAGCGCAACGTGTTCATATATATAGGTATCTTGCTACTGCTGCTGGCGACGGTGACAGCATGGAGAATGCGTCCCGAGCCGGTGGAGGGCAGCGAGCTGTACCAGCGATACAAAGACCTGCCCGGTGTGCGCGTGGGCTTCATCAAGGATTTCCCTCTCAACGACACCCTCACCTGCGACGTCACCACCTTCGAGGCACTGACCGACGAGGGCTGGCAGTGGATGCTGGACAGCCTAGGGTTGCAGAGAACTTCCGTCCTCGACTCTATTGGCCGCTCGGAAGCCTGGCCTGGGGAAATCTCTGACAACTGCAACTTTGCCTCGCTCTATTACCGCTGGATGGCTGTATTCCACACAACTACAACTGAGGGGCGATCTGCAGTCATTGACTACTATTTCGACTATCAAGTGAAGTATCCGATGACGATGATTCCGACAAAGGACAATACAATAAATCTATAATAAACGTGTTTTTTTCAAATGTATAAAAAGATGAAGAAACCCTTTTCAATGGGATTAATGTGCTTTGTGCGCCTTATGAGCCTTCACCTGCTTCAAACAAAGCGTATAATAAAATGGGAGATGTAACGTTAAATCAATAATAAACACCCAAAAATGAAAAAATCTTTTTTATGCCTCGTCATGTGCTGCATGCTTGGCCTGGTGGCCCAAGGTCAGGCAGTGTATAGCACTTCTTTCGGCCCTACGGATGACAATGCAGCATGGAACTTCAGCAGCGCCACAATAAACCAGTGGTACATCGGACACCCCACTTCCGAGGCTGCCGACACTGGCTGGCTCTACATCAGCCAGGATGGCGGCGCAGGCAACACCTACAACACCTCGGCATCGACCATCGCCTGGGCTTGTCACGACGTGACTCTGGCTGGCGGCGTCTACACATTCAGCTTCCGCTGGAAAGGCGTGGGCGAGAGCACTTTCGACTACCTGCGTTGCGTGCTGGTGCCCGACACCACGGTTTTAGACACCACCCCTTTCGCCACCATCCAAGAGGCTTCCGCTTTTCGCAATGAGCTGCGCGATGGATGGACGAACCTTTCGCTGAATGGTTCTAACATCTTCCTCAACCAGTCATCGAGCTGGCAGACCTCCTCTGTCACTTTTTCGGTGTTGACACCTGCCACCTATAAGATAGCCTTCATCTGGGTCAACGACAACTCGGCCGGCACGCAGCCGCCTGCGGTGGTCGACGACGTGACACTTGCCCTCGAAAACACTTGTCCATCGGTGGCCAACCTGCAGCTCAACCACATCGGCCCCGACAGCGCGGCGCTGACGTGGGATGCCGTCTATGGAGCGCACTATCTGGTGCAGATTGACAACCAGACTCCCGTGGTAGTCTACACCAACCGCTACGTCATACCCTATATCAAGGATGTCACCCTCTCGGCGACGGCGCGGGTGTGGACACTCTGCGCCTCGGGCGACACCTCGGCGGTGATGCAGCGGTACTACTACGACAACATCAGCAATTCCAACATCGGCTGCAACGCCTATGAGCTGCCCTACTTCGAGGACTTCGACCCCAACAGCTCCAACAACCTCGGCTACTGCTGGTGGCGCCGCCAGAACACGCAGTATACAAGTATAACTTCACCATTGGTGGTTACCAGCAGAGGCATCGGCGGCAGCTCGGCACTGTGGTTCGCACGCTACTATTCCAGTGGCGGCAGCAGCTACGGCACCCTCTATTCGCCCTATTTCGACGCGCCGGCCAACGAGCTTGACATCAGTTTTTGGATACGCGTACACGGTCCGAACGATGGCACAGACGAAGTGCCTGGAGCCAATGCCTCGCTGTCCATCGGCATCGCCGACGCCGACATCGAAGGAGCTGCCGCCAATGTCGTCTACAGCCAGGAACTTATCACTCTCGAATATAGCGATCTCGACACTAACTGGCAACTCATACACCTGACCACCGACACCATCGACAAGACATCTATTGAGGGCAATGTGCGCCTAGCCTTCTTCTGGAATGGCATCACCGCTGGCATCTATATCGACGACCTGCAGGTGACGCGGCGCGGCACGGCGCAGGACTCGGTGCCTCCGACGGTCATCATCAGCGGCCTGTCGACCGTGCAGGTGCTCGACACCTCCATCTACACGCCCGACCTGGTGCAGGGTTCTGACAGCGCGATGAGCTACAGCTGGCAATCGACAATGGCCGCCGCCGGCAACGCCGTCGTCCTTGCCTCGGGCGACACCCTGCAGATAGTCTACACTGCCATGGGCTCCGACACGCTGACACTGGTGGCCACCAACGCCTACGGAAGCGACACCGCCATGCGTACCATCACCGTCGAGGGTGCCCCACAGGTGCGTATCGCCACCACCCCTTACACTGTCGACAACGGCACCTGGCTCACCTTCACTCCGCAGTACCTCGGAGGGCCCAACGTTCCTTACACCATCCGCTGGCACTCAAGCATGGCCACCGCCGGCCAAGCACAGATCGACATCACCCATGGCGACACGCTGCTCATCCGCTATCTCGCTGCCGGTAATGACGTGCTGACCCTCACGGCCGGCAACATCTTCGACACCTGCGTCGACACACGCTCTCTCACCGTCACAGGTTGCGTGGTCAACACCTTCCCTTACACCGCCATCTACACCTACGACGTGGTGATAGACAACGCCTGCTGGCTCAAGCTCCAAAACGGTGGCGGCGACGGCGTGCATGAAGGATGGGCATACAATTCCGAGACGGAAGGCGGCGTAGAGTGCATGCACTGGAACAACCTCCCGGCGGCCGAATACTTGCTGGTTATGCCGCCGCTGGTGCTCCCCACTAACGGCATACAGCTGCGCTTCAAAGCCAGGGGCACGGCGGTGACAAACGGCATGTTCAGCGTCGTGGTGTCGCCCACAGCCGATGCCTCTGCCTTCACCGATACCCTCACCCTCACGTCCGACAGCGTCAGCGACTACTACATCGCCTCGCTAGCACCCTATGCAAACCAACTGGTGCTTGTGGCCTTCCGCATGGCGTCCCCTGCCAACGTGGGCACCAGCGTGTCGCTGCTGCGCGAAGTAAGTTTGACGATAGACAGTACCGCAATCCCCGACACCGTTTGGCGTACCGTCACCGTGACCACCAATGCCGCTGGTGCCGTCGAGCCCTTCGGTAGCGGATTTTATCCCGACAGCAGCATCGTCGAGATTGGATACATGATGACGGACATTGGAACCCAGGGCGGCCACTGGGAGTTCCTAGGCTGGAACGACGGCGACACCGCCAATCCGCGCGACATCCTCGTAACCTCCGACACCGCCATCGTCGCCCTCTTCGAATGGGTAGCCGACAGCACCGAAGCTATCAACGAATTATCAATTTTCAATTCTCAATTTTCAATTTACCCCAATCCCGCCAGCAAGACGGTGACCGTCGAGACCGACCAGCCCTCCACATTGACCCTGACCGATGCCACCGGTCGCGAGTGCGGACAGTGGAAAGTGGCAGGCGGCAAGACCACCCTCGACATCAGCACCCTTCCCGCTGGTGTCTACTTCGTCCGCCTCGACGCCATCCCCACCGTGAGGAAACTGATAATTAGATAGACAAAGCACACCCTTTTTGCGGTAAAGAAATCGGTGACAGAATTCTGTCACCGATTTTTTACAATGAAACCCATCGATGGGAATCTTTACTACATGCACATGCGATAAATCTCTATCACGTCCTCTTTGGTGAGGGGGCGGAAGCCGGGGAGGTTGCCGCCGTAGGGGAGGACGGCCTTGAAGGCCATGGAGTCGAAGTGTGTCTCGTCGACGATGCCCACCTCGGGGAGGGTGCGCTGGAGGCCCAGGGTGTCGAAGAGGAAGTGGGCGAGGGCGTCGATGGCGCGCAGCGCTATCTCTTTCTGTGGCATCGTGGCTTCGATACCGAAGACGTTGATGCCGAACTGGGCAATCTTGGGCAGGGTCTCATTACTCATGCAGTATTCCAGCCAGCGTGGCGAGAGGATGGCGAGTCCGTGGCCGTGGGTGATGTCGTAGACGGCGGAAAGCTCGTGCTCCATGGGGTGGCAGCTCCAAGCCTGCGGTTTGTCGCAGCCCACGAGGCCGTTGATGGCCCAGCTGGAGGCCCACATGAGGTTGGCACGGGCCTCGTAGTTCTCGGGCTCACGCATGGCGATGGGGGCGTAGCGCACGACGGTGCGCATCATGCCCTCGATGAAGGTGTCGATGAGGTACATGGAGTGGTCGGTGGTGAAGTAGACCTCCATGAGGTGGGAGAAGATGTCGGCCGAGCCGCAGGCCGTCTGGTAGGGGCTGACGGTGTAGGTCAGCGTGGGGTCGAGGAAGGAGACCTTGGGGAAGAGCAGGGGAGAGAGGCGGCCGCGCTTGTCGTTGGTGTCGGGGTTGGAGATGACGCCGCCGCTGTCCATCTCGGAGCCTGTGGCCGCGAGGGTGAGGACGCTGACGATGGGCAGCGCACGCTCCACCGGAGGCCGTTTCTCATAGTCGAAGAAATCCCATGCGTCGTGCTCCACACAGGCGGCAGCAGCAATCCACTTGGTGCAGTCGATGGTAGAGCCGCCGCCTACGGCGAGGAGCACGTCGATATGATGTTCCTTGCAGAGGCGAGCACCCTCGCGCACCGACGAGATGCGGGGGTTGGGCTCGATGCCCGGGAGCTCGAAAAGTTCCATGCCGGCCTCGCGGACAGCCTTGATCACACGGTCGTAGAGGCCTATTTTCTTGATGGAGCCGCCGCCATAGGTCAGCAGCACGCGCTGGCCGAATTGTTTCAGTTCGTCGCCGAGTTTGGCGAGCTTGTCGTGTCCGAAATGGATCTTTACCGGGTTCTGAAAGGTGAAATCTTGCATGGCTATAAAGGGTTTAAAAGGTTTGAAAGGTTTAAGGGGTTTGAGGGGTCGTGACCATTTTAACTTTTTTCCGGGTGCAAAGTTACGAATTTTTTTTGGATTGAAGAAAAAAAGTTGGAAGTTTCGATAATATGTTGTATCTTTGCAGTCATGTTATTCCTGGTTGGAAGACTGCGGGGAATTGGATAAGAAATTATTGTACAATAGAATAGAGACCATGAGAATTAAATCGCTCCTTGTGGCATTGCTGATGGCAGCCACCGCCCTTGTCGCCGTGTCTTGTGAAAAGGACAAGGTTGAGGAACCCTCGAGCCAAGAGGAACCCATCACCGGTTCTGCCTTTGGCAAACAGCTCAAATCGCTCGATATCGTCAGCCGCGTGGACACCATTGTCCCTGTGCAAAACCCTGCCGGATACAATGAGCTGTACCGTGTGACTTTCAAGCAGCTGGTGGACCACAACAATCCCTCGGCGGGCACCTTTGAGCAGAAAGCCTTCCTTTTCTATGTCGGCGACGACCGTCCCACGGTGCTGTACACCTGCGGCTATATTCTCTACGAAGCATACGCTCAGGCACCGTTTGTCGACTTGGCATACAATATGAACGCCAACCTGCTGATGGTGGAACACCGCTACTTCGGCAACTCGAAGCCTGCGAATGACCCTCGGTGGGATTACTTGACCATAGCCCAGGCTGCTGCCGACCACCATGCCATTATCGAGGCATTGAAACCGCTGCTGCCCAGGGAATGGGTGAGCACCGGCACCAGCAAAGACGGCATGACGTCAATATTCCTGCGCTATTTCTATCCCAATGACATTGATGTTACAACCGCGTTCTGTTCGCCATTGATGACTTCGTTGCATTACAAACCCGTAGGTCTGTACATGAACAACGAGAGTGGCACCGCGGAGGAACGTGCCCAGATGAGGGCCATCATGAACCGCATGCTGCAGAACGGCGAACAGGGCCTTTATGCCCGCTGTCTTGAACTGCTGGACGAACACAATATCAACGATACCGCTGAGGATTATTCGTTCACATGGTATGTCCGCAACCTGCATGAGGGTTTCTTCTACTATTTCTCGTATGGTGACCAAGGTTCACCTAATCATTTGCCCTCGCTTAATGCGACCGACGACCAGCTCATCCTCACCATGTTGGCGGCTGTTTTTAACCCGTATGATTATAGTTTTGTGTATCCATACGAGATTCAGACTGCCAAAGAACTTGGACAGTTCGACTATGACTATGAAGCTTACGCCGATGTGCTTGAAGGTACCAGTTTCGATGCCAGTAGCTTGAGAAGCAACCCCAGCGACCTGCATCCGGAGGACCGTTGGCTTTATAGCACTTACGACAGCTCTTTGCTGGTGGATATCCGCAACAATTTTATACCCAACACCACGTGCCCCATCCTATTGGTCTACCAGAAGAATGACCCGTGGACCGGCGCCCGTCCCGACCAAGTCAACCAGCAGTATTCCAAGATGATTATCAATCCGTCAGGCATCCACAACCACGACATCAATAATCCCGCGCACTATTCGCCAGGAACAAGGCAGGAAATCATGGACTTTATCGCCCAGTATGTGCCCTACGGCAACGATCCTGCGATTGCCAAACGTCCTGTCATCAGTATCTCTCATAAGATGAAAGATCAGTTTATGATTCGTCGTTGGTAATTTTCAACCGAGCAAACGTTTGATAGACAAAGGACGCACCCGAAGGGGTGCGTCCTTTGTTGATAACTCTTCGCCGCCATTAGCGTATTTCTGTCTAATTTAGCAACACGAATCGCGACACCTGGTGCCGAATTAAATTATTGTAGTATAGAAACATAATTAATATTTTAACGTCATGCAAGGCGACTTGTTTTCATCTGTTGAGACCCCCAAGAAAGCGAAGGAGTTCAAACAATACACTCCCGAAGAGATTATGAAGTCCTCGGTGGACTATTTCCACGGCGACGAGTTGGCCGCTAACGTGTGGATGAACAAATACGCCCTGCGCGACGAGGACCGCATCTATGAGCTGAACCCCGACATGATGCACCGCCGCCTGGCCGCCGAGTATGCCCGCATCGAGGGGAAGTACCAGAATCCGATGGGCGAAGAGGAGATCTACCAGTTGCTCAAGGATTTCAAGTACATCGTCCCGCAGGGCAGCCCCATGAGTGGCATTGGCAACAACTTCCAGGTGGTCTCGCTGAGCAACTGCTTTGTCATCGGCAACCAGGGCAGCAGCGACTCCTACGGCGGCATTATGAAGATTGACCAGGAACAGGTGCAGCTGATGAAGAGGCGCGGCGGCGTAGGACACGACCTGAGCCATATACGCCCCGGCGGCAGCCCGGTGAAAAACAGCGCGTTGACCTCTACGGGCATCGTGCCTTTCATGGTGCGCTACTCGAACACTACCCGTGAGGTGGCGCAGGGAGGCCGTCGCGGTGCCTTGATGCTGAGTATCAGTATTAAACATCCCGATTCGGAGAATTTCATCGACGCCAAGCTCGAGCAAGGCAAGATTACCGGCGCCAATGTCAGCGTGAAGATTACCGACGAGTTTATGGAGTGTGTGAAGAGCGGCAAGCCCTTTATACAGCAGTACCCCATTGACTCGCCGAACCCCATCTTTACCAAGAAGGTTGACGCCCGCGCCCTCTGGAACAAAATCATCGCCAACGCATGGAGCAGCGCCGAACCTGGTGTGCTCTACTGGGACACCATCCTCCGCGAGAGCGTGCCCGACTGCTATGCCGACTTCGGCTATCGCACCGTGAGCACCAACCCCTGCGGCGAGATTCCGCTGTGCCCCTATGACAGCTGCCGTCTGCAGGCCATTAACCTCTACAGCTATGTGGAGAACCCCTTCACCAAGAAGGCCCGCTTCAACTTCGACCTCTTTAAGGAGCATGTTCGCAAGGGGCAACGTCTGATGGACGACCTCATCGACCTCGAGCTCGAGAAGGTGGACCAGATACTGAAGAAGATTGAGACCGACCCCGAAAGCGACGAAATCAAGCAGGTGGAGCATAACCTGTGGCTGAACATTAAGATGAAATGTCTCGAGGGCCGCCGCAGTGGCTTTGGCATCACCGCCGAGGGCGACATGCTGGCCGCCATGGGTCTGCAGTATGGCTCCGACGAGGCCACGGCTTTCGCCGTCAAGGTGCAGCAGACGCTCTGCTGCGCCGCCTATGCCTCGAGTGTGCAGCTCGCCAAGGAGCGTGGATGCTTCCCCATCTACGACGCCCGCCGTGAGGAGAAGAACCCCATCATCGGCCGCATTCGCGAGGCCGAGCCGGAGCTCTACAAGGAGATGGTGAAGTACGGCCGTCGCAACATCGCCCTGCTGACCATCGCCCCCACGGGTACCGTGAGTATCTGCACGCAGACCACCTCTGGTATCGAGCCTGTGTTCCTGGTGAGTTACAAGCGTCGCAAGAAAATCAACCGTCCCGAATCTGGCAACCAGTCGAATGGCCACAACGTCATCAAGGATGAAAACGGCGACTATTTCGAGGAGTACAACGTGTTCCATCCGAAGTTTATCGATTGGGCAAGAATTAACGGCTACGATGTCGACGAGGTGACGGCCATGAACGACGCCGACCTTCAGAAGGTCATTGAGAAGAGTCCCTACTTCCACGCTACGAGTGCCGACATTGACTGGGTGGCCAAGGTCAAGATGCAGGGTGCTATCCAGAAATGGGTCGACCACAGCATTTCCGTCACCGTGAACATCCCCAAGGAGACCACCAAGGAGGTCGTCTCGAAGATTTACGAGACCGCCTGGGAGAGCGGCTGCAAGGGCTGCACCATCTACCGCGACGGCTCGCGCACTGGTGTCCTTGTCAGCAACAACGATGGCAAGAAGAATGACAACCCATGCTTCGGCGAGAGCAAGGCCCCCAAGCGCCCCAAGAAACTCGAGGCCGAAGTTGTCCGCTTCAAGAACGAGAAGGAGGACTGGATTGCCGTCGTTGGCATGTTCGAAGGCCGTCCCTACGAGATTTTCACCGGCCGTGCCGAGAACTTCCTGCTACCCAAATGGGTGGAGAAAGGCTGGGTCATCCGTGTCAAGGAGAAAGACCAGGAGCATGCTCGCTATGACTTCCAGTTCACCGACCAGGATGGCTACCATATCACTATCGAGGGACTCTCGCGTATGTTCCGCAAAGAATACTGGAACTATGCCAAGCTCATCTCCGGCATCCTGCGTCACGGCATGCCTATCCCCAATGTGGTGGAGCTCATCGGCAAACTCACCTTTGACACCGACAGCATCACCACATGGAGTAATGGTGTGGCTCGTGCCTTGAAGCGCTACATCAAAGATGGCACCGAGACTGGCGAGACCTGCCCCGACTGCGGCAGCAAACTCATCTACACCGGCGGCTGCAAGAGCTGTCCCCAGTGTGGATGGAGCAAATGCTCATAGTAATGATTAACGGTTAAAGTTTAACGGTTAAAGTTTGGAGAATATTAGCAAGCACTATATACCCGGGGATCTTTCGGCGGTTGCCGAGGGATCCCTTTCTTTTATAAAAATAATAATTCAACTACTTGGTGTCAATCTAGCGGATGAATTTGTAGCCGACGCCGAGGAGGACGACACCTCGCTGGCCGCCCTCGCTGCTGACGCCTCCGATGTTGAAGTCTTCTCCGAAGAGGCTTACGCCGATGTTGTCGTGGAGGTTGAGGCTGAGGAAGAAGTTCTCATTGAAGAAATATTTGGCCTGCAGCATGGTGCTTATGCCTGTGCCGAGGTTGAAGGAACTGCCCTTCTCCTTCTTGCGGCTGTCGGCCACCTCGGTTCCGGTGGCGGTGGTTTCGTAGCTCTCACCGGAGATGCCGAAGAAGGGGTTGAGGTAGAGGCCGGCGGCGGCCTGCAGTTCGATGTTGTCGCCTATCCAGTAGGCTAGCGACAGGCGCAGGTCGATTTCCAGGTCCCACCAGCGAATGTCTGAGTGTTTGGTGTTGCCGGAGTAGGTGTCGATTTTGTTGTATTTGAAGTTCTGGGCCAGATAACTCACTTCGGTCTGGTAGCCCCAGGAGAGATGTTCGTTGATGTTTTTGTCGCCTTCGTAGCGGAAGGAGAGGGCGAGGCCAGGGTTGGAGGTGATGCCGCTGGTATTTTCTCCGAAGTTGCGTGAAGTGATGCTAAAGTCGGTGCCTACGTTGAGGATGTACGACTTGTTGCCGTTCCAGGGGGTGCCGCTGTTAGTGTAGTAGTGATAGATTTGAGCGTTGCCAGGGAGAACAACGGCGATGAGCGCCAAGAGATAGAATGCTTTTTTTTGCATGTCGGGATTGCTTTATATTATTCTTTTCCTTATGGTTATATTCCTTTGTTTTCTCTTTTCGATACTGCAAATATACAAAAAAAAGTGTTATATTGGAAATTATTTTGTAATTTTGCATTCTATATAATAAAGATTAATATGATGAAAAAGATTGTATTTCCCATTTTGGTGGCTGTACTGTTTCAATGCACGCCCATGTTGGCTCAAGTGGCCAGTGTGGAGTTCTTCCCCCAGGGGAAGGCTTTAGCCAAGACCTACGAACCTCTCTTTGTCGGTTGCAAGGACGGACAGGCTGTTTTCGTGCAGATGACCGGACGTTTGCGCAACAAGATGGAACTGGTAATCTACGATATGGAACAGGAAGAGCTGGCACGTGTGGCGCTCGCCGACGAAAAGGAAGTGGACTGCTACGGCGGTTATATCAACGGCGATAGCGTGGACCTGCTGATGGCGGAATGGAAGGACAACGGCATGAGGGTTTATCGCCACCGTTGCGATGCGAAGACAATGCAGCCCTCGGGCAGGGTCCTAACGTTGGCCGACTACAAGGGGACGCAGGGTGACAAAATGGGGTTCACTCTAGGGGTGTCGCCCAATCAACAGCTACTTGCGGGTATCTACCTGATAGGTAGGGAAAACCAACGCGGAGAGATGCAGGTGGGCTTCTACAGTCGCGAGTTGGAGGAGTACTGGAAGATGGACTCTCGTTGCCGCGGGTTCAATATGATGTATGTCACCGACAGCGGTGAGGTCCTGCTGGGCAGCCAGAACAATGGGGAGTATAATATTTTTATATTGGATGGCGAGAGGGAGGAGGCATATAGTTTCAGTGTAGAGGACAAGGTTTCCGAAGTCAGAATTGCCCGCTATATGGACGGCAAGGTGTACTTGGTGTTCACGCATTCGGCGAAAGAAGATTTCTTCCCTACCGGTACCGTGGTGGATTATGTGGGAGCAATATGCTATGATACCCAAACTCAAACTGTCAAGGTCGAGCGGCACAATATTGACAAAGTGGAGTACAATCGACTGAATAACGAGAAAGACGGTGCCAGGGTGAGGGATGACGATTTCCGCGTATTATACATGTCGTTGAATCAGACTTTGGAGGACGAGAGCGGCTGCTATGCGATGTTGGATCAGTCGTGGCGAGTCACTCTCGAGGGGGTGCCCACGGAGTATCACCGTATGGGCATGATGGTGTGCCGTATTGGCAACGACGGACGTTTTGAGTGGGTGAAGACCTGCCGGGTGTCGAATGTGACACCCTGGGAGGCCCGCAAAACGGCTGACTACCGCTGGGTGAGTTCGGCGAAAGGTCCTTTGCTCGTCTGGGTGGAAAGCAAAAGTTCATATGATAACCCGGAGGAGAAACCTGTAAAAGAATTCAAGACGATGAATAGTGCGGGTATACTCACGGCCCTGCTGATGGGAAGTGACGGCAGTATGATTCGCCAGCACTATGAGATTTCCTCCAAGCAGTCGCTTTTGGGCGCCCCACACCTCATGGACAACGGAGACTATCTGTTGTTGATGAGAGGTGTGAGCCGTGGCTATTTTGTAAAAATGAAACTTGAAAAATAGTAATTGTATGATTAAGAAGGTGTGTGTGTTGGTAATGTTGCTTGCGGTGGCCGCCACCGGCAGGTGCCAGTTGAAGAGTGTGGGAGAAGTGCCGGCGGACTTGAAGAAAAGCATGAGTGAACTCTATGAGGCCGACCTGCAACGAGCCGAGACCTTCGCTGGAGGAAGTGTGAAAGATAAGAATCCGCTGAAGGAGGCCTCTTACCGTGTGGGGAAGATGATGGCCAGCGGACGCATCGTCTATGGTGACCCTGTCAGCCGGTTGGCAAGCCGTATCGCCGATACGTTACTTAAGGACTATCCCTCTTTGCGGTCGGAGTTGCGTTTCTACACGGTGAAGAGTCCCGAGGTGAATGCCTTCTCTACGGGTCAGGGCATGGTGTTTGTTAACGCAGGTCTTATGGCTCAGGTGGAGGACGAAGCCCAGCTGGCCTTCGTCCTAAGCCATGAAATCATACACTATTTCCGTAATCACATTATGGAGAAACTTGTGGGTGGAAAAGACAAAAAGAGACCTAACAGTGACAAGGAACGTGATGACATGAATGAGTTTCTGCGGCAACACAGCCGCAGTCGCGAAATGGAAAGCGAAGCCGACTCTCTCGGCATAGTGATGTTCTATGCGAACAGCCCTTATTGCAAGGAGGTGACCGACGGGGTGTTCGATGTGCTGCAATACGGTGCATTGCCATTTGACGATGTACCATTCGACACCACAATTTTCAACACACCGTATTATAAGTTGACGGGGTGCTGGCTAAAGCAGGTGGCTCCCATCAGTAGTCGCGATGATTACGACGATAGTCGAAGTTCGCATCCCAACATTCTCTCTCGCCGTCACCACTGCGCTGCTATCTTTGACGGTCGCTCAGGTGGAGCGCACTTTGTAGTAAGCACCCGCGAAGAATTCGAACAAATACGTCACATGGCTCGTTTGGAGTGTATCCGCCAAGAGTTGGTCTATGGTGAGTATTCCAGAGCTTTCTACAATAGTTGGGTTCTGTTGCGAGACCATCCAGACGACGCACTGTTGAATCGCTACATGGCACAGGCTATTTATGGCATCGCCATGTCAAAAGTATACAATGGTACCAATGCCTTTGCTGGTGACTACAACAAGATAGAGGGAGAAAGTCAGCAGGTGTATTATGCCATGCGACAGATGAGTAGCAGGGATGCCGTGTTAGCCGCCTTGCGAATCCTCTGGCAGCAGCGTTGCTGTTTCCCAGCGGAAGAGGCCTATGTCGCGATGTGTAACGACCTGATGGAAGCACTTCATGGACAGTTGAAGTTGGAATATGGCGACTTTCTATCCACACCGCCGTCTGCGGTCGACACTGTCAGCACCCTTGTCGCCGAGGGGGATAAGCCAATGACAAAGTATGAGCGTATCAAGCAAAAACGCCAGTCGAGGTTTGGCAAGGATTCTTTTGCCTACGCTTTGACTGATCTACTGATGACCGACAGCCTCTTTGCCTCCGAATTTAAGATATGGATGGGAAAAGACAGTCGGAAGGAAACGCAGCAAGAAGTGCCTAAAGGAGACTCTCTTGGTACGGTTATTCTCTATAGCCCTTCCTATTGGGTGGTGGACGACCGTGACGATAAATTGGATGTAGACCGAAGTGATAGGATGGAGCGTAGTCTCACTTCTCGTATGAAGAAGATGGTCAGCCGGCAAGGATGTAAAAGCATCGATTTCTCGGACGAGGGATTGCATGCGATGACTGATGCGGAACAATATAACGATTTTGTTGTTCTTAACGAATGGGTTAATGAATTCTGGCAGAATAAAGGTCAGTACAGGACAGTCCGTCTGATGCAGCCAGAAATGAACGATGTGCTGGAACGCTATGGAGCCAGTGCAGTTTGTATGACGGCAGTGAAGAACACGGAGCATCTTTATAAGGGATTGTCATCAGCATTTGGTATTATATTCCTTCCTTTGTCGCCAGTAGTTTTATACAGTTCTTTTTCCCATACCCAGAGTACTGTGATGGAGAATGTCGTCGCCGATGCCCGTGAGGGGAAAATAGTGACGCGGCAAGATTACAGTTACAATGTGTCCGACCAGGAGGCGCTCCTCGACGGTATACTCTACGATTCGTATGCAAGGGTATGGGGAGGCGAGAGTAACCCCGTGGGGTTGACGGGGTACCGTTTTTCTCTTTCTGTCGGCGCCAATCTGGCTTTTTCTGGCAAGCAGCCTTTCGAGATTGGGAAGGCTGTCACAATCACTCCCTGGGTAAATCTTGAATATGCCTTAACTCGCAAAATAACTCTTACGGCAGGATGGGCTCGACAGGGAGGTTTTGAGGAACTGAACAGGACCACCGCGGATTTGTCGAAAGATATGACCACATGGAATCTGACAGCCCGCTTTTACAGCAACACAGACTTTGCTCCGCTGGGGCCATATATCGGTGCGGGTATGCATTGGGTTCATTTTACCAATATGAGCGACGGAAGCAGCGGTGGCAATACATTCGGTATACATCTTAGTTTTGGGCGCAACTATGTGTTCCTCCAACGTCTCCTCTTCAATATTGAGGCTCGATACTCCTATACTTACGGTTTTATGGACTTTATAAAGTCTTTCGGCCATTCCGAAAGTCGTCTCCACATCGCCGATGCAGTGCTGGCCAACGTGATGATGTTGCGAATGGGTATCGGTGTGCTGCCATTCTAGTCTTTTTCAAAAATTTGGCGAGAGAGTTCCTTTATCACGTAGAGTCTCGGGAGACGGAAGGTGGCAGGTGGCAAGTGGAAGAGGCGGATGGCGAGGAGGAGCTGGGCGAGGGCCATGAAGGATTGTGCCGTGAGAGAGGCCCAGGCGGAGCCTTCGGCACCGAAGTGGGGGATGAGGAGGAGGTTGACGACGATGTTGAGCACCAGCGTGGTGGCGGCGAAAATGTTGAGCTGGCGGAGGTGTCCTCCTGCGGTGAGGAGGGTGCCGAAGATGTAGGTAATGGCGATGGGGATGAGACCGAAGATGACCACACGGAAGGCGGGTACATAGAGTGCTCCGCGGCCGGGGTAGAGGAGATTCATCAGTGGCTCGGCGAAAAGGGCACAGGCCATCGCAGTGCCCATGGCAAAGAGCATCAAGGGCCAGAAGACAAGACGCAGGGTGTCTTGTAATGATGAATGATGAATGATGAGTGATGAATTGGTGGGCGCGGATTTTTGTTCTTTACAGAGTTTGGAGAAGATTGGCAGCAGGGGGACACTGACGAGGTAGCAGACCATGGTAAGGGCGTCGAGGAGGCGGAAGGCGCCGGCGTATATGCCAGCGTCGGCGTCGGAGGCCAAGGAGCGTAGTAAGATGGGGTCGATGCGATTGTAGGAGGCCATCAGCAGCACTAGCAGGGCGAAGGGAGCGCTCTTCCTAAGAATTACCAGGAAAAACCGCCAGTTCCACTGCAGACGGCGGAACTTCGCCTTGTGGGCAATGACGACGAGGGCGAGGAAGGCCGTAAGAGCGTAGGCCGCCACTTGGGCATAGACGAAGTGGTAAATTGTAAATTGTAAATTGTAAATTGAAAATTTGGGAGCCCACAACAAAAAGCCACAGATGAGTATCATCAGCACGCGGTCGAGGACAGAGAAGAGGCTGTCCCATTTGAAGAGGAGGAGGCCCTCGAAGTTGCTGCGGAGATAAAGGATAAATGAGTTGAGGAACTGGGCGACGGTGAGCCATGCCAGGAGGCGGAACTCGTCGCTGCCGTAACCCATGAGAGCCCCCACGGTGAAGGTGACGATGAGGTAGAATACAAAGAGCAGCAGCTTGATGCTGAGGATGCCTGAGAGGTGCTTGGTGATGAGCTGTGGGTGCTGGGCGATGTTTCGCGTGTTGAAGTTGGTGATGCCCAAATCGAGCAGTATGTTGAAGATGTAGGCGAGGTTGAAAATGGAGAAGTAGAATCCGTAGGCGCTGTTGCCCACGGCGTTCTGCACGCCCACCTCGATGCCAAGAATCCAGAGTGGCTTGACGATGAGGTTGGCCAGCAGCAGCCAGAAGAGTCCGGAGAGAAGTTTCTTCTGCATTATTTCTTAGGAGTATTTGGAATAAATAAGGCTCTCGGAGTGATTTGATTACCGGGGAGGAGTATTTTCCAGTTTTCTTCCATTTCCCATTTCTCGCGGAGGGAGAGTGTCTTTTCAAAGTAGACGGCTCTCTCAGGTTGACGGTTTTGCCGGTAGTCGCCGGGGGTCCAGCGGCCGTCACCGTTAGCGTCGAGGATGGCACGCAGACGGTAGTCGCCAGTGGGGAGACGGGAGAAAGTGAGATTGCTTGATTGCTTGATTGCTTGAATGGTTGAGTGTTGGACCACGGTGTCACGGTTATCGAGGACTTCGATGACCAGAGGAAAGTCGGATTGGTTGTCGATGTGGAGGGTGAGGGTGCCGTAGTCCTTAGGGGTGAGGGTGAAGGAGAGGCTGTCGGAGAAGTTTCCGTAGATGTCGGTGAAAAGGCTGTCGCGTAGGCGGATGCGGTACTGCTCGCCCGATTTGAGCGAAGTCATCAGGCGTGCGGAGAGACTGGAGCTGTCAAGTGACAGCGAGCAATAGGTGACGGTGCTGTCCTTGAGATACATAATCTCAACCTGTGCACCGTCGCGCATAGATGCAATGGGATTCTCGAAAGCAAGCCTCAAGTCGTCATAGAAGGCTTTGGTGCCATCGCAGAGGGATGTCATGAGTGGCTTGCGTTCCACGGTGGCTCCCATCTTCTGCCGACGACCCTTCTTTTGTTCGGTGTAGCGCAGCCGCAGGGTGTCCTGTAGGTTGGTGTCGCTGACAATGATGACTGTGGAATCACAGTTAGGGTTGAGACACCAGAGATTCATTGTGTCGCGTTTGTTGTTAAGGCGCCACTCTACTTTTTCACCGCTGACCATGGGTTGCTGCATGGGCAGCTGGGTGACAATCTGTATGTGGCCCTTGGTAGTAAAGGCGCTTGAGATGATGCGCTGACGACGTATTTCGGGTTGCGAGATGAAGAGGGTAATCTGTGGATGGTGGTCGGTGGGCAGAACTGACGAGTCGGCCATCTGGATTTTGTCCACTGATTTCAGATTGTTTTTAGGTGCGGGATAGGCTTCGAAGAGAGTGGTGTCCCAGGCGACGGCTTCGGTGGAATCGAAGTTCATGTTGCGGTTTTTGTCCTCGAAGGCCACGAGGCGGTAGTGCCCTGTGGGGAGGTGGTGGAAGGCGAAGTTGCCCTGTTTGTCACAGCGGGTGACGAAGGATGGTGACGGAGTCGTTGAGTCGCTGAGTGTCTGAGTGTCTGAGTTGAATGCTGCTACCGTGACCGTTTCTTTCCAAGGTTCACCGCTGCGAGGGTCAAGGACGTGGCCTTCGAGCATCAAGGTATCCATTGCGTCGCCGGTGGAAAAGACATACTCGAAACTGGGCAGAAGGTTGCCCTCGTTGAAGTCGGCGATGGCCTCTTTGAACTGGAAGAGGTAGGTGGTGTTGGGCTGCAGGGTGTCCTTGATGGTCACCAGGATGCCTTTGCCCTTGGTGGTATATTCTGGCTGTTGCTTCATGGGTGGCGACACCAGGATATTGTCGTTGGGGTTCTTCAAAACGACATACTCATCGAACTGGATGTAGAACTCGTTGGCATTGAACTGGCGGTTACCGTTGTCGGGCTTGCAACCGAGAGCTATGGGAGGCTCCTCGTCCTTAGGACCACCGGTAGGATAGCCCTGACGGGCGCAACTGGAAATGAAGAGTAATAGAAGGAGTGAGAGGGAGTGCAAAGGAGTGAAAGGGAGTGAGGGGACAAATGATGTTTGTCTCGGCGTTTTCATCCTTTTTTTGTTATATTGTTTTTTTTGCATTTGCGGTATGCTTGTTGTATGCTGGTGCTATTGTCCTTTCACTTCCTTTCACTCCCTCTCACTCCTTTTCACTCCCTTGTTTTAGAAGAGTTCGTTGATTTCCTTGTGCAGGGTTTCGAGGGCGCGGTCGGTAGGCCGTTGTTGAGCTGCTGAGGCGAAGATGGAGGCCGCCAGGCGTGTGGGGTCGTCTGTATCGGTGAGGGTGACGGCGCTGGAGTTGACGAGGTTAATCATCTCGTCCTTGGCTTCGCGGATGATGGCCCAGGTGGCAGCGTCGATGTAGACCTGCTGGGAGAGGTTGTGCTCCCACTCGTCACGGATGTTCTTGGTCATCACGCCCTGGAGCAACTTGAGGTCCATGCCAGGCTGCCAGCAACGCAGCACGAGGCTGTCGGGACTGATGCGCTCGAGGAAGAGGGCCATGCGCTCGTAGGCCTGCAGACGGATGGGGGTGACCACCTTGAGGGTCTCGCGGCGTTCGTCGATTTTCATCTGCAGCAGTCGCTCTTTCTGCTGGTTGTCGAAATAACGTCTCACCAGCAGGAAAAGAATCCATCCTGTGATGGCGATGGCGCTCAGGATGCTGACTACAAAGAGTATGAGGAGAAATGTTGTTTGCATATTGTTGCGGTATTATTTCATTAATTCGTTGACAAGTTGTGTGACGCCTTTGGTGGCCACCTCCTTGATGAATGTCACGGGGTGGCTGACGGGTACCTCTTTGGGGTCGACGACGTAGCAGGGCACGCCGCGGCGCACGTAGTGGATAAGTCCGGCGGCAGGGTAGACTGCCATGGAGGTGCCGACGACGATGAAAATGTCGGCCTCCTCGCAGAGTGCAGCCGCGGGCTCGATGTTGGGCACCGCTTCGCCGAACCACACGATATGGGGACGCAACTGGGTGCCGTCGGGGGCTTTGTCGCCCAGCACGATATCTTTGTCGCCCACCTCGACGATGAGGTCGGGGTTGCGGTCGGAGCGTCCTTTGGTGAGCTCGCCATGGAGGTGCAGCACATGTGTGGAGCCGGCACGTTCGTGCAGGTCGTCGATGTTCTGGGAGACGATGCGCACGTCGTATTTCTCTTCGAGGCGTACCAGCTGTCGATGGGCCTCATTAGGCTGCGCCAGGAAAAGCTGGCGGCGGCGTTCGTTGTAGAAGTTGAGCACCAGTTCGGGATTGCGCTCGTAGGCCTCATGGGTGGCCACGTCTTCCACGCGGTAGTGCTCCCACAAGCCGTCGCTGTCGCGGAAGGTGGAGATGCCGCTTTCGGCACTGATGCCGGCACCAGTCAATACTACGATTTTTTTCATATCAGTTTCTTGTTTGCGATTTCGGGAGTGATGGTGAAGGTGGAACCCTTGGGCTGCGACGGGAGGTCGAACATGAGGTCGTTCATGATGTTCTCCATGATGGAACGTAGGCCTCGGGCACCGAGGTGATATTTCACGGCACGTTCGACGATGAGGTCGAGGGTCTCGGGGGCGAACTCGAGGGTGACGTCGTCCATGCGGAAGAGTTCCTGATACTGCTTGACGAGGGCGTTCTTGGGCTCGACGAGGATGCGGCGCAGGGCGTCGCGGTCCAGCGGCTGCAAGGCGGTGAGCACCGGGAAGCGCCCCACAAGTTCGGGAATGAGGCCGAATTTCTTGATGTCCATGGGCTGCACGTACTGTAGCATGTTGTCGCGGTCGAGTTCCTGCCGCGTCTCGTCGCCTTTGAAGCCTATGACATTGCTGTTGAGACGCGAGGCGATGGTTCGCTCGATGCCGTCGAAGGCGCCGCCGCAGATGAAGAGGATGTTGCGGGTGTCGATGGTGATGAGTTTCTGCTCAGGATGTTTGCGTCCACCCTCGGGAGGCACCGAGACGAGGGCGCCCTCGAGGAGTTTCAGCAGGGCTTGCTGCACACCCTCGCCACTGACGTCGCGGGTGATAGAGGTGTTCTCGCTCTTGCGCGAGATCTTGTCGATTTCGTCGATAAAGACAATGCCACGTTGGCAAGCGTTGACATCGTAGTTGGCGGCTTGTAGCAAGCGCACGAGGACATTCTCCACGTCGTCGCCCACATATCCGGCCTCGGTCAGCGTGGTGGCATCGGCGATACAGAAGGGGACCTTGAGCAGTCGGGCGATGGTGCGGGCCAGGAGGGTCTTGCCGGTGCCGGTCTCACCGACGAGGATGATGTTCGATTTCTCAATCTCTACGTCATTCTTGTCACCATGCTCGGCATTATATTTCAGTCTTTTATAGTGATTGTAGACGGCTACGGAGAGGACGCGCTTGGCAGACTCTTGCCCGATGACATATTGGTCGAGGAAGGCCTTGATGTCGGCCGGCACAGGGATGTCCGACTTCTGTATTTCGAATTTCGTGTTCTGCGTTTGCAAACCTTGCTCTTTGAAAATCTTCTCAGCCTGGGAAGAGCAATCTTGGCAGATATAGCCATTGAGGCCTGCCAGCAGCATACCGGCCTGCGAGGCGGGACGGCCGCAGAAGGAGCAATGTTCTTCGTTTTGGGGTTTCTTGGGCATCTTACAATAATTGGTTTTTCGAGGCATCCTGGCGGATGAATATGAACAGGAGGATGGTGAAGGCAAGCAGCGATGACCCTCCGTAGCTGAAGAAGGGCAGGGGTATGCCGATGACGGGAACGAGTCCCAGCACCATGCCTACGTTGACAAAGAGGTGGATAAAGAGAATGCTGGCCACGGCATATCCATAGACGCGCGCGAAGGTGGAACGCTGCCGCTCGGCCATGACGATGAGACGTTGCAGCAGAAGGGTATACAGTACGAGGAGCGCCACACAGCCGACAAATCCCCATTCTTCGCCTACGGTGCAGAAAATGAAGTCGGTCTCCTGCTCAGGGACAAAGTCGGCCTTGGTGAGGGTGCCGTTGAGGAACCCCTTGCCAATGAAGCCGCCGGAGCCGATGGCAAGTTTTGACTGGTCGACGTTGTAGCCCGAACCCTTGGTGTCGTCGCTCTTGCCGAGGAGCACGTCGATACGCTCGCGCTGGTGGGATTCGAGGACAGAGTTGAAGACGAAGTCGACCGAGAAGACAAATAGGGCACAGCAGGCCACAACGGCAATGGTGTGCCAGTAGTCGCGCGAGGTACGCTTGTTAAGCCACACGAAGAGGTAGAGCACAGCGATGGCGGCAAGGGCGCCGAGGAGGATGAACTTGTCGACCAGCAGAGCCAGGACAAAAAGGACAATGGCTGTGACTCCGATGATGAGGAATTTGCCTGAGAGACCTTCGCGGTAGAGAGGGAGGATGAATCCGATGAAGACGAGCGCCGAACCGGTGTCGTGCTGAAGGAAGATGAGCGCTGCCGGAATGGCGATGAGGGCAGCCACCACCATCTTGGTGCGCAGGTTTTTCATGTCGATGTCGATGGCCGACATGTATTTGGCCACGGCCAGCGCCGTAGCGAACTTGGCGAATTCGGAAGGCTGGAAACGGAAGAATCCTAAATCAATCCACGATTTGCCCCCATTGACGGTAACGGCCAGGAAGAGCGTGAGTATCAGTAGTCCCAAGACAATGCCGTAGATGGCGTAGGCTGTATTGGAGAAGACGCGTGGCTCGGTGAGGATAATCACGGCGGCAAGCAGCAAGGAAACACCCATCCAGATGATTTGCTTGCCGTGCTGCACCGAGAAATCGAATACTTTGGCATGCTCCTCGCTGTAGCCCGCCGCATAGATATTAATCCATCCGAAGAGCATGATGGCGAAGTAGAGCCCGATGGTGAGCCAGTCGTATTTCAGTTTCTCTTGATACATTCTTTTATTTCTTCTTTTTTACTCTCCTCGTGAGCGGTAGCTTCTGGCAGGGGTTGCATTCGCGGTATTGCTTCTCCACATCCTTGCGCTTCACTTCGCCGTTGAGGTATTTCTCAATAATCAGTCCCGCGATGGGTGCTGCCCAGCTGCCGCCGCCGCCCTGTGCGTTCTCCACATAGACGGCGAGGGCAATCTTCGGATTGTCCTTGGGTGCGAAGGCGATGAAGACCGAATGGTCGTTGCCGTAGTTCTCGGCAGTGCCGGTCTTGCCGCACACGTCGAGGCCGTCGACGCGGGCACGGCGCCCTGTGCCGCCAGCCACATGCACTACGTCGAACATGCCGTCGGCGGCAATGTCGAAGTATTTCTTGTCGATGCCAGTCTCGTGGTGTATCCTGTATTTCTCGTCTTGTATGGAGTCGTTGCCATAGAAGCGCACTACATGTGGGGTGATGTACCAGCCACGGTTGGCCACAATGGCGGCGAGGTTGGCCATCTGGATGGGCACCACCGTCACCTCGCCCTGACCGATAGAGTTCGAACGGATGGTGTGGAAGTTCCAGCGGTCTTTTCCGTACCACCGTTTTGTGTTGTTGTAGTAGGCGGTGTCGGGGATGTTGCCGGTGGACATGCCCGACTTGGGCAGGTCGATGTCGAGCTTCTGTCCGAAGCCGAAGCGCATCATATAATCGTGCCATACGGTGAGGCCGTATTGGGCATCCTTGTTGTAGTTCTTATACTTCCCTTGCTGTATCACACGCTTGTACGTCTGATAGAAGTAGGGGTTGCAGCTCATCTTGATGGCCTCGCGCACGGAACGTGCCGAGGGATGGTTGTGGCAGCCCACGAGGCTCTTGTCGCAAGCGAAACCTGTATTGGGTGAGATGACTCCCAAGTCGAGGGCTATCATGGCTTGTGCCACTTTGAAGATGGATCCTGGCGGATATTCTCCCAAGAGGGCACGGTTGAGCATGGGTTTGGAGATGTCGGTGTTGAGCATCACATAGTTCGCACCGCGGATACGTCCTACCAGCAGGTTGGGATTGTAGGTGGGCGCCGACACCATGGCCAGCACCTCGCCCGTGGACGGTTCGATGGCCACCACGCAGCCTCGTTTGTTGGACATCAGGTCTTCGGCATAGGCCTGCAGGTCGGCATCGAGGGAGGTGTAGAGGTTGCAGCCTTCAATGGGCAGGGTGTCGAACATTCCATTGCGGTAGGGGCCAATCTCACGACTGTGGACATCCCTGTGGATCACCTTCTTGCCCTTGATGCCACGCAGCACCTCCTCGTAGCTTTTCTCCAACCCGCTTTTTCCTATGTAGTCGCCTAGGGCATAATAGGAGTCGCGCTTCAGGTCGGCGTCGTTCACCTCGCCCACATAGCCCAGCACCTGCGCGGCGATGGGTAGGTCGTAGATGCGCAAGGTGCGCTGCGAGATATAGAAGCCTTTGAAGCGGAACATCTTGTTCTCAAACTTGGCATACTCCTCTTTCGAGATTTGCTTCATGAAGATGGAGCCTGTGTAAGGAGAGTACTTGCGGGCTTTTTGCATGCGCTCGTTGAAGTCGTCGAGGGTGATGCCCAGGCATTGGCAGAAGAGGTTGGTGTCGAGGTCATCCACCATGCGCGGAATGACCATCAAGTCATACACGGCCTCGTTGTGGACCAGCAGCTTGCCGTTGCGGTCGTAGATAAATCCGCGTGCAGGGTATTGGGTGATATTGAGCAGAGACTGTCGGTCGGCTCTCTCTTTGTATTCAGAATTGAACAGCTGCAGCATCGCCAAGCGCCCCACAAAGAGGACGAAAACAACGATGAAGATAATCCTCACCACGTGACTGCGGTCTGCGTATTTGTTCGACATAATACATTAAACGTTGGTGAGCGCGAATTATTGTGCTGCCGATTCGGTTTTTTTTCGTATTTTTGCAGCCGATTTATGGAAGCTGTACCGTTCATCGGAATCGACAGGCACCGACTGGGGGTCGACGGCGTGGGAGTGACCACGCTGGCGGCTTTCCACGGCTGCTCTCTGCATTGCCGCTATTGCTTGAACCACCGCTGCCTCGAGGCTCCTGACGGCCTTCCGCGCTACACACCGCAGCAGCTCTACGACCGTGTCTCTATCGACAACCTCTACTTTATCGCCACGGGTGGCGGCGTCTGCTTCGGTGGCGGCGAGCCGCTGCTAAGGGTCGATTTCCTTACCGAATTCAAGGCCCTCTGCGGCAAGAGCTGGAACCTCACGGCTGAGACCGCGCTGCAGGTGCCGCAGGAGTCTGTCCGTCAGGCGTCCCTGGTAATCGGCGATTTTATCGTCGACATCAAGGAGAGCGACCCCGACACTTACCGCTCCTATACCGGTGGTGATGCCAAGGTGGTCTGGGACCACCTCGAATACCTGCTCTCTCTTGTCGGCCCCGAACATGTTATCGTTCGCGTCCCCCTCATCCCCAACTACAACGATGAGGCCGCCACCAACTGCACCGCCCAGCGCCTCGTCAGCATGGGCGTCACCCGCATCGACCGCTTCACCTACCGTACAAAAAATCAAGATAAATAGCGTTATATCAATATGACACACGGGAAGAATATCTGCAAGCAACTGAAGGAAGTGCGGAAGCGTATCGCCGAGGAGAATGGCATCCCGCTGGAGCAGCGGGAGTGTACCTATGAAGGGCCTTGCCGTGGCACCTGTCCGCACTGCGAGGCCGAGGTGCGCTACCTCGAGCGCTCTTTGGCCGACCGCATTCGTCTGGGTAAAGCCGCCACCGTGGCGGGCCTCAGCCTGGGCCTGGCCGCTTGTGGCGGGCAGAACGGCAATGGCGACACCACTCCCATACTGACCACCGACAGCAGTTTGGCATCCGACTCGCTGGTCGACAGTCTCTCCGACACGCTCCCTCCCGGCACCGAACGTCGTGGTCCCGAGGTGATAAACATTCCCGAGGTGGGTGAGTTGACAGTCGTCGGAGACGTGATGGAGATACCTCCTCCTCCGCCATATGAAGGAACAAAAGAGGATCTCCGGGTGGGCGAAATTCCCGACGAAGAGATAGAGGGCGAAGCCTCGATTATCAGTATCGATCTGGTGGAAGAAGACCCCGAATTTCCCGGTGGCATGGAGGCATTGCACAAATTCCTCGCCGACAACATCCAGTATCCGCAGCAGGCCCGCGATAACAACATCAGTGGCAAGGTCTACGTCTCTTTTGTTGTCGAGGCAGACGGCAGCATCACCAATTCCCGCCTTCTCCGCGACATCGGTGGTGGCTGCGGTGCAGAAACCCTCCGCGTGGTGAAGACCATGCCCCGCTGGACCCCCGGCAAGCAGCGCGGCAAACCCGTCCGTGTACAATTCAACCTGCCCGTCACGTTCACCCTCCCCAAGGAGGATTAACCTTCGTCCACTGAGGCAAATTTGCTATTGTTTCTCAGTTGTTTAACCATTGTTTTACCATTGTTATGGTAAAACAATGGTTAAACAATGGTTAAACAGAGGTTGAAATAACTAAATGTGAGGCGATTGTGGGGATAAAAAAGCGGGACCATAAGGTCCCGCTTTCATTATGTTGTTGTCGATGCTTAGGCGCCGAGTTCGAGGCGCTTGAAGCCGGTGCACTTCAGATCCTTGTCGGCCTTGGCGATGAAGTCTTTCACCTTCACCTTGGCTTCCATGATGTACTCCTGCTCCATGAGGGTGTTCTCCTGGAAGTACTTGTTCAGACGGCCGTTGGCAATCTGGTTGATCTGCTGCTCGCTGAGCTGGGCGGCCTTCTCGGCGGCGACTTTCTCCTTGATTTCGCGGGCCTGGTTGACCTGCTCCTCGGTGATCCAGCCTTTGCCCATGTTGGAGGCCATGTGTTCCTCGCTGTCGACGTGGGCGGGGTTGATGCCGGCTTTCTTGAGGGCGGCGTCGACGGCCTTGCCGATGAGTTCCTCTTTGGTCTTTTCGACGGCCACGCGGAGCTCCTGGTCCTTAATCTCCTGGGGCACGCTTTCGGCGTCGAGGGCCACGGGACGCATGGCGACGACCTGCATGGCGATGTCGTGACCGACATTGTCAAAGCCGGCCTTGTTCAGTCCGACGATGGAAGCCATACGGTTGCCCGGGTGGACGTAAGCATAGACCTTCTCGGCCTCGATGACCTCGTAGTGAGCCAGCTCGATCTTCTCGCCGATCTTGGCGATCTGGTCGGTGATGGCGTCAGCAACCTTGGCACCGTTGAGGTCCATGTTGAGCACCTCTTCCTTGGTGGTGATGTGCTGGGCCATGGCGGTGTCGATGATGCTGTTGGTGAAGTCGACGAAGCCGGCGTTGGTGGCGACGAAGTCGGTCTCGCAGCTCACCATGATGAGGGCGCCGAAGTTGCCGGTGCTCTTGGCGAGGACGCAGCCTTCGTTGGCGTCGCGGTCGGCGCGCTTGGCGGCCATCTTCTGGCCTTTCTGGCGAAGCAGCTCGATAGCTTTCTGCATGTCGCCGTCAGTCTCGACGAGGGCTTTCTTGCAGTCCATCATGCCGACGCCGGTGAGTTTACGAAGCTCGTTAACCTGTGAAGCGGTAATTGCCATATCTTTTTCCTTTCTTTTCTTTAATGATTAATTATTGTAGGAAGCCCTAGGGTTGCCTAGGATGTCCTAGGGTGTCCTAGAGCTTCCTATGTTTTATTCTTTATTCAGCCTTGGGAGCTTCTTCCTCAGCCTTCTCGGCCTTGGGGGCCTCCTCGCTCTTGCGGGGACGGCGGGCGCGGGTCTTCTTCTCGACGGGCTTCTCCTCGCTGGCCTCGGCCACGGGAGCCTCTTCCTCGGTCTGGGCGTCCTTGTCGAGCATGCGCTCGTTCAGACCTTCCTGGATGGCCTCGCACATGTGCTTGAGGATGGCGGCAATCGACTTCGACGCATCATCGTTAGCGGGAATCGGGAAGTCGATCAGGTCGGGGTTGGTGTTGGTGTCCACGAGGGCGAAGGTGGGGATGTTCAGGCGGCGGGCCTCGGCGACGGCGATGTGCTCCTTGTTGATGTCGATGACAAACAGGGCACTGGGCAGACGGGTGAGGTCGGCGAACGCTTGCTGATATTATTGAAATCCTTGTCGTGCATCAGCTGGTCGAGGCTGTTCATCTTCTTGACAGCCTTGCGGATGGTCTGGAAGTTGGTGAGCATGCCGCCCGGCCAACGCTCGGTGACGAAGGGCATGTCAACGCTCTTGGCCATCTCTGCGACAATCTCCTTGGCCTGTTTCTTGGTGGCCACGAAGAGGACTTTCTTGCCGCTCTTGGCCATCTGCTTCAGGGCTGCTGCGGCCTCGTCGGCCTTGGCGATGGTCTTCTGGAGGTCGATGACGTGGATGCCGTTGTGCTCCTTGAAGATATAAGGAGCCATTTTGGGATTCCATTTGCGCTTGAGGTGACCGAAGTGGCAACCTGCATCAAGCAATTCTTCAAATTTGAGTTCGTTCATGTTTGTTTACTTTCCTTTTTGTTGTTAAACTTTTGCCAATTCTTGAGTAGTCCTTTGGGCTATGTTTTTCGGCCGTCCTATGCAGCACGAAGTGGCAACATAGCGGAGCATCTTAAGAATTTGGATACTAAACTGTGTCCAGCCAAGAACACGCTTGCTCCCATACGGTCGCGAGCGTTTCTTTTAACGCTTGCTGAACTGGAAGCGCTTACGGGCTTTGGGCTGACCGCTCTTCTTACGCTCGACCATACGCGGGTCGCGCATCAGGAAGCCTTCCTTCTTCCCGTCGAGGTTGGCTTTGACATCCCATTTGCCTTCGGCGTTAGCCACGGCGAAAGCCTGGTTCACGATGTACTGCAGCGGACCGGTGGGGAAATACTCCTTGTAGTCGCGGCCGTTGACCTTGATTTCGCCATTGCCGAGGGTCATATAGACGCGGGCCACGGCGGTCTTTCTTCTACCAATGGTGTTGATTACTTCTGCCATATCTTATTTCTTATCTTACTTCGTTAATATTAATGGCTTTGGGGTTCTGGCCCTGGTGGGGATGCTCACTGCCGGCATAGATGTAGAGGTTGCGGTAGAGGGCATCGCCGAGGCGGGTCTTCGGAAGCATGCCGCGGATGGCGTGCTCGAGGATACGCTCAGGGTGGGTGGCGCGCACCTTGGCAGGGGTGGTCTCACGCTGGCCGCCGGGATAACCGGTGTAGCGCTGATAAATCTTGTCAGTCTCTTTCTTGCCGCTGAAGACAACCTTCTCGGCATTGATGATGATGACATTGTCGCCGCAGTCGACGTGCGGGGTGAACGAGGGCTTGGTCTTGCCGCGCAGAATGTTGGCCACGCGGGTAGCCAGGCGACCTACGGTCTGGCCCTCAGCGTCAACGAGGACCCATTCCTTCTGGACGGTCTGCTTGTTGGCGGAGATGGTTTTGTAACTTAACGTACTCATTTTTTTATTTTACTAACGATGATATTTGTTCTCTTTTTTGTTAATTTCTCCTCCGATTGCATCGCATTTTGACCGCTGACGGATAATTAGTCTACATGTTTATCAACCTGAGAAAGTGCAACTTGAACGGGTAGACAAGGTGCAACTTCCCCATTTTTGGAGAGTGCAAAGTTACGAACAATTTTTCAACCGGCAAAATTTTTTTTCATTTCCCCTGCAAAAAGTGCTCTGCCAGATTGCAGAGGAACATCTTTTTCTCGTACCCTACGGTGGTGGCCACGACGAAGAGGTCGCCGCCCTCCTTCAATCCCAATTGTTTCTGCAGGTTGGCGGCCGCCACAGGGTAGTTGCGAGTGACCACATGGGCCCTCCCTTCAGGAATCCATTGCCGCACCTCTTTGCGGGTGGGCTTGACCTCCACGAGGACGTTGAAGATGCGGCCAGGGAAGCGCAGGATGAAACTGTCGCTTGTGTAGAGGTGAGTGTTGCGTGACAGTTTGTCTACCTTCTCCGTCTGACTCAGCATCTTGAAGGGGCCGGCTTTCATCAGCGCGGCATTGGGCTCGTAGAGGTATTTCCTCATCTCGCCGGCATAGGTGGCTTGGGCCTGGGCCTCGTCGTCGCGCGTGAAGGCATAGTCGTCCACCTCGCCATGGTGCAGGTGGTGGCAATGGATAAGGGGTTCGCCGTCGGGCATTCCGCAACGGAAGAGCACCTCCTTGCACTCGCCTTGGACGGCGATGACATAGATGTCGCTGATATTCCGCAACTGCGAAGCAGCCAGCGAAATGTCAATCATCGGAGATGCCTTCACCAAAATTTCTTTTCCTTTGGACAACAACAGCTCCTGATGCGCCAATATGTCCGGCGTGCAGTCTTCGAAGGCGGCCACCTTGCGTCCCTGCTTGTCGCGCCGGGCTGGGTCGACAAATATCAGGTCGAAGCACCCGCTCTGTTGACGGAGCCACTCCATGCTGTCGCCGCAGTGGACGCGGATATTTTCCAGTCCAAGGACCTTCGCGTTGCTTCTGGCCAGATTACAGAGTCCGGGGTCCTGCTCTACATAGTTCACCTCGACCTCCACCGCTTCTTCCGCCTTCCATCCGGCCAGGGCGAAGGAATCAATTCCCATGCCGCCCGTGAGGTCGGCTATGCGGAGTGGCCTGGCCACCTCTTCGCCTTGCAGCTGCCGTAGATAGTAGATGCAGGCTTTATGCAAGGCCGTGGCCTCCGACGAGGATTGTTCCCTATTCAGTCGCGGAGGATAAAGAAAATCTTCGCATTCCAGCAGCGACGGCCACTTCTCCCGTGCCATCCGCACTCCCTCAATCTGCTGCACCGCCGCCGGCATATCAATAGAAGGATACCGCGCAGCACTCAACAGCAGCCTCGCGGTATCCTCATCTTTGTGGGCGTTTACGAAATCAATAAACTCCCTGGTCATGCAGTTTCTTCAGGCGTTCGACGACCATGGGGCGGTCTTCCTTGTAGGTCACGCCGAACCACTGGGCGGTGGTCTTCAGCACAGTCATCGTGGCGTAGCCGCTGTGGATGAAGGTGTTGACGGCAAACGGAATATAGTATTCGCTCTTCAGTTCGTTGCCGTGTTCTTTCAGAAACTCCACAAACAGTTCCTCGCTCTTGGCGAAATAGTCGGGCGTGAAGCCGAAGAGGTTCATGCTCACCGTGGCGTCGGCCGCCAGGGGGTGCATGCTGCCGTCGGCGTCCTTGTACTCGATGCCGTTGGCCGTGCGGCCGATGGAGGTGCGCTCGGTCATGCCTATGAGCAGCCCGTTGGCGTCGGTCTCGCAAACGCCGCGGCTCACCGTGCCGTTCTCGCTCAGCGTGTTCTCCAGACGGTAGCCCACCATGCAGTATTTGCCCTTGGTGCCGTCGAGGGTCATCAGGTGCTTGGCCATCACCTCGAAGGCGTCGCGGCCGTAGAAGTCGTCGGCGTTGATGATGGCGAAAGGCTCGTGAATGACCTCCTTGGCCATGAGGATGGCGTGGTTCGTGCCCCAGGGTTTCTCGCGCCCCTCGGGGACCTTGAAGCCCGCCGGCAGCTTGTCGAGTTCCTGGAAGACATACTCCACCGCGATGCGGCCGCCGAAGTGGTCGGCGTTGATGTGCTTCTTGAACTCCTCCTCGAACGAGTGGCGGATGACGAAGACCACCTTGCCGAAACCGGCGCGGATGGCATCCTCGATGCTGTAGTCCATGATGATTTCGCCGTGGGGCCCCACGCCGTCCATCTGCTTCAGTCCGCCATAGCGGCTGCCCATGCCGGCAGCAAGCACAAGTAATGTAGGTTTCATGTTTTTATCTTTTTCGTTATTACGTTATTTCGTTATCACGAGGTTATCTTTTCTTCCTGAAGAACTCCTTCACCAGCTCGCCGCACTCCTCTGCCCTCACTCCGGCGGTGACCTCTGTCTTGGGGTGCAGCATCGAGTGTCCCAGCCGTTCGAAGCCGCGCTTGGGGTCGGCGGCGCCATAGACGATGCGGCCCACCTGTGCCCATCCCAGGGCTCCGGCGCACATCACGCAGGGCTCCAGGGTGACATACAGCGTGCAACCCGTGAGGTATTTCGCCCCCAGGTTCTCCGTGGCGGCGCTGAGGGCCAATATCTCGGCGTGAGCCGTCACGTCGTGCAGCAGCTCCGTCTGGTTGTGCGCCCGTCCGATGATGTCGTCGCCCGACACCACTATGGCGCCCACGGGAATCTCGTCGTTCCCCTCGGCCTTGCGGGCTTCGCGCAGCGCCTCGCCCATGTAGTATTCGTCGTCGCGTTCCAGTATGCCCATAGTATAGTCATTCGCGGTTGAAAAGACGTGGCCTGATATGCTCCATATGTGCCGTGGTGCTGAGAATGGTCAGCTTCCCGTCGCGCTTGAAGCTCTCCAGCGACGGCACCAGGTGGTTGCTCACCGGCAGGTATTCGTGGCAGCACTTCCACTCCACGTGGCTCTCCTTCAGTGGCTCGTTTTTACCGACATACTCCTCGGTCTCCACTATCAGCGTCAGCAGGCCGCTGCCGGGTTCGAACATGTAGAAGCGGTCGTACAGCCCGGGTCTCGAGGCCTTGACCACCTGCAGCGGTTTCCCTTCGACTTCCGTGATGCCGTTCCAGGTGAGCTTGGTGTTGCTCCAGCGCCAGAGATACAGTGGCCCGCGGAAGTCGTAGCCCGCCACCTGGGAGAAGAACTCCCGCTCGCCCAGTTTCTCCCAGCGCTGTTCCTTGGCGTTGTAGCGGAGGAAGACGTCGGCATCGTTGCCTATCAGACCCTCCACGAGTTGCCCGTCGCGCCACAGCTCCATGCGGTGCTTCTTAGGCGACGCGAACCAGCGCCGTAGCCACAGCGTGTCGCTGCTGCCGTACTCCGTCACCGCCGTCTCCATCACCAGCATGCTGTCCTCCGAGTAGCCCTCGACGTTCAGCGTCGACAGGTAGCGGTCCACCACCAAGGCGGCGCTGTCGACCGGCTCCTGTTGGCCGAAGAGCGTGGCAGGCAGCAGCAGTAGGATGGCTATAAGTGTTTGTTTCATCTCTTGTGTGGGTTATTTGTTGAACGGGAAGGTGAGGCCGTCCACGCGTTCGCGCTTCTTGATGCGCACCGTGACGTCGAGGCCCATGCGCTTCGCCAGGCGGCGGATGCCCTCCTCGGGCTTGTCGCTCAGCAGGATGGCCTGCAGCTCGTCGTAGGTCACGCTGGCACCCGTCAGGCGTTTCACCATAGCGTAGTCGCCAGCCTGGTTGCGCCCCAGCAAGGGGATGTTGACCCACACCGAGTCGGGGGTCGCCATAGCGCGTCCCAGGTCGATGATTTTGCTGAAGTTGCACCAGATGATGCTGTCCTTGGCCATACGCATCTGGCCGTTGAAGCTCACGCCCTCGGCCTCGCCGCTGAAGTTCATCGTGTAGAACTCCCTCGTGGCGGCAGGTGTTGTGGCGGCGGTCTTCTCCGTGCTGCGGCATCCCACCGTCAGCGCCACCGTCACCACCATCAGCAACCCTATGAACGTTTTTCTCATAAATCTATCATATTCTGTTTTCACTCCCCCTTAATCTCCTTGAGATGCTTCTGCAGCGTCTCGCTCCCGGGGTTGAGTTTCACGGCCTTCTCCATGTAGGGCAGCGCTTCGCGGTCGCGCCCCATCATGTGCAGAATCCAAGCGTAGGTGTCCAAACTGTTGGCGTTGTTGGGCTCCTCCTGAATGGTGCGACGGCTCATCTGCTCGGCCTTCTCGAGGTTCTGTCCCTGCTCGGCGAGGTAGTAGGCGTAGTTGTTCAGCGCCTCCATATCGTCGGGGAACTTCGCCAGCCGCTTCTCCATCGAGGCCCAGCAGCGCTCGTAGTAGCCTGCGCGGTAAAGGCATTCGCCCTCCAGGGCGTAGCATTGCTGCTCCAGGTAGCCTTTGGTGAAGCCCCACTTCATGGCGTTGTCCAGGTGCTTCAGGGCATCGTCGTAGCGCTGCTGCCGGTAGGCCGTCAGGGCCAGCACGTAGTGCGGCAGCGTGTGGGTGGGGAACAGACGCGAAGCTCTGACGGCATAGTCCGCCAGCCGCTCGTCGGCGCCGGGCACCTCCGTGAGGCAGATAATCTCGGCTTCCCACAGGTCGTAGTCGCTGCTGTCGTTCCGCAACGCCAGAGCGAACTGGTGCGCCGCTTCGGCATACTTCTCCTGCTGCATTAGCACGTGGCCGTAGAAGGCGGCGAACTCGGCGCTGTCCTCGCAGCCCTCCATAGCCAGGTCCATCAGGTGAAAGGCCGTCTCGCGCTGCGAGCCGTAGAATTCCTCTTCGGTGTAGAACGACCCCAGCAGCTTGAGCTTCACCGAGCTGCTCATCTCGGGGCTGGCGAAAGCTTTCTCCAGCTCCTGCCCCATCTCGCGGGGCTGCCGCCGGGCACGGTAGTATTCAGCCAGCATGACGTGCGCCTCGGCGTTCTCGGGGTGCTGGCTGACGATGCGGTCGTAGTAGATTTTGGCTTTGTCGTAGCGCTTCTGCTTCATGTAGCTCTCGGCCAGGAGGGCGCAGTAGCGCGTCTCGCCGGGATAGGCGTCGGCCAGCTTCTCCACCTCGCGCAGCGCCTTGTCGGGCTTGCCGGCGGCGTTCCACAGCTTCTGCTTTTGCAGCGACACATCCTCACTCACGCCTATCATCTTCTCCACGCGGTCGAGCACCTCCACAGCCTTCGGCAGGTTGTTCGCCGTGATGTAGGCGTTCGACAGGTTGTAGTAGTTCTCCAGTACGGTGGGTTGCACCTTCACGATGCGCTCCCAGGTCTCCGTCAGCGCCTTGCTGTTGCCGCTCACCTCCTCGTTCTGCGCCAAGGCCTTGAGGTACCACACATTCTCGGGCTGCAGCTTCACGGCGCGTGCGAGGCAGTGCTCCGCGCTGTCGCTCCAGCGCCGCGCCATCAGGTGGCGCCCCATCTCGTACCACGCCGCCGCGCATGTGGGGTAGGCCTGCGTGATGCGGACGTAGGCCTCCATAGCCTCGTTCTGCCGCCCGCTCTCCTGCAGCGCCAAGGCGTCGATGAGCATCCCGTCGGCTTTCAGCTGCTCCTCGTTCACCTCGCGCAGCGGCGGACGCTCGTAGCGCCCCGTGCCTTCCGGCGCGGCGGCCTTGCGGCTCCCGCAGCCCGCCAGGCAGGCTATTATTATAATGAATAGGATTCTTTTCGTCACTCCCTGTTCCATGTTTGTTGGTTCCTGATATCTTTCTACAACGCCGGACGGCACCTTTTATTGTGCCCTCAACCTTTTTTTGTCCCTCCTCCCATAGTTGTCGTCAGATGAATCCGTTGTACGTTCGTTGTACGTTATTTGTACGATACTTGTCCGATAAATCATCGGACAAGTATCGTACAAATAACGTACAACTATCGGACAAATGATTAAGTTGAAAAGGGGTTGGAGGGGAGGAAATGTGGCTGGGGAAATCATAAAAAAACAAAAAAATGTTGCTGTGTAAAAAAAAATGCTTATATTTGCATCGTAAAAGGTAATGGTGAATAATGCCCCTTTGTGGTGCATGTTTTTGACAATGAAATAATTGAATTTATTTTAGAAAACATAATATTAACATCAAACAACAAACAAAATGAAAAAAGTATTAATGGTTATGGGTTTTGCATTGTGCGCCTCCGTCGCCTTTGCACAAACCAATCGCATTAGCCACGACATGGTGAATGCGAACAGGCAGAAAGCCCCCGAGGCCAAGATGGCTCCGGTGGACTACAAAGCTTCCATCTTCGGCAAGGCCAATGGACACGACACCCTCTATGTCGCCCATTTTAACAATGCCTCCGACTACACCATTGGCGTTGTAGCCTCCAGCGATCACATCAACGACACGCTCGTGGGTGGCAACAACAGCCACACTGTTGCCGGCGACGCCAACAAATGGATCCGCTACTCCAGCATTAGCGATTTCCAGAGCAGAGTCGCCACCGCTCAGACGAACCTCGCCGCCATGTGGAGCGGCAGCGCTGCCAGCTACATCGCTGGTGACATGGATCCCGAGAACAGCCCTCTCGACCCCGCCGACGACGGTTTCATGTGCCTCTCCTACAACGAGGCCTCCTCGGGTGTCTTCAACACCTATTTCACGCTGCCTCCCGTTGCTCGTAGCGCCGACGCCAAGATGATTGAGGTGTCGATCACCCAGAGCTACATTAAATACTATGACCATTGCTTCATCGACTATAAGAAGAACGGTCAGTGGTTTACCCGCGAAATCAACGTCACCGGCATTGACTGCGAGGTCAACAGCTGGGGTGCCACCAAGGCTCGCTATGTCATGCCCCACGACCTCAACACCGAGAGCAATGTCGAACTCCGTATCCGTGCTTATGCTTTCCTGGACAATGTTCGTACAGCTTACGGTTATTGGTGGGCTATCGACAATGTGGCCGTGATGGCTCTCACCCTCGACCAGTACTGGGCTCTCAACAGCCGCACTGACATCGACGGTTTCTATGGCATGCTTCCTCAGGGCATGGAAATCCCCATGACTTGGGGTGTGAATGCTCAGAACCTCAGCATCACCGACATCACCAACACCCGCGCCACCGTCTATGCCGGTGACGATCGCGACGACCTCGCCCAGGCGTTCCAGGGCCCCGCTATCACCGTTCCCCAGGGTGACATTTTCACCAGCTATCCTGTGCTCATCAACGAGCGCGGTTTCTTTGTCGAAGACCAAGATGTTACCTCTGGTCACCAGAGCTGGCCTTATGACGGCACCAACACCAGCTACGGCCAGGATCACCTCAACGCCGGTCAGCAGGGTCGTGGTCTCCCCGCCACCACTACTGGTAAAAACTTCTACACCATCAATGTCGCCGGTGGCAACCTCTCGCGCACCTACGACACTGTTCTCTACTATGTTACCGAGAACATGACCTTCGGTGCTGGTTCCACCCGTGAGGGCGGCTATCGCTGGGGTCACGACAATGGCGTCATTCCCGCTGGTTCCTCCTTCCAGGTGGCTTTCACCGATGGTGGCCTTGTTACCGACCAAGGTAGCAATCCCCAGTACGGTGGTCACGTCAACGATGCCGGTTATGCCGCCCACGTGCGTTTCATCACGGGTAACGATATCCCCGAAGGCTGGGTCTTCCGTGGCCTCGAGCTGATTACCGCTACCGACCGTAACGCCAGCGACATGGTCTCCACCGTTATCTCCCCCATCACCTACGTTGACTACTACGATGCCGAGACCGGTAACCTCTATTTCGAGAACCTCCCCTGCGGTATCGATGGCCAGCTCTTCGAGGTTTCCGCCAATGACATCAACGACCAGCTCTACACCGAGGGTGGTTACATCCTGCCCAACCAGGGCTACAAGGCTATCAACATCACCTTTGCCGACCAGCCCGCTCTCGAGCCCAACACTTCCTATCGTTTCGGCTATCGTCTGGCTGACGACGCCCAGTTCGCCCTGGCCGCCACCCAGAACACCTTCAAGTTCATCAACGACACCGGTGCTGCCGTCAACGTTCCCTTCCGCTATGGTACCGGCGTCAACGACACCATCGCCCAGTATGCCAACGCTGCTGCCGGTGTCAATGACTATCGCTACAACTACTATCCCGGAACCTATCTGGAGGTTTACGTTTACGACCCCGTCCAAAACAAGAGCATCACTGCCTGGAATATCGACAACTATCCTATGATTCGCCCCATCGTCGGACCCGCCCGTCCCGTCCAGACCGCTGTCATGAGCGCTGACTGCAGTGACAATGTTACTGGCCAGGGTGACAATGTTGACCATGGTGTCAGCGTGACCTGCCGTGCTGGCGACCTCTGCGAGGAAGAAATCGAGGTGACTGTTGGTTCCCAGCAGCTCATCGTCTTCGAGCCCATGGGAGACCACTCCATCATCGACCGCGTGCTCCTCAATGGTGTCGAACTCCCCGTCTACGATGCCGAGACCGGTGAAGGTATCCTTCAGATCGACGACGCTTCCGTCTACGAGGATCCCGAGAACCCCACTCCTCAGGAGTTGCTTCTCCAGCGTAACGCCTACTACATGTACAAGAACGACTTCCAGGCCGACCAGGAGTATGTCTTCACCGTGTTCAGCCACTGGGCTCCCTTCTCTGGTATCGATCCCGTTGCCGGTGCTGTGAAGCTGGGTGTCTCCCCCAACCCCGCCACCTCCAGCGTGAAGGTGAACCTCGATGGTGTTGAGGGCATGGTCAACTGCAGCATCCTCGACATGAGCGGCCGCGTGGTTTACAATGCCAACTTCAACGCTGAAAGCGAGCACATGGTCAACGTCAGCAACTTCCCCGCCGGCGCTTACTTCGTGCGTGTCACCAACAACACCTTCAGCAAGATTGAGAAACTCATCATCAAATAAGATTTGATGACAGAGCGATAAAAATCAGGCTCCCAATCGGGAGCCTGATTTTTTTTGTCGTTATATCGTTATAACGTTATAACGTTATAACGATATTACATTATAATACGTTGCCGAGTTGTTCTTTGATTTTCTCTAGTTCGTCTTTCATCTCGACGACGATTTTCTGTATCTCGGCGTGGTTGGCTTTGGAGCCGGTGGTGTTGATTTCGCGTCCCATCTCCTGGGCCACAAAGGCCAGCTTCTTGCCGCAGGAGGGCTCGTCGGCCATCGTCTGGCGGAAGTAGTCGATGTGTTTCTGCAGGCGCACTTTCTCCTCGGTGATGTCGAGTTTCTCGAGGTAGTAGATGAGTTCCTGCTCGAAGCGGTTCTCGTCGACCTCCTTGACGGCGGCTTCGGCCATGTAGCGGCGGATGCGTTCCTTGGCGGTGTCGATGCGTTCGCCCTCGAGGGCAGGGATGAGGCGCAGCTTTTCTTCGATGAGGTTGACGTGCTTGTGGAAGTCGCGTTCCAGCACGCCGCCCTCGTGGGCGCGGAACTGGTCGCAGAGGTCGATGGCGCGCTGGAGGTCGGCGGCGACGGTGTTCCATTCGTCGTCGGTCACCTCGCCGTCGGCGGAGCTGTTCCAGATGTCGGGCATGGAGACCAGGTGGCTGTAGAGGGTGTCGGTGGAGGCGCCGATTTTTGTGGCGAGCTTCCACAGGGCGGTGAAGCGCTCGGACAGCAGGTCGGCGTTGAAAGCAGTGGCGCTGGCGGCAGTGGCTTCCTCGCTGATAATGCATTCCACCTTGCCGCGCTCGAGCTGGCCCAGCATGGCCCGGATGTCGAGTTCCTTGGCGCGGTAGGCGGCAGGGACTTTGACGATGAGGTCGAGCTGCTTGCTGTTGAGGGTCTTGATTTCGATGTTCAGTTTCTTGTCGCCGAGGGTGGACTGCACCTTGGCGTAGCCGGTCATTGATTTCATATCGTGTTTTATTTTATTATCAGTTGTTCAAAGGCGGGGGTGGCGTAGGAGGCCAGGGTGCCGCAGGAGTCGTAGAGGAAGAGGACGGCGTGGGTGCCGGGGCCGTCGGGGTGGGCGGCGATGAAGGCTTTGCCCCGCTCGAGGCCCATGACCATGTAGGCCGTGGCCATGGCGTCGGCGAGCCAGCAGGGGTGCTCGACGACGGTGGCGCTGAGGAGCGAGTGGGTGACGGGGCGGCCGGTGGCAGGGTCGATGGTGTGGGAGTATTTGGTGCCGTTGCGTTCGTAGTATTTGCGGTAGCTGCCGGAGGTGACGACGGACTGGTCGCCGACGGCGATGGTGGTCTGCACCACGGGTTCGCTGTAGCGGTTCTCGGCAGGGCGCTCGATGCCCACGCGCCAGGGGCTGCCGTCGGCTTTGGCGCCGCGGGCGACGACTTCGCCGCCGATGTCGACGAGGTAGTTGTGGATGCCGCGACTTTCAAGGAAGAGGCCCACGAGGTCGGAGGCGTAGCCTTGTGCGATGGCGTTGAAGTCGAGTTCGGTGGCGGGGTTCTGGCGCGTCAGGCGACGGCCGTCGACCGCCACGGGGGCGTGGGCGGCTTGCAGCATGGCTGCCAGCTCGGCGCCGTCGGGCTCGCTGCGCTGCTTGAAGCTGAAGCCCCAAGCCTGGACGATGCGGCCCACACGGCAGTTGAAGGCGCCGCCGGTGTAGTCCTCGATGAGGAGGGAGTTGGTGAGCAGGGTGAGGAGGATGTCGTCGAGGGTGTCGGTGAGGTTGGCGTTGATGCGTCGCAGCAGGGAGCTGTCGACCCAGAGGGAGGCCGAGAGGTCGAAGGCGTCGAGGAGGGAGTCGATTTGCGGCTGCAGGTCGCGCTGGAGGGAGTCGTAGTAGATGACGGAGTAGTAGGTGCCCTGGGCCTGGCCGCTGAGGTGCACGGGGTCGTCAGGGCTGTGGGTTGTGTCGCGGTGGTCGGGCTGCAGGTTGCAGGCGGCGCAGAGGACCAGGGCGAGAAGTGTTATCAAAAAGCGTCCGGCACGGGGGTGCCAGACGCTTCTGTTTTTATAATATATATTCATTATTTATTGACAATGAATTTGCGCGTGGCACGGTCGCCGTTGGCGGAGAGGATGACCATGGTGTAGGCACCGGTGGTGAGGTTGCCAAGGTCGAGCATGGTGGCGTTGTCGTCGACGGTGCGGGTGATGACCTGCTGGCCGATGGCGTTGTAGATGACCACGGTGTTGATGGCGTCGTCGCTCACAATGTTAATGAAGCGGCTGGCGGGGTTGGGGTAGATGTTGACCTGAAGGTTCTCGACATCGTCGATGCCCACATGGAAGGTGACGGTAATCCAGTTGTTGGTGACGCAGCCCTTGTCGCTGGTGGTCTCGAGGCGGATGTCGGTGTTGGTGTTCTCGGTGACGTCGATGGCGTCGGACTTACCACCCTGGCTGGCGGGGATGGCCACTTCGTTCTTGTACCACTGGAAGGTGGGATGGTCGGCGGTGTTGTAGACGGCCGTGAGGTGGGCGGTCTCGCCGGGGTTGACGTGCCAGTTGCCCTCGATGTGGACATCGGGGTTATTGTTGATGGTGAGGTTGAGGCGGCCGATGGAGTCGCAGTTTTCGCCGACGGTGCGGACGGAGAAGCGGATGGAGTCGACGGTGGAGGCGGTGTAGGTCTGGCCGTTGGCATCCCAGGTGTAGCTTTCGCAGGCGGTGGCGGTGACGTCGTTATAGTGTTTGTGGTTGACCACGACGATGAAGTGGGCGACGGAGTCGTAGCAGGAGTTGGCGGTCTCGTGGGCGCCGGGGCTTACGAGGACGGTGTCGACGGTCTCGTAGAAGTACATGCGGTTACCTTCATTGTCGTTGAAGGTGAAGGTGTATTTGTCGCACACCACGGTGTCGACGACATAGTCGCGGGTTCTCTGTTCGACCTCGATGAGGTTGAGGACGAGGGTTCTGTAGGAGAGGCATTTGGTGTTGCGGTTGTAGTACATGAGGGTGTCGCCGTTGGGGGCGGAGGTGTAGGTGCCATCCTCGGTGAAGACGGCGGTGCGGTTCTCGTAGGAGCCGTTGGGACGGAGGCCGGAGTAGCGGAGGGAATAGGATTCGCAGCTCACATTGTCGGAGACGATGGTCTCGTTCTCGACGCTGTCGAAGGCGACGATGTGGATACCCACGATGCTGTCGCAGCCGTCGGCGGTCTGGATGTTGGCATAGACGGTCTGGCCGACGGTGGTGTAGCCGTAGGTCTGGCCACCCCAGACGATACTGCAGCCACCGATGGTGTCCACCAGGGTGGTGTCGGTAGCGCTGTGGGCGATGGAGATGTGGAAGGTGGTGAAGATGTGGCAGCTGGAGGTGGTATTCTCGGAGACGAAGGTGGTGTCGGCGGTGATGGTGTCGTTGTCCAAGACAAAGTAGTCGCAGGCTACGACGGTGGAGTCGAGGTGGAGGACGCCGGTGAAGTTGACGGTGAGGGCGACAACGCTGTCGCAGCCGTCGAGGGCGAGGTAGTTGTGGGTGTAGGTGCCGGCCTCAGAGATTTGCTCACCTTCCCAGTTGTAGAAGCAAGCGGCGGTGACAGCAGTATGGGTGGTGTCGGGGTGGGGGATGGTGAGGTTGATGTTGAGTTTGACGATGGTGTCGCAGGTACCGGCCACATGGATGGTGTCGAGGTAGGTGCCGTTGGCGACCCAGCGCTTGTCGTTCCAGGAGACGAAGCAGTCGCCGTTGAGGACGCGGGCGACAGCGGTGTCGGCGGTGATGGTTGCTGCAGTGAGGTGGAGCACATAGGTGGCAGTGTCGGTAGATACAACGACGGTGGTGTCATTGTTGTACGTGACGTTGTTGATAGGCCAGGTGTAACTTCCGCAGACGGCAGTGTCGGTGATTACCAAATCGCCAGCCTTGGTCTGGCTGAAAGCTGCGGGCATGCAAACGATGGCCAAAAGTAGACTCAAAAATACTTTTTTCATCATGTCGGTTTGTATTTTTATTATTATTATTCTATAACTATAATTATATATTCCTCTATTATCTAGGCTGTTGCGCTAACAGCAGCGTTTCCTTTCCCATGAGGAACAACATGCAAAGATAACAATTTTTTTGAAAATAGGTGTTACCTTAAGAAAATTTAGTATTTTTTTTCAGTTCTTCAGCGTCAGCTCGGCGATGTTTTCGACGTGCTGGGTGTGGGGGAACATGTCGACGGGCTGGATGCGTCGGACCTCATAGCGTTCGCTGAGGAGCTGCAGGTCGCGGGCCTGGGTGGCGGGGTTGCAGCTGACGTAGACGATTTTGCGTGGCGCCGTGGCGAGAAGCTGGGTGACCACTTTCTCATGCATGCCGGCGCGTGGGGGGTCGGTGACCACTACGTCGGGTCGGCCGTTGGCGGCGATGAAGTCGGGGGTGAGCACCTGCGCCATGTCGCCGGCGTAGAAGCGGGTGTTGTCGAAGCCGTTGAGGCGGGCGTTGGCTTTGGCGTCGGCGATGGCCTCCTCGACATATTCGATGCCTACCACCTGGCGGCATTTGTCGGCGAGGAAGAGGGCTATGGTGCCGGTGCCGGTGTAGAGGTCGTAGAGGGTGTCGGTGGGCTGAAGTTCAGCGAGTTCGGCTACGAAGCTGTAGAGGCGCTGCGCTTGGGCGGAGTTGGTCTGGTAGAATGACTTGGGGTTGATGATATAGTGAAGGGGACGACCGCCATTGTAGCTGGTCATCTCTTCTTCGATGTGGTCGGTGCCACGGTAGGTGACGACGTCGAGGTCGCCATAGGAGTCGTTGAATTTGGTGTTGACGATGTACTGGAGCGAGGTGATTTGTGGGAAGCGGCTGTGGAGCATGTCGAGCAGGGGGAAAAGGCGCGAGGTGTCGTCCTGTGCCACGATGACGATGACCATCCAGTGGCCGAGAGAGGTGTTGCGGATGACGAGGTTGCGGAGGAAGCCCGTGTGGTTGCGTATGTCGTAGTATTCCAGATGGTTCTCTTCGGCATAATGGCTCACGGCGAGGCGTATGTCGTTGCTGGGGTCGGCTTGGAGGGCGCAGTGTTGGATGGGCAGGACCTTGTCGAAGAGCTGTGGGATATGGAACCCGAGGGCGCCTTGGGCGGACTGGGGGGTGCCGGAAGCGAGCTCTTCGGCGGTGCGCCAGGCTTTGGTGGAGAAGGTGAATTCCAGCTTGTTGCGGTAGTAGTAGATGTTGTCGGAGCCGCAGATGGGGCGCATGCCGGAGCAGTCGACGTTGCCGAGGCGTTCGAGGTTGTCGCGCACCTGGCGTTGCTTGGCTTCGAGCTGCGCGGCATAGTTGAGGATTTGCCATTTGCATCCGCCACAGACGCCGAAGTGGGGGCAGCGGGGCTCGACACGGGCCTCGGAATAGTGGTGGAAGCGGACGGCGCGTCCTTCGGCGTAGCTCTTTTTCTTCTTGAACAGTTGGATGTCCACCACATCTCCCGGGACGACGAAGGGTACAAACACAACAAGGCCGTTGACTTTAGCAACGGCCTTTCCTTCTGCGCCCGCATCGGCGATGGTCACCTGCTCGAGCAGGGGTAACTCTTTCTTTTTCGCCATGCTAGGGTAGCACTTGCTATCTCTCGTCGGAGACGGTCAGTCTTTTTCTGCCTTTTCTGCGACGGGCGGCCAGCACTTTTCTACCGTTGGCGGTAGACATTCTCTTGCGGAAGCCGTGCTTGTTTGCTCTTTTCCTCAGTGAAGGTTGGAATGTTCTTTTCATTTTTCAACTATATTTTTTTGTTTTTTTTCGTCAAAATTGAGGTGCAAAAGTACGAATTATTTTTGAATTGTTGATAAAAATTTATTCCCCAAAAAACTTTTTTACGTGTAAATGACTGAAAAATAATTATGTAGCAGGATAAAATAAATTCTTTTTTTGCTGTTAGAAAATTTTTTTGTACATTTGCAATTCCAATTTTGAGTGTAAAAATTTGTTAAATGGACAAAAAACAGTTTGCCGAAAAGGTGTCGAATCCGACGGGTTTCACGTCGCAGGACAGGGGGTGGTTGAAGGCCATGATGTCGAAGTACCCCTACTCGTCGGTGGTGGGCACGGTGGCGTTGCTGGCCGACCATGTGTATGGCTATGACACGCCCGAGGAGCGTCGCGCCGTGGCGTTGTCGGTGTGCAATCCTGCCGTCCTCGACCGCTTGATTGCCGGGGCGACAGCCGTCACCGAAGAGGAGGTGGCAGCAGCAGCGACAGTGCCGGAGGTAGCCGCACCGGAGGTGGATCCGACCTTCGATGTGCTGAACGAAATCAACACCTTCCAGGAGGTGTCGTTCAAGACCGCTCCGAAGAGTGTCATTTTGTCGAATTTTCTGCCTTCGGAGGCCTCGGAAGAGGAGGATTTGAAGGGTGGCGAAAGCAAGAAAAGTGAATTTAACGACAAAAAAAGTCTGGTGGCCGACGTGTCGTTAGGCACTGAGACACTGGCGGTTATATTGAAAAACCAGGGCCGCTACGACAAGGCTTTGGCAATTTATGAGAATTTATTGGCTCACAATCCCGAAAAAAGTAGTATTTTTGCACCCCGAATTGAGGAATTGAAAAGGTTAAAAAATAGCAAATAAAAAACAAAAAAGATGTATATTATTTTAGTTCTTGTTATCATCGTTTGCGTCCTTTTGGGACTGATTGTGTTGGTTCAGAATTCTAAGGGCGGCGGCCTTGCTGCCAATTTCTCCGCCCCCACCCAGGTGATGGGTGTCCGCCAGACTGCCGACTTCCTTGAGAAAGCCACCTGGTGGCTCGTGGGCATCCTCGTGGTGCTCTGCCTGATGGCTCCTATCGTATGGCATAACTCCACCGGCAGCAAGCCGAAGACGACGGTCGTCAACCAGCAGCAGAACGCCAACAACGCCCAGCAGGACGGCAATACCGCCACTCCCACCGCACAAAACGAATAACGAGGTGTGACAACGTCAGGCTACGGTCCGACAGTTCAGAAACTTATCTTATCCCGCTTTCCACATGACCCCACCAGTGGACAGCGGGATGCTTGTGCATGCATGGCACGGTTCGTGTATGACAGGGACCCGCGTTCGGTGTTTCTGCTGAAAGGCTACGCTGGTACGGGAAAGACCTCGCTGGTGTCGGCGCTTATCCAGACACTTCCGCAGTTGCGTGTGGACACGCTGCTGCTGGCACCCACAGGACGCGCCGCCAAGGTGATATCCAACTATTCCGGTCGTCCGGCATATACGATACACAAGAAGATTTACATGACGGTGACCGATGCCGGGGGTGTGGTGCGCACGGTCAGGGCCATCAACAAGCATGCCTATACATTATTTATTGTCGACGAGGCGTCGATGATAGGGCTGGAGGCCACCTCGTCGCGGCACAGCCTGCTGGAGGATTTGATAGACTATGTCTATGACGGCAACCACTGCCGCCTGATGCTGATAGGCGACACTGCCCAGCTGCCGCCCGTGGGACAGAGCGAGAGCCCGGCCCTCGACGAACGCTATCTCTCCGCGGCTTTCGGACTGAACGTGATAACGTCGGAACTCACAGAGGTGGTGCGACAGCAGCAGCTGTCCGGGATTCTTGCCAACGCCACTTCGCTGCGGAACCAGATAGCGGTCCTGGAAGATGGCGAGGAAGCCACGCTGCCACTGTTCAGCCCCAACGACACCGACGTCATCAGGCTTGCCGGGGAGGATTTGATGGAGACGCTATATCGCGAGTATGGCGATTTCGCGTTGGAGCAGGTGGCCATCATCTGCCGCTCCAACAAGCGTGCCAACCTCTTCAACCAGGGGGTTCGCAACAGTGTGCTCTTCCGCGAGGAGGAGGTGAACGCCGGCGACTACCTGATGGTGGTGAAGAACAATTACTTCTGGCTTGATGAGGATAGTTCGATAGGGTTTATCGCCAACGGCGACATTGTGGAGGTGCTCAGTGTGCGCAACACGCAGGAACTCTATGGTTTCCGCTTCGCTGACGCCACACTGCGATTTGTCGACTACCCCGACGAGGAGCCGCGAGACTGCAAGCTGATGCTCAGCACACTGCATTCGGAGTCGCCATCGCTCACCGCCGAGGAGTCGGAGCAGTTCTACAATGCTGTCATGGAAGACTATGCCGATTTGCCGCACAAGGCCGACCGGCTGCGCGAGATGCGTCAGAACCCTTACTACAACGCGTTGCAGGTAAAGTTTGCCTATGCTCTGACCTGCCACAAGACGCAGGGTGGCCAGTGGCGCACGGTGATTGTGGACCAGGGTTTCCTGCCACCCGACATGTCGTTGGACCGCGACTATCTGCGATGGCTGTATACAGCCTTCACCCGAGCTACCGACAGGGTGTATCTGCTTGGGTTTGAGAATCGTTTCTTTGAATAGGGATTATCTCATGCGAGAGGAGATGACGGGGTTGGCGTACATCTCAAGGAAGATGCGCTGAGGTTCGCCGTCGGGGAGTTGGTTCATGCGCTGCAAGAACTTGTTCTTCACGTCGACGGTGTAGTGCTGGCGGTGCTGGTTGATGTTGTTGAGCATGTCGTAGGCCAGGTAGTTGGTGGGCATCAGGTGGTAGAGACGTTGGATGCGGCGGTCGAGTACGGCAGCGACATGGTCGGCGAGGTCTTCGCCTTCTGCGGGTGTCAGCTCGCTGATGGTTAGCGGTTTGCCGATGGATAGGTGGACGTGACCCTTGGATCCCACGATGCCAGTGGCGACGCTGTTGGTATCCTCGCCTTCGACCTTGTGGTATTCGCCGTAGGCTTTCTGGTAGAGTTCGTGGGCTTTCATCAGGTCGCAGGGGTCCCATTCGTAGGAGATAGAGAGGGGAACGATATGGAGGTCGGCGAGGGTCTGTGCTGCCGGGGTGTCGGCGCCGAGGGTGAGCATCTTGATGATGGCGGGCGCCGTGGAGTCGATGCCGTCCTTGCTGCGTCCGTTCTTCTGGGCAATCCAGACAGATTGATTCTGGTCGACAATGAGGTGGTGGATGTATTGCGAGAGGTGTTGCAGGCTGCGGTAGAAGGCCATGGGGTTGCCGCCACGTTCCATCTGGACGAGCTTGTTGCTGAGGTAGAGGTCGCGCATGAGCGGCGTCTCTATCAAGTTGTTGCCGAAGACGATATGTGAGGTCTCACGCTGGCGCGAGATGAAGACCATCTGGAGGAGGAAGGCGTCGAGGGTGATGTCGCGGTGGTTGGAGATGAAGAGGTAGGGCTGGCCGCGTTTGATGTAGTCGTAGCCTGAGCATTCGAAGCCGTCGGTGGTGGTTTTGACGATACGGCAGATGGCGTCGTACATGAATGTGGTCTGCAGCTCTTTGACGGTCTTAACGTTGCGGAGCCGGGCCATGCTGTCCTCCGGCTTTTCCTGAGGATAAATGAAACGCAGGATTTGCGGTATGAGTTCCCATTGTGAGATTCGTTCAATAGCTGCGGGAATCTCGTTGTCGTAGTAGGGGCGTATGTCGTCGAAAGTGTTGTTTGTCATTAGAAGGCGTTGTCAATCAGATTGTTTATTTCCTCTTTGGGGTCGGCTTCTTCGTAGAGGATGCGGTAGACGGCTTCGGCGATGGGCATCTCGTCTAATTTACCGGTCATCAAACCCAGTTCATGGAAGTTCTTAGCGGAGTAGTAGCCTTCAGCCACCATGCCCATCTCGGTGAAGATGTCTTCCAGCCGTTTGCCTTGGGCGATGGCTTCGCCGAGGCGACGGTTGCGGCTATGATGTGACCAGCAGGTAACCATGAGGTCACCTAAGTAGCAGTTCTCAAAGAAGTTGGCAGCCGAGGGGCTGAGGCTTCGCGTGAGCCTGTTGAGCTCGCGGACGGCGGCACTGACCATGACGGCGTTGAGATTGTCGCCATAACCCAGTCCTTGGCAAATGCCGGCGCAGATGGCATAGATGTTTTTCAGTAGGCCGACACGTTCGAGGAACCAGATGTCGGTGGTGTGGGTGGTGTGGAGGTAGCTGCAGCGCATCATCTGCTCCACCTCGATGGCCAAGGTGGGGCTGCAGGAGGCCATAGTGAGGAAGGTAGGCATGCAGCGGCTGGCCTCTTCGGCATGAGTGGGACCGCTGATGACGCAGATATCGTTGCGCTTGACTTTCAGCATGTTCTCCAAGTAGACGGAGACAGAGACGCGCTTGTCGGGGATGACACCTTTGATGGCCGAGATGAATTTCTTGCCCTTGTAAGCGATTTTGGGGAGTTGTTCGAGGGTACTGGCGACATAGGCCGAGGGGATGACGAGGAAGAGATATTTGCTTTCGGCAACAATCTGTGCCAGGTTGTCGCTGAGGTTCAGTCGGGTGGCGTCGAGTTGGACCGAGGGTAGGTATTTGGGGTTGCGTCCATCGCGCAACAATCCTTCACGGACAGCTTCGTTTCTGACCCACCAGTTAACCTTCCGCCCCTCTTCTTCCTGTAGTATTTTGACAATTGCAGTGGCCCATGTGCCACTTCCAATCACTCCTATCATTATCTATAGAATTAATTATCAATAGTTACACAGAGTGTATACCTGTGTAATTTAAATGCAAAGATACTAATCTTTTTTCACATTTTATAACATAATTCTGTTAAATTCTGTTAAAGCGGTTTGCTTGATGCAAAAAAAAGACGAACCCTAGGGCTCGTCCTTTTCTAATGACGCAACGCTTCTTATTTGAGGAGCTTGCTGCCAGCTTTGAATTTGGCGACTTTCTTGGCGGGCACTTTGACGGCTTTGCCGGTGCGGGGGTTCTTAGCGGTGCGAGCTTTGCGCTTCACGACGCTGAAGGTACCGAAACCGATAAGGGTCACTTTCTCGCCTTTTTTCAGCTGCTCCTGGATGGTGTCGAAGCAAGCAGTCATAGCCTTTTTGGCAGCGACTTTGGTCATACCGGCCTTTGCGGCCATGGCGTTAACAAGTTCAGTTTTGTTCATTTTGATATTGTTTAAAGGTTAATAATTAATGTTTTTGTTTTTCGGTGCAAATGTAAGAATATTTTTTGAAATAAAGCAAATTTTTTTTCACATTTTTTTTCAAAAAATTTACTAAAATTTTCTATCTTACTAATTTCCAGCCTGTTAATTTATTTCCTCGCAAAAAATCTTCTGTATTATTTTTTCGTTTTCCGCTCATTTGCAGGCTCAAAATCTGTAAAAATCCGTCGGTTACGCCGATTTTTAGCACCTTTTTTTGGTCACAAATGAGGGTTCCTGGGGTGGCTGAAGGGTCCGAAACAGCGATAGCATCGAAGACCTTGAAGAGGATTTCTTCGCCCTGGGGGTTGATGAGGGTGAGCAGTGCTGCCGGGTAGGGGGAGAGGCCGCGAACGAGGTCGGCAGCCTGGCGGCAGGTGAGGGAGGTGTCGATGCGACAGTCGTCTTTGAAGATTTTCGGAGCCGCGGTGGGTGTTCCTTGTTGTGGCTTGGGGGTGATGGTGCCGGATTCTATGCCGTCGAGGGTGCGGACGACGAGCTCGCGCCCCATGGCAGCGAGGCGGTCGTGGAGAGTGCCGGCGTTGTCGTCGGGGAAGATAGAGGTGGATTCTTGTAGGAGTATCTGTCCTTCATCGATTTGGTGGTTGAGCAGGAAGGTGGTCACGCCGGTCTCGGTATCTCCGTTGATGATGGCATGGTTGATGGGAGCGGCGCCACGATAGAGGGGAAGCAGGGAAGCGTGGAGGTTGAAGGTGCCGTGGGGGGGCATGTTCCACACGGCTTCGGGCAGCATGCGGAAGGCGACGACGACAAACATGTCGGCATTGAATGCGGAGAGTTCTTCGAGAAATTGGGGGTCACGGAGTTTTTCGGGTTGCAGCAGGGGGATGTTATGATCGAGGGCGTATTGTTTGACGGGGCTGAAGACAATCTTTTGTCCGCGTCCGGCTTGCCGGTCGGGAACGGTGACGACAGCAACCACCTCGTGACGGGGAGACTGTACAATGGCATCGAGACTTTCGACGGCGAAGTCGGGGGTTCCAAAATAGACGATTCTCATTGCTTGATTGCTTGCGTATTTTTAGGCGACGGATTCCTTGAAGGCGAGCATCTTGAGGGCCGTGACGGCGCCTTCGACACCTTTGTTACCATGCTTGCCACCGGCGCGGTCGAGGGCTTGCTCCATAGTGTCGGTGGTGAGGACGCTGAAGATGACGGGGCATTCATGTTTGATGGCCACATTCGTGATGCCCTGAGAGACGGCCTGGCAGATAAACTCAAAGTGACGGGTCTCGCCCTGGATGACGCAGCCGATGCAGATGACGGCATCGGGATATTGGGAATCGAGCATGATGTCGGCAGCCGACGAGAGTTCAAAGGTGCCGGGGACACGCCGCACTATGAGGTTTTCCTCTTTGACGCCGTGTTCGAGGAGTGTGTCGATGGCCCCTTGGAGGAGGACGTCGGTGACTTCGGCATTCCATTCTGCCGCAATGATGCCAATGCGGTATGCGCTGCCATCGGGGACTGAGGCGTGGTCATAGGAGGAGAGATTGGTTTTTTTCATGAGGTCAATAAGGTCTAAAAGTCATTTATATCGAAAACAGGAGCGGTGGCGGTGTTCCGCTTTCTCTTGTTTTTTTGTTCTTTGATAATGCTGTTGTCGGCTTTGTATTCGAGGTTTTGCCCTTTACGTGGCTGATGGATTCCGAAATAGCTTTTGTCGAGATGTAGCCGACGGGTGCGGAGACTGTAGTTCGAGAAGTCGAGAATCCATTCGGGATCGAAGGCCTGATAGAGGAAACGGCATTCGAAGTGGAGGTGGGGACCGGTGGAGTTGCCGGTGTTGCCGCCGAGACCAATCACTTCGCCGGCCTCGACTTGTTGGTTGGCTTTGACATTGATTTTGGAGAGGTGGCCATAGAGGGTTTCCAGGCCGTTGGGGTGGCGGACGACGATGCAGTTGCCATAGCCACCCATAGTTGTGGCCACGCGGACGATGCCGCTGAAGGCACAATGGATAGGTTCACCTACGGTGAGTCCGATATCGACGCCTTGGTGGCCGCGTTCCCAGCGCCATCCATAGTTGGAGGTTTTAGGGTGTTTGATGGGGAAGCAGAAATCGCTGCTGTCGTTGACGAGTTTGAGGATGATTTCGTCGGGCATCATGTCGATGCGTGTGCGCCCCATGGGATTGACGCGGTTGTGTGGGAAGGAGGTGTACCATAAGGGCACCATGGGAGCGGTGAGCTCGGTGTTCGGGGTTTGTACTTCGGAGGTGTCGACAGGACGTCTTTGGGCTCTCTGCTGCTTTTTGTTCGCTGGAGCGGCATTCCTCTGGGCATTTCTTGCCTGCTGCTGATTTTGTCTCTGCGCAGCTTCGAGACGGATGGCGATGAGCGAGTCGTAGTAGGAGGATTGTGCAGAAAGAGGTGAGAGATGAAAGGTGAGAGGTGAGAGCAAGAGTAATAGAAGCACCAGAATGCGGCGGAGACGGGCAATGGGGAATCCCAGTTGTTCGCGGTATTTCGCCACTGTGCGGCGAGCCAGCGGGAATCCTTGGCTGTTGAGGAGTTTGGTGAGTGCGTCGTCGGAGAGCGGCGAGTGTTTGTCTTCATTGTTGATGGCGTCGGAGAGACGCTGTTTGATGGTCTCGACAGACACCTCTTCGCCATCTTCGTTTGAGAAGCCTTTCGAGAAGCAGTCTTTGAGAGGGATGGTCCCGAAATCGGTTTGCAGATATTTGCTGTTGGCCATGCGCGAGATGGTGGATATGTCGAGCCCTGTGGCGTCGGCCACTTCCCGTTGGCGCAGAGGTTGCATGAGGTCGGGGTCACCGGTGAGGAGGAACTGGCGCTGGTGTTTGACGATGTAGCGCATCACGCGGACAATGGTGTCGTGGCGCTGCTGGAGCAGGTCAATGAACCCTTGTGCGTCGGCTTGTTTGGTGCGCAGGAATTGCATCGTCTCACGGTCGCCAGGGGAGGGACGGTCTTTCTTTTGCTTCTCCATCTCGGCAAGCATGTCGGTATAGTAGGTGTTGAGAGAGAGGCGTGGAAGGTTGCCGTCGTTGAGGTAGAAGAGGAGTTCCCCGTCGTGTTGCTGGAGGATGATGTCGGGGGTGAAGACCGCCGTGGTGAGCTGGCTTTCGGCCTCGGAGCTGCCAGGCTTGGGGTTGAGGTGGCGGATGAGTGAAATGGCTCCGTCGAGTTGCTTCTGGCTGATGCCGAGGGCTGCGCAGATGCGTTCGTAGCGGTGATTGGCGAAGTCGTCGAAATGGTCTTTGACAATCGCTTTTGCAATCGTTAATTCCGGATTCTCAATTCCGGATTCCGAGTTCCTCTCCAGCTGCAACAGGAGGCATTCCTGCAGGTTGCGGGCACCGATGCCGGCGGGTTCGAGGCTCTGGATGATGTGGAGCACTTCGAGGACTTCCTCGGGCGTGGCGTCGATGCCTTGACGGAAGGCGAGGTCGTTGGTGACGAGGTCAAGGTCGCGGCTAAGATAGCCGGCATCGTCGAGGGTACCGATGAGTTCGTTGGCGATGAGACGTTGCCGGTCGGTGAGGTGGCGGGAGATGAGCTGGTCGTTGAGGCGGTCGGAGAAGGATGGAGTATCAGAAATGATGAATTCGCGGCGTGTGGCGTTGGGGTCGCTGTCCAGATGTTCGTGGTAGTCGTACCCGAAATCCTCGTCGTCGCTGTCCCAGTCGGAGCTGTTGTTTTCCGCGGAGTTTAAGGTGTCGATGCTTTGCTCGTTCTCGGGAGCGGTGGAATCGAGAAGAGGGTTTTTCTCAATTTCTTCTTTGATGGCTTGCTCCAATTCAGTGACCGGCAACTGCAGCAGCCGCATCAGTTGAATCTGTTGCGGTGAGAGTTTCTGCTGCAGTTGCTGTCGCTGAATTTGTTTCACTTTGTAACGTTTAACGTTTAATATTAATCGTTAACCGTTAACCTTTAACCGTTAACCGTTATCTAACAATGTCCATTTCGGCGATGAGGTTCTTGGCACCGGCGTAGATGTCAATGACCCACAGCATGTAGCGGCTATCGAGGCAGATGCAACGCTGGAGGTTCTCTTCGAAGTCGATGTCACCGCTCATAGCCTCACTGTTGCCGTCGAAGGCCAAGCCGATGAGTACGCCGTTGGCGTTGATGACGGGCGAACCAGAGTTGCCACCAGTGATATCATTGTTGGTGATGAAGCAGGTGGGCAGTTCACCGCGACGGTTGGCATAGTTGCCGAACTCTTTCTTGGCATAGAGCTCTTTCAGACGGGTGGGGACGTTGAATTCGGCGTTGTCGGGGTCTTCCTTCTCGATGACGCCCTTCATGGTGGTGTAGTAGTGGTAGGAGACACCGTCGCGGGGGTCGTAGCTCATCACGTTGCCGTAGGTGAGACGGATGGTCGAGTTGGCGTCGGGCGACATCAGTTTCTTGCCGTTGTTGATCTGCAGGATACCGTCGGTGAAGTCGCGGATGCCGCGCTCAAGGTTCTCCTGGTCTTCCTGCGGGACGATGCTGTTCACCTCCTGATATTTCTCGAAGGTCTCCTTGCCAGCCTTGTAGATGGGATCTTTGGCCAGTTTCTTCAGCGAGGGCTTCTCCATGAATTTCATGAATCTCTCTTCGTTGGCGAAGATGGACTCTTCGAACATATCCTTGACATATTTGGTGAAGTCGCCGTCTTTCTTCTTGCCAGCCTTGATGAGGAATTCGGGCATGTATTGCTCGTTCATGTGCTTGTAGACGTGGGCAAAGAGGCCGGCCATCACGCGCATCTCGGTCTCCTCGTTGTAGTCTTTGTAGAAGTCGGCGGCTTTGGTCTTCATGTTCTCGATGATGGTCTCGCGGTAGTTGGCATACTCGGGATTCTCTGCGGCTTCGAGGGTGTTGTAGATGCGCACCGCCTGCAGCAGCAGTTCGGGACCGGTGAGGAGGCCTTCCACGAGGTACTGGTTGGCTTCTTCAGCGACGGCACGGGCAGCATAGCCTTTCTGGATGAGGTCGAGGGCGCGTGCATACTTGGGGTTCGTCTGCTTGCGGGCCCAGTCCATGTATTCTTTCTCCACCTGCTTCTTCACGCCCATGGTGTTGAGGTTCTTGAGGGCCTTGTTCTGCTCGTAGCTGTATTTCCAGTAGTTCGAGCAGGAGGCATACTTGGAGGCATATTTGATGCGGGTGGCCTGGCTGGCAGCCATCTCTTCGCGGAGGATGTTGATCTTCACGGTGCGGATTTCATAGCGCAGCTTGTTGGTGATGTTCATCGTCTCCTCGAGGCCATAGGAGGTCAGGAAGTGGTCGGTGGTGCCGGGGAAGCCCATGACCATTGCGAAGTCGCCATCGTTGATTTCACCGGCGCTGACGGGGAGGTGGTGCTTGGGTTTCAGGGGGACGTTGTCCTTGCTGTAGTCGGCGGGGCTACCGTCGGGAGCGGTATAGATGCGGAACATGGAGAAATCGCAGGTGTGACGGGGCCAGGACCAGTTGTCGGTGTCGCCACCGAATTTACCCATCGACGAAGGGGGAGCGCCGACGAGGCGGACATCCTTGTAGATGATGTGGACGAAGAGGAAATACTGGTTGTCGTTGAACATGGGGATGACCTTGGCATCGTATTCGGTACCCTTGACAGCCTCTTCGGCAATCTTGGCAGAGATCTTCTCCACGGCGGTGGCGCGGTCGCCTTCGCTCATATCGTCATTGATGACGGCTTTCACACGGTCGGTGACATCCTCCATGCGGACGAGGATGGAGGCCGTGAGGCCGGGGTTGGGCAGTTCCTGATCCATGGAGTAGGCCCAGAAACCGTCGCGGAGGTAGTCGTGCTCGACGGTGGAGTGCTCCTGGAGCTTGCCGTAGCCGCAGTGGTGGTTGGTGCTGACGAGACCCTTGGAGGAGATAATCTCGCCCGTGCAGAAGTGCCAGAAGGGGCTGCCGGCATTACCGAGGCCGACGATGGCATCCTTGAGGCAGGACTGGTTGACGCTGTAGATGTCCTCAGGGGTGAGTTTGAATCCCTGACGCTGCATGTCCTGATAGTTCTTGCCTATCAGCGAGAGAAGCCACATGCCTTCGTCGGCGCGCACAGCGCTGGGCACCATGAGCGACATAGCAAGGGCGATAACTAAGGTGCGAATTTTCATTGTTTTAAATGTTTTTAATTATTATTATTTTAATTATATCAAGACTGCAAAGATACGAAAAAAATTGAAACCGCGAAGCAAAATGCATGTTTTCTCTTCAAAAATTCTTTTGACAGCAAAAGAAACGGGGGAAGGTGAGAAGGGAGAACTAAGAGTTAAGAACTAAGAAAAGGAGCGCCGGAAGCTAATGTCCCTGCACTCCTTGCACTCCTTGCACTCCTTTGCACTCCTTTGTACTCCTTTGCACTCCCTTGCACTCCTTTGCACTCCTTGCACTCCTCAATTAAGAGATAGTTCCGGAGCCGAGGTAGCGGGAGTTGGAGATGAGGCCTTGGTTGTCGGTGCCGCCGCCGATGGCGAAGCCGTAGAGGTGGACGCGGTGGCCGTTCCAGTAGGCGGGGACGCGGATTTCGGCGCTTTCCTCGACGCGGAGGACGGGCTGCGAGAGGATGCCGGCTTTGGCCTGGGGGCTGTAGACGAAGACGTAGGCTTCGTCGGCGGGGTCGGAGCCGATGATGGTGGCATCGTCGTTGATGGCCACGTCGACCTCGAGGGGGTTGGTGAAGGTGGCGGTGCCGAACTGGACTTCGGGGAGGTTGCCCTGGGCGACGACGAGGTCCTCGTAGTCGATGGTGGCGGAACCGGGGGTGTCGGAGTGGACACGGTTCCAGTTGAGGTGGACGAAGATGTTGCCTTCGGTGGCGCGTTCGCGTTGAGCCACTTCATTAAAGCCGAGTCGGATGGCGGTGATGAACTGGCCAGAGAGGGCGTTGATAGCACCGAAGCGGGTGCGGACGAGTTGCTGGGCCTCGGAGTTGAGGTCGTGGATTTGACGTTTGTAGGCGCGCATGACGGGCTTGCCTTTCCAGAAGGCGCCGACGACGGTGCCGACTTTTCCGATGAATCCGTCAAGGATTCCTTGCTGTACTTTTCCCATGATTTTGCGATTTTTAAAGTTTAAAGTTTAACGTTTAATGTTTAAAGTTTTTTGGTTTGTTTTCCCCCTTCAAGTAGTGGTCAACTAGTACCCAACTAGCCATTCAGGAGATGTTAAAGAGCTCTTCGATTTCGAAATCTGATGCAAAGATACGAAATATTTATAATATACTAAAATTGAGTTAGTTATATAACTTTCTTGGTGCTGAGACAGTGTGTCTTCATGATGTGATTTTTTTTGTTTTGCTACCACGAATGTCTTAAAGTACACGAATAAGGGAGGGGTGGAGGTGGAATTTGCATGGAAAGGGGTGGTCAGGTGAACGAGTGAACAGGTGAATTCTGTTGCATACGGAGATTGAGAAGTTTGTTTTTTTATAATAAAGAAAATTATGCACTTATTCTTTAATTAATATTAAGGGCACGCCCCCCCCAGAGACATAGGATTTCACTTGTTCACCTGTTCACCTGTTTTGTTCGGGGGGACGTGTCCGGAGGCTTTCAACAGAGCAAACGCTTTATTGTAAAGAGAGAACTGCTTCGATGAGGGAAATTGTTTATAACTATTGCCTCCCTGTAAGCGAGAAAAATGGTACTTTTGCAGCAAAACTTGTCCGATATGAGTCCATTTCTTGATATATCAGTCCTCGATGAAGAGGCAAGAAGAAAAACGCCTATAGATAAACTTGATGAAAAGGTTTTAGATTATCTTCATTTGGCTGAGAATATTGTAAAAAAGGAAATTGACGATGAAAAAAGATATGGTCAATTATGCAGGTTGTACGAATATATAGATGGCGAAAATGGAGCCTATGCAGACGATGTGGAAATAAATATCGCTGAGGGAAACAAAGGTATAATAGAGATTATAGAACGTTGGCGACTGTTAAAACGACACCATAATGATTGGCAGCCAGGAATTGTGTTGGAATGTTTTTTAGTAAAAGCTAAAGATGCTATCGGAGGGATGAGTGTGGATAGCGGAAACGGCCACACGATTGAAGTGATAGTAGGTTGGTCGTGGTATAATAACGGAACCTATGCTGCACCGACGCTCATCTATGCACTGCTTGATGCAATATACTGCGACTTGGAATATCTTCGAAAGCAAATACATATTATCAATGGGAAAGAACCTCCAGCACTAAAGACTCGCATAACAGAACAAAAAAAAGAGAATATGAACGTGACAGAAGAAGAATTACGTGCAGACGTGCCTAAATGGATACCCAGCCCCAACATGAAAGTGCCACCGGAGCAATTGGGTGAGTGTTTGAGTGAATATTTAAAACGATTAGGCAACATTCGGGAACAGGTGGCAGCAGAAGAATTATCCATGAGGAAACCGACGACATACTGGGGATACAACGATGTATTGAAACAGATGCTCGAGGAGAACGAGGGATATTTGGACTATTATAATATAAAAAAATCTCAGAGGTGGACTACCAGTTGCCTAAGGATGCCTATAATATAAAGATTATCAGATGCGTGGACGATTTGTTTTGGTCTGATGGCGAAACCCGATTCTATTTGGATTGGCGTAAAAACCCGTTCGTGGACCATAGTGAGTTGGATAAAGAGCACCTGTGGGAAGTGGAACTCTTCCATATATTGTGGTCTATACTGGATAGGGAGGTACGAGAGTTATATAGAGATCTGTCAGCCATAAAAAAGATAGATGCGGAAAACGATAAACCTGCGGAGAGAAAAGGGAATGGGGGCAAAAAGAGAACTGACCACTTCAACAAAACTGACGATGACAGTAAAGTTATCTCAATTATGGAGGGACTAAAGAAAGTGGAGTGGAAAAATTACGGAGTGAAAAAGATAGGCCTAATAGATGAGAGCATCACAACCGAGGAGTGGCTATATGCCATTAAGGGGCAGGGAAATCCGATTCATCGAAAACTGATGTGGAAAATAAAATACGCTTGCAGATCGTTTGTGGAGCAATACCTTGATAAAGACTACGATACGGCAGAAAAAATATTTTGTTTGAAGGACGGAAAAGATATTAATAATCTGAAAAACACTAATATATCAAAAAACAAGGATATTTGTGATGAAAATACCGGCGAAATTGCAAAAATAATACGAAAAAAAATGCGAACATAGGACTTAAGTCCAATGAAAGTCCACTACAATGGACTTGATTTAACACAACATCTCCTTCTACCACAAATAGGATATTCTTGAAATTCAAGGATATCCTATTTTTTTCATCCTTTTCATTATCAAATTAGTTATACAGTGGACTCAAGTCCAATGAAGTCCATTGTGTATTGAGAAAAAGGTTGCAAATTGCGGCTGTTTTCGAGGAGAAAACCATTCAAATTTGACGTAAGGAAAGAGGTAATTCAATAGATAAAATGGAGAAGTATGCCGGCCGTAGTACTTTTGCAACCGAAACGACGAGAAAAAAACAATTAAGATATGATTTTTACAGGAAAAAACGCAATGGAAAACAAAAAGAAAATTGATGCGATGCTGAAGGAACTGCAGCCCGATATGCCGAGCATCGTGACTGTCGACGAAGAAAGAGAAGATTTGCAAGAGACAATCAGCCGCTTGCTGGCGAAACTGGAGGTGACCATGGAAGAGGTGCGCTCGAGCAGCCATAGACCTCAGATTTCAGATGCCCGAAGTATGATGGCAGCATATCTGATTGGGTTGCCGACGGTGAGGCAGGTGGATGTTGCCGCGATACTTGGAGTTTCGCAGGTAGCTGTCAGCAAGATGCTGAAACGCCACCACGAACGGGTGAAATACTACCCACCCTACTGCAGGAAGTGGGAGTTGATCTGTAAATAAGAGTTTATTTTGGCCGAAATAACTATAACTGAATTTATTAATTTTTAAAGATGGAGTTTTTTTATGAAAACAGAAATGACTATCGGCGAGTACTCTCAGTACGCCAAGAAGAGTTTCCGCTGCGTGGCCGACAACCACAGCCAGATGAAACGCTGCATATTGTGCGACCTGCGAGAGTACGGGCTCTGCGACTCTGTCCGCTGCCAGCCCGACGAGCGAAACGACCACAGGGCAGTCATCTTCCGCCTGACAAGGAAGTACCGACAGAACGGACAAAACAATGTTACAAACACTAAAAATCAATAAAATGAAAAACATTTTTTCGTACAAAAGCATCCCCAATATGACGGTCGGGATGCAGAGCCAGCAAGACCGCAACCTGCAGGTTCTTCATGGCAAAGTGATCCTCAACGAGGAGGAGAGCCATCTGCTCTTTATGCAGAACACCCCTCGCGGGCCACGAAGCCAGGAGGTGATGCGCACAGCTCACTCCCGCCTGGTGCAGACCCCTCAGGGAGGTTACACGCTCACCTTCCGATTCTCGCCCAACGAGGGCGACCTGAAGAAGATGTTGTTAGAAGAGATGGCGAGAATAATCGAAAACGAATTAATCAATAGAAAGGAGGATAACGATGAAGTTTAGTTTGTATGACAGCGTGAAATCGCAGAAGGGTATCCGGTGCACCCTCGACCAATGGATGAAATACAGCGCCAGCCAGCGTGTGAAGATGATCTGCGACAGCATCAGCCAGCTGTCGCCCGACGACCATGATGCCATAGGTGACTTGAAGAAAGGGCTGCCGGTGGTCACGTGGCAGGCCTACTTCGAAGGCCGTAGGCTCAACAGCGAGGCGCAGCTCAGCGGCCTCTGTATGCTGGACGTCGACCATGTGGACGACCCCTACAAGCTGTGGTGCAGCATTGTCGGTCGCCACGAGGAGTTGGGCATCATGCTGGCTCACAAAACCCCCAGTGGTCACGGGCTGAGGCTGGTGTTCAAATGCCGACCGGAGTTCACGACCCTCGACGAGTGCCAGCAATGGATGGCCCGAGAGATAGGCGTGGAGCATGATGCGGCCTGCAAAGACCCCGCCCGTGCCAGCTATATGGTGCCCGACAGCTATGTCTACTACTACGACGGCAAACTCTTCTCGATGGAGCCGGAGGTGGTGTATGAGATGAAGGAAGAGGTAAGAGAGAGGAAGGGAGAGGAGAAAGAGACCGAGAGTACAGAAACCACCGTTTCTGCCGACATTCAGACCCACTACAACGGCATCCCCTTGTCGGAAATTGCCAACAAATGGCTGATGCTGAACGGAGGCATCCCCGAGAAAGGTTTCCGCAACACACGCCTCCATGCGCTTGCTTTCGAGATGCGCTACATCACCGACTTCAACGAAGAGGCGCTCTTCGCCGCCATTCCCCATTGTGGTCTTGATGACAAACAGGTGAGAGCCTTCATCCATTCTGCCTGTAATGCCTCGCGCTCCGTGGGGCTTCCGATGAAACTCAAGCAGGTGCTCGAGATGCTCTCTCCAGAAGATTCTGCTTCCGACGAGGAAGCCGACGAGGAGCTGACACTTGACTCGACCCTCTCGCAACTCAACTCGACGTTGCCACCCTTGCCGCCTCTCATCCAGCAGGTGGTCAAAACGGCCCCTGCCGACTTCAAGCCGGCCGCCATATTGTGTCAGTTGCCCATTCTCGGCACCCTTGCCTCGCGTCTCAGGGCACGCTATCTTGACGGGAACATCCATTCCCCTTCATTCCAGGTGAGCCTCGAAGCCCCGCAGGCCAGCGGCAAGAGTTTCATGATGCGGCTGGTGCAGATGGAACTGGCACCTATCCTGGCTCGCGACGATGAGGCCTATCTCGAGGAACGCGAATACAGCGAGAAAGCGAAGACCATGGGGTCGAAATACACTCCCGAACAGAGACAGGAGATGCTCGGCCCGCGTCCGAAAGGTGTTGTCCGCTGCATTCCGCCCACCGCCAGCATCACCAAGATGCTCATGCGTATGGATAACGCCCAGGGGCTGCATCTCTTCTCGGTATCGGAGGAGATTGACACCGTCACCAAGGCGTTCAAGAGAGGATTTTCCAACTACAGCGACCTGCTGCGTGTGGCTTTCGACAATGGCCGCTACGGACAGGACTATGCCAGCGATACCTCTTTCAGCGGTGTGGTCAACGTCTACTACAACACCCTCTTCAGCGGTACCCCCAAAGCCATGTGCCGCTTCTATCCCGATGTGGAGGATGGATTGGTGAGCCGAGTGTGCTTCGTCACCATTCCCGACCAACTGGGCAAACCCATGCCTGTGTGGGGAGAGCTGAGCGACAAAGACCGCAAGGAGGTGGAAAGCCAGATTGGACGCCTCGATGGCGTGAGTTTTGCTGACGACAACGTGCAGAAGGAGCATCGCATGGAGCTGCGATTCCTCAACGAGGCCATACAGCACTGGCTCGACGGGCAGCGCCAATTGGTCAACCAGACACAGGACCGCATACGCGACACCTACTACAAGCGTGCTGCTGTTGTAGGCTTCCGTGCTGGCATGCTGGCGTGGTTCCTCTACGGAGAGAGACCTACCCGCACGGTGAAGAAGAACACAATACGTTTTGCCACCTGGGTGGCCAACTACATGCTGACGCAGCATCTGTTGCGCTATCCCACCGATTCGACCACCAGCAACATCAACCGATGGGAAGCTGTCTATCAGAGCTTGGGGGAGGAGTTTAGCCGAGAGGAGTTGCGCAATGTTCTTTGTGCCAACAATAGTGCCTCACCCGTAAAAAAGGTCATCCAGCAGTGGCGCAGGCTTGGTAGTATCGATATCCTCGAGACGGCACCGGCAACCAATGGAAAGTTGCAAGCCGTCCGCTTCCGAAAGAAGTGAACAGGTGAACAGGTGAATTCCTTTGTTTCCACAAAGAGTGGGGCTCCCCAACGGGGGCTCCGCTTTTTTTTCTTTTGCCATATCAAAAAAAGTTCGTATTTTTGCACTTCGAAAATAATGCTCATCGCGAGTGGATGAGCGATAGAATAATAACAAAGCATTACTATTATTTCGCGTGTACCGAAGTGTGGCAACTGAAGATTAACGCTACGAAATAATAAGTATGGTGTACATGAGTATGCCCTGCTCCATTAATAATAGGATGCTCGCACGTTATGTGTGAGTTTCTTATTGGAGCAGGGGTAGCCACACACCTGGTACACGGTAGGGAACTCCACTTTTTTTACCGTGTTCGCCAATTGATAGCAATGCACAACCGCTATCAATATGGCAAACAAGAATCTCAATGCCGCAAAGACGGCAAAAAAAGATGAGTTTTACACTCAACTCACAGATATAGAAAGGGAATTGCAGCACTACTGGCCACATTTTCGCGATAAAGTGGTTCTCTGCAACTGCGATGATCCCTACGAAAGCAATTTCTTCAAGTATTTCGCTCTTCGTTTCAATCAACTTGGATTAAAGAAGTTGATATGCACCTGCTATAATGGTTCTCCGGTGCAGGGAAATGAGTTGCAGCTTGATTTTGGCGACGAAGACCGGCAGCCTCGCAAACCCGCCTACAAGGTGGAGATTACCGAGGTGAAGGATTTGAACGGTGACGGGGCTGTGGATTTAGGTGACGTGAGAATTCTCTTGCAGAACGACAAAAACATCCTTTCCGAGCTTAAGACTGGCGATTTCCGTGACCCAGAATGTATTGAACTGCTGAAACAGGCTGATATTGTAGTTACAAATCCGCCATTCTCGTTGTTTAGGGAATATGTTGGACAATTAATCGAATACGGTAAAAAATTTCTTATTGTAGGAAATCAAGGCGCCATAATTTATAAGGAGATATTCCCGCATGTAATAGAGAATAGAATCTGGCTAGGTTATGGCTTTAAAGGAGGAGCAGCACATTTCGTATCACCATATGAAGATATCGCAACAGCTACAGATCATAAAGAGGGAATGATTAGAGTGTCCGGTGTTCATTGGTTTACAAACCTTGATATACCTAAAAGAAATGAGGAAATAGATTTGGTCTGTAAATATTCACCAGAAGAGTATCCCCAATACGATAACTATAATGCCATCAACGTAAACAAAACACAAGATATTCCTTGCAATTATGCTGGATTGATGGGTGTGCCCATAACATTCCTGGACAAATATAATCCGAACCAGTTTGAAATAATATGGCAAGCAAGTGGAAACACAAGGGCTTCCGCGCCAACAGAAGTACTTAAAAAAGTAGGTTATACCATCCACCCAGAAGATCGTGGTGGTTGTGGAGTCGTTAAAGGCAAACGACAGTATAGCAGGATTTTAATTCGTAACAAACACCCCCAAACTAGATGATGACAATAAAACCATTAGAGATAACCGTTGGCGAAATCACCAAGGGTTATGTGAACAACGACGAAATGGGCGTCCGCGGATATGGCGGATTGCTCGATATCCGTCCTCCTTATCAGCGTGAGTTTATCTACGATGAGAAGGAGCAGCAGGCTGTAATCGGTACTGTCTTGAACGGCTATCCGCTGAATGTGATGTATTGGGTGAAGCGGTCGGACGATGCCGAATGCCCCTACGAGGTGATGGACGGTCAGCAGCGCACATTGTCGCTTTGCGAATATGTGGACGGTAAGTTTGCCTATTTCTTCAAGAATTTCTTCAACCAACCAGATGATATCAAAAAGAAAATACTCGACTATAAGCTCACCATCTATGTGTGCGAGGGTGAAGCCAGCGAGAAGTTGGCGTGGTTCAAGACCATCAACATAGCCGGAAAGCCGCTCAATGAACAGGAGATAAACAATGCTGTCTATGCAGGTCCTTTCGTCAGCGACGCAAAGAAGCATTTCTCCAAAACCAATTGTGGTGCGGCACGTTTGGGCAAAGATTTGGTGAACGGAACGCCCATCCGGCAGGACTTCTTGAAAAAAGCGTTAGAATGGATGGCCGAACACGAGACGCGCAAGGGACATATGCAAACGGCGGTGGGATATATGGCAGAACATCAACACGACCCTAACGCCAATAACCTGTGGACTTATTTTCAAACGGTACTTAACTGGGCTATTACGAACTTCGATATGAAAAAGTTTAAAAAAATCATGAAGGGATTGGATTGGGCGTGGTTGTACGACAAATATGGCTCGGAAACACTTGATACCGTCGCATTAGGGAAACGAATCTCAGAGCTGATGCGCGACAGCGAAATACAGAAACAAACTGGCATTATCCCGTATGTTCTTACCGGAGATGAACATTATCTGGACCTCCGCGCATTCCCCGAGGACATCAAACTGGCGGTATGGGAGAAGCAGGGACATATCTGTCCAAGCTGCAAAAGAGAGTTGGATTATGAGTTTATGGAAGGCGACCACATCATCCCGTGGAGCAAAGGCGGGCGTACGGTAGAAGAGAACTGCCAAATGCTCTGTCGTGAGTGCAATAGGCGTAAATCAAGCAAATAAATGAAACACGGATACCTCATATTAGCCCTTGCGCTGCTCTTCTTTGCCTGCGACAACACGACTGTTTCGCGGGCGGAGTATGATGCTCTGCTGTCGGAAAAACAACAACTCGAGGCCCTCGGCGACTCGCTGCAGTTCGAGCTTATGGACCTCAAGCTCTACGTCGAAAAGCTGGAAGAGGAAAACGAGGAGCTTATAGAGGAACTAAAACATACACCATGAAACGTTTAATCAAATACCTACCGTTTGTAGTTCTGCTCCTCGTCGCCTGCTCGAAGGCCGAGGAGGGAGGGTCTTCCGATACTTCCAACGGTTTGGAGGAAAGGGAGGATGTAGGCGTCCTGTTCTGAGGAGGGGCGGTTTAGAGTTAAGAGTTTAGAGTTAAGAGTTTAGAGTTAAGAGTTTAGAGTTAAGAGTTGGGGATTCGTTCCTATGGGATAATTTCTGACATGTGGTTGCCGTCGCTGGTGGCGGTAAGGCTGGGCATCGGCATGAGGAAGGTGAATCTGAAGGCCCTCGACCGCGCCTACAGCGAAGCATTCCCATACAGTACGCCTATCAATGTCAACAAGAAGAAGCGCGAGCCGCCGTAATCCCGGTGAACTGTGCGGTGGTGGGCTATCGGATTAAGGTCACTGTTCCTGTGCCGCTCCAGCGGTCGCCGTGGAGGTCTTTGAGATACCAGCGGTAGGCGTAGGCTCCCTGGGGGCAGGGTGTACCTTCGTGGGTGCCGTCCCAAGGCGTGGAGAGGTCGGTGGTGTGCCAGACGAGGAGTCCCCAGCGGTTGTATATGAATATCTCGAATTCGGCTACTTGGCAACTGGTGGCGGGGCCGAAACGGTTGTTGATGGCTTCGCCCGGGGTGAAGATGTTGGGGAACCATACGGAACGTATCTCGGTATGGAATCCGATGGTGGTGTCGGTGCAGCAGTCGAATTGGTTGCAGGAGTGGAGGGTGACAGTGATGGTGTCGGGGAGAGGATGGGAGAACTGTCTGCGGGCGCGCTCGCCGTTGAGGGTGTATCCGTCGGAGAAAATCCAGGTGGAGCTGTAGCGGTCGGGAGAGCAGTCGTGGAGGGTGATGACGGGATGGTCGAAGTCGATGAAGTCGCGGTTGGTCTCGATGCAGAGCGTGGGAGGGGGCTCGACGCTGACGGTGACCGAGGTGATGGTGTGGCCTGAGGCGTCAAGGAGTTGGTAGACGGTGGTGACAGCGGGATGCACAATAATGGGGTTTTGCCCTTGCTGGCTATCGAGTTCGGGGTCGTAGGGGACGGAACTCCAATAGAAGAGTCGTGTGCCTTCGGCGGTGAGGGTGACGGGAAGACCCGGGCAGCCGCCTTGACTGCTGGAGGAGAGGGTGACGTCGGCGTAGTTGAGGAAGAGGTCCACCAGCGAGTCGCATCCGTAGAGGGTTTGGAGCGTATAGGTGCGGTTGCAGGCCTCGGTGAGGGTGTCGCCAAGGAAGAAGACGGTGTCGCCCGGGATGAGGTAGAGGAGCAGGGTGGTGTCGTAGGTGGGCAGGACGGTGAGCATCAGGTGGATGTGATGCACGAGGGTGTCGTCCACCACCCAGTTGGACCAACGCTCCAGGATGCCGGCCTCTGCGGTTTCTGAGGAAGGCACATTGATGAGTCCTGAGGGAGGATAGTAGGTCGTGCCGCCACAAACGATTTCCATCGGTGACAGATAAGACTGGCCCATGCAGACGCTGTCGGAATAGGTTATTGTGTCGTGGTGGAGCTGAGGTTCGGGTGGAGGTGGGATGGGGATGGTGTCGATGACGGCGCCTATTTCGAAGCCATAGCAGACCCATTTGCCGAGTCCGTAGGCCGAGGCGAAGAAGTTGCCCTGGGGGTTGCGAAGGTGGTGGGCGCCGACGGAGATGCTTTGACGAGCGAAGCTATAGCCCGTACTTCCTATCGGGGTAAAACCGGTAATAGGAGTCCCGTCGAGGAACATGCTGTCGGTGGCGGAGGAGGGGACGGCGATGTTAAGGTAGTGGTGGTTGGCAGCGATGTATTGTTCGTCGTAAGGGTTGGTGTTGCAGTTGTGGATGGGGAACCAAGCTTCGCATATCCATCGGTCGACGGGGTTGAGCGAGATGGAGGAAGGGTCGCCAAGTGTGCGCCCATTGTTATAGCTCCAAGGGTAGAGACAGGCGTAGGCGGGTTGGGAGGTGGTGATGAATGCCGCTTGGGAGGAGGAGGGCATGGTGTAGGAGTAGGTTTGTCGGGCGGAGAGCGTTGCCACTACAGAACCATTGATTTCCACCGTGCAGTTGTCGGCCGACGAGGTGACCAGGACGACATCGCCTTCGGTGCGGGTGAGGGTGGAGGTGGCTACAAACTGGGTGCCCCATGTTTCGATGGGTCGGGCTTGTTCGAGAAGGAGGTCGCGGCCTCCGGTGGCACCGACGAGGGCGCAGCTGTGGCCTTGGAAGACAGCTATGGGCTTGTCGGCGGTAATGGGCATGCCACAGAAGGTGGTGGCGGAGGAGGAGCGGAGCATGAGTGACTGCCCTTGTTGGAGGGTGACGGTGAGGGTGTCGCCGACGTTGAGTGAGGAGCCGAACACCTGGGTGGGAAGGACACAGGAGATAGTAGTGTTATCCTGGCTGGCAGCGATGGCGAGGCAGGGGGAGAATGGGTTGTTGGGCAAGGAGAGGTCCTGAATGATGTAGTTTGTACCCAAAGCCCTTTCGGGCATCACGTTGCACACATCCCAGCTGTCTTTGAAGAAGTTGCTGGCGAAGAGCGAGATGGGTTGTGTGGAGACGGCGTGGTAGCACATGCTGGTGGGAGCGGCAGAGGTGTTGTCCCAGTGGGATGGGAGCTGCATGTAGGTTTTGTCACCTCCAGAGTGGGTGAATGTCTGGCTCCATCCTGTCTCGCTGTTGGTAACGGTGATGGAGGCGGATTGGCTGCCCGTGGCGATGAGGGAGAGTACGGCGCCGGTGTTGCTTTGGCCGTTGTCAAGGCGGATGGCGTTAGGGGTGAAGGCCACCCAGAAGTTTTTTCCCAAGGTGGTTTCGTCGAGACAGGAGGAGAGTTCGTCGGCGGGTATCCAGGCACGGATTTCATCCAGATAGAGTTCTTGGTGGTAGCTGTTTATCAGGCGGATGGCGAAGCGGTGGGTGGTGCCGTGAATGGCGTAGTAGGGGTGCATGTCGCGTGTGGTGCGCTGCCACTGGTTGGAGACAGAGAGGGTGACAGTGTCGTAGGGAATGAAGAGGGCGCAGATGTCGGAGGGGTCGGTGATGGTGGCAGTGTCGGGGATGAATCCGAACTCCACCTGGGCGGTGTGTCCACGGAGGTTGGAACCATAGATGTAGAATGAGAAGGTGTCGGCCACCTGGCTCAGCCAAGGGGTGGCGACGGTGGTGCCGCTGCCCTCAGCGGTGCCGGTGCTAAGGTAGGCGTGGAGGTTGGCGCGTTGGACAATGGATTGGTCGTTGATGCCGCTCTTGCAGAAGTTCCAGCCGTTGACATAGCGGCTATAGGTCTGGATGTAGGTGTCCCACTCCTCGTTGAGCAGCATAATACGGTTTCCCTGAGCCGAAAGAGGGGAAAAACACGGGAATAAAAGGCCCAATATCAATAAGGGTTTATATAATCTGCTGTATGACATGCTGTTGTGTCTATTTCTGGATTCCTGTTTTGTGTACAAATTTAAAAAAAAATTAATAATTAATAGATAAAAGTTAATAGTTAGACAATACTCCGTCTATATATAAAGACGGCGATGTGCCGATTTTGGGTCACACTTTTAACATTTTTTTCAAGTGCGACTTTGAAACAAACACTCTGTTGGCAACAATGTAAAAAAAGTTTTCAACAGGGAAGAGAGGGGAAAATGAAAATTGGAAATTGAAAATTGAAAACTGGGAAAATGAGGATGGTGAAAGGGTTTTGGTATATGGCGAATTTTTTTTTTGAAAAAAGTGAAACAAAATTTTGATTTGTTCGTTTATGGTTATGAACAACAAAAAAAGTTAAAAATAAACAAATTTTGGGATTTTTAGGCAGAAATTGGAATTTTCTTTGTAATTTTACAGCCTGAAAAAAATAGGTAAAAATGGCCTTAATACTTGGAAAAGAATACTGTAAGGTGGACTCGAACGGCCGCTTCAAGTTCCCAATTGCGCTAAAGCGCCAATTGGAAACCGAGGATGGTCGTTTTGTCATCCGCGAGAGTGTCTATGCCGAGTGTTTGGAGCTATGGACTTATGCCAGTTTCAGGGAGGAAGTGGAGAAATTGCAAGAGCTGCTGAATCCTTATCGCCGTGAGGATCGAGAGGTTCTGCGCAAGTTGACGGAAGGCAATGTTATCGAGCTTGACTCGAACGACAGGTTGCTGGTGCCGGCAGAGCAGAAACACATGATTGCGAAGGCGAAAGAGATTGTTCTTCAATCGACGGGCAAGTTCATCGAGCTGTGGGGCCGTGAGACCTACGAGAAGATGAACCAGGCCAGCCGTGACTTCGCCGAAAAGGCGGAGGCTCTGCTGGGCGCAATGCCTGTCAAGAATGAGCAGTGAGTACCATATACCGGTCATGCTGGAGGAGGCTATGAAAGGCCTCGCGCTGCGACCCGACGGCACGTATGTTGACGTGACGTTTGGTGGTGGTGGCCATTCGCGTGCCATTCTGGAACGGCTGGGCGAGGCTGGTCGACTGTTGGCTTTTGACCAAGACGGGGATGCGGCTGCGAGAGTGTGTAGTGGGGAGTGGATAGTGGGTAGCACACGGACGCAAATGCTATCCACTACACACTACTCACTACCCACTAATTTTACGTTCATCAACGAGAATTTCAGGTATTTGAAGAGTTTCCTGCGTTTGCACGGCGTACGTCAGGTAGATGGCGTTTTGGCTGACTTGGGAGTCTCCAGCCATCAGTTTGATGTGGCGGAGCGTGGTTTCTCGACACGTTTCGACGGAGAGCTGGATTTGAGGATGGACCGCCGGAGCGAGACGACGGCTGCCGACTTGGTGAACACGCTCGGCGAGGAGGATTTGGCGCGGTTGTTGAAGCTCTATGGTGAGTTGCCCAATGCCAGACAGATGGCAAAGGCAATAGTGAAAGCCCGGAGCTCGGAATCTGGAATCCGGACGACGGGAGAGCTGAAGGAGGCGGTGCAGAAGCATCTGCCGCGAGGCATGGAGAACAAATACCTTGCGATGCTGTTCCAGGCATTGCGCATCGAAGTGAACGGTGAATTGGAGGCGCTGAAGGAGATGTTGCAGCAAGCCTGTGAGGTGCTGGCGCCTGGCGGACGATTGGTGGTAATCAGCTACCATTCGCTGGAGGATCGGTTGGTGAAGAATTTCATGCGCAGCGGTAACTTCGAGGGTGAAGTGGAGAAGGATTTCTATGGCAATGTGTTGTCTCCGATGCGTATGGTCAGTCATGGGGCCGTGCAGGCGAGCGAGGAGGAGTTGATGCGCAACAGTCGTGCGCGCAGTGCAAAGTTGAGAGTGGGGGAGAGGGTTAAGAATTAAAAAAGATATATACATTATATTATATGGGAAATAGGTTTAGGGAAAAGACGGTGGAAGAGGGTCTTGACGGCGATGTGGCACGTGAGGCGCTGGTGGGTGCTATGAGGTCGGAGCCGAGGAGAAAGACCGGCAACCGCCGTCGGAGTCATGAGGAAGTGAGGAAAGAGGAAGAGATCAGCAACGAGATTCGGAATAGGGAGGTAAAGGCCACAGGCAACCGCCGTCGCAGACATGAGGAAGAGATAAAAGTAGAAGAGGATGAGTTAAGAATTGAGAACGAGGAATTAGAGATTAAGAACGAGCAACCGGCCAATGCCGACGATGTGGAAAACATTGTAGTCGACGAGGTTGAAGAAGAGGACGACACGCCGGAGGTGAATGGCAGAGGAGGTCGTGTGGCGAAAGGTGTGGCGAAGGTGCTGGGGGGTGATATCCTGTCCGACAAGTTTGTGCTGAAACAGATACCGCTGATACTGCTCTGCTTGGTCTTCCTTCTCTTGTTGGTGGCCAACCGCTATCAAGTCGAGTCGCTGAGCCGCGAGAAGATGCGGGTGATGGAGAAGGTGAACGAGTTGCGCGAACAGCAGATAGAGTTGCAGAAGAAGAACCAGAACAGTGTGCGTATCTCGCAGATTAGAGACGATTTGGAAAAAGAAAAAGGTCTGGGTATCATGCCGACGCCCCCGAATGTGATATGAGAACAAAGAAGTAAATGAAGAAAGAGAAAAATACACGGATGACTGGCGGAATGCTGGCAATCTACTTGTTACTGACATTGGTGATGGGTGGTGCTATCATTGTCGGCATCGTGAAGACCCAGACGGAAGAAGTCGCCGGCAAGATAGTGACGAAGAGAACGGAACAGGTGAGAGGAAGAAAAATTGTCAAGTTTGACACGATTGTGGTATTCAGAAACTGGAGTGAATGGGCCGCACCACGTGAGAAACAGTTGACATGTATAGATACTGCTCGCAGGGGCAATATTCTGTCGAGCGACGGCAAGGTACTCTCGACGACGGTAGTGAAGTGTAAGCTATATCTCGATTTAGGAAAGAAATATGAGAAAGACGCCCGTGGAAAGACGAAGTTCGCGGGAGCCATCACAGACAGCCTGCTGGAGGCTTCGCTCGACACTATGGCACAGATATTGGTCGAGGCCGGAGGCTCTCACAGCAAGGAATACTATATCGAGCGAGTGAGAAACGAGCGGGCGAAAGAGAGCCCAAGCCAGTGTTTCAGGATAGAGGAAAGAAAGATTCCGTATTCGGTATGGCTGTCCATTGTCCGTCTTCCCGGATGGAAGAACTGTGTGGTGCGCGAGGTGGACGGACATAGTGTGAGGTACGAGGAACGTTCGCACATCTATAACGAGATGGCGTCGAACATTGTGGGATTGGAGGATGGTGAGGGTACCGGCGATTTCAAAGGACTGGAGGGTGCCTACGATTCCATCTTGAAAGGAAGGAATGGCATCTACAGCCGTCGCCGCTTGACAAAGGGTGTCTGGCTGGCCGATATTCCAGAGGAAGGGACTACGGCAGAGCGTCGCACCGATGGCGACAGCGTGCAGACAGTGGTGTTGCAGAAACGCATCGACGGACAGAGTATTGTGGCCACCATCGATACCCGCATACAGGATGTGGCCGAGGATGCGTTGCGCCATTCGCTTGAGACTTTCGGCGGCAAGGCAGGATGCGCCATTGTGATGGAAGTGGAGACGGGTTATGTGGTGGCTTGTGCCAACCTGGCCCGCGAAACGGATAAAGACGGCAATGTGGCATACAAGGAGATGCGCGACTGGAACTCGGCGGTGTCAAGCCGTTACGAGCCTGGCTCCACGATGAAGGCAGTGGTGATGACTGCCATGTTGAACGATCCGAAGATACAGATAGATACCTCGATGAAAGTCCCTGTGGTGAAAAGGGTCTTTCCTGGTTCGAAGAAGGTGATTGAGGATAGTCATCCGAATGGCGATTCGTTGAGTGTCCGTAAGGTGATTGAAAAATCCTCGAATGTGGGTATGGCCGAGTTGGGATGGAAATACTACCGTAATCGTCGCAGCGACCTGGTGGCACTGATGAAACAGGTGTTCCCCTACGAGAAGTTGAATCTCGATGTGAAGGCTCCGGAGCCGAATTACCTGATGAATGATGTCAACAATTCGACCGACGACTTCCTGCGAATCACCTATGGCTATTCCACAGCTGTCACACCCATGCAGATTATCACGTTCTACAACACCATTGCTGGCGGTGGCCGCATGGTGAAGCCTCTGTTCTGTCGGGCCATCATCGACCAGAAGGGTCGCCGTCATGAAATCGCTCCGGTAGTGATGCGGGAACATGCGTTCAGTCCCGAGAGTGCCAAAGTGATGACCGAGATGCTCGAGGGAGTGGTGAACTATGGAACAGCCCACGGAGTCATCAAAGACAACAACTACCATATTGCGGGTAAAACGGGTACGGCCAGTGCACATGGAATGGGTAGTGGTGTGAACAACGCATCCTTTGCGGGTTTCTTCCCTGCCAACAATCCACGCTATACATGCTATGTGATGCTCGAAAATATGAGCACCCGCACTTTCGGCACACAGGCGGCAAAGGTCTTCAAGATGATTTCTGACTGCGTGATGGCTATCGATGAGCGTTTGAGCGAGGATTTGTTTGCAACGACACAGATTGACAGTACGAAATTGCAGCAAGAGTCTGTTGTGCTGCGCGGTAATCTAAAGGACATCGCACGAGCTTGCCACTTGATTGGTCGTGCAAATGTGAAGGTGCAGACAGAGAAACCGACACCGGGACGGGTGCCCAACTGTCGCGGTATGAGTGCCAAGGATGCCATCGAAGTGCTGCATTCTGTGGGTCTGAAAGTGAGGGTAACAGGTTATGGCAAGGTGGCTTCGCAGAGCCCTAATGCGGGAACTGCCGTGAAGAAAGGAGCTACGGTGGTTTTGAATTTGAGATAAAGGGTCGTAATAAATAGAATAATGAAATTAAAAGATATAATAAAAGGTATTGACTGCAAGGTCGCCGGCGATATCGAGTTGGAGGTGAAAGATATCCAGTTCGATTCGCGTAAGGTGACCGAAGGGACTCTCTTTGTGGCCCAGCGGGGTACGAAGGTCGACGGGCATGACTTCATCGGCAAGGCTGTGGAGCAGGGCGCTGTGGCGGTGGTGTGTGAGGAAAGTGGAAAGAGGAAAGAGGGAAATAAGAAGGTGGCGTTTGTGGAGGTGAAGGACAGCAGTGAGGCATTGGGCCTTATGGTGGCCAACTTCTACAGACACCCTTCGCGCCAACTCAAGTTGATAGGCATCACCGGCACTAATGGCAAGACTACTACGGTGACTCTTCTGCATCGCATGTTCCGCCTATTGGGTCACCATGTGGGTTTGGTATCGACTATCGTCAATAAAATTGATGAAGAGGAACTGCCCACAGGCCACACCACACCCGATGCGCTGGAGTTGAACCAACTATTGCGCAAGATGGTGGATGCTGGCTGCGACTACTGCTTCATGGAGGTCAGCTCACATGCTGTGGTGCAGAAACGTATTGCAGGTGTCGAGTTCGCCGGTGGCATTTTCAGCAACATCACCCACGACCACCTCGACTTCCACAAGACTATGGCCAATTATATCGCCGCCAAGAAGGGATTCTTCGACGCCCTGCCTAAAACGGCATGGGCACTGACCAATATTGATGACAAAAACGGCCGTGTGATGGTGCAGAATACCCGCGCCAAGGTTTACACCTACGGCCTGCAGCAAAAAGGCGACTTCCATTGTCGTATCCTTGAGGAGGGTTTCGAGGGTATGCATTTGAGCATTAATGGGCAGGAAGTATGGTGCCGTCTGGTTGGCCGGTTCAATGCATATAACCTCCTTGCCATCTATGGCGCTGCTGTCCTCAGTGGGGCAGGAGAGGAGGAGACGTTGCGCCTGCTTTCCACATTGGAACCCGCTCCGGGGCGTTTCCAGTATGTCAGCGGTCGCGGTATCACGGCCATTATCGACTATGCTCATACTCCTGATGCACTACAGAATGTCATCGAGACCATTGACGCCATCCGCCGTCCTACCCAGCAACTCATCACCGTGGTAGGCTGCGGTGGTGACCGCGACAAGACCAAGCGTCCCGAGATGGCACAGATTGGTGCCAAAGGTAGCGATAAGCTGGTGCTCACCTCCGACAATCCGCGTACCGAGCAGCCCGAGAGCATCCTCGACGATATGGAGGCAGGCCTCTCGGCCGAACAGCTCAGCCACACAGTGCGCATCACAGACCGCCGTCAGGCCATCCGCACAGCCTGCATGATGGCTAGGGAAGGCGACATTATCCTCATCGCTGGCAAAGGACACGAGACCTATCAGGAGGTGAACGGTGTGCGAAGCCATTTTGATGATGTCGAAGAAGCAGAGAGAGAATTAAAAGACTTTTAGACCTTAAAAACGATGATATATCATTTATTAGACTGGTTGAACGATATGGGGGTTCATGTTCCCGGAGCGGGTGCTTTCATCGGCATCACGTTTCGTGCCGCTGCGGGTATGGTGACCTCGTTGCTTATTATGCTTCTTTTCGGCAAGCGGTTCATCCGTTGGATGAAGAACAAGTTGGGCATGATGGACGAGGTTCGTACCGAATTGGGCTTGGAAGGTGCCTCTCGCAAGGCCAACACTCCCACCATGGGCGGTCTGCTCATCATCACTGCCATCCTGATACCCACACTCCTCTTTGCCAAACTCGACAATATCTATGTGCTGATTATGATAGGTACCACGCTGTGGCTGGGTATGCTGGGATTCCTCGACGACTATTTGAAGAAAACCCGAGGCAAGGCTGGCTTGCCTGGAAAATACAAAGTGTTGGGACAGGTGATTTTGGCACTTGTAGTGGGATTGCTCATCGTCTACCATCCTGCCCTCAGCGGAGGGACCACCACCACTATTCCTTTCGTGAAGAACAATGAATTCGACTATGCTTGGCTGGTTACTTGGATGGGCGACTGGGCGCAGGATTTGGTTTGGGTGGTCTATGTTCTTTTCATCATACTGATTGTCACCGCTGTCAGCAATGCATCCAATCTCACCGACGGCATTGACGGTATCGCCACAGGTGTGGCTGCCGTCAATGGTGGTGCTTTGGCGCTGTTGGCTTGGGTCAGCGGCAATGCTATCATGGCCACCTACTTCAACATCATGTACCTCCCTAATATTGGCGAATTGGCCATCTTCAGCACCGCTTTTGTGGGAGCCACGATAGGCTTCTTGTGGTTCAATGGTCATCCGGCAGAGATTTTCATGGGCGACACGGGATCGCTCTCCATCGGAGGTATCATCGCCGTCTTCGCAGTGCTTATCAAGAAGGAACTCCTTCTGCCTGTCCTCTGCGGCATCTACGTCATCGAAAACCTGTCGGTCATCATCCAGACCTCATACTGCAAATACTACCGCCGCAAACATCATCTTCCGCCCAGCCAAGTGGTTCCCGTGGAGAAGCGTCCCTTCCTCATGACGCCACTGCACCACCATTACCAAAAGAAGGGTCAGGCTGAAGAAAAAGTGGTTGTCCGTTTTATCATCATTGCTATCCTGCTCGCTATCTTCACCCTTTCAACCCTTAAATTACGATAAAAAAAAACTAGCACATTCACACAATAACACATTCACACATTCATAAACATGACTATTGAAACTCTGGCCAAAGAAGGCCGTGAAAGAACTCACATCGGACTCGCCGGTATCGACACCCAGCGACTGAAAGCCATGCGCAACGCCTCGCTGAGGGCATGCTTCAACCGTTTGGAGGAGACTCGCTATCGTCTCGAGTTCGTCGCTCGTGTACGGGGACGTGAATACATCAACGATGCCGCCGCCCGCACCATCAACTCCACTTGGTACTCTCTCGAAAGCACTTCCGGCGGGCTGATATGGATTGCCGATGCACCGAAAACTTCGGCCGATTACAGCCGTTTGGTTCCTCCAGCACTCCGCAAGGTGCGCATGCTGCTCATCGTGGGAGGCGACAGCCCTCTCATGCGCAAATCCTTCACCGGCATCATCCCCTCCATCGAAGCTTGTCCCTCTATGGCCGAAGCCCTGCAGAAAGCCTACCGGTACGAGGCCGATGACGTGAAGGTGCTCTACTCTCCCGCCTGCGACAACGGTACCGACCTTGTTGACGAAGGCGAAGAATTCCGCCACCAAGTAAACGAACTCTAACCCCTTTAACCCTCTCAAACCCTTTTAACCAACCCCATATAACCTCAATCATGAAAATGTCCAAGATATTCAAGGGAGACAAGACACTCTGGGTGGTATTCATGCTGCTCAGCATCATCTCTCTTGTAGGAGTCTACAGCTCCATCGGTCTCGAGGCCTACACCCACGGGAGTTCCGGTGGTCCCACGGGACTCTTCTTGCGACATCTGCTCATTGTCCTTGTCTCATGGGTCATCGTCGTCGTCTGTAGTAGAATCAATTATCGCTTCTTCTCGCGCTTTGCAGTTCTTGGCCTCTGGGCTTCCATTGTCCTTCTGGCGGTGACACTGATGATGGGTGGCCGTTGGCTCCGCATCCCCGTCATCAACCAGTTCCAGCCTTCCGAGGTGGCCAAGATAGCCCTTGTGCTCTTCATTGCCCGTATGCTTACGCTCAAGAAGGACCAGGCGGCCGAGAAAAGCACATTCTTCTCCCTTTTGGCATACATCGTCTTGGTGGCTGCTTTCGTGCTTCCAGAGAATTTCTCCACGGCTGCCCTGCTGTTCGTCGCCTGCTATCTGATGCTCTTCTTCGGCGGTGTCGACCGTCGCCGTTGGTGGACTATCTTGCTTGTCTTGGTGATTGCGGCTGTCGCTGGATTAGGAATTGCCGTCCATCGGTTTAATAATGAAAACGATAAACCTGAGCAGGCAAAGACGGAACAATTAATGGGACGCTCCAGTACCTGGGGCCATCGACTCCAGTCCTATTTCGAAGACCCTGATCCCACCGTCATCACACAGGAGAACATGGCCCGCATGGCCATCGCCCGTGGCGGTGTCTTCGGCAAAGGTCCGGGCAACACCATCTATGCCCGTCTCATGACCCAGTCGCACAACGACTTCATCTATTCCATCATCATCGAGGAAACGGGACTTGTGGGAGGTATCCTGGTGTTGGTGCTCTACAGTTTCTTCTTCTTCCGATGTATGCGACTGGCTTGGAGGGCTCAGGGACGTTTCGGAGCCCTCGTCGCGGCGGGTCTGGGTACGATGATTTACCTGCAGGCTATGGCTAATATGGGTGTGGCCGTGGGAGTGCTCCCCGTGACGGGACAAACCCTGCCGTTCATCAGCTATGGCGGCACGGCCTATCTCTTCCTCAGCCTTGGCCTCGGCATCATACAGTCTGTCGCTGCCGATGTCTATAATAAAGAAAAGAAACAGGAGACACCAGACGTTCAGGAAGTTCAGGACAATACGGTGGATAATGGCGAGATGACCATCGCCGACGACACCGACAAAAATAATAACGAAATATCGTTATAACGCAATAACGAAGTAACGAAATAAAGAAACCGAGATATGAAAATCATCATTAGTGGAGGAGGCAGTGGCGGTCACATTTTCCCCGCAGTGGCCATAGCCAACGCCGTCAAAGCCCGTTGGAGCGACGCCGACATCTTGTTTGTCGGCGCCGAAGGACGCATGGAGATGGAGAAAGTGCCTGCGGCAGGCTACAAGATTATCGGACTGCCCATCGCTGGACTGCAGCGCAAACTCACGCCCGCCAATATCGTGAAGAACCTGCAGCTGCCTTTCCGCATATTCAAGAGCCGTCGCATGGTGAAGAGCGTCCTCTCCGATTTCCGCCCCGACATCGTAGTTGGTGTCGGAGGCTTCGCCAGCGAGCCCACCCTCAAGGCCGCCGCTGCCTGCGGATACAAGACACTTCTTCAGGAGCAAAACTCCTATGCCGGACTCACCAATAAGATGTTGGCTCGCAAGGCCAGCAAGATTTGTGTGGCTTACGAGGGCATGGAACGCTTCTTCCCCATGGAGAAGATTGTCTTCACCGGTAATCCCGTGCGTGCCGACATCGAGCAGATGTCTGCTACTGCTGCTGAAGGTCGTGCCCACTTTGGTCTCGAGGCCGAGGGCCGTGTGCTGCTCTCTGTGGGCGGGAGCCTTGGCGCCCGCAGCATTAATGAGATGATCATCAACCATCTCCATTTCTTCCGTGAGAACCGTATCCAGCTCATCTGGCAGACAGGCCGTTGGATGTACGACGAGGCTGTGGCCGCTGTCGAACGAGCCCAAGTGGGTCAGTGGGTCAAAGTGCACCAGTTCATCTCCCGTATGGACATGGCTTATGCCGCCGCCGACATTGTGGTGTCGCGCGCTGGTGCTATCGCCATCAGTGAACTCTGTCTTGTCGGCAAGCCTGTGGTACTCATTCCTTCACCCAATGTCGCCGAGGATCACCAGACCAAGAATGCGCTGGCTCTTGTCGACCGTGGTGCTGCCGTCATGGTCAAGGATGCCGATTGCAACAGTCAGGGTCTCTCCACCGTCAAGGAACTCTTCGAATCCCCTGCACGCCAGACCTCTATGAGTGCTGCCATCTCCAAGATGGCCGTCCGTCATGCTGCCGACAAGATTGTCGACCAAATATCGGAACTTCTCTATGGCAAACCTGAAAAACGAAAATCTGTACCTCTCCCCGATGAACTCCAGCAACTCGAGAACCTAAAAAATATATAACACTCAAACCCTCAAGCAATCAAACAATCAAGCAATGAACTACTACTTCTTGGGCATAGGAGGCATTGGCATGAGCGCGCTGGCACGCTACTTCCATCGTCGCGGCGACACCGTCAGCGGCTATGATCGCACACCCAGCCCCCTCACCGCCGAGCTTGAGGCCGAAGGCATCGCCGTCCACTATGACGATAACCCCGACCTCATCCCCGCCGATGTGGACCTCGTGGTCTACACCCCCGCGGTGCCTACCGATACCCGCGAGTTTCAAGCCCTTCAGACCCGAGGCGTCCGTATGGAGAAACGTTCCCAGATGCTCGGCGAACTCACACGCGGTAAGAAGTGCATCGCCGTCGCCGGCAGCCATGGAAAGACTACCACTTCCACTATGATTGCCCATCTGCTGAGCAAAGCCCCCTGTGGATGCAGCGCCTTCCTCGGAGGTATCAGCAAGAACTTCGATAGCAATCTTCTTGTCGACAACAAGAGCGAATATGTTGTTGTCGAGGCCGACGAGTACGACCGCTCTTTCCTCCAGCTCTATCCCTACATCTCCGTCATCACTGCTACCGACCCCGATCACCTTGACATCTATGGCACCCACGAGCACATGCTCGAGGCCTACCTCCAGTTTGCCAATCAGACCCAGCCCGACGGACATCTCTTCCTCAAAAATGGCATCTTCCGAACTCTTGACGGCGAAGAATTTGTTGAATACGGCCACGAACACCACCACGAAGACCACAATCACGATTCTATTTCACCTTTCACCTTTCACCTCTCACCTCTCACCTATACCGCCCGTGGCATCGAAGCCGACTACTATGCCATCAATGTCCGCAACTACAACGGCAACCTCTTCTTCGACCTCCGTACCCCCGATGGGGTGCTCTATGACCTCGAACTCGATGGTGCTCCCCTCGTCAATGTTGAGAATGCCGTCGCTGCCTCCGCTGTGGCTCTCACCTGTGGCCTCGATCAGTTTCAGTTGCGTCATGGCCTCAAGACCTTTGCCGGTGTGCGCCGTCGCTTCGACTACCGCATCCGTGAGAAAGGACTCATCTACATTGACGACTACGCTCACCATCCTCAGGAAATTGAAAGGACCATCGAGGCCGTCCGTTTCCTCTATCCAGGCAAGCGTGTCGTGGGCATCTTCCAGCCCCATCTCTACACTCGCACCCGCGACCTCGCCGACGATTTCGCCCGTGTCCTCCAGACGCTCGACGAAATCATTATGCTTCCCATCTACCCCGCCCGGGAGAAGCCTATCCTCGGCGTTACCTCCTCCATGGTGCTCCGCAAGATGGATACCATGTCCAAGTACCTCTGCACTCCCGACCAGACCCTTGAGCTGGTCCCCGCCCTCTGCCCCGATGTAGTCCTCACCCTCGGTGCCGGCGACATCGACCGCCTCGTACCACGCCTCGAAACAACCCTACGCGACCAACTTTTAAACTAAACACTGAACACTAAAATGAAACGACCTGCCAAAATCGCACTCATCCTCTCCAGCATCCTCTTGCTGGCCATCCTCGTCCTTGTGGCCAACGTGGTGCGTTCACGTATGCAGGTTCGTGGCATTGAAGTGGTGCTCAACTACGGCGACACTCCGACGCTCGTCGATCAGAAAACTGTCGCGGACACCCTTGTGGCCCGCATCCCCGACCTCCTGCAGAAACAGGTGCGTCAGGTCGACAGCCGTCAGGTAGCCAATGCGGCACGTCATGTACCCTTCATAACCAATATCTCCACCTCTGTCAGTGTCAGTGGCAAAATTGTCGTTACGGCCGACCAGCGCCATCCTGTGGCTCGCCTCTTCTTCGGCGACAACGAATATTACATCGACCTCGAAGGGAAAACCATTCCCACCTCCGACCTCGGCGACTGCAATGTCGTTGTCGCAACAGGCGACTTCCATGGACGTCTCAGCTCCGACACTACAAAAGCGCAGCTCGAAGCCCTCTGGCAGGTGGCTCTCTTCCTCGACTCCCACGCCGACTACCAGTCTCTCGTCGACCAACTCCACGTCCAGCGCAACTGCGAGGTCCTCATGGTCCCCAAGGTTGGCGACCAGGTTATCGAACTTGGCGACACCACCAATCTCGAGAACAAATTCGCCGACCTCCTGGCGTTCTACCGCAACGGCATGCCACGTGCTGGTTGGGACGCCTACTCCAAAATCAGCCTCAAATTCAAAGACCAAGTGGTCTGCACCAAAAAATAAACCTCTCTCATCTAGAACTAGAACAAGAAATAAACAAACAAAATAATACGTAGTTATGGAAAACGAAATCATTGTTGGACTCGACATCGGAACCACCAAAATCGCCTGCTTCGTGGGTATGCGGGTCGAGTCGGGAAAAGTGAAAATCTTGGGCTTCGGTAAAACCGACTCCAAGGGCGTGGAGCACGGTGTGGTGAAGAACATCTCCGACACCGCCGAGTCTATTCGCCGTGCTGTCAAAGAAGCCGCCGACCAGGCCGACGTCGACATCGACGAAGTGTGGGTGGGCATCGCCGGACAGCACATCAAGTCGCGTCCCACCCAGGGCAGCATTATGATTCCCGCCAACCACCGTCTCATCGAGAGGGAGGATGTCGAGCACCTCATCACCGACCAGTACAACACCATGCTCGATCCCGGCGAGGAAATCATCCATGTCTTCCCGCAGGAGTACATCGTCGACCGTGAACCCCTCAGCCGCGACGTCTCTCCCGTCGGCGTGGCTGGCAAGAACCTCATGGCCAACTTCCATATGGTCACCGCCAACGTCCAGAACCTCCAGTTCATCAAGTACGCTGTTCAGGATGCCGGTCTTCACATCAAAGGTGTTGTTCTCGAGCCCGTGGCGTCCGCCAAGGCTGTCCTCGACGATGCCGACTGCGACGCCGGTGTCGCCATGGTCGATATCGGTGGCGGCACCACTGACGTGGCCATCTTCTACGATGGCATCATCCGCCACACCTCGTCACTCCCGTTGGCGGGCAACGCCATCACCAACGACATCCGCGAAGGCTGCAACATCCTCAAGCGCCAGGCTGAAAGTCTCAAGGTTAAGTTCGGCTCATGCCTCGTCCAGGCGGTATCCGAGAACGATGTCATTGCCATCCCCGGCATCCGTAGCCAGGCACCGCGCGAAATTTATGTCAAGACTCTCGCTGGCATCATTAATGCCCGCACTCGCATGATTCTCGAACAGGTCGACTACGAGGTCCAGGTCTCCAAATACAAGAAGAACCTCATCGCCGGCATCGCCCTCACGGGTGGCGGCGCACAGCTCAAGAATATTAAGGAGCTCTGCGAACTTATTACGGCCACCGATACCCGCATCGGCATCCCCAACGAGCATCTCGACCCCACCAGCATCGCCTACGACGAGCTCGCCCATCCCATGTACGCCACCGGTATCGGTCTTGTCCTCTACGGCATCGAGAAGTCCGAGCAGGAGAACGCAGGTCTCGAGGACGATGACTTTGTCGAGGAGGAGAACGACTTCAAGCCCGCCGAAGAGACCAAACCCGCCAAGAACGACGGCCACGTCGACATCTTCGAGGGCATGGACGATTTCAAACCTCAGCCCGAAGAGCCGGAAACAAACACCGATACCAAGAAAGATGACAAGAAGAAGAAATCCGACAAACGCGTCTTCAATCGTCGTCTTAACCAGTTCTTCGGTAAAGTCTTTGGCGAAAACGGCATCGACGACTAACACATAGAAACTTTTGCCCCCTACAAATAGGCTGTGCATAACTTGTTGAAAACTAACCTATAGAATCATCCGTCGTCTCGCGAATTATTAGTATTTTTACATAGTCTATTTTGTATGGCAAATATTAATTAAGAAATTCTTATTCAAGAAGATAGAAAAATACAAGCACATGGAGGATAACACCAATTTCGTTAATCAGCCCGCCCAGCAGGCACCGTTTTTCGCTTTCGACTCCCCGAAAAACCAATCGTCCTACATCAAGGTCATTGGTGTCGGTGGCGGTGGTGGCAATGCCGTCAACCACATGTACCGTCAGGGTATCAAAGGCGTCGACTTCATCGTCTGCAACACCGACATGAAGGCCCTCAATGCCTCGCCTGTCCCCAACAAGATTCCGCTTGGTGACCTCGGCCTCGGCGCTGGCAATAAGCCTGAGCGCGCCAGCAAAGCTGCCACCGACAAGGCTGAAGACATCAAGGAAGCCATCGCCCACAACACCCAGATGCTCTTCATCACCGCCGGTATGGGCGGCGGCACCGGCACTGGCGCGGCTCCCGTCATCGCCGAAATAGCCAAGAACATCGACCTCGAGACCGAGGAGAACAAGAAAATCCTCGTCGTCGCCATCGTTACCCGCCCCTTCTCCTTCGAAGGCAAGAAACGCCGCGACCAGGCCGAAGCTGGTATCGAGGAACTCCGCAAGCATGTCGACTCCATCATCGTCATCAACAACGACAAACTCCGCGCTTTTGGTGACCTCGACATCTCCGAAGCTTTCGGCCTCGCCGATGATGTCCTTCTCACGGCCGCCAAGGGTATTGCCGAAATCATCACCGGCAGTGGCAATGTTAACATCGACTTCCAGGATGTCAACACCGTCATGGAACACTCCGGCACCGCCCTCATGGGCGCCGGCTCCGGCAAGGGTGAGAACCGCGCCATCGACGCCATCACCGCCGCCTCGACCTCTGTCCTCCTCGACGATTCCGACATCCGTGGTGCCAAAAACGTCCTCCTCTACTTCTCCTATTCCTCCGACCACAAAATCAAGATGGACGAAATCGGCGACATCACCGACTTCGTGCTCGACCGCACCGACGGCACCGCCGACGTCATCTGGGGCGCCGGCGTCGACGACAGCCTCGACGACGAACTCAAGGTCACCCTCATCGCCACAGGCTTCGAGCAGAAACGCAACGACAATCAGGAGAAGACTTCCAAAGTTCACTATGTCAACCCCGATGACCTCGTCGTCAAACCCGCTGTGGTCGACGAGTTTAAACCCCTCGAGAAAATCACTTTGGAGTCTCACGAGGTCCCTGCCGGCGACCGTCATGTCATACTTCTCGAAGATGACGCTCCTGCCAAGCCCGAGGCAAAACAGCTGCCTGTCGAGGAAAAGCAGGAAGACATCCTCGTCGAGGGTATCCGCAAGGTCAATCCTGAACCCCAGCCCGAGCCCGAGTTCAAACCCAAGTTCGTCTATCCTACTCCTGAGCCCAAACCCGAGCCTGCCCTGAAGGAGGAACCTGTCGATGTGATGGTCGAACCCGCACCGGCTAAGACGGAAACAGTCAAACCCGCCGAAGAAAAACTCTTCCGCAGCGCCTTCGAGAGCCTGAACGACGAGAACCTCACCAAGAGCCGTGCCGACCGCATCCGTCTGATTCACGACATGCTCCGCAACAACCCCAACGGTGGCGACCTCGTGCAGCAGATGTCCGCCCTCGACGCCGCCGACGAGGAACTCTTCCAGGGCCGTCACTCCAGCTCCCGTGAGTCTTCCACTTATACCATGCGCGCCGACGGCACCATCACCAAGAACGCCTACTTCGGCGACCAACCCGATTGATGAAGAAATCAAAAACCATCATCGGCTTGGTTTGCGCCATTGGCGCCGCCGTGTGCTACGGCACCAATCCGCTGGCCCAATTCCTATATGCCGAGGGGATGAAAGTCCCCTCGGTACTCTTTTACCGTTTTGGCCTCGCGTGGATCATCGTCGCCATCGTCATGATGTTCCGCAAGGAGAGCCTCCGCGTCACCCGCCGCGAGTTCCTCACCCTCTCCGCCCTCGGCATCCTCTTCATCCTCTCCTCGACCACCCTCTACACCTCCTTCCAACTCATGCCCTCCGGCATCGCCTCCACCATCCTCTTCACCTATCCCGTCATGACGGCCGCTATCATGACCCTCTTCTTCCGCGAACGCATCACCTGGATTACTATTGCTTCCATACTCCTTTCCCTCGTCGGCGTAATGTTGCTTACATTCAATGGCATCTTCACTTTGCAGGACTTTATAGACGTGCTTACCTTCAAGTCCGATAAATGGGCCTATAGTAAATTGGGCATTGTCCTCGTCCTTATCTCGGCGCTGACTTACGCGCTCTACATCATTGTCGTCGACAAAAGCCCGTTGCAGATGTCGTCGTTCAAAATCAACTTCTACGTCCTCTTCTACTGCGCCCTCGGCAACGTCGTCTACGCTTTCCTCAGCGGTCAGCCTCTCATGCTGCCGCCCACTTCCACGGCTTGGCTATGGGTCTCCTGGCTTGCTGTCGTCCCCGCCATCATGGCGCTGGTGATGATGGTCTACGCCGCCAAATACCTGGGCTCTACACCCACCGCCATCCTCGGCGCCCTCGAGCCTACCACCGCCGTCCTCATCGGCGTCTTCGTCTTCGCCGAGCCCTTCTCATCACGCCTACTTGTCGGCATCGTCCTCGTCCTCGCCGCTGTCACCCTCGTCGTCCTCGGCAAAGCTCGCAAGAAATAACCGTTTGCAAATCGGATAGGCAAAAAAAAATAAGGCCGCCGAAGCGGCCTTTCTAGTTAAGCTTTCAGTTTTTTGTAATGAATGCGGTGAGGGGTGTCGTCGCCGAGGCGCTTCTTGCGGTTCTCCTCGTACTCGGTGTATCCGCCCTCGAAGAAGTATACCTGCGAGTCGCCCTCGAAGGCGAGGATATGGGTGCAGATGCGGTCGAGGAACCAGCGGTCGTGGCTGATGACTACAGCGCAGCCGGCGAAGTTCTCCAGACCCTCCTCCAAGGCACGCATGGTGTTGACGTCGATGTCGTTGGTAGGCTCGTCGAGGAGCAGCACGTTGGCCTCGCTCTTGAGGGTCAGCGCCAGATGGAGGCGGTTCCTTTCACCTCCGGAGAGGACACCGACCTTCTTGCTCTGGTCGGTACCGCTGAAGTTGAATCTAGATATATACGCACGCGAGTTAACGAGTCGGCCGCCCACCTGTAGGTTTTCGTTGCCGCCGGAAATCATCTCGTAGACGCTCTTCTCGGGGTCAATCTCGGCATGCTGCTGGTCGATGTAGCCAATCTTGACAGTCTCGCCCACCTCGAAGGTGCCGCTATCGGGTTTCTCCAGTCCCATGATAAGGCGGAAGAGAGTGGTCTTGCCGCAGCCGTTGGGACCTATGATGCCCACAATGCCGGCAGGGGGCAGCGAGAAGGTGAGGTTTTCATAAAGCAGCTTGTCGCCGTAGGCCTTGCTGACGCCATTGACTTCCAGTACCTTGTTTCCCAGACGGGGGCCGTTGGGGATGAAGATCTCGAGGTTCTGCTCTTTCTCTTTCACGTCCTCGTTGAGGAGGCGGTCGTAGGCGGCCAGACGAGCTTTGCCTTTGGCGTGACGGGCCTTGGGGGCCATGCGCACCCACTCCAGCTCGCGCTGCAAGGTCTTGCGACGTTTGCTCTCTTGCTTTTCCTCCATCGCCAGACGGGCGGTCTTCTGCTCCAGCCAGCTGCTGTAGTTGCCCTTCCAAGGGATGCCCTCGCCGCGGTCGAGTTCGAGAATCCAGCCGGCCACATGGTCGAGGAAGTAGCGGTCGTGGGTGACGGCAATGACGGTGCCCTTGTACTGCTGCAGGTGCTGCTCCAGCCAGTCGATGCTCTCGGCGTCGAGGTGGTTGGTGGGCTCGTCTAATAACAATATGTCAGGTTCTTGCAGCAGCAGTCGGCAGAGTGCCACGCGGCGGCGCTCGCCACCGGAGAGGTTCTTCACCAACTGGTCCTCGTCGGGACAGCGGAGGGCGTCCATGGCGCGCTCGAGTTTGGTGTCGAGGTTCCAGGCGTCGTGGGCCTCCAGAAGCTCGGTGAGTTCTCCCTGACGGGCGATAAGTTTGTCGAAGTCGGCGTCGGGCTCAGCGAAGGCGTTGTTCACCTCGTCGTACTCCTTCAGCAGATCCACCGTCTCTTGCACGGCTTCCTGCACCACCTCCTTGACAGTTTTTGTGTCGTCGAGCTTGGGCTCCTGCTCGAGATAGCCGACGCTGTAGCCGGGCGAGAAGACCACCTCGCCCTGATAGTCCTTGTCGACGCCGGCGATGATCTTCATCAGCGATGATTTTCCGCTGCCGTTGAGGCCTATGATGCCTATCTTGGCTCCATAGAAGAAACTCAGGTAAATGTCCTTCAGAATCTGGCGGCTAGGCGGAATGAGTTTGCCCACGCCTACCATCGAGAAGATAATCTTTTTGTCGTCGGCCATAATCTGATTGTCTTACTTGTCGATCTCGGCTTCATTCACCAAGGTGATGACGTTAGTTGTCATGCAGGTGTAAGGTTGGTTGTTAATGATGGCGCTGCAGGAAGCCGTGTAGTGATTGCCGTTGTAAAAGTAGGTGTCGGCCCAGTTGGCGGTGATGGTGTTGTGCTCGGGCAAGGCACGCATATCGGCGATAAAGTTTTCAAGGCTTCCGGCGTGGGGATAGGGTGTCTCGTGCGGACCGTCCCATTGGCCGTTGCTTTGCAGGTTGCCCCACGTGATGTTGCCTCCACAGTAATATGTGTCGCGCTCCCAGTCGGCCAGCACGCGGAGCTCGTCGTTGATGAAGTAGACATCATTCTCGATACAAGTGGCCTGGTTGGAGGTGTTGAGGTGGTTTTCATGCATGACGACACCTCCCACGAGGTTGTCTATCTCGGGATAGTCGCAGCGCAGGTAGCAGGCATAGTAGTCGCCCATAATGTTACCCTTGATGAAGGCGCGCACATTCTCGGCATCTTCAGCGTCGAGTTCTTCCGGGTCGATTTCGGTGAATCCCATGGCCATGATGCGGTTGCAGGCTTCATCCCAGTCGGTGTTGATAAGCGAACGCATGAGGGTGTAGCTCATGATGGTAGTGTCGGTCTGGGCGCCGCCGCCGTTGTTACCGCCACCGTTGTTACCACCGGAATTGGTATTGTCTTTCTCGCTGCAGGCGACCATTGCCGTCGCCAAAAGGGCGACCATCAGGAATGAGAATATTTTCTTCATAAGATTGAACTTTTAGTTGTTGTTTTATTGTGTGTTACACTGATAATCTCTCAGTCGACGAACTTCAGGTCTTTGACGTTGAGTTGTATCTCGGTGCGGCCGCGCCAGTAGTTCTCTTCGAGCTGGTAGCAGAGGTCGAAACGGTCGGTGCGCATGCGCTGCAGGCATTCGCCCATCTGGAAGGCGATGGCAGGGTAGGGGGCCGAGCGCTCGGTGAGGGGGATGGCGTTGAACTTGAGGTGGTTGAGTCCCACGACGCGGGCATTGCCGGTATCGACGAGCTCGCGAGTGACGAAGACGGGGACGTTGTTGTCGGGTCCGAAGGGGGCGAACTGCTTGAGGATGCGGAGGAACTTGGGCGTGATTTGCGAGAAGCCTATCTCGGCGTCGATTTCGATTTCGGGGATGGTCTCTTCGGCACCCATGCCGTCGCGCACGAGCTGCTCGAAGCGGTCGACGAAGGCCCGCATGTTCTCCTGGCGGAGGGAGACGCCGGCGGCGCACTTGTGGCCGCCGAAGTGCTCGAGGAGGTCGGCGCATTTCTCGAGGGCCTCGTGGACGTCGAACTCGCCCACGGAGCGGGCGGAGCCGGTGATGAGGTCGTCGCTGCCGCGGGTGAAGACGATGGTGGGCTTGTAGTAGGCCTCGACGATACGGCTGGCCACGATGCCCACGACGCCGCGGTGCCAATGCTCGTCGAAGAGCACCAGCGACTGGCGACCCTGGTAGAAGGGGTCGTGGTCGATGCGGCGCTTGGCCTCTTCGGTGGCGGCGGTGTCGAGCTCTTTGCGCTCCATGTTGTAGCTGTTGATATCTTCTGCCAGACGGCGTGCGATGTTGGGGTCGTCGGTGAGCATGAGGCGCACGGAGTCGAAGGCCGAGCGGATGCGGCCGGCGGCATTGATGCGGGGACCGATGAGGAACACCAGGTCGGTGATGGTGAGTTCTTTCTCGAAATAGCCTGCCTTGGGCTTCTCGGCTTGGTCGGCTTGCTCGCCACTATCGGCCTTGCGACGGTCGACGTGGCCGTATTTGAGGATGGCTTCGATGCCGGCGCGGGGCTTGGTGTTGAGGACGCGGAGGCCAAAGAAGGCCAGCACGCGGTTCTCGCCCATGATGGGCACTATGTCGGAGGCGATGCTGACGGCTACCAAATCAAGATATTTTAGGAGCCTGAGCTTCAGCTCTTCCTGCCGCTGCTGACGGTGCTGGTCGAGTTGCTCGGGGAGGTCGCAGAGGCGCACGCCCATGCGCTGCTCGAGGTGGGCCTCGACAATCTTGAAGCCGATGCCGCAGCCCGAAAGTTCCTTGTAGGGATAGGGGCAGTCGACCTGCTTGGGGTCGAGGACGGCTACGGCTTTTGGCACCTCGTCGCCGGGCAGATGGTGGTCGCCGATGATGAAGTCGATGCCGAACTGCTTGGCATAGTCGACCATCTCCATGGCCTTGATGCCACAGTCGAGGGCGATGACCAGCTTGACATCCGTCTCGCGGGCGTAGTCGACACCCTGTTGCGAGATACCGTAGCCCTCGCGTTCGCGGTCAGGGATGTAGAAATCAATGTTTGGGTTCAGTTCCTGGAGGTAGGAATAAACCAGCGCTACGGCCGACGTGCCGTCGACGTCGTAGTCGCCATAGACCATGATGCGTTCTTGTCGCCGAATGGCTTCGTTGATGCGGGCGATGGCCTCTTTCATGCCCTTCATGAGGAAAGGGTCGTGAATCTGATCCAGTCCCGGTCGGAAAAAACGTCGTGCCTCCTCAAACGTGGTGACGCCCCGCTCTACGAGCAGAGTAGCGATGTTTTTGTCAACGCCCAACGATGCCGCAAGTTTCTCAACAGTCTCTAAATCATAGTCTTCTCTAATTATCCAACGTTTTTCTTTCATGTTTTTCTGGCCGTAAAATTACAACTTTTTTTTCAAATGAAGAAAAAAAATTATCAACTATAATAAAAAAAGTTCTTCCGCGTTATCTATTTCAATGAATATCGCAGCATTGGTATCGGGAGGCGTCGACAGTTCGGTGGTGGTGCACCTGCTGAAGGAGCAGGGCTACACCCCCGACATCTTCTATATCCGTATCGGGATGGAAGATGAAGAGGGATATATCGACTGTCCGGCCGAGGAGGATATCGAGATAACGCAGTGGATAGCAAAGAAATATGGCTGCCGTTTCGAGGAGGTGAACCTCCACAAGGAGTACTGGGACAATGTGGTGAGCTATACCATCGAGAGTGTGCGTAAGGGTCTGACTCCCAATCCCGATGTGATGTGCAACAAACTCATCAAGTTCGGCGCCTTCGAGGAGCGTCGCGGCAGGGACTACGACCGCATCGCCACCGGCCACTACGCCCGTACTGCCGATGTTGGAGGAATGGTGTTCCTGGCAACGGCGGTGGATCCGATAAAAGACCAGACGGATTTTCTCTCGCAACTGGAATACAGACAGATAAGCAAACTAATGTTCCCCATCGGGGGCATGATGAAGAGCGAGGTGCGGACTATTGCTCACGAAGCCCATCTGCCCAGTGCCGACCGCAAGGACTCGCAGGGCATCTGTTTTCTGGGGAAGATAAACTATAACGACTTCATCAAGCGTTACCTCGGTGAGAAAGAGGGCAAGATTGTGGAGCTCGAGACCGGCAAGGTGCTGGGTACCCACAAGGGCTACTGGTTCCACACCATCGGACAGCGCAAAGGGCTGTTCCTCAGCGGTGGCCCGTGGTTCGTGGTGAGGAAAGACATCGAGGAGAACGTGCTGTATGTGAGCCAAGGCTATGATCCCGACGCCGCCCACGGGAACAAGGTGACGCTGATGGGCTTCCGTCTGCTCAGCGGCGTCTGGCCGGGATATCCGGAAAAACCGGAGTTTCACGAAAGAGAAATCAAATTCAAAATCCGCCACACGCCGGAGTTTCACCCGGGAGTGCTGCGCCGCACCGAAAACGGTTTGTACGAAATCACCAGCGACGACCGCATTCAGGGCATCGCCGCTGGTCAGTATGCCACTATTTACGATAAAGACGCCCACCTCGTCGTGGCCTCCGGAATGATAGTTTAGACATGCAACTGTTTTATTGTAAAGATATAACCCCCAATGCTTTCTGCACCCTCGATGCCGAGGAGAGCCGCCACGCCGTGCGGGTGCTGCGCCTCCGCGAGGGCGACGAACTGAATGTCACCGACGGAAAAGGAAACCTCTATACCTGCCAGATTGTGGAAGCCAGCGACAAAGCATGCAGTATTCAATCTATCTCACCTCTCATCTCTCACCTCTCACCTTTCACCTTTCACCTCGCAGTGGCGCCCACCAAGAATCCTTCGCGCATGGAGTGGCTCGTGGAGAAGGCTGTGGAGATAGGCGTGGGGGAGATTACCCTCCTCGACTGTGACCACTCCGAACGCTCGTTCCTCAAGACCGACCGATTGGAGAAGTTGGCCATCAGCGCCATGAAGCAGAGTCTCCATACCGTCCTCCCCGAAATTCACCCAGCCGTCTCCCTCCGCGACCTACTATCCACTACCCACTATCCACTACCCACTCAGAAATTCATCGCCCACTGTGAAGCCGACAAGCCGCGCACACCCCTCGCCACTGCCCTGCAGCCTGGTCAGGATACTGTGGTGCTCATAGGCCCAGAAGGCGACTTCTCCGAGGAGGAGATTGCCCTCGCCCTCGAGTGTGGTTTCCAGCCCGTGAGCCTGGGCCCCAGCCGCCTCCGTACCGAGACAGCTGCCCTCTATGCCGTCACCGCTTTTAACCTAATCAACGACCGATGAAAAAAACGCTACTCATACTGATATTATTCACCTTTCACCTTTCACCTTGCACCTTGCAGGCCCAGCCGCAGATTGCATTACTGAAATACGGCGGTGGTGGCGACTGGTACGCCAATCCCACGTCCTTAAAAAATCTTATCGCTTTCTGCAACCAGGACCAGCAGATGGGCCTCAACCCGCAGCCCGCCACCGTCGATGTCGGCAGCGCCGAACTCTTCAACTATCCCTTCGTCCACATGACGGGTCACGGAAACGTGGTCTTCAGCGACCGTGAGGCGCAGAACCTTCGCACCTACCTCATCGGCGGCGGATTCCTGCACATCGACGACAACTACGGCCTGAAGGACTTCGTCATGCCGCAGATGAAGAAGGTCTTTCCCGAACTCGAGTGGGTCGAGCTGCCCTTCTCGCACCCCATCTACCATCAGAAATACCAGTTTCCCAACGGCTTGCCAAAAATCCACGAGCACGACAACAAGCCGCCTAAGGGCTATGGACTCATCTGGGAGGGTCGTCTCGTCTGTTTCTTCACCTGGGAGTGCGACCTCGGTGACGGCTGGGAAGACCAGGATGTGCACAACGACTCGCAAGCCACGCGCCAGAAGGCCCTCCGTATGGGCTCCAATATCGTCCGATATGTGTTTATGAATTAAGAATTAAAACTATATGTGTATGAAAAGAGCACTTTTAGTACTATTATTTTTCAGTTTTCAATTTTCAATTTTCAATTTGGCAGAAGCGGCGGAAAAGGGTCCCAAGTCCAACACCCGTGCCTATCCCATCAATGGCACCTATCACAAACTGGTGGCCACTTCGGGATTCGACATCATGTTTAGTGATACCGCCAAAGCGGCCATCGTTACCGTACCCGAGTCGGTACACAACCTGCTGGTGGTGGAGGTGAACAATGGCACCCTTCGTCTCGCCATTCAGGGCAAGGTGAAACTCAAGGAGCGTCCCACGGTGGTGCTGCCGCGCAACGACCGACTCGACGATATCGAGCTTACCAATGGCGTCTCGCTCAATGCAGGGAAGATGGAAGGCGACCAGATAGCTGTCTATCTCAATGATGGCGCCTCGTTCCGCGGCGATATCACCGCCAAGCAGGTGGACATAGAGCAGGCTGGGACCTCGAATTTCTATGGCACTTTCTATGCCGACAATATCAGCCTCAACCTCCGCGGCGCCTCTAAGGCTGAACTGCGAGGCAAGTGTCTGGTGAAGATGACCCTTATGCTGCGTGAGGCCAGCATCCTCGACGCCGAGAAACTGGAGGTGCGCCGCATCGAGGGCAGTCTCGGTGGTGCCAGCAATGCCGTAGTGTGGTGTACCGAACGTATTCAGGTGCCTGTCGACGACGCCAGCCACCTCGTCTACATTGGCCATCCTCGTATCGTCAATTGCCCCGCCGGCGCCATGTCTTCCGTAATCCGCAAACAGAAATAATAAAGGGTTATAGGTTATGGACGCTTGCGCAAGCAAAAACTAACACATTAACGCATTCACATATTAACGCATTATGACAGAGATTCCTGTACTCTTGCTCACCGGCTACCTCGGTAGTGGCAAGACCACCCTCCTCAACCGCATCCTCAGCAACAACCGCGGCATCCGCTTCGCCGTCATCGTCAACGACATAGGCGAGGTGAATATCGACGCCACCCTTATCCAGCAAGGCGGCATCGTCAACCAGAACGACGACAGCCTCGTGGCCCTCCAGAACGGCTGCATCTGCTGCACCCTCAAGAGCGACCTAGTGAACCAACTACGCGACATCGCCAATGCCGAGACCACTGACGCATTAACACATTCACACATTCACGCATTCGACTATATCGTCATCGAAGCCAGCGGCATCTGCGAGCCGGAGCCCATCGCACAGACGCTCATCTCCATCCCCACGATGGCCGAAGGTTTCCATGTGATGCCGCGTCTCGACTGCATCGTCACCATCGTCGACACCCTGCGCATGCGCGACGAGTTCGAGGGCGGCGCTCTGCTCATCCGTCCCGGTATCGACGACGAGGATATCGAGAACCTCGTGGTGCAGCAGATAGAGTTCTGCAACATCGTGCTGCTCAACAAGGCGTCAGAGGTGACTCCCGAAGAGTTAGGTCGCACGCGCCAGATTGTTCGCACCCTGCAGCCCAAGGCCGAGATTATCGAGTGCAACTATGGCGACGTGGATTTCGACCGCATCCTTCATACCGACCTCTTCGACTTCGATGCCACAGCTACCTCGGCCACCTGGATACAAGAGGTGGAGAGCGGTGCCGACGTGCACCACCACGAGGAGGAGCACCACCATGATCACAACCACGAGCATCACCATCACCATGACGACGAGGGCGAAGCTGAAGAATACGGCATCGGCACCTACGTCTACTACCGCCGCCGGGCTTTCGACCTGAATGCTTTCGACAGCTGGGTGGCGCGCAACTGGCCCAAGGGCATCATCCGCACCAAGGGCATCTGCTACTTCGACGGCGAGGAGGACAAGTGCTACCTCTTCGAGCAGGCCGGCAAGCAGGTGAGTCTGCGCGATGCAGGACGCTGGTTCGCCACCATGCCTCCCACCGAGTTGCGCGAGGCACTGGAACGCGACGCACAACTGCGGCGCGATTGGGATGAATACTATGGCGACCGCATGCAGAAACTCGTCTTCATCGGCCAGCACCTCGACAGGGAACTCATCGAGCGCACCCTCGACGAGTGCCTGGTGTAATAGACATATGATATATTGTGTACAAAAAAGCCCCACGATGACGTGAGGCATTTTCTTGGGTATTTCTGACTACTATTCTTCCTCGGCGGCAGCTTCCTCGTAGGCCTTGAGGAGGGTCTGCTGTGGTATGCCTGCGAGCGATAGTTGTTGTTATATGGGCAATGGCCAATCTCTCGCACGGCCTGCTTAGATGAAGATATATCTAAACACAAAGAGTATCGCCAGCACCCACATGGTGGGGGTGATGCTCTTGAAGTTGCCACAGAAGGCGTTGAGGAGCACATAGCTTATCATACCGATGAGGATGCCGTCGCTGATGCTGAAGCTGAAGGGCATCACTACCATAGTGATGAAGGCCGGCAGCGCCTCGACAGGGTCTTTCCAGTTGATCTTCAACACAGGCGTCATCATCATCATGCCCACCACGATGAGCGCGGGGGCTGTGGCGGCGGACGGGATGGCTAGGAAGAGCGGCGCGAAGAAGAGCGCTATGGCGAAGAAGATGGCGGTAGAGAAGGCGGTGAGACCCGTCCGGCCACCGTCGGCCACGCCGGCGGCGCTCTCCACATAGGTGGTCGTGGTGCTGGTGCCGAGGGCGGCGCCGCAGATGGTACCTATCGAGTCGGCCATGAAGCATTCGTTGATGCCGTCGACATTGCCCTCTTTGTCGACGTAACCGGCCTTCTCGCTCACCCCGATGACGGTGCCCATCGTGTCGAAGATGTCGAGGAAGATGAAGGTGAAGAGCACCACTATCATGTCGAGAATGCCTCTGGCATCGGTGAATTCGCTCCAGGTGAACTGGAAGGCAATGTTTTCGATGCTCGGCGGCACCGAGACGATGCCGTCCAGCGAGGTGAGGGCCACACGGCTCACGGTGCCGTCCGTACCCATCACATTGTACATGGGGATGAGCCCCAGCGCCGTGGTGGCCAGGATGCCCCAGAGGATGCTGCCGCGGACACCTCTCATCACCAAGGCCCCCGTGGCGACAAGCCCCAGGATGCCCAACAGGGCGGTACCGCTGAATGACCCGTCGGGCAGCTTGAAGGCAAGGGTTACCAAGGTGGGTCCTTGACCTACGATACCGGCATTCTGGAAGCCAAGGAAGGCTATGATAAGGCCGATGCCGGCACCCACGGCATATTTCAGCGACAGCGGGAGGGCGTCGACAATCCACTTGCGCACATTGGTGAGCGTGAGGATGACAAACACAACACCTTCGAGGAACACCGCCGTCAGCGCAAACTGCCAGCTATGGCCCATAGCTATGCAGACGGTATAGACGAAGAACGTATTGAGCCCCATGCCGGGGGCAAGGGCGAAGGGCTTCTTGGCGATGAAGGCCATCGCCAGCGTGCCTATGATGGCGGCGAGGGCCGTAGCGGTGAAGACGGCGCCGTTGGCTTTCGACATCTCGCCGCCCAGCGCATCGAAGACATTGGGATTCACGGCCAGGATATAGGCCATCGTGAGGAAGGTAGTCAGCCCGGCGAGAATCTCCGTCCTGACGCTATGCTTTTCGGGGTCAAACCCCAGCCATTTCAAGAATTTCATAGTAGCTTATTTCGTCGTTTACAACAACGGCATAACCCTCCGTTTATTGCGCAACCATACAATGAAACTGCCCATTAGCAAATCCCCTTACTAACGAATTCACGAATTAACACATTCACGAATACACTAACGCATTAACACATTCTCACATTCACGCATTCTCAAAGCGCATTCCCACATTAACACATTCTATTATTCTTACTGAATCCCGCTCATATCAACCGAATACAAAATGTCATCCATCATCTCCTTGACAAGAAAAGCAACCATATATATAGGGAGATAACACACATTGTTGCTGACGCTTACATTGTCGTGACAAAAAACAAATGCCTGTGGTATGGCGTACTCGGTATTCTCCATCACATTCGACAATGCATTGTGGCGCTGGTAGTCCTTGCCTGATTTTACCTCAATAGGCACAACATATCCGTTGCGTTCAATAACAAAGTCAAGCTCTCCTTGCTTTTTACTGTTGAAATAATACAGGTCATATCCGCGGGCGTGCAGTTCTTGTGCCACCACATTTTCGAAAATGGCTCCAAAATTGATGCTCTTTTCGTCGTTTATGATACGCAACTGGATGCCTTCTGCATATTGGCTTGCCAACAAGCCAATGTCATTTTGGAACAGCTTGAAGAGATTCCTGCTGCGCGACAGCTTCAACGGGACAACTGGCTCTTCCACATTGTAAGTTGGCAAAGCGACACCTGCATTCTTTAGCCATAGAAAACTGTTCTCATATCGTGTGAACTTCATATTCTCATTCAGATCCTTCAGAATGAAACGCTTGTTTTTGGCATTCAACTCCGACGGTATCAAATCGAATATTTCCTCCAAGTATAGTTTGTGGTTCCTGTCATACTTTGCAATGTCGCGTTTGTAGAGTCTCACAATGGCTTGCTGCTCGGCCATCACCTGCTGCAAGTTGTGTGTGTCGACATATTTCTGTACGGCAGCGGGCATACCTCCCACAATAAGATAAAGCCTGAACAATTCCATCATCTTGGAATGAACAAAACCATCGACCGGCTGTCTTTTGTCAAAAGATAACTTCAAACTGTCCATAACCTGTTCCGACACCCCCATAGCCATAAAAAACTCTTCAAGGTCAAGCGGGAACATTTCTTTCACATCCATATATCCTACTGGTTCGGAGCGCAGGTCGTTCAACTCGACACCAAGCAGAGATCCACTCATCACATAACGGTAGCTGCCTTCATCCACAAGAAATTTTATGGCTGTCACTATCTCGGGGCATTCTTGCACCTCGTCGAAAAAGACAAGGGTCTGTCCCTTCACCAAAGGTGTATCGGTCAGCAGAGACAACCTGACAAGGATATCCTGACTGTTTTTTGCTCCTTTTAATGCATCTGCAGCTTCCGGTTGGTTGATAAAATTTATCTCTACAAAATGCCTGAAATGAGTCTTCCCAAACTGACGAATTGAGAAAGACTTTCCCGTCTGTCGTGCACCTGTAAGCAATAAAGCCTTCTTTGAACGAGCAAAGAAATTATCTAAATAACTATCAATCTTCCTTTTAAGCATAATATTGTCCGATTTTCCAACTGCAAATATACGAATAATGTCCGATTTTCCAAC
>CACYPU010000008.1 GCA_902776365.1 uncultured Bacteroidota bacterium | reverse complement strand
ACCTGCTGAAACAAGCATTGACCGACCGCATCGACGACCGCGAGATCTTCATGAAGGGCATCGATTATTCGTATTACTACGAGCAATCTGAGTAAACATACATCCTAATCCAAAAAGATTTTGTATCTTTGCAAATTGAAAACGACAATGTGAATGTGGGAATGTGTGAATGAGTGAATGTGTTAGTATAAATAATATAGAATAAATAAAATAGAATAGAAACAGAGAAAAAGAATAAAAGATAAATAGATAATTTAGAAGCGTTTTTGCTTTTCAAGTGAATGGAAATCTGGACAATTTCTAATCCCAACGAGAAGGCAGAACGCTCACGAGTATTCGTGGGCTTTCTCGTTTTGGGATATAGGCCGTCCAGAGCCTCCATTCAGACAGGAAGTCCACTCTTTTTATGGTGCTTGGAAAGTGGAATAACACAAAATACCAAGTATCATGAAAACACAGGAACCCGGCTATGTTTACATACTCACCAATCCTAGCTTCCGCGAAGACTGGGTGAAAATTGGCAAAAGTTCGCGCCCTGTCGACGTTCGTAGCAAGGAACTCGACAATACGGCGGTACCCCTGCCTTTCGAGGTTTATGCCACCCTAAAGACGGTGAAGTATGCCGAGATAGAGCGCATCGTCCATCGTCAGATTGACCGTCTTACCGACCTGCGCATACGTCAGAACCGCGAGTTCTTCAACGTAGAACCCGAACGAGCACTTGAGATCCTGCTCGACCAAGCCATCCCCATCGACGATGCTGTCATCATACGTTATGAGGACGGTAAACCCTATCAGATTTACCCTGCCGTAGAGGGCACCAACATGAGAAAGAAATCGGCGAAGAAAAAAGAGCCACGTAAACCTTTTGACTTCAGCATGGTGGGCTTGAAGAACGGCGACGAGATTATCTTTGATGCCTTGAATTTGCCCTTGAAGATTTCGGGGAAGAATAAGGTGGAATATGAGGGCCGTCTTTGGAGCCTCTCCGCATTTTGTGGCACCTTCCTCCCCGAAGAAAAACACAACAAAAGCGAAGCCTATCAGGGTCCTAAGTATTTCAGCTACCAAGGAAAAACTCTTTGGGAGATAAGACTAGAAAAAGAAAAAAATAACAAAGTATATGCCTAAAACAGAAGTTTCCGATATTATTCACAATCTTTATCCAACACTTAAAAGTGTTGACATTGATCTTGCAAATATAAAACAAGATGTTTGTACTGAAAAAACAAAAAAACAAAAACTAAGGGGTGATATTTGGATATCAAGTGTTGATATTGGTGACCCCAAATGGGAGAAGAATATTGTTTGTTTGATTGAAGCCAAATCAAAGCAAACAAAGTTAGATGATAAAGATTGGCAGGATGCTAAGGTTCAGGGGAAAAAGAAATCCAATCTTCAAGGACTATCTTATTTTGTTGTCACAAACACCTGTAATCTCACAAGATTCTATAATGCTTATACGCTTGATTATGTAACAATAAACGGTGAAATTATCACTTCCTTTCCGCAGATTGATGTATTAAAAAAGATATCGACCCAAGTTTCGCCAAAAAATAGTAATGTAGAATTAGGTGACGAGAAGCCTTCTTTTGGTTATACAGAGACTGACTTTCAAAAATCATTATTCCAATTGAAAAATACCTACAGATCAAGTAAAATGGATAATGATTCGGAAATGATTGAAACGACAATCGGTTTTATTGTTTTAAAATACATTAGTGAAAAGGAAAAGAAACAAAGGAATATTGATTCGCGAACACTTTTATGGGATCAATTTAGAGTTGATCATTATGAAGAAGATATAAAAAACCTGATAGAAGACATTCTAAAGTGTGGAATATATAAGGATTTTCAGGATGCATTGTATATTAACCCCAAATTAACATCTAAACAATGCGAAAAAATCGTCAAAGAATTAGGAAAGTATAGTTTTCATGGATGTGGATTTGATATTTACGGAGCCGTTTATGAAGCCTATGCTGATAAAAACACAAAAAAAGAGTTTGGCCAGTATTACACAAGAAGACATATCACTAGAGCCATAGCCGAAATCTTGCTAAGAGACGAAAAGCGGCCAAGGAATTTTACTATATGTGACCCGGCTTGTGGGACGGGAGGCTTTTTAACAGAGGCGTACAAGGTTTTAGAAAGAAATTATATTACTTCAAAGACCTATACAAAGGAAGATGAAATAAGACTTCAAAATAATATTATTATTGGTTTTGACAATAAAAAAAGAAACATTGGTTTGGCAAAATTAAACATGTTTCTAATTGGAGATGGTCACGTTTTAATTAAAGAGACTGATGACTCTCTTATCTCATTAGAAGATAACACCTATGATTACATACTAACCAATCCCCCTTATGGCATCTATAAAGGAGACGCTGATATTAGCAGTTTTGAATTTGCTCAAAAATCAAGAATGGAAATGCTTTTCTTGGAGAAGATTATCAAATCGCTAAAGCCAGGATGTATGGGAGCAGCAATAATTCCCGATGGTGTTTTGGAAAATACATCATATAGCGATTTTCGATATAACCTTTTGTGTTCAGTAGAAATAGAATCGATAATATCACTTCACGAATATGTTTTTCGTCCGTATACAAGCGAAAAAACATATGTTGTCTTTTTTAGAAAAAAAATAGGTACTGATAACAAAATACAAAAAGATCCAATATGGATGTATATTGTTGAAAATGATGGATTTCAAAAAGGTGATAAACGATATGAGATATTGGAAAATGATTTACCTGACTTGATTGACAATTACTTGTCAGATAATGCAAAAGGGAAATGTCGATATGTAAAAGCATCTGAAATTAATAAAGATAACTTTTATAATCTTTTAGTAGAGTATTATCTTCCCAATGATGATGTGGTAATAAACAGAGTTTCTACAAAAGAGTTCGATAGTATAATTGATGAGCAATTAGATTTCGTAAATAAAATAAACGCCGTCATTCATGATAATAAATGATGTTTTTGAGACAATAACAGGAGATGGGAAATATACTGAGGCATATCTTGTAAATCACCGAGGTGAAATCCCTGTCCTTTCAGGGAAAACAAATAATAATGGGGTGTTTGGTTATGTTGACGAATACGACCATGATTTACCACAATGTTTGTCTTACAGTAAGGATGGAGAACATTCAGGTACCCTGTTTCTTCAGCAAGGAAAACTATGCTTAACCTCTCATGTCAATATTCTAAAATTACGAGATAAATACAGTAAAAAGGTTGATTTATTGTGGTTTAAGTATAAATATGAGCCGATTTTTAAATCTTTAGTAAGAGGGAAGTTTGGTATACCTAGCCTACCAAGTGATATTGTAAAAAACATGGTTATTACAATACCAGGCTCAGATGTTCAAAATGAAGAATTGACCCGATTTATTAAAAGAGAAGAAGTTATCTGCATTCTTCGTTCTTTGATAAAGGAAGTTGATGAACGAATAACGAAACTTCAACAGATTGTTTTTAAAGAAAAAAGCGGGACAATTGTATCAGGGGAGATGTTGTTGGAACCATTACCTAAAAATTCTGGTTTGACAGAAAAATTTCTATATGATTACTCTGACCCAACCTTTAATGAACAATTACCTGTCTTTAATGGAGCAAATACTCCTTCTGGGTTTTTACCTTCGTATTCGTTGAAGAATATTGAAAAGGACATTATTGTTTATCAGAAAAATGATGCAATACTGATTGTTAGAAAGGGAGTTAAGGCTGGTACATTGTTTATTCCTCGAGAAAACAAATACATCGTAGGAGAAGATATTGTTATCGTAAAATTTCGAGATGAATATAAGAATAAAATAGATTCCCACTGGTTTGTAAGAGAATTTAATAAATCATTTAGATTAAACACGACAGGAGAGGAGGGCTCTGCGACATTTTCCGTGATGAAAATGAATAAAATGCAGTTTTCCATTCCTTCACTACCTACTCAAAAAAAGCAAGTGGAGAAATATGCCAAATTAGATAAAACCGTAGACGAATTATTAGTATTACGTGAGTTTTTAATAAAAAAGATTACTTCAATATCAAACATTACCCTTGTATAGGAATACGTTGAATTTATTGAAGAACAAAAAGCACACCATGAAACGACTCATCAAATACCTGCCTCTCGCGCTTCTCTTCCTCGCTTGCGACAACTCTGTTGTTTCGCGGGCGGAGTATGAGGCTTTGGTGGCGGAGAAGCAGGAGATGGAGGCCGAGAACGACTCGCTGCAGTTCGAGCTGTCGAGCCTCAAGATGTACGTCGAGCGCCTGGAAGAGGAGAACGAGGAACTTATAAAGGAACTAAAACATACACCATGAAACGTTTAATCAAATACCTACCATTTGTATTGCTGCTCTTCGTCGGCTGCTCGAAGGCCGAGGAGGGAGGGGCTTCCGATACTTCCAACGGTTTGGAGGAAAGGGAGGATGTGGGCGTCTTGTTCTGAGGAGGGGCGCTGTGGAGGTAAGAGGTGAAAGGTGAGAGGGGTTTGAGGGCAGAAAAAAGAAAAAACATGGGGTTTTTCCGCGCAATATTTTCACCTTTCTTTCGTTAATTGTTGGAACAAGCCACCAGAATCATGGAAACCATCATCATAGCCCTCATAGCCCTTGCGGCGGGAGTGCTCGCGGGAGTGCTCGTCGCCAGCCGGGGGAAGAACGCCCTGAACGCCGAGAGGCAGAGCCTCGAGGCGCAGCTTGCCGCCGCCCGCCAGAGCCACGAGGCTGAGAAGGCGCTGCTCAACAAACAGCTGGAGAGCCAGAAGGCCGACGCCGAGAAGGCCTTGCAGGCCGCCCGGGAGGAGGCCGACAAGCGGCTGGCCGACTACAAGGAGGAGGTGCTGAAGCGCCACAACACCGTGGTGGAGGAGCTCAAGGAGGGCCACCAGCGCCTCCTCGACGAGCAGGACCGCCGTCACCGAAGCGACACCGAAGCCCTCGAGAAACGTTTCACGGACACCATCACGAGCCTGAAAGAGCAGGTGGAAAACACCACCAACACCATGCTCAAGCAAAGGCAGGAGGAGTTCTCCGACGCCAGCACCAAGAATATCGACAGCATCGTAAAGCCGCTCAAGGAGACCATCGACAAGATGAAAGAAGAGATGGCCAAGAACACCAAGGAGCAGACGAGCATGAGCGCCGAAATCAAGACCAACATGGAGCACATGATACGTCAAAGTATCGAGGCCCAGAGGAGTGCCGAGGAGCTCACGAGAGCCTTCAAGCACGAGTCAAAAACCCAGGGCGACTGGGGCGAGGTTATCCTCAACAACCTGCTGGAGCAGCAGGGCTTCGTCCTGGGGAAGGACTTCGAGGTGCAGACGGTGATGCGCGACGAGGACGGCAACACCATCCGTCCCGACGAGGGCGACAGCTTGCGGCCCGATGTGCTGCTGCACCTCGACGACAAGCGCGACATCATCATTGACTCGAAGGTCTCGATGAACGCCTATATCGACTATGCCAACAGCGGGGATGATATCGCCAAACGGCAGTACCTCAAAGAACATATCGCCAGCCTCAGGAAGCATGTCGACGAGCTCTCGGCGAAGAACTACCCGCAGTATCAGGTCAACCCGCACCTTGACTTCGTCATCATGTTCGTGCCCCATGTGCCGGCCCTGAGGGACGCCATGCAGGAGGACCACACTCTGTGGCAGGAAGCCATGCAGAAGAAAGTCTTCATCGCCGACGAGCAGACCCTCTACGCCGCCCTGCGCATCATCCGCATCACGTGGACTCACATCGACCAGGAGCAGAACCACCGCCGCATCTACGAGCTGGCGCAGGAGATGCTGGAGCGCACCGGCAATTTCCTCAAGGAATACGACAGCGTGGGGCGCAACCTGCACGAGGCCCTCAACGCCTTCGACAGCAGCCGCAAGAAGTTGCTCCCCGGCGGCCGCAGCATCAGCACCACCGCCAACCAGATTCTGGCCCTCGGCATCGACAACATCAAGGTCGGCAAAGGGAAGAGAGGCAGCACCATCATTCCCAACGACTACCTGGAGGGAGGCGGCGAAAGGCAAGAGGAGGAGGAACACCCGACGGCGGAATAAAAAAATGTTAAAAAAACCGAATGACACAATTTTTTTCCGAGGACGGAGTTATTAAAAGTGAAATTAATTGATTGTTCAACTTATAAAGGCGCGTATGATGCAGGAATACGAATTTACCCCAGCGGACACATTTCCGACCACTGCAAGCACAACCATACAACCCTCGGAGCAGATACTCCAGAACATCATGAGTTTTGCCCGCTGCTGCCAGAATGTAGAGGCAGGAGGGCTGAAGATGAGGCTGTTCTTGAATTAACGGTTATCGTTTAAAGTTTAAAGACTTTTGTAACGGTTTACGATTAATGATTAATGAGAGAGCAGAAAAAAAGAGGCACCTTGAAGGGTGCCTTTCTTTTTTTTAATTGTAAGCGTGAATGCCGCCGAGGGATTTTATTGTTTGCGTTCCTTGAGGACGAAGTCGCGGCCGAGGTATTTCTCGCGGACGTCGGGGTCGTTGGCGAGGTCCTCGGGGGTGCCTTGCTGGAGGATAGAGCCTTCGTAGAGGAGATAGGCGCGGTTGGTGATATGGAGGGTCTCGCGGACGTTGTGGTCGGTGATAAGGATGCCGATGTTGCGTTTCTTGAGTTCGAGGACGATGTCCTGGATGTCCTGCACAGCGATGGGGTCGACGCCGGCGAAGGGTTCGTCGAGGAGAAGGAACATGGGGTCGTTGGCGAGCGCACGTGCGATTTCGGTGCGACGGCGTTCGCCGCCGGAGAGTTGGATGCCCTTGCTCTTACGGATGTGGCCGAGGTGGAACTCCTCTATCAGGGAGTCGAGTTTCTGGCGGCGCTGTTCCTTGTCGAGATCCTTGCGGAACTCGAGGATGGACATGATATTGTCCTCGACGGTCATGTGGCGGAAGACGGAAGCTTCCTGCGCGAGGTAGCCGACCCCCATCTGCGAGCGTTTGTACATGGGGTACTGGGTGAGTTCAATGGCTTCACCCGTCTCGCCGCGATCGGTTTCAGGTGCAAGATAGACTTTCCCGCTGTAGGGTTTGATGATGCCGACGACCATGTAGAAGGTGGTGGTCTTGCCGGCGCCGTTGGGACCCAGGAGGCCTACTATCTCGCCTTGGCGGACTTCGACAGAGGCACCTTTGACGACGGTGCGGGAGCGGTATTTCTTGACGACGTTGTCGGTGTAGAGACGCATGGCTTAAGGTTTGAGAGGTTTTAAAGGTTAAAGAGGTTTTAAAGGTTAAAAAGGTTTTAAAGGTTTAAAGGGTTTTAAAGGTTTTAAAGGTTTTAAAGGTTTAAAGGGGTTTAAAGGTTAAAAAGGTTTTAAAGGTTAAAAAGGTTTTAAAGGGTTAAAGAGGTTTTAAAGGTCTGTCACTTTTTTTAACCTTTTAAGCGAAGCGAACATTTTCAACCTTTTCAACACTTTTTATATGATTCCTTCGCGGAGGATGTCGTGGATGTGAATGATGCCGAGGTAGTGGTGCTCGGCGTCGGTGACGATGAGCTGGGTGATGGAGTTCTGGCGCATCATCTGGAGGGCGTTGACGGCATATTCGGTGTCGAGGATGGTGCGGGGGTTGGAATGCATGATGTCGGAAGCATACTTTGGCATGTGACTTGTCTGCATCATGCGGCGGAGGTCGCCGTCGGTGATAATGCCAAGGATGGCACCGTTCCCGGTGACCACAGCGCAGCCCAAGCGCTTGGAAGTCATCTCGATGATGGTGTCGGAGATGGATGTGTCGGGAGCCACCTCGGGACGCTCGTTTTGGATATAGAGGTCGGCGACGCGGAGGTAAAGCTGCTTGCCGAGGGCGCCGCCGGGGTGGAAGCGGGCGAAATCGCGTGCGGTGAAGTTGCGGCATTCGATGAGGGCCACCGCCAGAGCGTCGCCCATGACGAGTTGCGCCGTGGTGCTGGAAGTAGGCGCCAGGTTATTGGGGCAGGCCTCGTGGTCGACGGTGGTGTCGAGGACGATGTCAGCCTCATGGGCCAGGAAGGAGTCGGTGTTGCCCACGATGGCGATGAGGGTGTTGCCGAAATTCTTGATGAGGGGCACCAGCACCTTGATTTCCGGCGTGTTGCCCGACTTGGAGATGCAGATGACGACGTCGCCGGGACGCACCATTCCGAGGTCGCCGTGGATGGCGTCGGCAGCATGGAGGAAAAGGGCGGGAGTGCCCGTGGAATTCAGCGTGGAGACTATCTTTTGGGCGATATTGGCGCTTTTGCCGATGCCCGTCACCACGACACGCCCGGAGGCCGAAAATATGATTTCGACGGCTTTCGAAAAGCTGTCGCCGATGTGGTTTTTCAAATTTTCGACAGCTTTTTTCTCATCATCAATTACCTGAATAGCAATATGTTTTATCTCTTCAGAGCTCTTCACCATCATTTTTTTTTTGGCGGTTCAATATTTTTTTTTATCTTTGTAAAACGATTATCAGTGGTAACGCATTAATGCAATAAATATTGTATGAAGACGAAAGATTTGCATACATATCTAAAAGAAATATTCGGCTTTGACCAGTTCAAAGGGGACCAGGAGGCCATCATCCAGAGCCTGTTGGACGGCAACGACACCTTTGTCATCATGCCCACGGGCGGCGGCAAGAGCCTCTGCTACCAGCTGCCGGCCATCATCAGCAAGGGGCTTGCCATTGTGGTGTCGCCCCTGATAGCGCTGATGAAGAACCAGGTGGACGCCGTGCGCTACACCTCGGGCAGCCAATGCGTAGCTCACTTTTTGAACTCATCGCTGAACCGGGCACAGGTGACGGAGGTGAAGGAGGACCTGATGAAGGGCGACACCAAGCTGCTATATGTAGCCCCTGAAACCCTTTCGAAGGAGGAGACCATGGAGTTCCTGCAGGGGATGAAGATATCGTTCTTTGCCATCGACGAGGCCCACTGCATCTCGGAGTGGGGTCATGATTTCCGACCGGAATACCGCCGCCTGCGTGATGCCATCAAGGTCATCAACCCCAAGGTGCCCATCCTGACGCTCACGGCCAGCGCCACCCCCAAGGTGCAGCAGGACATCATCAAAAACCTGGGCATGGAGAATGCCAAGACTTTCATCTCAAGCTTCAACCGTCCAAACCTCTATTATGAGGTGCGTCCGAAGCCCAGCGACCCGATGACGCTGCACAAGGAGATTATCCGTTTCATCAAAGACAATCCCGGCAAGAGCGGCATCATCTACTGTCTGACGCGCAAGCGTGTGGAGGAGTTGGCGGAATTGCTGGTCATCAACGGCATCAAGGCCCTCCCCTATCATGCGGGGTTGGACAACAAGATACGCACCGAGAACCAAGACAAATTCCTGATGGAGGACGTGGACGTCATCGTGGCCACCATTGCTTTCGGCATGGGCATCGACAAGCCCGACGTGAGGTTCGTCATCCACTACGACATACCGAAAAGCATCGAAGGCTACTATCAGGAGACCGGGCGTGCCGGCCGCGACGGCGGCGAGGGACGCTGCATAGCCTTCTACAGCGAGCAGGATGTGGAGAAACTCTACAAATTCTTCACAGACAAGAACGTCACAGAGCAGGAGATGGCCAAGCAGCTGGTGCAGGAGATGGTGAGCTATGCCGAGAGTTCGGCCTGCAGACGACTCAATATATTAAAGTATTTCGGTGAGGACTACAACGAGCCCTACTGTGGCAACTGCGACAACTGCACGCATCCCAAGCCGCGTGTGGAGGCGCAAGAAGAGATGGCCTTCGCCCTCGAGACCATCCAGGCCATGAAGCAGGCCTTCAAGCCCAAGGACATCGTGGATGTCATCATGGGCCGCAAGAATGCCAACACCAAGACCTATCATCTGGACAAGTTGGAACAGTTCGGCGGTGGTGCCGATGTCAACACCGGTGGTGGTCCTGCCGACCTCTTCTGGAAAGCCGTCTTACGGCAGGCGCAATTCGAAGGCCTGTTGCAGAAGGAGATTGAGCAATACGGCGTGCTGAAGCTCACCCCTGCGGGACACAAGTTCATCAAAAAGCCCTACAGCATCTATGTCACCACGGACCACGACTATTCGGCCGAAAACAACGAGGACGAGGAAGATTTGGTGGCGGCGGCCAGCGGCGGCGCAAGTGCTGCCGGAGACGAGGCCCTTTATGTGCAGCTGAAGAGCCTGCGGAAGAGCATCGCCTCGCGCGAGAAGCTCCCCGCCTACGTCATCTTCGAGGAGTCGTCGCTGAAGGACATGACGCTGCAGTATCCCTGCAACGTCGAGGAGTTGAGCCACTGTGCCGGCGTGGGTATCGCCAAAGCCCAGAAATACGGCCAGCCGTTCATCGACCTCATCAAACAATATGTGGAAGACAACGACATCGAGCGTCCGCAGGACATCGTGGTGCGCTCGGCGGCCAATAAGTCGGCCAACAAGGTCTATATCATCCAGAGTATCGACCGCCGCAAGAGCCTCGAGGACATCGCGGCGGGGAAAGGACTCTCGATGGAGGAACTGATGACGGAAATGGAACATATCATCTCCAGCGGTACCAAATTAAATATAGATTACTATATTAATGAGATGATAGAGCCCGACCATCAGGAGGAGTTGCTGGAATATTGGAGAAATTCCGAGAGTGCGTCGCTGGAGGAAGCCTACGAGGAGTATGAAGACGACCCCGACTACACCGAGGAGGAGATACGCCTGATGCGCATCAAGTTCATGTCCGACTACGGGCACTAGAAAGGTGAAAGGTGAGAGGTGAGAGGTGAAAGGTGAAAAAACATGAAAACAACTGCATATAAACTGCTGGCACTGTTGCTACTGATGGTGGCGACGGGGACAGGACGTTTGTGTGCTCAGTATAATCAGTTGTATAACAACGACACCACCTATTGCTGTGTCATTTCTTATTTGGGCAATGTGTCTTTCTCCTATGGAGGAGACCCTGACCCTTTCGATGGATGGGGTGTGGTTTCCGGACTGGACAGCACTTTCACGCTAACCTTGAATTTCACCAGTTTCATTTACGGGGAGATAGCTTCCGTAAACGGATACATAGACATTTGGGACGGCGACCCCGAGGACAGCCTATTGCTGATTCACGGCACAGCCCCCGACCTCACCAACCGAGTGTTGCCTCATGTCACAAGCGACCACGTCACTTTTCACCTACACTATGACAGTCATTTCACCAACTACCACCGTTCTTTTTCCCTCTATTGGCAATCATCCGACTATTCCTTTTCCCGTCCCAATCCTTGCGCCACCAATCCAAATATTCACATCGACAGCATCACCACCACTGGGGCTGTGTTGCATTATTACCCCAACGACGTCTCCATGTATATCGTTGTCAACGGCCAGTCCTATATTGCCACCGGCGGCAGGCTACCTCTTGTGGGGTTGGCACCAAACACCCGCTATGTTGTCTGCGCCATTCCCGTCACTGAGCAAGAATACCCCTGCTGCCGAAAGTATACTGATTTTTATACCAACCCAATATACCACATTGGCTTTCCCAATGTGCTCGACCTTCACACCGACTATGTACGTTGCATCTATAACGACCATCCCTATTGGCCATCTATAGGGATTCGCGACTTCGGTCCGGGAGATATTTTCAGTCAGCACACTGTTCATACCGACACCAACGAGTTTGACCCACTCCTGGACAGCTTGCTTCACACCGTGGGTCCTGGGCTTCCTGGCTCCGTGCGTTTAGGGAACCAGATGGTAGCAGGTTCAGAGTCCATCACCTACTACCTCCATGTTGACACCACACTCTACTCGATGATCTTGCTCCACTATGCCGCCATCCTTCAAAACCCTGGACATAGTGCCGCTTCGCAGCCGCACTTCACCATGCAGATTCTCGACCAAAACGACAGCGTCATCGACCCCCAATGCGGTGCCGCCGACTTCGCCGCCGACTCCTCGCTAGGGTGGAACACCATCGAAGAGACGATATGGAAAGACTGGACAACGGTGGGAATCAGCTTGTCACAATATCATGGTCAAAATGTGCGTCTCAAATTTGCCACCCGAGACTGTGCCTTAGGAGGACATTTCGGCTATGCCTATTTCTACGCCGAAGGCCAGCAGCCGTCGGTCACCTCGGAGCACTGCGGCGTCGTCGACACCAACACCCTCACGGCCCCCGACGGCTTTAACTACCTTTGGTACTACGACACGCCCTCCAACCCTGTTTCCACCGCTCAAAGCTACACCTACTCCACCGACGTTGGCACCATCCACTGCCAACTCTCGTTTATCGAGAACCCCTCTTGCCACATCACCTTGAGCACCTATGTCTCCACCTTCTGGCCCCATGCCATCGCCGACACCCTCTACACCGTCGACCGTGGCTGCGACGGCTACGAGGTGCATTTCTACAACCGCAGCACCATCCTTGGCGACGACAGCATCCCCCAGCCCAACAATCCTCCCTGTGAGTCGGCCCAGTGGAACTTCGGCGACGGCTACATCAGCGGCCAATACCAACCCACCCACACCTACCGGCATCCCGGCACCTACCTAGTAACCCTCATTGCGCGACTCAACGGCGGCCAATGTACCGACACCACCACCTTTGTCATCGAGGCACCCGATGCCTGGGCGCCCTCCGACCAATACCTCGCCTGCTGTGACTCTCTCCTATGGCTCGACAGCCTTTGGTACTCCCGCGACACCGTGGGTCCCTCGATAAGAATCAACTATCCCGAGACCTGTGACACCGTCTACACCCTCCACCTCTCCACCCTGCCCTCCTCCCATTACTATTTCCCTCCCGACACTTTCTGCTACAATAGGCGCTACTACTGGCATGGACAGACCATTCCCGTCAGTCCTGACCTCAACGACACGCTCTTCCATAACCTTACCGACACCCTCACCGCCGCCAACGGCTGCGACTCCATCCTCCACCTCGAACTCCTACAGTTGCCTGTCGACCCACTGAACATCGAAGTGGAACCCGACTGCGGCATGGGTCTCTATCTCCTCACCGCCGGCACTGAAAAACCCTACTGGAGTTGGAGCTCTTCGCCCCACGACCCCGCCCTCGAAGAGCATGAGACCGACCGTCAGCTATGGGTCGCTCCCGACACTACCGTCACCTACTCCCTCACCTCTTACTATGGCGACTCCCTCTTCTGCCCCTCCACCACCGCCAAACGGCTTTCGCCACCTGCCTTCCCCGAAATCCAACTCGAAGTAAATCCCGATGTGCTCACCTACGACAAACACATCCTCTACGCCTACGACAACGGCAGCAAATATAACCATTACGTGTGGACCCTAGTACTTCACGGCACCACGCACGACACCGTCCACCTGCCCGACTCCCTGCCACGCATCACCTATCCCGTACCTATCGATGATTACGACAGCGTCACCGTCATTCTCGACGTCGAAAACAACTTCTGCCGCGACACCGTTTTCCAAACCATTCCCATCGTCCGTTCCGCCCTCTTTGCCCCCAATGTCTTCACCCCCGACGCCAACACCAACAACCGCTTCACCATCATTCTGGGCTCTGCCATCGAGGCCGAACTCACCATCTACAACCGCCAGGGACTATTTGTCTACAGTACACACAATTTGGAGCAGGGCTGGGACGGCACCCACAACGGCACACCCTGCCCGCAGGGAGCCTACGTCTGGCATCTCCGCTACCGCACCCTCGACCGCCCTGAACAATGGAACGTCCAAACGGGCACCGTCACCTTACTTCGATAAAAAAAAATTTTGCCATTCCATATCTCTTTCGTATCTTTGCATCGTCAAAAAGAGCATAGGGGTGCTCATAAGTGCTTGATTGCTTGACTGCTTGATTGCATGAATGTGCTGAGAACATACCCTGAAACTTGATCCGGATAATGCCGGCGTAAGGAATGAAATTATGAAACAACACATCTATAGTTGTGGTCGCTATCTTTTTTACAAGGCCACCAGGACTAGCCGCAAGCAGATGATAGCCTGCTGCGTGCTTGCACTTTCAACATTCAACATTCAACATTCAACATTGCATGCCCAGGACACCGTCCGCACCCTCGACGAGGTAATGATCCAAGACGTCCGCGTGAGCAACAAGACCCCGCTCACCACGAGCACCCTCGACCGTGAACAGCTCGACGAGGCCCGCTCCGCGGTGAGCCTGCCCTTCATGCTCGAAACCCAACCCTCCGTGGTGGCCAGTGGCGAGAACGGCGGCGTGGGTGCCACAGCCCTCCGCATCCGCGGCGTCGACGGCAGCCGCATCAACGTCAACATCAACGGCATCACCCTCAACGACCCCGAGAGCCAGGAGGTGTTCTGGTACAACATCCCCAACCTCGGAGGCATGGCCCAGAGCATGCAGATACAGCGCGGCGTGGGCGCCAGCAACGGCGGCAGTCCTGCCTTTGGCGCCGCCATCAACATGCAGACCCTCAACGCCCAGAACCACCCCTACGGCGAGGCCGACCTGGGCTTCGGAAGCTGGAACACACGCCAATACAGCTTCAGCGCCGGTACAGGCATCCTCAAGAACGGACTCTCCTTCGACTTCACCTATAGCGGCCTGACCTCCGACGGCTACATCCGCTCCTGGGGCACCGACCAGCAGAGCTTCTTCGGCAGCGTCAGTTGGTACGGCGAGCGCACCCTGATCAAGCTCCTCACCATCATCGGCAGCCAGACCACCGGCATCACCTGGGACGGCGCCTACGACTACGAACTCGACGCCGACCCCACCTACAACCCCTCCGGCGCCTACACCATGGACGGCAAAACCCTCTACTACCCCAACGAGACCGACAACTACTGGCAGCGCCACTACCAACTCTATGTCTCGCACCTCCTCTCCGACAACTGGAGCCTCAACGCCGCCTTCGATTTCACCCACGGCGACGGCTACTACGAGCAGATGAAGAACAAGAAATACAAAGCCTACGGCCTCACCGCCCTCGAGGACGGCGCGAAGCACAACCTCGTCACCCGCAAATACCTCTACAACAACGCCTACACCGCCAACCTCTCCGCCCGCTACAGCGGCGAGCGGCTCAGCCTCTCCTTCGGCGACAACTTCCTCTACTACGACGGCGAGCACTACGGCAACATCATCTGGTTCCGCGACACCGCCGTCCACCTCGACACCCCCTACGAGTGGTACCGCAACTACGGCGACAAATACGACAACACCCTCTACGCCAAGGCCAACTACGACTTCAACGCCGACCTCAACGCCTACGCCGACCTGCAGCTGCGCATGGTCAACTACAAAGTCTACGGCTATGCCGACGACCTCTTCGACATGGACTTCGACGCCAACTACCTCTTCTTCAACCCCAAGGCCGGCATCAACTACCGCATCAGCGACAACCAGCGCACCTACTTCGTGGCCGGCATCAGCAACCGCGAGCCGCGCCGCAGCGACATCAAGGACGCCATCGGCAGCGGCGACACCATCCGCCCCGAAACCATGCTCGACCTCGAGCTCGGCTACCAGATAGCCTCCGCCCGCTGGAACTTCAGCGCCAACCTCTACGCCATGCTCTACCGCGACCAGATGACCCCCAACGGCGACGTCAGCAGCAGCGGCTACGCGCTGATGGAGAACATCGAGAAGAGCTACCGTCTCGGCATCGAGCTCCAGGCCGGCTACCAGCCCGTCGACTGGTTCCGCTTCGACGCCAACCTCACCCTGAGCCAGAACAAGGCCTTCGACTTCACCTACACCGACTTTGCCGACGGCGACACCGTCCTCCAGACCGTCACCGCCAACACCAACCTCTCCCTCTCGCCCTCCGTCGTCGGCGCCGCCATCGCCACCTTCATGCCCGTCAAGGACGCCAAAATACAGCTCATCGGCAAATACGTCGGCAAGCAGTACGCCGACAACACCTCGCGCGAGTGCTACGCCATCGACCCCTACTTCCTCCTCAACCTCAAAGCCTCCTACATCTGGCACCTCGGCGGAACCAAGCAAATCGAGGCCCAGCTGCAGGTCAACAACCTGCTCGACCACCAGTACCGCCTCAACGCCTGGGTGGGCGACTACTTCAGCGACGACGCCTCGTGGTACGGCTACTACCACGACCGCGCCTGGCTCCAGCAGCCCGGCATCAACTTCATGGGCCGTATCATCTACCGCTTCTAGTTGACTAACACAATAACATGATAACGCATTAACGCATTGAATACATTAGACATCATCGGCGCAATCATCGGTCTGTTCTTTATCGTCAGCGAATACAGGGCAGACCGATGGTTCTGGCCGTTGAGTCTGCTGATGTCGGCTTTCTATATTGCCATCGACTTCACTTCCGGTATCTATGCCAACGGCGCCCTTTGCTGCTACAACTTCGTGATGTCCATCTATGGACTCCTCGTCTGGCGCGGCATCCTTGGGAAAAGAGACAAGGAAGACCGCCCCACCACATCCTGTCCACGACGCTATTGGCCCTGGCTCATCCTTGCCGCACTCGCCCTGTCAGGCCTGTTCTTCTGGCTTCTCACCAACCTCAACGAACGGCTCTACGAGAACGTTGCACCAGAGGTGGAGTTCTTCCTCGACAGCCTCACCGCCGGCATCTCCATCGTCGGCATGTTCATGGTCTCGCAGAAATGGTGGCAGCAGTGGATTTGCTGGATTATTGTCAACCCCATGACCGTCCTGCTCTTCTACTTCTCCGGTAACTATGCCTCAGCCCTCCTCTACGTGGTCTTCTGTATCTTCTGCATATTAGGTATCATCCGATGGAAAAAAGAAAGCATATCGTAATCCTCGCTGCGGGCGACTTCCCCACCCACGAAATTCCCCTCCGCACCTTGCGCGAGGCCGACTTCGTGGTCTGCTGCGACTCCGCTTACTCCCAATTTACTATTTTCAATTATCAATTTTCCATTCCCTTTGTAGTCATCGGAGATGGCGACTCCCTGACAGACGAAACCAAACAGGTACTAGGCGACCGTTGGATTCATGTCGCCGAGCAGGACTACAACGACCTCCACAAAGCCATGCAGTGGGCCACCCAGAAATTTTCAATCATCGATTCTCAATTCTCAATTCTCGGTGCCACTGGCCGCCGTGAAGACCACACCCTGGGCAACATCTCCTACCTCGACACCTTCGCCAGCGAGTACCCAGGCATCCACCTCGAGATGCTCACCGACCATGGCCGCTTCCAGTACCACATCGGAACCCGCATCTACCCGAGTTTCCTCCGTCAGCAGGTCTCCCTCTTCACTCTCGACCCCCGTACCCACGTCACCGCCACCGGCCTCCAGTGGCCCCTCGACGGTGCAACCCTCTCCCCCTGGTGGCAGGGCACCCTCAACGCCGCCCTCGCCGACACCTTCTCCCTCTCTGCCGACGGACCACTCCTCGTTTTTCAGACCTACGACCCGAAGCCTCTGTAAAAAATATTTTGTCATGTCGCGAAGATTATGTATTTTTGCATTTTAAATGTAAAAAACATAAACAACGTAACGAGATGAATATATTGCTACTGGGTTCGGGCGGACGCGAGCACGCCATCGCTTATAAGATTGCTCAGAGCGATCAATGCAGTCAACTCTACATTGCTCCCGGCAACGCCGGCACGGCAGCCGTGGGCGAGAATGTAAGCCTGGATATCAACGACTTCGAGGCTGTGGGACAGTTTGTCATCAGCCATCGTGTCGATATGCTGGTGGTGGGTCCCGAGGCTCCGCTGGTGGCGGGCATCGCCGACTACTTCGCCAAGCAGCCGCTGCTGCGCAACGTGATGGTCATCGGCCCCTCCAAGCAGGGTGCCATGCTCGAAGGCAGCAAGGATTATGCCAAGGCCTTCATGCAGCGCCACAATATTCCCACGGCACGCTACCAGACCTTCACCGAAGCCACGCTGGCCGACGGCGAGCGTTTTCTCGAGACTTTGCAGCCTCCCTACGTGCTGAAGGCCGACGGCCTGGCAGCAGGCAAAGGCGTTCTCATCGAGCCCGACCTGGCCACTGCCAAGGCCCACCTGCGCGAGATGCTCTGCGACCATAAGTTCGGCGACGCTTCGGCCTCTGTGGTCATCGAGGAGTACCTCTCCGGCATCGAGATGAGTGTCTTTGTGCTCACCGACGGCACGCATTATCTCATGCTGCCCGCCGCCAAGGACTACAAGCGCATCGGCGAAGGCGACACCGGCCTCAACACCGGCGGCATGGGAAGCGTAAGCCCCGTGCCCTTCGCCGGCAAGGCTTTCATGAAGAAGGTAGAAGACCGCATCGTGAAGCCCACGGTGCGAGGTCTGCGCGACGAAAAGATTTCCTACTGTGGATTCATCTTCATCGGCCTGATGTGTTGCGGCATCGACCCCTCCGACCCCGCCAGCGGCGACCCCTACGTCATCGAATACAACGTCCGCATGGGCGACCCCGAGACCGAAAGCGTCTTCCCACGCATCAAAAGCGACATTGTGCACCTCTTCGAGAATGCCGCCCGCGGCGACCTCGACGGCTGCTCCCTCGAGGTTGACCCACGAAGTGCCGCCTGTGTGATGATGGTGGCCGGCGGATATCCTGAGAGTTACAAGAAAGGCGATGTCATCGCCCTCGGTACCGACGACGACACCCTCGTCTTCCATTGTGGAACCAAGCGCGACGGCAAAGGACGCCTGCTGACCAACGGCGGACGTGTCATCTGCACCACGGCGCTGGCTCCCAGCCTGCCGGAAGCGTTGCTAAAAAGCTACAACCGCTCGCAGGCTATCGAATGGAACGGCAAATACTACCGCCGTGACATCGGACAGGACCTTCTCAAACTGATGCAGGAAGCCTGATAGAATGAGGGTCAACAGGAGCATAGCTATCGGACATCTGGCGGCGGCTGGGGCCTATGTCATTTTCGGCATCAACGTCGTGGTATGCCGCGATATCGCCATCGAAGGCCACATCGAGCCTATTGTGCTTTTCTCCATGCGGGCGCTGATAGCGGGCGGTCTGTTCTGGCTGCTGTCGCTGTTCTCCCCAAAAGAGCATGTGCCGAAGAAAGACCTGCTGAAGCTGGCGGGTGCCGGCATTCTCGGCCTCTTCCTCCCGCAGCTCACCTTCCTTCACGCCATTGCCCATACCACACCCGTCGACCTCTCGGTGATGAGCACGACGACGCCCATCTTCACCATGTTCGTCGCCGCCATCTTCCTCAAAGAGCCCATCACTTGGAAGAAAGCCCTCGGCGTGGCCCTCAGCTTCGGCGGCATCCTATGGCTCATCCTCCAGAGCACTTTCGGCAGCAACGGTCCGTCGGAGACAGAACCCGTCGGCATCATGTTCTGCTTTGCCAACTATATCGTTTTTGCCCTCTACCTGGGCACCTGCCGCAACCTCATCGGCCGCTATTCCGTCGTCACCTCGATGAAGTGGATGTTCCTTGTCTCCTTCCTCGTGTCGCTGCCTTTCAGTCTCCCCAAGCTGTCGTCAACCGAGTTTGCCCTCGTCTCCTCGCAGGTGTGGTGGGAGATAGGGTTCATGATTTTCTTCTCCACCTTTATCGCCTATTACCTCATACCTGTGGGACAGAAACGCATCCGGCCCACGCTGGTGAGCATGTACGGCTACCTCCAGCCCATCATCGCCATCGCCGCAGCCATCTGGACAGGCCTCGACCACCTCACAGCCACCAAAGTCACCGCCGCCATCCTCGTCTTCGTCGGCGTCTGGGTTGTCAATCAGAGCCGTGCGGCGGTACAAAAATAGACTCTTATGGATTCCGAACAGAAAAATACCAACACCAGCAATCGAATCCTCATTCTCATCGCCATGGTTCTCGGAATAATCATCGGCGTCATGTCCGCTTCCCATTTCTCCACCAAACAGGAATATGTCACGATGAACGAGAAAATCGGCGAGGTGCTCGATCTCGTGCAGAAAAACTATGTGGACATCATCAACGCCGACTCGGTGGGTGACGACATGATTGCCGCCATCCTCAACGAACTCGACCCCCATAGCATCTACCTCTCGGCCCGCGAAACCGAGCGCTCCGATGAAATCATGCGCGGCAACTTCGAAGGCGTCGGCATCATACTGCACTATGAAGGCGACAGCGTCTATGTCGGCCAAGTGCTCGACGACGGTCCCTCCTCAGCCTCCGGCATCCTTCCGGGCGACCTTATCGAGAAAGTCGACGGTGTACCCGTCAGCGGCGTGAAAATGCCTGCCGACTCCGTGGTGGCAAGGCTCCGCGGTCCCAGCCGCTCAAAGGTGGACATCTCCATCAAACGACTCTCAACACCTCTCAATTTCACCATCCGCAGAGGGTTGGTCATGCACAAAACCGTGGTATATAGCGACATGATTGACAAAACCACCGGTTACATCATTCTCTCCACCTTCTCCACCACGAGCTACGAAGAGTTCCACAATGCCCTTAATACGCTTATCTACAAAGGCATGAAGAGCCTTATCCTTGACCTCCGCGGCAACACCGGCGGCTCCCTTGAGTCGGCCATCGGCATCGCCAACGAGCTCCTGCCCAAAGGCAGCCTGATAGTCTACACCCAAGGGGCTCACCAACGCCGCGAAAATATCGTGGCCCACAGTGGAGGCCTCTTCACTGAAGGCAAGGTCACCGTCCTCGTCGACGAGAATTCCGCCTCCGCCAGCGAAGTGGTCAGCGGAGCCCTCCAGGACAATGACCGCGCCACAATCGTCGGCCGCCGCACCTTCGGAAAAGGGCTCGTGCAACGCGAGTTCGATTTGAAAGACGGCTCCTCCGTGCTACTCACCATTGCCCGCTACTACACCCCCTCTGGCCGCTCCATCCAACGCCCCTACGGACAAGGTACCGACGAATACTATCGCGACTATCTGGAACAACTGGTGACTGAGTCCTATGCCGACAATCCCACACTGCACATCACCGACTCCACCCCCTACTACACCTCTTCCGGCCGTATTGTTTACGGTGGCGGAGGCATCTTCCCCGACCAACTCATCCCCTACCGGAAAGACCCTACTTTCGCATACTACAACCGGCTGTCGGCCCGTGGAATCTTTCTGAAAGTAGCCTTCGAGCAGGTGCGCCTCCATGCCGAAGAATTGCAGCAAAAATATCCCTCCCCCGACATTTTCTGCGACCGTTTCTCCGTTTCCGAAGCTCTCATCCAGCGCATCGTTGCCCTTGGCGAAGAAGCAGGCATTCCCCTCGACAAGCCCAGCCTCGACGCCCAGCGACACCTCATCCGCACCATCGTCAAAGCCCATATCGGGGAATTCCTCTTCGGACAAGAGGTCTTCTACCGCATCTACCTCCCCGAAGACGAAGATGTGAAACAATTGAAAAAAATGCAATAAAACCGACAAAAACGATACTTAATCCAAAAAGAAATAACGAATCATCCCCATTATGAAACGACTCCTTTTCGCCTTGGTAACCCTTTTCGCCTTATTCCTTTCCAGTGCTTCCGCCCAGGAAAGCAAGCTGAGTTGCACCTTCCGGGGTTTGGAGAACGGCACCCGCATCGTGGTCAGTGAACCGCAGGGCGGTCGCCTTGTCGCCGTCGACACCCTCACTCCCGACAAGAACGGACGCATCATCCTCTCGCGCTACACCTACTCCCCGCATTTTCTTGGTCTCTCACTGCTCCCCTCGTCAAACGGTCCCCTCCTCCACGTCATCCTGCTCCCCAAAGAGAACATCTCCCTCGAGGTTGACTATATGCCGACGCTCAACCATTTCAACCTCACTTCCGCCAAAGGCTCCAGCAACATGACCCTCTATAAAAGCTACACCAACCTGATTACAGAACTTGTTCAGAGCCAGCGGACCGACCTCATCGCCAATCGCCTCGAAGCGCTCCTCGATGCCAACCCCGGTGTCCTCATGAGCGCTTTCCTCGTCACCTACTTCGAAAACTCCTTTGAGCAGCACGCCCTCCTCTATAAGAAAATCCGCGACGCCCTCATTTCCCAGTGGCCCAACGACGATTTCGTCAAACACCTCGACAGCCGCCTGTCCACCCTCCTCCTGCCCGGCATGGATGCCCCCGACATTGAACTCAACGACCCCAACGGCAAGCTCCGCCGCCTCTCCGACCTACGTGGCAAGGTGGTTCTCATCGACTTCTGGGCCTCCTGGTGCCGCCCCTGCCGCATGGAGAACCCCAATGTCGTCCGCCTCTATAGCCTCTTCCACGACCGTGGTTTCGAAATCTTTAGCGTCTCGCTCGACAACAACCGCGACGCCTGGCTCAAAGCCATCGCCGACGACCACCTCTCCTGGCCCAACCATGTCAGCGACCTCCGCGGATGGTCTTCTGCTGGCGGCAAGCTCTACGGCATCTCCTCCATCCCCTCCACCGTGCTCGTCGGACCCGACGGCAAAATCTTGGCACGGAATTTGCGGGGACAACAATTAGAACAGAAACTGCAAGAAATATTTAGCAAATGATAACGACAACACAGATAGAAATGGCCCTCGGCCATGTCAACGACCCCGACCTCGGCCAGAGTCTCACCTCCCTCGGCATGATTGAGAACATCAAAGTCGACGGCATGAAGGTCTCCTTCGACCTCGTGCTCACCACCCCCGCATGCCCCATGAAGAAAAAGATGAGCGACGACTGCATCAACGCCATCCACGAACTCGTCGACCGCAACGCCGAAGTGGAGATAAACCTCACTTCCCGTCCGCAGCCCGACCCCAAGGAGGAGTTTAAGGAAGTCTTCAAGAACATCCACCATATCATCGCCGTGGCCTCCGGCAAGGGCGGCGTGGGCAAGAGCACCGTGGCTGCCAATCTGGCAGTCTCCCTCGCCAAAACGGGCGCCAAAGTGGCACTCGTCGACGCCGACATCTACGGGCCCTCCATCCCCATCATGTTCGGCATCAGCGAGGAAGAGGTCTATGGCCACCGCGTGGGCGACAAGACCTACATGCTCCCCATCGAGCGCTACGGCATCAAGCTCATGTCCGTCGGCTTCTTCGTCGACGCCTCCAAGGCCCTCGCCTGGCGTGGCCCCATGGCCAGTGGCGCCCTCAAGCAGATTCTCACCGAGACCTGGTGGGACGAGATTGACTACATGGTCGTCGATATGCCCCCGGGAACCGGCGACATACAGCTCACCCTCGCCCAGACCATCCCCGTCTCCGGCGCCATCATCGTCAGCACCCCCCAGCAGGTGGCTCTCGCCGATGTGGTGCGCGGCGTCGAGCTCTTCCGCAACGAGGCCGTCAACATCCCCGTCCTCGGTTTCGTCGAGAATATGGCCTGGTTCACCCCTGCCGAGCTGCCCAACAATAAATATTACATCTTCGGCAACGGCGGCTGCCGCAAGCTCGCCGACGAGATGAACATCCCCCTGCTTGGCGAGATTCCTCTGGTGCAGAGCATCGCTGAGAGTGGCGACAGCGGCCGCCCCGTGGCGCTATTCGACCCCGCCAACACCCACGACCCCGTCCGCGAAGCCTTCGACACCCTCGCACATAACACCATCAAGGAAATTTGTAAACTGAAAATCGAAAACTGAAAATTGTCATGACTGATTTAGAAAAACCCGCCATCGAACAAAAAGTCAAAAACGCTCTCGCCCAGATACGTCCCTATCTCCAGCAGGACGGCGGCGACGTGGAATATGTCGACATGACCGCCGAAGGCGTCGTCATCGTCCGCCTCAAAGGCCATTGCGGCACCTGCCCCCACGCCATGCAAACCCTCAAACAGGGCATCGAGCAGGCACTCAAACGCGTCATCCCCGAAGTGAAGAGTGTGGAGAAAATATAATCTTTTAACGTTAAACTTTAACCGTTACATGATCTACACCAAAACCGGCGACCGTGGCACCACCTCCCTCGTGGGCGGCAGCCGCGTGAATAAAGACGACCATCGCGTAGAGGCCTACGGCACCGTCGACGAACTCAACTCGCACATTGGCCTCCTCGCCGAAATGATTCGTCCCTTCCAAGGCGGCTACTACGACGAACTGAAGGCTGTCCAGCACAACCTCTTCACCCTCCAGACCCTTCTGGCCACCGAGGACAAGGACATCTATGCCCGCCTCCCCCAACTTGCCGAGGAAGAAGTCGAGATGCTCGAACGCCAAATCGACCTTATCATGGACCAACTGCCTAAGCTGCAGAATTTTGTCATCGCCGGTGGCAACCTCACGGGCGCCCAGTGCCATGTTGCCCGTACCGTCTGCCGCCGCGCCGAGCGTTGTGTCGTCACACTCTCCCGCGAGGTACAAATCGACGATGTCATCCTCCGCTACCTCAACCGCCTGTCCGACTACCTCTTCGTCCTCGCCCGCCGCATCGTTGTCCTGGATGGCAAACAGGAAGACCTGTATATCAGCGAGAAATAAAAAGCATAAAACGAAAAGCGAAAAAAAATGAAAAAATAATTTGCAGGTATTGGAAAAAGATGTACCTTTGCAAAAATTTTCAGCACATAAAAATAACGCAACCATCATACAACGAGATTATTACATTGTAATTTCGTGATTATTTGAAGGAAAGAACATAGCATAGTATGTATTGGACACTTGAATTAGCATCGAAACTGGAAGACGCGCCCTGGCCCGCAACCAAAGAAGAACTTATCGACTACGCCCAACGCACCGGCGCACCTATGGAAGTCGTCGAAAACCTCATGGAAATCGAGGATGAAGGCGACCAATATGAAAGCATCGAAGATATTTGGCCCGACTATCCCACCAAGGAGGACTTTTTCTTTGAAGAAGACGAATACTAACAGCATCAGCACCCTATCCATTATTGGCTCAGGCAACGTGGCCACACATCTTGCCCTGGCCCTACACCAGGCTGGCCTCCCCATTCGGCAGGTTCTCTCCCGCGAGTTCGACCATGCTGCATTGTTGGCCTCTCGCATCGGAGCACAGCCCATCGACAACGTGAAACACCTCGACAGCCAATCCGATGTCTACCTCCTCGCCGTCAACGACGACGCACTCTACGACCTAGCCCTCGATCTGCGGCTCCCCGACGCCCTCGTCCTCCACACCTCCGGCAGCACCCCCGCCACCGTTCTCAAAGCTGTCTCGCGCCGCTACGGCGTCGTCTGGTCTCCCCAGACGTTCGTGCGCGACATCGCCATGGACTACTCTCGCCTGCCCCTCTGCATCGAAGGCTCCACGCCGAAAGTGCTGCAAGAAATCGAAGCTCTCTTCTCTCCCGTCAGCGCCCATCTCCACCACCTCGACTTCGAGCAGCGCCGCTGGGCACACCTCGCAGCAGTCTTCGTCAACAACTTCGGCAACGCCATCAACGCCCTTGCCCAGGAGACCCTCGAGCAGCACGGCATTGACTTCTCCATTCTCCGGCCACTGGCCGAAGGCACCGTCCGCAAGATGGACTACGGCCCCCTTTGGCCGCAACAGACAGGTCCTGCCCGCCGCCACGACCAGAAAACCATCGACTCCCAGCGCTGTCTCCTCGCCGACAACCCCCGACTCCTCCAGTTCTACGACCTCCTCACCGAAATAATTCAAGAAAAAGCCTAGGAAATCCTAGGTCTTCCTAGGACATCCTGGAAAAACCTAAACACTATGCAATTCCTCGACACCCACTGCCACCTCTACGACGAGGCCTTCGACGACGACCGCCCGCAAGCCTTGCAGCGCGCCCTCGACGCAGGTGTCGACACCCTCCTCCTTCCCGCCATCGACAGCCAGAACCACGACCGCCAGGAACTCCTTGCCACGCAGTATCCACAATACCTTCATCAGATGATGGGACTCCATCCCACCTCCGTGAAAGAAGACTTTGAGCAGGAACTCGCCATCGTTCACGACCGCCTATTTCACCTTTCACCTATCACCTCTCACCTTTCACCTTACGTCGCCGTTGGCGAAATAGGGCTCGACCTCTACTGGGACACCACCTACCTCGAGCAGCAGCGGGAAGTCCTCCTGCGTCAGATGCAGTGGGCCGAAGAACTACAGTTGCCCGTCTGTCTTCATGTGCGCAAAGCCTACAACGAACTCTTCGGTCTCCTCAAACGTCTCAACCGTCCCCGTTATCGGGGCGTGATGCACTGCTTCGGCGGCAGCCTGCAGGAGGCCTACAAAGCCATCGAGATGGGTTTCCATCTGGGTGTAGGAGGTGTGGCCACCTTCAAAAACGCCGCCCTTGGCACCATCGCCGCCACCGTCCCCCTCGAAAGCCTTGTGCTCGAGACCGACGCCCCCTACCTCTCCCCTGTCCCCCACCGCGGCCAGCGCAACGAGCCCTCCTATATACCCCTCATTGCACAGCGCATCGCCGACCTCCGCGGCATCAGCCTCGACGAGGTGGCCGACGTCACCACCACCAGCGCCAGGAAACTCTTTAAAATAAAACAGTCATGAACTGGATTATCCTCATACTCGCCGGCCTCTGTGAGGTAGGCTTTGCCTTCTGCCTGGGGAAAACCAGGGGACTGGAAGGTCTGCCCTATTGGGAGTGGATGGGAGGCTTCGCCTTCTTCTACGTCCTCAGCGCCGTGCTCCTGGCCAAAGCCGCCGAAACCATCCCCATCGGCACCGCCTACCCTGTATGGACCGGCATCGGCGCCCTCGGCTCCGTACTCGTCGGCCTCCTCATCTTCCACGAACCCGCCACCTTCTGGCGCCTCTTCTTCATCACCACCCTCACCGCCTCCATCGTCGGCCTGAAAATAGTATCCTAGGCACCGCCACCAAAGAAATCACCGTCACCCTCCACCGCATCGACAAATAAAAAACTAACTGGCACAATAAAACAGTATATTCCACGTTGTATTTAACTAGAAAAAAGAATAATAACAATCATATGGAAAAGAAAGACCTCCTGAAAGAAACCGTCAAGCACATTGACATCAAGAAGTATGACAGCACCGAGCTTATCGATGCCATGCGCCACATGAGCTTCACCAGCCGCGACACCGCCCGTGCCGCCGACATCCTCTGCCAGATGCTGGCCGAGAAGGACTGCACCAACATCCTCACCATCGCCGGCTCCACCAGCGCTGCCGGATGTATGCAGGTGTATGTCGACATGGTGCGCAACAAGATGATCGACGCCGTCGTCAGCACCGGCGCCTCCATCATCGACATGGACCTCTTCGAGGCCCTCGGCTACAAGCACTACATCGGCACCAAGGAGAACGTCATCCCCGACACCAAGCTCCGCGAGCTCTACATCGACCGCATCTACGACACCTTCATCGACGAAGAGGAGCTGCAGGCTTGCGACCAGGCCACCTGCGACGTCGCCGACCTCCTCGAGCCCCGTCCCTACTCCAGCCGCGAGTTCCTCTACGAGGTGGGCAAATGGCTCGCCAACGGCCACGGCGTGAAGAAAGACAGCCTCATCCAGACCTGCTACGAGTGCGGCGTGCCCATCTTCTGCCCCGCCTTCAGCGACAGCAGCGCCGGCTTCGGCATCGGCAAGCACCAGTGGATTCGCAAGCATGCCGGCAAGCCCTATGTCAGCATCGACAGCGTGGCCGACTTCCTCGAGCTCACCGAAATCAAGATGAACAGCCCCGAGAGCGGCCTCTTCATGGTCGGCGGCGGCACCCCCAAGAACTTCGCCCAGGACACCGTCGTCTGCGCCGAAATCCTCGGCAAGGAGGTGCCCATGCACAAGTACGCCATCCAGATTACCGTAGCCGACGTCCGCGACGGCGCCTGCTCCTCCTCCACCCTCCTCGAGGCCGGCAGCTGGGGCAAGGTGAGCGAGGAACTGCAGCAGATGGTCTACGCCGAAGGCACCACCGTCATCCCCGCCATCGTCTCCTACGCCTACCACAACGGCGACTGGAAGAACCGCGAATACAAAAACTGGCAGAAACTCTTCCAGAAATAACTGATTTACAAAATAATAGAATCAAACAGACCGCCTGTGGCACACCGTCACAGGCGGTTTTCTATAATCTACTCTCTCTTAGTGTTTTATAGTGCATTTCTTTGTTACTTCTTTGTTACTTCTTTGTTTTTTAACAAAGAAATGACGAAGAACCAATGGCGAACAAACGAAGAAAAGAGCCTCTGGAGTGCTTCCAGAGGCTGGCTTTTAACCTATATATTACATTTATTTCAGGGGGGTGAGGGTGGTGCGGCGGTTCTGGGCGCGACCCTCGGGGGTGTCGTTGGTGGCGATGGGGAGGGTCTCGCCATAGCCACGATAGGTGAGGCGGTCGGCGGGGACGCCACGCTCGATGAGGTAGTCGTAGACCGCTTTGGCGCGACGCTCAGAGAGGAGGAGGTTATCCTCGTCCTTGCCCACGGCGTCGGTATGGCCGCCCACTTCGAGGCGCAGGCGCGGGTGACGCAGCAGGGCTTCGGCCAGGCGGTCGAGGCCGGCCTTGGAGGCCTCATAGAGCTCGGCGCTGGCGGTGTGGAAATGGATATTGTTGAGCGTCACGGTGTCGCCCAGCGTCAGCAGGTTTTCGGCCTGGAGCATGGGGTCGATGAAGGTGATGCGTTCTGGACGCACGGGGGCAGGCATGACGAAGGAGTAGAGGTCCTGCTGGCCATAGCCGTCGGAGCGGTCGGAGGAGAAGAGGGCGGTGCGGCCATCGGGGGCCACGATGAGGTTGTTCTCGTCGCCGGGGGTGTTGATGGGGTAGCCGAGGTTCTTGGCCTCGCCCCAAGTGCTGTCGCTGGTGCGCTTGACCATATAGAGGTCGATACCACCCATGCCGAGATGGCCGTCGGAGGCGAAATAGAGCGTCTTGTCGTCGAAATGGATGTAGGGCGCCGTCTCGTTGCCCTTGGTATTCACCGTAGGCCCCATATTCTTCGGCTTGCTCCAGCGGCCCTCTTCGAGGGTGCAATACCAGATGTCGGTGCCGCCATAGCCGCCGCTGCGGTTGGAGGCGAAATAGAGGGTGTAGCCGTCGATGGAGAGCGAGGGGAAGGACTCCCAGTAGACGCTGTTGACAGGAGCGCCGAGGTTCTGGGGCTTGCCCCAGCGGTCGCCGTGACGGACACTCATATAGAGGTCGCAACCCGTGCGCTCGCCGCTGCGGCCACAGGCGGTGAAGATGACGATGCGGCCGTCGTGCGAGATGGTCTGGGCGCCTTCGTTGCCGTGACTGTTGAGGGGCTCGGGCATGCGCTCGGCAGGGCCGAAGACGAGCTCCATGGTGTCGTAGTACGAGATGTAGAAGTCCTCCTCCTGCGGCAATCCGCGCTCGGTAAGGGCGTTGCGGGGCGAGCGACGGGTGAAGACGAGGGTGCGGTAGTCGGCGGTGAGGGCCGGCAGGTACTCGTCGGCCGAGGTGTTGACGTTGGGACCGAGGTTGATGGGATGGTAGGGCACGGGGTACTCGATGGCATGCTGGCGCCATTCGGCGGTGCGGATGCCGTCGCGAGCCTCCTGCTGCCAGCGTGTACTCTTGGGGTTGAGGTCGAGGCAGCGCTGGTAGCAGTCGCGCGCGGTCTTATAGTCCAACAGCGCCATATGCTGGTTACCCAGCAGCAGCCAGGCTTCGGCGTAGGCGGGGTCGATGTCGAGAGCTTTGTGCAGCAGCTTGATGGCCTCCTCGTACTGCCCCACGACGCTCTTCTCCACCGCCTGGTTGAAGAGCGGCTCGCTCTTGGCGTTCTGTCCCACCGCCGCCAGCGGAAAAAATAGCAATGCTATTATGGCCAATCTCTTCATTGCTTCTTTCTTATCCAGGTTTGGAAGTCGGGGAGGCTGTCGATGTCGAGGCGTGGGGTGCGGTAGTCGGCGGGTTTTTCATTCTGACCGAATGCCCGAAGAATTTCTTCGTTCTCGTGGACAAACTGCATCACCTCCTCTTCCGAGATATCTATCATCCGCATGTTAGTGGCGTTCAGTATACGCATTTGAGCCGCAAAATAGCGATAATACTGGGCCTGACTGTGGAATCCCGCAATCAAGGTGCGGTATTCGTTGTTGTTCAGCAGTTTGGAGGCAAGTGTTTTCCCCGGATAGTCGGAATGGTTCAACTTGACTCTATTTAGCAGGTCGGTATATTTTTTCACAGCCTCGCCATACAACTCCTCGACGGTGTTCATCTCGGAGAAACAGGTTCCGACATTGTCAATGAAGCCGAAGTTGCCCATGTTTTTCCACGTTTCGATGGAGTTGGAGAAGACATTCTCCACTGATTTGTCATACGAGAGTATGATAAACGGGGGCATGGTCTTCAGCATCTCTGAGCAGTGCTCGCTATCGAGCGAGTCCATCGGGACGTTCAGCATGTAGGTAGCCAGAGTGTCGCGCCACTCGAACTGGGCAGCAATCTGGTCAATCTTTTGGGCGAACTTCTCGATGTTGCCCATCACCATCAGGGCAGTGAGTTGACGTTCTTCCTTTTGTTTTTTCAGTGCCAACCACTGACTGGTGCCGAAGGTGAGGACAATGGAGAGGGTGGTGCCCAAGAAGGTGTAGAGGAGGTTCTTCCAAAGATGGCTCTTTTTTTCGCGGACTTCCATAAGATTATTTGTTTTTTGTGAAAAGTGGGTAGCATCTGTTCCAAATGCTACCCACTATTACTCACCCACAAACAGCGGATTACTTGGTAACGAGCTTGTAGGTGTCGCTGGCGATGACGTACTCCTCGTCGGTGGTGACGACGACGGTGGTGACCTTCGAGTCGGGAGTGGAGAGGATGACATCCTCGCCCATGACGTTGTCGTTCTTGGAGAAGTCAATCTTGATGCCGAGGCATTCCATGTTCTCAAGGATAGGACGGCGCATGAACCAGGCGTTCTCGCCGATGCCGCCAGTGAAGAGGAGGATGTCACATCCGCCCATCTCGGCCATGTAGCCGCCGATGTAGCGTTTCACGCGGAGGGCGAACATATCGAAGGCGTAGGTGGCACGCTCGTCGCCTGCATCGCGACCGGCGCGGATGTCGCGCATGTCCTGCTTGTCGCCGCTAATGCCGATGAGGCCGCTCTGCTTGTAGAGCAACTTGGTGAGGGCCTTGCTGTCGTAGCCTTGGTCCATGAGGTAGAGGAGGACACCGGGGTCGACGTCGCCGCAGCGCGAGCCCATGATGAGACCCTCGAGGGCGGTCATACCCATGGTGGTGTCGACGCTCTTGCCGTGGTCGATGGCGGCAATGGAGGCGCCGCTGCCGAGGTGGCAGGAGATAATCTTCAGGTCGTTCCAGTCCTTGCCAATCATCTTGGCGGCCTTCTCGGCGACGAACTTGTGGCTGGTGCCGTGGAAGCCGTAGCGGCGGATGCCGTATTTCTCATACATCTCGTAGGGCAGGCCATAGAGGAAGCTCTTGGGAGGCAGAGTGCTGTGGAAGGCGGTGTCGAAGACGACGCTCTGGGGCACGCCGGGGAGCACTTCGCGCATGGCATAGATGCCGGCGAGGTTGCCGGGGGTGTGCAGGGGAGCCAGGTGCTCGAGGCTCTTAATCTGCTCGATGACCTTGTCGTTGACGAGGCAGCTCTCCTTGAAGATTTCTCCGCCGTGGGCCACGCGGTTGCCGACAGCGCCAATCTCCTTGAGATCCTTAATGACGCCAATCTGGGGGTCGGTGAGAGCCTTGAGGACAATCTTGATACCTTCGGTGTGGTTGGGAATGGGCAGCTGCTCATAGTGCTTCTGACCGTTCCACTTGTGGGTGAACTCGCCCATTTCCAGACCGATACGCTCCAGCAGACCCTTGGCCATCACCTGAGCATTGTTTGCCATGTCGATCAGCTGATACTTGATCGATGAACTTCCGCAGTTTAAAACTAAGACTTTCATTTTATTGTAACTGTTTGATTATTATTATTTACTATATTTTTCGTGCGTTCTTTGAAGAGTCAAAGATACAAAATAAAAACGGAACCACCAAATTTTTTTTATTCCAAGTTGAAGTGGACGGGAATGTTGAAGTGCATTTATATTTTCCTATCTGCATAATCTACCTATTTCCTTATTATCTGTGCGGCGCCGCTGACGAGGTACTGGCGGTGGGAGTGGAGTTCGCGGCAGAGCCAGCGGGTGCGGCGGTGTTCGAGGGCCTCAAAGAGAAGGTCGGGCTTCTGTTTCAGTGCGAATCGGTCGCCAGGCTGCAGGTCGTCGAGGGTGAGGGGGCGGTCGTCGGGGTCGTAGTCGGCATCGTAGCGGTGCAGGGAGTTCTCAATCTCCTTGGCCACGGGATGCGACAGAGGGATGCGGCGAGTGTATTTCTTGAGCAGCATCTGGAGGTCGGACGGGAAGAGGTCGGCATGGGCGACGAGCAGCTGGCGGTATTCCTCCTGCCATTCGTGGCCATGGGGCTGTACATCCTTGTATTTCAAATGAGTCTCGAGGTGGGCGGCTTCGTGAAGGAAGACCCAGAGGAAGAAGTAGGGGTTGAGGTTGCCGTTGATGGAGATTTCATGGAAAGTATGGTCGGGGCGTGGGCAGCGATAATCGCCGAGTTTGGAGGTCCGTTCGAGGGTGATGTGGAAGTGGACTTTGTAGCGGAAGAGATATCCATAGACCCAATCCACCGCCGATAAAAGGAGATTCTCTCCCTGACAGTCGTGCACCACCTTATCCGGCGGAAGGTGATTGGACAATATCTTCCTATAACGTTCCTCCGCGTTCATCATTCATCACTAGAAAGAGGGGCAGTCACAGTTGCTTCGGCTGTGTTTGTGCATGTTAACACTGCTACCGCACGCTGTACAGACCATGCCAGCCACAAGCAGGAGCGCCATCAAGCGGATTAGGATTATCGTCTTCTTTCTCATGTCGATTATAACGGAGAAAACGGTTTTATATTGTTTTTCGTCAGCATTTTTTGCGAATTGAGCGTTTTTTTCATTTTTCATTTTTCATTTTTCATTTTTTTTTGTAATTTTGCATTTTATTTTAGAATCAATATGAATCGTGTGAAAATACTTTGCGTGGTGATACTCTTGGTGTTGTGCGGTTTCAAGGCACAAGGCCAAGCGGTAGATTCTGTCGATGTGCTGAACTATGACATCACTCTCGATTTGAGCGCCGGCAATCCGTTCCATGGCGAGGCCGTGGTGACGATGAAACTGTTGCGCCCTTGTGGAAGTATCTCACTCGATCTTATTGGCACTGTCGACTCGGTAGAGGTCAACGGCACCCGCCTCACCTCCCCAACCCTCAACTCACTGCCTACCGCCAGCATCGCCACAGGTCTGCCCTTCACCGTGCATGTGTGGTACACCTGCTCGGGCTATGTGGAGAGCTACGGATGGGGAGGCATGCACTTCGACAACGACATGAGCTACAACCTCGGCGTGGGCTTCGTCACCGACCCCCATGTTCTGGGACGGGCATTCTTCCCCTGCCGCGACAACTTTACCGACAAGGCCACCTACACTTTCCGTGTGAAGACCCGCATAGGCTGGACGGCAGAGTGTGGCGGCATGCTGCAGAGCCGCGTGGCCAACGACGACGGCACCGAGAACTCGGTGTGGCACATCGCCCAGCAGACACCCACCTACTTGGTTTCCGTGAGCCAGGCAGCCTGGAAGCGCATCTACGACAGCATTCCCTCGCTCTACGGCACCTACCCCGTCACCTACGGCTACCTGCGTCCCGACAGCACGACGGTGCGCCAGGTCTTCGCCGAACTCGACTCCGTGGTGCCCATGTTCGAACGCTGCTTCGGCCCCTACCGCTGGGGACGCATAGGCTACATAGCCACCAACAAAGGCTCCATGGAGCATGTGAACAACATCGGCCTTGCCAAACAGGCCATGAACAATGTGTCGGAAGCCGGCCAGACCACCATCGTCCACGAACTGGGCCACGCATGGTTCGGCAACCTGGTGACTTGCGAGACCGAGAGCGACATGTGGATTAACGAAGGCGGCGCCTCGTTCACCAGCGAGGTGGGCATGGAGGCTGTCCACGGCCGTGTCTGGTCGGACGACTACTACCAGCGCCACCTGGAAGAAGTGCTGCGCACCACTCATGTCACCGACGGCGGCTACCGGCCTCTCTCTCCCATGCCACACGACTACACCTACGGCTCCACCACCTACGACAAAGGCTGGATGGTGTGGCACTCGCTGCGCGGATACCTCGGCGAGGAGGTCTTTTACAACGCCATCCAACGTCTGATGAACTCCTGCGCCTTCGGCAATATTGACGCCTACCGCCTGCGCGACTCGCTGAGCCTTTACAGCGGCGTCGACCTCACCGACTTCTTCGACTTCCACGTCTTCAGTTCTGGATTTGTCGACTACCATGTGGACCTTATCCCTGGCGACCACCCTGCTGTCAACATCCGTCAACAAGCAACAGGCACCACGGCCACGCCTCGCGGAAGCTTGGTGCCCGTCACCTTCTTCGGCACCGACGGCACCTCGATGAAAGGATACTTTCAGGAAGGAACTAGTACGCTCGACGTACCGTACGATGTGGCCTTCTGTGTGCTCGACCGCGACTGCGAGTTCTCCGACGCTGCCATCCTCGGCGTCTTGAAACTCACCGATTATGTCGGCCTCCAGACCCTGCCGACAGCGCACTTGAGGGTCAGAATGGACCAAACCATACAAACCCAGAACCTCTATGCCGAGCATCACATGGCTCCTGCCATGGGCGAGATGCCCGGGGGCGTGGTACGCCGCGCCAACCGCTACTGGATGCTGCGTGGCACCTGGACCGAGAGCGACAGCCTGAAAGGATACTTCCGCTTTGTACGCGGAACCTTCTCCAGTTCCTATCCCAACCTCGACCGAGACTTTTACACAAAGGCCGCCACCGCCGACTCGCTGGGACTCTTCTACCGCGTGAACGGTGACGACTCATGGCACCTCATCTCGCGTCTCCGCGAAGGCGATGCCAACGAAGGTTGGCTGGTGGCCGAGAACATCCTGCCGGGAGAATACACGCTGGCAGTGGTCGACTTCGAAAACCTTGCCATTGAAAGTTCGGAGTTCGGAGCTCGGAGTTCGGAGATGAACCTCTTCCCCAACCCATTAGGCAAAGGGCAACCGCTGACCCTCGAGGTGGAGACAGAGATGCCCTTCTCGGTGACCATCACCGATAGCGCCGGCCGGCTGGTGTGGCACCGCAACGGCTGCCGCAACGGCCAGCGCATCGACCCTCAACTTCCCAAAGGCAGCTACCTCGTGAAAATAGAAAACAAACAGATATCCCTCCAATCGAAATTGATACAGCTATGATGAAAATAAGAATCCTCGTTTTCGCCGTGCTCGCAGGCCTCTCGCTCTCCGTCACGGCACAGTACACCCAACAGCTGGGCAGCAATAATGAGTTCATGCTCAAAGTGGAAGGCGGCTACGGCTTCTTCATGGGCAACGTGGGCGAAGCCGGTGAAAACGGCTACAACCTCAACAAATTCCACAGCATGGCCAATGTCAACGTGATGGCCGGTGTCAACATCAGCCAGGACTGGTTCCTCGGCGGCGGCGCGGGATTTAACTATTTCCTCAGCCCCGAGCAACAGACCGCAGAGTCCTATATGGGTGCCAATGTCTTCGTCGACATGGACTTCCGTCCTATCTGGAAAGCCCTCATGGGTGTCGACTACCAGCCCACATCCATCAAGTTTGCCCCCATGCTCGGCGTCCGTGCCGGTGGCAGCATGCTCTTTGCCGACGACATGCTCTTCTCGCCCCTGGCCGAGGTCTACGCTGGTTTGAACTGGTACTATTGGTACCACTTCAACGGCATGCGCAACATGTCCCGCAACTGGCACAGCTTCTACATCACCCTCGGCGTGGCCTACATGCAGCAGACCGTCTTTTTACCCATTCGTATCGGCTGGAGGTGGTAACGTAACGATTAACGGTTAATGGTTAACGACTAATTAAGGATTATGCAATCCACCCGACAGAATAAGATTTGCAGCCTGATACAGAAGGATATGGGCGACATCTTCCTCCGCGAGATGAAGCCCGTGCTGGGTCCGTCGCTCATCACCGTCACACGTGTGCGCATCACCCCCGACCTCTCCATCGCCCGCATCCATGTTTCCATCATGGTCATCGGTGAGGGCACACCGGAGAGCATCCTGGCACTTATCCGAGAGAATACCCCTGACCTGCGTCGCCGCCTCGGCCTCCGCGAAGGCAAGCAACTGCGTATCATACCCCACCTCGAATTCTACCTCGACGACTCCCTCGATTACATCGAAAACATCGAAAGGCTTTTGAAGAATTGAAAATTGAGAGTCTCATTGCTGTACGCTACTTCTTCTCCCGCAAGCAGCGGTCGGTGGTCAACGTCATCTCGTGGATTTCCCTTGTGGGACTGATGGTGAGCACCACGGCGCTCATTGTCGTCCTCTCGGTCTACAACGGCATCGGCGACATCACCAAGAATCTCTTTGGCACCTTCGACCCCGAGCTCTCCATCGAACCCGCCCAGGGAAAGACCTTCCACACCGCCACCCTCGACCTGCAGAAGCTACGCTCCACTGATGGTGTCGACAAAGTTTCCTGCATCGTCTGCGAAACGGCCTGGATCACCCATGGGAAAAACCAAGCCATCGTCAAACTCCGCGGCGTCGACGAAGACTACGCCGCCGTCACCGGCATCGACACCCTCCTCTACCTCGGACAATACATGCTCGGCGACCCATCCACCCACACCCTCATCGTCGGCGGACAGATTTTCCGCGACCTCGCCATGTCAATTCCCGCCTCCGCTCCTGCCGCCGTCCACATCCCCAAACGCGGCACCACCGCGATAGGCCACACCACCGACGAGGCCTTCAACATCGGCTACGCCTACCCCGTGGGGACTTTCTTCATCCAGCAGGACATCGACCGGCAGTATGTCATCACCGACATCGACTTCGTGCGCCAACTGATGCGCTATGACCCCGACGAGGTCACCTCCTTGGCCCTCAAACTCAAACCCGGCGCCGACCTAGATAAAGTGAAGAACTCAGTCACTCAGTCACTCAGCCACTCAGCCACTCCGTCGTTCACCGTCAAGGACCGCTACGACCAACAACCTCTCTACTTCAAGATTTACCGCACCGAACGCCTCGGCATCTACCTCATCCTCTCACTCATCATCCTCATCTCCACCCTCAGCCTTGTGGCCTCCCTTTCGTTGCTCATCCTCAACAAACGCGACGACATCTTCATGCTGCGCAGCATGGGCATGGAACGGCGCAACATACGACATGCTTTCCTACTGGAAGGACTGCTTATCTGCGCCATCGCCGTCATCACCGGTCTGGTGCTGGGATTCTGCATCTGCTTCCTCCAGCAACAATTCGGCATCATCGGCATGGGCGACGGCAACTTTGTCGTCTCGTCCTTCCCCGTGGCTATGCATGGTCTCGACTTCCTCATCACTTTCCTCCTCGTCATGACCATCAGCACCCTGTCGGTATCACTCACCGTCAGACGTGCCCGTATATAATTAACTTTAAAAATACAAGCAATCAAACAATCAAGCAATATGAGCAAAGACATCGTCTGCAGCGGCATTCGTCCCACCGGTAACCTCCACTTGGGCAACTATTTCGGCGCCCTGCGCAACTTCGTCAAGATGCAGGACGAGTACGACTGCTACTTCTTCATCGCCGACTACCACTCGCTGACCACGCACCCCACACCCGGCAGCATCTACGGCGACGCCAGCAAGATTATGGCCGCCTACCTCGCCGCAGGTCTCGACCCTGAGAAGGCCACCATCTACCTCCAGAGCGACCTCCCCGAGACCATCGAGCTCTACCTCTTCTTCAATATGAACGCCTACCTCGGCGAGCTCGAGCGCGTCACCTCCTTCAAGGACAAAGTGCGCCAGAACCCCAACAACGTCAACGCCGGCCTCCTCACCTACCCCACCCTCATGGCCGCCGACATCCTCATCCACAAGGCCACCAAGGTCCCGGTGGGCAAGGACCAGGAGCAGCACCTTGAGATGACGCGCACCTTCGCCCAGCGCTTCAACAATATGTACGGCAGCGAAGTGTTCCCCCTGCCACAGGCCATCGGCTCCGCCACGGGACTGGTGAAAATCCCCGCCCTCAACGGCGCCGGCAAGATGGGTAAGAGCGAGGGCGAAGCCTCCACCATCTTCCTCACCGACGAGCCGTCGGTCATACGCAAAAAAATCATGAAGGCCAAGAGCGACTCCGGCCCCACCGAGATGAACCAGAAGAAACCCGAAGAAATCGAGAACCTCTTCGCGCTGCTCCGCGCCGTCTCCACGCCCGACACCGTGGAATACTTCGACGACCTCTACAACCGCTGCCAGATACGCTATGGCGACCTCAAGAAGCAGCTCGCCGAGGACATGGTGAACTTCGTCGAACCCCTGCGGCAGCGCATCCTCGAAATCGGTGCCGACCAGCAGGCGCTGCAACGCATCTTCGACCGCGGCCGCGACAAAGCCCGCGAGAGCGCCCAGCGCACCCTCGCCGAAGTGCGCCGCGTCATCGGCTACCGCAACTGATGCCGTTGAACCAGGCAATAAAAAAAACCGCTCAAACGAGCGGTTTTTTCTTTGTTGAATTGCTTTCGCTATTATTCAGCAACGGTAGCAACTTCCTCAGCAGCGTTCTCGACGGCAGCGACAGTGGTGTCAGCAGCAGCGAGAGCCTCGGCCTCAGCCTGAGCGGCGGCCTCGACGGCGGCGATGGAATCAGCCTTGGCGACGGAGTCGATGGAATCCTGGTTGACGGTAGCCTCACCGCAAGCGGCGAAACCAAACATGCTAGCGATAGCGAGAGTAAAGATAACTTTCTTCATTTTTTTGATTTTTTAATGTTTATAATTTATTAATTGTTTTCGTTTCGTTTTCTTAAAAAAGCATCACACTTTTTTTCGAAATCGGGTGCAAAAGTACAACTTATTCCAATAGTGTTAAAAAATAAAGTTCAAATAAATGTTAAAATTTGTGCAACATACTAATATTCAACACTATAATTTTTCATTTTTAGGCCATTTTTTTCTATTATAAGCCCATTTTTCTGCTTTTTGGGGTGCCAAAACGGGTAAAATCGGACCTCTTTTTTTCACTTCTTTCCAACTTGCACAGCCTTAGTATTTTCGACCTCTGTTCTTTCATTGTTCTTTCATTGTTCTTTCATTTTAATGGAAGAACAATAGTAGAACAGAAGTAAAAAAGAGGTCCTTCGGGAGAACCTCTATTCTTATATATTATAATGTACTCTCATATCGCTTACGGCAGGGGCACCAAGTTGCTGAAGCCCATGAAGGCCATGGCGAGGATGCCGGCGGTGACGAGGGCGATGGGCACACCTTTCATACCCTTGGGGGTACCGGTGAGCTCGAGCTGCTCGCGGATACCGGCGAAGATGACCAGAGCCAGGGTGAAGCCGATGGCGATGCTGGCGGCATAGATGATGCTCTCGAGGAGCGTCATATTCTTCTGGATGACCAGGATAGCCACGCCGAGGACGGCGCAGTTGGTGGTGATCAAGGGCAGGAAGACTCCCAGGGCCTGATAGAGTGCCGGAGCAATTTTCTTAAGCACAATCTCGACCATCTGCACAAGGGCGGCGATGACGAGAATGTAGGCGATGGTCTGCATATACTGCAGGTTGAGGGGCACCAGTACGAACTGCATGATGAGGTAGGTCACCAGGGTGGCCAACAGCATCACGAAGAGCACGGCGCCGCCCATGCCGACGGAACTTTTCACATCTTTCGACACGCCGAGGAAGGGGCAGATGCCGAGGAACTGGGCCAGAACGACATTGTTGACGAAGATGGCTCCGATGATGAGGGCAAAGATTGAGATACTCATATCTTATTGCGTTATTTCGTTACTATGTAATTGCGTTATTTCGAACTGCAAAAATACACACTTTTTCCGAACTGACCAAAAAAAATTTCTTTAAACGCTAAACTTTAACCATTAATCCTTACTATTCCACCCATCCGAGCGTGTCGCCTTTCTTCACCATCTGGCCTTGTTTGGCACAGGTGTCGATGATTTTTCCTGCCTTGAGAGCGACGAGGGGCATGAGGGCGTAGGAGGCCTCGATGTGGGCCAGCGTGTCGCCTTCTTTCACCGTGGTGCCGGGAGCGGGAGCGGTGCTCTGGTCGTCGAAATTGACTTCCCACAGCAGGCGGCCCGTGGCGTCGGCCACGATGGGGATGGCGTCGGGATGCTTGGGGGTGATGTAGTTGAGGGCAATGCTTTCGGCGGTGGCGGGAGCCTTGGGGGCCTCCTTCTCGGCGCGGAGCTGGGCGACTTCCTTGTTGAAGCGCTCTTTGGCGATGCCCGACTTGTAGTCGCGGTACTGGCGGTCGTGCATGGCGAGTTCGAAGAGTTCCTCGTCGTCTTCGCCGCGGTCCCAGCCGTTCTCCTCCATCTCCTTGATGTACTCGGGCAGGGCATCGGGGTAGGCATCCTGCGGATTGCCAGTGTAGAATTCATAGCCCTGCTGCTTGGCAAGCTCGATGATTTCGGGTGCCAGAGGTCCGGGCAGCTGTCCGGCGCGGCCGAGAATCATGCTCCAGGTGTCTTTGTCAATCTGGGTGAAGCGTGGCTTGCCCTGGGCCATGTTGAGGAGGTTGAGCACAGCGGTGTTCTTGTTATACTGGCTGAAGGGGGTCACCAGCGGAGGGTAGCCCAGCATGGGCCAGATGTGCTCCACTTCCTGGAAGAGCTGCACGGTGAGTTCCTCGATGGTCTCTTCGCGCTTGCCGCTCTTCTTGAGGGCCATGTTGATGGCGCCGTGGACACCACGGAGGTCGCTCATCATCGAGCCCATCATGCCGCCGGGGAGGCCGCAGCCGAGGAGCAGCGAAGTGCTCACGCGGTTGCCGGGGTTGATGTAGAGGCCGAGGAAGTCGTCGATGAACTCCTGGTTCATCTTGCGGGCCACCATGTAGGCGTCCATATTGATGTCCTTCACCAGGAATCCGGCATCCTTGAGCATGGCCTGGACGCTGATGACGTCGGGATGCACCATACCCCACGAGAGGGGTTCCATGGCACAGTCGATATAGTCGGCACCAGCTTCAGCGACCATGAGGATGGAGGCCATGGAGAGGCCGGGACCCGTGTGGCCGTGGTACTGCACCTTGAGGTGGGGGTGACGGGTCTTGATTTCCTTCACCAGACGGCCGAGGGTGGCGGGACGGCCGACGCCGGCCATGTCCTTGAGGCAGATTTCGTCGGCACCGAACTCGACGAGCTTGTCGACAATGCCCATGTAGTATTCCACAGTGTGGACGGGCGAGTGGGTGATGGAGAGGGCGGCCTGCGAAATCATGCCAGCCTCCTTGGCGTATTTCACGCTGAGTTCAAGGTTGCGGGGGTCGTTGAGTCCACAGAAGGAGCGCATGATGTCGACACCCTGGGCTTTCTTGACCTTGGGCATCAGGTGGCGCACATCCTTGGGAACGCCGTACATGCGGAGGCCGTTGAGGGCACGCTCGAGCATGTGGGTCTGGATGCCGGCCTTGTTGAAGGTCTTCGTCCAGGCACGGACCACCTTGTTGGGGTTCTCGCCATACATCAGGTTCACCTGCTCGAAGGCACCACCGTTGGTCTCGATGCGGTCGAAACATCCCATGTCGACAATCACGGGAGCGACGCGCTCAAGTTGGTCAATACGGGGCTGGTATTTACCGCTCGATTGCCACATATCGCGGTACACCAGACTGAATTTTATCTCTTTGTTCATTTTATAACCTATTGAATTAAAAAACATTACCCCATTTTAACGTAAAATGGGGAAGTGCAAATATACAAACTTTTTTATAAATAGGTGATTTCTTAGATTTTTTTTATGTATTTTTGCATTTGAAAACGATAACTGATGGCAACAAAAGGACAATATACCTACGACTATCCGCGGCCGATGCTGACAGCCGACTGTGTGGTCATCAACGACCGCAACGAGGTGCTGCTGGTGCGGCGCGGCAACGAGCCTTTCCGTGGCTGCTGGGCGCTGCCGGGCGGATTTATGGAGATGGACGAGACCATCGAGCATTGCGCCGTGCGCGAGCTAGAGGAGGAGACGAGCCTCAAGGTCTCGGAGCAAGATATCCACCTGATTGGCGTCTACAGCGCTCCCGACCGCGACCCGCGAGGCCGCACGGTGACCGCAGCATTTTCTCTGACACTCAGTCACTCAGATACTCAGTCACTTTCTATCACAGCGGGCGACGATGCCGCCGAAGTGCACTGGTGGCCCCTCAACGCCCTGCCGCCCCTGGCCTTTGACCACACGGAAATCATAGCCGACATCAGCAAACGATTTGGTACGAACGAAATTATTGTCCGCGATGCCACAGAAAACAACCTGAAGCACGTCAACGTTAGGATTCCCAAAGGACAAATCACCGTGGTGACGGGCGTGTCGGGCTCGGGCAAGTCGTCGCTGGTGCTGGACACCATTGCCGCCAAGTCGCGCCGCGAACTCAACGACACCTTCCCCTCCTTCACGCAGCAGTACTTGCCCAAGTACGGGCGACCGCATGTGGGCGACATCGAGAACCTGCCCATCGCCATCGTCATCGAGCAGCGCAAGCCGACTTCCAACTCACGCTCTACCGTGGGCACCTACACCGACATCTACGCCCTGCTGCGACTGCTCTTCTCGCGCATCGGACAGCCCTTCGTAGGCTACAGCGACGCCTTCTCATTCAACCACCCGTCGGGCTCCTGTCCGCGCTGCGGTGGATTGGGTGAGATTCGCGAGCTAGACATCCACAAGCTGGTGGACTTCGACAAGTCGCTCAACGACGAGGACACCATCCACTACATCGCCTTCCACAAGGGCGGCTGGCGCTGGATACGCTACGCCCACAGCGGCCTCTTCGACCTCGACAAGAAGATTCGCGACTATACGCCCGAGGAACTCGACCTCTTCCTCAACTCGCCGCAGATCAAGCTGAAGAACCCGCCTGCCAACTGGCCCAAGACCGCAAAATACGAAGGACTCATCCCTCGCATGTACCGCAGCATCATCAACTCCGAGGAGGGCCTGCTGCATGCCTCCGTGCTCAACCCCATGCTGACCATGGGAACCTGTCCCGACTGCGGCGGCACGCGCCTCAACGAGAAGATACGCTCATGCAAGATTGGTGGCCTCAATATCGCCGAGGTGACCGCCATGAGCATCAGCGACTGCCGCCGGTGGATAGAGACCGTCGACAATCCGTTGGCGGAGGACATCAAGCGCGCCACCACCGAGCGGCTGGCGGCATTGGAAGAGATAGGCCTCGGCTACCTCACCCTCGACCGCGCCATCGGCACCCTCTCGGGCGGCGAGGCACAACGCTGCAAGATAGCCAAATATATCAACTCACCCCTCTCGAACGTGATGTATATCCTCGACGAGCCCAGCGTGGGACTCCACAACCACGACATCCTGCTGATGCAGAAGTCCATCAAAAAGCTCAAGAACCACGGCAACACCGTTATCCTCGTGGAGCACCACAAGGAAATTATCAAGATTGCCGACCACATCATTGACATGGGACCAGGTGCCGGCATGAAGGGCGGCGAGGTGGTCTTCGAGGGCAGCTACGAGGAACTGCTGCGCAGCCATACGCTTACGGGCACCATGCTCAGCGCGACGAGTAAAATAAAGGAGAATGTCCGCACGCCCAAGGACTTCTTCCTTCTGGAGAATGCCAATCTGCACAACTTGAAGAATGTTTCCGTCAAACTCCCACTGGGTGTGATGTGCGGCATCGCCGGTGTGGCGGGCTCCGGCAAGAGCTCGCTGATGGAATGCTTCATGTCAGCACTCACACATTCACACATTAACGCATTAACGCATTCAAACGTCGTCTATATCAGCCAGAAGAACATCGGCATCAGCCTGCGCAGCACACCGGCCACCTATCTGGACGTCGCCGACGATATCCGCAAGCTCTTTGCTAAAACCAACAAGACCAAGGCTGACCTCTTCTCCTTCAACGGCAAGGGTGGGTGTCCCGTCTGTCAGGGCAAGGGTGTCATCGTCAACGACATGGCTTTCATGGATGCCATCGAGACCACCTGCGAGGCCTGCGGCGGCTTGCGTTATTCGCCCGAGGTGCTCTCCTACAAGGTGAACGGGCTCAATATCGCCGAAGTGATGGACCTCACGGCCAACAAAGCCTCCGAGCTGTTCGCCGGCAGCGTCATTGCCGAGAATTTGGAACCGTTACGCAAGGTCGGCCTGGGATACCTCCACCTGAACCAGTCGCTCTCGACCCTCTCCGGCGGCGAGCTGCAGCGCATCAAACTGGCCTCCTACCTAAACTCAGCTACTCAGTCCCCCAGTCACTCAGCCACTCAGTCACACATCTTCATCATGGACGAGCCCTCCGACGGCCTCCATGCGGGCGACATCCGGCGTATCCTCGACCTCTTCGACACCATGGTGGAGGCGGGCAACACCATCTTCCTCATCGAGCACAACATCGAGATGCTGAAAGCCTGCGACTGGCTCATCGAGCTTGGTCCCGGCGGCGGCGCGATGGGTGGCGACATCATCTTCACAGGAACTCCCAAGGCCATGTCAGAAGCTCCTGCCTCCATCACTGGGCCTTACCTGAAGGGTTAGAAATCAAGGGATAGTAAAACCTCGGGATAGTGAATTTCGGCGAGGTACTCGTAGGCGCCTTCGGTACGGAGGAGGTCTTCGGGGGCATGGGCGTCGGTGCTGACGAGGACGGGGATGCGGAGGTTTTTCATCTCCTGGATGAGCCACTTGGCGGGGTAGTAGTCGGCGTGGCGACCTTTGTAGATGCCGCGGGTATTGATTTCGCAGATGAGACCGAGCTCGTGGATGAGGTGGATGGTCTCGAGGGTTAGGGCTCGGTACCAAGGCTCGTCCTCAGTAAAATAGCGGTCGCGGTTGTGCATCACTATCTTGTCGGGGTGGCCGACGATGGTGGGACGGTTCCTCTCCAGCATAGCGTTCTGCTGGTGGAAGTAGGCGCGGACGGCGCGGCGAATGTCACCGCCGAAAAGGCGGAAGAGACCGTCATCGTAGCGCTCATAGCGAGGCCCATCGATGAACCACAAATCCTCGTCCCCTTGTGGCATATTGTTGGCGGGTATGAGATGCACACTCCCAATCGTGTATTCCAGCTTACCTTGTTCTATCAGTAAGGAAAAATCCTCGAGCATGCCGGGCACATAATCCATTTCGAGGCCAAGGTGAATCTTGATGCGGTCGGCGTATTCCGTTTTGAGGGCGCGGATTTCACGACAATAGCCCTCATAGTCGGTAATAGAAAAAGTGTTCTCGAAGGGCAGCGGACAATGGCCTGTGAAGCCCAGCGCGGAAAAGCCGTGGGCGACGGCGAACTCTACCATCTCACGCGGCGTAGCTTTGCCGTCACAGTAGCTAGAGTGCGTATGATAATTAGAAAGCATAGACCATGCTGAGTGAGAGGCGCAGGTTGCCGACGGGTTCATCATATCCGGCGCGGGTGTATTCGGCTTCGCCAGTAAAGGAAAGGCCAGTGCCTGTGGTGTAGGTGAGGCGCGGCTGGATGCGCCAGAGGTATTCTATATCATGTCCACGACCGAAGCAATGGGCGAAGTTGGCGTTGCCATAGTCGAGGTTCTTGGCGAAGCCCATGAAGAGACCGGGACGCCAATGGCCGCTATTACGCTCGATATCGAGCCACACGGTGTTGAAATGCCAATCCTCGAAGGTGCTGTCGGCCAGCATCAGGTAGCCGCCCAGCGAGCAGCCCTCATAAAGGGTGTTGTTGAGGAGCGTCTGCGCCTTGATGGTGACGGGGCCAAGGTTGGCTTTGCCGAAGAGAGACCAAGAGAAGGAGGTGTAGAGGTCGGTGGAGGGCTGCACAGCGGTGTAAGTCGTCTGTACCATAGGCTGGATGGTCTTGAGGTTGACGGCAGCGCCGAAGAAGATATTTTCTCCACGGAAACGCAGCTGGGCGTTCAGTTCAGGCACAAGGCTGTGGCGGGAGAAAAGGGTGCTGCTTGCGGGAGCGCCGTTGAGGAGCCCCTGACTCATATTGTCGAGTTGCCATGAGGCAACAGCAATGGCCTCGATGCCGAGGAAGTAGTACTCGTAGCGCACCTGCGGCTGGCGGGCATAGCAATGGAAGGGAGCACCCATGTTCAGCGGGTTGGTCATCGGCATAATCTCATGGATGACCATAGGGTACCAGTATTGGCCGACGAGTAGACGGTGTCTGCCGAAAAGGAGATCGAACTCTTGGTTGCCCTTTTTCACCGTGCGACGGTTCTCCCACACCATGTCGATGTAGGCATGCCTTAGGCGCAGGTCGTTGATGGTGGCGTTGGTCGAGCCGGTGAAGTCGCCCTCGATATAAGCGGAGGTCTTAGCTCCCAGCATCTCGGGTCCTGTGATGCGGAGCCCCAGGCGGGCGGTGATGGCCAGCATGTCGGCCTGCCAGCCATCGTTGAGATCGTTGCCGAGGCTGTCGAGTAGCACAGGCTTGGGGTAGAAGAGCATCATGTCCTCGCGCCCTCCCACCACCGAGCGGCTATCGGCATAATAGTGGGGGTTGACGAAACCATGCCACTCAAGGCTGAAGCCTTGGGCACGTGTGGTTCCTATAGTACCTATAGTGACTATTGCTACCATAGCCACTATCTTCCCTATCTTCTTCATTTCTTACTTCCTCCAGCCAGTGCGAGGATGAGTCCCAGGGCGACGCCGAGCAGGGCGGCGAAGAGCACCTGCAGGTTGGCGGGCAGGATGAAGGTGATGGTATGAGCGGGGAACCAGAAGAGCGGGATGGTCTTCTTGATGACGAGGTTCCACTGCACGTCCCAATTAATCTTCTTGCTCATAATCTCGCGCATCTTGATGGGACGGAAGAGGCCCGCCACCGTGCCGCCGTTGTCGGTGATATGGATGTCGGTGCATTTGTGGAAAGTCATCATCACAGGAGCAAAGATGCTGTTCATCAGCACCGAGACAGCGAAAGCGATGCCGAGCTTGCCCCAAGTGAATCCCTGGGCTGTGAAAATGCCGGTCAGCTGTTTTCCAAGAGCCAACGCTTCAACTTTATCTTCTCCTGCAACCTGTCCCAAAAAATAGGGAGTTCCTGTGCTAAAGATTTTCATGGCCAAAGTGATAGCCATACCGAGGAAACCCCATACAATCATGCGAGGCAGTACGCCGAAGCCCTTCTTGTTGTAGACGCCTTCGCGAATACGCAGCGCCAGCATCTCTCCCAACGTAGCGAGGATGGCGAACTTGAAGAAAGCCATGATGTAGGGGTGATGCTCCGTAGCCCAATTGAAACCCTCGCCACAGTGTGTCTGCGGGATGGCGAAAAGTGCCGCCACCACAGCGACACACGCGATAAGTATCCAATCTCCTTTTTTCATAATTCTTTAAACTTTAACCGTTAAACATTAACCGTTAACCGTTACTAAAAACTATACGTCGCTCCGTCTTTGCCGTCCTTGACGGTGACGCCGGCCTCCTTGAGGGCGTCGCGGATCTTGTCGCTGGTGGCCCAGTCCTTGTTGGCCTTGGCGGTGGCGCGGATGTCGAGGATGATATGCATCAGGCCGTCGATAAGGGCGGTGTTGTCGCTGGCGGCCTCGTCTTTCATGCCCATGACCTCGAAGAGGAAGGTGTCAAAGACTCCCTTCAGCTCGTCGATGTCGGCCTGCGAAAGCTTCGTCTTGCCGTCGGCGGCGCTGTTGATGATCTTAGCGGCCTCGAAGAGGTGGCTGATGACCGTCGGCGTGGCGAAGTCGTCGTTCATGGCATCGTAGCAGCGAGCGCGCAGATCGGAAACCTGCGCCACAGTGGCGGAGCCGGAAGGTGTGATGCGTCCCAGCGCCTTGTAGGCCTCCATGAGCTTCGAAAAACCTTTCTCGGCGGCCTGCAGGGCCTCGTTGCTGAAGTCCACCGTCGAGCGGTAGTGGGCCTGGAGGATGAAGAAGCGGATGGTCATGGGCGAATAGGGCTGCTCGAGCATCTCCTTGCCGTCCTTGTCCTTATGGCTGCCGGTGAAGAACTCGTCGAGGGTGATGAAGTTGCCCAGCGACTTGCCCATCTTCTGGCCGTTGATGGTAATCATGTTGTTGTGCATCCAGTAGCGGCAGGGGGCGTGGCCGGTAGAGGCTACGCACTGTGCTATCTCGCTCTCGTGGTGCGGGAAGACGAGGTCCATGCCGCCGCCGTGGATGTCGAAGGGCGAGCCGAGGTATTTGGCACCCATCGCCGTGCATTCGGCATGCCAGCCGGGGAAGCCGTCGCTCCAGGGCGAGGGCCACCGCATGATATGCTCGGGAGCCGCCTTCTTCCACAGGGCGAAGTCGCCGCTGAAGCGCTTCTCGTCCTGTCCGTCGAGCTCGCGCGTGGTGGCCAGCATCTCGTCGATGACGCGACCGCTCAGCTGGCCGTACTTATGCGTGTCTTCCTGATACTTGCGCACGTCGAAGTAGACGCTGCCATTTGAGACGTAGGCGTAGCCTGCGTCGAGAATCTGCTGCACGAGGGCTATCTGCTCCATGATATGGCCGCTGGCGTGGGGCTCGATGCTGGGGGGCAGCACGTTGAGCTTCTCCATAGCCGCATGGTAGCGGTTGGTGTAGTGCTGCGCCACCTCCATGGGCTCCAGCTGCTCGAGGCGCGCCTTCTTGGCGATTTTGTCCTCACCCTCGTCGGCGTCGTGCTCCAGGTGTCCCACATCGGTGATGTTGCGCACGTAGCGCACCTTGTAGCCGAGGTGACGCAGGTAGCGGAAGACGACATCGAACGTGATGGCCGGACGCGCATGACCCAGATGGCCGTCGCCGTAGACCGTAGGACCGCAGACATACATGCCCACATGACCCTCGTTGATCGGCTTGAAGAGTTCCTTTTGCCGACTTAAAGTATTGTATATTAGCAGTTGCTGTTCCATAACACCAATTATAATAAAATGCAAAGATACGAAAGTTTCTTAAACCGCGTGAAGAGAAAATCCAATTTCTTTTCTGAAATGCTGAAACGCAGATGGAATCACACTTCTATCCATCTCCCTGGCTTGAAGCCGTTCCGACGACAAACTGGATTTTCACGGCTTAAGTATTTGTGACATACGGGTTAGTGCTCGACGGAAGATAGCGTAATTCCGGCTGTCCGACACATCAAGCAAGTCGTTAAGCAGGGGACTTTCGTCTTCTTTGTCCACCTCCTCTTGCAGCATCGCAGCATAGTATTGGCGGTTACGGTGAGAGAGTATCGTCCGCAGGTCGGCAGCAATCCATTCAGCACCGGCCACGGCAACGTCGAAGGTCGTAGCCTCCACGTCGACTTCCTGCGGAAGACCGTCGCGTGTGAGGGCGTAGGCCACATAAACGTTCTTCAGTATAAAAACCATATCGGAAGCATCCTTCCGGGTATTGAAGTGGCGGTCGCTCCAGGTGTCAAGTTTCAGCAGAAACTGACCGCTGAGCGATGCTATCCGGAACGAGAATTCATCACCCACACTCACCCTGTCGGCATGGCTCATCACCTCCGAAAAGCAACGCACGGACATCACGGGTGACCCCTCCGGTGGCCAGGCAATCATCCCGTCGTGCTGTACATCACCAAACGGTACAATATCCACCTCGTAGTGGTTTCTCTCTTGCGGCCCCACGTAATAAAATCGTTGACGCTCGGGAGCTTTGACGAAGTGGTTCCGTAGCAGCAATTGCGTGAGGCGCTCGTACTGGCTCCAATCGTCTAGTGCCACCGCCACATCGAGATCAAGTGTAAGTTGTGGAGTCTCGCTGACATCCAGCAACCGTATAGCAATATCTCGCGCGGTAGCGCCCACCACATACATCTCCTCTTCGAGCGCCGCATAACACTCCGACAGCGCCCGGAGTGTTTCCGCCAGCAACTCATTCTTCAACGCATCTTTCTTTATTGAATACTCCATCCTTAAACTTTAAACTTTAAACCTTTAAACCATCTCACGGATTCTCTCTGCGGCTTCGCGACAGCGGTCGTTGTCCACGGCCATCAGGTCGGCATACACCACCACGGGCGGGGTGCCCGCTTCGTCCCAGAATCTGCGGTAGACATATATCTCGCCGTCAGCTTTTGGAATCATCCTTCCGGTGGTTATCAGCGCGTTGGCGTTATCGGCCGTGTATACATCCCAGCGTTCTGGCCGCAGATAGTTATCCAGCAACGCTGCTGCGGGTTCCCCTCCCCAACTGACATTTTCGGGCAAACAGATATTGCGCCAGCACTCCTTCACCTGAGGGGTGAGAAACGTGAATCGGGCAATAAAAAAACGTTCTTTGAGTCCGTCAGCATAAGCACGAGCCCATCGGTCGAGCAACGATGTCCGTTTCCGCAGCAGGCGTTTCTTGCCGTCCTCCACAATGTAGCCCTTCTCCATCAAGCTCTGCATTGTGTTATGTACCGACCCAATAGAGGTAGCTGCCTCCGCTGCCAGCTGCCGGTAGTTTGAATTAACTTTTGCCTTATCCTGCAATAGCCTAAAAATTATCTGAAATTCAGCCCTCTGTATCATGTTTTTCAATGTTTTTCACACTTATTTTGTTCATTTAATTAATTGTGTTCAAAATAATTGAACAAAAATATTTATTGAACAGTATCGGTGCAAATATACACATTTTCTTTAATATAGTAAAAAAAAATTATTAAAACAAACTTTTTGCTAATCCAGAAACAAACCCGTATCGCTGGTCAACGTTTATTGTTGTGGAGCAAGTGCCTATCCCTGTTCAACTGTTACTTGGGGCATCTATTTCTTTCATCAGGCGGTCGAGCTCCAATTTATTCCTTTTTATTTCTGTAAATGTCAAGTTCGTTGTTATTGATATCTCTCCAATCTCTCCATCCGTTTGATGAGCCTCCCACACAAAATTGAGAAGCCCCACTAGGTGTTTTAAACACTACATCTTTAGTCACAACTAATAAATCGCCCTTGCGTTTTGCAAACTCAGCTATTTGAACTTCTCGTTTCTCTTTTGTTTTTGGATTAACCTTGGCTAAATATCCGGGATTTATTTGACTGCCTTTTAAAACGGTTAGCGACTGATCAATAAGATTGAAATAGCCTTTTGCGTTGGCATTACGTGTTAAAAAACATTCAATTGTTTTATTTTCTATGGACCCTTTTTGTGTTGGGGTTTCGACTGGAGTTGTGATTGTATAACCTAGCTTCTTTGCCAGATCTATGTATTTAGTAATATTTGCTTTCCCCCATTGAGAACATACAGCAAATACTATTCCATCGGAGCTGCGAAGTAGTTCGTCGTCTTTCATAAGGTAACGGGAACCTTCGTAACCTTTTTTTCGAATATAGTCTATACTACGGATTACACCATAAGAACCTTGCAAAGTTGCAGGGAACACTTCTTCGAGTTTTGCAAAGGATGTTTTTGGATGCTGCTCTACGTACAACTTTACAAGTTGATGAACAAAACGTCTTTTGTTCAACGGTTTGCTTCCATTTATAGAGTATAGTGTTGAGTCGTGTTTGTGTTTTGAATTAATAGTCTTTGAAACCTGCTTTTGCGGTACGATTGGTATTGGTATGTGGTCATTAATAGTCTGTTGATTATCTAATGGCGTTGCGGAGAACTTTAATGACGCCAACATCCCAACAATATCGTTTTCAGTAAAGGTATTACCATACTTCTCAAGGAGGAACATTTTCATACCATCGGTGATTTGTTTTTGTGCGTCGCCAATAAGATGTTCCTTTATTTTGTTTAGACTCTCTTCGTGTTGCATCTCCTTGATTCGCGCTTCACAAAATTGAACAATGGACTCTTTGCTAAAACGGTCTTTTGAGAATAATTCTACAAATTTTGTTCCACGCTTATTGTCTAGTTCCAGAGGAATCTTCAATATAGAAATAGCATTTTCGCTATCTGGTTGATCATAGAATATCTCAATATGTTCTCCAATGTATATGCCCGCCTTTAATTTTAACTGACGCATATATGAAACCAACTGATCACAATCTTTAGCAATTTGTGTATGACCAGGACATTTTACCTCAATAACAAATTGATTTTTGCCATCTTTTTGGACAAGAATATCAGGCTGAATATGCCTGCCATTTCCAATTGGCACATTGAGTTTGTGACATATTTCATTCTTGAATTTCATCCAGCCGAGCAATTCTAGTTGAGCTTCAATTCTATTGTGGTATTTAGGTTCATCCACATTACTTTTTTTATCTTCGCATAAGTAATATACGAACTGGTTCCATTTTTCTTGCATATGCGTGAACTTTATTTTAAACTGTAAAGATACGAATAATTTCCAAATTGGCAAAAAAAATGTTCGTTTCAGTTGTTTCAGTTTCAGTTCGACTCCGGTCTCAAATCTCAGTCTCAGTTAGAAAAAAAGTCATATCCTAACTCACATTTCCCATCTTTATATACTCATAACTAATTGATAATAAGATATGTAAATACAAAAAAAGAGAAGGTTTGGAAGTTGGGAAGTGGATAAAAAAAAACAACTGAGACTCTGAGACTGAGACTGAAACAACTGGAACTGGAACGCCACGAACATACAAAGCCTTGTAAGAAAGGACCTTACGGAATGACCTATGACAAATGACAGTTATGACAATTAAAAAAAGGATGTCAATATTCCTTTCTTCTACTGTATAACTTATTAATATATAGATATATAGATAAAATTAAGGAAAATTGGTACCCCTCAAAAAATAACTGTCATAACTGTCATCTGTCATAAACAACATCTTTAGTATTTGAAAATCAATTGAGTACAATTTAAGTAAACTGTCGTTTCCGAAGAAAAACGGGATAAAATGCATCAAAATCCTGCTAAAAAAGCCTTGAAAAAGGCACTCGAACCCCTCTTTCGGATGCTTTTGTCCCTACTTGGCGCATAAATTATCGTCGCAAAATTTCACCCTTCCCCCACCCATTTGAAAAGGTTTTTATGTCCAAATGGCTACTTAGGGGCTAGTTAATGCCTACCTGATGCCTACTTAATACCTACTTAGGCACTACTTAGGCACTACTTAGGCACTACCTAATATCTACTTGGTAGGGGGAAAACAAAACCAAAAACGCTAACCGTTAATCGTTAACCGTTAATCGTTACAAAACTGTTAACTATTAATTGTATCTTTTTCTCTCCATATCGAAAAAAATTTGTATTTTTGCATTTCGAAACCTTCAATAAAAAAACAGTTATGATACGTAAAAATATACATTTTAGATTGTTGCTCACGCTGGTAGCGGGGCTGTTTTTCACCCTCGCGATGCCTACTGCCGCGTATGCGCAGCGGGATGCCTCCGATAATGTGCAGCGCTTCAGCAACCCACACGTCGAGGCGGCCTACACTAGCGAGCTGGGCGAGATGGCCATCGAAAGCGTCACCGTGGGGAACGGCAAGACCCAAGTCGTCGTCGCCTACACCGCTTCGCAGAATCATGGCGACATCAGCGTCACCCTAAGCAAGGGGACGACGCTGAGCACCGCCTCCGGAGCCCAGTACAACATCACCGAATGGGGTGTGATGCGCAGCAACGGCACCACTAATCGTGTGGCGCTCAACGAGAAATACACTGTCAAGCCCGGCGAGAGCTTCCGGTTCTACATGAACTTCCCCCAGCTGCCCGACGGCACGGAAAGCATCAGCATCAGCGAAAACGCCAAGGGCGGATTCTACTGGAACGGCATCCTGCTCATCAAGAACATCGAGACCACCATGAAGCAAATGACCAAGGAGGTGGCCGACTATGTCGAATTCATCGAGGATGTCTATGAACAGGAAATCGTCCACATCGAGATGGACCTCCTGCATACGACAAAATCGGTCTACCGCACCCTGTCGTCCGGCTGGACCTACCAAATCCTCGCCTTTGGCGACTACCGCATGGCCGACATCGACATCAAGGTCTACCTCAAGACGGGCAACACCTGGGAGCTCCAGAAATCGGACACCGACACCGAGAAGTCGGCGCTGGTGACCATCGAGCCCTCCGCCTCGGGAGAATACCGCATCGACATCTCCTGCTACCGCTTCAAACCCGGCTATTCCGTAGGCCATTACGGGCTGATTATCTTCCACGAATAAATCAAAAATAAAAATAAAAACACAAACAACATGAAACGTTTAACCCTTATCCTGACCCTTTTCGCCTTTTCCCTCTCCCCTCTCACCTCAAACGCCTGCACCAATTTCCTCTTCACCAAAGGCGCCACCAAGGACGGCAGCACCATGATTACCTATGCCGCCGACAGCCACACCCTCTATGGCGAGCTCTACTACCGCCCCGCCGCCGACTACGCCCCCGGCACCATGTACCAGGTCGTCGACTGGGACTCCGGCCGCAAGCTCATCCAGATTCCCCAGGTGGCCCATACCTACAGCGTCGTGGGCAACATGAACGAGTGGCAGCTCACCATCGGCGAGACCACCTACGGCGGCCGCGAGGAGCTGGCCTCCGAGATTGAAGGCGGCATCGACTACGGCTCCTACATCTACCTCACCCTCCAGCGCGCCAAGAACGCCCGCGAGGCCATCCTCGTCCTCGCCGGCTTCATGAGCCAGTATCCCTACCACAGCGAGGGCGAGAGCTTCTCCATCGCCGACCCCAACGAGGTGTGGATCCTCGAACTCATCGGCAAGCGCGACGGCACCGTCAAGCCCGAGCTCGCCAAGAAGCTGAAATACAAATACACCGAAGGTGCCGTGTGGGTCGCCCGCCGCATCCCCGACGGCTATGTCTCCGGCCACGCCAACCAGGCCCGCATCACCACCTTCCCCCAAGAAGGCAAGTGGAACAAAGCCAAAGGCAAAGGCCTGCATAAGACCATCTCCTCCAAGCACCTCGACTACATCTTCGAGCCCGAGGTGGAATGCGTCTACAGCGACGAGGTCATCACCTACGCCCGCGCCTGCGGCTGGTACGACGGCAAGGATGCCGACTTCTCCTTCTGCGACACCTACGCCCCTCTGACCTTCAGCGGCCTCCGCGGCTGCGAAGCCCGCGTCTACGCCATGTTCCACCGCGTGGCCTCCGGCATGGAGAAATATGAGAAATACGCTATGGGCGACGCCAAAGCCGAGCGCATGCCCCTCTGGGTCAAGCCCGACCACAAACTCGACGTCCACGAGGTGATGAACCTCATGCGCGACCACTACGAGGGCACCGCTATGGACATGACCAACGACCTCGGCGCCGGCCCCTTCAAATGCCCCTACCGCTGGCGTCCCATGGGCTTTGAACTCAACGGCTGGAACTACGTCCACGAGCGCGCCACCTCCACCCAGCAGACAGGCTTCAGCTTCGTGGCCCAGTGCCGCAGCTGGCTGCCCGCCAAAGTCGGCGGCATCCTCTGGTTTGGCGTCGACGACACCTACTCCACCGTCTACTGCCCCATGTACTGCGGCATCACCGAGATTCCCCTCTGCTTCCGCGAAGGCAACGGCGATATGGTCACCTACAGCGAGACCGCAGCCTTCTGGCTCTTCAACCGCGTCACCAACTTCGTCTACAGCCGCTACTGCGACATGATTGTCGACCTGCAGAAAGTGCAGAACAGCCTTGAGGAAGGCTACATCGCCGATGTGCAGCGCTTCGACCAGCGCGCCCAGCAGAACGACGGCGAAGCCCTCACCAACCTGCTCAACGACTTCTCCGGCCGCGCCGCCGAGAAGATGATGAACGAGTGGAACAAGCTCGACAAATACCTGCTTGTCAAATACATGGACGGCAACGTCAAGAAAGAGAAAGACGGTAAGTTCGAGCGCACCGAGACCGGCAACGCCGTCTTCCCCGCCCAGCCGCACTACCGCCAGGAATGGCAGCGCATGATCGTCAACGACCACGGCGACGTCATCCGCGAGAAATAAATCATACATAAAGAGAGAGGCGCTGCGATGCAGCGCCTCTTCTTTTACCAGTATTCCCTCTCGTACTCGGTGATACCGAACGACTTTTCGTATATCAGCAGCCCCTTCTCGTCGTAGCGGTAATAGTACACCGCAGGCTTCGCCGAACGGAACCTGATTCCGGGCTCCTCGAAATCTGTCTCGTAATCATACCAGTATTCCCACCGCTCGATATAGCTGCCGTCGGGACGGCAGAGAACCTCGATATCGGCCTCCATCCCGAGGTCGTACCAGATGCCTTTCATGCCCGTGAGGACGCCCTGGGCGTTGTAGACATAGTCCATCGAGTCGGCACACTCGTAGTAAGCGCCGACACGGCTCGTCCGGCGCCCCGAGGCATCGTAGTAGTAACGGATATCGTAGGTATTGTCATACTCGAAACCGATAGTGCTGTTGAATTCCTCATGCAGGAGGTGCCCCTGAGCGTCGTATTCGCGACGGAGGAAGACGGTGTCGATATAGTCTTCGTAAGTGCCAGAACGGCGGAACGAGTATTCGAGCAGGCCGTATTTGGGGTGCACCTTGTGCGTCAGAAGCTCGTAGGTGACATGTGCCGAATCTTCTGGATATTCATTCTCAATCCGTTGCACCGTACCATCGGCGCCGTAGGTGATGCGGCAACGCCACGACACCTTCAAGCGCGGGATGTTGCTGCCTAGGACGTAGGTAGTCTTGGTGCGCACATACTCCGTCAGGCGTCCCTGCGCGTCATAGGTCAGCTTGTCCAGCGAATCGGCCAGGAATCCGTGACGGTCGTAGCTTTCCGTCCACGCCAGCTTGCGCTCGCCCGTCAGCGTGTCGATACGATAGACGCGGAGGGTGCGGAGGCCTGTGGTGTCGCGCGTGGGCAACCAAGGCAAATCCACCATAGGGTCTTGCGCCGCCGCAGGCATACCGCAGCACAACACACAGAATATCAACAAAATAAACGAATATCTCTTCATCTTGAAAACTATATTTACCGACTGCAAAAATACACAAAATATTCTATATGCCAACTATATCATTTGTACGTTCGTTGTACGTTAGTTGTACGATACTTGTACGATACTTGTACGATAATTTATCGTACAAGTATCGTACAAATAACGTTGAACTATTGTACAACAGCATAATATGGTGGCTACCGTTCCGGCAGAGGAAAAAAGACTTTTTCTTTTATAAGTGAACCTAATTATAAAAAAAGTTGTATCTTTGCAGTTTAAAACGAATGTGATGAGCCTTCTCGGGAAGATTATATCATATTGTAAACGAAAAGATTGTAAAGAAACAACGGAAGAGCCTGTGAGCAAATTTCTCATAGTGGGATTGGGCAATGTGGGTGCCGAATATGAAGGCACACGCCACAATGCGGGCTTCATGGTGGTCGACGCCTTGGCCAAGGAGGCCGACGCACGCTGGAGCCTGGAGCGCCACGCCTACCGCACGGAGATACGCCACAAGGGCCGCATCCTGGTGCTCATCAAGCCCACCACCTACATGAACCTCAGCGGCAAGGCCGTGAAGTACTGGCTGCAGGCCGAGAAAATCGAGCTTCCGAACCTGCTGGTTGTCGTCGACGACCTGGCCCTCGACCCCGGCATCGTCCGCATCAAGAAGCAGGGCGGCGCCGGCGGCCACAACGGCCTCACGGACATCGAGGCCATGCTGGGCACGCAGAACTACAACCGCCTGCGCATGGGCGTGGGCAGCAGCTTCGGCCGCGGACACCAGGTGGATTATGTGCTGGGGCGCATCGAGGGTGAGGACCTTGCGAAGATGGAGGAGGCCGTGAAGACGGCGGGCGACGCCATCAAATGCTTCGTGACCCAGGGCATTGACCGCACGATGAATCTGTACAACAAGAAAGGTAACGCGCATTCCGAAGGAATGAAAGAACAAGAGCAAAAATGAATCTGACGCTGGACATAGGAAACACCGCCGTGAAATGGGCTACCTTCGAGGGAAGGGAGCTGGTGGATTGTGGCGTGGGCATGCCCGACGAGTGGCTGGCGAAGGCCGACCACACGCTCGCCTGTGCCAGCGGCAACCTGCCTGAAGACGTCGCTGTCGAGCGCCTGACTGCCGACACGCCGTTGCCTATAAAGCTGGATTACAAGACGCCCGAGACGCTGGGGGCCGACCGCGTGGCCGACGCCTGCGGGGCGGTGAGCCTGCATCCCGGCGAGCCTTGCCTCGTCATCGACGCCGGCACCTGCATCACGGTGGACTTCGTCGACGCCAAGGGCGTGTATCACGGCGGCGCCATCATGCCGGGACTGAAGATGAATTTGCAGGCGCTGCATACTTTTACGGCCAAACTGCCGTTAATAGACCTCGAGAGGGTGGAGAAAGCCCCTGTGCTGGGACGCTCGACGGAGGAGAGCATCCTCGCCGGCACGTTAGGAGCCACGCTCCTGGCGCTGGCGGGATATGTGACCCTCTACAAGGAGAAAGCCCCGGGGTTGCGGGTGCTGCTCACCGGCGGCGACGCCGAGAAGCTCATGGCTTCGGGCGCCAACGGATGGGAGCATGTGCCGCATCTGACATTGATAGGATTGAACGAGATATTGATTGAAAATGAAAAATAGATTTTTGATAATAGGGTTAATGGGTTTCATGGGCTTGATGGGCCTACGTGCTGAGGCGCAGAACGGTTTCAACATGCCTTACTCGCAGTTCGGCGTCGGCCTTTCGGACCTGCCCTACAGCCTGCCAATGGCCAACCGCACGGGCGGCGTGGTATACACCCGTTCGGGCGACAACTTCATCAACCCCTTCAACCCCGCTTCCTACGCCTCCATCGGCATGGAGAGCTTCGTCTTCGACATGGGCGCCAACATCCAGTTGACCCGTCTGCAGAATAACGACAAGGGCGTCAACGACGCCGACGGCAACATCAGCCACCTCGCTTTCGGCATGCCCATCACCCAGTGGTGGAAGCTGGCTGGCGGATTGGTGAACTACTCGGAAGTGGATTATGCCTCGGTGTCGCAGGGCATCTACCTGGACAGCAGCATCGTCAAAACTGTCTACGACGGCTCCGGCGGCGTGAATATGGCCTTCCTCGGCAGTGCCTTCAACATCCTGGGCGACAACGCCAGCGAACGCCGTCTGCAGGTGGGATTCAACATCAACTACCTCACCGGCCGCATCCAGCATGCCATCACCTACTCTTTCATGGGCATCGACTCGACGCACTACAAGCCCTCGCGCCGCTACAGGGAGACCAAGGTGGGCAACGTCATCTTCGACCTCGGCCTCCAATACTGGGAGCCGCTGGGCGAGAACTATACGCTCGGCGTGGGTCTCACCTACAAACCCTACCGCAAGATGAACGTTACCGACCTGGCCCTCATCTACACCTTCTACACCAGCGACCAGTCGCTGGCCGACACCATCTTCCCCGCCCCCGGGCAGTCGGCCGAGTTCACCAGCACCCTTGAGCAGGACCACACCTTCGGCATCGGTCTCAGCTTCGAGCGTAACGACCGCTGGCGTGTGGCCGCCGACGCCACTTTCGCCGGATGGTATGGAATGAAATACCACGAAGGTGTCAATCCCCCCATCATGGGACAGAGCGCACTGACCACAGGTCCCTACAGCCGCTACGCCTTGGCTTTCGAGAAGATAGGCGTGATGGACGCCTCTACCTACTGGGGACGCATCAGTTGGAGCGCCGGCATCCACACCGAGCAGGGTGCCATGCGCCTCATGATGGACGGTCAGGAGCAGGTCATTAACGAATGGGGCTTCGGCCTCGGCGCCACGCTGCCCATGCGCAAGGGACGCTCGCTGCTGACCCTCAGCCTGGGCTACCGCAGCTTCGGCAACAAAGACCTCCTGCAGCGCAACAGCATCACCTTCGGCATCTCCGTGAGCAGCTGCGAACGCTGGTTCGTGAAGAGAAGATATAATTAATGGGGAGTGCAAAGGAGTGCGAGAGAAATGCAAGAAAATGGCAATAAGTAATACCAAATAGCAAAACAGAGAACAAAAACAATAAAAAAATAATCACAATGAAAACGATCAAATCACTGACGATTGGAATCTTCCTGGCAGCCATGGGCTCCACCGCTATGGCCCAGCTGCCTGACTGGGGTTGCTCCGAGGAGGTGCAGCAGCAGATGCTCGAACCCGTGTCCCTCTATCAGGACGCTATCAATCAGTTCAAATCCACCAAAGACCAGCGCTGGCTGGAAGAGGCCTACCCCTACTGGCAGCAGATTGTGGCCAACTGCCCCAAACAGAGCAAGAACCTCTATACCAACGGCACCAACATCATGCGAGTGAAAATCGCCAAGGCCAAAGACCAGGCCGAGCGCGACGCCCTCATCGACGAACTGATGCACATGTACGACGTGCGTATCGCCACCTATGGCGAAGGTCCCAAATGGACGGCCAAGAAAGCCCTCGAGCTGGAAGAGCTCCTGAAAGAGCAGGGTCTGGACCGCTACTATCCGCTCTATGACCAGGCTGTCAGAATGGAAGGCGACCTCGAAGCCGGTTATCTGGTGAAATACATGGAAGCCACCATCAACTATGTGCGTGCCGGCAAGGCCGAGCCCACCCTGGTGGTCGACAACTACGACATCGCCAGCGAGAAACTCGATGCCGAACTCGACAAATACGTCGAACTCAACGACAGCGTGAAAGCCACCGAAATCCGCGGCTACATCGCCGGCGTCGAGGCAGCCTTCTCGCCCTATGCCAACTGCGAGCAGCTGGTGGAAATCTACGGCAAGAAGTTCGAGGCCGACCCCGAGAATATCGACCTGCTTAAGAAAATCACCGGCATCCTGAAGAAGAAACGCTGCATCGACACGCAGCTCTTCTTCTCGGCCACTGAGAACCTCTACCGCCTGGAGCCCAATCCCGCCACCGCTATGCTCATGGGTCAGATATGCTTCTCGAAGAAACAATACAACGAAGCCATCCAGTACCTCCGCGACGCTGCCAAAGAGCTCACCGGCAAGGATAAATACATGGCCTACCTCTACCTCGGCCACTGCTACAACCACACCAACAGCTACTCCGCCGCCCGCTCGGCCTACCTCTCCGCCGCCGAAGCCGACCGCACCAAGGGCGAGCCCTACCGCTACATCGCCCAGCTCTACGCCAGCAGCTCCGGCAGCGCCTCTGACGACAACATGGGTGGCCGCAGCGCCTACTGGGCCGCTGTCGACAAACTGCAGCGCTCCAAGGCCGTCGACAACTCGGAAGAGAACGTCAAGGAATGCAACGCCCTCATCGGCCGCTACAGCGCCCACTTCCCCAAGACCGCCGAGGCCTTCATGCTCAACCTGGTCAATGGCGAAAGCTTCCGCGTCCCCGGCTGGATTGGCGAAAGCACCATCGTAAGAACACGATAAATGACTAAAGGAGAGAAAGGTTTGAAAGGTTATAGAGGTTTGAAAGGTTCCCGTGCCTTTTCAACCTCTTTAACCTTTTTATTCCTTTTAGCCTTCACCGCCTGCGGCTACGACATGAGCGACATCGAGCGTTTCGAACGCACGAATCCCCCCGACCAGGAAGTCAAAGACGCCCATGTATGGCGTAGCGAGGAAGGCAAACTCCAGTTCGAGCTCGATGCGCCCACCATCGTCCAGTTCCGCCAACCCGACACACGCACGGTCTATCCCGACGGCGTCGAACTGCGTTTCTTCGACGACAACAAGCGTATCACCACTAAGATTTGGGCCAAGAAAGCCACCTCGTTCGACAGCAAGAACATCATCACCGCCACCGACAGCGTCGTCGTCATTGATTTCAGCACCGGCGACACCGTCTACCTGAAAGACATCACCTGGGAGTCGGACAACGACATCATCTACTCCCACAAACCCGTCCGAGCTGTCAATGCGGGGCGCGTCACCTACGGCGACGGCTTCATCAGCGACGGCGACATGACCAACCTCCGTATCACCCGCCAGCGCGGCACCATAGAAATTGAAGACTAATGCAATATACAGCTAAAGAAATAGCCGCCCTCATCAAGGGAACCGTCGAGGGCGACGAGAACACCCGAGTGTGGAAACCCTGCATCATTGAAGAGGGCGAGGAAGGCGGCATCACCTTCCTAGGGAACCCCAAATATACTCATTACGTCTACGAGAAACAGGCCTCCATCGTCATCGTGCGTCACGACTTCGTCCCCGAACAGGAGATTCATTCCACGCTCATCCGTGTCGACAACCCCTATATGGCTGTCGCCAAACTGCTCCACGCCTTCAACAAGCGCAGCAAACCTCCTAAGGGACGCTCTTGGCGCAGCAGCGTGGGCCGCGGGACCAAACTCGGCAAGGATTGCTATCTCGGTCCCTATGCTGTGGTGGGCCGCCATTGCCGCATCGGCAACAACGTGAAAATCTATCCCAACGCCACCATCGGCGACAATGTCGTCATCGGCGACGACACCATCATCTATGCCGGTGCCAAAGTCTACGAGGGCATCGAAATCGGCCGCCGCTGCATCCTCCATGCCGGCTGCGTCGTCGGCTCCGACGGCTTCGGCTTCGCCCCCGACGGCAACGGCGGATGGAACAAGATAGACCAGATTGGCAACGTCATTCTCGAAGACGATGTCGAGGTGGGAGCCAACACCTGCATCGACCGTGCCGCCATGAAATCCACCATCCTCCACGAAGGCGTGAAGGTCGACAACCTCTGCCAAATAGCCCACAATGTCGTCATCGGCCGCCATACCGCTATGGCCTCGCAGGTCGGCATCGCCGGCAGCTGCAAGGTGGGTGAAGAATGCATCATCGCCGGACAAGCAGGCCTCGTCGGACATATCACCGTCGGCGACCACGTCACCATCGGCGCCCAGAGCGGCGTCACCCACTCGGTGCCCTCCGACCAAACCATCTTCGGAAGCCCCGCTATGGAAGCCTCCAAGCGCCGCAAGGTGGAAGTGCTGGTGCGCAACATCGAACGCCTGGCTGAACGCATTGAGAAACTCGAGAAAAAGCAATAACGCAATAGTGAAAATCAAAGCCTTCCCCTTCGGCAATGTGCTGGCAGTCCTTGCCAACCTCGCCATTGTCTATGTCCTCTACATGGTCACCCGTGTGGCCTTCGTGCTCGAAAACTGGAACCTCTACTCCGCCGGATGGGACCAACTCTCCATGGGCGAACTACTCGTCGGAAGCCTCCGCTTCGACACCTCGGCCATCTTCTACACCAACTCGCTGTGGATTGTCCTCATGCTTTTCCCCATCCACACCAAGGAAAGGCTCTCCTGGTGGCCCAAGATGTGCAAGTGGGTCTTCGTGGTCATCAACTCCCTGGCCCTCATACTTAACCTCGCCGATGCCGTATACTCCCAGTTCACCGGCCGTCGCACCACCGCCTCCTTCTTCTCCGAATTCTCCAACGAGGACAACCTCGGAGGCATTTTCTTCACCGAACTCTTCAACCACTGGTACCTCTTCCTCCTCGGCATCGCACTTATTGCCGCCCTCTGGTGCCTCTATTTCAAGCCCGACAACACCCCACTCAAACAAAGCGAAAAACCAACCAAGCAAACCCTAACCCGCTACTATATCGTCACCACCCTCGGCCTCCTCGTCGCCATCCCCATGGCCATCTTCGCCATGCGAGGTGGGTTCACCCGCGACACACGCCCCATCACCATCTCCAACGCCAACCAGTATGTCCACTCCCCCCAGCAGGCCGCCATCGTCCTCAACACCCCCTTCTCTCTCATCCGCACCATCGGCAAGAACCCCTTCCAGAATCCGCACTATTTCCCCGACGGAGAAGAAGAACTACACTTCTCGCCTCTCCACATCCCTTCAGACGAAGAACAGACTCCCCTCGTCTCCGGAGATAAGAATGTCGTCGTGCTCATCCTCGAAAGCTTCTCTCGCGAATACATAGGCTATTACAACCCCGGAAGCGTCTCCTATACCCCCTTCCTCGACTCCCTCCTCGCCAACTCACTCACCTTCTCGCACACCTATGCCAACGGCCGCAAAAGCATCGACGCCATGCCCTCCACCCTCTCCTCCATTCCCTTCTTTGTCGAGCCATTCATTCTCACCACACGCTCCCTCAACGACCTCAACGGCATAGCAGGCATCCTCGGCAGCAAAGGCTATTCGTCCGCCTTCTTCCACGGAGCTCCCAACTCCTCCATGGGATTCCAGGCCTTCGCCCGCAGCATCGGCTTCCGCGACTACTACGGCCTCTCCGACTACTGCGACGACTCGCGCTTCAACGGCAATGACGACTTCGACGGCCATTGGGCCATCTGGGACGAGGAATTCCTGCAATACACCGCCATCACCATCACCGAACGCCTTCAGGAGCCCTTCGTCGTCGGCTTCTTCTCCGCCTCGTCGCACCATCCCTTCGTCGTCCCCGAGCGCTATGAGAAAGACTATGCCAACAAGGGGACGCTGCCCATTCATCCCACCATCCTCTATGCCGACAACGCCCTGCGCCACTTCTTCGAGACCGCCAGCCAGCAGCCTTGGTTCAACAACACCCTCTTCGTCATCACCGCCGACCACACCAACCAACTCGAGCGGCCCGAAAGCCTCACCTCTCTGGGTGTCTTCTCTGTCCCCGTAGCCATCTACGACCCCTCCGGCGAACTGCCTCGCGGCATGCAGGAGGGCGTGGCGCAACAGATAGACATCATGCCCACCGTTCTCCGCATCCTCGGCTACGACCAACCCTACGTCGCCTTCGGTAAAAACCTCCTTACCGATTCAACATTCAACTGGGCCGTCAACTACTCCAACGACATCTACCAGTACATAGAGGACGACCTTCTCCTGCTGTTCGACGGCGAGAAAGCCGTCGCGCTCTACAACTACGTCGACGACCCCCTGCTGAAAAACAACCTCCTCAACAGCTCTCAAGACCTAAAAATTAAAACACAGAACTTTGAGCTCAGACTCAAAGCCATCATCCAGTCCTACATGATACGCATGCTCGACAACCACCTCGTTGTCCGGCCCGGAGACCTCACCGCCCAATAAGAAAGGAGCCTCGGTGTTCGAGGCCCCTTCTTTTTTACAGGCGGTATTCTAACTACCTAATTACAACCACACGCTTGGTGCCTATACCGGCGACATTCACCAGATAGACACCTGATGAAGGAACATCATAGACGGCAGAGGCTTCGGCAGAACTGCTGTGGTGCAACAGACGGCCATTGATATCGAAGAGATAAACTTCGCGGCCTTCGGCACCCGTGAGGACGATGCGACCCTCGCGGCCATAGGCGTTGATGCTGACAGGCTCGGCATCCTCGATGCCGTTGTTGCTGGCAAACAAGGCTATCATGGTGTGGACATATCCCACCACATCGTCATCAACCTCACCCCTGATGGTGGTGATGGAAGCATCTATCACCTCGTCCTCGATGACGCCATATACCGGATGCGCAATGGTGATATGCCATCCGACGAAATGGTAGCCCGAATTGGGGGCTGCTGTCACCGTGAAGGTCTCGCCTACACCATAGTTGTAGGTCCCAGGGGCAGGTGTTACGGTGCCACCATTGGGGTCGTTGACGCCGATGACAATCGTCAGGCTATCGGAGCTGAGATTGTCGGGACCGAAGATGGCTGTGAGGGTGAAACTGGTATAAATATCATCCGGATATGCAATGCCAGTGATAGTCATGATGGCTTCATCCAACGGCTCGGTGAACACCTCGCCCGCATAGGTATATGTCATCGTCCATCCCATCAACTGGTAGCCAGCGTTGGGAATAGCAGTGACGCTATACTCTTCGCCATCGGCATAGGCATAGGTGCCGGGAGCGGGATTGGTGGTGCCCATGGTGGGGTCGTTGACGGCGATGGTGAGACGCATGCTGTCGGGAGCCATTATCGTGCTGTCGTCGGTGAAGATGGCAGTGAGAACCACATCGCTGAGATCAAGCATATCGGAAAACACAGGATACATGACGGCGCCATACGGGTCGAACAACGTGTCACTTATGGTCATGCCCATCACACTCGCACTGACGGCCCAACCGTAGAAATAGTAACCATTGTTGGGTATGGCGACAATGCTGTCTTCCGAGCTCTCCGGGTAGGTGTAGGTGCCGGGGACGGGGTTGGTGGTGCCCATCGTAGGATTATTGACAGCAATGGTAATCGTCATACTGTCGGGCACCCAGGTGCCAGCGACGAAGTTAGCAATCAGCGTCTCGTCATGGACGGCACGAGAGACATATGGATTGGCGTAACTCACCACGAAGCCATCCTCGTCGGTCCACTTGGCAAAGCTGTATCCAGTATTTGGGATAGCCTCCACGGTCAGGGGGCTATACTCTTCATACTGGTGCACACCTGGGGCGGGATTGGTGGTGCCCATCGTGGGGTCGTTGACGCCGATGGTAATGTCGAAAGTGTCGAGATACAAAGGATAGAAGTGGGCCACCAGCGTCATGTCGGTCGTGGCAATGAAGGTGCAAGGGTTTTCAAAACTGTTAAACGTTTGATTAAGCCAATCAGTCCACGAATAGAACTCGTAGCCATGGTTGGGGGTGGCTGTGATTGTCACCGTATCGCCAATGGTATAGGTGCCGCCGCCGGTGACCGTTCCAAACTCCGTTTCTTCCGGCACTACCTGTATTGTGACCGTGTTGCTGACGGGAGCGAAGAGGGCTGTCCACGAGGAATTGTCTGCTCCGTATGCCGGACAAATCATGGTGGGGTCGATATCAATCGGAAGGGTGGTCAGGTCGGCCAGCCAATACATCGTGTCGCAGGTTTCGTTACCGCACTGCACCCAGGCGGTGAGCTGGTACCCGCTGTTGGGCACCGCAGTGAGGTAGACGGTGTCTCCATCGGCATATTGATAGGTGCCGGGAGCAGGGACGGTGGTACCCATCGCTGGGTCGTTGGTTCCAAAGGTGACGGTGGCCGTGTCGGGGATAAAGATGGCTTTGTGCACCCATATCTCATCTCCATAATACGGACCTACAAGGAACGACCAACCTGCCGAATCGCCGCAAGCCACGTCATTAGAGAGTGTGTCTATCTCTGTATAAGTATCAAAATGGATAATAGCAATCCGCTCCCAGCCAATGAGTATATAACCCGGATAGGCCTCCGCGTAGATATGGACAGTGTCGTCCTCATAATAGGTGTAGTCACCTGGGGCTGGAACGGTGAAACCCATCGTGGAGTCGTTAACCTCCATTCTCAAGTGGTAGGTCGAGATAAACTGCGCCTGCATCGTCTGCGGCAGCAAGAATAGTGCCGCCATAACAATTGATAATAATAATTTTCGCATAATTGTCAGTTATTAACTAATATTTTTGAACATAATTCATTTAAGCATTGGGGCAATGGGACTTTAGGAAGTTGTAAACGAAATCAAAGTCTGCGTCCGAGGCATAGACCTGGTTCTTGTTCAGCAGCTGATTCACCTTGATAAGGTGACGCCGACGGTAAGCCTTGACTTTGCGGACATTCGCAAGTACCGACGTGCTGCTGCTCTTGCTGGCTGCCAGCATGCCTGCTCCTACCGTAGAGAGACTGCCGGAAGAGAGTCCTGCCATAGCGGTAATCCAGCCCATCACCTGCGCTTTCTTGTACTGGCGAGGCATCTGGATATGGCAGACTTCCTTTTCGTCCATCTCAAAGAGTACCACATACTTGCCGCCATACATGATGGCGACCACCAGGTAACCGAGAAAGGAAATGACCACAATGACAGCCATGACGATGGCGAACACCTTCAAAGAGGGCAGAAAATCTTCGAATCCACGGACCAGAACCTCCACAATCCAGATGGCTATCCATACACCGCCCAGCACTTTGAGCACAGTCCAGAAAATCGTCGGATTGGTGAACATACCCATCTCATACACCCAGCGGTATTTCCCGTCGGTGCAGAGCCTGACGTCGCTGCCACGGTAGTCTGTTGTTTCCATCGCTTCTTGACGATTAATCCTTGACTAAGCGGACCGAGTAACCGACATGAGGACCATCGCCGGCGGGGCAGGAGATTCCTCCGTCGTGGAAGTGGACTCCTCTATAAGCCCAGTCCTCATTATCGCGGTCGTAGCTGGAAGACCAGTAGTTGCCACTTCCACCCACACTACCGACCTCATCGTAGACACGGTCGCCGGCAGCGGGCAGGAAGATGGCGCCGGCATCCTCCATCTGCTGCCACTGGGAAGCGGAGAGGATGTTGTCTTCGTAGTCACCGGAGAAGTTGCTTGCGGGCGTCCAGCTGATGCCATTGGGTGCCACCCAATTATCAGGCAGGATAATCATACCTCTTGTTGAGCCGCCGATGGTTGCCAAGCCACATTTGCCTGAACGATTTATCAGGTACTGCCATTCGGTTGCAGTCAGGGTGCGCCACATGTGTGTCTGGTTGCCGCCATTGCTGATGGCGTTATGCCAGCCCCAGTCGGCTTCGGCATAGCTGCCCGTGAGGTCGACATTGCGCAGGTAATCCAAGTAATCCCAGCTGAAGCTGTAGGGTTCATAGGCCTCCGCACCGCTGTTCCAGCCGCTGGTGCCCCAACCGAAGAGGTCAATCCAGCCAGAGTTGGCATGCGAGATAGCAGCATTGGCGGAACCCACATAGTCCAGCTGGCTTTCGGCAAAACGCCATGTGTCCGTCGTGGCCTGATACTGCAGGTTGCCCTTGCTGAAATGAACTTTCTTGGAAGCACTCACCGAGAAGAGGGCATTGCTGGCGCCGTTCTGGTCGAAGCCACCCTCTGAGGGTGTATCACCGCCACCGCTGCCACGCACAGCACGGACAGAGTAGCCTTCCGTGCGGCCAAACTGCCATACCTCTTGATTGCCCGCATCAAACAAATAGCCCCATATATAGGCTGGATTATCTTCTACAAGCGTACTGGCCTGATACATACCGCATGCACCTTCTCCGAGCAACTCGCCGCTACAATAGCCAGCAGCGGGGAGGAAGATGCTCTTTCCATTGGAGGCGGTAAACAGGCAGCCATTCACGCCGTTGCGCGTAGTCCACGCGTGGCTGGTATGGGCGAAAAGTTCTTCCCATTCCTCTTTTGTCGGTGTACGTGCACCATTACCCAAATTGGCCGTTGCCGCATCGTCGGCAGGATCCAGGGTGAGCTTGTTGTCATAGAAGCCGTTGAGGCCCCAGCCTTCGGTGCAGTACTTGGTGTATGCACCGTAGGTGCCGAAACGGTAATTGTTCTCGGTATAGGTGCTTTTCGTGGTCGTCTCGCCCCAGGCGTAGTGGTTGCCGTAATCCTCCGGAGAGGTGGCGCCCACATTCTGCGAGGCCCATTTCAAGCCGCTCGGCAAGCCTAGGTCTACCCATTCCAATGCAGTGGGATTACTGGGATCGGTGGGATCGCTGGGGTCGTCATCTGAATTAAGAAGTGACTTCTCACAAGACCAAAGTCCTGCACACAACACCATCGACACAGCCATCAATAAAAATCTTGTCTTTTTCATAAAAATTATTGTTTTAATTAATGTATCTCAAACCAGAATTAGACAATAACAACTGAAGCCACACCTTGATGAAATACATATTCCACGTGCGCAGCTTCCTGCCGGAGTTTTATACAATTATTTATCCTACAACCTTCTCCGTAGATTGCAGTTTCTTGACGGGGGGGGGAGTATTTTATTGAATTACAATACATTATATAATATGTATCTGTCTAAATCTTTTTGCAAACATACAAATAATTAATGATAATTACAAAAATTTTTGTATTTTTGCATTTCAAAAACCAGACAAAAATGAGCCACAAGACCGCAGTAAAGATTTATGAGATAGCATCCTACGTGATTATCCTCGGCGCCACAGTCGTCTTTTTCCTGATGGATGCCACCGACCCTCGCCGGTCGCCCATACTCCTCCTCTCTCTGATAGTGGCCGTCTTCTGCCGCTGGATGATGGAGCGCCACCGCTTCCGCGCCGCCAACGACGAGATTGACCAACTGCAGGCCGACCTCCGACGCCTCACCCAGCTCCTCGCCGAAGAAAAAAAGAAAAATAAGAATGCGTGAGTGACTGACAAGTTAACGAATTAACAAATTAACGAATTAATATATAAAGTTTTATGGCAACAACGACCGACATCAAGAACGGACTTTGCATCAATTTCAACAACGATATCTATACCATCGTTGAATTCCTCCACGTGAAACCTGGTAAGGGAGCCGCCTTCGTGCGTACCAAGATGCGCAATGTGAAGACTGGCCGCATGCTCGAGAATACCTTCCCCAGCGGCGCCAAAATCGACATCGTGCGCGTCGAACGTCGCCCCTACACCTACCTCTACAAGGAAGGCGATATGCATGTCTTCATGCACACCGAGACCTACGAGCAAATCTACATCCCCGAGACCATCATCAACGCTCCCCAGTTCCTCAAGGACGGCCAGTACGTTGAAATCACCGTCGAGGCCGATACCGAGACCCCGCTCATCTGCGAGTTGCCTCCCTTCATCGAGACCGTCGTCACCTACACCGAGCCCGGTTTCGCCGGCAACACCGCCACCAACGCCATGAAAGACGCCACCGTCGAACCCGGCGTCCAGGTCCGCGTGCCCCTCTTCATCAAAGAAGGCGAGCGCATCAAAGTCGATACCCGCACCGGCGAATACGCCGAACGTATCAAATAAACGAGATGAAAAAGACACTCCTCCTGACAGCAGCAGCCAGCCTGCTGCTGTTTTTCGCTTGCACAAGCAACAACGGCGGCAGCGACAGCGACACTTCCACGTATGCGCCGACGGCACCGACGGATTACTCCCAGGTCGCAATTCCTCAGTTCTCGGCCGACAGTGCCTACGCCTATGTCGAGCGCCAGCTCGCCTTCGGCAACCGCATCCCCGGCACCAAGGGATGGGAACGCTGCGCCTCCTGGCTCGTCGCTCAGATAGGCCGCTTCTGCGACACCGTCATCGTCCAGGATTTCCGCGCAGTCCTCTGGGATGGCTCTGCCGTCCCCGGCAAGAACATCATCGGCATGCTCAACCCCAAGGCCGACCGCCGCATCCTCCTCGCCGCACACTGGGACAGCCGCTCCTGGGCCGACCACGACCCCAATGAAGGCAACCAGCACAAGCCCGTTCCCGGAGCCAACGACGGCGCCTCAGGTGCTGCCGTCCTCTTGGAGATGGCCCGCATCATGCGCTCCATGCCTCCCTCCGTCGGCGTCGACTTTATACTCTTCGATGTCGAAGACCAGGGTGGCGCCGAATGGTCGGGCATCCACGACGAAACGGAATGGTGCAAAGGGTCGCAGCACTGGGCTGCCAACCGCCACCAACCCTTCGCCTCGTACACTTATGGCATCCTCTTCGATATGGTGGGCACCCATCATCCCCGTTTCACCAAGGAAGGTATCAGCCGCTATTTCGCCCCCGGCCTCACCGACAACCTCTGGGCAGCAGCAGCCAGCCTCGGCCACGGCGACATCTTTGTCAACGAATCCACCCCCGAAATCCTCGACGACCACTACTTTGTCAACAACATCGCCCATATCCCTACCGCCGATATCGTCCAGAACAGCGGAACCACCAGCTTCTTCGAGCATTGGCACACCATCAACGATGACCTCTCCTCCGTCAACCGCGAGACCCTCCGCATCGTCGCCGATGTAGCTATGAAAACCATCTATGCCGACTTCCCCAATGAAAAGTGAAAGGTTAAAGATGAAAAATGAAAAATGGCTGACGCAATGGTTTTGCGTAGCCTTAATTTTCTTTTTTCATTTTTCATTTTTCACCTCCTGCTCCCGCGACAACCTCTGCGACACACCCTTCGGCGACGGCGCCGCCATCGACATCTACCAGCCCGACTTCGCCGCCCTCCTCTCCGTCGGCGGCACCCTCACCATCAACCGAGGATACAAGGGCATCTTCATCCGTCGCGTTTCCTTCTCCGATTTCGTGGCCTTCGAATGCGCCTGCCCTCACTGCCACGAAGAGCGCCTCACCCCTGATCCCGACTGGAACGGAGCCGTCCTCCAATGTTCCTCCTGCCACTCACAGTTCGAAACCGAATACGGCAACCCCCTCAACGGCTCCGCCACCTCCTGTCCCCTCTTTGAATATCGCACCCATTTCGACGGTTACACCCTCGAGATTTACTGACACCCACCCTGCAGAGTTAAAAAAATATATATACAAAAAAAGAGCCTTAGAAAAGGCTCTTCTTTGTGGAGTATATGAGAGTCGAACTCATGACCTTTTGACTGCCAGTCAAACGCTCTAGCCACCTGAGCTAATACCCCGCTGATTTTTCTTTCAAATCGGGTGCAAAAGTACAACGATTTTTTGAATTGACAAAAATTTTTTTTCTTTCATGATCCATGAATCTTGTATTTCTGCTGATATTCATAGGATTATCTATGTGTTAAAAAAGTAAAAAATCATTCTTTGCACAGGATTTCAACGCTATTTCTTTCGTTTTCGGGCCTCTTTTTTCGCATTTTCGGGGATGAAGCGAAACGCTGAAAAGCGTTGTCGCGATGACACGAAAAAACGGGAAAAACTGCTTTGCGGATGATGAAAAAAGCTCGGGAAGGTTCATGGATTGTTTTTTATTTTCAAACCACAACACGTTGATTTATAATTCTTAGGTTCCAGATTCCAGGGTCGTGGATAAATTTTTTTTTGTCAGTTTGAAAAATGTTCGTAATTTTGCAACGAAACACACGGAGAGGTGGGTGAGTGGCTGAAACCAACAGTTTGCTAAACTGTCGTACTCGATTAGGGTACCGGGGGTTCGAATCCCCCCTTCTCCGCCAAAAGACGCCCCGCAAGGCGTCTTTTTAGTTCCCGGGGCATAGCGAAGCCCGGTTATCGCGCCTGCTTTGGGAGCAGGAGACCCCCAGTTCGAATCTGGGTGCCCCGACAAAGAAAGTGGCTAAGTGACAGAGTGGACAAGTGACTGAGCGACTTAGATACTCAGGCACTCAGATACACAGATGGCCCCGTAGCTCAGCTGGATAGAGCAACTGCCTTCTAAGCAGTAGGTCCTGCGTTCGAGTCGCAGCAGGGTCACAAAAAAATCCCGCATCAGTGCGGGATTTTTTATCGTTTCAACAGAATCCACATCAAGTACGCCGACAGGCCAAAGAGACCCAGCAGTAACAATGCAGGGAAGAAGGTAGCCAGCAACAACACGCCTCCGAGTATCATCAGCAAACGCGAGGCCAGGCGTTTCTCGGGCGGCATCATCTGCCATCCTTGACGGAAACGCAGTCGCCACGACTGCCATTTTGGCAGACTCATCCACTGCCGCAGCTTACCTATGCGCCGTCCACGCCGGTCGATGGTTTCGGCCTTGGTCACCGGCAGCTCCTTCACCTTCACCTTGAGGGTTTTCGAATATTGCTTACCCTCTACCTTAGCAGTAATAATCAAGCGTGTACGTCCTTTTGAGCGATGCAAGCGAAAACGCTTGCTACCACTGAGTTCAAGGGGTAAGTTGGTGGTTTTGTATCCGTTGTCGATGGTCAACTCCGCGCTGTCGGCCCCTGGGCAATCCCAGCGCACCTCTACGATGTCGCCCTCTGTGACGGTATGTTTGTCGGTAGTGAATGTCATTCGTTCCATACCCTAGGTACTATCAATATCCGTGCCAATCTCTGCAGGGATGACGGAGGAATAAAAGTTTGGCACTTTGATAAAAAAATGTATATTTGCACATGATACCCTTGTTGGATGCGTGAATAAAATAATGTAAAACAGACGTTTAATGAAATTGTGGTTACAGTTTGTAACAAAATATTGAAGTCAACTAAAATAAAAAAATAATAAAAAACATTCTTTATGAAAAAACTACTCCGATTTATGCTTCTCACGGCCCTCTGTGTGCCAATGAGCGTAATGGCGCAGACGCCGACTACAGCCACCGAATTGCCTTTCAGCACTGATTTCGAGGCCTCTGGCGACGACTCCTACTGGAGTTACAACAACACGGGCAACAGCTGGTATATCGGTTCGGGCACGAACAACACCTCCGGAGGCTCTCGTGCGCTGTACATAAGCAGCACCAATGGCTCAACGCATTCCTATGACCCTACCATTGCGTCGATGTCGTGGGCCTACCGTCCTTTCTATTTCGAGACGGCGGGTCAGTATATCCTTGAGTTCGACTGGATTAACAATGGTTGGTACACCTATTATTTCTCGGGTGTCTACAATATGCTTTACGCCTATCTGATTCCTGGCAACGCCAACATGACCACTTCCCCGCTCCCTCCTGATGATGACAACTGGACGCTGTGTACGGAGAGCTATCTGGGCAATGTCACCACCTGGCAACACATCACCCTACCAATCAATATCACTACCCCTGGGGTCTATTATCTGGGTTTCTTGTATTATTGCTATGGTTTGGGTGGCGGCAACCCGCCGGCGGCCATCGACAACGTCAGCCTCACGCCCCTGGGCTGCATGCAGCCTACGGCGTTGACCGTCGACAACACCACCGCTTCCGATATCAGCATCCATTGGACTCCCGGCGGCGATGAATCCACCTGGATTGTCCGTGCCGACGGTGGCGAATGGCTCGAAATCTACGACACCACCCACCTCTTCACCGGCCTTGCTGCCGGCATGCTCCACACCCTCGAGGTGGCCGCCGTCTGCGATAATGGCGACACCAGCCTCGCCTCCTCCGTCACCCAGCGCACCTCGTGCGGCATCATCTCCAATTATCCATGGCGTGAGGACTTTACGGGCTTTACAAGCACGGCCACCATCCCCTGCTGGACCCACCTGGGTGCCGGCGCCTATAGGTTTTATAACGGCGAGATGGAACTCCGCCCCATGGGCAGCACCGCCGTCAATATCGTGACCACTCCCCAGTTTGTCGATCTTGCCCAGCTCGAACTCACCTTCACCACCCATCCCGAAGGGGCTTCCAGTGGCTCGCTGACCGTGGGATATGTCACAGGACCCGACGCCTCTTACGTCTTCACGCCCATAGCCACCTATGATGTCAGCGAGTGGGTGGACCCCTCCATCCCCTTCGAGAAAACAGTCACTTTCCCCAACGCTCCCGACACAGCACGTATCGCTTTCCGGCATAATCCCAACTCGAGCAACTTCTATTGGTACATCGACGACATCGATGTGCACCAGTTGCCCATGTGTGTCCGCCCCTACAACCTTACCCTCGTGAATGCCGAAGAGAGCAGCATCGAGCTCGCCTGGAGCGACGACAACGCTGGCGGCACCACCTACACAATCTACTACCGCCATTCCGATAGCATCGAATGGAGCATGGTCACGACCACCGACACCTCTGTCGTCCTCATCAATCTGGAACACAGCTCGCCCTACGACATCAGGCTCTCAGCCTCCTGCGCCGACGGCTCCTTCAGCACCGAACTCACGGGCACCTTCATGACCGCCTGCGGCATCATCGAAACCTTCCCCTATGAGGAGGGCTTCGACAACGGCTCGGCCTTCTGCTGGCAGGTCTTCAGCTTGAACAGCTCTTCCACCGACAACTGGCTCTACACCACCGAAGCCTCCGACACCCGCAATTCCAGCATGGGTGCCTATGCCAGCGGTTACAACAGCATGGAGAACTGCAACGAATGGTTGGTCTCTCCTGTCATCGAGCTGCCCGACGATGTGTCCAACTTCAAACTCTCGTGGTATTCCTATGCTCGTGCATGGCAAACTAACCAGCCCCGCGTCGAAGTGAAGGTGGCTGTGGGCAGCGCCCCGTTGTCGGCCTCCCTTGACACCACCCTCTTCACCACCACCCTCTATGCCGAGAACCTCGACGAGAACGATTTTGTGAAACATTCGGTCACTCTGGATCAGTTTGCGGGACAGACCATCCGTATCGCCTTCGTCCGCCGAGGCTATGACGACTATTATGTCGTGCTCGAGGACATCAACCTCTATCCTTCGCTGGAGCCCACCGTCACCATCGCCGGCCCCGCCGCACCTGTGGTGGGCCTCGCCACCACCTACAGGGCCGTGCTGGAGGAGGGCTCGCGCGAGAACCTGACCTACACCTGGAGCTCCACCGCCGCCGCTGCCGGCAACGCCACCATGACTACGGTCGACAGCGCCACCGTCACCCTGCTTTATACCACCACGGCCTCTGATGTGCTCACGGTCGTGGCCACCAACGGCTACGGCAGCGACACCGCCACCTGGGCAGTCAACCCCACGGTCGCCACCTACACCAACCTGCCCTACAGCACGGGTTTCGAAGCCTCCGACGATATTGCCTGGACTCTCGCCAACGACAATGTCAATGCCTGGTACATCGACACCGCCGTCCACAGCGCCGGCAGCCGCGCCCTCTATATCAGCGACGACAACGGATTGCATAACAACTATGACGACACTGCCTCATCCTACTCCTACGCCTACAAGGCTTTCAACCTCGCAACCGCCGGCCAGTATGGCCTCGAATTCGACTGGCGGGGGTATGGCGAGAGTACCTACGATAACCTGAATGTCTACCTGGTGCCCCTCGGCACAGCCATCGTCGCCGGTACCGATGCCGGCAGCAGTTGGACCTCTCTCTCCGGCCAGCTCAACGCTGCCAGCAGTTGGCAGCACTTCTCGTCGGTATTCAACCTGGCGGTTCCCGGAGTCTACAATCTGGTCTTTGCCTGGAAGAACGACTACATGCTGGGTTCCGATCCTGCCGCCGCCATCGACAACTTCTCTCTTGTGGCCATCTCCTGCGAGGCTCCCGCCTCCATAGCCATCGACACCCTCGGTACCGATATGGCGCGGCTCCACTGGAGTGGCTCTGCCGCCGCCTGGGAGGTCACCGTGGACGGCATGACCCCCGTCATCGTCGCCGACACCTTCTACACCGCCGGCTCCCTGCAGCCCGCCACCGCTTACACGGTGTATGTCCGCGCCATCTGTGGCTCTGGCGACACCAGCCTCTACGCAAGCACCTCCTTTACCACCGACTGTGTCCCCTCCAGCATCCCCTTCAACTATGACTTCCCCGGTTCCTCGCTCAGCGTATGCTGGACCAACAGCCTCTTCTCGCCCTATCCGGCGACCAGCTGGAGCGAGGGAGCTGGCACCAACCATCGCATCACCTCCGTCGCCGACTACATCGTCACTCCTGCCGACGACTGGCTCATAACCCCCGTCATCGATATCCCGGCCGCCGACACCGCCAGCCTCGAGCTGATTTACTTTGTGAATGGATATCCCAACAACAACTACACCTCCTCGTCGGCCAACTATGAGGTCCTCGTTTCGCCCACGGGCGGCGTGGCCAGTAGCTTCTTCACCGACACCCTCGTCCGCGAGAGCAACCTCAACAGCACCGCCTTCATGCGTCGCAGCGTTCACATGTCGCAATATGCCGGACAGAGCATTCGCATCGCCTTCCGCAACGTTAGCACCTTCAACGGCCGCGTCGGCCTCAGCGAGGTGAGCCTCCGCCGCACCCGCGAGCCGCTCTACACCGTGCAGGGCCCAAGTGCTGTCTGGGTCAACGCCATCGACACTTTCGCCGCTATCTACCAGGAGGGCGACCTCAACGGGATGGCCTACACCTGGACTTCCACCATGGCCGCCGCCGGCCGCGCCACGCTCTATGGTGCCAACACCGACACCCTCAGCATCATTTATAGCGCTATGGGTATCGACACCCTCACCTTCGTGGCCCACAACACCTACGGCAGCGACACCATCGTCACCCACGTGACAGTCATGGACCTCGCCCCCGTCGCCACCTTCCCCTACAGCACCGGATTCGAGTCCACCGATGCCGACAACATGAGCTGGATTGCGCTCAACGGCACCAATGCCTGGGTGCTCGGCAACGCCACCAGCAACAGCGGTTCGCAGGCTTACTACATCAGTAACGACAATGGCGTCACCAACGCCTACAACCTTGGAGACAACACACGTTCCTATCTCTACCGTGCCTTCGATATCTCCGACACCGGCAGCTACGCCGTCCGCTTCGACTGGAACGCCAAGGGTGAGTCCAACTTCGACTATCTGCGTGTCTGGCTTGTCCACGACACAGCCTTCCATGTGCAGGCCAACAGTTTCCCTGTGTCAAGCATCGCTAGCAACAGTGCCCTTGCCACCGCCACCATCCCCGGATGGATTGCCGTCGGCGGCAAGCTGAATCTGTCCAACGGCTGGAACACCGAGACCGACACCGTCGCCGTCGCCTCTACGGGCCGCTACCATCTGGTGTTCCTCTGGGCCAACGACGGAAGCTTGGGCACCAACCCGCCCGCAGCCATCGACAATGTCGAGGTCTGGAACACTACCATGAGCTGCGCCACGCCCATCATCGACACCATCATCGCCGGCGAGACCGACGTCACCATCACCTGGGTGGGCTCCTCCGACGCCTACGAGGTGGCCATTGTTGAAGGCTCCTGGGTCGAGCCCATGGCTCCCTCCGCTGCCACCGGCATCACCGCCACCCTCACCGGCCTCACCTCCGGCACCCAGTATAGCGTCGGCGTCCGCGCCGTCTGCGCCGAAGGTCTCTACAGCGACTGGGTCGTCAATCCTGTCACCACCCTCGTACACCCCTGCTATGCTCCCACTAACGTGACCGTCACCGACATCGAGTACACCGAAGCCACCGTCAACTGGACTCCCGCCGAGGAAGGCCAGACCGACTTCCAGGTGCGCCTGTCGCACGGCGGCGACACCAGCGTCTTCACCGCTGAAGGCACCAGCTACACCCTCACCGGCCTCGTCTACGGCACCGACTA
>CACYPU010000007.1 GCA_902776365.1 uncultured Bacteroidota bacterium | reverse complement strand
CGGCATCCGTCACACCCTCCTGTTTATCTATAGGCTGAAGCGAGAACTGGTCGCCGAGGTAATAGTATCGCACATAATCGTCCCCCATCTCTGTCAGTGAGTTGTCGCTGTCCAGCTTTCCCTCTTCGGTCGAGGATTTCAGATAGCCCTCGATATAGTCCTCCAGCGGTGGCATAAGCATTTGGCTGCGACGCAGGTTGACACTCTTGATGTCGGCGACGGGGCATTGCCACACTGTGCGGTTGTTCTCGCCGGTGGAAGAGAACTGCGTGCCGTAAATCTGTGGCAGACCGCGCCCTGTGCGCAGACGGTCTTCAAGGTAGGCCAGATTCGAGGGGTCGGCGTTGGTGTCCACCACCGCTTTGCGCATCTGCTTGACGTAGCCGTACTGGAACCCTGGGTACGCATGCTGAGCGACGAGCCAGGCTGCGTGTGCGCCGTAGGAACAAACCCTATCCCATGATGGGAATCCCAGAGTATCTATCAACCATGTTAGCCTGGCAAGGTTGACAGAATCCACTTCGTGCATACGTCTCGAAAGCGAGTCCTCGACGGCCTGCGTATGAGTGTGGTCGGGGTCGTTGAAGGCGCGCCGCACCGCCTGGTCTGCCTGTTCCATTTGATACAATGTCTCCGCGTAGCTGTAGTCCTTCTTGCCGTGGATGGCCTGCTGGATGGAATCCAGTTCCGGCCACCAGTCGCAGTCTTTCAAAAACTTGTATTGGTCAGTATAGTAAAACACCAGCGGGTTCCACCCCTTCCACCTGACCACGCGGAAGGCCATCTTTTTGAATGTCGCCGTGTCGCCGCATTGCAGGGCGGCCTCCATGTAGTTCATCTCTTGCTGGCGGACAGGGATATTTCCATCAAATAGGGAATCCATTCGCGCATAGACTTCCATCTTCTCGCAAGGCGTCATGTCAGCACGTGACTGCTCGCAGATGTCCAAATAAGCCTTCCATTGTTCCGACTGGGCGGTTGCGACAATCGAAGCCGCGATGCAAACCGCCAGCAGGATGAGTCTCTGGATTGCTCTCATAACTTTAATAATTACCGTGAAAATGTCCGATTGCTATGGTAAGCGGACGGCGCGGATTGTGAACCCGCAGCATCTTTTTCGTAAGATTTAGCGTAGGATTGTCTACTTTTCCCTACGTTTTAAGGCATAGCTTTCGGTATATTCATAATTGTTGAGATTTTCAATGACCCGCTCATGAAGCTCAATGACAAGATTTTGGTCGTTAAGTTCCTTGATTTCATACTCCCACGTCACATGTCCAAGGCTATCAGGGCCACGTTCAATGTACAATATATTATCGTTGATACTCCAGCGAAGAGTCATATAATGGTCAGGAAACTCATTACCATAAATAGCTTGGTACTTCTCGTTCAAGTGCCAACGCATGATTCCGTCTGCAAAGAATTCTGCTGCATCAAATCCTATATAATTTGTATCGGAGACATTGTATATCCCCTCATTGCGGATCCATGATGTGTCTTCGTAGTAATCCACATATGAAAAATGATATGTCTGCACATCCCAAGTGCCGATAATGAGTTTTGAATGGTCTTTGTTGTCTTTGCCGCAGCTGATCAGCAGCATCGCGCCCAAGGCGATGGTGGCGAGGGATTTGAAGATGTGGTGTGTCATATTGGAGGTATTTTTGATGGTTTAAAATCGATATTTCCAGCCAAGGGTGAGTGTGGCGGGCAGGAAGTTGAGGTCGTCCACTTCGGTGTCAAGTCCGGTGATATGGGCTTTTCCAACCTGGCCGACGCTGATGATATACTGAACATATAGACCGATATCTTTACCGTTCTTCCCATGCCAGAAATTGATGGTCAGCGGCACGGCGAAATTCGCTGTGGAGAACGAATTGACGTAGTCGGCACCGCCGCGCGAGCTGGAGAGGAAGATATCGCTGACGCAGACACCAAAGCCCGCCGCGGGTTCGAGGGTATAGTTCTTGCCGAGGTCGAAACGGTAGCCAAGGTCGATGTGGTAAAGATTGTCTTGCTTCTTGACAAGTTGGTTCTTCACAGAGAGAATATTGTCAGCCATGCCGCCCAGGTGCAAGCCGAGTGTGAATCGGCGGTACTCCACACCGAGACCAACGCCGATTTGCGCCGCCGCGCTATAGGCGCTGCGGTAGTCGAGCGTGGGGTGATAGGTCTGCATGTGGTCGGTAAATCCATCGCTTCCGTCGAGGAAGCTTACACCGAGGTTGAATTCAATCCAGGGACTGATTTTCTGTTTTCCAGCCTCGTTTTCCTGTGCGCTTGCCGCGCCGATTGCCAGCACGGCGGCCAGCATTACGATTACTTTTTTCATTTCTTTATTAGTTTTACGGTATGTGTTTTCCCTGATGCGGTGGTGAGGGTGAGGAAGTAGGCACCCTGAGGGCAGGCAGAAAGGTCGAGGGTGATTGTTTGATTGTTTGATTGTTTAATTGTTTGAGTGTAGACTTGGCGGCCCATCATATCGGTGACGGAGACGGAGACGATGGGGTCGGGGCTCGTGACGGTCACCTTTCCGCGGGTAGGGTTGGGATAAAGTTGAATGTTGACTGATGAATGATGAATGTCGTCGATGCCGGTGGGGTCGTGCGGTGAGGAGCCGGTAGTGTCGCAGGGGTTGCCAATGAGGCGGAGGTCTCCGGTGAGATAGGTTCCATAGGCGCTATAGTAGGGCTCGGTGTAGGTGCCGGCGCTGTCGATATCAATAGGATCGATGCCTACAATAAGGTGAGTGCGGGAGACGGTATCGACGAGGTCGGAGTAACGGAAGTGGGCGGAATAATGCGTCGTGGTGGAGGAGTAGCCGCCGTCCTCGCGCAGCACGGCGAGGAGCAGAGTACTGTGTCCATCCCACAGGAAGGGGCGGTCGAAGCGCAGCGTCTGCCAGTCGGTGGTGGCGGTGTGGCAGAAGTTGCCGGAGTCGATAACCTTGACGAAGTGGTGGTCGGCATCGGGCAGGATGGGGCCGTCGTTGAGGCTGGTGTCGGAGACGTTGGCCAGCCAGACAGTGATGTTGTTCATATAGAGACCCTCAACATGGGTTGCGGGGAGGAAGGCTAGGGCGGTGATGCCTTCTTCGAGGCCAGTTAGGCTCTCTGGGGAGACGAGGGTCTGCACATAGCTGTAGGGGGCGCCGTTGTAGCCCACGGGGCCGACGGGCACGAGGTTGTACTGCATCGTGGCGTCGAAGTTTTCGCGGAAGAGAGCATCGGCGCAGGGTTCGGTGTTGAAGATGCCGCGCACCCAAGCGCCCGTGTCGCCTTCGCCGCAGAGGCTGCGGACATGCACCTCGAGGCGGTCGAGGCTGGAAAGTCCGGTGACGACAAACGTGTTGGACGAAGTTGTTTCCAGGGTGCCCTCGCCAGGAGCAAAACCCACAGGGCCATACTCCACCTCGTAAGAGGAGGCTCCATTGCACTGCCAGGAGAGGGCGAGTGTGGTGTCGGTGGCCGCCACCGTGGTGTCGAGACGCAGTTGGTGGACGATGCAGGTATCAGGGATACAGCTCACCTGCAACTCGAATCCTTCGTAATACATATTGAAAGGGGTACTGCCGTCAAAGACCAAGGTCAGTGGACCCGTTTCGGAGATGACAGGGCCGAAATCGACTGGCCACTGGTTGTTGATGCTCTTGGTCCAGAGCACGGTGCCCGAGGTTCCCACGCCGTCATAGAGTGTGAGGGAAGAGGAACCTCCTATCTCGCAATGGCCGCTGACGCTGACGAGATGGCCTGGAAGGTCGGGCATGAGGACCAGAGAGGAGTGCTGATAGCCACTAAAATCACCATCGGCTCCACCGTCGTCGTAGATGGTCACGCCACACATGGTGAGGGCATCGTTCTTGTTGGCGCGCATGTTCCACACGCCCGGCACCACCTGCAGCGGGCCTTCCCACTGGGAGGTGTCGTTCTTGAGGGTGCAGATGGCGCGTACCCAGACATAGTAAGGTGTCTCGGTGGTGAGGTCGGTGAAGGTACATTCGGGGCTAGTGAGGACGGTGGTGTCGGCCTCAGGCGTGACGTTATCGACAGTGTCGATATAGGCCTGCCATACCACATTTTCCGAAGGACCGTCCCAACGTACGGTGGCGGTGGTGGCGGTGAGGGCGGTGAGGGTCATGCCCGTCACATCCTGGCAGGGCATTGCCAAGTCGAGCTGGACGTCATCCAGAAAAGATATCCATTGATTCCTTGTGCCTAGACCCTGGCAACTCCTGATGGCGATGTAATTACCCGTTCCACTGAGCGGAATATCGTAGCGGCGCCAGTCGTCGCCGAGGATGACGATGGTGTCGACGGCTTGGAAAGTGCTGTCGACATTGGGGTCGGTCATCACTCCCACCACCAGGCGGGCAGTGTCATACATGTGATAGATGTTCTCCGTGTTCTTGGCCCAGAACGAGAGTTGCAGAGTATTCATCGGCAACGCGGTTGTGTTGATGGCCGGCAGAGCAGCGGTCTGGACCGCAGCGTCGTAGCTGCTCCACTCCCAACGCAGCGCCCTGCTTCCCGAATGGCCGCCGCCAGAGGGATTTACCACACAGGTGTTCGCCTCCACATGACCGCTCCAGCACGGCAGTTCGTTGGCTTTGGGGTAGCCCGTATAGCTGTCGAAATCCTCCGTGTAGGGCAGCGTGTCGAGCAGGCTGCAGAGGGTGCGGAAGGCATACACTGGCGACCAGTTGGTATAGCCTTCGTCGCAAAGGGAACGCACATAGACATCGTAGCGCGTGTAGGGCATGAGGCCGCTAAGCAGGAGACTATCCGTATGGATACCAGTGACGATATATGTAGAGTCGATGGCGAAACCATGCGGTCCATAGGCCACCTCGTATTCCACCGCCAGACTGTCAGCGACGGACATCGCCGTTGTATTATCCACCCAATGTACCATGGCGGAAATGTCGGTGATTTGGTCGACAGCGACCGTCGTGATGGTCTGGCAAGGAGTGATGCGGTGTACCTCTATATCATCGATATAGAAATAAAACATACGGGGGTTAGCCGTCCGTATGGCTATCTGTCCCGCAATGCCGGGATGGCTGTCGAAGCGCACTATAACAGGAATCCAGCTGCGAGGCACGGTGATGGTGTCAACGGGGACGAAGGTGGTGGAGTCGAGGGGGTCGGAAACGACGCCCACATAGAGGTTCAGCGTGGCGTTGACGGTGCCGTTCTGGGCCCAGAAGGAGAGTTCGAGACTGTCGGTCGGCACATCGAAAGAGGGCAGAATCAGCGTGCCGCCATTGAGTTTTACACCATAGGTGCCGCTGTGGCTGTGACTCCAGGCAAGCTCCGGATTGTTACCGGCACTGCCCAGCGTGGAACGCAAACAATCAGGCACCCCCTCAAAGTCTTCGACGTAGGGCACAGTATCTGAGACACAATTGGTGAGGATATGCTTGAAGACGGTGGAGAAGGTGTCGGTGCATAAGTTCGAGATGCGGAAAGTGTAGTGGGTGCTGGGGGTGAGTCCCGTCATAGTGTATGTGGTGTCGCTCGTTCCGTAGCCTCCCGTCCGCCAGGCCGCGTCACCGTCGGTGATGCACTCCACGGTCCAGGAGAGATTGCTGCCGCCGGGAATTCTCAGACTCACCTCTGTGGAGCCCACAGCTTCCACCAGCACGGTGGGTGCAGGACAGGTGGAGGCGGGGGCGGGAACCGGCTGTGTATGGAGTCGCATAATGTTACGGTAGGCAGTGGCATTGGTTGGAGTGGAGGTGGTAAGGTATGCCAGAAGGGTACTGGTATACCTTGAGATATTCTGCGAATACTCGCAATAATAGTCGCCCCCGAACATGGCCCACGGGCTGTCGAACGCCACCACGAGGTTGCCGAAGCCTGTATAATAAAAAGGAGTGCTGAACTCGAAGTGGTTCCATCCGTCTGTGCGGCCGAGGGTATCCACGACCACTTGCTGGAACATCGCGCCGTAAGGGACAAAGGAGTCCAGCCTCGACACAAAGGTGTTGGCCAGATAGATGGTACACTGACGGCCCATGCCACTGTTGGCGCAGTAGAGGTCAATGCCAGTAATCATGGCAGGACCGTTCAGCTCGCTGGCTAACACCAACTCCTGGGTGTAGGAACTGGAATTTGAGTGATAAGGCAAGTGGGTGCCACCCATCATCATGTTCGTGGTGTCACCAATGAGGAGGGTGTCGGTGGTCTGTGCTTTAACATTGCTGACCATCAGCGACATCAGGGTCGCCAGAAAGAGGGTTGCATGCTTTTTCATTGCTTTAATATTTAATGGTTACTATTTCGTTTTTTTTATCCCTATAGACTGCATTTTATACGGAAACGCTGCGTCGGTTGAAAAAATCTTCCCTTGCTATAAAGACGGCGAAGTGGCGTTTTTGGGTCACAATTTTAACATTTTTTTTTGCGGAATGGAGATTTCTTTGTATCTTTGCAATTCTAATTGAAATAAAGAAGACAATGGAAATGAATGCCATAGAGGTGATGAAGAATCACCGATCGATCAGGAGATTCACCGAGGAGAGGGTGAGCAAGGAGTTGCTGGAAGAGATTGTGGAGTGCGGTACAAGGGCCTCGAACACGGGCAACATGCAGCTCTACAGCGTGATAGCCACAGAGGAGGAGCCTCTGAGGAGTGAGTTGTGCGGGCTGCACTTCGGCCAGTGCGCCTCGGCGCCACTGTTCCTGACCATCTGCACCGACGTCTACCGCTACCACCGCTACTGCAGGGTGAACGGCTGCGACGAGCCATACGGCAACCTCCTGTGGCTGCTGTCGGCGCTGGTGGACGCGAGCCTGTTCGCGCAGAACCTATGCATCGCTGCCGAGGCGAAAGGGCTGGGATTCTGCCACCTGGGGACGGTGATGTACAACACAGAGAAGATTGCAGAACTGCTGAAATGCCCGAAAGGGGTGGTGCCGGTGATCACACTGGCGATGGGCCATCCCGCCGAAGAGGGACGCCTGAGCGAGCGGCTGGGCACCGACGCCGTGATGCACAGCGAGGTATACCACGACCCCACCGACGAGGAAATCGTCAAAATGCACGAGGTGCGAGACAACGACCCCTTCAACCAGCAGATGGTGAAGGAGAATGGGACGCGGAACTACTGCGAAATCTTCACAACGAAACGGTACCCGAGGGAGCAGAACGAGGCAATCAGCGCCGACCTCCTCGCCTTCCTCCGCAAGAGCGGGATAACGGTTAACGGTTAAAGTTTAAAGTTTAAAGTTTAAGGTTTAAGGGGTAAAGTTTAAAGTGTTGTTAAAAAAAAATTCAATTTTCATTTTTCAATTTTCAATTTATTCGTACCTTTGCATTTTAATTAATTAGTAAAAATTAACATAAAATGGTGGAAATCACACGCACTTTCGACCTGCTGGATCACCTGGTGGAGCAATATCCCAAAGATGACATCCTGGCAGGAAAGGTGAACGGCGAGTGGGTGAAATACAGCTCGCACGATTATTATAAATATGCTCATTATCTGGCGTACGGACTGTGTGAGATGGGCCTGAAGGAGGGCGACAAGGTGGTGACGATGAGCGGCAACTGCCCGGAATGGAATTTCATCGATATGGCGCTGGCTATGAGCGGAATGATCCACGTGCCGATCTACCCGACGCTGAACACGGAGGCCTACCTCCATATCCTCAACCACAGCGAGGCGGCAGCGGTCTTCGTGAGCACGAAGGTGCTCCTTGGACGCCTGCGCCCGGCACTGGAGCAGATGAACCCCGTGCCTCAAGTCTACACACTGGCGAATATCGAGGGCGAGCACCGGATGCTGGAGATCTTGAAACTGGGCATTGCGAACCGCGACAAGTGGATGGGCGAGATAGAGAGGCGCAAGCGTGAAATCAAACCGGAGGACTGGGTGACAATGATTTACACCAGCGGCACGACAGGTATGCCCAAAGGCGTCATGCTCTCACACCGCAACCTCTGTTCGAATTTCCTGGCTCACGCACAGGTGCAAATCCTCGGTAGCAACTGCCGCATCCTCTCTTTCCTGCCGCTGAACCACATCTACGAGCGCTCGCTGAACTACCATTTCCAATTCCTCGGGGTGAGCATCTACTATGCCGAAAGCCTGGGTACCATACAGCAAAACATGCTGGAAATCAAGGGTCACGGCTTCTGCGCTGTGCCGCGTGTGCTGGAAATGATCTACGACAAGATGTATGCCGCTGGCAAGGATTTCACAGGCATCAGGAAGAAAATCTACGACCTCGCGTTCCGCCATGGACGCCACTACGACTACACAGGCCTGAGAAAATACTCGCCCATGTATATGCTGACGCAACGGTTCCTGGAGAGGACGGTGTATAGCAAATGGAGAGAGAAGTTCGGCGGCAACCGCCTGGTGATCATCACCGGCTCCTCGTCCATCCAACCGGACATGATAAGGGTTTTCGCGGCGGCAGGCATCAATATCTACGAAGGCTACGGCCTGAGCGAGACTTCGCCAGTCATCGCCGTCAACGACCCGGCGCACAAGATGGTGCGCATCGGCACCGTGGGGCCCGTGCTGAGCGGCGTGGAGGTGAAGTTTGCCGACGACGGGGAAATCCTGACCCGCGGACCGCACGTTATGATGGGCTACTACAAGGACCCGGAATACACGGCACAGGTGATAGAGCCCGACGGATGGTTCCACACAGGCGACATCGGCACCCTCGTGGGGGGCAAATACCTGAAAATCACGGACCGCAAGAAGGATATCTTCAAGTTGTCGGCAGGCAAATATGTGGCACCACAGCTGATAGAGAATATGCTGCGTGGCAGCGAGTATATCGAACAGGTGATGGTCATCGGCGAGAACGAGAAGTGTGCGGCAGCTATCATCAGTCCGAATTTCAACACGCTGCACTTCTGGGCGCTGAAGTACAAGCTGCACTACCGCGACAATGCGGAGCTGATTGCGCTGCCGCAGGTGCACGACAAGATGAAGAAGGTGCTGGAGGTGTACAACAAGCAGTTGGCCCCACACGAGCAAATCAAACTCTTCCGCCTGGTAACCGACGAATGGACACCCAACAACGGATTCCTCTCCCCCACCCTCAAGCTGCGCCGAGCGCCGCTGATGGAGAAATACAAAGACCTGATTGCCGACATCTACGGCAAGGAGAAGACCTCCACCAACGCTTTCTTCTCGGCCTTCAAGAGCGTCGAACTGCCCACCATCAACCTGCCGTGGAAGAAGAATTGATAAATGAAAATTAAAAATTAAAAATTAAAAATTAGGCAGATACAGATTTTTTTTGGCCATGTCGAAAAAAGGTTGTATCTTTGCAACTCAATTTAGCTGAAGAGCGGATTGTCCCATGGTGTAATGGTAGCACATCAGATTTTGGTTCTGCTTGCCCAGGTTCGAATCCTGGTGGGACAACGAGAATAGTTAATAGTTAAGAGTTAAAAGTTAAGAGTTAATGCTTGAGTGCCGGGGTGCTTGAGCATTTTTTTTAATAAATAACAATATTATGAAAGTCTTCAGAACTCAGTGGTCAGTGGCCAGTTGCTTACGTAAGGTTGCCTGCGTCAGCATCATTTTCATTTTTCAATTATCAATCTTCAATCCAGTTCAGGCACAAAAGGATGTCTACATCACTGATATCAACGAAGGATGGAAGACAAAAGCCATCGAGAACGTGCCGAACGGCAGTATCGGCATCCTGCTGGAGGCCTTCCACAAGACCTGGCCCACCTATGTCACCCGCGATGCCTGCAAGGTGATGGAACAAGGGCTGTCCCACAAAGTGCTTGGGCCCGAGGCAGGCTACCAGGTGACCATCGACGCCACCAACGGCTACGCCGAAGTCGACGATGACGGCACCGACGGCCTCTACATGCAGGCCTGCATCTGGAACCGCAGCAACGGGCACAAACTTTTCGCCATTATGATTGGCAAGCCCACGGACCCGGAGCTCGAGGTGGTCTGCTTCTACGACTACGACGCCAAGGCCAAGCGCCTGACCCCGGAGCCGCAGATTCTCTCCGACTTCCATCGTCAAAGCGACAACAGTCAGATTTCCCACAAGTTACCTCGAAAAGGCAAGGAGCTTGTCATCATCGAGTACGACCTGCCCATCGTCTTTGCGCACCATTTCGCTTGGAACGGCATGCAGCCTGTCTTCGAGAAGGTGGAATTCGACCGGGAGTTGATGAAAGAATTTGACGAGCCGCTGGAGAATGAGGCCATCCCCGTGAAGTTCAAAGGGGCAAAGCCCGAAATCAGCGATTTCGTGACAGCATTACTTTCGAGGCCTGAGCTCGGCGAGGCCGTGAACGACATGGTCGAGTCTTGGGGGCTCCATCTGAAAGGGAAAAAACTGCCATCAGGCAGGAAAATCACTGTCGACACCAAGAACGGCTATGTGCGCTACGACGCCACCTCCTCTGATGGAGAGACTGCGTATATCGAATACTGCTTCTGGAACTGTGCCGACGGAAAGCACAAGCTGGTGGCCGAGAACGTGTCGCTCCTCATCAACGGCGAGCCTGTCGACACCGAGCTCACCGGACTGACATTCTACTGGTATGACAACGCCAGCAAGAAGTTAAGCCTCAAATACGCCTTCGAGTTGGGTGCTGATATCGAGTGGCCGGAAGGTGCCGCAGGCTCCATCCGCAACCTGCCCCGCCAAGGGAAAACCATCGAATTCATCTACTCCACCGCCAAGGGCAAGATAACGAAGAAGCTCACCTGGGACGGGAACAAGTTCGTAAAATAACGGTTAACGGTTAACGATTAACGGTTAAAAGTTTATGAAGAAGTTTTTTTTGATGGGACTCATAGGTCTAGTGGGGCTTATGGGCAATGTGCGGGCCGATGTCCTTGGGGAGTTTCACTTCGACGGCACCTTGGGCGACAAAATCGGTGTCAGCATCGAGTTCGCCGTCAACGGTGACTATGTGGCCGTGGGCGAGATTGTCTACACCCATTCCAAAAAGCCCATCCGCTTTCTGCTTGTCGGCGTATGGACAGGGGACGAATACATGCTGAATGAATATCAGCCCGACGGTTCCGTCACAGGATGCCTGCGTATGGAAATCGACGACACCACCTATAACGAGCCCGTCCTCACTGCCGGCACCTGGACCAATCCCAAGAACGGCCAGGTGTATGAGATGAAGAATATGGAGAGCGGTTCCATGTCGGCCAACAATCCCTGGGACTACGGAACCCCGGGAACCATCGAGGGCGAGTACGTCTTCCACCAGTGGGACCTCTCGTCGAAGTCAATGAAAGAGGGCCGTGCCGTTTTCCACTGGGCAGGGGAGCACTCACTCCTCTTCTCCGTCAATAACGACCTGCTGGGAGGCAGCCTCAAGAACGCCCCCGGACGGCCCGCCGAACTGAGAGCATACACCTACAACACCTTCGACTACCCCGAAGCCAACAAATGCGGCTACAGTTTCAGTGCCTGTTTCTTCAAGAACTTCGTGGTGCTCATCACCTCCTCAGAGCCCGAGACAACAACCTGTCAGGGAAAGAACCACCGCATTGACGGAGTCTATTTTAAAATGAAATAATGAAAAGTGAAAATATAAAAGTCTTTGTTATGAAAAACATCCTTACAACCCTATCCGCCTGTCTGCTTGTCTCCCTATTCCTCGTTTCCTGCGGCGGGAACTCGCAAGAGGGCACTGCTGTCGACTCCGGCAAAACCAACGTGTCGCTCGACGCCCAGCAGGATTCCCTCTGCCATACACCGGAATATATCGCCCAGCGCATCGACACCATCTACAAGCACCGTGACGACGCTCGCTTCTGCTCGGCAAAATTCCTAATGCTCGACGCCCAGGCCAGCAAACTCGGCCACGAGATGGGCCACATCTACCGCGACTACGACCACTGGCTGAGCGCCCAGGACATCGCCCCGAACTGGAGCTATAAAATCAAGGAAATCAAAGACATCACCGAGACGACGGCCACCGTCGAGATGGCCATCCAGAACTTCAAGACAAACCGCATCTTCCTCGACCTCGTCTTTGAGCGTGGCGACTGGTATGTCGACAACTTCCGCTCCCACCATTCCAGCACCGAAATCAACGAGAAGGACAACCTGCTCTCCTTCATCTACGACTGCACCAACGAGAAGATTGACAAGAAATATGCCCAGAGCTTCAACATCAACAAATACCTGGACGACATGATTGCCTCCTTGGATGTTGGCGACGAAGTCCTGTTCGAAAAGTATGCACTCATCGATGTCGACCTCGACGGCAAATACGAGGTGGTGATACACAGCCTGGATGCCTTCTACGATGCCGTCTTCTCCCTTGCCGACGGCAAACCCGTGCTGCTGGTCTGCTCCGACCCCTTCACCACGCTGGATTACTTCGAGCACGGCGTCGCGGCACAGGGTGGCTGCGGAACCGGCTGCGCACGCGGCGAATTCTGCATCATCAAAAACAGCCGTCCCGTATGCCGCACCGCATGGATGGACCAGTACAACATGAACGGCGATCGCGTGGAAGGCGAGGGCGGCTATTCCATCAACGACAAGGAGTGCGACGAGGAGACCTACCAGAAAGCGATGAGCGACATCGGCCTGTACGTCTCCTTCAACCCCATCTGGCACCCCATCGACTACTCCAATAAACCCCTCTCCAGCTACGCCGAATAAATGGTTATGTAACGGTTAATGGTTAATGGTTAATGGTTAACGGTTAACGGTTAACGGTTATTGAAAATAAGGAATATTATTAAATAAATTATAATATGAAGCATTTGTCCTTTCGCTCCCTAATCCTCTTCGCCAGCTTATTCTCAATTTTCAATTCTCAATTCTCAATTTGTGAAGCCCAGCAAATCCAAAACGGTGACAAATTCTGGGACGGTGCCATCTTCTACAAGGCCACGGTGTATGACCGCGGCGCTGTGGAACTCAACGGCAAAGACATCAATGGCGACGACTACACCATCACCCTCATCTGGATGGAGCAAGACAACAATTACACCGTCTTCTCCCACAACGGTGCCATCGCCCTGCGAATCAACGAAGGGGCCAGAGTGAAAAAACTCTTCATCGACCGCGTGTCCCATTTCCTTGTCTTCTACAACGACAGGGGCGACGCCGCCTGGACGCTGAGATACTACCTCGATGCCGACCTGCAGCGTTGCACCCTCATGGAGCGCAACCTCGAGCAGATGCCCACCTCCGACGTCCTCACCACCTACCTGCTCAACACCACCTACTTGGCACGCTTCCCAAAAGAGGAGCTGCGCCTCATGCGCAACGAAATCCTCGCCCGACATGGCTGGCGCTTCCAGTCCAAAGACCTGCAGGACTACTTTGCCAAGCAGGCCTGGTACAAACCTGTCAAAGACAACAGCACCATCCAGCTTAGCGACCTCGAACGCACCAACCTAGAACTCATCAAGGCCGAGGAGGCTACACCCGACGATTACCGCTACAGCATGCTCTCGCCCGACATGTTCCCCGGTGGCCTGGCCGACGACGGCCGCGGTCCCGAAGAAATCAACGGCGTGATGACCTATACCGTCACCAACGAACGCGAGTTCCTCAAGGCCCTGGGGCCCAACCGCACCATTGTCATCGCCAAGAACGTGCACCTCAACCTCTCACGTGTGCTCGAGAACGAGAGTCTCTTCACCAACAACCCCGGCCGCCGCTGGGCCCTGTCAGGTGACGATTTCATCGGCACGACTCCTCTCGTCATCAGCGAGAGCGAGACCGACGGCCGGCAGCTCGACCTCGTCAACATCGACAACCTCACCATCCGTGGCGCCGGCAACTCCAGCATCGAGGTCGCCCCACGCTATTCCTACTGTCTCTACTTCATCAACTGCAACAACTGCCACGTCGAGAACCTCACCATCGGCCACACCGAATTCGGCTACTGCTCCGGCGGCGTCATCGGCGTGAAGAAAAGCACAGGCCTCGATGTCCTCGACTGCGACCTCTACGGCTGCGGCACCTATGGATTCGACATCATTGGGAGTCTCAACTTGAACGTGCGAAACTGCAAGGTCCACGACTGCACTTACGGCATCCTGCAGCTCATCAGCTCGCAGAACATCGCCTTCACCTCCTGCGACTTCCTCAACAACAGGGAGTACGGCCTCATCGAGAGCCGCGGAAGCAAGGGCGTCTCCTTCTCCGACTGCCGCTTCTACGCCAACAACGGCGACTCCCGACTCTTCGACTTCGACTACCCCTTCGTCCTCCAGGGCTGCGAGATATACCACCCCACCGAAAACCTCGGCACCATGAACATGGCTGACCAGTCGGGCCAAAAGAACCTCTTCTCCCCCAACCCCTACCCCATGGACATCACCGGCCGCGCCATCGGCCCCGACCAACAGTCCGCGTCAGCCAATTCAAGCACTCAAACAATCAAGCAGTCAAGCAGTCAGCCCCCCCCCATGTTCCTCTACATCCTCGACAAGGACCACATGCAGATGGTCTACTGGAGCGATGTGAAAGAACCTGTGCTGAACGATGAGAGCGCCGACTACTACGAAGCCGAGCACCAGCGTTGGGAGCTGCAGGAGAACTTCCGCCAGAACGCCGCGCAGTACACCAACCTCATCACACCCTCCGGCAAAGCCTGCATCCTCAAATACCTCGGCGAGACCCTCAAGGACTCCAAAGGCCGCGACATCTACCCCGGCGAGCTCCACAGCCGCCCCTCCATCCCCTCCCCGGGCCTGAACTACGCCTTCGCCTACCCCGGCAACATGCTGTCGGAAGACGAAATGTGGGGCATGTGGGTCGTCGTCACCAACGACTACCTCCGCAACCACGAGTTCATCCACCTCAACAGCGACTACGACGCCGTGCAACCCCTCCCCGCTAAGGTCGTCATGCAGCTCGAGAAGCAATACAAGATGAAGGCCACCCGCAGCCTGCTCATGCAGTACAACGACCGCTACTCCTACGGCGTCATCCAGTTCAAGGGTCCCTGGAAGACCCGCATCAGCGAATACGGCGACACTACACAGGTAGCCCTTGCCCTCGAGGTCTTCATTGTCGACGGCAAGACCTATGCCTACCCCATGGAAGGCTACTACGACAACGTCTACGGCCCCACCTGGAATGCCGACGACGGCGGTGAGTACTTCCCCGGCAGCATCATGGCATTCGAAGGCCCCGACGGCCCCGACTTCTGCCACATCCACGGCGCACCCGAAAGCACCACCGTCAGCCTCTTCACCATCCGCAACGGCGAACTCAAGATGCAACGCTACGAAGTCTACCACTCCCTCTACGACGAGCCCGACCCCGAATAGCCCTACTCATAAAAATTGTTAAAAAACACAGGCGAAAACCAATTTTAACACAAATTCTCACCTGCGGACCTTATATTTATATATAGGGTCCGCAAAATATTTTTGTCAGAATAAGTTTTTTTTCGTATTTTTGCAGTTGAAAAAACAAGAACCTCCGTTCAGACAAAAAGTTTCACGGATTTATTTAGCTAATAAAACAATCAAGCAATAATAAAAACCTACAGATATGAAAAAAACATTACTCTTCTTGCTGCTGACCCTGACAGGTCTTTCGGTGATGGCATCGCCGGTGAAGCCTCAAAAGGCCCTGCTGGTGGCCAAGAACTTCATGGCGCAGTATGTCAAGGGCGCCGACCAGATGGAAGCCACGGTGGTCTACACCCACCCCATGCCCAAGAGCGGCCAACCCGCCATGTATGCCGTCAACATCGGCAACATGTTCGTCCTCGTCTCCGCCGACGACATCGCCCATCCCGTCCTCGGCTACAGCCTCAGCCGCCCCTGGCCCATAATTAATGATGAACGAGGAATGATGAATGACGAACAACCTTCTGTCTCTAAACATTCATCATTCAACACTCATCATTCAACATTGCCACCGCAGGTGGCCTCTTATCTCGACGACCTCGCCACCCAAATCGAAGCCGCGTCAGCCGAATTCTCAACTCTCAATTCTCAATTCTCAATTGAAGAAACTTCCGCCGAATGGCAACAACTATTATCTCTTAACTCTCATCTATTAACTACCACTAATCTACCCGATTCCGTCGGTCCCCTCCTCACCACCACCTGGAGCCAAGGCCAGTACTACAACGTCCTCTGTCCCGAGGACGCCACCAGTCCTTACAACGGTCATGTACCTACCGGCTGTGTTGCCACCGCCATGGCCCAAATCATCAACTACTGGGGCTACCCCATCCACGGCCGAGGTTCCCACAGCTACCAATCCAACTACGGCACCCTTTCGGTCAACTACGACAGTGCCTCTTACGACTACGCCCACATGCCCACCGTCCTCACCGCCACCAGCACCCCGCAAGAGGTCAATGCCGTCGCCACCCTGATGCGCGACTGTGGCGTGGCCGCCAATATGGGCTATGGGCCCAACGAGAGCGGAGCTTATGATTATGATGCCCGCGCGGGATTTATTAATTTCTTTCGCCTCAGTCCCAACATCAATTATGCGGTAAAATGTCATTTTGCCGATACAAATTGGCAAATGATGCTTATCCAGGATTTGGAAATGGGGCGTCCGATTCTTTATTGTGGGGATAGTTATGAAGGGGGGCATGCTTTTGTCTGCGATGGTTATAAACAAGGTGGTTTTTTCCATTTCAATTTTGGATGGAACGGTTATAGTGATGGATGGTACCTCACTAGTGCGGTTAATTCGTTTAACAGTAATCAAACTGCTCTTATCGGCATTATTCCCGATAGCACCGGCAACGTCATTCTCGGGCAAATGTCTGGTACAAGCACATTTGTTCTGAATGAACCGATTGAATTATATCATTTAATGGGGCATAACAGTTATACCGGCGTACATTATAGCAATAATTGTAATAATACAATAATGTTTTATTGTTATGACACGGCCGAAAGAATATTTGTAGACAAATTGTTTTATTGTAATCAATATTTTGATTTCTACAATGGATATGGTATGAATGAATGGATTGGGAACCAAAATACACTTGTTCATTCCATAAATACGACCAATAATGCAATTACGATACATTATAGTGGCTTTCCAAACGATGCAGGGTTCGGCCTATATTTAAGAAAAAACAGCGACTGTCCTGCTCCAACAAATATCATCATTGACAGGGACACATCATCAGCGCACATAACATGGTACTCTGACACTATTCCCCAGCAATGGCAGATAGAATACGGCCCCCAAGGATTCGTTCTAGGCAATGGGACATCGATCTATTCCAATGATTCAGAAATAACCATCAACAATTTGTCTAGATATATGACCTATGACATATACTTACGTTCTATTTGCGATTCCGGTGTTTTTTCGTCATGGATAAAAAGACAGGTTTACATTGATCCTTACTGGACAGACATTGTCAAGGTACAGCCGGAAGGTTATGTTGAGGATTCTTTAGGTAACGCATACATTTATTCTGCAGAAGGGCTTGCTTGGTTTTCCGCCAAAGTAAATGGTCTAAACGGCCAACAGCAACAAACATACTTAGGAAAGACCGTCTACTTGATGTCGGATATTGACTTGTCCGCATACAGATGGAATCCTATTGGTAAACATTATAGTTACGGACAATTTTTTATATGGGACGGACGTACTACTTTTTGGGGTACTTTTGACGGAAACAACCATGTCATTTCCAATATATACGTAAATGATACAAATTCCGGGTTAGGCTTGTTTGGAATAATACAACCATTTAATCAATACATGTACTATTATGGCAAAACAACCATTAAAAATATCATCATGGACGGTGGAACAGTAATGAGTTCCTGGTCGACAGAGCCTGATGATGAACTTAATGGAACTTGCACCAGTATAGGAGGTGTTTTAGGTTGTGCCGCTAATGATGTTGATATAATCAATTGCCACTCATCTGTCGAAGTATTTGGCAACATGGACGTGGGTTCACTTGTGGGTTCAATAAATAATATTACTGACAATACCATGTCCATCATACAAAATTGTTCTGCTACAGGAGATGTTCACGGGTCAAGAGGATGCGGAGGATTGATAGGTGAAGTTCGTGGAAATGTAACCATACAAAATTGTTTTGCTACAGGTAATGTACTTCAATATGGAGCAGGCAATTCTTGGTATCGTGGCGGCTTGATTGGAAATTTTATGCACGCCCACGCATACAACTGTTATTCTTCCGGACATGTTGAATTTACTCCTCAATCGAATTTTGTTGGTATAGTTATTGGATGTCCTTACATCAATACACACATACACAATATTTATGGATATTATGATTCCACATCTTCAAATATGCCACTGATAGGAAACTTCTGTGACGATTATCAAGACAATTCCGGATTTTATATAGAAAATGGAAACTGTTTGTTATCAACACCAATTTCAATAAATGGAACTATGTTCTCCTCTCTTGTGGATGTAATGAATGGTTGGGTTTTAAACTTTAATGAACCAACATTGAAAACATGGATTATTGATACACTCACAAGATACCCAATCTTTGGTGATTATTATGAGCCTTCCTGTTACAATCCCACAGATTTGTCAGTTATAAATGCCACCCTCATAGGTGATACCGTTATCCAGACCGAGTTGTCCTGGACACAGATTGGGGAACCAAACCATTGGGAGGTTCTATATGTTGCGTCTGAGCACACCATTGATTCTGGCGTGATTGTTTCCGTCAATAGCAATCCATGCATTCTAACAGGAATACCTGTTGGACAACCCTTGGATTTCTATGTTCGAGCTATATGTAACAGCGGCGATGAGAGTGGATGGAGTAATAAAGTTTCATATATGCCAGACAAACTTCGTTGGACAGAAGTGGTGACATCTCATCCCGAAGGATACATCGAAGATGCTGAAGGGAATGTGTACATCTCTTCTGCTGAAGGTTTGGCATGGTTGTCGAGTGTAGCAAATGGATTGAATGGAGTTCCATTTTCTTCAAATAGATTCATGAACAAAAATATTATTTTAACAGAGGATATTGACATAAGTGAATATAGATGGACTCCCATTGGCAAAGATGTTTCACATTGTTTACAGGGAGCAACCATTAATGGTAACAATCATACAATTACAGGACTGTACTGTAACGAGTTGGAAGATTTTCAGGGATTAATTGGCTTCATGGTCAATGGGGCTATAAAAAACATCATTTTAAAACAAGTTAATGTACAGGGGAAAAACTATGTTGGGTCTTTGATTGGATATGCCAGCAGTGCTGCTGGTATAGACCAGTTAAGTATTTTAAACTCCGTGACAATTACTAATTGTGCTGCTGAGGGAGCGGTGCTTGGCATCGAAAATGTCGGTGGCATCACTGGCCGTCATTACGGTAGTATGAATGATGAGAGTGGGACTGTCATGGCCAATTCTTTTTTCCGAGGGTCAGTATTAGTTCGAGATGATATTACAAGGACTAATTCGATAGGAGGATATGCTGGCGGAATATGTGGTTCATTTACAAAATGCAGCCTTAAGAACTGCTATGTCGTTGCTGAAATTGATAGCAATGCCAATTATACAGGAATCCTTACTGGATCAGGAGGTTTTCCTGACAGTATAGCAAATTGCTATTTTAAAGATTTTTCAACATCTCTTCCCATAACTAGTAGCAATAGTGACACGGCCAATATTTCCAGTTTCACAGGTAGTGGATGTGTATGGAACTTAAATGCGCCTCCAACAATTAACGGTTCATCCTATTCCAATTTGGTCGATGCCCTCAACGCCTGGGTGGATGCCAACAACAACGATGGTCAATACAGCCATTGGGCGGCGGACACGGCAATGTTCAATGGTGGCTACCCTGTTTTCGCAGTCATCCCCTGCACCCCTGCCATCGGCAACGACAGCATTACCGTCTGCGACAGCTATACGTGGCACGGCATCACATACACCGCCGATGCGGTGCTCATTGACACCCTCAGCACCCTCGACGGTTGCGACAGCATTGTGACGCATTATCTCTTTGTCCACCACAGCAACTCTGCCAACGAAACTGCAACGGCTTGCGAGAGCTACTTCTTCGGCGGACAATGGCTATACGCCAGCGGCCAATACACCGACACACTCACCAACATCGCCGGATGCGACAGCATCGCGACCCTCTATCTCACCATCAACAACCCCGTCCACACTGCCACCACTGTGACCGCCTGCGACAGCTACACTTGGAACGGCGCAACAATCACCACGTCTGGCGACTACACATACCCACACAACGATGACAATGGCTGCACACAGGTCGACACGCTGCACCTCACCATTAACTATAGCACTGCCTCCAGCGAAACGGCGACAGCTTGTGAGGCCTATTTCTGGAATGGAGAATGGCAATATACCAGTGGTCAATACTCCGATACCACTACCAACAGTGTGGGCTGCGATTCAATCGCAATCTTAAACCTCACCATCAACAACCCCGTTCACACCGCCACCACTGTGACGGCCTGCGACAGCTACACTTGGCAGGAGGCCGTTATCACCACCTCCGGCACGTACCACTACACCCATACCGACGTCAACGGCTGCACGCAAGACGACACGCTCTACCTCACCATCAACCACAACGACACCGTGATAGTCGACGAGGAGGTCTGCGACAGCATCACTTGGTATGGCACCACCTACACTGCCTCGGCCTACGGCATCCAATACCTCACCGTCCCCAACACCGTGGGCTGCGACAGCATCTTCTTCCTCGACCTCACGGTGAACTACACCACCTACGGCGAGATGTCGGCCGTCAGCTGCGACAGCTACCAGTGGGACTGGAACAGCGCCATCTACACCGCCAGCGGCGACTACACCTACCGTGACACGGTGAATCAAAACAGCCAGTTCTGCGACAGCGTCCTCACGCTCCACCTCACCATCAACCATAGCGCCACCGCCGACACCACGGCAACAGCCTGCGACCTGTTCGTCTGGTACGGCAACATGGGCTATGATGTCTCAGGCGACTACGAACACCAATGGTGGAATGTCACCACCAACGGCTGCGACAGCATCCTCACCCTCCACCTCACCATTAACTACAGTACGGAGACCACGGTGACGGACACCGCCGAGGGCAGCTACAGCTGGCACGGCACCACCTACACCGAGAGCGGCACCTACACTTGGAACGGCACCACCGCCGAGGGCTGCGACAGCACCGTGACACTTCTGCTGACCATCACTCCCACTCAAGCAATCACACAATCAAGCATTCAAGCAATCAAAATCTACCCTAACCCCACCTCAGACCTGCTGACCATCGACGCCGACGACATCCTCTCCGTGGAGCTCTTCGACCTCAACGGCCGTCTGGTCTTCTCTTCGGAAGTCGACAACTCACCTTTCACCTTCCGCCTCTCACCTTTCACCTTGAATGCCGGCAGCTACCTCCTGCGCATCCACACCCGACAAGGCACGGCGGTGCAGCACGTGATTTTAAATTGACAATTGAAAATTGAAAATTATAGCTGACGCCAGCGACCGGACACAATAAAAAAACTTTTCCGCCGTTATAAACGGTATGAAACAAAACAAAGTTCTTATCGTTTATACCGGCGGAACCATCGGCATGGTGCAGGACGAGAACGGGTCGCTGCACCCCTTCGCCCTCGACCGCATCTACGACGCCGTGCCGCAGCTCAAGCACTGCCAGTACGGCATCGACTCCATCACGCTCGAAAGCATCATCGACTCCTCCTGCATGACCCCCGCCCTGTGGGTGAGCATCGCCGAAATCATCGAGCGCGAGTACGACCGCTACGACGGCTTCGTGGTCCTCCACGGCACCGACACCATGGCCTACACCGCCTCGGCCCTGAGCTTCATGTTCAAGAACCTCAGCAAGCCCATCATCTTCACCGGCAGCCAGCTGCCCCTGGGCATGCTGCGCTCCGACGGCCGCGAGAACATCATCTGCGCCCTCGAGATTGCCTCCACGCGCATCGTCACCATCCCCGAGGTCTGCATCTTCTTCGAGAGCCACCTCTACCGCGGAAACCGCAGCACCAAAATCAACGCTGAGAACTTCGACGCCTTCGAAAGCTACAACTACCCCTCGCTGGCCAAGGCCGGCATCAATATCTCCTTCAAGGAGCACCTCTTCCAGCCCATGCCCACCGAACCCCTGCAGGTGCGCAAGCGCTTCGACACCCGCGTGGCCATCCTCAAGCTCTTCCCCGGCATCGGCCCCGACGTCGTCAACGCCGTCCTCCACACCCCTGAGCTGCAGGGCGTGGTGATAGAGACCTACGGCTCCGGCAACGCCCCCACCGACGAGTGGTTCATCTCTGCCCTCGACGACGCCATCCGCCGCGGTATCATCATCCTCAACGTCACCCAGTGCAAGGCCGGCTCCGTCAAGATGCGCCAGTATGCCGCCAGCTGCGACATGGACCGCATCGGCGTCATCGGCGCCGGCGACATCACCATCGAGGCCGCCATCGCCAAGATGATGTGCCTCCTCGGCGAATACCCCGACGACAAAGAACACGTCAAACTGCGCCTCAGCCAATCCCTGCGGGGAGAAATCACGGAATCATGAGGAGTTCAAGGAGTTCAAGGAGTTCAAGGAGTTCAAGGACAAAAGCACCGCTTTGCACATTTGTCCCTGCACTCCCCCGCACTCCCCTGCACTCCCCTGCACTCCTCCTTCCCCTTCTTTTCCTCCTTGCACTCCCTTGCACTCCCTTGCACTCCCAGGTAGGCAATCTCGGCAAGTTCGACTCGCGGCTGCTGCACTACGGCATCCAGGTGGGCTACACCCAGTCGATGTTCGACCTCGAATACAGCGACGACGCCGTCATCCGCCAGAGCCTCCAGGGCGTCACCTCCTACTATGCCGCCGGCTTCCACATCGCTGTCATCGGCGACCTGCGCCTCAACGACTGGTTCAACCTCCGCCTGCTGCCGGGCGTCACCCTCGTCACCCGCCAGGTCACCTACGCCTGGGACCCCACCTACCAGAACACCCACCCCCTCGCCGAACGCTGGCGCAACGTCGAGTCCGTCTACGGCGACATCCCCCTGGAGCTCAAATTCCGCGCCAAACGCTACGGCAACTTCCGCCCCTACCTCACCGCCGGCGTCTCCTACGGCTTCGACTTCGCCTCGCTGCGCGAGAACAAGAACCGCAGCGACCAGAGCATCATACGCCTCCAGCCCCACGACCTCCGCTACAGCATGGGCGTGGGCTTCGACGTCTTCCTCCGCTACGTCAAGTTCGCCATCGAGTTCAAGATGAACCTCGGCCTCCTCGACCTCAAGGTCGACGACCCCGACATCTACATCAGCTCCTTCAACAACCTCACCACCCGCACCTTCATGCTCAGCTTCACCTTCGAAGGCTGACAACCCTAAGTCCCTTACCTTCCCCCTCAAAAAAATCAAGAATATTTCTCCCTAAAATTGAGCAGATTACACAAATTGCTCATTTTTTTTCACCCCTCACGTAAGATTTGCCCCAAAATTTACGTCTTATATTATAGAAGACGTCTTCTGAAGCGACGGGAACGTCTTGCGGGAAAAACAGATGGAGCAACATAGCAGACAGCGGTACGAGGACTACAATTTCTTCATGCGGCGGCACCAGCAGACGGTGTGGCGCGTCTGCTACGACTTTGCCCACGGCGACATCCCGCGTTGCGAGGACATGGTGCAGGAGGTGTGGATCATGCTCTGGCTCAAGTTCGACACCATGACCAGCCGCACGGAATGGCAGCAGCGCGAATGGGTGCGGAGGGTGACACGCAGCGTCCTCGTCGACCTCTACCGCCGCGAGCATCCGCCCCTGGAGCCCATCACCGCCGAGATGGAAGAGACTGTCGCCGCCGAAAGCAGCGATGTCGCCGAGCGCATCGACGACCTCTTCTCCGCCCTCACCCCCGACGAGCAACGCCTCATGCGTATGCGCCTCGACGGCTACTCCACGGAGGAGATTGCTGCCAGCTTCGGCATCGTCCCCAATGCCGTTTACCAACGCGTGAACCGAATCATGAACAAACTAAGAAACCATGCAACAAGACTATAAAACAGAGATGCGGGCGATGACCGAAGGCCTTGCCGAATGGTGCCACCGGCGGGAGCGCCGCCAGAGGGCTACGCGCACCCTCATCGGTATCGCTGCGGTGGTGGCCGTCATAGCCATTGCGGCAACGCCCGACCCCGACGGACATTATGTCAGCAGCGCCCAAGCACGCACCGCAACCATCAACACCATCGAACAGACAACCCTCCTTGCCAAACTATGAGACACCGCACGCTCATAATCATAATCTTGTCCCTGCTCCTCGTGGGCGGCGCGGCGGCGTGGAAGTTCCTTCCGCACACGTTGAGCTACGACGAGTGCAGCGACGTCTACCGCCACTTCGCTGACATGCGGCTCCCTGGCGTGCGCGTCACCTACATTCAGGACAAGATAATCAACGACACCCTGCGCCTCCCCGTCACCCTCCTCCAGGCCGAGACCGACGAGGGCTGGGCTGCCATTGACAGCCTCTTCGGCCTCACGGCAAACAGGAACATACTCATCAACGACACCACCATCCCCGATGAGGTAAAACAGTTGCTCCTCAACAACGCCCCAAGTTTCACGACACAGCGCTCCCACCGCGAAACGCCCGAACAACATATTACCTCGATTGACATGCGTCCCGACGACGTCACCGTCTATATCTTCCATGACCTGCGCTGCGTCACCATCTACGAAACCGGCATTGTAGAAGAGGAAGCGCAGATACACCTTCAGAACAGCAAGGAACTCAAAGAGAGAACCCGTAGCCAGCAATGGGAAGCCATCTTCAACGCTGCCTGCGACCATACCGACTCCATCGATGCCGCCCGCAACAAGAAACAGACTGATACTAAATGACTTAAAAAAGTATACTTTCTTGGGCAAAAAAAGTATACTATCTTTAGTAAAGAAAGTATACTAAGTTTTCAGAGATTGACATTAACCTTTAAAACAAGATAAAACAATGACACACATCATCAACAAAATCTTCGCCATCCTCGCCACGGGCGCCCTCATGCTGACCGCCTGCAAGAGCGGGACAACGACAAACGACACCGTGGTCGACAGCGCACAGCTGGCCAACGAACAAACCAAACAGGCACTCATCGGCGAATGGCAACCCGTCAGAATGTGGCATGTGACTGACAGGGATTCGGGAGACATCGTCACCAATGAGTTTCCATGGAGATACTGCTTCATGGAGAACGACACACTCTACATTCGGTCCAATGCTGGCGATGAGAAAATGATTCATAACAGGGCCGAGTGGATTAAAAATGACGACGGCACCTTCTACCTCATCGAGTCGTGGAGTGTGCAGAGCGACACAATCTTCCTCGGCTTCGACAACAATTCACTCTATCCGACGTGGCATATCGATTCGCTCACCCAAGAGCGTCTGTCGGTATCGGCCCTCGACGATAATGCTGAGATGAGGAGAATCACGTTAGAGAAGGCAAAATAGCAGAGCCGAAACCGGCCATTTGTCACCCCCCCGGGAATACCCATTACAACGCACAACAATACCCATAATCAAAAATACACATCCAATATGACACACATCATCAACAAAATCTTCACCGTCCTCGCCTTGGGAGCGATGCTGATGACCACCACCGCATATGCACAAAGCAGCGACGAGGCGAAGAACGTCCTCCGGCGCTCGAGAGAGAAATGCCATTCCATCAAGCAAGGACATTACGAGATGGTGCATTGGATGAAATACATGGATGACAAAGACACCTCCATGACCCGCTATACCTGCGACTTCAAGAAGGTCCCGGAAGATACGGTGTATGGCAAGTTTTTCTCCATGTTAATAGAGTGGGATACAGACGGGTTCCAATACCAGCTCTATACGGGCAAGGAATTCGTTGGCTATGACGACACCGCAGGCTACATCATTCCGTCCGACCCCTGGGCGGAGGAAATTTATGCCAGACGAGGTAGTCCCTTATTCTACACCGTCTTGACAGACCAAATCACCTATCTGCTCCCCGAGGAGGAGTACTGGGGCGACAGCATCCGGACTTTCTCCCTCTCGGAGACATCGCTGGACGGAAAGTCTTGCTACCTTGTCAACTTGCGCTCAAAAAACATCCAGACAGACACCACCTTCAACATCTCCTGTATCTGCAGCGAAGACTTCATATGGATAGATAAACAGGACTATCTACCGATACAGTACTCCAGCGTCTTCAACATCGTGCAAGGACAGGACACCATATGCCAATATTCTCTGTCCAAACTGCTTGCTTTCGATACGGCACTCGACGAATCGCGACTGACCCTGAAATCTATCCCCGAGCAAGTGAATCTGAGCAACATTGAACCATATGTTGAGCCCGAACCCCTCGCCGAAGGGACGATGGCACCTGATTGGTCGTTGCCCACGCTGACAGGCGACACAGTGCGTCTCGCCGACCTGCGGGGCAAAGTGGTGCTGCTCGATTTCTTCTACAAAGCGTGTGGTCCCTGCCGCGCCGCCATGCCGTTCCTGCAGAGCATCCACGAGAAGTACAAAGACCGGGGGGTCATACTTCTCGGCATCGACCCCTACGATGACCCAGTGAAAGACGAGATGGCCGACTTCCTCACCAAGCGCAGCGTCACTTACACCGTCCTCTTCTCCGACCTCGAACTCTCCAGCACCTACCACATAGTCGGCTACCCGACGCTCTTCTTCATCGACCGCGACGGCAAAATCGCCAAGGTGCAGAGCGGCTACCACCCGACGCTGGAAGCCACCATCGAGGAACAACTACAGAAACTACTTGAATAACATTTTAAAACATCCAATATGCAACACCACATCCTCAAACCCCTCGCCACCATCGCTTTGGGCGCGATGCTGCTGACATCTTTCCGTCCGATGCCGAAAGGAGAGCATGAACTTGTCGGCAGTTGGCAGTATGTCAAATCGGCTGTGGCCATCCATTGGGATGACCCCGCTCCATTCCACGACAGTTCGGCGCAGGACGAAAAGGAGTCCGAGCGCAAAGACATGACCATCAACGCTGACGGAAGCATGACAATGATGGCCAGAGACATTGAAAGCGGCCGTGTGTACAGAGACGGCGACAGCTGCGCAATGAAGTTTAAGAGCTATGACCTCACATGGGTTCTCTCCGCAGAGACAGACTCAGTGAAGGTCATGTCGCCATCCGGTGGCAGCGAGACTTGGAGAATCGACCAGTTGGACGGAAACACTCTTGTCTATATTGTGGACAAGCCTTTTGAAAGCCATATAGGTTCCGGAATTCTTACCTACACGTACACCTACCACCGCAGATAGACAATCAACTTCAAGTTTCTTGTGGCGGGGTGGGATGTTATTTTCAACAATCTGTAATATTTACCCCCCTTTGTGCGTTTATTATAGTAGAACAACCCGAAATGTACAACAACTAAAAAACAATCAACAATGAAAATAATTCAAGAAAAAGATCAACAGCCTGTACTGCCGGAAAGAGAAGGGTACGTGGCCGTGGAGAAAACCGTGAACGCCGTAAGTCTCAACATCGTCACCCTTCTCATGGGACTACCGCTGATGGCCGTTGCTGCCATCGGCCACTTCCTCCTATGGAAAGAAGTAATAATGGAACAATTCACCTCGCTCCGTTTCTGGCTTGTGCTCGCTGTTGGGATGTTGGTATCATGTTTCCTTCTCATATTCCTCTTCGAACTGTTCCATGGCATCGCATGGTGCGCAATGTCGGGACTGCCGATGAGCCGTATGCGTTTCGGCATGGCTGGCGGCGGGCTCTTGTTTCAATGCCACATTGATGGCGAGCTGCTTACCAAGCGTGAATACGTGCGCGGACTTATTATTCCCGACCTCATCTTCGCTGCCGTGTTGTTGGTTGTTGGCTTATGCCTTAACTGCTTCCTTGCAACCTTTCTTGGCGCAATTGTGCTTATGTGCACCGTGGGCGACATAATGATTGCCAATAAGGTGAGGAATGAGCGCGATGACACGCCGGTGTACATCCACCCCTTACAGGCAGGCGTTTACGCCTACCACAAAGAGACGGAGTAATATAACAAAACATGCAACACCACATCATCAAATCCCTCGCCGATGATATGCTGTTGCGTTGCAGCAGAGGATACCCTACAGACCCCATAGCTATAATCAAGCAGATTATCTATCCCAATACGAAAAGAGTCCCATCCTCTCCACCGCCACAATGAAAGGCATCCTCCACGGATACCAGCACTTTGACTTTTCCGATGCACCGATAGAGTTCACCTACCATCCAGAGGACACAACCATCACCTACGGCGGCACCAGTAGCAACAATATCACCTACCATCCACTAGCAGAATAGAAGGCCATCAAAAACAAATCCACCAACAAGGGCGAGACAAAAAAAATCAAGCAGCCGACGAAAATCGGCTGCTTTTTTTGTATCTCTAACTGGCTAATTTCTAATATCCTCTTCTAATCTTCTTTTACTCTTCTTTTTATCCTTTTTTTGTTAAATTTTATTTTAGTAAACAATAATAAGAAGAGAATAACGTTATGATAAAGGTTAAAGTTTAATGATTAAAGGTTAACGGGGCTGCCGCAAGCCATGTTAAATCGTTAAACATTAACCGTTAACCATTAAACATTACAAGAAATGGGAAAGCAATTAGGAGGAATCAATGGGCCGTACCAAGGGAAGGTCGGTAAAGTGGTTGGGTACCAGTGGCGTGGGCAGTGGGTCGTGCGGGCGGCGGCCGAGGAGTTCCACGACGCGAAGAGCGAGAAGCAGCTGGAGCAGCGGGGGCGCTTCAAGGCGTCGGTGGCTTTCGCCGCCCGCCTAAGGGATATCCTGCAGATAGGCCTGAAGCAGTCGGCGCAGAAGGCGCACAAGACGGAATACAATTATTTCCAGATGATTAACAACAGTTGTCTGGCGTGGGATGGCGAGAACCTCGTCGTCGACTACCCGAATCTGAAGCTGAGCGAGGGGCCGGTGGCGCCGGTGGGGTTCACTCATGTGGAATGTGGAATGACGAGTGATGAATTGGTGATTGCCTTCGAGAAGAATCCCGAGCATAGGAACTGCAACGGAAACGACAAGGTGTTCGTGGCGGCGGTGAATGCGGCGCACTGCGAGGCGGTACTGTCGCTGCCGGTGTACCGACGGATGGGGAGCATCACCTTGGGGCTGCCGACGCACTGGGAGGGCGAGGAGGTGCACCTCTACGGCTTCGTGCAGGACAACGCGGGGAGGTGCTCGGAGAGCGTATATATCAATTTTATGGGAGTGACAAGGAGTGAGAAAGGAGTGAAAGGGAGTGAAAGGACAAATGAGAGTGATGAGTATGATGAAAACCATGAGAACAATGAGAGCTATGAGAATCCTGGCACAGAGAGGAATGGAGCCGGCGGAGGTGGGGGAAAAGGGGGAGGTGACGACGGGAATTAGTATTTTTTTCGTATCTTTGCACTCATGATAAAACGCAATGCCAGGTTCAACTACCTGATTTGTATCTATTTGTCAGGGATAGTGTTTTTCACGCTGTTCCGGATTGCCGAGACGGTGGCCTACTGTGCGCAGACCGAAGGGCCCGACGACTTCGGAGGGCAATACCTCCATGCGCTGTGGAACGGGTTCCGTTTCGACACAGCGGTGAGCACCTATCTCCTCGCGCTGCCGCTGCTGCTGCTCATCATCGGCGAGATGGGGCGCATCCGCCGAAGGTGGTATTATGCCACGATACACTATCTGGTGATGGTGCTCTACACGGTGGCCTTCTTCGGCTGTGCTGCCGACATACCCTATTTCTGCGGCTTCTTCACCCATATCGACGTAGCGGCGCTGGGGTGGTTCGACACCTTCGGCACTATGGCGGGTTCCATCCTCGGCGAGCCGCTGTACCTGCTCTACCTGCTGGCCTATATCGCCATGATGGTGGGGTGGTGGCTGCTGGGGAGATGGATTTATAAATTAACAATTAACAATTTACAGATAACAGATTTTCCATACCGGTGGAGCATCCCGGTGGCGGTGCTGCTGGTGGGGCTGCTGTTCCTCGGGATGAGGGGCACGCTGACGAAATTCCCCCTACGCATAGGCACAGCCTATTTCAGCAACAACCCGTTCCTGAACCAGATAGGCATCAACCCGGTGTTCTCCTTCTTCAAGAGCATCCAGGAGTCGGGCAAGGACTCGAACCGCCCCGTCAACCTCATTGACAGCGAGGAGGCTGCGGCGGTGTGGCGCGAGCAGAGGGAGTGGGAAGTAGACAGTGTTCAGTGTTCAGTATTCAGTAATCAGTGTGAGGGGATGAATGTGGTGGTGGTCATCATGGAGTCGATGAGTGCCGCCAAGACCTCGCTATGGGGAGAGGCGGAGAGCCTGACGCCGCATCTCGACAGCCTGATGCGCGGCGCGCTGACCTTCCGCGAAGCCTATACCTCCGGCATCCATACGCATAACGGCATCTATTCCACCCTCTACTCGCAGCCCGCCATCCTGGCGCGCCAGACGATGAGGAACACCCCCATGCCCTACGTGTGCGGACTGCCGCAGGCCCTCGGCGCGGCAGGCTACCACACCGCCTTCTTCGTGGGCTACGACGAGAACTACGACAACATGCAAGGCTTCATGTACCAGAACGGCTTCGACCTTGTGGTGGGCGAGCACAGCTATCCCCAGAAGGAGTCGAAGAGCACCTGGGGGTTGCCCGACCATGCGATGTTCGCCCACGTGATAGAGCACTGCGACAGCATCTCGCGCCGCGGGCCGTTCTTCGCCTGCTGCATGACCTGCAGCGACCACAGCCCCTTCTACCTGCCCGACGACATCGACTTCGTCCCGCACCACAGCGAGATGGCGGAAAAGATGACGGAGTATGCCGACTGGTCCATCGGCCAGTTCATGCGGGTGGCGGCGACGAAGCCGTGGTTCGACAACACCCTTTTTGTCTTCGTGGCCGACCACGGGCTCTTCCTCAAGCCCGTGTACGACATGGCGCTGTCGCACAACCATGCGCCGCTCCTTTTCTATGCGCCGCGCCGGATAGAGCCCCGTTTTGTCGACCGTCTGGCTCTGCAGATAGACATCGCCCCCACCCTGCTGGGCTTTTTGGGCCTCGAGGCGCCGGAGGCGATGCTGGGTGTCGACTTGATGCGCAAGACGCGTCCCTATGCCTATTTCAGCGCCGACGACAAGATAGGCTGTGTCGATGGCGAGCTGCTATACATCTACCGCGCCAAAGCACAGAATGCCAGCCTCTACCGCTACAAGGAGCAATCCACTGTCGACCTCATCGACAGTCTGCCTGAGCGGGCCGAAGCGCTGCGGCGCTATGCCATGGGCATGACGCAGACAAGCCAGAATATGCTTATTGACGGGAGTACTGCCTGCCGATAGCTTCGACACAGCGGATGCCGTCGAGGGCTGAGGAGACGATACCGCCAGCGTAGCCGGCGCCCTCGCCGCAGGGGTAGAGCCCGGCGAGTTGGGGATGCTGGAGGGTCTCCTTGTCGCGGGGGATGCGTACGGGCGACGAGGTGCGGCTCTCGACAGCCAGCAGGGAGGCCTCCTCGGTGATGAAGCCATGCATCTTGCGGTCGAAATCCTTGAAGCCTTGTATCAGACAGTCCACCACGAAGGGTGGAAGAATCTCGTGTAGCGGTGCCGAGACACAATGTCCCATGTAGTTGCTTTTGTTGAGTCGCGAAGAGGGCTTGCGGCGGAGGAAGTCGACGAGGCACTGGGAGGGGGCGTCAATGGTGTTGCCGGCAGCCTCGAAGGCGCGCTGCTCAACAGATTTTTGGAAATCCAGCAAGGTGAGAGGTGAGAGGTGAGAGGTGAGAGGTGACACATCCTCGATGCCTACCGTCACGGCGATGCCGCTGTTGGCGAAGCCTGAGTTGCGGGCGGCGTTGCTCATGCCGTTGACCACCTGCTGGCCGGAGGCTGTGGCGGCGGGGACAATGACACCGCCGGGACACATGCAGAAGGAGAACACTCCGTGCTGAGTGGCTGAGTAGACTTGGGTGGTGAGGCTGTAGGTGGCGGGGGGCAGCAGGGGGGAGTAGTTCTTGCCGTGGTATTGTATCTCGTTGATGAGTTCCTGCGGGTGCTCGACGCGGACGCCGAGGGCGAAGGGCTTGGCCTCGAGGAGCCATCCGCGGTGGGCGAAGAGGGAGTAGATGTCGCGGGCGGAGTGACCAGTGGCGAGAATCACTGCGTCTGCAGTGATTTCGTTGGGAGTGCTGGGGAGTGCCGAGGAGTGCTGGGGAGTGCTGGGATGTACCATCACGCCACGGACACGGCCATCCTTGACGATGAGGTCGGTGACGCGGGTATTGAAATGATATTCGCCGCCGGCGTCCATGATGGTCTTGCGCATGCTGGCGATGATGGCTGGCAGGCGGTCGGTGCCTATATGTGCGTGGACATCGACCATGATGTCGGGGTCGGCGCCATGCTCGACGAAGAGGCGCAGCACCTGTGACACATCGCCACGCTTGGTGGAGCGAGTATAGAGTTTGCCGTCGCTGTAGGTTCCGGCACCGCCTTCGCCGAAGCACCAGTTGCTGTCGGGATTCACCTCCTTGGTGCGTACCAGGGAGACGATGTCTTTCTTGCGCTCCTCCACAGGCTTGCCGCGCTCGACGATGATAGGCTTCATGCCCAGCTGCAGCGCCCGGAGAGCGGCGAAGAGGCCGGCGGGACCGGCACCGATGATGAGGATTTTTTTAGTGGATAGTGGATAGTGGGTAGTGGATAGCATTGGTCCACATGTGCTACACACTACAAACTCCCCACTACCCACTTCTACCACACAGTGGTAGAGTACCTGACGGCGGCGGCAGTCGATGCTGCGGCGCGTGATGCGATATGGTTGCAGTTCCTCTTCACGCACACCCAAGGCTTGCGCCACCGCACGGCGGACGGCGGTCTCGGAAGCATACTCTTCAGGCGTAAGGTCAATCTGTATCTGTTTCATCGGGCGGTGTCGAGGAGTGTCTGTAGTACTTTGATTTCGTCGCGGTATTTGGCGGCGGCGAGGAAGTCGAGCTCCTTGGCGGCGAGCTGCATCTTGCGCTGACGCTCGCGGATTTCTTTGCGGAGCTGGTCTTTGGTGAGGGAGAGGAAGTGTTCTGTGTTTAGTGTTAAGTGTTTAGTGCTTTCCTCCTCGCCGTAGGGGGCACGGGGTTCGGCGGCCTGCGGCATCGTGTCCTCCTTATAGATAGCGACGGGGTCTTTATCATTAGCGGTACGCATCTCGGCGGCATGTTCTATGATGCCGGTGGTGCCGAGGATGGCGTCGGTGGACTTGACGATTTGTTTGGGCACGATGCCGTGCTCCATATTGTAGCGTATCTGCTTCTCGCGGTGGCGGTTGGTGATGTCGATGGCGCGCTGCATGGAGCCCGTGATGGTGTCGCCATAGAGGATGGCCTTGCTATGCACGTTGCGGGCGGCACGGCCGATGGTCTGGATGAGGGCGCGGTCGCTGCGGAGGAAACCCTCCTTGTCGGCATCGAGGATGGCCACGAGGCTGACCTCGGGGAGGTCGAGGCCTTCGCGCAGGAGGTTAACACCCACCAGCACATCGAAGACACCCATGCGGAGGTCGCGCATAATCTCCACACGCTCGAGGGTATCAACATCGGAATGGATATATTTACTCCTGATTCCCAGGTTGATGAGGTATGAGGTCAGTTCCTCTGCCATGCGTTTGGTGAGGGTGGTGACGAGGACGCGCTCGCTCTTGTCGACGGTGTTCTCAATCTCGTCGAGGAGGTCGTCGACCTGGCTGACGGCGGGACGTACCTCGACGACGGGGTCGAGGAGTCCAGTGGGACGTATGACCTGCTCCACCACGATGCCCTCGGCCTCGTTGAGCTCGTAGTCGGCCGGCGTGGCGGAGATGTAGATAGTCTGGCCGGTGAGGGCATAGAATTCATCGTAGGTGAGCGGTCGGTTGTCGAGTGCTGACGGCAGGCGGAAACCATATTCCACCAGGCTGGTCTTGCGGGAGCGGTCGCCGCCGTACATGGCTCCGATTTGGGGCACGGTGACATGGCTCTCGTCGACCACGAGGAGAAAATCGTCAGGGAAGTAGTCGATGAGGCAGAAGGGGCGGGTACCGGGCTTACGACCATCGAAGTAGCGCGAGTAGTTCTCGATGCCGGAGCAATAACCCAGTTCCTGAATCATCTCGAGGTCATAGTTGACACGCTCTTCGAGTCGCTTGGCTTCGAGGTGCTTGTCGATGGACTCGAGGTAGTCGCGACGTTCGAACATGTCGCGCTGGATCTGCAGGATGATTTCGGGCAGGTGGTCTTTGGAGGTGAGGAAGTTGGAGGCGGGATAGATGGTTACTTCGTCGAAGCGGTCGAGGCGTTGGCCGCTGATGGGGTCGAAGCTCTCGAGCGACTCCACCTCGTCGTCCCAGAAAGAGACGCGGTAGCAGAAGTCGGCAAAGGAGGGAAAGATATCGACGGTGTCGCCTTTGACGCGGAAGCGGCCGTTGGTGAATTCAATCTCGTTGCGCACATACTGACCGTCGAGGAGGCGCATCAGCAGCTGGTCGCGCTGGAGGCGGTCGCCGACGCGGATTTCCACCGTGCCCTTCTTGAACTCGTCGGGGTTGCCGATGCCATAGATGCAACTCACGGAGGAGACCACTATGACGTCGCGACGGCCGGAGAGGAGGGCGCTGGAGGCGCGAAGGCGCAGCTTGTCGAGTTCGTCGTTGATTTGCAGGTCTTTCTCGATGTAGGTGTTGGTGGCAGCGATGTAGGCCTCGGGCTGGTAGTAGTCGTAGTAGGAGACGAAGTACTCGACGGCATTGTCGGGGAAGAACTGGCGGAACTCGCCGTAGAGCTGTGCCGCGAGGGTCTTGTTATGGCTGAGGACCAGCGTGGGGCGCTGGAGCTGCTGGATGACGTTGGCCACGGTAAATGTCTTGCCCGAGCCGGTGACACCCTGCAGCACCTGGGCACGCTGACCGGCACGAACGCCATCCACGAGTTGGCGGATGGCGTCGGGTTGGTCGCCCATGGGGGCGAAGTCGGATTTGAGATGGAACTCCATTATTTAGTGGAGACCACCAGATAGTCGGTGTACTGCCAGAACTTGACGGGGTCAAGGATGTGGAGGTAGGCGGTGACCTTCTTGTTCTCCTCGTCGAGCACGAACTCATAGCTGTCTTCAGGATGCTGGGTGACGAGCATGGGTTTCTTGAGGTTGAGGGTGATGGTGGTCACCTTGGTGCGGTCGATTTCAGTGAACTTGTCGGTATTCATGTTGGCCACAGTACCCTGCTTGCGGCCGATACCGATGAAGCCGCCGCTCTTGGCGACGATGCCGGCTTCCTTGAGTTCATCGTAAGTGCCGACGATGAACCAAGCACGGTTGGCGTCGGCAATCTGGCGGGCGATATACTGGTCTTTCTCCTGATTGGAGGCGGTGAGGTCGTCAACATTTCTGTTGAGACCTTTGATGACCACCTTGCTGTTCTCGAGTTCGGTGAGCAGTTCGGCAATCTGGGCTTCCTGTGCGGCGCTGCGTTCCTCGAGACGGGTGATATAGGCCTGAAGGTCTGCATTTTGGCTGTTGAGGGCGTTGATGCGGCCATTGAGCTGACGAATCTTCTCCTTGTTGGAAGCCATGGTCTCCTGGAGGGCTGCCATGCGGTCGGTAATCCTGCGGCGGTTGGCCTCGGGGTTACGGCGGTCAATCTTCTGCAGCGCCACATACTCAGATTCAAGTTGGGCGAAGGTGCTGTCGACCTCGTTGAGCATGGACATAAGGCTGTCGCGCTCATCGATGGCGAGAGCCTGCTCGGCGATGATATTGTTCAGCGAGTCAATCTGCCGTTGCTGGGGGTTATCGGTTCCCTCATTCCCATTGTCACCACCACAGGCGGCGAAAGTGAAGGTTGCGGCCAAGAGGCTTACTGCCAAAAAGATCTTCTTCATTTTTCGGTTGTTTTTACATTAATTTGACCTCCATAACGTATCAAGTGCTGTTTCTATTGTGTAGCCCCTTGTTAAAAAAATATAAAAAACCGCAGCGACCCTCTGGAGCCGCCACGGTCATATTAATCAAAACAACGCTTATTTCTTCACTATCTTGCTCATCTGGCCCTCGCTGCGGAGCATGTAGACTCCGGAGGGGAGGTCGGAGAGGTTGAGAGTGTTGCGTCCTTGACGGAGGGTGTAGTCGGCCACGAAGCTCCCCTTGACGTCGAACAGGAGGACCCTACCGGGACGGAGGAGAGTGACGAAAAGGTAGTCGGTCGTGGGGTTGGGGTAGACAGCCACCTGCGGAGTAAGCGCCATGTCGTCGATACCCTGCAACGAGGTCAGGACGGCGACACCGGTGAGGTCGAAACCACCGCTGGCGTAGTCCTGATATTCGTTGGTGGGATAGGGGTCGTTGACGATATGTCCGAAGGCATCGTAGGTGGCATACTGCGGGTCGATGGTGCCGACGACGTCGACGAGACGCACATGGGTGATGTTGTCGATGTCGAGTCCAGCGCTGTCGCGCAGCTCTTCAAGGTCGAAGGGAGTGCCATAGCCGATGCGGAACTTGCCTGCGAGGTTGTTGAGATTGGTGGGGTCGAGGGTTCCATAGGTGCCCACTTGAGTCGCTGTCTGGGTGAGCGAGGTGGAGGGGAAGCGTACGAAACGCTCGCCGTCGGAACTCACCTCGACGAAGGCCAGCTCGAGGAAGCTGTCGTTGAAGGAGTTCTCATAGACCGCGAAGTCGGGGCCCGTGACGTTGTGGATGGGGGCTCCGAAGGTGAGGGTAGCGGTGCCACCGTCGCCAAGGCTGACGGCCGTGGTGGTGATGGTGCCGGCAGGGCCGATGCCATACTCCTCCTGACCGTAGCGGGCAAGAGGGCCGTCGGGATTAACGATGTCGACAGGGCCACGCACGACAGTGCATTCCGTCGCCCATCCGATGATGGCGCTGCTGTCGCAGTGGACGGCGTTGCAGCCGGGAGTGCCCACGGCGCCGCAAAAAGAGCCCTGCCCCCAGGCACTCACGGAGAGGCCCAGGGACAGTGCCATCATGAAAAAGACATTATTCTTCATCTGTTATTCTTTGACAATCTTAACAACGCTGTCGGCCACACGGAGCATGTAGACGCCGGCGGCGAGGTTGCTGAGGTTGAGACGGGTCTCACCGTTGACGACGAAGGTGGCGACGATGCTGCCACGCATGTCATAGAGCATAGCGGTGGTGCTGGCATTGATGCCGGTGAGGGTCACCATGTCGGCGGCAGGGTTGGGATAGACGCTGAGGCTGAGAGTCTCGGTGGCGTCGATGCCTTGGGTCTGAGGAACGCTGACGGGGTGGATATCCATGGGGAAAACCATGGCGTAGGTCACGGTGTCGACGGTGACACCCACGGTGTAGTCGCCCCATTTGAAGAAGTCGTTGTTGCCGAGCATGGTGGCCATGCCTGTGGAGGCGTTGCTGTTGCCGTTGAGGGTGCTCATCCACCAGCCGGGAGTGACGGCGCCCAGGGTGTCGCCAGCGGCCACGGCGAAGTTGATGTCGTTGAGCCAGTCCTCACCGCTGAAGCTGAAGCGGGGGTCGGCAGCGGCGATGGATTCCATGACGGTATGCACACTGACGCTATCGGTGCTAAATTTGTAACCCCAAGCGAGAGCAGTGTCGGCCCAGTTGACGGCCAGAACCACCTGCTTGGAACCTTCGCCTACCCAATAAAGGATATCGCTGAAAGCGATGGTGGCGTCCTCGGGCAGCGGCTCGACAGGGACGCTGACGGGATAGATGTCCATGGGGAAGACCATGGCGTAGGTCACGGTGTCGATGGTGACACCCACGGTGTAGTCGCCCCATTTGAAGAAGTCGTTGTTGCCGAGCATGGTGGCCATGCCGGCGGAGGCATTGCTGTTGCCGTTGAGGGTACTCATCCACCAGCCTGGGGTAATGGCACCCAGGGTGTCGCCGGCGGTCTCGACAAAGTTGATGTCGTTGAGCCAGCCTTCACCACTGAAGGTGAAGCGCGGATCGGCCGACTGGATGTCAATCATCACATTTTCAACACTCACGCTGTCGGTGCTGAAGCGGTAGCCCCAAGCGAGGGCGGTGTCGGCCCAGTTGACGGCGAAAATCACCTGGTTGGAGCCCTCGCCCACCCAGTAGAGGATATTCTCAGCAGCGATGGTGGCATCCTCGGGCAGCGGAGTGGAGTTGGGGTCGGTGGCCATAATCATGGTGTCGGCGGGATAGGACGCGTAGGTGGTCTCATCCATGGGCAGCCAGTCGACAAAATCGCCGCTAACCATGATGTCGGCAGCTGCACCCTGAGACGACTTGTTGGAGCCGTCGGCAGCCGTCCAATTGTACCACCACCAGCCTGCGGGACCGACCAAATTCAGACCTAGCTCAGCGTTAACATAGGTCAAGTTGTTGATGAGCGTGTAAGTACTTGTGCCGTGCGCAATGGTGAGGTTGGCGTCGTAAGTGGCGATGGTATCCATCAAGTCGGCAACTGAGACATTGGTGCCATTCCACTGCACACCCCACGCAATACCGATATTACCGGCAATAGCGTCATTCCAAGTAATGGCAATGACAGCACGGTTTGTGCCAGTGCCAGTCCAGAACCGGATGTCACTCTGAGGAACCACGGGGTTCGAGTACTGTGCCATGGCGCCGAAAGAGAGCACCAGGCCTAATGCTAAAGTAAGTATTTTTTTTACCATATTGATATTGTTTTTAGTTTGTTTATACTTTCAATCTCAATATCGGTAACGAAAATTTTCGGAGAAAAAGACCTGCAGGATGCAAACCTTCTGTCACCGGGTGCTTTTTCCTCGAAAGCGATACCGATTTTACAGATTTGGCAGGTCTTCTGGCTTGCTCTCCTCGGCTCTGTCTTCCCATACAACTATGGCGTTGTAAAGTGACGTATTCTGTTGAGCTTCAGTTATTGAGCTTACAGCAGCGGGACTGCGCCGGACTCTCACCGGCTTCCCTCTTGGCACCTTTATCGGGTGACCAAATCGGGTGCAAAAGTACAAAATAAAATGGAACTGACAAAATAAAAATTCTTAAAAGGCGTTATTAATTTATTATGAATGCATTGCTACAAGACTGGGAGTATCCCCCGTTTGACCAGATAAAAACCGAAGACTTCGAGCCTGCCATCCTCGCCGCCCTTGAGGAAGCTGAGCACAACGTGGAAGCCATAGCCACCTCGGAGGAAGCGCCTACTTTCGAGAATACCGTGGAGGCGCTGGAGACGGCCTCACGGCGACTCGACCGCATCAGTGCCGTGATGATGAACCTCAACGAATGCTGCACCAGCAAGGAGCTGCAGGAGGTGGTGATGAAGCTGGAACCCCTGATGACGCGATTTTCGATGAAGGTGGTGACCGACGAGAGGCTCTACGAGCGAGTTAAAAACTATGAATTAAGAGTTAAGAGTTCGACTGACGCAGGTATTTCCACCGAGCAAAAGACTTTGCTCGAGAACACTCTCAAGAGTTTCCGACGACACGGTGTGGCACTGCCGCCGGAGGAGCGTGAGCTGTACAAGAAGAACGAAGAGGAACTCAGCGAGTTGAAGTTGCGTTTTAGTCAAAACGCACTGGCCGACCTCAACGACTGGACGCTGCACCTCACCGACGAAGCGGATTTGGTCGGGCTGCCGGAATCTGTCCGCACTGCGGCTCGCGAGGAAGCCACGAACCACGGCCTCGAGGGATGTCTCTTCACGCTGGCGGCACCGTCGTACCTGCCTTTCATGACCTTTAGCGACCGCCGCGACCTGCGCGAGAAGATGTATCGTGCATACGGCTCCATCGGCGGACGAGGGAACGATCACGACAACAACGAGGTGATACGCCGTATTGTGGAGCTGCGCGCCGAGCAGGCTCATCTGCTGGGCTACGATACCTATTGCGACTATGTGCTCGAAGACCGCATGGTGCAGAGCCTGCCGAATCTGCGGCGATTCATGCAGGAGTTGAAGGAGGCCGTGCTGCCGGCAGCCGAGAAGGATTTGGCAGAGATGACCGGAATTTCCGGAAACTCTGGTGTGATGCCGTGGGATATCTCCTATCTCTCTGAAAAACTGAAGCAGCAAAGATATGCTTTCGACAGCGAGGTATTACGGCCTTATTTCCCGTTGGACGCCGTCCGCGAAGGTATCTTCTCACTCTACGGACGTCTCTATGGACTGCGCTTCGAGCCCGCTCCCGAAGTGCCCATATACCACGAAGATGTCAAAGTGTTCCGCGTCAGCCAACTACCCACTATCCACTACCCACTACCCACCGAATTAGGCATCCTCTATCTCGACATGCACCCGAGGTCCTCCAAACGCAGTGGTGCCTGGATGACCGAGTTCCGCGGGCAATATGGCAACGTCCGTCCGCAGATACAGGTGGTGTGCAACTTCTCCAAGCCCACTGCCGACACCCCTTCCCTACTCCGCTTCAGCGAGGTGGAGACTTTCATGCACGAGATGGGGCACGCCATGCACGGCATGCTCTCCAATGTGCAGTACGAGTCGTTGAGCGGCACCAATGTCAAACGCGACTTCGTGGAGATGCCCTCGCAGGTAATGGAGAACTGGTGCTATGAGCCCGAGTTCCTCAACACCTTCGCCCGTCACTACCGAACTGGCGAGTCGCTGCCAACGGAATTTATCGACAAGATTCGCGCCGCACAGAACCACTTGGCCGGATGGCTCTGCTTGCGCCAACTGAACCTCGGCTTCACCGACATAGCCTTCCACACACTATCCACTACCCACTACCCACTACCCACTGCAGAAGCCATTGAGGCTTTTGCCATGACCAACCTCGTACCGCGTGTGCCAGGTTGCTGCACGGCCACCAACTTCAGCCACATCTTCGGCGGCGGCTACGCCAGCGGCTACTACGGCTACAAATGGGCCGAGGTGCTGGATGCCGACATCTTCAGCCGTTTCAAAGCCGACGGCATCTTCAACCAAGAGACCGCTACTAGTTTTCGCCACGAAATACTCTCGCGTGGCGGCACCGAGCATCCCGCCGTGCTTTTCCGCAACTTCATGGGCCGCGAGCCCGACAACAAAGCCCTGCTCCGCCGCATGGGTCTCCTTAAACATTAAACCTTAAAACTTAAACCACCATGAATGAGAATTTAGCAAAACAGATACTTAAAATCTTTGCCAATAATCCCTTCGACGCCTTCAACCACAAGCAGATATCTTCCCGCATTGGTGCCAACAGCAAGGCTGAGCGCCAAGAGGTGATACGTACCATCCAAGAGCTCGCCGAGCAGAAACACCTCGTCGAGGACTCGCACAAAGGCAAATACAAAATCAACCCCAAGTCCATCGACGACGAGTTGCTGCCGCAGAACTACGTCACCGGCACCATCGACATGAAGCAAGGCGGAAAAGCCTATGTGATTCCCGAGGAGGAGGGTCGCGAAGATATCCAGATTGCCCCCAACAACACGAACCACGCCCTCCACGGCGATACCGTGAAGGTGCTGATGTTCCCTCAACGTAAGATGCACAAGCCCGAGGGACAGGTGGTAGAAATCATCAAACGAGCGAAGACGCGCTTCGTAGGCGTCATCCAGAAGCAGGAGCGCTTCGCCTTTATGGTCAGCGACTCACGCACCATGCCCGTGGACATCTTCATCCATATCGACGACCTCGGTGGCGCCGAGAACGGCGAGAAGGTGCTGGTGGAGATGACCGACTGGCCCGAGCGCATGAACAACCCCGTGGGCAAGGTCGTCAAACGTCTTGGAAAACCCGGCGACAACAACGTCGAGATGCAGTCCATTCTCGCCGAATACGACTTCCCTCTCGACTTCCCCAAGGAGGTCGAAGAGGAGGCCAAGAAAATCAAGAAGCCTGCCAAGAAGGACCTCGCAGGCCGCAAAGACTTTCGCGACATCACCACCTTCACCATCGATCCCGCCGATGCCAAGGACTTCGACGACGCTCTCTCCTATCGCGAGCTGTCGAATGGACATGTCGAGGTGGGCGTGCATATCGCCGACGTGAGCTATTATGTGAAACCCGGTAGCGCCATTGACCGCGAGGCCTATGAGCGCGGCACCTCCGTCTACCTCGTCGACCGCACTATCCCCATGCTCCCCGAGAAACTCTGCAACGAGGTCTGCTCCCTCCGGCAGGATGAGGACAAGCTCTGCTTCTCCGTCGTCATGGAGATGGATAACAAAGGTAAGGTCTACAACACCTGGATGGGCAAAAGCGTGATTAAGAGCGACCGCCGCATGGCCTACGAAGAGGCGCAGGAAATAATTGAAGGTGAAAGGTTAAAGGTGAAAGGTGAAAGGTGTGATGACGCGGTCGCGGTCGCGATTCTGAGGCTGCATGGCATTGCAGAGAAACTCCGTACCGCCCGCTACAAGAGCGGCGCCATCAACTTCGAGACCCAGGAGGTGAAATTCCAACTCGACGAGAACGCCAAACCCATCGGCGTCTACATCAAGGAAAGCAAGGAGGCCAACTGGCTCATTGAGGAGTTCATGCTGCTGGCTAACAAGACCGTCGCCGAGTACATCGGCAAGCCGAAGAACCGCACCTTCGTCTACCGCGTCCACGACGAGCCCAACCCTGAGAAACTCAACACCTTCGTCGAGTTCGTATCCAAGCTGGGCTTCAGCATGAAGACCTCCAGCCGCAAGGCGCTGGCCGAGAGCTACAACCGTCTCTTCGAGAATATCGCCGGCCGTGGCGAGGAGCACATGGTCGACACCATCGCCATCCGCACCATGTCCAAGGCCTACTACAGCACCGAGAATATCGGCCACTACGGCCTCGCCTTCCCCTACTACACCCACTTCACCTCCCCCATCCGCCGCTACCCCGACCTGATGGTGCATAGGCTTTTGGAGCGTTATCTCGAGGGAGGAAACTCTGTCAAGGCCGACGAATACGAGGACTACTGCAAGCACTGCTCCATCATGGAAAAGAAAGCCGCAGATGCTGAACGCACCAGCGTGAAATACAAGCAGGCCGAATTTCTGGCCGACAAACTCGGGCAAGTCTTCCCCGCCCTCATCAGCGGCGTCAGTAAGTGGGGCATCTACGCCGAAATCGAGGGAAACAAATGTGAGGGCATGATACCCATCGGCAGTCTCAAGGACGACTACTACATGCTCGACGAGGACAACTACCAAGTCATCGGCCGCCGCCACGGACGCACCTACAAGCTCGGCTACCCCGTCCACATCCGCGTCCGCAAAGTCGACCTCCTCAAGAAGCAAATCGACTTCGACCTCGTCGAAGAAGACGACCGCATCGCGGGTGCCCCCGCTGGGCGAAAAGCGGTTGGGAAACATGCTACACAAAAATCAAAAGGCAAAAGCCAGCGTAACAAGAAAGGCTCCCCTTCCGCCAAAGACAACAAGAAGAAGAGCCATTCCCACCGTAAGAAATAAACAATAAGAGCCCTGAATATTCAGGGCTCTTATATTTGTTGCAGCTATCTTTATTTTTTAAACATTAAACTTTATTTGAACAGCGCATCAATCTGCTCCTGATAGGCGGCGGCGACGTTGCGGCGGATAAGCTTCTGCGTGGGGGTGAGCATCTTGTTGGCCTCGGTCCAGGCCTCGGACACCAGGGCGAACTTCTTCACGCGCTCGGTCTCACCCAACTCGGCGTTGTACTTGTCCATCACCTTCTGGAAACGGGCCACGACCTTCTTGTCGGCAATCATCTCTTCCTTGGTCTCGGCAGTGACACCATGACGCTTGCACCAGTCCTTAAGCATATCGAAATCAGGGGCTACCAAGGCAGCGGCGAACTTTTGGTCGGCACCCACCACCATCATGTCGAGGATGAAAGGTGACTGCTTCATCTTCTCCTCAATCACCTCAGGATTAATGTATTTGCCCATCGAAGTCTTGAACATGCTCTTCGTACGGCCCGTTATAAAGAGGTAGCCGTCGGGGTCGAAATATCCGGTGTCGCCGGTATGGAACCATCCCTCGCTGTCGATGGCTTCGGCGGTAAGCTCGGGCTGGTTGTAGTAGCCCTTCATCACATTGCCACCACGGCACTGTATCTCGTTGGTATTCTCGTCGATACGAACTTCGATAGCTCTCATAGCGAAGCCCACGGAGCCAATCTTGCGGCCCTTCTTGTTCGAGTTCGTCACAGCGATGAGTGGCGAGCACTCGGTGAGGCCGTAGCCTTCGTAGAGGTCGAGGCCCACGCAGGAGAAGAAGCGAGTGAGACGCGGCTGGATGGTGGCGCCACCGCTGACGAGCATGTACAACTCGCCGCCCATACTTTCACGTATCTCCTTATAAACCAACTTATCGGCCAACTTCTTCTGCAACTTGTACCATCCCGAAAGTTTGCTCTCGTCGAGGTCGTACTCGAAGGCCAGGTCGAGGGCCCAGTCGAAAATCTTCTTCTTGATGCCCGTCAACTTCTCACCCTTGCGGAAAATCTTGTCGTAGACCTTCTCGATGAACCTCGGCACGCAAGCCATCATATTGGGGCTGATTTCCTTGCAGTCGTCGCCCACTTTGGCGATGCTCTCGGCATAGGCAATCTCGAAGCAGAGCCACTGGTAGAGGTAGCCCATCATACGCTCGTAGATGTGGCACATGGGCAGCCACGAGAGAGCCTTCGTCCAGGTCTTTCCCGGACTTTCCTTGATTTCCTGCACGTTCATAATCAGGCCTCTATGTGTCAGCATAGCGCCCTTGGGGGTTCCCGTGGTGCCGCTGGTGTAAATCATCGTGCAGACGTCGTCGATGGTCAGCGCGTCCTTCATCTCCTGCAGCCGCTGCGGGGCATCGGGATGCTCGGCCACATAGCGGCGACCAATCTCATAGATGTCGTCCATCGACTTCACACCCTCCATCGGAACGATGGTGCAGAGATTTTCCAGATGCGGCAGCTTCTCGCGGATATTGCTGATTTTCTTATACAAGGCAGGTGTCTCGACCACCAGCAGACGCACATGGGCGTCGTTCAAAATATAATGGTAATCCTCCTCGCTGATGGTGGGATAGATGGGCAGCAACACGGCACCCGTCTGCTGCACGCCGAAGTCCACATAGTTCCACTCAGGACGGCCGGCGCTGATGAGGCCGATATTCTCGCCCTTCTTCACGCCGAGGTGCATCAGGGCGTAGCTGATAAGGTCAACTTTCTCAATATATTCGTCGATAAAGTGGCTCTTCCACTCACCATTTTCCTTGAACTTGAAAACTGGACGTTCCGGGTGCAATTCCTTTCTCCATTGGAGCAGGTCGAACAATCGGGTAGGCTCTTGCATAGACAAAATGTTATTTTAAGTTAATTTTGCAAAATTACACATTTTTTTCGAACTGACCAAAAAAAAATTCATCCTTTCATGCTTCCGCACACACTTTCAACATATTAACACCCTACCATCTCCTTACCAACTCCTACCCAACTCCTACCACAGTAGGAGATGATAAGGTGTTGATTCGGTCTTCGTAGAGTAAAAAACGGAACCAAAAAAGTGACAAGTTTCGAGTTTTAAGTTTCAATTTCCATATTTTTTTGTATCTTTGCTGTTTTAAACAGCAACTGGGTCGCGATGGCAATAACTGAGAAACAACTGATTGCGGATTTACAGGCGGGCATTTTCAAGCCCGTTTACCTCCTCACGGGCGAGGAGAACTACTACATTGACGTGGTCTCCGACTACTTCGAGAACCATGTCATCGACGAGTCTATGCGCGACTTCGACCAGACGGTGGTCTATGGGCGCGACACGTCGATGGCCGCCGTCATCAGCGACGCCAAGCGCTACCCCATGATGTCGCCCGTGCACCTGGTCATCGTCAAGGAGGCCCAGGACATCGACACCAAGCAGTGGGAGCTGCTGGCCACCTACCTGCAAAACCCCTCGGAGAAGGGAGTCATCGTCTTCTGCTACCGCCACAAGAAGCTCGACAAGCGCACGGCGGCCTACAAAGCCATCGACAAGCAGGGCTGCGTCTACGAGAGTCCCAAGGTGTGGGACAACCAGGTGCCGCGCTGGATTACCGACCAAGTCAAGGCCAAGGGATTCAGCATCAACGAGAAGGCCACCTACCTCATCACCGAGTCGCTGGGTGCCGACCTCGGCAAGATTGCCAACGAACTCTCCAAACTATATCCCCTACTCCCCACTGGCGGCACTATTACAGAGCAGCTCATCGAGGATCAGATAGGCATCAGCAAAGACTACAATGTCTTCGAGCTGCAAAAGGCCATCGGGCGACGCGACCCTGTGATGTGCAACCGCATCGTCAACTACTTCGCCGCCAATCCCAAGAAGAACCCTATCCAGATGGTGCTGCCCATCCTCTACGGCTACTTCCTCAAGGTGATGTTCTACCATCAGCTTGAGAACAAGAGCGATGCGGCGAAGGTGCTGGGCTGCGCTCCCAGTTTCGTGCAGGACTACGCTGTGGCAGCCTCGAACTACAAACTCGGCAAGCTGGCCACCTGCATCGGATACCTCTACGAGACCGACCTCCGCAGCAAAGGCGTCCGCAACAGTGGCAACGTCACCGACGGCGAACTACTAAAAGAGCTGATATTTAAAGTTATACATTAGTAATTAGGACAAATGAAGAAAGCTTTATACATATTTCTAATTTTTCAATTTTCAATTTGTATTTTTCAATTTGCTTCAGCGCAGTGTACCGTGAAGGGAGTGCTGTTCGATGAGAAGAACGGCGAGGCTGTGCCGTTTGCCAATGTGGTCCTCTTCCAGGGCGACCAGCAGACCATCCACGGGTGTGCCACCGACATCAACGGTTTCTTCCTCATCAACAAGGTTCCGGAAGGGAAATATTCACTGAAAGTGAAGTATGTAGGCTACGAGGAGTACTCATCGGACCTGGACCTGAAGAAAGGCAAGACCGTCACCCTCACCATCCACCTGAAACCCGCAGCGCAGACCCTCAAAACGGTGGAAATCACCGATAACCGCATCGAGGAACGCAAGATGCAGACGCAAGTCTCCGTGGAAAAACTCCGTGCCAGCCAGATACAGCAGATGCCTTCCATCGGCGGCACCGCCGACATCGCGCAATACATGCAGGTGCTCCCCGGCGTCAGTTCCACCGGCGACCAGGGCGGCCAGCTCTACATCCGTGGCGGCTCGATGATTCAGAACCTCTGCCTCCTCGACGGCATGATTGTCTACAACCCCTTCCACTCCATTGGCCTCTACTCCATCTTCGAGACCGACGTCATCCTCAACGCCGACATCTACACCGGCGGCTTCGGCGCCGAATACGGTGGCCGCATGTCCTCCGTCATGGACATCACCACCCGCGACGGCAACAAGCGCCACCACAGCGGCAAGATAGGCATCAACACCTTCGGCGCCAGCCTGATACTCGAAGGACCGCTGAAGCGCGAGAGCGAGACCTCCAAATCCACCATCTCCTACCTCCTCACCGCCAAGAACTCCTACCTCTCCAAGACCTCCGAGGCCCTCTATTCCTATATCGACGGCGGCCTGCCGTTCGACTTCCTCGACCTCTATGGCAAGCTCTCCTTCAATTCCGGCACCGGCAGCAAACTCAACCTCTTCGGCTTCCGCTTCGACGACAAGGTCACCAACTACCAATCCATCGCCGACTACCACTGGCAGAACTTCGGCGCCGGCACCAACTTCATGCTCGTCACCGGCAGCAGCGCCATCCTTGAAGGCAGTGTGGCCTACTCCAAATACAACATCACCCTCGATGACGGCTCCAACGACACCAAATACAGCGAAATAGGCGGTTTCAACGCCACCATGCAGATTACCAATTTCATCGGCCAGAACAAGGTGAAATATGGCCTATCCATCGAAGGCTACAACACCGACTATCAGTTCGTCAACAGCTACCATAAGCGCATCTCCCAGCACGAGCCCTCCACCAACCTCTCCCTGTTCGCCACCTACAAATGGAACGCCGGCAAATGGCTCGTCGACCCGGGCGTCCGTGTTGTCTCCTACGCCACGCTGGGCAGCGTGAACATCGAACCGCGCCTAGCAGTGAAATACAATGCCCTCGACAACCTACGCTTCAAGTTTGCCGGAGGCCTCTACAGCCAAATATTCCTCGACGCTCGCTCCGACAACGACATCGTCAACCTCTTCAACGGCTTCCTCACTGGCTCCGCCGACCTCAACGTACCCTCCACCTTCCGCGGCAACGATGTCACCACCTGCGTCCAGAAAGCCAAGCACCTCGTCATCGGTGCCGAATACGACCTCACCGAGCATATCACCCTCAACGCCGAATTCTACTACAAACACTTCGACCAACTCCTCAACGCCAACCGCAACAAAATCTACGACGACAACGACCCCATCTACAACAGCGGCCGCTATGCCCAGCCCGAATACCTCCGCAAGGACTACATCATCGAGGAGGGCTACGCCACCGGCTTCGACCTCAGCCTCCGTGCTGACCTCGAACGGCTCTACCTCTGGGCCACCTACTCCCTCGGCGTCGTGGAGCGCAGCAACGAAATCCAGACCTACCACCCTCACTACGACCGCCGCCACACCGTCAACCTCCTTGCCACCTACGCCCTCGGCGAATGGCGCGAGTGGGAACTCAGTGCCCGCTGGACCTTTGGCTCCGGATTCCCCTTCACACAGACCCAAGGCATCTTCTCACAGCTGATGTTCGGTAGCAGCATCATCACCGACTACACTCAGGAAAATGGCGAATACAGCATCCACTATGCCGACCTCTACAAAGGCCGCCTGCCTTCCTACCACCGCCTCGATATCGGTGTGAAACGTAAATTCTCACTGGGAGCACGGTCCATCCTGGAGCTCAACCTCTCGGCCACCAACCTCTACAGCCGCGAGAATATCTTCTACTTCAACCGCATCACCTTCGAGCGCGTCAACCAGCTGCCCATCCTCGTCTGCGCCGGCGCCACACTGACCTTCTAGCGCCCCCCCATGAGCAGAGTGCTGGAGCAAAGTAGTGCCTCAGTAGCGCCCAAGTAGTGCTGTCTTTTCCTGATTTGGTTGACAGTTATTTATTGGCGGTTGTCAATTATCAATTTTTTCCATCTGGAAGGTGGCGGTGTAGGTGGTACCGTCGTTGCGTTGGTGGAGGACCAAAAAATTTTATATTGCTTGTTTTTGTTGATATTTTAAAATTTGATTTTAGAGAAGGGTCTGACTCGGGCCAGCAGAATGGAGACCACCAGGAGGCAGAAACCCTGTCGCAGGCCAATTGCGAGCTAATTACTCTAATTATATTTTAGTGTTATGCCGAGGATACAATAGGTTCTACCGTGGTCGGGGTTAGTGCTTAATGTCAAGGAAACAGGAACGCTGAGCCGGTCGGTGGCGACAATCTCTTTGCTTGCCTTAAGAGAGAGATTAGTCACGGCGAAATGACTGTTGTCGTAGTATTCGGAAGCCCACGGTGCAATGCCTACCTGCCCTTGCCATCTAATAGTGGCCCACTCCAGTTCGGCCGAGGTGATTTCGAGATAGGAGGCCCATTCGCGGTCGCCGTCATCGTTGAAGTCATTGCCAAGCACATTGGTATACCATGCAACATCCACAATACCAAAGTCGTACTCAACGAAAGCCTCCGTTACATGACCCGTCTTGTGGACGTTAAAGTCGAAGAAATTCGGATTATCAGTGTCAAACCAATAGTCCGTCAGACCAAAGGAGAAATCGCCCCATTCGTAATAGAAAGAAAGGTTTATCTCGTTGGCAGGGTTGTTCTCCGACAACAATGTAAGTCCAAAAAGCTCAAAATGAACCCCTTTCCATCCAACATCAGCTGTCACACGGGCGTTGCTTCCCCCATAATCCTGCCCACGCCAAAAGTAGTGGTTCTCCAATGCAGCCTCGAAGGAGCCCACAACGCTATCCTGCGCTCTCGCCCCAAACATGGTAGCAAGCAACAGGAAAAGTATAATATATAACTTTCTTTTCATCGTATGCGGGTCCAGTCGATAGGTTGCTGCCCTTGGGCGGCGAGGTAGTTGTTGGCCTGGGAGAAATGACGGCAGCCGAAGAAGCCGCGGTAGGCCGAGAGAGGCGAGGGATGCGGAGCGGTGAGGACGAGGTGCTTCGAGGTGTCAATCAGCGATTTCTTTGCGATAGCGTAACTTCCCCAGAGGAGGAAGACGAGGCCCGTGCGCTGCTGGCTGAGGGCCGCTATAGAGGCGTCGGTGAAGGTCTCCCACCCGTGACGCTGATGGCTGCCGGCCTGGTGGGCTCGGACGGTGAGGGTGGCGTTGAGGAGCAGCACGCCCTGTTGAGCCCATCCGCTGAGGTCGCCACAGGTCTTGGGAATATTGGTTCCAAGGTCGGCGTTGATTTCGGTGATAATATTGACCAGCGACGGCGGCACCTGTATGCCCTGCGGCACCGAGAAACAGAGGCCCATAGCCTGACCCGGCTCGTGGTAGGGGTCCTGGCCGAGGATGACGACTTTCACCTGGTCGAACGGCGTGCTGTCGAAGGCATTGAAGATAAGGCTTCCCGGAGGATAGCAGGTGTGCTGCTGCCGCTCGGCGACGAGGAATTCCTTGAGCTGCGCGAAATAGGGCGCCTCGAACTGCGGTTGCAGCACCTTGTACCAAGTGGGGTCAATCTTTACGGCCATTATTGCAGGAATGAGTTGTATTTCTTCTCTTTGCCTATTTGGCTGGCGATGCCGTGACCGGGGAGCACGCGGTAGTCGTCGGGGAGGGTGAGGATGCGGCGTTTGAGGTAGTCGATTAGCGTGGGATAGTCGCCCCCGGGCAGGTCGGTACGGCCGATGCTGAAGTGGAACAATGCGTCACCAGTGATGACTGCCTGCTCGGCAGCCACCACGAAGCATAGGCTTCCGGGGCAGTGGCCGGGAACGTAACGGCACTCCACCTCGAGGCTGCCGATATGCAGTATGTCGTTGTCGTTGATTTCCTGCACTTCCAGGTCACTCATATTGTCGACAGCAAAGCCCATCAGCGAGCCGTAGGCCTCGGCTTGTCCCAGCAGTTTGCGACCTTCGGTGTGCATGGATACGGGCAGATGCCAATGTTCGCAGCACTGCCGCAGGCCTGCGATGTGGTCCACGTGGGCGTGGGTCAAAAGGATTTGGGTCACTGTGAGTTGCTCCTGCTCGATATACTGTGTCAGCTGCGCATCCTCGAACGAAGCTTCGCAGGCCGGGTCGACGATGGCGCAGCATTTTGCCGCCTCATCGACGATGAGGTAGCTGTTGACCTCAAAGTGGTTAAATTGAAACTGCTTAATCATTAATCCAGGCGTCGAACTGCTCGCGTTTGAGGGCAGGGATTTCGAGTTTCATCTTCTTGCGCAGACCGCCGAGGTCGTTGAAGAGCTTGTTGGGGTTGGCTGCTTTGAGCTGGGATATGGTATTGATACCTGCCTTGCGGATTACCGGCACCCATTCGGCGGGGACGCCGTGCTTGACGAAATCCTCGTCGGTGGTGACGGCGGCTTTCTTCTCGGGCTTCATCAGGGGGAAGAGGAGCACGTCCTGAATGTTCTGTTCGTCTGTCATCATCATCACCAAGCGGTCGATGCCAATGCCCATGCCGCTAGTGGGTGGCATGCCGTACTCGAGGGCGCGCACGAAGTCCATGTCGATAAACATGGCCTCGTCGTCGCCTTTCTCGCTCAGACGCAGCTGCTCCTGGAAGCGCTCCAGCTGGTCGATGGGATCGTTCAGCTCGGAGTAGGCGTTAGCCAGTTCCTTGCCGCAGACGAAGAGCTCGAAGCGTTCGGTGAGGTTGGAATTGTCGCGGTGGCGCTTGCAGAGGGGCGACATGTCGATGGGGTAGTCTGTGACGAAGGTGGGCTGTATCAGCGTGGGCTCGCACTTCTCGCCGAAGATGGCGTCGATCAGCTTGCCTTTGCCCATCGTCTCGTCGACTTCAATGTTGAGGGCTTTGCAGGTGTCGCGCAGCTGCTGCTCGTCCATGTTCTCCACGTCGTAGCCAGTCTGTTCCTTGATGAGTTCGCACATCGGAGCGCGGCGGAAGGGACCGCCGAAGTCAATCTCGTGACCCCACACGTTCACTTTGGTGGTGCCGTGTAACTCTTGGGCGATGCGTCCCAGCATGGTCTCGACGAAGGTCATCATCCAGTTGTAGTCCTTGTAGGCCACGTATATTTCCATGCAGGTGAACTCAGGGTTGTGTGTGCGGTCGATGCCCTCGTTGCGGAAGTTGCGGCTGAACTCGTACACTCCGGCATAGCCGCCGACGATAAGGCGCTTGAGGTACAGCTCGTCGGCGATGCGCAGGTAGAGCTCCATGTCCAGCGCGTTGTGGTGCGTGATGAAGGGGCGCGCCGCAGCGCCGCCGGGGATTACCTGCAGCACCGGTGTCTCCACCTCGAGGTAGCCCTGCTCGTTGAAGAAGGAGCGCATCGTGTTGATTATCTTGGTGCGCTGCACAAAGGTCTCGCGCACCTGCGGGTTGACGATGAGGTCGACATAGCGCTGGCGGTAGCGCAGTTCGGGGTCGCTGAAGGCGTCGTACACCACACCGTCTTTCTCCTTGACGATGGGCAGGGGGCGCAGGCTCTTGCTGAGCACCGTGAGGCTCTTCACATGGATGGAGGTCTCACCCATCTGGGTAACAAAGACATAGCCCGTCACACCGATGATGTCGCCGATATCCAGCAGGCGTTTGAAAACGGTGTTGTAAAGGGTCTTGTCCTCACCAGGACAAATCTCGTCACGCTTGATATAGAGCTGGATGCGGCCCGTGTGGTCCTGCAACTCCACGAAGGAAGCGGCACCCATGATGCGACGGCTCATGATGCGGCCGGCGATGCTGATGTCCTGGAAAAGGGTATTGTCCTTGGGGAAACGTTCCAGAATGTCAGCGGCCTCGGTGTCGACCTTGTAGAGGGCGGCGGGATAGGGATTGATGCCCAGATTCTTCAACTCCGCCAGCGAATTGCGGCGTATCTGTTCTTGCTCAGTAAGTTCTGCCATAATATCTTATCGTATTTTTGTATTCCAAAATAAAATGCAAAAATACGAAAGTTGAGCAATATGACAAAATTTATTTTACTCGGCGGATGGAATGCAGCCGGTGGGAGTAGTTCTCACCGTTGAAGATTCCTGTGGAATCGAGGGTGTCAATCCGCACATAACCAGACGAGTGGATAATACGTCCGTCGCCCATGCAGATGCCCACATGGATGACACGGCCTTGGTCGTTCTGGAAGAAAGCCAGGTCGTCGCGCTGCACGTCACAAAGGCACACTTCGTTGCCGCAGGTCACCTGCTGCGAGGCGTCGCGCGGCAGCCAGATGCCGTTAGCCTTGAAGCACACCTGCGTGAGGCCGCTGCAGTCGACACCAGCCTTCGTGCGTCCTCCCCAGAGATAGGGGGTACCGAGGAAACAGCGTTCGGCGAGGTCGGCGGCACTCTCGAAAGGCGTATACTGCTTGTTGTCAATCCACCCTTCGTAACCATCATACACACAACGCACTTTCGACCATTTCTCCTGACGCTCAACAACCTCCACCGTATCGCCAAACAATAGCTGGTTGACCATCTCGGCTCTGTCTGAAGCCTCGGCCCGCATGGGCACCGCCGATAAAAAACAATATCCTTTCATATCCTCATTTTTCTTTTATTCCATTTACAACAGTCCCCTGTCAACGGACTTCACAATCCTGTCGATAAGGTTGTCTTTCGAGTCGTTCACGGGGTCGAATTTGTCCTTGAGGTTGTAGCCGAAAAGCTTGGCACAGAACTGGTAGAGTCCGGCGCGGAAAGAACCCCTGAGGTCCTTGACGAGGGTGTAGGCCGAGCGGCTGGTCTCGCGGTCGATGAGTTTGATTAGCACAAGCCCTTGTGAATAAGTGCGTTTCTTAAGGTCTTTCTTGTATTCGTTTTCAATGTCCTTTTCCGCTTTTTTGAGGGCGGCCTTGCGCTCTTTGGGTGACATCTGGGCAATCTCCACTTCTAGGACATCTAGGCGCCGCTTGGCTTCCCGGGCATAAGGTAGCATGATTTTGACATTACGTATCAGCTTGGCGTTCTTGTTTATCTCCTTCTGTGTGAGCAACAAATAAGAACCCCACACATTCACATCCTTCAAATAATAGAGGGGTATGGTGTCGCCGTCGAGGACGGTGGCAAAGGTATGATGGCCCCTGATTTCCGCCAAGGTCCCCTCCACCTCTGACTCGGGAATCGCCGGGGCAAAACGCAAGAAGGCCCCTTTCACCTTGGGCGACACTAGATTGACTTGTTTCTGGGCGGAGACACCTCCCATCACAGCCAAAAACGCCATCAACGGAAGCAATCGGCGGAGACACATAATGGTTATTATTCTATTCAACTTCAATAACTACGATTTCCTTCTTTTATTATTTAGTATCCTTTTTTTTATTTTCTTTCTGTCGGTTCGAAAAAAAATTGTACCTTTGCAGCGGATTTGAAACGAACCTTTTATACCATTTAAACACATAAACCGCTATGGAAGAGATTCTACGCGCAGAGGGTTTGTGCAAAACTTTCACGCTCTCGCGCAAACAACAGAAGATAGAACGCACTGCGGAGAAGCGCAAGACCGCCGTGGACCACCTGTCTTTCAGCGCCTACAAGGGCGAGATTTTCGGCCTCCTGGGCCCCAACGGCGCCGGCAAGACCACCACCCTCCGCATGCTCTCCACCCTCATCCGTCCCGACGAGGGCGACGCCATCCTCGACGGCTGTAGCGTGGTGAACCAGTCCGAGGAGGTGCGGTCGAAGATTGGATTCCTCACCTCGGAACTCAAACTCGAGGACTTCTTCACGCCCAACTATCTCTTCGACTTCTTCAGCCACCTGCATGGCGTGGAGGAGACCACCACCCGCGAACGTAAAGAACGCATGTTCAGCCGCTTCGGCATCGACAAATTCGCCGAAGTGAAGGTCGCCAACCTCTCCACCGGCATGAAGCAGAAGCTCTCGCTGGTCATCTCGCTGGTGCACGACCCCGAAATCATCATCTTCGACGAACCCACCAACGGACTCGACGTGCTCACAGCTCGCACCGTCACCGACTACCTGCAGGAACTGCGCGACGAGGGCAAGACCATCATCCTCAGCACCCACATCTTCAGCCTCGTGGAACGTCTCTGCGACCGCGTGGGCATCATCATCGACGGCCGCATGATCGTCTGCGGCACCCTCGACGAAGTCTGCAACGGCATGTCTCTCGAAGACCGCTTCTTCGAAATCTATAAAGAACAGAAAGGAGGTGACGAATGAAATCCAACACCTTAACAATCATCAAGAAAGAGTTCGCCCGCTTCTTCGGCGACCGCCAGTTGGTATTCACCGCCGTCATCATGCCGGGCCTGCTCATCTACCTCATCTACAGCCTTATGGGCACGGGAATCAACAGCATGATTTCCGACAGCGAGAACCAGCAGATGACCCTCCAGGTGGAGAATATGCCCGAAAGCATGAGCACCATGCTGCTGGCGCACAACGTGCCGCCCATGTGCAAGGTAGTGACGGGGGCCTTCTCCGACGACGATATCAAAAAATTGGAAGACAAGGAGTTAAACACCCTCCTCATTCGCTTCCCAGCCAACTTCGACCAGCAAGTGGAAGATTATTACTCCCTTGAGAGCGAGAGCATTCCCAACATCGAAATCTACTACAACTCCGCCAATATGGCGTCGAACATGGTCTACGACAGACTGTGCGACGAAATCATGAGTTTCGAGCGCGGATATCAAATCAACGAAAGCGGAGCCGAACAGCCTACAAAAAAATACGATGTGGCCACGGACTCCATCGATTCGATGATTTGGAGCAAGATTCTTCCCATGCTCATCGTGATGTTGCTCTTCAGCGGCGTGATGGCCATTGCCCCCAGCGCCATTGCCGGCGAGAAGGAACGCGGCACCATCGCCACACTCCTCGTCACCCCCATGCGCCGCAACGAGCTGGCCCTAGGCAAGATAGTATCCCTCAGCTGCATCGCACTTCTCAGCGGCACCTCCAGCTTCATCGGCATCGCCCTCTCGTTGCCCAACATGATACAGACCGAAGGCGCCGAACTGGGACTCGACTACACCGTCAACGACTATATGGCGCTGATGTTCATCATCTTCGCCACCGTGCTCATCATGGCCTCGGCCGTCAGCCTCCTCTCCGCACTGGCCAAGGATGTGAAGAATGCCGGCACCATGATCACCCCCTTCATGCTGGTAGTGATGGTCGCAGGTCTCCTGCCCCTGATGCAGGACGGCGCCACAGAGAGCCTCGCCTCCTACGCCATCCCCTTCTACAACAGCATCGAAACCTTTACCGCCATCTTCGCCCACAAACTGCAGTGGTCTGCAGTCCTCATCACTGTGGCCTCCAATGTGGTATACACCGGCGTGGCCGTCTGGGGCCTGACAAAGATGTTCAACAGCGAGAAGGTGATGTTCTCAAAATAATTGAGAATTAAAAATTAAAAATTATGAGAGCAGCAAGGTTGCGTCAAATCGTCTGCGTCAGCATAATTTTCATTTTTAAATTTTCAATTTTCAATTCGGCTCACGCCCAGCAATGGTGGACGGGATGGAGCCAGCAGACGAGCCTCGCCCTGTGCATCCATCTTTCCGACAGCACCTACGAACTCTACAGCCCGCTGCAGACCTCCGATCCCATCCCTGTCAGCAAGTGGTCGCTGCGCAACGACACCCTGCGGCTCAACTGCGGCAGCATCGGCCTGAAAATGACGCTCGTGCGGCAAGATAGCCTCTGGGTGGGCAACTGGCGCCAAGGCATCCTCAAGGAAGACATCACCTTCCATCCCGCCGACACCCTCTACCATCTGCGCCGCCCACAAACCCCGCAGCCTCCCTACCGTTTCGACGAGGAGACCGTCTCCGTCGACTACACCGACTCCCAGGGCAACCTCATCCACCTCGAAGGCACCCTCACCTACCCCAAAGGGGGCGGGAAATACCCCACCCTCCTCCTCGTCTCCGGCAGCGGCCAGCAGAACCGCGACGAAGAACTCTTCTTCCACCGCCCCTTCCTCGTCCTCGCCGACTACCTCGCCTCGCGTGGCATCGCCGTCCTCCGCTACGACGACCGCGGCGTCGGCGCCAGCACCGGCCCCGTCGACTCCGCCGACACCCACCTCTTCGCCGAGGACGCCGAAGCCCTCTTCAACACCCTGAAGACCAACCCCCACGTAGACCCCTCACACCTCGGCATCGGCGGCCACAGCGAAGGCGGCGCCATCGCCCCCATCGTCGCCTCTCGCAACAAAGACGTCCGCTTCGTCGTCATGCTTGCCGGACAAGGCTGTTCGGGTCACGACGTGCTGCTACAGCAGAACGAGGCCCTGTTCCACGCCGAAGGGGTCAGTCCACAACTCGTTGCCATCCGCATCGCCTGCATGCGCGAGCTCTTCGCCCTGCTCGCCGGTAGCAGCCAGAAAGACTACCAAGCCGTCATCAACCGCCACACCGAGGGTCTCTCCAAAGAACAGATTGACAGCATCGGACTCAAGAAAGGGGCAGCCTATACCTTCAAGCAACAGATGGACACACGCTGGATGCGCACCTTCATCCTGCTCGACCCCGCCGACTACCTCCCAAAAGTGAAATGTCCTGTGCTGGCTCTGAACGGCAGCAAGGATTGCCAGGTACTCCCCTCTCCCAACCTCGACCGCATCCACCAACTCTGCCCACAGGCCGTCTGCCGCCAGCTACAGAATCTCAACCACCTCTTCCAGCGCTGCCAGACAGGCTCCCCCGACGAGTACGTTCAAATCGAAGAGACCATCTATCCATGGGTCATGGAAACCATCGCCGATTGGATACTAGGAATTTAACCATTGTTTTTCCATTAAAATGAAAGAACAATGAAAGAACAATGAAAGAACAATGGTCGAAATAACTAAGTGTGAGGCGTTTACAAATCCTCTACGGCACCCTTGATTTGAACCTTTGTAATTCCTTCATCGATAATGGGTTGGACGAGGGTTTTCATCTCTTGTGGAGTGAATTTCTGGAGACCCTGCATGGGGGTAGCACGGTCGATGGTGTAGACCATCCACTCGCGGGGCTTTAATAACCGGACAATATCCATCATCGGAGCTATCACCTCGGGGCTCGCGGAGTCAAATCCATTACCCTTCAGCATGCAGGTCTGGAGGACGAAGTTGCCCTCGAACTGCTTGAGGGCCTCGATGACGCGGGCGATGTCGTAGCCCGGGGCGGGCATATTAATCTTCTCGATGAGCTCGTTGGTGGGAGCGTCGATTTTCATGATGGGGTTGTCAACCTTGCGCAAAGCATTGAAAACCTCGGGGATATGGACTCGTGTGGCATTGCTGAGGACGCTGACTTTGGCCTGGGGATAGTATTGGTTGCGGAGGCGCAGGGTGTCGTCGATAATCTGCGGGAACTCGGGATTCAGCGTGGGTTCGCCGTCGCCACTGAAGGTGATGCTGTCGATTTGGATTGCGTTATTGTGTGATTGTGTGATTGTGTTAGTATTTGATGCGTCAGCACTCACGCATTCACACATTAACGCATTAACGCATTCTCTGAGCTTTCGTTCGAGGTCGGTGCGCACTTTCTCAGCGGTGGGGAGGACGGTGTCGTGGCGGCCGTCGCGGTTCCAGCCGCATTCGCAGTAGATGCAATCGAAGTTGCAAATCTTGCCCTTCTCGGGCAGTAGGTTGATGCCCAGCGAACTGCCGAGTCGCCGGCTGAATATAGGTCCAAAAACGGTTTCTTCGCGTACCATAATGTTCTGTTTTCAAGTAAAACGAATAACGCAACAATCCTTTTTTTATTGTATCTGACATTCAAGCAAAAAGTGTGCCAAATGAGCCAAAAGCTTGCGGATGTCGGAAAAAAGTCGTACTTTTGCAGCCCGTTTAATCATTGACGAAAATGAAAAAATTGATAGTTATCTTGCTGGCAATGGCCAGTTTGCAGCTGAGCGCACAGGTGGAGGGACACTACACCTACCGGCATTCCTTCAATTACGACATGGAGGGCAACCATTTCGACGTGAGCGAGACCGGCACGATGGATTTTTATGCCGACGGCACGGCCCTCGACTCCGCAAGACAGGTGTATACCGCCACGCTGAAGGACGGCCGGAAGGTAGTATGGGAGTATAATTACATCAGCCCCAGCCGCTGGCGCCTGGAGGGCGAAGACCTCTACTTCGCCGGAGTGAAAGGCATGCTCCGCATGGAGGTGGTCGGCGACTGCCCGGAACCCGAGCTGGCGCAACGGATTGCCAGCATGTACAGCCGCAGCATCGACTACGAGTACAAGTTCCACCTCGACACCCTGACGGCCGAGAAACTGCAGTGGAGCTTCACCTACCGCGACGGCCACTCCGACACCTGGACGTTCTATAGAAAATGAAACAACTTCGTGAAATACTGGGATATCTGCTCGGCGGGGTGCTCTTTGTGGGGCTGATGCCGACGGTGATGTGGCTGGCGTCGGGGCTGCCGCCGATAGTGCATATCGGAGCCCTCAGAGCCTCCATCACGGGGCTCATGATGGTCGGCGGACTGGCGCTGAGCGTGTGGACCATCGTCTATATGAAGCGGCGCGGCAAGGGCAACCCCATGGACGCCTTCGGCCACGAGGTAGCGCCGCGCACACAGCACCTGATGACCGACGGCCCCTACCGCCTCAACCGCAACCCCATGCTCAGCGGCACGCTGCTCTACCTCGCCGGCGTGGTGGTGTGGCTCTGGACCTGGCAGGCGGCAGCCGTCTGGGTGGCCTTCCTCGCCATCATGCTGGTGCAAGTCGTCAGCGAGGAGCGCCGCCTCCACCGCGACTTCGGCGAGGAATACGACGCCTACCGCCGCCGCACCCGCAGATTTTGAAAAAAAACAACTATGAACATACGACTAGAACAACCCAATGACTGGCGCGAGGTGGAGAACCTCACACGTGAGGCGTTCTGGAACATCTACCGTCCAGGATGCACGGAGCATTATGTGCTCAATCAATACAGAAAGAACCCCGATTTCATTCCCGAACTGGACTTCGTGATGGAAGAGGGCGGCCGCATCATCGGCCACATCATGTTCTCGAAAGCCGAGCTGGTCTTAGACGATGGAACAAGAAAACCCTCGTGGACCTTCGGTCCCATCAGCATCCACCCCGACCTTAAGCGCAATGGCTACGGCCTGAAACTGCTGCAGTATGCGTTGGAGCGGGCCCGCGAGCTGAGCGTCGGCTTCCTCTGCATGGAGGGTAATATCGACTTCTACCGTCACGCGGGCTTCGGCCTCGCCAGCCAGCTGGGCATCCACTACCACGATATGCCGCGCGACGAAGAGGTGCCTTTCTTCCTAGCGCAGGAACTCATCCCCGGCTGGCTCAAAGCCAACGGCATCAAGGAAGCTACCTACGCTCCGCCCAAAGGCTACTTCGTCGCCGACGAGAACCCCGAAGCCTTCGAGGCCTATGAGTCGACCTTTCCAAAGAAAGAGAAACTGCATCTGCCGGGACAATTGTGTTAAAGTTTGTTAAAGTCCTTGACTCGTCCCTTGGGTCATGCATTAACTTTGCCGCCGATATCAAACAAGCATTATTATCGTACGATGATGATTTACAAACAAAAACTAACAATCGGAGAGTTCTCAAAGTTGATGCAGACGACCGTAAAAACCTTGCGCCACTACGAACAAAAGGGGTTATTGCTGCCCGACGAGGTGGACGAGTGGACGGGCTACCGCTACTACAGCATCGACCAGATGCAGCGACTGCAAAACATCCGCGACCTGCAGCGGCTCGGCTTCTCGCTGGAAGAAATCAAAGACCTGCTGGACGACGACTCGTCCACACCCAGCATCCGGCAGATGGACGAGAAAATCAGCGAAACGGAACGGCAGCTGCGGCTGCTGGTTGCCCGCCGCGAAAGGCTGCTCAACTGGAGGGACTCTCGCAAACAAATCACAACAATGGAAAAGTTTAGCATTCAAAGTCTCCCGTCAATTATCGTCGCCTCGCACCGCGAGGTCATCCCCAACTTCGCCGCCATTGGTCCGATGTGCTACGAGAAAATCGGTCCCGAAATGCAGCGTCTCGGCTGCAAATGCCCACCGCCGGGTTACTGCTTCACTATGGAACACAACAAAGAGTACACACCGACAGACATCGACATCGAGTACTGCGAACAGGTGGAGGAGATGGGCACCGACAGCGCCATCATCCAATTTAAGCGGCTGCCCGAGGTTCCCAAGGCACTCTGCATGAAACATGTCGGTCCCTACGAACGTTTCTACGAGTCGTATGTCGAAGCTTTCCGCTACATCGAGGAACAGGGCTACCGGGTTGTCGGCCAGCCACGCACCTGCTACATCGACGGTGTCTGGAACCAGAAAGACCCCGAGCAGTGGCTGTCGGTGATACAGATACCAATAGAGTAAGCGGCAGAGATTTGAAAGCCAAGGCTGTTTGCCTTGGCTTTCGTCCACTGCTACAATAAAACCATCAGCATTCCGTTAATATTGCATGTCCGAACATTGGGAGATATACGCCGACTGGAACCCCTGGCACGGGTGCACCAAGATCAGCCCTGGGTGCAAGTACTGCTATGTCTACCGGCAGGACGAGATGTATGGCAGCGAGATTGCAAGTAGCGTGTGTCGCAAGACCGCCAACTTCAACCTGCCTGTCAAGCGGCGGCGCGACAAGTCGTGGAAGATAGAGAGCGGGAAGCTAGTCTTCACCTGCTTCACATCCGATTTCTTGCTGAAAGATGCCGATGCATGGCGGCCTGAATGCTGGGATATGATGCGGTTGCGGAGCGACCTCTGGTTTTTCTTCTTCACCAAGCGCATCGACCGCTTCATGGAGTGTGTGCCCGACGACTGGGGCGACGGCTACACCAACGTCCTGGTAGGCTGCACCGTGGAAAACCAGGCAATGGCCGACTACCGCTTGCCCATCTTCCGCTCGCTGCCCATCCAACACAAGAGCATCATTGCCTCGCCGTTGCTGACGGCAATAGATCTCACCCCCTACCTCGACGAAACGATAGAGGAAGTGTCGGTAGGTGGCGAGTCGGGCGTCGACGCGCGGCCCTGCGACTTCGACTGGGTACTCTCGCTCCGTGACCAATGCGTCGCTCACGGCATACCCTTCCGCTTCCACCAGACGGGTGCCCATTTTATCAAGGACGGAAAGATGTACCGCGTGCGCCGCTGCCACCAACTCAGTCAGGCCCACAAAGCCAACATCGATTACAAGATAGGCAAATATCTGGTGCCGGAAACAGTGAAATTTGAATGGAAAGACAGTGATTATCATGACTAATATGGAAACAGCAAGAATACTGCTGCGCCCGTGGCGCGACGACGACGCTGAAGCGCTTTTCAAATATGCTTCCGACCCCGAGGTGGGGCCCCGCGCCGGCTGGCCGCCGCACAAGAGCGTCGAGGAGAGCCTCGAGATTATTCGCACCATCTTCCACAGCGACCACATGTGGGCCATCGAGCTCAAAGAGTGCGGTCAGCCCATCGGCTGCATGGGCTACATGGTCCACGGCGAGAGCAACATCGACATCGGCGAGAACGATGCCGAGGTGGGCTACTGGGTGGCGCGTCCCTACTGGAACCAGGGTATCTGCACCGAGGCGCTGCGTCTGCTCATCGACTATTGCTTCCGCGAGAAAGGCTTCAGCACCCTCTGGGCCGACTACTTCCCCGAGAATCCCGCCAGCGGCAAGGTGATGGAAAAATGCGGCTTCCGCGACACCGGCGACATCAACTACTGCAGCCGTCTGCAAGTCGGCAGCGACCGCCCTGTGAGGATCATGCGTTTAGACAACCGTCTGTTGTGAGACCTTTTGGAAAACAAAAATCCGCCCTTTTGAGGCGGCTTTTTTGTGATCTGCACAAGATTAACGCATATCTCTATAACTTATTGTAATTCAAAAAGAAAAACCGATTGACATTTTGGAATGTGACAAATGTGTGACAAAAAAGAAAAAATTGGCACATCGTCAATCGGTGTTTTCTGCTTGCAAAGATACAACTTTTTCCGAAATTGGATAACTTTTTTTTCATTTTTCCCCGTGCGTGTGTGGATATGCATATATGGATAGTGTATAATACCACCATGTTTTCTGACAAAAAAGGCTATTTTTTGCTACAAAATCAACCACTTAATTTCATAAAGATACGCAACAAATAACATCTTTTGCTGCTTTTTGTCACTTTTTCTGCTATTTGTTCGCATCGTGGCCGACCTCTATCATTGCTGTATATCGTGGAAAGAAACGTTGTGCAATGCCCTTAATATATCGTTTATCCCAAATGATTGTCTCCGTTATCCTCGCTGACATGATTCCACCGTATACACATTCACCCTTATTGTCGAACACCGCCCACACATAAGACTGCTCCGGTGTCACTTTGGCGGCAATTTCCTTTTTCAGTTTCTCTTTGTTATTGCCCTCTATCTTCCCGACCTCCGACATCTTACGGGATTCCCGTATATCGAACACTCTGTTTAATGCCGTGTATTTGCTCTGCATGGCTCCAATATTCTTTAAAAACCCTCCGTGGAGACTATTACACGCCCCTGCCGATTCAAAGAGGGGGGGGGTAAAAACAACCACCCCGACCGCAGCCGACCGCAACATCGTTTATTGCATCCTGTCAATTGCCTCCATTACCTTGTTATCCAATTCTTCAACCATGCCGTTCTCCGTCTCCTTTACAAGTTCCTGCAATCTCCTATCTTGTTTCTTCATTCTGCTACGTTCACTCCGTGAGGCGGCTGTCTCAAATGGTTGAGCAACGAATGCCGAATACTCTTCGGGGTACATCGTCATAAACAACGCTGCTGCATAGTCTTTTTTGTCTCCGGCTGTCGGTTCTACAAGTTCCTTTTTCATCGTATAAATGTTTCTTTGTTTCTCAACATTCCTATATTCCCGAATCATCCACCGCTTTAACCTCTCGCAGTTCTTTGACAACAGAAGATTCTCAACGCTATTACACCTCGCAGACGGGAAAAAAGAGCCGGACAATCCACCTCGCAGACGGTTCTCCACCCTCATAATATTGCAATCGTCAATCTCTGCACAATCCTGTCCGTCCGACCTCATTTCCTCAACCTTATCATAGAATGCTATTACACGTCTCCCCGATTTCTTCTTATATAGCAACGTTGTTTCTCCCTGCATTAATCGGTCATAACCCCTACTATGCCCCTGCAACCACTTAAAATAGGCTTTTGGCGGCACATCTACCGCAACATCTACCGCAACGTCCACCCAACTCACTTTGGCCGTTAGAAGAGGGAAATTGACAATTTCCGACATCCCCAACATTGCCAACCTCACTTCCTCCGGTGTGGCCGTTGTCGAATTATCCCCGTGAAGATAACGAGCAACGCTCCCCAATAACTCATAGTGTGTATAACTTCCCCGTGGCTCTATCCGCAACGAAAGGCAACCAATCTTCTTTGGGAATATAGGGTGTTCACCGCAGCAATCAACATCGTACTGCTGCGGTACACCATTCACATCCCACCAAATCTTGATTGTATCAAACATTGTCGGCTGTCATTCTACAGGGGTCAATTCCTACACTTGTTATTTAAAGGGTAGATTTATGCCATTGCCATTCACATCTCCCGTCTCCGATACTGATTCAAAACACTATGAATGAATATACAATAAGGGATTATTGGTGTTGCAAAAATTGCAACACTTCATTACACACCCTCAATATCGAAGATTGACAATTGTTTAGAGGCCTTTGGCTGCACATTCAACGAATGCACTCCATAACGCTTTCCGAATCGGTTATACCGATATTCCGTGTATATATCGTAACCCATTCTCTTTAGGCTCCGAATAACGTCACGGGAATCTGTTATTGTGTGGCCTCCGACCGTCACTTTCCCTTTGGCTGTTTTCACCTCCATTGTGTACAATGCTGCCCGTTGTTCAATCTGTCTGCATGAAAGAGGTCTCTCCGCATCCATTAGTATCTGCAATACAATCCTTGCTACATATCCGTATTCCGTGAGTTCCTGCGGCTGTTGGGTGTCATTCTGCATCATCTCCGACCTCCTTTCCGTACAGGGTTATTCACTACATAGGCGGCTGCGGTGGCGGCAATCTCCGCCTGACTGCTCACTCGGTTCTGTAGCAACCATGCATTGACATCCTCACGCCTAAAGAAATTCATTTTCCCACCGCCCTTGAAAAACGGGATTGCCCTTTCGCTGACGAGCCTATAGATATAACCTTTCGTGAATCCAGTGTAGGCCGCAACATCATCCATGTTGAACACATCTTTTGCCCCTAACAGGGTTAATTGTTCGATACGCTCCAACTTTGCCATTAACTCAATGTTGTTTTCTTCCATATTTCTTTAATTTAATGTTGTTACGCCCTTGAAAACAAACAAATTAAAGAAAAAAGGGTAAAGATTTACTAAACCTTTACCCAACTTAAACAACTATATATTAGAGTTATAGACTAAAATTTATTCATTGCAAAAATTAATCTTATTCTTCTGCAATCCGGATCTGTCTCATATATTTTATACTTAATATTCTTATCCCATATATCGGCATGATTCTTATAATATGACTGTAATTGGCCTGTGTCAAAATCAGCAATAAACAAATGACTGAACACCGACCATGTTTTTCCCCTCAACCTCAATCTACTGATTGTCTGCTCTGCAAACACACTCAATGCCAACTTGTTCTTCAACCATTTATAACGCCCTCCATCAATAATCTCTAAATATCCCTCATCTGCAAACTTTTCAAATATTGCCCTCGCCCTATCCGATTGTAACCGAATATCCATAACAAATGGCTCCAGCTGCGGTTCTCCTTTCAACCTCTCCAATTCCGAAACGAAAATCTTTCGCCTCTCATTGTATACGCAGTACCATTTAATATTGGCCTTTATATACTCATTTTGCACACTCTCAATGTGCGTTCTTATATCCCTCATCGCATGAAGAGACTTGTCTATTTCCTCGTTTAGTTTGTTTCGATAATATTCTTCTCCACCACTTTTCCACTCTGCACAATCTATCTTGCATTTCTCCATGCATTGTTCAACTTCCCGAATTAAATCTGGGTGCAACTTCTTATAATCCGAATCGGGATTAAGGTTCAATGCAAATTCCTTGCATTCCTCCAAGTTTGGGCAATTACCGCAACTCATGGCATTCAACTTTTGGTTGAGGATATTCTCCTATTACAGGTTCCACACCGAATGTTTTGTGTCGGTCATATAATATGGCTGCTCTCCATTTGATACGGCCGCATCGTTAAAAGTATCCCTCAACCACCGCAGCACATTTACACTTGCCTCACTTGTTCCGACCGAAAGACTATCATTCTCTTCTCTCGCAATACAAGTTATTATTTCTTCACGCACCGCATCTATAACGGCCGCAACCTGTGAAATGTGCTTTACTGGACATTCCGACATATCAAATTGAATCTTCTTTTCCATTGTGTATTGTTATTATAGGTTATTAAATGCTGCATCCAACATCCTCACGGCTCTCTGCTTGGTATCGTCTGCAATGTGGATATAATACTTGGAGACGGTTCGCACCTCGTCACCCATCAACTTTGCCGTTATCGTGACATCAACGCCCAAGTTTGCCAACATCGAGCCGAATGTGTGTCGAGCCGTGTGTAGGTGTATGTGTTCCCAATCGGGAATCCCTGCGTTTTTCGCCCATATTTTAACGCTGCGGTTCATTGTCTGCTCCGTGGGTAGGTTCGGGAATACTAACTCACTCTCGCCCGTGTTCTCGGGCAAATATTCGACTGCATTCTCCGACATTGGAACAACCAATGGTTTCTCCGTTTTCTTTTGCCGGATTCTCATTGTGTACTGCTCCCCGTCCATGCCGATTTCCGACCACCGCAACTTCTTTGCATCGGAAACACGCAACCCACAAAAGCACATGAATAGGAACACCCGTCTTGTCATGCTGCTCTTCGTGTCCGTCTCAATCATCTGTTTTAACTCCGCCCGTGTCAATGCCCTGTTGTCGGGTTCGGGAACACTTATCTTGTCGGCTCTCCCCACCTCGTCAAAGGGGTTCTTTCGCAATAGGTCACATTTGACAGCCTCTTTCAGTATCGAAGAGAAGATAACGCACTTCTTATTGGCCGTGCTTGGTTTTAGGTGTTCGCCCCTGTGCTGCGCCCCTGCCTTTATGGTGTAGACGTTCCGCACATAATCAATAAATCCCAATGTATAGTTTCTATCCACATCTTGCAGACGTGTATTCTCTCCGGAATATTCTTTGATAACATCCTTGACTGATTCCACCATTAAAGGGTATCTTTCCGACCGCACACGGCTCTTTATCCTCTCGGTGTAGGTATCGCACCAATCGAGCAACAAAAGGTCTCTATGGCGATTTGTGAGGCCTAACTCATCTTTGCGGATTTCCTCAATACGTTCTGCGGCAATCCTATTGGCAATCTGTTTTGATTCTTTATAGGCCTGTCTGTCGGACTTGGAGACAATCGGAATGCTCTTTAACGGCTCTCTTGTCCGTTCTCCGTTCCGTGTGTAATGAAGATAAAAACGTACTGCACCACTCGGCAATACTCTCTCATGCAACTGCACCAACGCAGTATCATTTGTGTTTTTCTTACGTGCCATATCTTTTTCTTTTTTGTCGGTGCAAAGATACACAATATTTTTGACATGGCAAAATCGTGTGACAAAAATGTGACAAAAATGTGTCAAAAAAGATAAAATACTATGCAAAAAACGCCATTCTTATTATACACCGAAAACCCTTATAACTGCATTGATTTTCAGTAGTTTTACAAAAGAAAAAGCCGCCCATTTTAGGCGGCTTAAGTGATCTGCACAAGATTTGAACTTGTGACCTCTTGCCTGTCAAGCAAGCGCTCTAAACCAACTGAGCTAGCAGATCAAAAAGGCTGATTTCTTCTCGCGAAATCGGGTGCAAAGATACGACGATTTTTGAAACTGGCAAAATTATTTGAAAAAATTTCGTATTTTTGTCTTCGGAAAGCAATCGTTTTTACCACATAATATATTGTGTAACAAACTTTAAACTTTAAACTTTAAACTTTAAACTTTTTTCTCCCCATGGCCGACAATTATCTCGAAAAACGCTATGAAGAGACCCTAGGAAGTGGAAAAATCAGGGTCAAAAAGATAGGACATACCGTCGACGAACTGCTGCTGAAAAACCGCAGCACCCGAGGCTACAAAAAAGCCTACCACGTGAGCCGTGCTGAGCTGGAGCGCATCGCCTCTGTCTGCAGCCGCGTCCCTTCGGCCCGCAACCAGCAGGTGCTGAGGATGAGGCTCGTAACCTACGACAGCGGTGCCGACCATGTGCTGCCGCTGGTGAAGATGGGCGCCGCCCTCCCCGAGCTGCACCTCCCCTTCCCCGGCACCGAGCCCGAGGCCTTCATCGTCGTCTGCTCCACTGTGGAGGAGAATCCCATGGTGGATATCGACCTCGGCATCGCCGCCCAGAGCATGCTACTGAAGGCCGTAGAGATGGGACTTAACGGACTGATTATTGCCGCTTTCAACCGCACCAAGCTGCAGGAAGCCCTCGCGCTGTCATACCCTCCCCTGCTGGTGCTGGCCATCGGCAAGGGCGACGAGCGCATCGAGCTGACACCCATCGGCGAAGAGGAGAGCCACGCCTATTACCGCAAGGACGGCATACACTATGTGCCGAAGGTGAGGACGGCGGAACTGCTGATTTAATCGTCGGCGAATTAATCGAATGATGAAGAAGGTTCCTTTGGTTCCGATGGCGATGGCCCTGATGGTGGGTATCGCCGTTGCACATGCCGGCGTGCTGCCAGCGTGGGTGTGGGTGGTGATGCTGGGCATTTCGGCGCTCGCCGGCGGAAGCCTTTTGTTCTTCAGAAACAAAGACTTCCGCACTCCGCTCTTCCTCCTGCTGGCACTCACCTTCGTGGCTATCGGCGCCCTGCGTCTCCTCCCCGACGACCCACGAAGCGACACACAACACTGGACACATCTCGTCCAGCAACCCTCCTTCCTCACCCTGCGCCTCACGGAGACCCCGACGCCGCGTGAACGCAGCTGGAAGACTGATGCCGAAGTGATTACAGTCGACAATCAGGAGGCTCGTGGCACCCTGCGGCTCTACCTCCGCAAGGACAGCACCGCCGCCACCCTGCGCTATGGCGACACGCTGACCCTCCACGGCTACAGCGACACCCTACGGGGAATGCTCTACGTCACCTCCGACCACTACCTCGTCACGGGTCACGACAGCACCTCTCTGCGCGCCCGCTGTGAAGCGCTGAGGATGAAACTCCTGCGCCACATACAACGCGGTCCTCTGGAACACCGACATGCCGGCGTAGCGGAGGCAATGACCCTCGGCTGGCGCGGCGACCTAGAGCCCGACCTCTATGCTCAGTTCCGCGAGGCCGGCATCATGCATCTGCTCTGCGTCAGCGGATTGCATGTAGGTCTGCTGGCCGTTATGGTGGGATGGATGTTCTTCTGGCTCGGCGAGGAGCGACGCGGACGCATCCTGCGCGGCAGCCTGCAATTACTGGCGCTATGGGCCTTCGCCCTGCTCACTGGCTTGGCACCCGCCACAGTGCGTGCCACCTTGATGTTCAGCCTCTTCGTCGTGAGCCACATGATGGGACGCCGCACCGACAACCTCAACCTGCTGTCCCTCGCCGCCATTGCCATGCTCATGGCCGACCCAATGTTACTCTTCAATACCGGCTGGCAGCTCTCCTTCAGCGCTGTCGCAGGCATCCTCTTGGCGCGACCCGCCATACAACTCTCACACAATCCCCTTTGGCAGACCGCCGTTGTCAGCATTGCCGCCACCCTCGCCACCTTGCCCGTGACGCTCGCCACCTTCCACACCTTCCAGCCTTACTTCCTCATCGCCAACATCATCATTGTACCTCTTGCCGCCCTCATCCTCGCCCTCTCGTTGCTTTACATGCTCCTCCCCTGCCCTCTCTTCGCCTCGCCACTGTGGTGGATTCTCGAGTGCAGCGACCGTCTCACCGCCGCCATCTCGCGCCTGCCGGGAGCCACCATCAACCACATTGAAATCAGCCCCTTGGGTACCGCACTGCTTGCAGTAGGGATTTTTTTATTCTTCATTACAATAAACATCGTACTTCGCCGTTACCAACAGAGAAAGAACGAACCCCTATGCTGAACGACACTCACCAATGGGTGGCCCTGTACACCAACTCGCGCTCCGAGAAAAAAACCGCCCAGACGATCCAAAACGCCGGCTATGAAGTCTACCTGCCCCTGCAGCACATACGGCGTCAGTGGAGCGACCGCTGGAAAAGTGTCGAAGTGCCGTTATTCAATTCCTACATCTTCGCCAAGATACGCGCCAAGGATGTGGCTCCCATACGCAACAGCGCCGGAGTAGTATGCATCGTCTCATGGCATGGGCAACCCGCCATCATCCCCGAAGGCGAGATAAACGCTATCAAACGCCTGATGGAGGCCGCAGCCGAGGTTCATGTGAGGAACAACTCGCAGCTCAAGCGCGGCGCCCGTGTGCGCATCGTCGAGGGGCCTTTCGTCAATATGGAGGGCATGCTCATCAGCGACTGTGAAGAGGGCAACTTCTGCGTCAGCATCTCGGGTCTCGACTTCGCCCTAGTGACCACCATCGAGGAAAGCATCCTCGTGCCCGTCGAGGAGGACCCCGACCGCCAGAAAGGCCTCTGGGAAGAGACCTGAAAAACTTAATGTTTTCTTAAAAAAAAACATCAAAGATGAACAGATATAGAATTTTCTTTTGGACACTAGTAGTACTGGTTTTCAACGCATTGACATCATGTTCGAAGGACGACGACCCTCAGGCGGCGGCGAGCGACCTGCCGATGGGGGCGGCATACATCACCGACTCGACATACTACTCCGACAAATCAATGACGGTGTATAATTTCGCCTACCCGTCGACGGACCCCTACGGCAATCCTGTGATGCTCTCGGGCACCATCTCGTTTGGCGACGGCGTGAAGAATGCCCACTATGCCAAGGGAATGCTACTGTACAACCACTTCACGGTCTATCGTGCCGACCAGTGCCCGTCAAAGGGCTCTCTCATGGAACAGGGCTACACCGCGATGTTGAGTCTCATCACTGTCTCGCCCGACTACTACGGCTTCGGTTCCACGGAGCATCACCATCAAGCCTACTGCCTCTCGCAAACTAACGCACAGGCCAGTGTGGACGCCTTGCTGGCCGCCAAGGAGATTATGGCTTCCCAAGGCTATACCTGGGGCGACATGCTGTTCAACGCGGGATACTCGCAGGGAGGCCAGACGACGATGGGTGTGGTGAGGCTGGTGGCGGAGAAGTATCCCGACATCAATATCACCTACAGCCTTGCTGGAGCAGGCAGCTACGACCTCCCGGAGACCTACCGTCAGTTTATCACTGCTACTATCTCCGGCATGCCGAGCACCGTCATCAGTGTGATGCTGTCGTATAACGAATTCAAGAGTCTCGGTATTGCGCGAGAGGAGATGTTCACCGAGCCGGTGCTGAGTCACATCGACGACTGGATTTTCAGCAAGCGCTACACCCGTCAGGAGATTGACGCAATGGTGGGTTCGCTATCGCTCTCGCAGTATGCCACCGCGACCGTCCTCGACACCAACAGCGACCTTTCCCATAACATCATGGCAGCCCTGGACCTCGACAATATCTGCAAGGGGTGGAGCCCCCGCGGCAACGAGAAGCTCATGCTCTTCCACAGCACCAAGGACATCACCGTACCGGTGGCCAACACGCAGAATATGTATGACTTCCTGATTTCCAACAACGTCCCTGCCGCCAACATCGATTTGCAGATTCAGGATATCGAGGGTACTGCCGACACTCCCGCCCATGAGAAAGCGGCGGAGACCTTCGTGACGAGGGCCCTCTTCAAGGTGATGGAGATACTGAACACCCCCACCGACCAAGCCAACAAGGTGATTGAAATGATTAAAAACAAGAAATGAGACACACATTATCTATCCTTCTGCTATTGCTGCTATCGGCCTCCGCATCAGCGCAATTGAAGCCGCGTCCCGACGCGTTCCCATCGAAGCCAGAAGCCGTTGAGACGAAAGCCCTCAACATGGCCGCCTCGGTGGAGGAGATGGCCGGCTGGGACCGCTATCCTACTTACGACACCTACCTGGCGATGATGCATCAATGGGCCGAAGAGTACCCGACATTGTGCCATGTGGACACCATCGGCATAAGCGTGCAGGGGAGGCTGATACTGAGCATGTACATCGAGTCGCAGACGGATGCCGACCTCTACAGGCCGGAGTTCTTCTATTCGTCGACCATCCACGGCGACGAGGTGACGGGATACGTGATGATGCTGCGACTCATCGACACCCTACTCACAAGCTACGGCACCAGCCCCGAGCTCACCTCACTGATGGACCGCACACGCATCAGCATCAACCCTCTGGCGAACCCCGACGGCACCTATCGGCGAGGCGACCACACCGTGCAAGGCGCACAGCGGGAGAATGCCAATGGAGTAGACCTCAACCGCACCTATCCCAACCCCTTTTCTGTCACAGCGAAAAACGTGCCACAAGAGAACCAGGCGATGATGGACTACTTCGCGGCACATAGTTTTCGCCTGAGCGCCAACCTGCACGGCGGCGCCGAGGTGATGAACTATCCGTGGGACAGCTTCACCTCTGCCAGCAATCCCCACCCGGCCTCAGACTGGTGGCAGGCGGTGTGCAAACGCTTCGTGGACACGGCACGCGTGTATAGCAACAGCCATTTCCGCGATGTGACGACGAGCGGCTATATCGCCGGCGGCGACTGGTATGTCATCGACGGCGGACGGCAAGACTATGTGAACTATTACCACAACTGTCTGGAGATGACCATGGAGATTTCGACGCGCAAGACCCTCAGCAGCGACCGTCTGCCCGAATACTGGCAATTCCTGGCACCGTCATTTATCAACTATATCGACGAGATTCACAACCTGCCTGACAATATCGGCATCTCCACATTGGAAACTGAACGGATTGCCGTTTTTCCGAATCCTGCGACCGACCGCGTAACAGTAACAGGCCTCCCCGAAGGCAGCCTCATCGAACTCTACGATGCCTCCGGCCGCCTTATTCTCATCACTCATCATTCATCATTCATCATTAGCAATCTCCCCTCCGGTCTCTACCTACTCCGGACCGCCAAAGGGACTGCCAAGATATTGATACAGTGAGACTGACAGAAAGTCTGTCTTTTTATTTTGCCATGTCGTCGTTTTTTTGTATTTTTGCAGTTTGATAAAAACGACGACTTGATGCGCAGACTATTCATAGTATTGTTGTTAGTGGTCGGTGGCCCCTGGTCGGTGGCCAGCGGTCAGCGGACGCCGGAGAAGACGCGGCTGCTGCTGATAGTGGACTGCTCGAATTCCATGTGGGACCACTGGCAGAGCAATGCCAAAATCAAGGTGACGCAGCAGGTACTGCTGTCGTTCTTGGACAGCATCTCGAGCCAACATGACGTTGATGTGGCGTTGCGCGTCTTCGGCCATGTGAACAAGAACCAATTCTCCACACGTCTGGAGGTCCCCTTCGGGGAAGATAATATCTACCAACTGCAGAGCAAAATCAAAACGCTGGTGCCGCAAGGCGGCTGCACAGCGGCGACGGCGCTGACCGACGCGCTGAGCGATTTTCCGGCCACAGGGTCTTCACGCAACCTCATCCTTATCATCACCGACGGTATGGACGACTGCGACGCTGAGATATGCGATGTAGCGCGGCAGGTGCAGCTCAGCGGTGTGGTGGTGCAGACCTTCGTGCTGGGCATCGGCGGCGGCGCCTTCAGCCATGCCGACTGCGCCGGCAGCCTCTTCCTGGTGCCCCATGAGGAGGAATACGCCAAGACGATGTACGACATCTTCCACCTCAGCGGCAAGAAAGCCAAGGTAGTGCTGAGGATGCTCGACGGCGACGGTGAACTCTATGAGGCCGAGCACCCTGTGGCCTTCTACGACCACCGCACGGGCGTCATCCGCCACAGCACTATCTACAGTGTGGACGGCAAGCTGAAGCCCGACACGCTGCTGATGGACCCGCTGGTGACCTACGACATGGCTGTCTTCACCCATCCGCCCCTGCGCCGCGAGGCCATGCAGTTCAGCATCGACCGCTCGAACAATGTCGACATCACCGTCAGCGAGGGCACCCTTAAGGTGCAGTACAGTGGCAAACGCCCACAATGGTCGCAGCCCAATGTCGACGTCATAGTCCGCCGTGAGGGCGAGCGCATGGCGGCACAAGAGGTCGGCGAAGTGGGTCAGTATCTCGCCGGCCGCTACGACGTCGAGGTGCAGACGCTGCCCGTCACCACCTTGCGTGGCGTCGAGGTGCGCGGCAACGCCGCCACCGAGCTCTCGGTGCCCATGCCCGGCATGCTGGTGCTGAGCAAGCCCAAGGGCATCACCACCGGCGCCATCTTCCGCCTCCGTGACGGCCAAGTGGAATTCGCCACCGACCTCAACCCCAGCACCGCCGGCGAACGGTTATTATTACAGCCCGGCCAGTACGAGCTCGTCCTCCACCCCCAGAACGCCACCAAATACGACAAAGTCCAAACTAAGAGGTTCGTGATAGAAAGCTCGCAAACGACAAAAATACAATTCTAGAAAAAAATAAAATAGCAATAATTATGACCCACTACGAAAAACAATCAAGCAAAGAGTTGCGCGCCGGCATGGGCGAAGGCCTTGTCGAGGCTGGCCGCAAGAACGAGAATGTCGTCGCCCTGAGCGCCGACGTGAAAGGCAGCGTCAAGATGGACGGCTTC
>CACYPU010000006.1 GCA_902776365.1 uncultured Bacteroidota bacterium | reverse complement strand
AATGGCTTACAAAATCACTGACATCTGTGTTGCTTGCGGCACCTGCATCGATGAGTGCCCCGTCGGAGCTATCAGCGAAGGCGACATCTACAAGATTGACGAGAACGCTTGCGTCTCCTGCGGTACCTGCGCTGGCGCTTGCCCCACCGGTGCTATCCAGGAGGGTTAATCGCTCACAGATTCAAAGTAGAAAAAGCCGCCCGCAAGGACGGCTTTTTTAGATGATAGTTTATAGATAAAAGATAATAGTTGGGAAGATATGCGTCTTTTAGCTTGTGTCATCTTTATTTTCAATTTTCAATTTTCAATTTTCAATTTAGCCCACGCCCAGCCACGTGACCGCCGAGTGGATTTGCATATCAGCTGCGGAACGAAGGCCAGCGTGTCGTCGACCGGGCGGCTGTGGATTGCTTCGCGCTGCGGCGAGGTGTACACGGCCGACAGTATCGGCGCCACCTGGCGCACCATATCGCCACGCCACGACCATACCGGCGAGATTATCATCCCCTTCGGCGACCGTGTGGCGTTGCATGCTGGCTACATCCCGATACACCGACCTAAGACGCAAGGTTACGATCTACAATACGACTGTCTCTTCCGCACGGAAACAGGTGGACAGCAATGGGACACCGTCCAGTTCGGCAAAGGGATGCACTGGCTCAAAGGGCACCATTACACATCCGACGGCCACCTCTGGATAGGATCGTCGCAAGCCACCCGGCCGGGATATCTTTTCTTCAGCGCCGACAGCGGACGTACCTTCACCACCTTGCGCAGCGAGTTCGACACGGCGGTGGGTATCGTGGATGTATATATGACGGACAAGAGCAATGGTGTGCTTGCAGGATTCGACAACCAGATATATGTCACCACCGACAACTGGCGCACCTATCGCCGCCTGCCCACTCCGCGCGACCAAGGGTTGAATCGGGGATGGAGGACCGAAAAGGTGCGTCCCTGGCACGGAATGCTGCTGGTCAGACAGCGTGACAGTTCTTTCTACTCCCCGGCCGACAACATTCAATGGCAACACACGCCGCTGGCCGACTTCGAGGTGGACACCGTCAGCGGCAACCTCTGGGCCATCACCGACAGCGGTCAGTTGGTGCTGATGCAGGACATGCAACACCTACTGGTAGTGAAAGATAGCATAGACCTCCAGTTTGACGAAATCTGCGGCACCCTCGGCGGGAACATCTACCTGTTCACGTCGGAGGGCATGGTGCGCGTGTCGCCCGACGGGCAGTCCGACACCAGCGGATTCTACACCGAGGAAAAGACACTAGCGGAGGTATTCGACGAACTGATTGATTTGCATGGCAAATATGCGTCGGAGTATCTGTCCACCCTCAGTCATGGCGGTCGCCTGTGGCGCACCGACCATACCAGCATCTACCTGCAGGATGTCTTGGGGTGGTATCGCGTGGCCAAGCCTCGTGGCATCCGCGAGATGCACCCGCACCCCGACCGCGCGGACCGCGTCGTTATCCTGCTCGCCAACGGCAGGAACTACAGCATCGACACCGCAGGACACATCGAGCCCTACACCTACAGCCAGCCCCTGGCCCGTTTCCTTGAAAGCGGCCTGCAAAGCGTGAAAATACAGACTGGCGAATCCGGATGCTTCCACTACGAACGGCACATTGTATCCTACACCCGCGAGGGCAATCTGCTGCGCGAGACGGAAAACACCGTGGACAGCACACCCCATACACCACTCACCTTCTCGGCCGAAGCGTTGGAGCAAACCATGAGGCACCTCGGCGAGGTGTACTCCCTGTTCCCCTCCCCCGCCGACTTCGGCCTGCAAGAGGGCGATGTAGACTTGCAGAAAGTCTTCGGCAACCGCTATGGCTGGTGTACCAGCAGTAGCGGCTATACACTCACCTTCGTCAACGGCAAGGGCAGCACGCTGAATGTCTTCGGCAGCAGCAATGACGACTGTGGAGCGTACTTCCCCTGGATGCTCCCAATGACATTCGTGAGCGACGAGGAGAGCTTCGTGTCCTACCAGCCCCTGCTGTGGCAAACCCTGAAGCCCATGATGCCGAAGGGCATGATGAACCGTCGTTTCTTGAACAACAACAGCCTCTACGACCTGCGCCCCTGCGACCTGCTCTTCTTCCGCGACACCGACGCAACGGGCGAGTACACACATGTGGCTCTGGTGGAGAGTGTAGACGACACGGTGTGGATCATCGACGCCACACCACAGAACGGCGTCAGCCGCCGGCCTTTCCTGCGCAAGGAATACGACGGCAACCTCCTGCCCGACGTGTACCGCTTCGAGCACACATATTTCTACTTCGACTCGGTGCTTGCCCGCGCCCATGCTTTCATCGGACAGCCCTACGACAACGACTTCATGCCCGACAACGGCGCCCTCTACGACTCCGAACTTATCTACGAGTGCTACCTCGACGATGTCAATGAAGACAAAACCGACCGTCACCTCTTAGAGGCCACGCCCACGCATCGGCGCAAAAAGAATATCATGGACACCACCCCGACAAGCCTCTCACAATCGAAACTTTTACATAAGCTATAAAAAAATTATGAAGAAGACCATTCTGATCATCATAGCCATCCTGTCTGCTGTAAGCCAGATACAGGCCCAGCCACGCGACCGCCTGGCCGACCTCTATGTGGACTGCTACCGCAAGGCCTCCGTGGGAATCGACGGCTCCGTCTGGCTCTGCACCAAGTGCGGATATCTCTACCGCGCCAACAACATCCACTCTCCCTGGCGCACATTGGTGAAGCCAAAAGAAGGAGACTGGCGCAGCATCACGTTCGAGAATGTCGCAGCTTTCAACCGCAACGTAGCTGTTGGCGTCGGCTACGATCTTGGAAAGAATGTGTTGCGAATCAATGGGAGCCTGTGGAACGACACCGTTCCCACCGGAAGCAAGCGCCCCGGAGGGGAATGGTTCCACCCCGCCTGGTGCGACAAAGAGGGACATGTGTGGGCAGGCTCGCAGGACGGCCTGCTGACCTTCAGCGCCGACAGCGGATGCACCTTCATCGCGCTGAGAGACACCGCCTTTGAACGGAAACAAGGCATCGACGACATCTACATGCTCTCCGCCGACAGCGGCTGGATTGCCGGCCACGGCAACCGCATCTACTCCACCGCTGACAACTGGCACTCCGTCCACCGCTGGCCCACACCCCTCGACCAGAAACTCTACGTCGTCACCGACCCCCACGACCAATACTGGGTCAACCGCGTCCGCTCATGGAAAGGATACCTCATTGTTGACGAAGCATTTATGTCGTTCTACACCCCGCTGGGCGACACCCTCCGCTGGCAGCACACTCCACAACCCATCACCGACTTCGAGGTCGACACCGCCACCGAAGTGCTGTGGGCACTCGACGACAGCGGCTATGTGGTGCGCTACGAGGACATCGACCGCTGGCAGCGCTATCCCCTCAAGGTACAGCGGCAAGCGCGCGACAAACTGCAGATTGCCGGCATCCACGACAGCAAAGCCTACTGGCTCACCGACATCGGCGTGGTGGCCATCGCCGCCGACGGCCACATGGACACCTGCGCCTTCCTCACCGACGAGCGCCCCATCGAGGAACCCGACCACACCCTCGACCACGGCACACGCCTCTGGGGCAGCGACGCTGTGAGCATCTATCTCCTCGACGCCCACGGGTGGTACCGCGTCTGCCGCTCCAAATGGATCAAATCCCTCTCGCCCGACCCCGACCGCGAGGACCGCGTCATCTTCCTAGACGAGGAGAACCACATCTTCAGCGTCGACACCGCCGGCCGCGTGGCGCCCTACACCTATCGCCAACCCCTCGGTGACTTCGTCAAAGAAGGCCTCCGTAGCCTCGAAATCCGAACCTACTCCGTCAGCGACTACCATCACGACGAACACCTCATCCGCTACACGCGGCGCGGCGACCGACTGGAAGAAATCTTCAACAACGTCGACAGCACACTCCACACCGTTCGTTCCCAATCTGTTGCCGCCATTGAGCAGGCACTGCTCGATGTCGGCACGCGCTACAACCTCTTCCCCACCCCGAAAGATTTCGGATTGGACGACAGCACCTTGGACCTCCACGAAGTGTGGGAACCCAACGGCTGGTCGTCATCCGCAAGCATCGGCTACGCCGTCACCCTCATCAACCAGGCCGGCGACACCCTCATGGCCTTCGGAGCCACCGATGAGCTATACCCCGAAACCCGCTTCCCCTGGCTCCTGCCCATGAAAATGGCTTGGCGCAAAGCCGTCTTCGAGACCTACCAGCCAGCGCTTTGGCAGACCCTGCGTCCCATGATGCCCGACAGTATGATGATGCGCCACTACCTGGACAACAGTACCCTGCGTCCTCGCTACAGCCCCAAGACCGGCGACCTAATGTTCGTGCTCGCCAACCACTATGATTCCGACATGGGCCAAGCTATCAAGGAGAGCACCGGAAAATACACCCATGTGGCTCTTCTGGAGCTGGAGCACAATCCGAAATATCCCGGCGGAACGGCGGCCTGGGTCATCGAGGCCACTCCCTCGAAAGGCGTCGTCCGCACCCCATGGCACGAATGGCGCCACTCCTGGGATTACGACACCTACCGCCTCAACATCCCCTTCGATACCGCCGCCGTCATCGCCCGCGCCAAAAGTCTCCTTGGCAAGCCCTACGACAACGCCTTCCTTCCCGACAACGACGCCTACTACTGCTCCGAACTCATCCAAACCGCCTTCGGCGACCTCTTTGAATCAAAACCCATGAACTGGCGCGACAAGGAGGGCAACCTGCCTCCCTACTGGATAGAACATTTCAAGAAACTCGGCATACCCATCCCCGAAGGGGTCCCAGGGACCAACCCCACCGACCTCTCACGGTCGCCACTGCTGCGGAAACTATAAATTATCACTGGAAATCTCTCTTTCTGAAAGGAATTATCCATCCTTGCCAAAGAGAGGTATACTCGCCATTACAGTACCACACCCGCCATGGCCGTATGCTCATCAAGTATTGTTTGAACTCCCTGACCAACGCATCGGTCAACTCTGGCATAGGATTGCTCTTATAATTGCTATACATAACCTCCACCTTAACGTCGGTCATATTGCCGAGTGAGTCGACAACCCCTCTGCTTACATGTATGCCTATAACACTCAATGTGTCGAACACATGATATTTTTCAATCACCGGAAGGAAGCCTTTCTTAAATTCATACCATTTTTCCCGGGGAGCATCCTCGTCAAAGTAGAAACCGTCAACGACCATACGGTTGTGGTATAGCGCCCGCCCGAGTACACGCCCTTCACTCACCTCAAGCATCATCTCTGTCTCGTAGTGCCGGTTCCAACCCGTGTGCTCATAGAATATCCTCTTCCCTTGCGTTAGCCGTATCGTACCAGTAAGCCATGTGGCCACAATCTTGCCGTCGTGGTAATAGTTGCCAAACACCTCGCGCATCGTTTCCATCGACAGAGACATCTCATAGTCTTTCATGTATGTGGAGTCTTCATAGACCGTACACACAATGCTGTCGAGCACCAGCCACTCGCCGTCTAAGCTCCAACAACCAACAAAGCGATCCCAGTTGCCGGTCGACTCCTGTACGAGCTCCGGCAATCAAGCCTGTAGGTTGACATAAAGTATTGAATCTGCTCCCACAGGCCGTCCCATCAGCCACCATTTTTGCCCGTCAATATATATCACGTCGGCAGCCTGCCCTGTTGCAAACGCCACCGTCGAAGCCAACGCCATCAACAAAAAAAGAAGAAACCGTTTCATTTCTCAGTAATTGTCGTGCGGCATATTCCGGTAGTCGTCGAAGAGCTGCAGGCAGGCCTCACGGTCCACTTCGGTGAGATAGTCACCCAGGCGGTCGCGGCCCGCGAAGAGGTTGTTGAACTTGCCGTCGCGGAAGCCGATAAGGGCGTTGTCGTCGATGGTGCATCCGTAATACACCCTGCGGATATTGGCCCACATGCAGGCACATAGGCACATGTGGCACGGCTCGCCGGTGGTGTAGATGTCGCAGCCTGTCAGGTCGTATGTCCCTAGCCGGCGACAGGCATCGCGTATGGCCTCTACTTCGCCATGGGCGGTGGGGTCGTTCTTGCCGAGCACGCGGTTGTGACCGAAACCTACGGCCTTACCGTCCTTCACCACCACCGACCCGAAGGGGCCGCCGTCGCGATGCTCGATGCCCGTCCTGGCCTCATCGATGGCCAGCTGCATGAATCTGTCTTTCGCAACCATGGCTTACTGGTTGGCGTACTGCTGCACCTCGTCGTGGAAGAACTCCAACTGGATGCCGGCCTGACGGAACAGCTCCTCGCTCTCGGCACCGCTGTGGTACTTGCGCTCGCAGACCACACGCTTGATGCCGCAGTTGATGATGAGCATGGCGCAGGTGCGGCAGGGGGTCATGCGGCAGTAGAGCGTGGCGCCGTCGAGGGCTATGCCGCGGCGGGCGGCCTGGCAGATGGCGTTCTGCTCGGCATGGACTGTGCGGACGCAGTGGGTAGAGATATGGCCGTCGGCGTCGATGGTCTGGCGGAAGAGGTGGCCCACCTCGTCGCAGTGCGGCAGGCCTGCGGGCGAGCCCACATAGCCCGTCACCAGCAGCTGCTTGTCCTTGACGATGACGCAGCCCGAGCGGCCACGGTCGCAGGTGGCGCGGCGGCTGGCGGCATTGGCGAGGTCCATGAAATACTCGTCCCACGAGGGGCGGTGGTAGGTGATTTTCTGCAGCACCTCTTCCACCTGCTTGTGCAGGTCCTCGAAAGTACCGCCGTTGTCGAAGCGGAAGTCCGCCTCGCGGATGCAGACGCCGAGGTTCTGCTTGTTGGGATCGGTGTTGTTCATCTCGCGCTGCTCGTTGGCGATGAAGGTCTCGTAACTCACGTGGTCGGTCTCGCTGCCGCGCAGCACAGCGCGCTCGTAGCGCACCTTCGGGTCGGCATCCACGGCGAAGAGGTAGAAATTGGGTTTGCCACGCAAAGCCGCCACCTCGCCGGGAGTGCGCACACTCTCGATGATGCAGTTGCAGCCCGAAGCCGAAGCCTTCTCGTAGAGCTGTTCCACAATCCACGACGGCGTATGCTTTGCCCGCAGGTCATTGCCCACCTCGGCCATCGTGTCGCGATTCACCTCCAGCCCACGCCGCTTAATCTCCTCGGTGAGGAAAGCCCGCACGCTATAATGCACAAAACCCTTGTTCTGAACCAAATAATCGACGATGGTGCCCTTCCCGGCCCCCAACGTCCCTGTGATGCCTATAGTAATCATAATCTCTGTTTTTTAGCACTTGAATTTATACTCCAGCTTGGCCAGGTCTTCGTTGGCTTTGACGATTTTCTTCTTGAGGCCGGACTTGTAGGCGATGAGTTTCTGCATCAAGGCGTCATCGCCGAGGGCCATCATCTGCATGGCGAGGATGGCGGCATTCTGGGCTCCATTGATGGCAACAGTGGCCACAGGGATTCCCGGAGGCATCTGGAGAATGGCCAGCGTGGCGTCAAGACCCTCAAGTACAGATCCTTTGATGGGCACCCCGATGACGGGCAGCGGCGTCTCGGCGGCGATGACGCCCGGCAGGGCGGCGGCCATGCCGGCGCCGGCGATGATGACCTTAATGCCGCGAGCAGCGGCACCGCGGGCGAAGTCGCTCACCTCGGCGGGCGTGCGGTGGGCAGAGAGGGCGTTGACCTCGAAGGGAATCTCCATCTCCTCAAAGAACTGACAGGCTTTCTCCATGACCGGCAGGTCGGAGGTGGAGCCCATGATGATGCTGACGATAGGTTTCATATAGCAAAAAAACTTTTTTTCTTTAACGCTGTTCCTTCGAAAAAATTGTGTCTTAAAAACTGTTAAAAAGCACTTCTCCCTTCCTAACTTAACTCCAACAAAACCAAGAGTATAGTAAGAGCGGGGTAAGGGTTGAGTAAGAGATGAGTAAGACCTAGACACTTAAAGGCCTGAAAATCAAGGGGCATTTTTTAGGTTATGTTAAGTAGAATTTTTGAGAGGCCGGGATAATAAAAAGGGGGGCGGTGGCGTTTTTTAGGGGTGATGATAAAAGATTTTTTATCGACAATTCTCCTCGCAATGTGCTGTGCGAGCGCGCCAGCGCTCGCACAGGGTACCCTGTGCGTCAGCGAGTTGCTCTTTCAGCCTCACAGTGGTGAGGCCGAGTATGTGGAGCTGTACAACGACAGCGGCACACCCATAGAACTTTCCAACTACCATATCGTCAGATGGATAGGTGATTCGTTGGGAACGCACTATCCCCTACCCTCGCACACGATGGCGCCACACGACTTTGTGGTGCTGACGAAAGATGGCGCCTCGGTGACAGCAAACTATAATGTGAAGTATCCCAGCAAGATGGTGGAGTGCAACCTGCCGACCTATCCCAACGACGGCGGCAGCGTGGTGCTGGCGCGGGCCGATGGTACGGTGGTGGAGAAATTCGACTACACTCCCTCGATGCACAGCCGCCTGCTGAGGAACAAGGCCGGTGTGGCACTGGAGCGGCGGAGCATGGCGCATCCATGCAACGAGCCAAGCAATTGGTTCTCGGCATCTTCGACCGCTGGATACGGCACGCCGGGCTACGAGAACTCACAAAGCCAAGAATACCTTGTCGAGGAGGCCTCATTCACCTTTTCGTCAACGCTCGTCTCGCCCGACGGCGACGGCTATCAAGACGAGATTACCATTGACTATCAGCTTGATGACGGCGAGATTTATGCCGACGTAATCCTTTTTGACGCTCGCGGTATCCTGATACGACGCCTGCTGAACAACGCCCTGCTAGGTAGCCACGGGTCGTTTCTGTGGGACGGACGTGGCGATGGTGGCCAGACGCTTGCAAGAGGGCGTTATGTGCTGTATATCAACCTGCACAACCTGCACGGAACCCAGCAAACCATCAAAAAAGCATTGACCGTACGCTAACGCGAGGAGAGGGCGGCGCTGGTCTTATAGATGCGTTGGAGAAGAGCCTCGATGAAGCGTTGGTCGGCGGCATTGGCGGACTCAAGCGTATGGCTCACACAATCGTAGGAGTCGGTGCCGTCGGGGGTGATGTAGTTGAGGCGGTTCTTGACGGCATGCGTGGCGAACGGTTTTCTTTCAGCAAATTTCGTGCCAAAGACATTGCGACTGAAAACGAAGGGCGTGATGTCGAGGTGCATCTGTGCCAGCAGCGTGGCAGCGATGTCGCTCTGGCTCACCATGGCGTCGACCTCACCGGTCCTTGCCAGTGCACCACCGAGCCAGAGGATGGGAATCTCGGAGACTCGCACGTCGGCCGACGACTGGCCCTCGAGGTAGGTGGCACCGTGGTCGGGCACAACGATGATTAAGAGGCTGTCCCATAGCGGCGAAGCCTTGAGGCCGTCGACAAAGACACCGAGGCAGGAATCAGTGTAGGCGAAAGCGTTCTGCCGCTCGTCAGAAAGGCGGTGGTAGTCGACCTCCCAGGGTTCATGACTGCTGAGCGTCAGCACCGCCGAGAAGAAAGGAACGGAGGATTGCTTGACCAACCGTTCCGGTGTGAGCGTATATTCGTCGGGGACACCCCAAGCACTGGAATAGAGTTCCTTGGGGAAGGTCTCGCCTCCGTTGGCCTCGGTAAAACCCGTCTCAAGGAAATACATGCGCATATTGGTGTAGTCGATGTCGCCACCGAAAGTCATCGTGGTGTGGTAGCCCTCGGCCTTGAGCGACGAAGCAATGGAAGGTAGGTTACGACAGAGGTCGGGGCGCTTCATCAGTGTGGTGGTGGGCAAGCCGAGCCAACCGCTGAGGATGGAGACAAGGCCGCGGTCGGTGCGGTAGTTGTTGGCATAGGCATGAGAGAAATAGAGTCCTTCTTGTCTGAGTCGCTGCAAGTTCGGTGCCACAGTATCGTTGCCGACCATACCACTGCCGCCACCTTCCCAGATAACCAAGATGATGTTGGGTCGCTCGATACGCAGCACCGTGTCGGCGAGGGTGGCATCGGGCTCGAAAATTTCGCCCAGCAGGGCGTCGACCTCCTCCTCAGGCATCATGTCGAACTCCTTTGCCAAATCCTGCATCTTAAAGAGGGAGTGGAACATGTTGAAAGTGGGATTGAGGGCAGAATGGTTGCAGAAAGGATGGCTGGAGAAATAGGCATAGGAAGGATTGGCGGTGGATTCGGAGAGACCGCCACGCATGCCGAGGAAGATAAATCCAGAAGATAAAATGAAAAATGAAAAATGAAAAATGAAAAATTTAGGGTTGCGCTGGATGGGTGGGATTTCCTTGGGAGTGGTCCAGCGGAGAAGCATCGTGCAGCCCCAGACGAGGAGTCCTACGACGATGAATCCCAGGATAGTGAACCACACCGGAAGACCTGCGAGCATCTCCTTGGGCTGTGCGGCATAGATGAGGTCGTTGGCATCGGGTTTGGCTCCCCAGTAACTGTAGAGCACCGTGTCGACAGCGAAGGCCAAGGTGAACAATAGGGCGATAAGCACATAGTAAGGCACCAGAATACGTCGCAGAGGAAGACGGACAAAACCACTGAGCAGCACAACGATTGTCGGAATTATGACAAGGTAGCAGGCGGTGGCGATGTCGAGCCTGAGGCCGTGCCACAAGGCAGCAACACAAGTGAGGAAGGGAGCCCCTTCAGCCATGGAGGCATTATAGAGCATGAAGACTACCTTCTGCGCCACAAAGATGAGGATCAGAAGGAGGAAGAGTGTGAGGAGAAAGCGCAGACGCTGTTTCATTATTTATTACTCAACGCGCTGAGGGGGGGGGGTAGAAGTATCTAATTTACAGTAGATTGAGTTATTAGATAGGAATTCAGGCACGATATTCTTCATCTTGGCCACAATCTTCATGTCGTCCATGCCTTCGAGGATGCCCCAAAGCTCGTTGTACTCGCGGTCGATGGCTTCGAGCGGGTACTTGCGCACCTGAGCACGCATAATCTTCGGGTGGTAGGTGGGGATGGTGTTCTCCTTGGTGGCAAGGAGTTCCTCGTAGAGTTTTTCACCCGGACGGAGGCCTATCTCCTTGATTTCAATGCCATGGCGGCCAGAAAGCTGTATCATCTTCTTGGCCATATCGTAAATCTTGACAGGCTTGCCCATGTCGAAGACGAAGATGTCGCCACCTTCGCCCATAGCGCCAGCCTCGAGGACGAGATTACAGGCTTCGGGGATGGTCATGAAGAAGCGGATGATGTCCTTGTGGGTCACCGTGAGCGGACCACCGGCCGCGAGCTGTTTCTTGAAGAGCGGGATAACAGAACCGTTGGAGCCGAGAACGTTGCCAAAGCGGGTGGTGACGAAATGGGTTTGTTCGGTGGAGCGGCTCTGGATGTAGATTTCGGCCATACGCTTGGTGGCACCCATCACATTGGTGGGATTCACGGCCTTGTCGGTGGAAATCATGACGAACTTCTGGACACCGTACTTGATGGCGAGGTCGGCCACATTGCGGGTGCCGAAGACGTTGATATAGACTGCCTCATAAGGATTTTCCTCCATAAAAGGCACATGTTTGTAGGCAGCGGCGTGATAGACGAGGTTGGGATGGAAGGTCTCGAAAACCTCCTCCATACGAGCCTTGTCCTTGACATTGGCGATAACGAATTCCATGCGTTCGAGCTGGTCGTGGTAGGTGTTCTTCAGCTCGAACTGGAGGTCGTACATGGGGCTTTCGGCCTGATCGAGCATGATGACTTTCTTGGGCTGATAGCGCATGAGCTGACGGCAAATCTCGGAGCCTATGGAGCCTGCGGCGCCGGTGACGAGGACCACCTTGTCGACCACCTCGCGAACGATGTTGACGTTGTCCATCTTGATGGGTTCGCGCTCGAGCAGGTCTTCAATCTTAATGTCCTGAATCTGGTTGGCAGAGAAGGAACCGTTGAACCACATGCTGACATGCGGCACCGCCTTGACGGTCATGCCGAGGTCGAGGGCTTTGTTAGTGATGGCCTGCTTGTGGAGCATGCGGATAGTAGGGATGGCGATGATAAGTTGAGTAATTTCCTTGGACTTGATAAACTTAGGATTCAACACTGAACGGGCACGCATCACGGGGACACCGTTTAGTTGCTGATTAACCTTCGACATGTCGTCGTCGATGAAAGCCTCCACATGGTATTCATAGTTGGATTCCTGATGCAAGGCGTTGTAAGCGATGATACCGGCGGCACCAGCGCCATAGATGACCACGTTGACCGTAGGACGGCGACGGCGGAAGTATTCATTATAGACGCGCTGCATGAAAAGTCGAGACACAATCATCATCACACCCAAGATCAAATAGAGCATTGTTGCCTCACGATAGGAGAAGAGATACTCTGTCAAGACGATACGGTCGGGGATCTGGTTATTGATGAAGTTGAAAATCCAACAGAGCAATAAGGGTGCAACAGTGGCGAAGATGAGTTTTCGGATATCCGACATACCAGCATGGCGAATGATGCCCTTGTAGCTTCCCGCGGCAAAGAAAAAAATGACAGTGAGCATCAGCGACCATATGAACTTGACAAAGATGCCCCGATATGGAATTACGTCGAAGCCTCCGTTGCGGAAAGCCTCCGTCAATGAGAACGCCAAAACGAACATCAAGATGTCAAGAGCCAGAATCACCCACTGAGAGATGGTCGAGTGGCGATACTTCTTGACAAAATAGAACGGGATTCTTTTGGTTAACGGTTCACGAGAAATATTTTTCATATAGCATCTTTTTTTTACAATCTTGCATCAATTATATTACGAGGAAGGAAACCTTTAACGTCGTAGACTACGCCTGGTTCGGGGACAAGAGAACGGATGTCGAGATCGCGGAAACAGTCGTGGGCGACGGCAAGGATAGCCACATCGAACGGTCCCTCAGGGCACTTCCCATTTTCCACATTTTTCTTGTCGTTTTTCACCCACGGATCATAGATAGTAATATTAGGCGTGTATTCGCGAAGGGTATGATATATATCGACAACCTTGGTATTGCGGGTATCGGGACAATTCTCTTTGAAAGTGAATCCAAGGATGAGAATGCGGGCATCTTTGACTGGCACACCTTTAAGATTCATTTGCTTGATTGTTTGATTGGCCACATAAGCCCCCATGGAATTGTTGAGGCGGCGGGCGTTACTCATCACACGTGGTAACACACCATAAAGTTGCGACTTTTGGATGAGGTAGTAAGGATCAACCGAAATGCAGTGGCCACCCACGAGGCCCGGCTTCATCTTGATGAAGTTCCATTTAGAGGCGGCAGCATCGAGTACGTCATTGGTGTCGATGCCCATGGCATTGAATATTTTAGCCAACTCGTTGACAAAAGCAATATTGACATCACGCTGGCTGTTTTCTATAATTTTGCTAGCCTCGGCCACCTTGATGGATGACGCTTTGTGGGTACCATTGAGAAGCACAGAGTTGTAGAGGGCATCGACAAGGTCGGCGACCTCGGGGGTGGAACCAGAGGTAACTTTCTTTATTGTCTCCACACGGTGCTGTTTATCACCGGGGTTAATGCGTTCGGGGCTATAGCCGGCATAGAAGTCAACGTTGATTTTCAATGCCGACACTCGCTCGACTGTCGGTAGACATTCTTCTTCAGTAACTCCAGGGTAAACGGTGCTTTCGTAGATGACAATGTCGCCTCTAGAGATGACTTTACCAACCACCTCGGAAGCACCGATAAGGGGGGTGAGGTCGGGACGGTTGTTGTCGTCGACAGGCGTGGGTACAGCGACGATATATACGTTGCTATCCTTGATATCGTCGAGTGACGAGGTGCAGCGGAAGCCGTGGTTGCGTATGGCATCCTGCAGCAAGTCATCCTCCACCTCAAGGGTAGTATCGTGGCCCCGCATAAGAGATTCCACACGGCTGGAGTTGACGTCGAAGCCCACGGTGGGATACTTCGTCGAGAAGAGGCGCGCCAGTGGGAGGCCTACGTAGCCGAGGCCTATCACACAGATTCTTATGTCGCTCAATGTAATCATATCAGGGAGGCTACTTTTTCTATTTCTTCATCAGTCAAATAAGGGTGCATGGGGAGCGAGAGGACGGTGTGTGCCAGTCGCTCGGCCACGAGGCAGGGTGTTTGTTCAAGTTCAGCAAAGGCCGTCTGCTGACTCATGGTGCGAGGATAGTAGACCATCGAAGGGATACCGGCAGCCTTGAGGCGAGACTGTATTTCATCGCGGTTGTCTGCCTGTATGGTATACTGCGCCCAAGAAGAGGTGTATCCTTGAGGTACGACAGGTGTCGTCACCTTGCCTGAGAGCAACTCAGTATATCTTTTTGCCACATGGTTGACTGCCTTGAGTTCCTCGTCAAAATGCTTCATCTTCACCTGCAGCACAGCGGCTTGCAAGGTATCGAGACGCGAGTTCAGGCCAAGACGAACATTGTCATATTTGTCTGTGCCCTTGCCATGTACACGGAGGGAACGCAACAGAGCGGCCCATTCGTCGTTGTCGGTGAAGAGTGCGCCGCCGTCGCCATAGCACCCCAGCGGCTTGGCAGGGAAAAACGAGGTGGTGCTGATGTCACCGAAGGAGCATGCCTTGCGGCCATTGATGCTACCGCCAAAGCCTTGAGCACCGTCCTCTACAAGTAACAATCCATACATCTCGCAGACCTTTTGAAGACGGTCATAGTCGGCTGGCCGCCCAAAAAGATCAACGGCAATTACCGCTCTCAGAGCAAGTTCCTCGTTTTGGTTATCTCGAATTTTATTACACAAGTCAACATCATCGATATTGAACGTATTCTCATCTACATCGACAAATATCGGCTTTGCTCCCACCATGGCCACTGCTTCGGCAGTGGCGAAGAAGGTGAAGTCGGGCACAAAGACGGCATCACCAGGACCGATACCGAGAGCCATCAAGGCCATCCGTAGAGCATCAGTACCGTTGGCGCAGGTGATGCAATGCTTCACCCCCACATAGTCGGCCAGCTGCTGCTCCAACTCAGCCACCTGCGATCCCAGGATATAGGCTCCACTGCGCGCGGCTCCCAAAAGGGCTTCGTCCATTTCGACGCGCATGGCCTCGTACTGTCTATGTAGGTCTCTGAACTGCATTCTATTCTTCTGTTTTTCCAATGATTTTTGCCGGAACACCAGCAACGATGGCATAATCAGGAACGTCTTTGGTCACCACAGATCCGGCAGCCACCAGCGCACGACGGCCGATGGTGTGACCACAGACGATGGTACAGTTGGCTCCCAGCGAGGCACCCTCGCGCACCAGCGTGCGTTCATACTTGCCATGCACCGACTTGTCGGCTCGCGGCATCAGCACATTGGTGAAGACGCAGCTGGGTCCAAGGAAGACGTTGTCCTCAATCTCCACGCCTTCATAGACCGAAACATTGTTCTGGATGCGGACACCATTGCCAATCTTGACGTTGGGACCGACATTGACATTTTGACCCAGAGAACAGTTCTCCCCCAACACGGCTCCACTCTGGATGTGGCAGAAATGCCACACCTTAGTTCCTTTGCCCAAGGTCACGCCGTCGTCAACATACGAACTTTCATGTATGAACACATCGTTTACCATCCGAAGGGGTGTTTGGTTAAGGGATATTTCGCCATGGGGTGATAGTCGCCCGTGAGACCGACAGGTTCGGCATGGCGGATGTCATAAACCGTCTGGATGCATTCTCTGGCTTCAGTGATATGGAATCCACGACCAGCAAGAATTTCCTCATAGCTGCGAGTGTGGAGGTCGGTAAAGCCTTGGCTGAACTCAAACTCTTCGCCGTCGACCAAAATAGCGCGATAGCTGCCTACGTGGCCTTCTGGCAGGTGTTCCCCATTGATGCTGAGGAAATAACGCACACGTGCCTGTCGCAGTTCAAGGTAACCAGCCACCCTGTCGTGACTGGACACATTCACCACACTCTTCTGCACCGGACCGAAGACCCACTGCAACATGTCGTAAAAGTGCACGCCGATGTTGGTAGCCACACCGCCGCTCTTCTGAATATTGCCTTTCCATGAGGTATAGTACCAGTAGCCGCGAGGCGTGATATAGGTGAGGTCAACATCGTAAATCTTGTCTTTCGGACCCTCTTCTATCTTCTTCTTGAGCGCCACCACCGAAGGATGGAGCCTCAGTTGGAAGATGGTGTAGGCACGGTGGCCTGTCTCTTTCTCCACCTGCTCCAAAGCGTCGATATTCCACGGGCTGAGAACCACGGGTTTCTCGCAGATAACATCACAGCCCAAGCGGAGGCCGTAACGAGTGTGGGCATCATGCAGGTAATTGGGCGAGCATACCGTCAAATAATCAATGTTAATTCCATTGGCCTTCACATGATTATTGTGGCGGTCAAAGAGTTCCTGCTCAGTAAAAAAAGAAGCACGGGGGAAGTAACTGTCAATGATTCCGACAGAGTCGTTTTTGTCGTAGGCAGAAATCAACTCGTTGCCCGTCTCCTTGATAGCCTTCAAGTGACGTGGAGCGATGTATCCGCCAACTCCTATAAGTGCAAAATTCTTCATTTTATATTTTTTAAACAAACCGCCACGCTGTCAGTCCAGTAGGGTATCTCTTGGTGGAAGGTATTCTTGAATTTGGTTTTGTCAAGCACCGAGTAGGCAGGCCTCTTGACAGGGCTGGGGTACTCATTGCTGTGGCAGGGGAGAATGCGACAGGCGGTATGACCGCTCTGACGGGCTATCTCCTTGGTGAAATCGTACCAGCTGCAGACACCCTCATTAGCGAAGTTGAAGATGCCCTCATGCTGCAGATAGTCACCGCTTTCAATAATCGTAAAGACTCCCTTGGCCAGATCGCCAGCATAGGTGGGGGTGCCTACCTGGTCGAAGACCACACGCAACTCGGGTTTCGTGGCCGTCAGGTTGAGCATGGTGAGCAGGAAATTCCTGCCGTACTCACTATAGAGCCATGACGTGCGGAAAATCAAGTGGCGGCAACCTTTAGCAGCCTGCTCGCCAGCCAGTTTGGTGCGTCCATAGGCTCCCGTGGGGTTAGGCTCCATTTCCTCACTGCAGGGAGCATTGTAGAGCGTACCACCGAAGACATAGTCGCTGGAGAAATGAATCAACATTCCCCCTACTCTCTTCATCGCGGCAGCCATAATTCCCACAGCTTCACCGTTAATGCGGAGAGCAGTGGCTTCGTCGTTCTCGGCGCGGTCCACATTGGTATAGGCGGCACAATTAACAATCAGCTTTATGGATTTTTCATCAACCAAGGCGTTCACTGCGTCAGGAGACGTGATGTCCAACTCGGCCACATCAGTGAAAAACCATGTGTGTCCCGATTGGGGTGCCAGCAGACGGAAATGGGTACCCAGCTGGCCATTAGCTCCTGTGACTAGAATATTCATTCGAACGGTGTTACAAATTCGTTAAACTTTGGATGATGACTGTCTTTCTCCGACAACAGCACATCACCTTTGGGCAAATGCCAGTCGATGGCCAACGCGGGGTCGTCCCAAGCGATAGCACCCTCTGACTCAGGGTGGTAGTATTCGTCGCATTTATACTGGAACAGCACCTCGTCGCTCAGCACAGCAAAACCGTGGGCCATACCCTTGGGCAGGAACAGTTGACGATGATTGTCCTCTGTAAGTTCCACTGCCACATGACGACCATAGGTGGGCGAGCCCTTGCGGATGTCCACCGCCACGTCGAGCACACGACCCTTTACCACACGCACCAACTTCGACTGGGCAAAGGGCGGTTTCTGAAAATGCAGACCACGGACCACGCCGTAGCGCGATTTCGACTCGTTGTCCTGCACAAAACGCACCTCGAGACCCGTCTGTTCCACGAAATCCCTCTCATTGAAACTCTCGAAAAAATACCCGCGAGCATCGCCGAAGATGCGGGGCTCGATAATCTTCAGTCCTTCTATTTCGGTATTAATTACGTTCATTCTCAACCATTTTCATCAGATACTGACCATACTGGTTCTTAATCATGGGCTGTGCCACACGGCGGATGTCATCGTCCGACAACCAACCGTTCTCGTATCCAATACTCTCCAAGCAAGCCACCTTCAATCCCTGACGTTTTTCTATAACTTCGATGAACGTCGATGCCTCAGCCAACGAATCGTGTGTGCCGGTATCGAGCCATGCAAAACCACGTCCCATAAGTTGTACGTTCAACTCACCATCCTTCAGAAATTCCTGATTGACAGAGGTAATCTCCAGCTCTCCACGGGCGCTAGGCTTGATGCTCTTAGCCACCTGCACCACCTTGTTGGGATAGAAATAAAGTCCTACCACGGCATAGTTTGACTTTGGCTCCTTGGGTTTCTCCTCGATGGAAAGCACCCGGCCCTCGTTGTCGAACTCCGCCACGCCATAGCGTTCAGGGTCAGCCACCCAGTAGCCAAAGACCGTTGCCTTTCCAAGTTCGCTGACGTTATAGACTGCCTGCCGCAACATCTTGCTCAAGCCGTTGCCATGGAAGATATTGTCACCCAGCACCAAACACACGGAATCGTCGCCGATGAATTCCTCTCCAATAATAAAAGCCTGCGCCAGGCCGTCGGGCGACGGCTGCTCGGCATAGCTGAAACGCACACCAAAGTCACTTCCGTCACCAAGCAAACGCTTGAATCCCGGCAAATCGTGAGGAGTCGAAATTATCAGTATGTCTCGTATGCCCGCCAGCATGAGGACGCTGATGGGGTAATATACCATGGGTTTGTCATAGATGGGGAGCAACTGTTTGCTGACCCCTTTCGTTATAGGATAGAGGCGGGTGCCTGAGCCTCCCGCGAGGACAATACCTTTCATTCTCTGTTCGGTTTTATCTTATACACAATGCCTTACGCTGAAAACAGCGCAAGGATAGGATTTGCAAATATACACTTTTTTTTTATTTCGCGCATATATTTCCTAAATAAATAGCAAATACGGGGCGCCAAGAGCAAGAAAAGCGTATTTCTAAACAAAAGATTATCAGTACTATCTACAACGAAAATATTAAAATTATAAAATAATCATTGCTATTTGGGAAATTAGTTGTATTTTTGCACTCAAAATATTCATAAGAAGTCAAACAAATTTTTATACAAACCATGAAGAAATTTTTAATAGCCATGCTGCTCTTCGCCGCCCTTCCCGTGGCGGCGCTTGCCCAGTCACCCAGCATGATGTCTATGGCTCAATCAGAACTGCAGAAACGAGGTCTCAACGAGACTGAGGTACGCGCCCGCCTTCTGGAAAACGGCATCGATGTGGACAACATCCCTCCCACCGAATATGCCAGCTACCAAGGCCGTGTCATCGCCATCCTCGACCAGATGCAGGCTGAAAAAGCGAAAAAATCTGAACCCGCAAAGAAAACGGTCCCTGAACTCACCACCGACAATAATTCCAACGAAAGTAGCGCTGGAACCACTGCCGTCACCCCAAGCGGTGGCGGCGAGACCACGGTGACCGCATCGTCGGCCACCATGCCACAAACCTCCATCGGAGAGGCTGCAGCTGAAGCTGCTCTGGAGGAGACTTTGACCGAGAACCATGTCTCCACCACCGCTGGCGATGACATCTATGGCCATTCGCTCTTCACCGGCACATCGATGGATGTTTTCCGCACCACCGATGGCGCCCAAGCCCCTGACACCTATGTCCTGGGCGAAGGCGACGAGATTCACATCTCCATCTTCGGCTCCTCGCAGACAGAGATTCACCAGCGCATCGGTGCCGACGGCAGCATCCAACCTGCCGGCGCCGCCAAGATATTCCTCAAAGGCATGACGCTGGCTCAGGGCCGTGTCGCCATCCAGAACAAACTCGCACAGCACTATGCCTACCGTTCCGACCAGATAGCCGTCACTATCACCACGGCCCGTACCGTGACCGTCAGCATTTACGGCGAGGTTGGCGTCCAGGGAGGTTTCACCCTCAGCGCCCTCAACACCGCCTTCAACGCCCTTGCAGCAGCCGGCGGCCCCACATCCATCGGTTCCATCCGTAACATCCAGCGTTCCCGTGGTGGCAAGACTGACCGCCTCGACCTCTACCAGTACATGGTGGGCAACAGCAAGAATGTGCTCTTCGACCTCCAGAATGGCGACGTGCTCTTCGTCCCTGTGGCCAACAACATTGTGCGCATCGAAGGTGCCGTCCGTCGTCCCATGCGTTATGAGATGATTGAAGGCGAAAGCCTCAAAGACCTCATCGGATACGCCGGTGGCCTCACCTACGACGTCTATCCCGACTTCGTCCAGATTGAACGCCGACAGAACGACGAACTGAAATATCTGGAATACAACCTTGACGACATTATGTCCGGTAAGACCAAGGTGGTCGTCGAAGGTGGCGATGTCATCCGCATCAAAACCTCCAACCGTCCCATGGAGAACTTCGTCTCCATCCGCGGTGATGTCTACTACGGCGGCAATTTTGATTTCGAACAGAACAGCAGTCTCCTTGCCCTCATCGAGAAAGCACAACTGAAATATACTGCCCGTAAGGATTATATCATCGTCGAACGCACCAGTCCCGACGAGACCGTCGAGTTCTTGACCATCCCCTTCCCCGGCGAAAACGGGAACCCCGACTTTAAACTGCAGGCTCGCGATGTCGTCACCGTGCTCGCCCAAGACAGCTATCTGGAGAAATGGACCATCTCCGTGGGCGGTGAGGTCCGCAATCCCTTCTCCCGCACCTTTGGTCTCAACGACCAAATGACCCTTGGTCAGGCCATTGAATACGCTGGCGGCCCCACCCATACCGCCCGTACCGACTATGTCTATATTGAGCGCACGCGTCCCGACCTCACCGTCGAAGTGCTTACCCTCCCCTTCCCCACCGACGACACTGATGCCGCCAACTTCAAACTCCAAGCCAAAGACGTTGTACGCGTGCTCAGCCTTGCCTCGTTCCGCGACGTGGACCAAATCACCGTCAACGGGCAGGTCCGTGAGCCCTTCACCCGCACCTTCGGCCTCAACGACCGCATGACCGTGAACCAAGCCATCGAATACGCCCACGGCCTCAAGCAGAGTGTCTTCCCCGTGGCATACATCGTCCGTCGCGACCTCACCAACCCCGTCAAACGCCAGTACATCCGCGTCAACCTCGAGAATGATGGTGAGACCCTTCTGCAACCCGGCGACGTCCTGACAATCTACGACAACACCACCTATACCAACGTTGGCGAAGTGCGTGTGAGCGGTGCTGTGAAGAATCCCGTCACCACCACCTACGACCCCTCCATCACCCTGCACGACCTGCTGATGATGGCCGGTGGCTTCGAAGTGGGCGCCGCCTACGACCGCGTCGAGGTGTTCCGTCTCGTTATCGACAAGAAAAACGAGGCCCAATTGGAATTGCTCACATTAAAAGTGGACGACAACTACAATATTATCGAAGACCCCAAAGACAAAAAAGCCCCCAAGAACTTCCAACTGCAGCCCTTCGACCACATCGTCGTGCGCATGACTCCCAACTGGACGAAAGGCCGCTACGTAGAGGTCAACGGCCGTGTGAAATACCCCGGCGTCTACGTCCTCGAGGACAACGAGACCCAGCTCTGGGAGATTATCAAAAAGGCAGGTGGTCTTCTCGACGATGCCGACCCCTATTCCACCCTCTTCCGCACCACTGGCCGATTCAGAGGCATGATTGGTATCAACCTCGACGAGATTAGCCACCGCAAGGGTAATCTGAAGAATCCCATCCTCATGGATGGTGACGTCATCACCATTCCCCGCCGCGAGAACACCGTCGTCATTCGCGCCGTCGGTACCCGCATGAATCAGTACGTCCCCGCAGACTTCACCGCAGATCAGAAAACCATCTCCTATCAAGGATCCCACAGCGCTGAATGGTACATCAAGCACTTCGCTGGTGGATATGACAAAGACGCCGACAAATGGAGCGTCACCGTCACCTACCCCAACAACCAGAGCGAGGGTACCGGCCACTGTCTCTTCTTCTTCCGCAGCACCCCCACCGTGGAACCCGGTGGCGTAATCACCCTACGCATGGACACTGAGAAAATCAGAGATCGTGAACGTGAACTGGTAGAGCCCAAAGAAAAATTCGATCTGGGCGCCGAGCTGGGAAGAATTCTCACCACGCTCACCTCCCTCGGTTCCATCATCATCATGGCATATAGTATTTCTAGGTTAAACAACAACTAATTCCATCACTATATGGACGACAACAAGACCAACGTACAACCCGAAGAACAAGAGGAAAAAGAAGGCATCGACATCAAGGCGTTGCTTAGCAAGCTTTGGAGCGGTCGCAAGACCATCTTCATCACCCTCTTCATATTCATCGCCCTGGGCATCGTGGCAGCCCTCTCGATGAAACGCACCTATTCCGTCCAAACCATGATGGTGCCACAGCTGGGTTCCGCCCAGAAATCCGGCCTCGGCGACCTCGCCGCATTGGCAGGCTTCGACCTCGGGACCACATCCAACAACTCGGAACTTTCGCCCCTCGTCTATCCACAAATCGTGAACAGTGTGCCCTTCCGCCTGAAAATGATGCACACCCCCATGCATTTCGAGAGGTGCGACACGTTGATCAGCATGTTCGACTATGCTAGAGATTACCCCGAAGATCTGACTGTAATGGACTACATCAAGAAGTACACCATCGGTCTTCCTGGAGTGATTATCTCTGCCATTGCTGGTGAAAAGAAAGAAGCCGAGATTGTTATCGACACTACGTCATCCGACTCCAGCAATTGTCCCAAACCGTTGGTAGTAAGCCGTGACGAGCAGAAGATGCTCGAAGGCTTCGGACAAATACTCACCCTTGATGTAGACAAGAAAGAAGGCACCATCACGCTGACCGCCCACGGCACCGAACCCATACAAACTGCCGAACTGGCTATGCATGCCCAGAAACTGCTGCAAGATGAAGTGACCCGCATCCGCATCGAAAAGTCCCAAAACGAACTGGAATACATCCAAGGCCGCTATAACGAAGCCAAAGCTGAAGCAGAACGCTACCAGGCAGCATTGGCTGGCACCACCGACCGATACCAAGATGTCGTTACCACGACCGCCAACATTGGGAAAGAACGTCTGCGGACCAAATTCAACGTCGCCAACAACATCTACATGGAGATGTCCAAGCAACTCGAACAGGCCAAGATGCAGGTCAAGAAAGACATCCCCATCTTCGCCGTCATCCAGCCGGTCTCCGTCCCCATGAAACCCGACAACAGTCGTGCCAAAACCGTCATCGTCTGGACCTTCCTCGGCTTTGTGTTAGGTTGCGGTATCGTGCTGGGCAAGGACTACTGGCGCAAAGCCAAAGCCGCGCTCAAGAAAAACAAGGACGAGAACAAGGAAGAAGCAAAAGAGAAGAAGGAAGAACCCAAAGGAAAAGAAGATAAGGAGCAGTAAGTCGTGCCCTTTGTCCGCAATATACTACACTACAACAGTCTTTCCATCGTAGGTCTTGAAAAGAATACGGGGAAGACTGTTTGCCTTAATTATATATTGAGAAGGCTCAACGACATGGGAGCCCATGTCGGCGTCACCTCCATCGGCGTCGACGGTGAGCAGGTCGACAGCGTTTTCGCCACCGCCAAGCCCGAAATCGTCCTCTACGAAGGCACACACTTCATCACCTCCGAGCAACACTACCTGAAACGGCAACTCGTCTCGTGCCTCGAAGCCGTCGACAGTCGCCGCACCGCCCTAGGCCCCCTTGTCACCGCCCGCGTACTCATCCGAGGCAAAGCCCTCCTCTCCGGTGCCGCCACCACAGGCATCCTGCGTACACAGATAGAACAACTTGATTCCATGGGCGTTGACATCTCCATCGTCGACGGCGCACTCTCTCGACTCAGCCTCGCCTCTCCCACGGTCACCGACGCCATGATTCTTGCCACTGGCGCTGCCGTCTCGGCAAACGTCAAGCAACTCGTGTCCAAAACAAAATTCCTACATAACCTCATCCTCCTCGACGAAGTCGACCCCTCGTTACGAGAACAACTAAACACCATACAATCAGGACTATGGGCTGTCGACGACGAAGGTCATCCCCATGACCTGGGCATCGCCTCCGTGTTCCTCATCGACCGCGCCGAAAAGGACATCCTGCGCTTCGGGAAAACGCTCTTTGCCTCCGGAGCCGTAAGCGACCGCCTGCTACGTGTCCTCGCCGCCAAAGAGAAAGGTATTACGCTGATAGCACGCGACTTCACCAAACTTTTCATCACCCCCGAAGCCTACAACGAATTCACCCGCCGCGACGGACGCCTCCTGGTGCTCCAACGCTCCAAACTCATCGCCGTCACCCTCAACCCCACCTCCCCTCAGGGCTTTCTCCTTGATTCCAAGACCACTTGCAACATTCTGAGTGACGCCCTCCAAACCCCTGTCTACGACGTAATGAAGATAGAACAATGAAAATAAAAGAGCTTATAAAACAAGACGCAGGATTCCAGTACATCATTGATAGCATGGAATTTATGTCATCTGCTGGCCGACGCCGGATGCTCAAAACAGATTTCTGCAACAACGCCGATGAACTGCGCAACGAATGGCATCGACTCGACTGCGCCATCCAAGCCACCCTTGAATACAAATACAAGAAGCCCTATATCGACTTGCGCCATTGCCTGATGTGTCTGCACGACCTCCAAGGAACCCTCTCCTCCCTCTCCAACCACACCGCCCTAAACGAGGTAGAACTCTTTGAAATCAAGACCTTATCCCAACAAGCGCAAATTGCCAAAGGCGCCATCGAAGGCCTAGGTCTCAGCGAGATTTTGCCCATTCCCGACACCTCAGAGGTATTCTCCCTGCTCGACCCCGACCATACGGGAATCGCAAACTTCTATATCTATGATAGTTATGACCCACGCCTGACACCTCTGCGACGCGAACTCAACGCCCTGCAGACCTCCGACGGCGACCCCATCCGCATCTCCGAACTCCTCGCACTCCAGAACGAGATACAGGCAGAGGTCTGCATCCGCCTCTCCGACCAACTGCACGTTTGGGCCGACACACTCATAACCACCATGGAACAAATGGCTTACACCGATTTCCTACTGGCCAAAGCCGAACTGTCCATCCGTTGGGAACTGACACAGCCGGAAATCGGCGATGCCATTGAATACAAGGGACTTATCAACCCACGGCTGAAAGAGCGAAACGAGAAAGCCAACCTCCGCTACCAACCTGTCGACATCACGCTCCACCCGGGCGTATGCCTCATCACCGGCGCCAACATGGCCGGCAAGACGGTGCTCCTCAAGAGCGTCGGCACCGCCCAGATTATGGCACAATGCGGAATGTATATACCTGCAAGCAAGGCTGTTGTAAAACTCTTCGAAGGCGTGCTGACCTCCATCGGCGACGACCAGGACGAGATGAACGGACTCTCCTCCTACGCTGCCGAAATCATCAAAATCAGCGACATCCTCCGCTCCTGTCGCCAACACGACATGCTGGTACTCATCGACGAACCTGCCCGCACCACCAACCCCGTCGAAGGCAAAGCCCTGGTACAGGCCATCATCAAGATACTCAACGATATGAGCTCCACCACTATGGTCACCACACACTACAGCCAACTGGGTGCCACCTGCCGCAGGTTGAGGGTGAAAGGATTCGTCGAAAATATGTCCGACCTGCCTCTCAACCCGCAGAACATCAACCGCTTCATCGACTACTCCCTCACCGAGGACAACTCCGACGACGTCCCCCACGAGGCACTCCGCATCGCCACCATCCTCAACTGCGACACCGAAATGATTACCCTCGCCCAACAAAACATCAACCAATGAATAAAAAATAAAAATATATGAAGAAAGTATTATTCACCTTGGCCCTCGCGGCCACACTCCTTGCCTCCTGCGGCAAAGACAATGAAAACGACAACATCGCCCAGAAGATGATAGGCAAATGGATGACTAGCGAAATCAACGGGCGCACCGCAACCACCAACGAGAAAGTGGTCTACACATTCGAATCCGACACCCAAGGCTACCTCAGCGCCTCGGGTGTGGACTTCACCGAAGACCATCCGAAATGGACCAACTACATGCCGAGCGCCATCACAGTGGACGGCAACACCATCATCATGAACGGAAGCTTCAACAAAACCACCTCCTTCACCGCCATTCTCGATGTCAAGTCAATCAACGAGACCGAGATGCTGACCGACTCAAGATACACCGTCTACCATAACGGGGAAATCCTGTACGAAAACGACGGGACAGTAAAGTGGACCAAAGTGCCGAAAAACTACCGCGACGACATCCTCGGTCTCTGGGAAGGCCACATCACCAGCGCCGACAGCTCCCGGTTCGACGACGGCGAACTGCACCGCTGGGAATACAGGAACGACGGCACCTACATCTACTACCGCCTGAACGACAACGGCCAGTGGGTATACGACGTCAACGAGATGGCCCTGTATTTTGTCGACGGAACCCTGCTCTGCACCCGCTGGAAAAACACCGGCGACAACGAGGTGGAACACCGCGAATGGTGGGAGATAGCTTCCATCGAGAACAGCGTGATGAACTGGACAGCCCTCCGCCAACGCGACGACGGCTCCACCTACACCACCACCTTCAGCATGACCAAAGTGCAATAACCCTCACCAACACAAAAACGAAAAAAGGAGACTCCAAGTCTCCTTTTTTCAGCGGAAAGGAGGGGATTCGAACCCCTGAAGCGCTTTTAACGCTTACTCGCTTTCCAGGCGGGCCTCTTCAACCACTCGAGCACCTTTCCAAAATAACATTTTCACCTTTCACCTCTCACCTTTCACCTTGTGAAAATCGGGTGCAAAAGTACAACTTTTTTTCAATATGGCAAAAAAAAATGTATATTTGCAAAAAGGTATCGAATATAAACAATATTTAAAATAACTAGTAATGAAGAAATTAATCGTTTTTGTCATGACTCTGACAACCTTAATCGGGGCGACCGCACAAGTCAAAAAAATTGACGTGAAACGCACCGACATCAAACAAAAAGTAAAAGAATTTGCCGAATTCAAACTCACCTCCGACCTCGTCGAAACCCTCACCGAAAACGAGCGCGAACTGGTCAAAATCTTCATCGAAATCGGCCGCGTGATGGACGACATCTACTGGGACGAGTATTTCGGCAACGACAATCGCGCCAAACTCGCGAGCGTCAAAGACCCCGCCCTCCGCGCCTTCGCCGAAATCCACTACGGTGCCTGGGACCGCCTCGACAGCGAGCGTCCCTTCCTCCCCGGCTACAAGGAGCGTCCCGCCGGCTGCAACTTCTACCCCGTCGATATGACCGAGAAGGAATTCGCCGCCCTCAAGGATCCCGAGAAAGAGAGCCAATACAGCGTCATCCGCCGCGACGACAAAGGCAAACTCTACGTCCTCCCCTACCACAAAGCTTTCGCCAAAGAGCTTGAGAAAGTCGACAACCTCCTCGAGCAAGCCATCGGCCTCGCCGAGAACGATGGCCTCAGGAGTTACCTCGAAGCCCGCCGCAAAGCCTTCCGCACCGACGACTACTTCGAGAGCGATATGGTGTGGATGGACATGAAAGACAGCCGCCTCGACTTCGTCGTGGGCCCCATCGAGAACTACGACGACGGCCTTAAGGGTCTCAAATGCAGTCACGAAGCCTTCGTCCTCATCAAAGACGAGAAATGGAGCGAGGACCTCAGCAAGTTCGCCGCCCTCCTGCCCGAGATGCAGAAACTCCTCCCCTGCGAAGAGAAATACAAAAAAGAAGTCCCCGGCACCGACTGCGACATCAACGTCTACGACGTCGTCTACTATGCCGGCGACTGCAATGCGGGCTCCAAAACCATCGCCATCAACCTCCCCAACGACGAACGCGTACAGCTCAAAAAAGGCTCCCGCCGCCTCCAGCTCAAGAACGCCATGCAGGCCAAATTCGACAACATCATGATTCCCATCGCCCGGCTGATGATTAGCGAGAAGCAGGTCGACAAAGTGACCTTCAACGCCTTCTTCGGCAACACCTGCTACCATGAGGTGGCCCACGGCCTCGGCATCAAGCAAACCATCACCGGTCGCGGCCCCTGCCGCCAGGCCCTCGGCAGCCTCTACAGCGCCTGGGAGGAAGCCAAAGCCGACGTCTGCGGCCTCTTCCTCACCGAGCAACTCATCGAGAAAGGCTACATCACCAACAGCACCATCGAAGAGAACTACGTCACCTTCATCGCCGGCCTCCTCCGCAGCGTCCGCTTCGGCGCCACCGAGGCCCACGGCGTGGCCAACATCATGTGCTACAACTTCTTCAAGGAGCACGGCGCCTTCAGCCGCGACAAAGCAGGCAAATACATCATCAACGTCGAGCGCGCCCGCAAGGCCGCCCGCGAATGGGCAGCCCTCGTCATCAAGATGGAAGGCGACGGCGACATCAACGCCGCCAAAGCCTACACCGAGAAGAACGGCAAAATCAGCCCCGAGCTCCAGAAAGACCTCGACCGCATCCGCGACGCCAACATCCCCCGCGACATCGTCTACCTGCAAGGTGCCGAAGTCCTCGGCCTCTAAGCAAAACCCATGCACAGCCCTGCAGGGGGCGGCACACTGGAAATCAGCAGCGTGCCGCCCCCTGCCCTTTTCCTGCCATCCAGTTGACACATCCTTAAGCACTTGTCCGTTATTTGTACGATAGTTGTCCGATACTTGTACGATGATTTATCGTACAAGTATCGGACAACGAACGGACAACGAACGGACAAATGGTGAACTTGGGAATGACTTGCGGTGTTCCCTGAAATAAGCATCGAAATTTTGGATACCTTGTAAAAAATTTTTATATATTATAAAAAAAACGTATATTTGCAGAAGACTTCCTTATGCGAGCCATCCCCTTTCTCGCTGGGAATGATAGGGTTGCGGCAACGCCCTTGGATAGGGGTGCCCGTGAATCGGAACCTAAAAGACTGATAAACCTGCCAGAGACTCCACCCTCTGCGTGGAGGAGGGGGTGGTATGTCAAGGCAAATAACAACTTACAATTTACAGTTAAGCATTTTGCAAAACTGGTACGCTTTCAGGATATTTTTCAACCGCGTGATGCCGCTGGTGAGCGACTGCATGGAGCGGGGGTTGGAATATTTCGCTCCGACGGATGTTGTCCGGTCACTGCTCTTCCTGCATTGCAGCGAGGATGAGATAGGCCGCTTTGTCGAGGCCCATCGCGGCGAGGCCGCCCCCTACCTCCGGATGGGCAGCCGCGAACCCGCCACCATCCCCGACCGCGAGATGGAGGTGTTCCGCTTCGTGGTCACTTCGGGCCGCCAAGGGCTGCTGTTCCTGGGCGACGACAAGCCCGAGTACCACCTGGGCGACCGGGTGGTGGTGACCGACGGCCCCTTCAAAGGCGCCGAAGGGCACATCAAGCGCATCAAGAAGGATCGCCGCCTGGTGGTGACCATCCCCGGCGTAGTGGCCGTAGCCACCGCCTACATCCATCCCGACTTCCTGAGGAAAGTAGACACCCAATGAAGACACCGCTGTTCAGACTTCAGTACGAGCTCAACGACGACATCCCCTACAGCGAGGCGGGTGCCGACAATGGTGCCAAGCTGACGGAGCGTATCGTCGACAGCGACGTGAAGGAGATTATCGACATCACGTCGAAGCTGTCGCCGAAGAATTGGCTTCGGTGGCTGAACAACCACAAGGATGAGTATCCGTCAATGGTGGTGCTGCCGCTTTCGACATTCACGCCCGAGGCGATGCGCTACCGCATGGAGGGCAAGCGCCCGAAGGTGCTCTTCTTCACCCGTCCGCTGCACACCCTGTATAAACTGAACGAATGCCTCTATACGGCCAACGAGTTGATGGACAACGGGGTCTACCTCTGCTGCCATTCGATGACCGCCATACTGCAGCGCAAACTGCTGGAGACGAAATATCCCTGGGGAGTGCGTTTCGTGGTTGTCAGGAGCCATTACCTCTGGCACCGCGTCTGCCCAAAGCTGAGACTCACCCGAAAGCTCTATTTCACCCTTACCGAGGGCAAGAACCGCACCTTCAGCCGTGTGGAGATTCTCGGCCGACTCTATCGTGCGGGGTTCGAGGTGGTCGACGAGCAATTCCGCCAAGGCGAATTCTTTATCACCGCCCGCAAAGTAAAGCCACCGGTGCAGGACACCGAGCCCACGGGCTCGCCCATCATCCACCTGCAGCGCAAGGGCAAGGACGGGAAAGACATCGTGGTGCACAAGTTCCGCACGATGTACACCTACTCGGAGTATATCCAGACCTATATCTACCGCTACCAGAATCTGCAGAGCGGCGGCAAATTCAAGGACGACTACCGAGTCACCATGGGGGGACGCTTCCTGCGCAAGGTGTGGCTCGACGAGCTGCCGATGGTGTGGAACCTCGTGCGAGGCGACATGAAGCTGGTGGGCGTGCGTCCGCTGAGCAAACAATACTTCAACCTTTATACCCCCGAGATGCAGGAACTGCGCACGCGCACCAAGCCCGGGTTGCTGCCTCCGTTCTACTACGAGCGGAAGTCGCCGGAGACCCTCGAGGAGGTGCAGGAGAGCGAACGACGCTACCTGGAGGCCTACTTCAAGGCACCTTTCAAGACCGACTGGCGCTATTTCTGGGGCATCGTCGGGAATATCCTTTTCCACAGAAAACACTCAGCATGAAAGAAGAAAACCAAGACTGGACGACCGTCATCAAGCCGAAAAACAAGCTGCTTGAGGTCAACCTCAAGGAGATATGGGACTACCGCGACTTACTGACCCTCTTCGTAAAACGCGACATCATCACTAGCTATAAGCAGACCATCCTCGGACCGTTGTGGTGGATTATCCAGCCCTTGATGACCGTAGTGATGTATATGGTGGTCTTCGGCGGCATTGCCGGCATCCCGACCGAAGGTGTGCCGCAGCCGTTGTTCTACCTCGGAGGCGTCTGTGTGTGGCAGTATTTTTCCGACTGTCTGAACAAGACCTCTAATACCTTCGTAAACAATGCCGGCATCTTCGGCAAAGTCTACTTTCCACGCTTGATAATGCCCATCGAAAACGTCATCAGCAACCTGATGCGTTTCGGGATACAGCTAGGCCTGTTTGCTGTGGTGTATGCCATCTATGCCATCGTAGGCACCGCAGCATCTCCCAATTGGTATCTGTTGCTTTTCCCGCTGCTTGTGGTGATGCTGGCAGGGCTGGCGCTTGGTTTCGGCATCATCATTTCGTCCATGACGACAAAATACCGCGACCTGCAGATTCTATTCTCCTTCATCGTATCGCTGTGGATGTATGCCACACCTATCGTCTATCCACTCAGCGAGGTGAAAGGCAAGATGGTGGCCGGCTATGATTTGTATAATATCATGCTCCTCAACCCCGTGACGCCTATCATCGAGACCTTCAAACATGGGGCGCTAGGTTCGGGTGAGTTTATCGGTTGGGGATGGTTGGCCTATAGCTTTGCTTTCATGGCGGTACTGATTGCTCTTGGAGTGATTATCTTCAACAAGGTACAGAGAACATTCATGGACACTGTGTAAGGAATGAAGAGCGATACTGACATATTGTTTGCGTTGCTGCGTGGAGCCCTTGAAGGGAAACAGACGGTATTGTCGTCCCCGATAGAGACATCTCGCTGGTGGCACCTGTTCAGGCTATCGCAGCAGAACCATGTAGCCACAATGATGGCCGAAGCATTACCCGAGGAGACGCCGCGCGAGGTGAAGATTCCTTGGCTGGCCGAGAGCGAGAAGGCCGAGCGGTGGCACCGCTACCAGCGGGAGGTCCAGACGGAAATCATTGGCGTCATGCGGCAGCACGGCATCGAGACGCTAGTGCTCAAAGGCACCCATCTGGCGGAGTACTGGCCAAAGCCTAGGACGCGCGAGTTCGGCGACCTCGACCTCTACTTCTATGACAAACACGAGGAGGCCGACCGTGTGGCCCGCGAAGTGCTGAAGGCTACCGTCAGCAACGATGCGCATCACCATTCGAAATACAACTATCGCGGCGTGACGGTGGAGAGCCACTATGATTTCCTCAACACCCACTATCCGCCCAGCAACCGCCGTTATGAGGTGCTGCTCAAAGACTTGGTGGGTGAGAGACAATCACTACCCACTACCCACTACCCACTACCCACTTTTGAGATTCTCTTCCTCCTGCGCCACATGGCGGGACATTTCGCCGCCAGCCGCATCACACTGCGCGACCTGGTGGATTGGACGCTCACCTGCCGCACGCTGAAGGACAAGGCCGATTGGCAACTGGTGGAAAAGACCGTCGCAGATTACGGCATGAGCGATTTCGTCGATGCCCTTAACACCATCGCCGAACAACGCCTCGGTACTCAACCACTCGGTCATTCAGCCACCCAGTCACTCATGGAACACGATATAATCTATGGCAGCGTGGACGACCGTTCTGGCGACGGCCTCGGCCGCCTCGACTGGAAACTGCGCCGCTGGCGCGCCCTCGGCTGGAAACGCAAGATGGTCTACAACGACAACGCCTTCCGTCTCTTCCTCGCCAGCCTCACCTCACACACAATGAAACCGCAGAGTATACTGCATAAACAATGAATATGAAGAAAGCACTTATCACGGGCATTACAGGACAGGACGGCTCATTCCTGGCCGAGTTCCTCATCGAGAAAGGCTACGAGGTGCACGGAGTGCTGCGCCGCAGCAGCTCGTTCAACACCGGCCGCATCGAGCACCTCTACCTCGACGAATGGGTGCGCGACATGAAGAAGAAGCGTCTCATCGAACTCCACTGGGGCGATATGACCGACAGCAGCAGCCTCATCCGCATCATCAGCGAGATACGTCCCGACGAGATATACAATCTGGCGGCACAGAGCCACGTGAAGGTCTCCTTCGATGTGCCCGAGTTCACCGCTGAGGCCGACGCCGTAGGTGTGCTGCGTCTACTGGAGGCTGTGCGTATCGCGGGACTTGCCAGCACCTGCCGCATATACCAAGCCTCCACCTCCGAGCTCTACGGCAAGGTGCAGGAGGTACCACAGCGCGAGACGACGCCGTTCTACCCGCGTTCGCCCTACGGTGTGGCCAAGCAGTACGGCTTCTGGATGATGAAGAACTACCGCGAGAGCTACGGCATGTATTGCAGCAACGGCATCCTCTTCAACCACGAGAGTGAACGGCGTGGCGAGACCTTCGTCACTCGCAAGATAACGCTGGCCGCTGCCCGCATCGCTCAAGGCTTCCAAGACAAGCTCTACCTCGGCAATCTCAACGCCTTGCGTGACTGGGGCTACGCCAAGGACTATGTGGAGTGCATGTGGCTCATGCTTCAGCAACCCAAACCCGACGACTTCGTCATCGCCACCGGCGAGTACCACTCCGTGCGCGAATTCTGCACGCTGGCCTTCAAGGAGGCCGGCATCAAGCTGCGCTGGGAAGGCGAAGGGGTGAACGAGAAAGGTATCGATACAGCAACTGACAGGGTGCTCGTAGAGGTGGATCCCAAGTATTTCCGTCCGGCGGAAGTCGAACAACTCCTCGGTGATCCCACGAAAGCGAAGACTGTCTTAGGCTGGAACCCCAACAAGACAAGCTTTGAAGAGCTCGTCAAGATTATGGTCCAGCACGACATGAAGAAAGTCCGCAAACTCCACTTTACTGAAGATAACGTTAATTACCGTTAATTATCCGTTAATCTTTATGGTTTATTTGTTTGAGTATAAAGACCTCGTGTATCAAATAATCGGTGCGGCAATGACTGTCCATTCTGAACTAGGCTATGGGTTGCTTGAACCCGTGTATCAAGAAGCATTACAACTGGAGTTGAAGGACAGAGGTATTGAAAGTGTACGTGAACAGGAATTGAAGATATACTACAAGCAGCACCTCTTAGAGAAAACCTATCGGATGGATATGGTGGTAGGCGATGTAATAGTGGAACTTAAATCCGTCTCTGAACTTGTTGCGGGTCACCGTGCTCAGTTGTGCAACTACCTACGTCTTGCACGTAAACCCTTGGGTATACTTATCAATTTTGGCGAAGAGTGTCTTGTAGGCGAACGCTGGGCCTACGATAAAACCACCAATCGTTGTTTTGTTGTTGACCGTAACATGCGACCAGTACCAATGGAATATGAAGAATAATTAATGGAACATTAACGGCCAATTAACGGCAATTAACGTTTTAATAAAAAAAGGATCATTAGCGTTTAATGGAGAAAAATAGCAAAATTTACGTGGCGGGACACAGGGGCATGGTAGGTAGTGCCATTGTACGGGAACTGCAACGCAAAGGCTACAATAATCTGGTGCTGAGAACCCATGCAGAACTCGACCTTACGCGCCAAGCAGACGTAGAAACCTTCTTCGCGCAAGAGAAGCCCGAGTACGTCTTCCTCGCCGCCGCCAAGGTGGGTGGCATCGCCGCCAACAGCGCCGAGCTGGCCGACTTCATGTACCAGAACATGACCCTCGAGATGAACGTCATCCATGCCGCCTGGCAGAACGGAGTCAAAAAACTCGAGTTTCTTGGCAGCAGCTGCATCTACCCTCGTCTGGCACCGCAGCCCATGCCCGAAAGTTGTCTGCTCACCTCGAGCCTCGAGCCCACCAACGAAGCCTATGCGCTGGCCAAAATCAGCGGCTTGAAATACTGCGAGTACCTCAACCGACAGTACGGCACCGACTATATCTCTGTCATGCCCACCAACCTCTATGGCCCCAACGACAACTACCACCCTGAGCACAGCCATGTACTGCCGGCCATGATACGCCGTTTCCATGAAGCCAAACTGTCCGGAGCCGAGAGCGTCACCTGCTGGGGCGATGGCAGCGCACTGAGAGAATTCCTCTATGTTGACGATTTGGCAGAACTCTGTGTCTTCTTGATGAACAACTACAGCGGCAACGAAACAGTGAATGCCGGCAGCGGCAAAGAGCTCACCATCCGTGAACTGGCAGAAACTGTCGCCAAGGTGGTGGGTTATGAAGGTAAGATACTCTGGGATGCCTCCCGTCCTAACGGCACCCCCCGAAAACTCCTCGACGTCAGCAAAGCCACAGCCTTGGGCTGGACCTACAAAACCGAATTGGAGGACGGCATCCGACTAGCCTACGAAGACTTCTTACATAAATTGTAAAGAAATGGCTTTCAACTCTATCAAATATGCATTTTTTCTGTTGGTAGTGTTCTTTCTCTACTGGTTTGTTTTTGACCGGTGGATTGCTCAATCGAAACAACAGTTACGATGGCAAAATGCATTCGTATTGGTAGCCAGCTATATCTTCTATGGCTTGTGGAGTTGGAAATTTCTTATCCTTATAGCATTTACCTCTCTTTGCTCCTACCTCAGTGGACAGCAAATGTCCACTGGGCGATGGCGCAAGACAGCTTTATGGAGCAATATTATCATCAATGTCGGTATTCTCGGACTCTTTAAGTACTACGACTTCTTCGCAGCTGAGTTGGCTGGATTGTTAGGTGTGGCAGGTGACAAATTCATGCTGCACCTAGTGCTGCCCGTCGGTATCTCGTTCTACACCTTCCAAGCCCTATCCTACTCCATCGATGTCTATAAACACAAGATTGAGCCCACCCGAGACATTATTGCCTTTTTCGCCTATATCGCTTTCTTTCCGCAACTTGTGGCTGGCCCCATCGAACGAGCTACCAATCTGTTACCGCAATTCCAGCGCAAGCGCACCTTCGATTATGACACAGTTGTCGATGGAGCCCGTCAAATACTCTGGGGGTTGTTCATGAAGATGGTGGTGGCCGACAACTGTGCAAGTTATGTGGACAAAGTATTTGCCTGGGGAGGATCTGGAAGCGAACACTTGATGGCAGCCGTCTTTTTCACATTCCAGATTTATGGTGACTTTGCCGGCTATAGCAATATCGCCATCGGAACGGCCAAACTCTTTGGTATACGCCTGATGCAGAACTTCAAAACGCCCTATTTTAGCCGCGACATCGCAGAGTTCTGGCGTCGCTGGCATATCAGTCTCACCACATGGTTCCGCGATTACATTTACATTCCACTTGGAGGCAGTCGAGTAGGCAAATTCAAGGTAATGCGCAACACCTTCATCATCTTCCTAGTCAGTGGCTTGTGGCATGGTGCCAACTGGACATTCCTCTCCTGGGGCTTCTACCATGCCTGCCTCTTCCTACCACTTATCCTGCTAGGCCAAAACCGCAAATATACCGACACCGTGGCGGCCGGGCGCTGGCTGCCTTCGGTGAAAGAACTGGGTCAGATGACCTTAACCTTCATGTTGGCTCTCGTCGGATGGATTATCTTCCGTGCCACAGGAATTCCATCTACAGCGGGTTATTTACACGAAATGCTCACTTCTGAAACCCTTACAGGCATATATAAAATATTCACCCATTGGGAAATGTTGCCCGTTGGAATCATGATTGTAGTAGAATGGCTCCAGCGTAATAAGGAACACGGCCTGCAGAACTGGGAGAATATCTTCTGCAACCGCTGGATTCGATACTGCATCTACGCCTTTTTCCTTGCTTCAACCATCTTCTTCCGTGGTGACTATCAAGAATTCATCTACTTCCAATTCTAGGAAATGAAACAGTTCATCAAAGACGTGGTTTTTGTCAGCATCTTTATTACAATTCCAATTGTCGTGGGAGAAATTCTATTCTCTTATCGGAACAATGAATATCGGTACAAGAGCAACTACATGCAATATCACTCCGACAAAATCAGCATCTTACTACTTGGTAATTCACTATTTGCAAATAGTTTTGACCCCCATATTTTTGGAGACAGTGCATTCAATTGCGCAACAGCAGCTCGCACAAGTTACTATGATGTACGCATTCTGCAGAAGTATGCACCCCAAATGAAGAATCTCAAGGTGGTGATTTTTCCGGTATCAGCCGCCTTACCGTACCCGCCACATACAGACAAATATCAAGTTTTTTCGTATAAAAGATACATGAATATCTCCTCCGGAATGTTCTTCTTTGAAAATTCCGCATTCTTATCAAGTCAAATGAATCTTCGAGGGGCAAAAGTCAAGCCCATTTTCAAAGAGGTTCCATATGGATATGATAACGAAGAACAATATATTGATTCCTTGGGATACTCACCAATCTTTAAAGAATGGGATGGTGAACATGAATACATCCAATATCCCCAATATAATGATATTATAAGAGCAGAAGAACACTATTCAAAAGACATTCAAAACATGGCTATTATTTGTGACAGTCTAAATGTCAGATTCATTATTGTTCTGCCACCTGTAACAAACCATTATATTGAGAAGACCGATTCTCGTATATGGAACGAGCTTGAAAAAATGATGAATAATCTGTCAAGAAAAAACAAAATAGAATACAAAAACTACTACAATGATTCACTTTTTCGATTAAATATTTTATATGCAGACGAGTTGCATCTAAATTATCATGGTGCATCATTGTTTGCCAAACGAGTGAAAGAAGATTTCAATCTTTAGACCAATCATAAAGAATGTCGACAGCAATAGAATTCAATAATATTAGCAAGATATACCGGCTAGGTTTGGTGAGTACTGGCACTCTGGCTCATGACCTCAAGCGCTGGTGGACGATGAGCATCCAGGGTAAGGAAGACCCCTACCTGACCATCGGCGAGACCAACGACCGCAGCACCAAGGGAGAGAGCGAATATGTCTGGGCCCTGAAGGACATCGACTTCAAGGTCGAGCAGGGCGACGTGGTGGGCATCATCGGCAAGAACGGTGCCGGCAAGAGCACCCTGCTGAAGATACTCTCCAAGGTCACCGCCCCCACCACAGGCACCATCCGTGCCCGTGGCCGCATCGGCAGCTTGCTGGAAGTCGGCACCGGCTTCCACCCCGAGATGACGGGACGTGAGAACATCTACATGAATGGTGCCATCCTTGGCATGACCAAACAAGAGATTGCCAAAAAGCTCGACGAGATAATCGACTTCAGCGGCTGCGAACGTTATATAGACACACCTGTCAAGCGTTACAGCAGCGGCATGATGGTACGCCTCGGCTTCGCCGTCGCCGCCCACCTCGACCCCGAAATCCTCGTCGTCGACGAAGTCCTCGCCGTTGGCGACGCTGAATTCCAAAAGAAAGCCATCGGCAAGATGCAAGACGTCAGCAAAGGAGAAGGAAGGACAGTTTTATTTGTGAGTCATAATATGATAGCTGTCAGAAATTTGTGTCGAAGGGGAATTGTAATGGATTGTGGAAGAATTATTTTCGACGGGACTGTAGATAATGCCATCGACCAATATCTCAAAGAGCCACAGAAAAATGGAGGTAAAATAATAGACCATATAACACAACAAGTCTCATACGTAGAAATCAAAGAGATAGTTTTTAACGGTTCTGATAATGATACGACAACCATTACTCAGAATCAAAGATATATTGACATATCTGTATCGGGGAGAACAAATCTGTCCATTTGTGCAGACATCGCATTTCGGATAAGCACCATTGATAATGTCCCAGTTGCAACATTTGACAACGGACATTTCTGTGGTGAGTCGACGAAAATAGAATCAGGTGATTTTACAATTAACCGACGTATCCGTTTACCCCAATATTTATTCTGTGGGGAATACAAAGTGGGTATTACCTTACACCAACCAGATATTACAAGTTATTTTTGGGCACCAGATTGTGTTTTGATGCATATTGAAGGTTCTTCATCCAAGTACGGGAAGGTACTCAATTCAAAACAATCTGGCTTTATGGGGTTGGAGGTTATGTAATCAAATCCATTTCAGCCATGAAATACAATCCATTTTTTTCAATAATTTATGCATATGCCTTGTATTATCATACGAGAAAAAGCAAACTAGCTCGTCGTGCCAATCTATTATACAACCTATCAATAAACAAGGGGAAGGGCAATACCATAATTAAAACTCATTCCAATGGGCAACGTCTCTTGTGCAACTTCGCGCATCAACTACCTTTCTATCAAAAAGAGTTTCCGCTTTACGACAGACAACTTTCTAAACTATGTCACTACCTTCACAAAGAATTGAAGCGGACAATCAACATTGTTGACGTAGGAGCCAATGTTGGCGATACCGTTCTAAATATCGGTCTGAAAGACGCTTTCTATCTGTGCGTCGAAGGAAACGAGTCATTTGCAAAACTAATTCAGCATAATCTCAACCACAATTATAACTACAAGCTGGAGACCTGCTATTTGACGGACAATCCCAACGAAAAGGACTACCAACCAGAAACCACAAACGGAACAAATAGATTATTGCGCTGTACACATACGTCTGACGGGAAGGGCATTCTTTCGCAAACCCTTGATCAACTCATTGATGCAAAGTACAAAAACATTTTTTTTGATTTAATAAAAGTTGACACTGATGGTTTTGACTTCAAAGTCATTCGTGGTGCAAAACAATGCTTGCATAAATGGCGCCCTTTAATATTCTTCGAGTGGGATAAAGCCTACTGCGCAGAACAAAGAGAAGACACTCTTTCAATATTTCCTATACTTAATGAATTGGGCTATCATGAATGTATATTGTTCGACAATTTCGGAAATCTTTTCGATAAAGTAGATATCAACAACAAGGCTCTATTAAAATCCTATATCAACAACACTATTGGGGACGGATTGCCCTTCTACTATGATGTACTTGCCATCCCCGACAAAGAGGATTACAATGCAAAAGAAATCTTTTCCATCTTCTAAATCTATATGAAAATCCTCTTCGACTACCAGGCCTTTGAGATGCAACGCTTTGGCGGTGTGTCACGTTCTTATGCGGAATTGATTTCCCATTTGCAGAATGAAGAAAGTGTTGATTGTATAATTGGTATCAAAGAAAGCGATAATGTTCATTTAAAAGAATGTCAACTTGCTTCAAATGTAAAACCTTTACACGATATTCACAAAAGGTGGTTCGAGGGGAAGAAATTGTTTAAGGGACAAAGAACACTGACTCGAAGGATAATGCATGTGGCAGGGCATGAAAACGATGGTCTAAATATCAATCAAGAGTATTGTATTAGACTATTGAAACGGCAACAATTCGACGTCTTTGAGCCGACATTCTTTGATTCATATTTTCTTCCCTATCTGAATGGCAAGCCCTTTGTGCTAACGGTACATGACATGATTCCTGAATTAATTGGTGAGAATGAACTTCAGTCTAAACAAAAGAAACTTCTCTGCCCGCTGGCAGCACATATCCATGTGCCGTCCGAAAATACAAAAAAGGACCTTATTGACATCTTCAACATTCCACCAGAAAAAATAACGGTAACACCACACGGAGCGCCAATCCCCCCTCCCACTCGGTATCATTCACTATGTTCCTTCCCATATTTACTTTATGTTGGTGAACGCCGGGCATATAAAAACTTCAACCCTTTCATTGAAGAATGCGCAATAATAATACAGCGGCATCCGGAATTGCGAATAGTGTGTACTGGACGACCTTTTGAAAAGGACGAACAGCGTGTGATTGCTTCCCTTGGATTGTCGGAACATGTCATCCAACGATATGCTACAGAACAAGAGATGCAGGCCCTGTATCAAAATGCCATCGTCTTTATCTATCCATCGGCTCATGAAGGTTTCGGCATGCCAATATTAGAGTCGTTTGTTTGCGGATGCCCGGTGATGCTCAACAATGCCAGCTGTTTCCCCGAAGTGGGCGGCGATGCGGCCATCTACTTCGATATCAACCATAGAGGTGACCTGGCAGATCATTTTGAAGCATTTCTTCTGGCATCCGAACAAGATAAAGAAGACCAGATAGCCCGTGGTTGGGAACGAGTGCAACTCTTCTCCTGGGAAGAAAGCGCAAAAAAACTATCACATGTCTACCAAGCCATACTAGCGTAGGAGCTACGGTGGCTTGTCAAGGGATAGATAGTCAGTACTTAAAATGAAACTTTCCATAATTATACCGACATACAATAGTGCATCGGTTTTGTCGGGAGCGCTCGACAGTATTGTATGCCAAACATTTACCGACTGGGAAGTACTGGTGATGGATGGTGCTTCGACCGATGACACCCTCAAGGTTGCCCAATCGTATAACGACATCCGGATTCGTATCTACTCAGAGCCAGACAAAGGTATTTATGACGCAATGAACAAGGGCATCAAAAAGGCACAAGGTGAGTGGCTTTATTTTCTCGGTAGTGATGATTATCTTCTAACACAAAACACACTCAAAGAACTATTTTCCAATAATATAAGTTGTTTTGAGGTGATTTATGGCGAAGTATGTTCGCCCATCCTTTCCGAAGATAATCGTGGAGAATGGACCATGAAAAACATATCTGCCAATAGATGCCATCAATCTATCTTCTATAAGAAATGCATTTTTACAAAACTTGGTCTATATAATTTACGATACCCATATGCCGCTGATTTTGAGTTTAATTTGCGTTGGTTTTTCGACAAAAAAATAAGAAAAAAATACATTCCATTAGAAATTGCATATTTCTCCCCTGGCGGAGCTAGCGAGTGTAACTCTGATGATTTTTTTTGGAAGGATTACTATATGCTGGTTCTAAAAAATGGGTATCGACAATTAAAAACTTCGGAGAAAGTCTACTATGTTCAAAACGCGCTCTTACAGGATATCAGCCACATTGAACATGCAATCCTTTTTTGTTCCCTCAAATTATTGAGATTAAAAATTATAATTCGTAGAAAAATAAAACAACTTTTATATGGAAGTGCCTCTTGTTAGCGCTTTATGTGTGGTATATAATCAAGCCCCCTACTTACGACAATGTCTCGATGGACTCGTATCACAGGAAACTACATTCCCATACGAAATAATAATCCATGATGATGCATCCAACGATGGATCTACTGAAATTATACGGGAATATGCCGAAAAATATCCAAACAAAATACAGACAATATTTCAGTCCAAAAATCAATTTTCTCAGAAGAAAGAAATATGGGCAACTTTCCTAATACCAAGGGCAAAAGGGAAATACATAACTTTCTGTGAAGGAGATGACTATTGGTGTGATCCACAAAAACTCCAAAAACAGTTTGATTTTATGGAAGCACATCCAGAAGTATCTATTTGCTATCATCAATTTCGCGAATATGACCAACAAAAAAAGGCATTCGAGTCCTACGATAACCCCGCGCCTAAAGAAGGGCTATCGGTTAAAGAGCTTCTTTGGGGCGGATATCTTCACACCACTACTTTAATGTGTCGACTCAATCAGCAAGCCGAAACAATTCGTCGTAATATGGGTTGGGTAATGTGTATGGATATTTGTACATTATATCTGTATCGTGATCGAGGTAAGATTGCGGGTATTCCTGGATACATGTCTGTTTTTCGAAAAAATGTCGGTATTTGGACCACAAATAAATGGTACCGTAATATGATGGAAAATATCATCATGTTATCTGAATTGAGAAGTGTAATACATGATGAAGAATTACAAAAAAGTATTGATGAGTGGAACTTTGAATTAAAGAATATTATTATCAATGTCATGACAGAATGGGAGGGGAACCGGAATTCCAAGGCATACAAACTAGGAAAGATTATCTTAAAACCATTCAATTACATACGTCAGTTACTTACCCGATAACCATGCTTGCACACATTGCACTGTTTGTATATAATCGTCCAGAACATACTCGCCGTACCATCGAAGCCCTAAAAAACAACACATTAGCTTCAGAAAGTACAATTCATGTTTTTGCCGACGGCGCAAAGAATGACACTCCAACAGAAGGACTGAAAAAAATAGCAGAAGTACGTGAAATCGCGAGTAAAATTGAAGGTTTTAAAGAGATCCTACTTCATTTCTCTAACCAAAACAATGGTTGTGCCAAATCTATAATCAACGGCGTCACATCCATTGTGCAAAAATATGGTCGTGTGATTGTGGTGGAAGATGACATAGAAACTATTCCAGATTTCCTATCCTTTATGAATCGTGCTCTGGACAAATACGAAACTGACAAGAGAATTTGGACTATCGGCGGTATGAATGTAGACATCAAACTTCCAGAAAAATATACCTCCAAATACGACCTCTACCTCGTCCATCGCTCCTGTTCTTGGGGCTGGGCCACTTGGGCCGACCGGTGGAAAGACATCGATTGGGAGGTTAAAGATGCCGACAGATTCTTCTCCAGTCCCAAAGCAATGAAACGTTTCGACCGTGGCGGCGAGGGCATGAGCCAGATGTTGCGAGACCAACTCGAAGGCAAAATTGACGCGTGGGACATCGTCTGGGACTATCACATATTCAAGCACAATGGCTATTGCATCCGGCCTGTAAAATCCTTTACCCGCAATATCGGTATGGACGGCTCCGGCACCCATTACAATGACGAATGTTCCAGCGACGCGCAAGCACCACTTTTTGACCCCGCAAAAGACTCTTTACGACTCGAACCCCATCTGCGTCCCAACCGCGAAGTGCAGAGAATCTTCTATAACTACTGGTCCGACACGCCTAAACTTTCCTCCTCGACAAAGCTGAAACGTGGAATAAAGAAACTGCTCCGTCAATGGGGTTTTATGAAACAACCGCAATGAGAGTTCTCCACATAGCCACAATGGACCATGGCGGTGCCGGTATTGCAGCCCAGCGTATCCACAAGGCAATGCTCCGACAAGGTGTAGACAGCCGAATGCTGGTGCGATTCAAGAGTTCTGACGACGACACCATCACTGCTGCCCAACCCAACATGGGCTTATATCAACCCTCATCACTTTCCGTCGTTCGCAAGGCAGAGCAGATACTGCGTCGCCGAGGGAGATGTCTGACACAGGTAGAGCGTTACGAACGGCAACTGAATGTACTCGACAGAGTCTATGGAGCTGCCTATACCCTACCCGTTTCCAATTTCGACCTTTCACAACACCCACTAGTACAACAAGCCGATATCCTACATCTACACTGGGTGGAAAATTTCATTGACTACCAAACATTCTTTGACAGAATCAACAAACATATAGTGTGGACGTTCCATGACGAAAACATCGCCTACGGCGGTTTCCATTATAGTGACGAGGCCGTGCGGCTCAAAGAACCTTTCGCCGCCATGGAAAAAGATTTTGTAAGGATAAAGAAAGATGCCCTTGCCGATGGTCGGCAAAACATCCACATGGTGGCCCTCTCTCGCATGATGGAACAATTCTATCGCCAGCATTCACTCTTTCCCTCCTACCCCATTGACATTATACACAATGGACTAGAACCCGAACAGTTTGCCATTCTTGATCGTTCTTTCTGTCGGGAGGCATTAAGACTTCCTATAGACAGCAAAGTAATATGTTTCTGTGCCTCTGATATCAATGACAGCCACAAAGGACTTGACATCCTGACAAAAGCCCTTGACTCTTTACATCGGAGTGATATCACACTCCTCTGTGTCGGCAAAGGGGCTCTTCCTCAATGCGACTATCCTGTTGTAGGCACTGGTCCCCTAGCTAATCCCCGTCTTCTCTCTATAGCCTACTCCGCTTCTGACCTATTTGTACTAGCGTCCTCACAAGAATCTTTTTCTCAGACATCTATTGAATCCATGGCCTGTGGTTGTCCCGTGGTGGCTTTCCCTTGCGGAATTATCGATGAGCTCATTACTCCCGATAACGGTATCTGCTGTCCAAATTACACCATCGAGTCATTAGCCGAATGCATTTCCACGGCTATGGATCTCACCTACAAACGTCAAGCCATCCGTGACGATGTCGTCAAGCGCTTCAATATCGACCGCATCGCCAAGCAATACATCGACCTCTACGCCCGATGCATACAATAGCACTATATTGCCAAATGGGGAACCAGATGTTCCAATATGCCTTTGGTCTTGGCCTGAAAGGCATGGCGTTGCCGTTCTGCAGCACTTGGGAATATCCATTCCGTCTGCAATACTTCAAACTCAACCACATACTGCCATTTATTTACCGCCATCCATGGCTAACAAAGCAGTATCGTCGTATCTGTCGTCGATTGATACACGACAAAATCACAGACGACGATGGCCGCACAATGATAACGCCACTTGCCGGATCGCACTATTACGAGGGTTACTTCCAAAGCGACAACTACTTTCGCAACGACATTGCTGCCGTAAAAAAGGCATTCCGTATCCGCAAACCCTACCGTGAAGCCTTTGAAAAAAAATACGGAGAGTTCTTCCGCCAGCATAAGACCGTGGCCGTACATCTACGTCGTACCGACTATACCGAAGTGGAATTCGAAGGCATGGGCGGAAAAGATGTCTCTCTGCCAATAGATTACTACCGCAAAGCGCTTTCACTAATACCAGACCTCGACCAATACGAAGTGCTTTTTGTCAGCGATGACATCGAAAGCGTCAAACGCGATTTTGAGCACAAGTCCAACTATCATTTCGAGAGCAACAGCCCCATTGTCGACTTCCAAATCATACAGCATGCCGACATCGCCATCATCAGCAACAGCACTTTCGCCTGGTGGAGCGCCTACCTTGGAGAGCACGAACGTGTGGTAGCCCCCAAATACTGGATAGGACACAAAATAAAGAAGACATTCCCTGTCGGAATTGAAACACCTAAATTCGACTGGATTGAACATTAACACATGACACCTCTAGTTTCCATCATCATCACTTGCTATAACAAAGCTCTGTTCCTTGGCGAAGCACTGGACTCCGTGTCTACGCAAACCTATCCCAATATAGAAATTATTGTGGTAGATGACGGATCTCCTGACAATACAAGTGATGTCGTTACATCTTACACTTCGGCAATGCCTAACTTGCGATATATCCGTCAAGAAAACCAAGGAGTATCCATTGCCCGCAACAATGGAATTCATGCAGCCAATGGACAATATATCATGTCATTAGATGCAGATGACACAATATCACCCACCTATGTAGAGAAATGTGCCAACTATCTAATGAACCATTCCGATGTAAAACTTGTATACACTATAGCCGACACTTTTGGCATTCAGAATGGGAAATGGGACCTTCCCCCTTATACCCACGAAGCACTGCTTTGGACCAACATGGTTCATTACTGCGCCATGTTCCGACGCGAAGATTTCCTTCTCTCCACCGGATACAATCCCAATATGGTCAAGGGATTTGAAGATTGGGACTTCTGGCTTTCTTTCCTTCTACCCTCAGACAAAGTCCACTGCATCGAAGAACGGCTTTTCCACTGGCGCATTCTCGAATATTCACGCTCAACTGATGCCGACAACAATATGCAGACTCTCCTACGTCAAATTTACCATAACCACGAAGAACTATACCAGCCTTACCTTCAGGACATCGTATTCTTCCATGAGATGTGGGGCCACAACGAATGGCTATATCACCGAGCAGACCTAGTCCGACATTCCCATGCATACCGCATTGGAAAATTTATTCTCAAACCATTAACCTGGATACGACAGAAAACAAAATACTAATGCCTTGTCACTGTCAACACAAACACTACTTTGTCCTTCAAAAAGGACATAATATGCACATTTTTTTCATACTGGCAAGGAACTGGGTATTGTGGATGAAGTTACAGGCATGTAAGCGACTGCATGGTATCCATCATCCCATTGTCCACTATTATGCCGTCTGCTGGAATGAGGAGCGGATGCTGCCTTTCATGTTCAAGCATTATGAAAGTTCTGTCGACAAATTCTTTATTTACGACAACTATTCCGATGACAGTAGCGAGAACATTATCCTTGCCCACCCTAACACCAACATCAAAAAGTTTTCCATGGATGGAGAAATCAACGACCACGTATACCAAGACATCAAAAACAATTGTTGGAAACGTTCTCGAGGGAAGGCAGACTTTGTGATAGTGTGCGACATGGATGAATTCCTATATCATCCTGATTTACAATCTGCGCTGAGCGAAATGAAAAGAAACGGGCAAACCATTGTGAAACCCCAGGGATACAATATGTACAGTTCTAACGAGCCTGCTAAAGGCATCCCTCTTACCACACAGGTGCCTTGTGGCGTCCGCGACCAATGGTTCGATAAATGCATTCTCTTCGACCCTCATTCTATCGTTGAAATCAACTATAAACCCGGAGCCCACGAATGTCACCCTGTCGGGAGAGTGGTCTGGAATAAAAACGATTTCAAACTGCTACACTACAAAAACATCGGTCTCAACTCCGTCCTTGCACGCAAAAAACAATATTCCTCCCGGCTGTCCCAAGAGAATATTTCCAAAGGATTCGGAACACAATATCTTGAAGAGGAGGAACGTACCATTCGAGAATTTCAAGAGAACGAGCAAAAAGCCACCAAAATCATCTGACCACCATCCATGCCCACCGTCTCGGTCATAGTGCCCAACTACAACCACGCGCCCTACTTAAAACAGCGCATTGACAGTATTTTAGATCAGACCTACCAAGATTTTGAACTGATACTGCTGGACGACAACTCCTCTGACGGCAGCCGCGACCTGATGGAAAGCTACCGCAACGACCCGCATGTGAGCCACATCGTCTTCGGAGATGTCAACAGTGGCAGTGCCTTCAGGCAGTGGGACAAGGGAATAGCTCTCGCCAAAGGCGAATGGATATGGGTGGCAGAAAGCGACGACTATGCAGAGCCCACATTCCTCGAACGACTGCTGGAAGAGGTTACCAAAGTTCCCGATTGCTCGCTGGCTTTTACAAAAACATGGTGGGTCGACGAGAGTGGTAAACGTCTATGGAACAACAGCGAAGGAAATAACACCCACGTCCATCAAAGCAAAGAATTTATCCATAAACGACTAGCGTCCAATTGTCCTATCGCCAATGTCAGTGAATGTATCTTCCGTCGCGACAAGTTCCGTTCCAAGGAAAGCCCCCGCTACGAGCACATGCGGCTTTGCGGCGATTGGTTTTTCTACCTCTTGTTGGCAGAACAAGGCTGCGTAGTAGAGCTAGAGGAGCCTCTAAGCTACTATCGCCAACACAGCACAAACATCTCCAACGATGCCGAGCACCGAGGACTCACATTCCTTGAAGGAGCCGACGTGCTAGAATATATGATTGAAAACTGTGGACTGAAAGCCAGCGACTACGCACGCGGATGGGGTAAGATGTGGGCACAATACGAACGGAAGTACGACTTCTCACCGGAAGTGAAGAAAGCTGTCAGGAAACGTCTCAACAGACATCGTCTTATACTTCTCTACTACTACATCTACCGACTTAAGTTTTGGGTGAAATAACATGGCCAAAGTAACTGTTCTGATGCCGACATACAACGTAGCCCCTTATGTTAGGGAGGCTATCGACAGTGTGTTGCGACAGACCTACCGCGACTTCGAGTTGCTGGTCATTGACGACTGCTCGACCGATGAGACCGTCGAAGTGGTACGCTCCATCGACGATGATCGCATCCGTATCGTGCAGAACGAGAAGAACGTGGGTCTGGCCGAGAACCTCAACCGGGGCCTCAGTCACATCACCACTGAGTATGTGGCACGTATGGACGGCGACGACATCGCAGAACCTTTCTGGCTTGAACGCGAGGTGGCCATTCTCGACAGTCATCCAGAGATTGGTGTTTGCGGTGGTGGTGGCATACGTTTCGGAGCCATGGAGAGCGAAATCCGTTTCCCCGAGGAGCATGATGACATCGCTGCCAACATGCTCTACGAGTGCACTATCATCGTTCCCACTTTCCGAATGAGCCTTGTCCGCGACCACGACCTGCGCTATAGGGCAGAAGCGTTCCCTGCCGAGGACTATCGCTTTTGGGTAGACATGGCCATGTACACGCGGCTACACAACATCGCCGAGCCTCTCTTCCGCTACCGCATGCATGCCACCCAGATCTGTACCGCCCGACGCGAAGAGCAGCAGTGCAAGGTAACCGAGGTTCGACAGCTGATGCAACAGTGCATCGCCGACGGCAGCATCTGTGTATCACACAAAGCCATTCAGAAACGGCAAAAGCTTCGTCAGAGACAGGAGCGGTACTACACTATCGTCGACCATTATTTTAAAGACGGATACTCCCTTCCGCGCTACTTGCGCTACCTCACCAGCGGCCTCGCCTTGCGTACAGGACGAAAATATGAAACCAAGTTCCTGCTAAAAAGCCTCCTGCGCAGAAAAGCATGATATTCCACCGCATCAAACGGAAACTATACAAAGCATTTCACCCCGTGATGGGTGAGATATGGATGTTGCATAGAGTAGTGGAGAATCGGAGCGACATACCCAAACAACGCGAGCTAGAGGTAACCCTCGACTGGCTGGAGCAAAAAATACGAGAATACCAGAAAAAGGGCTACACCTTCGTCTCTATTGACAATATAAATCACCTCTCACCTTTCACCTCTCACCTTTCACCTTTTGTCTGCATTACCTTCGACGACGGTTATCGTGACAACTACACCCTCGCCTACCCCTTGCTTAAACAACATGGGATTCCCTTCACGGTTTATGTCACCACCGGTTTCATCGACAACCAGCTACCCATGTGGTGGTATCCCGGAGAACAACTAGGCATATCGAGCGAAGAATTGAAGACCATGGATGCCGATCCGCTCTGCACTATCGGAGCCCACACAGTTAGTCATCCCAAACTGGACACACTCACGCGGGAACAGCAATATCAGGAGATTGCCGAATCAAAACAGACATTGGAATCCCTGCTTGGGCATGAAGTGTGCCACTTCTCCTTTCCTCACGGGGCTCATAATGAAGACACCCTCGACATCTGTCGCGAGCTCGGTTTTTGCACCATCGTTCAGTCCTGGGGAGATTCCATACGTCGTGGTGAGCATCCCTCAGTGCTACCAAGAATCAATATGAAACAATAATGAAGTTTCTTTCACCACAACGTGAGTATTGGCGACTATGGAAATACAATCGCCATAGCCAATTTAAATACTATAATTTCTGGCGCGATGAACAACCTGAAGAAATGTGGTTTAGCCGGTTCATCACGCACCACTTTCCAAATTATAAACTACGCATCAACTTCATTTCTGTGCTTGGCCCCGTCGAGATGATGGAATACCACCACCGTGGAATAAACATTTTTTATACGGGAGAAAACATCCACGCCAGACGCTTCAAGCCTTACCTCGACCAATATAAGATGCAGAGCTATAATTTATCGCTCGGCTTTGACTACGAAGGCGAAGGAAACTATATGCGTCTACCCTTATGGGTTATATGGCACTTCCCACCAGAAGCGACCCAAGAGCAAATTGACAAGATGTGCCAAGAAATGAGCCATCCGTCTTTAGGGGATCGGCCCAGATTCTGTGTACTTGTTTGCAGCCATGACCAAAGTGGACTGCGAAAAGAAATCATGGATGCCCTTGAGACAGTTGGCCATGTTGATTCTGCCGGTCGTTATTGTCAAAATACGGACTCGCTTCATACCGAATTCGACAACGACAAACCGCGTTTTTTGCAACAATACAGATACAATATCTGTCCCGAGAATTCCAACCATAAGGGTTATGTGACTGAAAAAATATTCGATGCAATCAAGAGTGGCTGCGTACCCATCTATAATGGAAGCGACAACACCCCCGACCCCGATATCATCAACCAGGAGGCCGTCCTATTCTGGTCTTCCAAAAGCGACAACCTTCAACTCATTTCACAGATTTGCAAACTCGAAAGTGACTCCAATGCTTATCGCCATTTCGCCAACCAAGCAAGACTCACCCCACAAGCACCGGATATAATATGGCAGTACTACACCCTGCTTCACGAAAAGCTTAAAGAACTATTATGAGGCAGGCTATATTGATTACTGCATACAAGGATCTATCCCAACTTCAAAGGCTGGTTAATTATTTCAATGAAGATTTCGAGATATTCATTCACCTCGACTGTCACTGTCAGGAAGATTATACCCCGTTCCTACAACAGACGCACATCAATCTATATAGAAGATACCCAATAGAATGGGGCGACTATAAGCATCTGTTGTCCATTATTCTGCTGATGCGAGAAGCCTATAAGCATACCGATTTGCAATATTTCCATCTCATCACCGGCAGTGACTATCCTACCATGCCTCTAGAAAAGTTCAAGGCCTACTGTGAAGTGCATCGCAACGACAACTATCTGGAGCACTTCCCATTGCCTCACCGGGATTGGGGCAACGAAGGAGGATTAAACCGTATTCAATACTGGTGGTTGCGTCCCAACAGTTCACGAACAAAAGGTGCGTGGCTTACCCGCAAATTGATCAATCTGCAGCGCCGTTTAGGTATCAGACGTGCTTTCAAATACTTCAATGGCAATCTTTATGGCGGCGGCACCTACTGGAGTCTCTCCCGCAAAGCCATTGGTAGCGTACTGGATTATATAGACAAGCATCCCGACTATTTAAGTCGATTCCGCCATACCAGCATTGCCGAAGAAATATGCCTGCCCACACTATTGGCCAATAGTGGTCTACCTCTTATCAACGACCACAAACGCTATATCGATTGGGGGTCCGATGGGGCCAACCCACAAATACTCACCGAGAAAGACTACGATAAGATAGTAACTACTGGCGCTTTCTTCGCCAGAAAAATGGAGAGCGGCCGCTCGGAACAACTAATAAAACTTCTTGACTTACAGTGATCCAGAACGTGGCCATAGTTATACCTATCATATCTCCAAACATCACTGGAGACGAACTATCCTCGTTGAAGCAATGCCTGAAGGTATTGAATCAGCACGACATCTACTATCTGTGCAGCAATTCTCTTGACACATCTTCATACGAAGAACTGAATGCAGAATACAATGTTCCTTTTCGCAAAAAGGTCTTTGCACCAAAATGTTTTGATGGTGTAAAAGCATACAACCAACTCTGTTTTTCCCCCCAACTTTACAAGGCTTTTGAAGCATACGAGTATATGCTTATTTATCAACTGGATGCTTATATCTTCGAAGATAAACTTGACTATTGGTGCAAACAAGGGTACGACTATATTGGTGGTCCCTGGCTTTGTCCGTGGAGCAATGAAGTGGAAAACCTCGACCACTGGGAAGTCGGCAATGGTGGCTTTTGTCTGAGAAAAGTATCGACTTTTATTGATATTTTGACTGATACAAAGAAACTAAACAAACCTTTGAAAGGATACTCCAGGCTATGCTTGGACAATCGTCAGCGCTTGAAAAGCAAACCATACTTACGGCTATGGCTTCTGTTCCGCGCCGTATGGGGTTATCATAATACTCTGAATTACTACATACAACAACAGGGACAGGAAGACAAAGCCTATGCACAATGCCAGTACAATGGTCTATTCCGTATCCCCTCAGCCCGCGAAGCGTTGAAATTCAGTTTTGACATGCGACCTCAAACATGCTACAAACTGACGGGAAACACCCTGCCAATGGGTTGTCACATGTGGTACAAATACAACAACGAGAAATTCTGGTATCCAATAATGTACCAAAAATGAGCATCTATCCGTTAATTATTAAACGTACAATTAAGTTTTTCTCTCTCTTATTATTGAGGAGAAACACTGCATCATGGCAAGATTTCGTTACTATACTGAAAACAGACATTTCTCGCATCAAAATGTATAAAAGTGTATTACATTTTTATCCAGACAACAGCAAAAATCATTCTCAATATTATGACGAACTTCTCTTTCTCAAACAGCATAAAACTTTTTTGACTTTCCCCTATGAAAAAATCCGGACTATAATTCAACCCACCACCGGAATTGACGATTGTTTCCATCTCCCTTATGTTATACACAAAAACAAGAAACTCTTTTTCCCTGAAACTTGGACGGAGAAACAAGCTCTTGACTATTATATTCATGCAGTGAGCGTGGAGAACATTCTCGAGATTGGAGAAGGTTACCTAACAAAAACTCCGCACAAATATCAATCCCCTAATCACAAGATAGAAAATGGAGACATTCTAATTGATGCGGGATGTGCAGAAGGACTTTTTTCGTTGAATGCAATTGATCAGGTCTCTCATGTCACAATCATTGAATGCGACAAACAATGGGAACGTCCATTGGAAGAAACTTTCAAACCCTACAAGAATAAAGTGGAGTTTATTTTTAAAATGTTAGGTGATAAAGATTGTGACAATACAATCTCATTGCCTACAATTCTTCAGAACTTAAAAAATGACACCACATTTATTAAGATGGATATTGAAGGCGCTGAAGTCAATGTTCTAAAATCTAGTATAGATTTTTTTAGTAAATGCACTAGAACTGTAAAAGTTTCATGTTGCACTTATCATAACAATGATGACTTTGACAAGGTTCACTCCTTATTATCTCCACTCGCTTCATCTATCGAGAATTCTGATGGTCACATGTTAATCTTTGATTATAAAGACAATAGGCCATATTTCCGTCACGGTGTAATTCGCGCAACGTTACCTATCATTAGTTTATGATATTTTCCGTCATCGTACCAGTATACAATGTTGAGCAGTATCTCAGCCAATGCCTTGAGAACCTGATGCAGCAAGATTACGACGACTATGAAGTCATCTGTGTAAACGACGGTTCTACAGACGGCAGTCGCAAAATTCTCACTGAGATGGAAAACCGGTTTCCTCAAATGAGGATAATTGACCGAGAGAATGGTGGTCTCAGTGCCGCACGCAACACAGGCCTGAAGGCAGCAAAAGGCGATTATGTAGTATTCGTTGACAGCGATGACTGGGTGGAGCCCACAATGCTGAGTCGTCTGTTCGCCGAATGCGAGGGGGCAGACATGGTATGTTTCGCCTGCCGACGTACCGACACCAATGCAAATGATATTCTTCCTTCGGAACACTCCACCGGATGGGATTACTACAACCGCCACGCCCTTGAAGCATGTGTCGTTCCCTTTGTCTGTGTGTGGCAACGTTGCTACCGACGGGAGTTCCTGACAGAAAACAATCTATACTTCCGCGAGGGCATCCTACACGAAGACAACGAATTCACCCCCCGTGCTTGCTTCAGGGCCAAGAGTGTCAAGGTCATCCCTGACGTACTCTACAACTACCGTGTCCGCCCGGGCAGCATTATGACCACCCGCGGCATTAAGAGCAAGGAGAGCCTGATACTGATTGGGAACGACTTGTCGGAAATGTTTGGCCAAGAGACCAGCATCAATAAAACCATCGTTTATCGCGCCCTGACACAATGCTACCAGATGGCTTTTATTGATAACACCCCAAATGAGGACCTCCATTTAAAACAACTCATTGACTGGGATTGTTACAATCGTGTGAGTCGCACAAAACTTCGACATCGTATACAATTTGGAGCACTGAAAATATCTCCTACTTTGTTCAGGAAGATCAATTCTATTATCTAAACCATGAGCCAAAGCATCCATCTTCCTGGCCTAAACGGCCTCCGAGCGATAGCTGCACTCACTGTAATGTGGGGGCATATTTTTCTTGGTCCTTTTGGATATTGGGGATTCGATGGTGATTATCGTTCAATTTTTCCGCTTGACGGGGTTACACTCTTCTTTGTAATAAGTGGATTTCTTATAACATACCTACTACTCAATGAACAAGGGCAAACTGGAGGTATCAGTATCAAAAAGTTCTATGTCCGTCGCATTCTACGTATTTGGCCTTTGTATTATGTGTATCTTGGAGTCGCAATTCTGCTTACTCAAGAAGCCTTCGGTAAGGAATTACTATATTACATATTCTTTGGCGCCAATATTCCATTCGCTATGGGGATTTCGTTATGGCCAGTCGTCCATTACTGGAGTTTAGGCGTTGAGGAACAGTTCTACTTGTTTTGGCCTTGGATTGTGAAGAAAACTTCATTAAAAAGTATCATATATGTTATATTGACGATAATGGTGGTGTGGATAACCTGTAAGATCCTATTCTGGACTCCTGTAGACAAGAGTCCGATTTTTCGATTTTTTGCAATTACTCGTTTCGACTGTATGATGACTGGTGCTTTAGGGGCAGTATTATATTATCAGCGCAATAAATGGTTTCTAAAACTGGTACAAAATAAATGGATTGCATCTACCGCGGTATTATTGCTAATATTCTCACAATGGTTGGAAATGGTACCTGCAATAATACAGCCACAGATTGTAGCTGTTGTGTCACTAGTGGCAATCGTTGGACAATTGTCTGAGCAAAAGCCTCTAATAAACCTGGAAAACAAAATTATGGATAGAATTGGGAAAATATCGTATGGAATTTATGTTATCCATCCTTTGCTTATATGGGGGTTCTCCAACATTTGGCAGAAGTTAAATTTTAATCTGAGCGTTTCGGTACAGGTTCCTATGATATATGCACTGATTACAGTTGTCACTTTAGTTATAGCACAACTATCATATTGGTTTTTAGAGCACCCATTCTTGAAGATTAAAGATAGATTTGCGGTGGTGCAAAGTCGCAGTTCAATGAGCAAATAAATTATTATATGTCATTCTTTTCGGTCATCATTCCACTCTACAACAAAGCACCTTACGTCCAAAAGACCGTGGGGAGTGTCTTGGCGCAGACCTTTGGCGACTACGAACTGATAATCATAGACAATGGATCTACCGACGGCAGCAGCGAGATTGTGGCAGGCTTCACAGACCCGCGCATTCGGATAGTTCGGTTAGAAAAGAATGTCGGTGTCAGTAATGCCCGAAACAAAGGCGTTGAACTATCAACTGCATCTTATATCACCTTCCTCGACGCCGATGACTGGTGGGAACCAACCTTCCTTGAGGAGATGGCAGGCCTGATAGGGCGCCACCCAAGCGCAGGTATCTACGGTACAAGCTACTATATAGTCAAGAATGGCAAGAAACGGATAGCCCCTATCGGAGTGGAAGAAACATTCATTGAAGGAGAAATCAATTACTGCCAAGTCTATGCCAAAACACTCTGTATGCCGCTGACAAGCATTACGGTTGCCATTCCGCGGGCAATCTTCGACGAGACTGGTGGATTCAAACCTAATCTAAAGATGGGAGAGGATTTCGACCTGTGGATACGAATAGCACTAAAGCACAAAGTGGTATTTTTAAATAAGCCTTTGAGCAACTACAACCAGGACGTTGACGTCACCTATCGCGGCACCCATCACCTGCGTGACCCCAAGGAGCACATGTTGTGGAATCTCGAATATTTGGAATCTGAAGAGAAAACCAATAGTGACTACAAACAACTAATTGACAATCTGCGGACCTATGGATTGATGCCCTATCTGCTCACCACCCAGTATCGCAGCACCGCCAGAAAAGAGCTGAATAAGGTAGACTGGAACTTGCAGTCAAAAGCCACTCGAAGACTATATAAAAGGCCCATCGCCTATCTGAAGTTGAGAATGAAAATCCAGAAACTTGGATCCAACATCAAGCAATTCCTTATCAAGCATGTTTAACTATTCAATAGTCATACGCACTCTTGGAAATACTGGTGAGAAATATCGCCAAATGCTTCATGCCATCTCCCGTCAGACAATCCAGCCTTCAGAAGTTATTGTAGTTATTCCTTATGGTTACGAACTCGACCATAAACTTGGATATGAGCGTATTGTTTACAGCGACAAAGGGATGGTGACACAACGGGCCGTCGGTATCCGTGAAGCACAAAACGACTATCTATTGGTACTAGACGACGACCTTGACTTCCCTCCTGACTTTGCAGAACAGTTGTACTCCAATATGAAAGCGAGACAGCTTGACAGTGTACTGGCTTTCGGCGGTGGTTTGCCGTCGGAGAGCAACCACAATGAGGCTGCTATACGCACCACCGTCAAACAGAAAATCCAGAGGCTGCGCCTTGCATTCACAGGGCAGGCCTTCTACAACCAACGGAAGTCGCAGTGGTTCGACACTATTGCCTCAACCGGAGGCCATCGCACATACGTCAATTGTGAGGATGGATTGTGTCAGACAGGGGCCTTCGCCTGTTTCTTCGTCAAGTCCGACAAGGCCAAAGCAGTTCATTTTGAGGAGGAACGATGGCTCGAGGAGGGCAGGCTCTCCCGCTATGCTGCCTACGACGATGCCGTATTCTTTTACAGATTGTATTTACAAGGAGGCAGGATAGCCTACACCCACAGCACGGACTACCTTCACTTGGATGCCGCGGCCGGCCGACCAGCGCCCGACCGCCTCACTTCCAAACGAAACCGTCTATACACCATCGCCCGCAACCGCACCATCTTCTGGCACAGGCACATCTGGTCGAATCACCATAGCTTGCACAACTTTATAGGTGGCATCTATGGCATAGTGAACTATGCCCTTTACAGCACCCTCGTCAACCTCTACCCCAAATACTGGCCCGCCATCGGTGCCCTATACCAAGGCTACCGAGACGCTTTCAAATATATCAAACAATCGTGATACCAAAGACTATACACTATTGTTGGTTCGGTCAAGGCGAGATGCCTCTGTTGGCTAAAGACTGCATCGCCACATGGCACAAATATATGCCCGACTGGGAATTCAAACCATGGGATGAAAACAATTTCGATATCAACAGCATACCATATACAGCAGAAGCCTACAAAGCAGGAAAGTATGCCTTTGTAAGCGACTATGTAAGGCTATACGCATTAAAGCAAATGGGTGGAGTATACTTTGATGTGGATTTTGAAGTGTACAAAGCATTTGACGACTTACTGCATTATCATGCCTTTGCCGGTATTGAGGGTAGCAAGCATAATCCCGTGATGATGGGAGTCTGCGCTTCCGAACCTCATGGTCAATGGGTGACGGAAATGATGGAAGCCTATAGAAACCGGCATTTCCTACAGCCAGACGGCTCACTAGACCTAACTACCAATGTGCTGTTCATTACTGGCATTATGGCTTCCAACGGATTCCGGCAGGATGGTACAGAGCAGGACTACAAAGACCTACACGTATTCCCTGTAGATTACTTCTCTCCCCGACAAACCACTGGGGAATATATACGTACCGAGAATACTTACTGCGAACACAAAGGGTTGGCGTCTTGGTCTACTAAAAAGAAAGGCTGGAAAGACCATGTGCTTGACCTTGTAGGTCAGAAAAACAGAACTCGCTTAATCAAATTCAAAAGAAAGTTAATAGGATGATTCCATTTTTCCCAAAACAGATAGCCTCAACAGGTATCTACCTCTACCTTGGGGCTCTAACTACAGTTTCATTATTATTCTTGAGTCATGCTATGTCCTTTGTTTTTATCATCATGGGCATCGTATGGGTCATTGGATTTTTCTTGCTGAGTGCACAATGCAGTCAGAAATGGCAGGATATCCCAGAGAAAAAATTTCTGAAGTACCTTTTTTTCTCTGCGCTAGGGCTACGAGTCTTCTGGGTTTTCTTCTCTTATATTTACTATACTCTTAATACAGGTATCCCATTTGAATTCTCGGCTGCAGACTCCCTTTGGTACTACGAAGAATCTATAGGGAATAGAGACTCCTCTATTTCTTCCATTTGGAACTACCTATTTATCGACACCACGACAGTATCTGATTCCGGCTATGTATTCTATCTTTCCCTGTTGTCAAAAATATTTGGTGATAACATACTCTACCCTCGCCTCATCAATGCCTGCTTCAGCGCAGCGACCGTAGTGCTACTCTACAAACTCGCCAAACGCAATATTGGAGAGGAAGGAGGGCGTATAGCAGCCATATTTGCCTGCTTCATGCCCAACCTCATCTTCTATTGTGGTCTACATTTGAAAGAGACTCTTATGATTTTCTTGATAGTTGCCTATCTGGAACGCGCAGATTATCTGTTACGCAGCAAAAAATATTCCGTAGTATCAATAATCCTGCCAGCCTTTCTGGCATTAACACTTTTCACCTTCCGCACAGTATTAGGCGCTGCCGCCGTATTCGCTTTCGTCACTGCTCTGGTCTTTACCAACACCTCTGTTATTGGTAACAAAAAACGATTCATGCTGATTAGCTGGGGCGTTTTGGCGGCATTCACATTGACAGGTGGCACCATCGTGAACGAGGTTGACGGATATCTGGAGGACCGTGAAACCAATGTAGAAAACAAACGTAATACTCAAACCGCCAAAGGTAACCAATGGGCGAAATACGCCACCGGTACCGTCATGGCACCTATGATGTTCGTTCTTCCCTTCCCCACCATGGTAGACGTTGATGAACAATACAACCAACAGATGATTAGCGGCGGCAACTACGTACGTAATTTCCTCGGCGGATTTGTTCTTATAGCTGTCTTCAGCGCCCTGTTTATCACCAAGAACTGGCGCAATCTGTCGTTCATTGGTTCATTTGTCTTTGCCTACCTCGGCATCGTCTCCGTAAGCGGATTCTCCAACTCGGAACGATTCCTATTACCAGGATTGCCAGTGCTGCTCATCATGGCTGCCTACGGCATCACTCTGCTCAACGCAAAGAACTACAGGTTCATCAAGATATGGTACTGGATAGTGCCGGTGATGGCTGTCGCCTGGGCATACTTTAAACTCGGCTCCCGCGGTTTGTTCTGATGTCTCAAACAAAACTAAAAAAACAACCAAATAACACGTTTTTCTCAAGACACAATATGACTGATTATTCTACAACACTATCATATCAGGTGTTAGGGTGTGCGATGAATGTGTATCAGCACTTTGGTCCGGGCCTACTTGAATCCGTGTATCAACGAGCGTTAATGATTGAGCTGGATAATGCTGATTTGAGGGCAGAGCAAGAGGTTCCAATTAAAATTGAATATCTTGGCCAAGACCTTGGACTTGCATTCCGATTGGACATTCTTGTCGAGAACTGCATGATTCTAGAGTTAAAATCAGTTTCACAACTTGAAAAAGTCCATTTTAAACAATTAATGACATACCTTAAACTTACCAACAAACCCATCGGTTACTTGATTAACTTCAATACTGAAAACTTTTCTATCGGACATAGCATACACAAAGTGTATAATTATGGTTACAGTAAAGAAATTCCTGCATGGTTAGGATAAGACAGGTCGTTTTGATTGTTTTTTTAGTTTTGGTTGAGACATGAAAGTTCTGTTGATATGCAATTATAAGCCAGGGGTCGGGGGCATCTCCGGGCAAGTGGAACTCCTGCAGAAGCATCTGCGTGAGGAGGGCCACACCGCCGACATCTTCTCCACCAAGGCCTCTGTGCTACGTCGTCTACTGCTTCCCATGCGACTCCGTTCTGTGGCGAGACACTACGACCTGCTGCATATCCACTGCTGCTCCAGTTGGGGTTTTCTTCCTGCCGTCATCGGCATCACTATTGGCAGACGTCTGAAGAAACGCCTGGTGCTGACCTATCATGGCGGTGGTGGCGAATCCTTCTTCGACCGACATCCTAAACTGGTACGCCATTACCTCACCCGCACCAATACCAATATTGTCCTCTCTGGATTCTTGGCCAAAATCTTCGAAAAACACCACCTTCCCTACACCATCATTCCCAACATCATCGAGCTCGACGAGTCGCTGTTCCGCCAACGCGAGACGCTGAAGCCCCACTTCATCTGCACCCGTGCGCACGAAATCCTCTACAACATTCCCTGCATCCTACGTGCCTTCCAAAAAACTCTAACCGAATTACCGAAATCAACCCTGACGCTAGTCGGTGACGGCTCTCAGCATGCAGTACTGAAACAGATGGTTAAAGATATGGGACTGCAAAATGTCACTTTCACTGGTAAAGTAGATAATCAAGACATCTACCATCACTTGGACCAAGCAGACATCCTCCTCTCCTCGCCGACAGTCGACAATATGCCAGTATCCCTTCTCGAAGCCATGAATGCTGGCCTGCTAGTCATCTCATCAAGCGTTGGAGGAGTACCCTACATGATTAAGAACGGGAACAACGGACTGCTATTCGACAACAACAATCACAACGAACTGGCACAAAAAATGCTATGGACCATCGAAAACCAAGCAATCGCATTGACCATCATCCAACAGGCTCATCAAGCCGTCGCCAGCTACCGTTGGGAAAATATCAAAGATAAACTCTACACCACCTATGGCATTTCTGCATGAACATATCATCCTGCCGCTGAGCGACCTTTTGCGCGGCGAGCAGGTACACAAGTACCTGCGGTTGCTCAGTGAGGCTGAGATGTGGACTCCTGGACAGATGGAATCTTTCCAACAGGAAAGACTACAAAAGTTGATTGTTTATGTCGCCAACGAGGTGCCCTTTTACCGCGAATGGATTCAAACCCACGATTTGAATCCTAATACCATCACCCTCGACCAACTCCCCATCGTCTCCAAAAGCATTATGCGCAAAGAAGGTATCGAACGTTTTTCTGCAGAGAACTTTCCTATCAAACAGCGCATCTCATCACGATCCAGCGGTTCCACCGGAGAGCCTTTTTCATTTTACGTCTCCAAAGAGGCTTATTCCGTCAACACCGCAGCCAAACTCCACACCTGGTACCTGGCTGGTTACCGTCTTGGTGACCCGTACATGAAGATTGCAAACGGAGCCCGCCACGGAAAGCTCAAAAAGTTGCAGGACAAGATAAACAACTGTCTCTATGTCCCTTTCTACTCCATGAATGATGATACTCTCATGACCATCCTCGACAAAATAGAACGTTCGCACCCCACCATCATCCGCTCCTACCCCATACCTCTTTATCTGCTGGCACAGTATCGCAATAGTCACGGTGGCTATCATTATTGCCCTCGCCATATCATGACTACTGGCTCCACTCTGCCGACCGCCTATCGTACTGAAATCGAGAAGGCTTTCGGATGTAATATCATTGACTCTTACAGTTGCGAGGGTACTCCAAATACCTTTGAGACCCCAGCTCATGACGGCTACCATATCAGCAATTACTACGGCATCATAGAAGTTCTTGATGATAACAATCATTCCATCACCGACGGTATTGGACGAGTAGTCAGCACAGACTTCTGGAATTTCGCACATCCTTTCCTGCGTTACGACACTCAAGACCTTGTCGAAGTACGAGATGGGAAAATTCAACGCATCATGGGGAGAGAATGTGAAAGTTATATCAACACCAATGGTCAACGCTATACTGTTCACAACTTCGTTGGTTTCTTCCAAGAGAACAACCGTCCGACACGTCAATCCGTTTCCGCCTATCAGGTGGTCAAACGAAAGGATGGCGGCATCACCTTCCGGCTGGTAGTTAACGAGCAATACACCTCTGACATAGAGCAATACATCATTGATTTCTGGCATCAACAACTCGGTGTCCCCGTCAATGTGTCCATCGTCGAAGAAATTCCTTTGATGAAAAACAACAAACGTCTCACTATAGTAGAAGAATAAAAACCATGCCAAGCAAAGAAATACTTGAATTTCACGGACTAAACAATCCATTGGGAAAGATAAAGTACACCTTTATCCAACTCTGGCGATTCAGCCTTTCCCGTCTGACCTTCTTCGTCCCTTTTAAAGGGTGGCGCGCCACGATGGCTCGCTGGAGCGGCATCCGTATTGGCAAACGCGTATATGTCGGACACGATGTTCTCTTCGATCGGGCTTTCCCCGAACAGATTACCATCGGTGACGACACTGCCATCGGTGACCGCTGCACCATCACCGCCCATGGTTGCATCCCCACCAAGACACCGCTCAAGGAAATCTATCCTCTCACCGTCAAACCCGTCAACATCGGCAGCCGTGTGTGGATAATGCCCAATGTGACAATCATCTACGGTGTCACCATCGGCGACGAATCGGTGGTGGCCACAGGTGCTGTGGTGACTCGCGACGTCCCTCCACACACCCTTGTTGCCGGCATCCCCGCCAAGGTCATCAAACAGCTATGAGAATCCTCTTCCAACTCGGACACCCTGCCCATTTTCATCTTTTTAAGAACACTATCGCCGACCTGCAACGCGATGGGCATCAGACGTATATCCTCATTCGCAAAAAGGATATCCTCGAAGACTTGCTCAAACAATCCGGACTGCCCTATACCAACATCCTTCCCAGTGGAAAGAAATCCCTCTTCACACTGATGCTGCGACTTTGGCGAGTGTTCCGTTTCACACTCACCCATCGTATTAATGTCCTCGTCGGCTCCACCCCCGAGGTGGCACAGGTGGCTTGGCTGCTCCACCGACGCTCGGTGGTCATGGCCGAAGACGATGCCGCCATCGTCCCTCAGTTTATCAAATCCGTCAAACCCTTTGCCGACAACTACCTCTCACCCGTTTCCTGTAATAATGGTCCTCTGGAGAATAAAACCACACATTACGAAGGCTTCCATAAATTGGCCTACCTCCACCCCAACCATTTTACACCCGACCCTGCTGTCGTCGACCGTTACTTCCCCCACAACGAGCCTTATTTCCTGCTACGTTTCGCCCAATTGAAAGCTTACCATGATGTTAGCGCCAACGCTCAGGGAATCACTAACGAAATATCACAGAGTATCCTTCAGAAACTTTTGCCCCACGGCAAGGTATACATCACCTCCGAGCGGCCACTTGACCTCTCGCTCGAGCAATACCGCCTCAAAATCAACCCGCTCGACATTCACCATATCATGGCCTTCGCCACCCTCTACATCGGCGACAGTCAGAGCATGGCCGTCGAGGCCGCCATGCTCGGCACCCCTTCCATCCGTTTCAACGACTTCGCCGGGAAAATAGGAGTCCTCGAAGAACTTGAGCAAAAATACCACCTGACCATAGGAATCCCCACCTCACAACCTGAACGTCTCTACTCCACCATCGATTCCCTCCTTGCCATTCCCAACCTTCACGAAGTGTTCCAACAACGGAGACAACAGATGCTGGACGACAAGATTGACGTAGCTTCCTTCTTCACCCATTTCATTGAGAATCTGAAATAATGGACTTCACACTTGACAAATATCGGGAATTGCTTACGGCTTTGAAACTTCACAGAGATTTCAAATTACGGCATGATGTCGACCTACGTCCCGACTTCTCCCTGCGCATTGCGCACATAGAGGCTGAGATGGGCTTGCAAGCCACTTATTATTTCCGTGTCGTACCCGAGAGTTATGACGAGGGAATCATCCAACAAATTGTTTCCATGGGACATACGGCAGGGTACCACTACGAATGCCTCACCACCTGCAACGGCAACATGGAAGCGGCCTACGAGGACTTCCTCCACAATCTGGATAAACTACGAAAAGTGACACCCATCAACACCGCCTGTGCCCATGGGAGTCCTAAATCGCGATGGAATAGCCAAGACATTTGGAATCACTATGATATACATGCCTTAGGCATTGATTATGAGCCCATGCTGGACACCGATTTCTATACCACGCTCTATCTCACTGACACCGGCCGCCGCTGGGATGGCTATCGTGTCAGCGTGCGTGACAAGGTTCCCAATCACCAGGAACGTTGGGAGCAAGAAGGTCTGACATTCCATACCACAGACGATATCATTCATGCTCTCAGCAACATAGACCATCCCATTCATCACTATAGTCTCCTCATCAACACCCATCCCCAGCGCTGGATGCCCTTTGGCATGGGGTGGCTGAAAGAAGCATCTCTGCAGAGCCTCAAGAACATCGCGAAAAGAATAATCGTATGTACAAAATACTAACTATCGTCGGGGCGAGGCCCCAGTTCATCAAAGCGGCAGCCATCTCTCATGTTATCAGAGGTAAATATGCCGATTCCATCTGTGAAGACATACTCCATACTGGACAGCATTATGACGACACCATGTCGGGCCGCTTTTTCTGCGAGCTGGACATCCCCCTACCCAAATACAATCTCGGAGTAGGTTCCAGCAGTCATGGGGCACAGACCGCAGCCATGCTGAAAGGCATCGAGGAAGTCTTGCTATCAACACATTATGACGGCGTATTGGTCTATGGAGACACCAACTCCACACTGGCGGGAGCTTTGGCGGCGGCGAAACTCCATGTCCCTGTCTATCACGTCGAAGCAGGGCTTCGCTCCTTCAACCGTGACATGCCAGAGGAAATCAACCGAGTGGTCACCGACCATGTCTCCTCTCTCCTCTTCGCGCCCACACAAACCGCCATGCAAAACCTACGGAATGAGGGATTTAAAGAAGACAATGTGGTCCTCAGTGGTGATGTCATGCTCGATAACGCCCTCCACTATTCCTCGCTACCCACTACCCACTACCCTCTACCCACTGATTTCATCCTCGCCACCATCCACCGCGACTTCAACACCGACCATCCTGAACGCATAAAGAACATACTATCAGCACTCAACAGAATCGCAGAGCAGTATAATACCAAGATTTTATTCCCCATCCACCCCAGAACAAGAAAACAATTAGAAACTTTCAATATTCACCTTTCACCTCTCACCTTTCACCTTGTAGAGCCCCTCTCCTACCTCGAAACTCTCGGGGCGCTGCAGCAAGCCCATCTAGTGCTCACCGACAGTGGTGGCCTGCAGAAGGAGGCCTACTTCTGCGGCAAACCCTGTGTAATACTTCGTCCCGAAACCGAGTGGGTGGAGATTGTCGACGCCGGAGCCGCACAGCTGGCCGACGCCGACCCCTCACGCATCCTTGACGCCGCAAACCACCTATGGGGATTCAAGCCATCGCCTCCGACCGATTTCGGAGACGGACATTCAGCAGAAAAAATCATAGAAAAAATCCTTTTATAACATATTGCAAATTAAAACAATATGTTATTTTTTTTGAATTTTTATATATTTTTTATCATTGAACACGAACAAATATAAAAATAATTCCGTATCTTTGCTTTTTATCTAAGCAACCGACAATTATTATAACGTGTTATATACTAATAAAATAAAAAGAAACTACAAGAAAATAATCCTCCTAGTTGCCATCCTGACGACGGCAACTTCTTGCGTCACCCCCAGCAGGGTCAACTACCTCCAGGACATGACCCATGGCAGCCAAATCGAAATCGAGAACAAATTTGAAGCCACCATCGCCCCCTATGACGAGCTGAGCATCATCGTCTCCACCTCGAATTCGAACAAGAAGGAACTGGCCTCGCCCTTCACCCTCGGCAACGGTGCTTCCGACAAACAGGGCAACTACCTGGTGGACGTCAACGGCGACATCGACTTCCCCATCCTTGGAAAGTTACACGTCGAAGGCCTCACCCGCCTCCAAATCCAGGACACCCTGACTGACCTGCTCCGCAAAGGCGGCTACATTGACGACCCCTTCGTCATGGTACGCTTCAACAACTTCAAAATCTTCTTCCTCGGTGGTGGCAAAGGCCAGGTGCTGAACATCGCAAATGAGCGTTGCACCTTCCTCGAAGCCATCGCCATGCTGGGCGACATCGACCTCCACGTCAGACGCGACAACATCTATGTGATGAGGGAAATCAACGGCCAGATGGTCATGCGCCAACTCGACCCCCGCTCCTCCGACATCTTCAACGACCCCTTCTTCATGCTGCAACAAAACGACTTCATCATCGCAGACACATATAATAACGGTATCGTAAGAAGTGAAATCAGCTACTGGCTCGGCATGGCATCCACACTCATGTCGGCAGCATCGCTGATCATCTCTCTCGCCATATTTAAAAACCAATAAATTAAGAAAACAGGGACATGGCTGACAACAAGGACTCTAACACCTCCTTCCTCTCCGAGGGCAAGAAACAGGAAATCCACATCAAGGATATTCTGTTCACCCTTTTGAGGAACATCCATTGGCTTCTGATCTGTGGCGCCATCGGCACCTTTATCGCAGGCTATTATGTCCGCCACCAAGACCGAATATACGAAAGCTCCGCCCGTGTGCTCATTAAAGGGTCCTCCACCGGCAGCAGCAACGAAAGCACCGTCCGTGAAGCTTCCGTCAAAAGCATGTTCTCCACCCGCTCGCTCTACAACAGCTCCATCAACAACGAGATGATGATTTTCACATCGGAGACTGCCGTACGCGAGATGGCTCAAAGCCTCAAACTCAACATCCTTTACACCACCAAGACACGCGTCATCAGCCGCAGCAAAGACCTCTACGGCGAATCTCCCTACACCATTGACTTTGTCGACGACAACGAGGAAGCCACTTTCTTCCTCGACGTGGTGGCCAATAACGACAAAAGCGTCAGCATCATCCCCTCCGAAGGAGAGCCTCTGACCGCCAATTTCGAAGACACCTCTGCCACCGCATTCGGCCGCATCGTAGTACACAAAACTTGGTTCTTCACCAACGACTATATCGGGCATCCTGTCCGTGTGAGCCATTACAGCCTAAGCGCTATCGCTGAGCGCTATCGCGCTGCCTTGCAGGTGAGTCGTGACAACGACATGAACACCATCATCAACATCTCCCTCCGCGATCCCTCACCCATCCGTGCCGCTGAGGTCATCAACGAGATGATTCGTGTCTACAACGAAGATGCCATCAAGGACAAAAAACGCATCATCAACGAAACCTACGAGTTCATCAATCAACGTTTGGCCATGCTGCACTCCGACCTCAGCACCAAAGAGAATCAGCTGGCCAACTTCAAACGTGAACACCAACTTCTCGACATCTCCGCCTTTGGCCAGAGCTACCTTGAATCCAGCATCCAGTCGGAAAAAGAAATCGACCATCTAAAACGACAGCTCGAGCAAGCCCGCTACCTCGTCCACATCAACCAGGCCGAGGAAGCCGCCCAACTCATCCCCTCCACTATCGACATCGACAACAAAAACGTCATGGCGCTTGTCTCCACCTACAACAGCCTGGTCCTCGAACTCAAAGCCTACAAGGATACTCCCAACAGCCCTGTCGTGAAATCCAAACTCGAGGAGCTGCGCAACATGCGTTCCAGCATGAATCTCATTCTCGAAGGCTATATCGGCATGCTGCAGGAGCGCATCGCCGAAGCACAGATTACCGCTTCATCGGCCTCGTCGAAAATCAGCATGGTGCCGCAGCAACAGCTCTTCCTTGAAAACCTCGAGCAACAGCAGAAAATCAAAGAAGACCTCTACCTTCACCTGCTGAGCCGACGCGAAGAACTCATGATTAGCCAACCCACCATCGAACCCAACGGCAAAGTGCTCGACGCCGCACGCATCAACCGTGTCCCCGTGTCGCCCAACGAAACCCGCACCACCCTCCTGGGCCTGTTTATCGGATTGGCACTCCCCATTGCCTTTTTCTTCCTGCGCCGCGCCTTCGACACCAAGGTGAAATACCACCACGACATCCTCAACGCCACCACCATCCCCTTCCTCTGCGAGATTCCCGGTAAAGACAAAAAGGACGACCGCAACATCGTCGCCGGCGGCCATGACCACGACAGCCTCTCGGAATCTTTCCGTCTGCTACGCACAAAAATCGACTTCCTTGGCCTCAACGACTCGACCAGCAAGAGCCGTGTCCTCATGGTCACCTCGATGCTCCCCGGCATGGGCAAGACCTTCGTCTCCTCCAATATGGCCGCCAGCCTGGGCATCAGTGGCAAGAAAGTCATCATCCTCGACCTCGACCTGCGCAAGGGCTCTCTCACCCGCATCTTCTACTCGCGGAAACATGCCGGCCTCTCCCATTACCTCACAGGCAAAACCGACGACTGGAAGTCGCTCGTCAAAACAGGACTCATCAACAAGGGAGTCGACAGCATCTTCACCGGCCCCATTCCCCCCAACCCGGCCGAACTGTTGAGCAACGGCAGACTCGACAAACTCGTGTCCGAACTGAAAGAACAATACGAATACATCATCTTCGACACCGCCCCCATAGGCCTTGTCGTTGATGTCGAAATAATCAAGCAACTCGCCGACAACACCCTCTTCGTCATCCGCTCCGGCAAATTTGACAAACGTATGCTCGCCAACCTCGAAGAGATGTACCACGAGCAAACCTTCCACAACATCTCCATCATTCTCAACGACGTACACTACAAGAAACTGATGCCCTACGAAAAGAAATACGGCTATGGCTACGGTTATGGCTACGGTTATGGCTACGGATACGGGTACGGCTATGGCTATGGGTACGGGTACGGCTATGGCGACGACGAGTCCTACGGCGAAAAAGATATTAATGAAGACGAAAAACTGAAAAACGATAATATCAAAAAGTAAACTAAAGTTGGTATCTTTATATTATGAAGAAACTATTTATTATACTGATATTAGCAATCACCTCCACTTCCCTCTCCGCACAAACAAGGAACAGAGGTTTGGCCTTGGGTGCTGACCGCGATACAGTGAAATTCCTCATTGCATCGCCCTTCGACAACTGGTACGTCAGATTAGGTGGCGGTATCCAGACCTTCATCGGCAACGAGATTGAATCCTCGGCCCGACACAACAAACTGAACTTCAATGCCCATATTGAACTCGGCAAATGGATTATCCCCGACCTCGCCGTGTCGCTGCGCTATAGCTTCTTCAACGTCGACGGACAGACCCGCTATCCCCTCCACCCCTTCGTCGACTTCACCGGCGTTCCCTCCGACGGCAGCTACTATGAGTACCAACCCTTCCACGCCCATGCCATGTCACTGCTGGGCTACGTCACCCTCGACTGGACCAACTTCTTCAACGGCTATGAAGTCGGCAAACGCACCAAACTCCACTGGCGCACCGGTATCGGCCTCGGTATGTCCATGCTCTTCGGCAGCCAGGTGAACCCCAACAGCGGCCAATACGACATCGGCGACTTCCGCCGCAACCTCGAGCTCGCCTACTGCATTACAGGAGGCGCAGAATACGCCCTCACCGAGCATACCGCACTCTACGGACACCTCGAACTCTTCGGCTCCGAATCCACCTGGGACTGGTCGCCCTACGACAACAGCCACTCCATCTTCGACTTCATCCCCACCTTCAGTGTCGGCGCCCGTTTCAACATCATCTCCCACATGAACAAATTCCGCTACGATACCCGAACCGTCGTCCGCGACACCGTCTACCACGAATTCCAGCCTGCCGTCACCTCCAACACTCTCAAAATCCTTAACGGCAGAATCGAACATCTGCAACAAGAACGCGACCATCTCCTCAACGAACTCGATGACCGCCACAACATCTACGATTCACTCCTCATCGACTCCATCAACCAGGAACTCCAACGCCTCGAGGAGAAGCTCCGCAACTACGACAACAACCCCAACTACAACCCCAACTACATACCCAACACCCTCATCGACGAACTGCTTGACATCAACGTGGCCCTCGACCTGCCCTACACCGTTGTCTACTTCGAGCTCGACAAATACAACCTCGACTACAACGCACGCAAGAAACTGCAAGTCTTCGCCAACCAGATACGCGATCTCCCCGACACCATCGAATTCTATATGATTGGTGCTGCCGACTCCCTCACCGGCTCCATAGCCCACAACCAGTGGCTCTCCGAGCGCCGCTGCGAGGCAGCCTTCGATATGCTCACCGACAACTTCGGCATCAGCGGCAACCAACTGCTGCCCGTCCATGCCGGCGGTATCAATGTCTATACTCCGCAGGAAAACAACCGTATGGTCCTCGTCATCCAGCGTACCCCCGTCACCGAGGAAATCGTCGAACGCTGGCTGCGCATGAGCCGCGAACGCCTCGAGCAGGGTAACAGCCGACGCAGACGGTAATAGCTTATCCTTCCAATCTACTCATTCTCATACATTTCAACCTCTGTTCAACCATTGTTTAACCATTGTTCTACCATTAAAATGGTTAAACAATGGTTGAAATATGGTCGAAATATGGTTGAAATGCACTACAAAATCATCACATCGAAAATAGCGCCGGGAGACCTGAACGGGTCTCCCGGCGCTGGATTTCTAGACAATAAACTGGGTCTTAGTTGAGGCCCAGTTTTTTCTTCACTTGGGGCATGATGTCCTCGCTGTCCTGTGAATAGAGCAGGGCAGCGCCGTCGAAGATGTAGGTGTAGCCGCCTTCGCGAGCCACGTCCTCGATGGCCTTCTTGGCGCGGTCAACGATGGGCTTGGTCAGCTCGGCCTCACGGTCTTGGAGCTGCTTCTGGGCGCTCTCGTAGAAAGCCTGGATGCGGTTCTGCATGTCCTGGATTTCGCTGCGCTTGGTGTTGCGGATGAGTTCGGTCCACTCGGCCTGTCTCTGCACAAACTCGTTGGAGATGCGCTCGAGCTCGGCCTGCATGGTCTTGAGGGTGTTCTCAATCTCGGCAGCCTCCTTCTGAAGGGTGTCCTTAGCCGCGTCGCGGCCAGGCATAATCTGAAGGAGTTCCTGAGAATTGATGTGTCCGAGTTTGATGTTCTTCTGTGCCACAGCGCTGCCACCAAAGGCAAACAGGCATGCTGCGATTAAAATCAACGTTTTTTTCATTCTAAATAGGATTTTTATTTTATTTGTTTCTTCTTTCATTCATCGGTTTGTCGGTACTGGGTTTGCGTCCACCGGGCTCACGTCCCTTCATCTCGGGATTCGTGGGTTTCTTCGCCGGCTCGTCGGCACCAGCGGGGGCCGCCGAGGCACCGGGCTTGTAACCCAGCAGCTCGAGCACCTCGTCGCTGATGTCATACTTCTTGCTGGCGAAAAGCACAGCCGAGCTGCCGGCCTTGTCGAAAACAAAGGCGTAGTTTTTCTCCTGCGCCAGACGCTCGATGGTGGCATAGACACGGTCCTGCACAGGCTTGAGGAGTTCGGCCCGCTTCTTGTCGAGGTCGCCGCCGGGGCCGAAGCGCTGCTGCTGGAGGGCGCGCACTTCCTGCTCCTTGGCCTTGATTTCTTGCTGACGGCGTTTCTTCAGGTTGTCTGGAAGAAGATAGCTTTCCTGCTCGAAATCAGCGCGCAAGGCGTCCACTTCGGCTTGTTTGTCGACCAATTCCTTCTGCCAGTCCTCGACATATTTGTCGAGACGTTTCTGCGCATTGGCATATTCGGGCACGCTGCGGAGCACATAGTCGGTGTTGACGCAGGCGTACTTCTGCGCATGGGCAGAATTGAAAATTGAAAATTGAAAATTGAAAATTATGCTGACACACAGCACAACTTTCATTATCTGTCCAAGGTCAATATAACTACCGTTATTTTTCATTTTTCAATTTTCATTTTCACTAGTCGAGGCTTTGTCCGATGGAGAAGTGGAAGTGGCTTCCGCCATAGGCGCCGTCGAAACCATAGCCCCAGTCGACACCTATGAGGCCGAGCATGGGGAGGTAGAGGCGAACGCCGAGACCAGCAGAGTTGTACATCTTGAAGGGCTGGAACTGCGAGAGGTCGGTCCAGCAGTTGCCGCCTTCGATGAATCCGAGTACCCAGATGGTGGCGCTGGCGCTCTCGATGAGCGGCTGGCGCAGCTCGATGGTGAAACGGTCGAAGACGGAGCCGCCGCCGTCGGGAGTGAGGGAGTTGTTCTCATAGCCACGCAGCGGGATGACCTCGCGACCGTCGAGAACCCACGAGGAGAGGCCGTCGCCACCAAGGAAGTAGCGTCCGAAAGGTGCGAGGCCGATGTCCTTATTATAGTATCCCATAAAGCCGAAGCGGAAGCGGGTGCTCAGCACCACGTCGCCCACCAGATTGAGCATCCAAGCTCCACGGAGGTTTATCTTATAGTATTCCACCCACTTATACTTCTCTTCAGGGCTGGCCGAGGAATAGTCGGTGCCAGAGATGAGCGAGAAGGGCGGAGTGATGTAGGCGCTGAGCGAAAGTTCGGAACCGCTGCGGGTGTAGAAGGGGGAGTCGAAGGAGTTGCGCGAGATGGTGAAGGCGTAGGAGATATCGTTGGCATGGCCATCAGCGAAAAGGCCGGCTGCCAGATTATTATAGTTATGGAGGGTATAATGCTTATATGCAAGTCCATGGGAGACAATGAAGTAGTCGTCTGGCCATTTGAGACGTTTGGAGAGGCTCACACCGGCACCAGTTATCTGGAGGCTGTAGAAACTCTCGTCGTTTGAGCGCACCCAGAGGCCGTTGCTCATGTAGTTGTGGTAGACCTGACCCGTGAGCGACTGGGCACGGCGGCCGCCGAGCCACGGCTCAGTGAACGAAGCGCTCAGCGAGTAGTAGGAGCTGCCGTTGGTGGTGGCGTTGAGTGCCAGCTTCTGTCCGTCGCCGGCAGGGAGGGGAGCCCAGGCGTCCTTGTTGAAGATGTTGCGGAGGCTGAAGTTGTTGAGTTGGATGCCTATCTGGCCGATGAACATGCCGGCGCCGTAGCCACCCTGCAGGTTAAGCTGGCTGGTGCTGCCCTCTTCCACCTTGTAGACGATATCGACCGTGCCGTCTTCGGCATTGGGACGTGGCTCCGGGATGACAGATTCCTCTTTGAAGAACTTGAGCGTCAACAACTCGCGTCGGCTACGCAGGACGGCGTCGCGGCTGAAGAGGTCGCCGGGGCGGGTATGAAGCTCACGCATGATGACCTTGTCGTTGGTGATGGTGTTGCCTTCAATCCATACGTTGCGGATACGAGCCTGTTTGCCTTCGACGATACGTATCTCGATATCGATGCTGTCGTTCTCCACTGCCACTTCGACAGGTGTGGCACGGAAGAAGAGATAGCCGTTGTCCATGTAGAGCGAGGTGATGTCGGTGCCCGAGGGGTTGTAGGTGAGATTCTCCTCGAGCATCTGCTTATTGTATGGATCACCTTTCTTGATGCGCAAAGAGCGGCGCAGGACTTCGTCGCTGTAGACCGTGTTGCCGGAGAAAGTGATGTTGCGGAAGTAGAACTTGTGGCCCTCATGGATGACGACCTTCACCTTGATGCGGTCTTGGTCTTTGTTTCCGTGGACTTCTCGAGGGACTTCGATTACAGTGTCGCTGACGATGCGGGCGTCGCGGTAGCCTTCCTCGTTGTAGTAGGCAATGATACGGTCAAGGTCATCGCGGAAGTCAGCCTCGATATAACGCGACGATTTCCAGAATACTTTCTTCCAGAAACGCAGCGATTTGCGGAAATTCACGTCGCGGGTGTTCTGCATCTTGCCCTTGAGGGTGGAAGTGGAGACCTGCTCGTTTCCCACAAAGATAAGGGAGTCGATTTTAACCTTGTTGCCACGTTTGACGTTGAAGGTGACGGTGAGTCGGCCCAGAGAGTCAGAGACCTCGGTGGTAGGCACTACCTCAACCCGGGTGAAGCCCTTGTCGATGTAGAAGCCCTTGATTTTGTTCGACGCAGTGCGGAGCATGTTTTCCGTCACCACGTCGCCTGTTTTAATGTTGATTTCTTCACGCAGTTTCTTGTCCTCGCCTTTTTCCACACCCTTGAAAGCGAAGCGGAGCATGCGAGGGCGCTCTTTGAGGACGATTTTGAGGAAAGCGATGTTGCCCTGAATGCGGGTGACGCGGATCTGCACATCTTCGAACATGCCTTGTTTCCAAAGGTTTTCGATGGCGGTAGATATTTTGTCGCCCGGGATCTTCACCCTGTCGCCCACCTGCAAGCCGGCCACAAGCAGCACAACACGCGAGTCGAAATTATCGGCACCGTCAAGGGTGATGCCGCCAATTTCGTAAGTCTTAGGAGTCAGATAATCAAAGCCGTATTCATCATTACCGCCCACAACCACCTGGGCTTGGGTAGCAACAGAGAGCATAGCCAGCAGGGGAAGTAGCAGTAGGATTTTCTTAATCTCTTTCATCAACATTAATACTTAATCTATACAATAACTCATTTTTACATGAATTATTATATATAAGTATCTTTTTTTTGAAAAAATTGCACTTCAGGCAACTTTTTTTATTCCGAAGCCTCCACTTGGGCCTCTGTTTTTCCAAAACGGCGCTGGCGGCTCTGGTAGTCAAACACGGCGGCATAGAAGTCTTCATGCTTGAAGTCGGGCCAAAGTTGATCGCTGAAATAGAGCTCGGTGTAGGCCATTTGCCAAAGCAAGAAATTGGAGATGCGGAGCTCGCCGCCGGTGCGGATCAGCAAGTCGGGGTCTGGGTAATCCTTTGTTGTCAGATAGTTGCGGAGCGTTTCTTCATTCACGTCCTCTGCCTTGAGACCTTGGTTGCAAATCTTCTTCAAAGCTTCGGCAATCTCCCAGCGGGAGCTATAGCTCAGTGCGATGACCAGCGTCAGCGTACTATTTGCAGCGGTTTGCTTCATACACTGGCGGAAACGCTCCCGCGAGCGCTCGGGGATACGTCCAAAGTCGCCGATGGTTTCCAGTTTCACACCGTTTTCCATTAACATTTTTGTGTTATCCTCGATGGCCGTGATGAGCAGTTCCATCAATCCCTCCACCTCTGCCTGGGGGCGATTCCAGTTTTCGGTACTGAAAGTATAGAGTGTCAAGTATTTCACACCCATCTGCACCGCAGCCTCCACAGCCTGACGGACCGCCGTCAACCCATTGTGGTGGCCAAAGAGGCGTTCCTGCTGTTGTTTCATCGCCCAACGGCCGTTGCCGTCCATAATGATGGCCACATGCTGCGGCACACGCGTTTTGTCAATCTGGTCTAATGTTACCATAGTATTATCGTGAAAGATTATTTTCTACAACGTTTTGACCGCATCCAGCCGAACATCGTCTCAAGATTGATGCCCAACGAGACGTGGAAGTAGGCATACCAGTCGTCGAGCGAGTCGTCGCCACGCTTGATGCCCGGGGCGTTCACATAACCTTCGACCACCTCGCCGCTGCGGTCGGCCAACATAGCCGACAAGGCGCCGTCGGTAGAGTTTCCAATCAGCACATCGCGGCCGACATAGGTTTTGCTCACATCGTCAAGGTAATCGGTCCATGTCTTCCTGAACCCATATTCGGCTGAGAATGAGAACGATTTACTGATACGAAACTTCACCCCTACCCCGAACGGCATACAGAGCTGGGTAAGCGTGTAGGGACGTCTGTCGGGATAGGCCGCCGAGCCCTGGCCTTCCGTACAAAGAGGCTGCAACTCAGCCCACTGTGTACCTCCTTCGGAGACGGAATAGCTCGCCATGGGGTTGTAGTGAAACAATGCCAATCCTCCGAAGAGATAAGGCGTCCATTTGCTTTCGGTGGCGCCGGGGCCATAAGGGGCGAAATTGAACTCGGCAAGTGCTGCCAGCTCGAAAATGTTCGATTTGAAACTCAGGTTGCGCAGTTCAATATAATCTTTTTCGCACGCCACGGAACCGAGGCTGGCTTCGGCCCGGAAGGCCCATCGGTTGTCAATACGGTAGCGCAACCCGATTCCTCCCGCAAGGCGAGGCATCGTCAGCGCACTCTGGTTGTTCAAGTCGCCAAGGTAGTTCATGCCACCGCCGAGCAGCAGAATCTCGCTGCTGCTCAGGAAGTCTGTCCGCTGGGCCTGCAACGGCATCAGCAACGACAACATCAGCGACAATATGGCCAACCCTGACTTTCTCATTTTTACCATTTAACAGAGCTACCCATTGCCTCCAGCTTCAGGAGGAAGTCGCGTTTCCCGTGCTTGGGAGCATAGAGGAGGCCCATCACATCGACAACTGTCTGTCCGTCGGGAGAAAGAACAGAATAGACCACAAACGGGCCTCCCATTCTGTTGTTTGTCTCCCTCAATCCCCACAAGCCTCGAGTCTGGACAGCATATTTTGCGCCGGGATAATCGACATACAAGGTCAACACATCGCATAGGGTGGTGTCACGCTCGATTCCGGCATAACTCCCGGGAGTACCCCCCGGTACATAGCGCAACAGCATGGTATCCAGACGATCAAGCAGCTGTTTCTGACCGAATTGTTCCTGACTCACATAAGGGGTTGTCTGTATCAGCAGATTGGACAATACCATTTTCTCCCCTTGTTCTACCAATTTCTCTTGAGCCCAAATAAAATTGTCCTGCTCTTTCAGCAAACGGTAATTTCTACCCACCGAGATGGAAAAACCAAACTTGTCTTTCACCTTGTCCATGACGGCGCCACTGCCTCCACTCCCTGAATAGAGGGCAATGAAACGCTGATGTTCGGTTTCATAGATGGCGTTCACTATCTGCGGCTCATACTTGCGAAGCAAGACACAGAGAGAATCCTCGCAGGAGGCCGACACCAAGACATAAACCTGAGGCTTGGCCCACTTGTCGTGGTCAATGAAGACTTTGTTGGAGTTATTCTTGCCGAGGTCACATTTAACGATGCACCTGTAGGCCTGAAACAGATTGTCGTTGGCGAGTTTGTCAGACGGAATCTTCACCAGGTTGAAACGAGGTTCCACTTGCGGCAGACAACGCTGCGGCTGACTGAAGATAGAGTCAATCAGCGTCCTTGTGGGCTCACTCAACGAGCCATGGTTGGCGGCGACCAAAACATCAAGCACCTTGCCGGTCGAGTTCTTTTCAGTTCTTTTCACTTCACACGATGCTAACAAGAGCATCGCTGCCAAAACAAAAATCACATTTTTCTTCATATCATTACTTTTTTCTATATTCGTAGAAGTCGCTTATTGCTTTCCGTACTGGAGTAAACTCTATTCCTAAATCGCATAGAGCATGTGTGTTATCGTAGTATTCCCGAACCAGCAGCTGCTTGATATTACGCAGGGATACCTGGGTCTTCACTCCCATCCATCGCAAGAAATCGCCCACAACACCCACCGTTTTCAGCAGCCAGTTAGGACATGTCAGCACACGTTGCTTATACCCACACACTTGGGCTTGGAGTTCATACAGTTGCCTTATTGTCAACATTCCTTCACCATTCACCACGATATAGCGCTCCCCATTACGACCATTGGTGAGTGCAGAAACCATCGCCCGCGCCACATCGTCAACATGGACGAAAGCCTTGCCCCCTTTGGGAGCCACCATTATCGGTCTTTTGTATGCCGCCAGCAGCATCCGTCCAGACGAAGGTTTAACATCATAAGGGCCAAGCATATATCCTGGATTAATCACAACAACATGACGCGACTCTGCTGCTGCAGAAAGGATTATTTCTTCACCCTCATACTTGCTGTCGGCATAAAAACTGCCCTTGAAAGGCTCTTGCATGGGCTTTGTCTCGTCAGCCAAGGATTCTGCACTGCCATTCCCTATGGTATTCACCGTTGATGCATGCACTAACGTGCTGATTCCATGTTCATCCATCAACTTCACCAACATTCTGCACAAATCCCTGTTCACAGGGAGATAGTCCTCGTAGTGTCGCAATGACATGTCGGTAGTGCCAGCACAATTGACTATGGCATCGCACCCCGCGGACGCTCTCACCAAAGTCTTGTAGTCGAGCAACGAACCCGTCACCTCCTCCCACTTTCTCTTCTCAAGACGGATACTATCAGCATGGCGGACAAGCGCTACTACCTGATGGCCTTCTTCCACCAGCCGTAGCAGCACATTGTGCCCCAACAGCCCTGTCGCACCGAGCAACAAAACTTTCATGTTTCCGTAACGCGAAAACAAATAGATTATTGTATCCGAGTAAAGAATAATTAGAACTTCCAGCGAAGTTGGAGATGCCAAGTCTGACGGTGATTGCCATCGGTCATCGCATCACCAGAGCCGATGCTCGTTTGTCCAGGATAAAACGTCAGCGTATACTTGGCACTGAGATTCAGCCATTTATTTATATCATATCTCACTACCGTAGATGTCCGAAGGCCACGATTGTACAGCATCGGGACGCCAAAAGAATACTGCAGGTTACTCTCAGTGAGATAAATGCGTGCATTATAACCCTCGACATCAAACCATGTAGTCTGGAGAGCCATTTGCCATTGCCGAGTGGAATAACGCGCCTCTTGCGACACCAGCCACCCTTTCTGTCCCGCGGTCTGTTCGGCATCGTACCACGAAAGCACTCCACGTGTGGTAAAGATCCATGGGTCCATCGACACTTTGACTCGCCCTTGAAGTTGCTGTCTAGCAGATTCTTCTCCCAGATAGAGCACACTGTCGATATTGGGGATATTGCGCTGGTTCTGTCGCAATGAAAAGCGGACCGACGCCTCGACAGAGCGACCGAACTGTCGTGTTAACTGTCCTCGCAGCCATGCACCTGCAGAGGGAGCGTAGACACCGTATTTCAATGATGGGAAACGATGAACATCCACACTCAGCAATGCGGTCATGGCCCATGGAAGTCGCAACCGTGCGTCGAGAGATACCCCCTGCTCGTTCCTCGTTTCACTCATATTGTAAGCAGCAGAATGAAGGTTGTGATAACGAGGGCCATAATGGCGGAAAGTAAGGCCAATGCTGTTCTCTCCTGCCGAAAGACGCGCTCCGCCAATTCCTGCCGGAGCACCCTTGTGGTCGACGGCCACTTCGCCGAAAAGAGTCAACCTACCAACCTGCCACAGGGCATCTATTCCGAATGCCGCCTGCCTGTCGCCCCGGAAATAGTCTTGGTTATATGTATAATTGCCGACCGACAGGCTGTCATCAAGCTTTGTCAACGTGAGCGTAGCACCGAGGATGAGATTCTCGTGGCGATATTCGATATGTCCGCCGCCAAACCATTCTCCATCATGACGCGAGCCGAAGCCCGAGAGGGCGACACCTCTCCCCATGTTGACCGTCGCCGCCACACCCTCCTGCCATCCCTGCTCACTGAAAGCACTGGCAGGACGCACACCGTCACCATAACGTATGGGCGATTCCCCTAGCAGACTGAAGGGTTCGAATCCCGTCCATAGTGTTACCCCCTGCCCGAACCGCAGATTATATCGGCCCACAATCAATTTCTCAATTCGTCCCAAATTGCTGACCATCAGATGATAACCGTAGAAATTATCTTTCCCCCATGCTTCCGTAGGATCTTTGTCTGCACTGATACGGAGACTGATATGGTCCGCATGGTTGAAGGAATAACAGAACAGCGCACGCAAGTTGTCGCCTTCGTAACGTCCGTTCTCGTAACCCTGAGCTTGCTCAACGGTACCTCCAATGCCACTCACCACCGTATGCCGGCCACGAGAGAGCAAATCACTCAATGTCAACGAAGGTGGAGGAGAATATGGTTCTATCTTTACATAAGGAGTCAACAGCGCCACCGTCATGCTGTCGAATCCAGGAATCATCAGCAATTCTTTCTCGCTCAACAGCTGTCCATGAAGGATAATATAGTTCTTTAAACTTCGCAACTGAAAGGGTGTCACAAACGGAATGATAGACACCGCATTCGTGTCATTCAAGTTCACAGGGTTGTCTGCCAACTGTAACAGCAGGTCATTCATATCGGAGACCCATGTATCTTCTCTCTCGTCGACCCACAACTCGACGGCATCATCCACCTGTGCCATCACAACCCAAGGAGTCAGCAACAACAGCAATACTATTATCCTTCGCTTCAAAACCATAGCACAAGACCTATTTGAGGAGTGACACCCAATGAATTATGCGCTTCGGCAGCGACATCAATACTATAGTTTCCATACCGCAACCCCAACCCAAAAGCCAATGTCAGTGGTTGTGTCGCCATGCCTGCGCGAAAAAAGAAATGCTCCTTGTAGCAATACTCCGCTCCGCAGCGGAAACGCAAAGCCCCCTCACTTTCCAACTCCACCGTGGCGAGAAGGTCGTTTGACGAGACAAAAGCCACGTTCAGATGCATCCGCCATGGACGCTCCCTGTCCCATGGACGAGTACCCGCCAATGCCGACACACGTATTCGTGAGTCTATTCGCAGTGTTGCCCTCGCAGCGACGGCCATCCATTGTTCCGACTCATAGTAACCATCACCCGTACCCAGATGACAAAAACGTCCCTCCACACCTAAATCAAGGTGTTCGTCAAGGTTCATGCCATATTCCGCAGAAATCTGCTGCTCAGAATAATCCTGGTCACCGAAATACGTATAGTCCGCCATGACCCATCCCCTCGCTCCAAGAGTCCATCCGATGCCAAGCCGCTGGGTGGCCATACCCGCCACAGCAAAGCCCTGGCGATGGCTGACAGACACGTATTTCCGTTCATCGTAGTCTGTATGACATCCTCCCATAGCACAACTCCTTGCGTCAAGAGGGACCGAAACAAACTGAGCCACCGAGGGAGTGGCGGACAACAACAGTATAATTATCGGAAATATTCTCACGGAAATGGCTTATGCAGAAGTCGTTGCCGGAGAAATCACACCTTGTTCGACAAGGGATTTGAAGGTCTTTTCTGCAGCCAGTTGTTCTGCAGCCTTAATAGAGAATTCAACGGCAGATTTTTGTGGTACACCATCGATGCTGACAAGGCTTTCATACTGCCGTCGACTGGCATGAGCCTGGGCAATGGTACGCACCACCTCGAATGTCACCTTCTTGTGGTTCTTTTGACCCCAGTCGATAAGCTTGCTCTTGAAATTCCAGTCGGTCGTCGCCATCGAATCCACATCGAGATAGGTGCAAAGAATCTTGTCGATAATCACACGGCGGGTGAACTTGTATCCCTTTTCAAGATACATAGCACCCACGAGAGCCTCAAAAGCATCACCACCAATGGACTTAAACCCACCTGTCGAATCACGCTGGTATTCAATAAACTCCACCAGTCCTATCTTGACTGCCAGTTTATTGAGACTGGCACGGCTTACTATCTTGGAGCGCAACTCAGTAAGGAAGCCCTCGCCTTGAAAAGGGTATTTCTTGTACAGAAAGTCTGCCACCACAGCGCTCAAAATGGCATCACCGAGATACTCGAGACGCTCATTGTTGATTCTATGGCCTTTATGGGAAGACGATGAGGATCGGTGGGTAAACGCCACATGGTACAATTCCGTACGCCGGGGTATATATCCCAAAATATTCTTAAAGAAACTGTTGAATTCCTTGCTTTCCTTGTTTCTCGGGAAAAACAACATCGCTAATACTTTCTAAAGGCCAGACAGACGTTGTGTCCACCGAATCCGAAGGCATTGCTGAGGGCAAAATCGACCTTGCGCTTCTGTGCCTTGTTGAAAGTGAAATCGAGTGCCGGAATCTCGGGGTCGTCGGTGAAATGGTTGATTGTCGGAGGCACAATGCCGTTCTTGATAGCAAGAATGGTGGCAATGGCTTCGACAGCACCGGCAGCACCAAGCAGGTGTCCCGTCATCGACTTGGTGGAATTGATAGCCATTTTGTAGGCATAATCGCCAAAAAGACCCACAATGGCCCTCGGCTCCGAGATGTCGCCGATGGGCGTGGAGGTTCCGTGCGTATTGATGTGGTCGACATCGGTAAGTGCCATACCCGATTCCTCGACAGCCTGCCTCATCACACTGATAGTTCCCAAGCCGTCAGGATGGGACGCCGTGATGTGATAAGCGTCTGCAGAAAGTCCCGTACCTGTGATTTCTGCATAGATATGCGCTCCGCGGGCCTTGGCATGCTCCAGCTCCTCGAGGATGAGAGTGCCAGAGCCTTCGCCAAGCACAAAGCCGTCACGATCCTTGTCGAACGGGCGAGAGGCCGTCTGCGGGTCATCATTGCGGGTAGAGAGTGCACGCATATTGCCGAAACCGCCAATACCGGCCTCAACAACAGCACATTCCGACCCTCCTGCCACCATTGCGTCGGCTTTACCCAGACGGATGAGGTTGAACGCATCATTGATAGCGACAGCAGATGAAGCACATGCCGCCACCGTACAATAGTTGGGGCCACGAAGGTTGTGTCGTATGGCTATTTGTCCCGCACAGATGTCGGTAATCACTTTAGGAACCCAGTAAGGGCTGAAACGTGGGGTACCATCGGAGAGGGCAAAACCCATCAATTCTTCCTGAAGGCTTTTCACGCCTCCCATACCTGAACCCCATACGACGCCGAAACGGTCACAATCCACATTCGTGTCAGTGATGCCGGCGTCGCGCATTGCCTCGTCGACAGTAATCAAGCCATACACCGTATAGCCGTCGAGGAGGCGCATCTCTTTCTTGTCGAAGAAGTCAAGAGCATTAAAACCCTTCAGTTCCGAAGCGATGCGGCTTCTGAACTTAGAGGCATCGAAATGCGTTATCGGCCCGGCTCCGCTCACACCTTTGACTAACGAATCCCATAACTCTGGTACCGTATTGCCAATAGGGGTGAGCGCGCCGAGACCTGTAACAACAACTCTTTTCAACTCCATAAAGCGGAAAGAGCGATTCAAAAAAAAGGTTACTTTTTGGCGTTCTCGATGAAAGCGATAGCGTCACCAACGGTGACAATCTTCTCGGCTTCCTCATCGGGAATGGAAAGGTCGAACTCCTTCTCAAGCTCCATAATCAGCTCAACAGTGTCCAAAGAATCAGCGCCAAGGTCATTGGTGAAGCTAGCTTCGGGGGTAACCTGACTTTCCTCGACACCCAGTTTGTCGGTGATGATACTTGTTACTTTAGTTGCAATTTCTGACATTTTTCTATAATTTTGATTAATAAAACTGGATGCAAAGAAACGAAATTTTTCCGACATGGAAACATATTTTAACATTTCATCTTTATGTTAAAATATCTAAAATACTGACTTCATGACGTCTAATCTCCGAAAAAAATGCATTTTTCCCAGTTTTTTGAAGCTCCTGCAGGCCGCAAAAAGGGGGCATTTTAATAAAATTTTGTAAAATTGAGCATCTTCACATCGACAAAAGACCATTACCCCACTCACACACACATTGATCTTTTTTCAGGTTTTTTACGGTGGTTTTGCCTCTGTTTCATTTTTTATTCTTATCTTTGCATTTTAAAATTCCAATAACTACAATGACAAAACTGGCCATTCTGGGTTCTGGAAACGGGACCAACGCACAGCAGATAACCGAATACTTCGCCGAGCGCACGGACGTGGTGGTGTGCTGCATCATCTATAACGTGAAAGACGCCTATATCGCGCAACGCGCCAAGAATCTGGGCATTGAGTCCCATTATTTCGGCCGCAAGGATTTTTATGAGAACGGAGCCGTGCTGGACTACCTGCACGAGAAAGGTGCCGACTGGGTGATTCTGGCCGGTTTTCTCTGGCTCGTCCCAGAAAACATGCTGGCCGCCTACCCCAACCGCATCATTAACATACACCCTGCCTTGCTGCCCTCCTATGGCGGCAAGGGAATGTATGGGCACCATGTCCACGAGGCCGTCGTGGCCAACCATGAGCACGAGAGCGGCATCACCATCCACCTGGTGGACAATCACTACGACCGTGGTACCACACTGTTCCAAGCGCGTTGCGAGGTAACGCCCGAGGACACCCCCGACACGCTGGCAGCGAAAATCCACCTGCTCGAAAAGGAACACTTCCCGCGGGTTATCGACGAAACCATTAAGAGCAGAGGGTAATGCGCATCGCCATCAACACCCGCCTATTGATTCACAACAAGATGGACGGCATCGGATGGTTCACCTCCGAGACCGCCCGCCGCATGGTGACGGCACATCCCGAGCACCAATTCTTCTTCTTCTTCGACCGCAAGCCCTCGCAAGAGTTCCTCTTCGCCGACAACGTGACGCCCGTGGTGCTATGCCCGCAAGCCCGACATCCGGTGCTGTGGTACATGTTCTTCGAATGGAGCACACGCCGGGCATTGAAGAAACACCAGATTGACCTCTACCTCACACCCGACGGCATGATGCCGTTGCATCCCGGGGTGCCGACACTGACAGTGATTCACGACCTGAATTTTGAACACGCCGCAGGCAACCTCAAGGCGTCGCACCAACGCTACATGAAGCATTACTATCCCCGATTCGCGGCCAATGCCACCCGTGTGGCCACGGTGTCGGAATATTCCAAAAAAGACATTGCATCCACCTACGGAATAACTGCGGAGAAAATCGATGTGGTCTACGACGGCGCCCATAGCAATTACCGTCCCCACTCCGACGAGGAAAAGGCCGCCATCCGCGCACGCTACACCGAAGGGAGTCCTTATATAATATTTATAAGTACAATATTAAAAAGGAAAAATCTCGCAAACCTTCTAAAAGCCTTCGACATAGTGAAGGAAGAGTGGACAGATTTGAAGTTAGTGGTGGTGGGCAGCAAGGTGTGGTGGCAGGACGAGTTGGCCGAGGCCTACGACAATATGCACCACCAATCCGACATCATCATGCCGGGGCATGTGGAGCCACAAGACCTCTCCGCCCTACTTTCGGCCTCCGAGATGCTAGTCTATCCATCATACTTTGAAGGGTTTGGCATCCCCATACTGGAGGCCATGTATGCCGAAACAGCGGTTGTATGCTCAAAGACCACTTCGATGCCCGAGGTGGGAGGCGACGCCGTACTATATATCGACCCGCATAGTCCGGAAGACATTGCACATGCTATCAGCAGATTAAGGAATGGCGAATTACGCCAGGAGCTGATTGAACGAGGTCGCCAACAGCGAACCAAGTTCAGCTGGGACAGGACCGCCAAACTATTATGGGACAGCATGATGAATACCCTTAAGAGATGAAATACCACTGGAGGAACATCATAAGCATCATTTTCTTGCTCTCAGCCACGCCTGCCTATTCTCAAGCCACTGAGAACATGGTATATAATCCATCGTTCGAGGAGCATCGCGAATGTCCACAACGCATTGAGGCGCTAGGTGTGATGCAGGAAGTCGACGCCTGGTGGCAGCCCACTGCCGGAAGCAGTGACTACTTCAACTCCTGTGGCGGTAGGGAATGTTCTGTCCCGCTGAACAAACTGGGTTCCCAAAGTGCCCGGAGTGGCAATGCCTATTGCGGCATCTACTGCTCGCGGGACCAGTATCGAGAATATCTCCAAACAAAACTCAAGACCCCCCTTGTCGCCGGCAAACGCTACAGGGTGAGTTTCTGGGTGAGTCTGTCGGAAAAATCGCCCCATGCTGCAACAACACTTGGAGCCTTGTTTACCAAAGAATGCATAGAAGACACCACGCTAGGAATCGTGATGAACCGGGAAACCATAGACATGGGAGAACAAGGGAGTCAATCCATAGCAGTATATTTTGAGCCCCAGGTTGTCAACCCTCGCGAGAGGCTTTTGACCGAAACCCGCGAATGGATGGAAATCTCTGGGGAGTTCACGGCCGAGGGCGGAGAGACATTCCTCACCATAGGCAACTTCTTCCCGTTCAATAAATCAAGAGTCGTATCAACACGCGAAGAAAAGACGCCCCTGCACGGAGCCTACTATTACATCGACGACGTGAGCGTGGTATGCATCGAGCAGGAGTCCGCCACGCCCGAACCCGAGACACCCGTGGAAGTCCCCGAGGTGGGCGAAGTCGTCCTACTGGAGAATATCTATTTCGCCATAGACAAGAGCGAGGTGCTACAACAATCATACAATGAGTTGGTCAAGCTGAAAGAACTGTTGGAGAAGAACCCCGGGATGGCCATTGAGCTGCGTGGACATACCGACAACCAAGGAACCGTGGAACACAACCAGAAGCTCTCGGAGAACCGTGCACGTGCCGTGGTCGACCACTTGGTATCCATGGGCATCGACAAAGAGCGCCTATCCTGGAAAGGGTTTGGCAAGAGCGAACCCGTGGCAGATAACAGCACCGCCGAAGGACGTCAGAAGAACCGCCGGGTAGAATACCGGGTGCTCAGCCGATAGCTGAGAGACCACCGAAAAAGGAGAGCGGGAATTCCGAAGGGAACTCCCGCTCTGAAATTTTATAGTTCAGTAGGGAACTATTCAATCACGCGATAGAAGCTGACGCGGCGGTTGAGGGCATACTGGATGTCGCCGAAGGCATAATCCTTCTGTTTACCCTTGAAGTCGACGCTGATGCGATCCTCGTCGATACCGTAGCGCTTGACAAGGAGACGCTTGACCTCTTTGGCGCGCTTCTCGGAGAGCTTCATGTTGTAGTCGTCGCTGCCAGTGTAGTCGGCGAAACCAACAACGAGAATCTTGATGTCGGGGTTGTCCTTCATGACGCGGGCAACGGCCTTGACTTTGGCTTCCTCGTTATCGGAGACATTCCACTCGTCAACACCATAGAGGACGGAGAAAGGCATACCGTAGTATTTCAGCTGATCTTTCTTGAGCTGGTCGATGACGGCCTGGAGGCTGTCGGCGGCGGCGCAGTTGCCATTACCCTGCTGCTGCAGAGCCTGGGCGAGCTGATCCTTGAGCTCTTCGATCTGCTTGTTGAGTTTCTGCTCGTTGTTGCGCGAAGCGGTGAGATTACGCTCGACGTTGTTGAGCTGAGAAGTGAGAGCGTTGATGTTCTCCTGGGTGACCTGTTTTTTCTGATTCTGGAGGGCCTTGTCAGCCTCGGTGAGACCGAGGTTGTACATCACGCCAGTGTGCAGAGTGAAATGGACATAGTTCCAATCCAGGAAATCTTTCCAGAATTCGGGGTGCCAGTCATTGAAGTTGGCTTCACCTTCAACATAGAAGGACCAGTCTTCGCAGAGCTGGAGGCTGTAGCCGAGACCAGCGTTGAGGGCAGGAAGAACCTGACCCATGTCGCTGTTGGCATAAGTGGTGGTTTCGGGATGTCTGACGTAAGCTCCACCAGCACCAGCGAAGAGATACCAACTGTGGTGGCAATCTTCGGGATTGTAGCCGTAGATGGCGTTGTTGATGGAGAACATCATCTCAGCGGTAGCGGAGAGATAACGAGCCATAACATTGTCGGAGTTGTCTGCACGACCGCGCCAGAAGGTGGGGAAGGACATGCGGAGACGGAAGTCCCACACATGGTTCAACTTCTTCTGGAAGAAGAGGTCGGCACCTACGTTGATGGATCTTCTCCAAAGGTCACGGTAGTCGGGGGCTTCATCGTTCCAAGAATGCTGACCCAACTGCCAAGTAGCGGCGAGACCGCCACCAATCGACCAGTCACTCCAGAAACCGTAGCTAGGATACTCGGCCTTTTCCTGGGCGAAGGCGTTCGTGGAGGCCAGCAGAAGCGACATCACGACGCCCACTTTGATTAATTTTTTCATCATATTGAATCTTTTTAATAGTTATTATATTCTTTTTTTTATCTATTTTGTTCTCTGAAGTCCATAGTGGTACACTATAGAAATCAAGTGCAAAAATACATATTTTTTTTCAAACATGAAAAATATTTTTTTTCATTTTTCGTTAATTACAAGAAAATATTGAAGTTACGAATTAAAAAATTTTTATAAAACCTCTTTTTAGAGCCTAAAAAATAGGAATTTACATCAAAAAAAGGAGCAAAAATATGGAACATTTCAACGTCAAAACGGGCCATTTGCCCAGTAATCTCGGCCAAGAGTCTCTCTATCAAGTCCTCCCCGAGGTCAAAAAAGCCAAAGAGCACTTGCTGAAAGGGGATGCCGCAGGCAACGATTTCCTTGGCTGGGTCAACCTTCCGGAAGATTACGACCATGAAGAATTCTGCCGTCTGAAAGCAGACGCCCAACGGCTGAGTGCCAAGAGCAAGCTTTTTGTGGTCATCGGCATCGGTGGGTCCTACCTCGGCGCCCGCATGGTCATCGAGGCCCTGCAGTCGGAATTCGCCTCCATGGTGCGGGGAGAGAAACCCTACATCGTCTATGCCGGCCACACCCTCGGCGAAGACTACTACAGCCAGCTGTTGACGCTGCTGGATCGCGAGGACTACAGCGTCGCCGTTATCTCCAAGTCGGGCACCACCACCGAACCTGCCGTGGCGTTCCGCATCGTGAAAGCCCACCTGGAGAAGAAATACGGAAAGGAAGAGGCGCGCCAGCGCATCGTAGCCATCACCGACGCCCGGAAAGGAGCGCTGCACACCATCGCCGTGCAGGAAGGCTATCCCATGTATGTCATCCCCGACAATGTGGGAGGCCGCTTCTCCGTGCTCACCCCCGTGGGACTGCTGCCCATCGCTATGGCCGGCTATGATGTCGACCAGCTGATGCAGGGTGCCCGCGACATGCGCAAAGTCTGCATCGAGAAAGAGACCCTCGAGGAGAACCCCGCCATGATGTATGCCGCCGCCCGAAACGTCCTTTACCGTAGCGGCGTGAAGGTGGAGATGCTGGTGAGCGCGCTGCCCAACCTGCGCTACTTGGCCGAATGGTGGAAGCAACTCTACGGCGAGAGCGAGGGCAAAGAGCACAAAGGCCTGCTGCCCCACAGCCTGAGCATCACCACCGACCTGCACTCGATGGGCCAGTATGTGCAGGACGGCGAACGTCTGATGATGGAGACCATGCTGCATGTAAAGCAGCCCGCCACACACGTGCCTGTGCCCACCGATGAGAAGAATCTGGACGGGATCAACTACTTGGTGGGCAAGAGCCTCACCGAAATCAACGACTGCGCCATGCAGGGCACCATCGAGGCCCATGTCTCGGGCGGCGTGCCCGTCCTCGAGCTCGAGGTGGAACGCATCGACGAATATGTCCTCGGCCAGCTCATCTACTTCTTCGAGTTTGCCTGCGGCCTCAGCGGCTACACCCTCGGCGTCAACCCCTTCGACCAGCCCGGCGTGGAGGCATACAAAAAGAACATGTTCCGACTCCTCGGGAAGCCGGGATTCTAGGATAGAACCATCTGTCGGTATTTATCGGCCGGCGCCTGCTAGCAGGCGCCGGCCTCTCTTTTCTCAGAACGGAAGGTCGCCCAGCGGTTCGGTGTCGGCATTGATGATATCCATCAGGGGATTGTTCACCTGCTGGGACTCGTCGCTGCGCTGACGGCTGGAGAGGAGCAGCAGGTTGTCGGCCACCACCTCGGTGACATGGCGCTTGTTGCCTTCTTTGTCCTCCCAGGTGCGGCTCTGGAGCCGCCCTTCAATATAGATTTGGGCACCCTTGTGGAGGATGCGCTCGGCGATGTCGGCCAGGCCACGCCAGCACACCACATTGTGCCATTCGGTGATTTCTACTCTCTCGTTGTCTCGGTTACGACGGTATTCTGTTGTGGCGAGGGGGAACGACGCCTTCTTGACAGGTGCCGAACCCTCGGAGGGGAAAGTGACTACATCAGGAACTCTTCCAACGTTTCCAACCAAGATTACTTTGTTTACTCCAATCATGCTTTTTCTTTAGTTTTTTTGTACCTTATTTTTTACCTAAATGCGACTGCGAAAATACCACTTTTTTCCGACATTGCGAAATAAAGATATTCACAAAGACTGCAAATACCTATCAATCAATCTCGACACGGGGATATTTTTTATTTCCCCTGTCGTCACGACACGTGTTTTTTCGGGCAAAAGGAGCGGCCGCGAGGCAAGTTCGGCACGCAAAAAAAGCGCATGGATGGTGCGGTGGGTGAGCTGGTGGAGGAAGGGGGATGAGAGGTGAAAGGTGAAAGGTGAGAGGTGAAAGGTTTCCTGTGCGAATCTTTTTGCTTCTTTCCGTAACTGCTTCTCGTCCAACTCCTCGGCGGTCTCCAGCAGGGGGAACTGGTAGAGGCCGCGCCAGATGTCCTTCCCTTCGCGCTGCTCCACCAGTGTATGCTCCACGCCGTCTTCCTTCCACCGGAGGTCGAAATAATAGAACCAGCGGTCCTTGGGCTTGGCCTTGGGGGCCTTCACGGGCAGCATGTCGACACGCCCGGTGCGCAGCGCCACACACTCGTCGGCGAAAGGACACGCCGTGCAGTCGGGCTGCGGCTTGCACTGCAGCGAGCCGAAGTCCATCAGGGCGGCATTGAAGCGGTCGGGCCGCCGCCGGTCTATCTTCTTCAGCAGCAGCGCCTCGAACTCCCTGTAGGCCGCATCGGTGGCAATGGGCGTGGCGATGCCGAAGAGGCGGCTGACGAAACGGTAGACATTGCCGTCGATGACGGGATGAGGCAGCCGGAAAGCAAACGAGGCGATGGCGGCGGCGGTATAGCGCCCCACCCCCTTCATCCTCAGGATGCCCTCGTAGGTCGAGGGGAACACCCCTCCGCATTCATTCATTATATATATGGCGGCGGCATGCAGGTTGCGCGCCCGCGAATAGTAGCCCAGCCCCTGCCACAGCCGCAGCACCTGCTCTTCGCTTGCGGCGGCCAAATCGGCCACCGTGGGGAACGCCTCGACGAAACGGAGATAATAGTCACGCCCCTGCTCTATCCGCGTCTGCTGAAGGATAATCTCCGACAGCCAGATGCGATACGGGTCGTCGATGCCCCGCCAGGGAAGCTCACGCCCGAAGTCCTCAAACCAAGTGTCCAATTTCTGCGAAAATGCCATGCGAAAAAGTCAAAAAACGTTGCTAAGTGGCTGAAAAAAATATGTTAAATCGCTTTTAACGGTTTTTATTAGTCTATTGTATTCCAGTTATTTATATTTATTAAAATGTTAAAAAAACTTAAAACACCATTTCCTTTCGGGAAAACATTTTGCCAGTTCGGAAAAAGGTGGTACTTTTGCACCCGTTTTTCTGAAACGGAACGCGACCTTGTGGAGCGACCCGTTACAAGGAAAAGCAGAGAAATAACGTAAAAAAACAATAAAAAGTATACTACAATGTCGAAGAAATGTGAAATTACCGGAAAGAAAGTGATTGTGGGAAACAACGTGTCGCATTCCCGTATCCACACCAAACGTACCTTCAGCCCCAACCTGCAGACCAAGAAGTTCTACATTCCCGAGGAGGACATGTGGATCACCCTGAAGGTCTCCGCCAAAGGCATGCGCATCATCAACAAGAAAGGCATCATCGCCGCTCTCAACGATGCCGCCGCCCAGGGACACCTGATGTTCTAAGTGAAAGTTGAAAAGGTTGAAAACCTTTTAAACCCTAAATCAAATTATTAACCCTTAACAAAGAAAGAGGTATTAACAATGATCGTAGTTCCTATTAAAGAAGGTGACAACCTCGAAAGAGCCCTCAAGAAACTGAAACGCAAATTCGAGAAGACCGGCGTGGTGAAAGAGCTGCGCGAGCGCCAGAAGTTCACCAAGCCCAGTGTCATCAACCGCGAGAAGCGACTGAAGGCCATCTACGTCCAGCACCTGCGTCAGGCCGAGCTCGACAAGTAAGCCCTTCCGTCCCCTCGCGTTGGAAACAACGCATTGGAAAGAAAAACCCCGGAGCCATCGCCCCGGGGTTTTCTTTTTCCCCTCTGCAGCCCACTGTCGAAATGTTAAATTTTAACATTTCCCTTACCCTCTTTTTCCCATCTCTTACTATCGTAATAGGGGGGTAAGAGCGGAGTAAGAGAAGAGTAAGAGTAGAGTAAGACCTAGAGACTACTTCATGCTGATTTACAGACCTTTATGCAATTGCTCCTTATTGACAATGCAAAATGTTGATTTTCAGTAACATATTTTATTGGCCTGGGTTGAGCCGAAAAACTGATAGAAACAAAAAAGCCACGGCTTTCGACCGTGGCTGAAATGTTAAAATTTAACATTTGGTGTTCTAATGTCTTGCACTCCCCTGCACTCCTCTGCACTCCCTTGCACTCCTTTGCACTCCCCAGGCTACTGGATCAGCAGTTTCTTGGTGGTGGGGCCGGCGGGGGTGAGGATGCGGAGGAGGTAGGTGCCGCGGGGCCAGGAGGAGACGTCGAGGGAGAATGTGTGAATG
>CACYPU010000005.1 GCA_902776365.1 uncultured Bacteroidota bacterium | reverse complement strand
GGGTTATTTTCCGCATTTTATTTTCAAGGGATTGTCCAAGTCGAACGATTCAAGAACATCCGTTTCTATAAGTGTCCCATTCCGACTCGTTGAGGGTGACTCGGAACACCTCTCCGTTGATGTAATAGACCACATTGATTGTTTCTGTTGTCTGCTCGGTGGTGGGCATCGGATTGACATCGATTTCTTTCTGACAGCTGACGGCTGTCGTGCCCAGCAGTGCGAGGCATGCTACAATTCTAATTGTTTTTCTCATGAATCCGTTTTTTTAGATTATTAAAATGATATAGACGAATTTGTTCAATTTCCTGTTTGTTTTTTGTATAAAAAATTCCGACGGTATGTTCCAGATTGTCAATGGTGAGAATATAATTATTGTCGAGGTTGGCAGTGTCGCAGGAGGCGCCGATGTCGTTTTTGGGTGTCAATCGTACCCCAACCGTACTTTCTGTGTGTTTTAACATTTCAATTGCTTGAGGCGAGAGTTCTGCGATGTGGAAGTCTTTTTTCAGTGTCTCCCAGCCAACGGAGTCGGTGGCCTGGAGGGTAGTGACGTCGACGGCGAGGGTGTCGTCGACGGGGAAGTCCTTGACGAAGGAGGCGTCGATACCCTCGACATCCTTGTAGCGCAGGAATTCGGCACTGCATTCCTCAGGCGACAGCTGCCGGGGGAAGAGGAAGAAGGAGGCGCTGACAGCCAGGCCGACGAGGACAATGGCAAGGGTGATATAGTGATGTTTTTTCATTTTCCTAGCATGTGGTTGTTGAGGGTTTCCACCTCCTCATAGCTGACGCCGTCGGCCACGAGGTAGTTGCGGGTGGGCGCCAGCTGGTAGGAGCAGGATACCAGCAAGAGCATGATGCAAGCGGAGGCGAGGTAATGGCGGCGGTTGCGGGCACCCTCGGCGCGCTGGCGACACCAAAGGGTGAGGTCGGCGCCGTCGTGCTGCGCCATGCGGCGCACACGGCCCTCGAGAGCCAGGGCATCAATCATCTGTTCAAAGGTCTTTTCTTCTTTTTTCATATTACAATCCTGCATTTTTTTTCATTTTTTCTATGATGCGACGACGCATTTTGTATACGCTGTTGATTTCTATTCCCAGCTCCACCGCTATTTCATCATAGTGGTATCCGTCGAGGTAGAGCTGGATGAAGCGCTGCTCGCGCGGCGGGAGTGTGGCGGCGAGGTCCTCGACCTGTTCACGCTGGCTATTGTCATCGTCGACAGCCACACTGCCGTCGGGCACCCTGTCGAAGGACTGCCACCAGTGTCTCCAACGCTTGAAGTGATGGGAGAGGGCGCTGCGGCAAATCCATGCCACCCAGGAGCGCTCCCGCCGCGGGGACAGCGTGTCGCCACCCTCCAAGGAGGGCAGACGCCGCCAGAGGGCCAAATAGCACTCCTGCACCAAGACGGCACACTTGCCCGCATCACCGTCGGAATATTTCCAACAGATGGTGCGGACAAGCATACGCTGCCGTTCTATCAGGCCGACAAAGCGTTCTTCGAGTATGGCATTCCTATCGTTCATCTGCCGCCGCAGTTCTTATATATATAAGAACCCCCCAAAAGGCCAAAAAGTGGAATTGGGGGGTAAAGATTTAACTTTTTTTAACAATATGGGTGTCCTAGGACAACATTTTGTAGTTGTGGAGGCGTTGCTGGGCGAGGGCTTCGTAGGGGGTGCCGGGACGGCCATAGTTGGCGTAGGGGTGGATGCTGATGCCGCCACGGGGGACGAAGAGGCCAAGGACCTCGATGTAGCGGGGCTCCATGAGCTTCACCAGGTCGTCGAGGATGATGTTGACGCAGTCCTCGTGGAAGTCGCCGTGGTTGCGGAAGGAGAAGAGGTAGAGCTTTAGGCTCTTGCTCTCGACCATGCGGCGGTCGGGGATGTAGCGGATGCGCATCTCGGCGAAGTCGGGCTGTCCGGTGATGGGACAGAGCGAGGTGAATTCGGGACAGAGGAACTCCACCCAGTAGTCGCGCTCAGAATGGCGGTTCTCAAAAGTTTCGAGGACCTCGGGGGCATAGGTCTGGGGGATGTCGGCCTTGTGGCCTAACAGCTGAAGGTTGTCTTGTTCTCGGTTCATACTGCTAATTATTTCTTTTTCTCTCGGCGAATTAAACTAATTTAGCGAATGTATTCAGCTCAATTCGCACAATTCGCCGACCTTTAAATTTGCCGTTAGCGGATGTTGAGGATTTTATGGATTTGCAGGGAGAGTTTCCAGCGGGGGTCTTTCTTGATGTATTCGATGGTGCTGCGGACGATTTCCTCGTTACGCACGGGGTCGCCGGTGTCGCAGGGCTGCAGGAAGCGGGCGTGGGTACACATGATGCCGGAATACATGTGGGGCTCGTGCTTGCCGTCGTAGACGACCTTGATTTCGTCGACGATGGCGAGCTCCACCTTGGCCTCCTCGCCGAGGTAGAGGTCCTTGGGCGAGAGGGTGATCCAGTCGACATTGGAGGGGAGGCGGTGGGTGCCGTTGGTCTCCACGGCGACGAATTTGTCCTCGTCATGGAGGGCGTCGACGAGGCTCTTGGTGAGCTGCAGCGACGGCTCGCCACCGGTGATGACCACCAGACGGGCAGGGTATTTGGCGGTCTCACGGGCAATCTCCTCGTCGCTCATCTCGGTGCCGCTCTCGTGCTGCGTGTCGCAGAAGGGACAGCGCAGGTTGCAGCCGCTGAGGCGCACGAAGACGGCGGCGGTGCCGGCATAATAGCCCTCGCCCTGCAAACTGTAGAATATCTCGTTAACCTTCATTGTTTGATTGCGTTATTGTTTGATTGTTTGAGTATTTGACGCGCAAGCCACTCAAGCATTTACACATTCAAGCATTCATTCGATTTCATAGGTGGCGGTGTTGCCGGTGGTCTCCTGGACGTCGACGCGGTAGCAGTTGGGCACCTGCTGCTGGCACCAATGGGCGATGTTCTCCGCCGTGGGGTTGCACCCTATCACGTCGTTGATGACTTGGTGATCCAGTTTGTCGACAATACTCTTCTTGATGCTCGAGAAGTCCACCACCATACCGTTGTGGTTCAGCTCCTTGGCCTTGCAGTAGATGGTAATCTGCCAGTTGTGGCCATGCAGCTGGGTGCACTTGCTGGGGTAGTCGAGCGTCAGCCTGTGGGCCCCGGAGACTTCGATATGTTTCTTTACGTAGTACATCTATTTATTGCGTTATTGTTTTAATGCGTTATTGCGTTAGTAATTATCGCGTCAGCACTAACGCATTAACGCAATCACACATTTACACATTCTCATACGCCGTCGGGTCGGGGACGCCGGCTTCCTCGAAAGCCATCCGCCGTTCGGTGCAGGTGCCACAGGAGCCGCAGTGCTGTTCGCCGCCGCGATAGCAGGAGTAAGTGTGGCCGTAGTCGATGCCCAGCTTGGCACCGCGCCTCACGAGGTCGGCCTTGGTGAGGTTCGTATAGGGTGCCGCGAGGGTCACGCCGTCGTAGGTGCCCGCCTGCATGGCGCCGTCCATAGCACGGACGAACTCCGGCCGGCAGTCGGGATAGATGGCGTGGTCGCCGCCGTGATTGGCTATCAGCACGCGCTTCAGGCCGCGGCTCTCGGCCAACCCACAGGCGATGCTGAGCATGATGCCGTTGCGGAAGGGCACCACGGTACTCTTCATATTCTCGTCGTCGTAACTGCCGCTGGGAATGGCGTCGCCACCGCTGAGCAGCGACGACTGAAAGTAGCGGCTCATGAAGGCAAGCTCTATCACTAGATGCTCGACACCCAGCAGGGCGCAATGATGCCGCGCGCAGGCTATCTCGCGCGCGGCATGGTTGCTGCCGTAGTCGAACGTCACCGCCAGCGCCACCCGCTCGCGCTCCTCATAGAGCAGCGTCGTCGAGTCGAGCCCGCCGGAATAGATGATGACAGAATCCCTTTTACTTTTCACTTTTCTCTTTTCACTTCAAATAGTATTCCACGGTGGAGACCACGCGGACCTTCTTGATTTGCGGCGTGTTCTCGTCGAGGTCGTCGATTTCGAAGTAGCCCTGCGAGGCGGTGCGCATCTTGCCAATCTCGCTGCCCGAGTTCTTGGCAAACTCGTCGGCGGCCGAGCGGGCATTCTTGAGGCTCTCGGCAATCATGGCGGGCTTAATCTCGTTGAGGCCGTTGTACTCGAAGGTGGCGTAGGTGCTGCTGATGATGTCCTTCTTGAGCAGGTCGGCATCGATGGAGTTCTGCAGCTTGCCCACGAGGTCCATCTTCGAGGTGAAGACGTTGATGGTCTGGTTGGCACCGTAGCGATAGGTGATATTCGAGGTGTAATAGCCGTCGTAGCGGTCGTTGATGCGCGCCGAGGTGTACTTAATCTCGTCGTCGGTGAAGCCAGCCTGCTTCAGGATGCTGATAATCACCTTGTCGTTGTCCTCGAGGGTTCTGCGCAGGTCGGCGAGGTCGTTGTCCTGTGCGGAATAGCTGATGCGCAGCACGGCACGGTCGGCTGGCACCTCTTTCTCGCAAAGGCCGCGGACGGTGACGGTGTCGTCATACGATTTGAGGGTCTTCACGGTGCACACCATAAAGATTCCCAGCACCAGAGCAGCCAGCACGATGGCAGCGCCCTGAATAATGTTCTTCCTGATTTCCTGCATGTCTATTATGTTTTAAGGTCTAAAAGGTCAAAAGGTTAAAGAGTCGAGAATGGAGTCGTCCACGAGATTGGGCATGGTGACCTTCAGCTCGGGGCAGATGTCCATAGCGCGCTTGATGGCGAACATGGCGCCCTCGTTCCTTGCCCAGCTGCGGCGGCTGATGCCGTTGTTGACGTCCCAGTGGAGCATCATGCGCAGACGGCGGTCGCAGGCCTCGGAACCATCCAAAACCATACCGAAGCCACCGTTCATCACCTCGCCCCAGCCTACGCCGCCACCGTTGTGGATACTCACCCACGTGGCACCGCGGAACGAGTCGCCGATGACATTCTGCACGGCCATATCGGCGCAGCGGTTCGAGCCGTCGTAGATGTTCGAGGTCTCGCGGAAGGGGCTGTCGGTACCGCTGACGTCGTGGTGGTCGCGACCCAGCACGATGGGGGCACTGATCTCACCCTTCTTGATGGCCTCGTTGAAGCGGGCGGCAATCTTGGTGCGGCCTTCGCAGTCGGCATAGAGGATACGGGCCTGGCTGCCCACCACGAGGTGGTTCTCCTTGGCACCCTTAATCCACTGGATATTGTCGTGCATCTGCTGCTGAATCTCGGCGGGAGCCGTAGCGGCAATCTCGCCCAGCACCTCCATAGCGATATGGTCGCTCTTGTCGAGGTCCTCGGGCTTGCCGCTGGTGCAGACCCAGCGGAAGGGGCCGAAGCCGTAGTCGAAGCACATGGGGCCCATGATATCCTGCACGTAGGAGGGATAGCGGAAAGCGGTCTTGTCGGCATTCCAGATGTCGGCGCCGGCGCGCGAGCTCTCCAGCAGGAAGGCGTTGCCATAGTCGAAGAAATACATGCCCTTGGCGGTGAGCTTGTTGACGGCAGCCACATGGCGGCGCAACGACTCCTGCACCTTCTCCTTGAAGAGCTCGGGCTGCTCGGCCATCATCACCTTGGCCTCCTCGAAGCTGACACCCACGGGGTAGTAGCCACCGGCCCAGGGGTTGTGCAGCGAGGTCTGGTCGCTGCCGAGATCCACCTGGATGCCCTTCTCGGCGCAGTACTCCCAGAGGTCGACCACATTGCCCTGATAGGCGAAGCTCTTGGCCAGTTTCTCGGCGCGGGCCTTGTTGACGGCCACGAAGAGCTCGTCGAGGTTGTCATGCACTTCGTCCACCCAGCCCTGCGTGTAGCGCTTCTGCGTGGCGGCGGGGTTGATTTCTGCTGTGATGCTCACCACGCCGGCGATGTCGCCAGCCTTGGGTTGGGCGCCACTCATGCCGCCGAGGCCGGCGGTGATGAACAGCTTGCCGGCGGTGCCGCCACCGAGTTTACGAGCTGCATTCAAAACTGTAATGGTCGTGCCGTGCACGATGCCCTGCGGGCCGATATACATATAGCTGCCGGCGGTCATCTGGCCGTACTGCGTCACGCCCAGGGCGTTGTAGCGCTCCCAGTCGTCGGGCTTCGAGTAGTTCGGAATCATCATGCCGTTGGTCACCACCACGCGCGGAGCGTCCTTGTGGCTGGGATAGAGTCCCATGGGGTGGCCGCTGTACATCACCAGCGTCTGCTCGTCGGTCATCTCGCTGAGGTATTTCATCACCAGGCGATACTGGGCCCAGTTCTGGAACACGGCGCCGTTGCCGCCGTAGGTGATAAGCTCGTGCGGATGCTGCGCCACAGCGGGGTCGAGGTTGTTCTGAATCATCAGCATGATGGCGGCAGCCTGACGGCACTTGGCGGGATACTCGTCGATGGGGCGGGCGTACATCTTGTAGGTCGGGCGCAGACGGTACATATAGATGCGGCCGTACTTCTGCAGTTCCTCGGCGAACTCCTTGGCCAGCATCTTGTGGTGCTTGGCGGGGAAGTAGCGCAGGGCGTTGCGGATGGCCAGCTTCTTCTCGGCAGGCGTCAGGATATCCTTGCGCTTGGGAGCGTGGTTCACTGTGGGGTCATAAGGTTGGGGTTCGGGCAGCGGATCGGGGATACCGAGGCGCAATTCATTCTGGAATTCTTCGAGTGTCATATTATCTAATGCGTTAATGTGTTAATGCGTTAATGTGTTAGTGTTTTTTGCTTCCTACAAAATGGCGTGTGACAGATTGCCCTTGCGAGACATCGTAGTAGGTGAAGAACAGGCTGTCGCCCTTGATGCTTCCACCCCACTCGCTGTGAGGATTCTCCGTGGTCGAGGCAAACGTGCCTTCCGGAGTGCAGGTCACCGGGAAATTCTGGCCTATAAATCCAACCACCAGTTCCTTGTCGCCCTGCTTGGCGACCGTCAGCGTCTCGTCGATGTATACCGTGTCGAACTGATGGTCCGACCCCGAGGAATAGTGGAAATTGTAATATCCCTCATAGGTGCCCACCCACGCATCACGATAATCGTTGTCCTTGTCGCCGCAAGCGGCAAAAACCGCCAAGCAAGCGGCAAGTGCCGGAATCAAGAATCTAACTGTTTTCATCTCCTTTTTATTGTTGTAATCGGCTGCAAAAATACGAAAAAAAACCGACCCCACAAAAAAAAATACAAAACCCCTCTGTTCTACCATTGTTTAACCATTGTTCAACCATTGTTTAACCATTTTTATGGAAGAACAATGGAAGAACAATGAAAGAACAATGAAAGAACAATGAAAGAACAGAGCAACAGCTGAGCTGCCGGAACGGGGGTCAGAGCTGGAGCAGGAGGCCGACGGTGAGGCGCGGGAGGAGGACCTTGCCGACGGCGGGGTCGGAGCCGAGACCGTTGAGGCGGTAGCGGACATAGATGCCGTACCAGTCATTGACGAGGCGGGTGACGACACCGAAGTTCCAGCGGTAGTCGGTGAGGGCGTCGAGGTTAGAGTAGTTGTAGTTAATCCCTTCTGAGGGGACGGCAGTGGGCACGTCGGCCTCGAAGGTGTAAGAGTTGGTAGCGAAGCTTCCGTAGATGCCGAGGTCCCAGTGGAGGCCGTTGCCGCCAATCATGCCGCCGGGAACGAGACGCACACGTTGGAAGATTTCGAGGCCATATTCGCGGACAACGGCCTTGCGGGTATCGATGTCCTTGTAATTGTTGAGGGTGTTCTGGGTCATACCGAGGGTGCCTTCAAGGTCGTTGACACGAGCATCGTTGAAGCGGTAGTGGGAGGAGGTGAAGTCGAGGCTGACACCGAGGCAGTAGGCCTTGCTGAAGGCACGGAGGATGCGGACGCCGAAGGTGGTGGAGGGTGACCAGAAGTTGGTGGTGAGCTCGGCATCGTCAATCTTGATGGGGAGGCCGAGGCCGAAGTAGACATTCCAGCGCCAGGTGTTGTTGTTGCCCCACTGGGAGGTAACGATGTCGCCGTTGCGACCCGTCAGGGTGCCGGTGATGGCCTCATCGCTGACCTCGGGCCAGAACGTGTAGTCGCTCAAGCCCTGATATTTGACATATTCGTCGCGGCTGAGGGTGAGGCTGTCGGTGTAGCCGTCGAGGTGGATGATGAGGGTGCGGTTGAAGAGGGCATTCTTGGAGAAGGTGACGGTGTCGCCCTGGTCCATATAAGCGATGTCGAGTTTCCCATAGTAGGTGAGGCGATGGTCGTCGGGACGGCGGAAGGCGTAGAAGAGGTTGGAGCGCTTGACGGGGCGTGTGGGAACAAGGCGGATGGTGTCGGCCTCGGAGACGAAGTGGAAAGAGGGTGACTGAGTGACCGAGTGACTAGGTGACTGAGTGAAGAAGTCGGCTTGCGGGACGCCATAGCCGAAGGAGTAGTCGGCATAGGGGTAGAGGTCGGCGCTCTGCTCGATGAGGTGGAACATCTCCATGGCGGTCTTGCCGGGCGAGGCCTGCCAGGCGCAGGCAGCGAAGCCGGCCACGAGGGGGCAAGAGAAGGAGGTTCCGTGGACGTAGTGGTAGGCGGTGTCCTTGCCGGTATTGGCGGTGCGGGCATAGCCGAAGGCGCAGACATTGGGCTTCAGGCGGCCGTCGGCAGAGGGTCCGAAGGAGGAGAACTCGATGTGGTTGTACTCGGTGAGGCTGTTCTCGATGCCACCCACGCAGAGCACGCTGTCGGCGTCAGCGGGGGTGATGATGGTCTTCCACTGCTTGTCGTCGGCCTCGTTGCCGGCGCTGTTGACGACGAGCATACCCTTGCGGGCGGCGAGATTGCCGGCTTTGGCCACATAGGAGGTGCCATCCATGTCGCGGGTGTAGTGGTGTTCTTTGCCGTAGCCGAGGGAGGAGGAGATGATATTGGCGCCGTTGCGGTCGGCCCATTCCACGGCCATCTGCCACCAGACCTCTTCCTTGAAGGGCTCGGAGTTGATCTCGGTGCGGGCGAGGAGGAACTCGGCGCCTGTGGCGAGGCCGAGGTCGCGGTCGCCCATGCGGCCGGCGATGCAGGAGAGCGTCATGGTGCCGTGGGAGTCCCAGCCGTAGACATCTTCCTTGTCCTTAGGGAAGTTCCAGGTCTTGAGAATCTGGTGGTTGTCGCGGAGGTGCTTGAAAGCCATGTGGGTGTTGACCTGCGGGAAACCGCCGTCGAAGACGGCGATGCGGATACCCTTGCCGTCAAAGCCTTTGTCGCGGAAATGCTGTCCACCCATGCGGACGAGCTGTGCCTCGAGGGGGCCGTCGACGGTGGCGATGTCGAAGAGACCGGGGAGTTCGGGTGACTGAGTGACTGAGTGGCTGAGTGGCTGAGTGGCTGACGCGAGCTGGAGGCCGTCGGCAGCGATGTGCTGGACGCGGAGGACGTAGGGCAGGGCCTCGATGGCGGCGATTTGGTCGGGGGTGGCCATCACGCCGAGGGCGTTCATCCAGCGGCTGGCGCCGATTTCTTCGGTAGCCAAAGCGCTGACGCCCTGCTCATAGGAGGCGTTGACAGGGTAGTTGGTGATGTCGTAGAGGTCGGCGCCACACTGCTGGTAGCGCTCGATGGCTTTGGCGTCGAAGTAGGCATAGGGGTCGAAGGTAGTGCCGGCCTTGTCGGCAAGGAAGACCCAGTAGGCCTGCTGCGCGTGGGAGGTGAAAGGTGAAAGGTGAAAGATGAAAAGTAGCAAGGCTATAAACGAGAGTTTTTTCATTTTGTTTCGGTTTTAAATTATTTTAAGATCGTGTGAAGGATTTCGTGGCTGTGGAAATGGGAGAAGCCGCTGAGATGGAGGTGATAATAGGTGAGGAGGGCATTGATAAGGGCGGTACGTTCGTCGAGCGAGGAGTGCAGGGGAGTGCAGAGGAGTGCAGGGGAGTGAAAGGACAATAGATATTGGTGGAGTTTTTCGGAGAGGGATGGCGAGAGGGTGGTCTCGGTGGGGGCGGAAACGAAGCGGCCTTCCTGGAGGTCGAAGTAGGGCTCACGCACGGAGTGATTGTCGAGGGGTTCGATGCCGAGGTGACGGGCGACGGTGAGGAGGAAAGTTATCGGAAAGTGGGTAGTGGGTAGTGGGTAGTGGGTAGTTGTTGCATCGACATAGTCGAAGAGTGCGGGCATGGGTTCCGCTTCGCGGAGGGCTTTGTAGAGGACCTCTGTCATGAAGAAACGGAGAGCGTTTTCTATTGGGGAGTGCAAGGGAGTGCAAGGGAGTGCAAGGGAGTGCAAGGACGATACCGTTGATGACTGGCGGAGGGAGAGTTCCTTGATGTAGTTGAGGTCGGTTTTCTCATTATTATACACCACCATATCGAGGCTGGAGAGAGGTTGCAGGAGGTTCTGTTTCACACGTCCTCCCCTACCCCGCACGCCCTTTATAATATAGGAGCGCACGCCCAGTTGCCGCGTGAACACCTTGGCCACCACCGATGACTCGGAGTAGGGCGTGGTGTGGAGCACGAGGCCGGAAGTATGTACTAATGCGTTAATGTGTTATTGTGTTAGTATAATTATCGCACAATTAGGATTTTGGCGACAGAACGATTGTTGCCTTGGGCGTCGGAGGCGAAGACATAGTAGACTCCCGAGGCCACGCGCTCGCCGCTCTGGGTGCGGCCGTTCCAGATGGCCTGACCACCATTGGCGGTGGTGGAATAGACCGTATGTCCGGCGGCGTCGGTGATGTGGACGATGCCGTTGCGGGTGAAACCCTTGATGGCGATGGGGCCGTCGTAGTCGGGACGCACGGGATTGGGGAAAGCATAGACATTGTCGAGCGGGAAGGACTCGGCGTAGGTGGCGGTAGAGCGATAGACCTGCAGGCCATAGTCGGTGCCGACATAGACCTCGCCGGTGCGCTCGTTGATGGCGAGGGAGACCACCTTGTTGGAAAACAGAGGGCTGTTGGCCGCAGTGAAGTGCTCCAGCTGGTCGAGGCCGTTGGCGGAGATGAGGTAGAGGCCGCCGTTGGCGGTGCCCACCCATTTGCGGTTGGCGCCGTCGACAGCGATGGCGGTGATGCTCTCGTAGGCCATGAGGTATTCGGCAAACTCGCCGTTGGTGATAGTGATATTGTTGCAGGTGACGGGCGACACCTCGCCGTTGCCGCCACTCTGGAACGCCTTGTAGCCGTCGTAGATAACCTTGATGCCTTTGTTGGTGCCCACCCAGAGGTTGCCATTCTGATCCTGCACGAGAGCCGTGACGGCGTCGGTGGAGAGTTTGCTGCCGTTATTGGGGTTCACACGGGCCATGAGGTTCTTCCCATCGTGGACATAGATGACGTTGCTACGGCCACAGAACCACTTGAAGCCGGTGATGCTGTCGCAGACGAGCTTGTCGACTTCGGGAGTGGACACCATCGTCATCGTGGAGAACTTCTCCCAGGTGCCGTCGGTGCGGCGCACGGCAAGGGCATGGGTGCTGTGGGAGTTGAGCACCCACAGGTCGCCCTGACGGTCGAAGGCCACAGCGCCGGTGTTCAGACGGCTATAGGAGCCCGAAGTGTAGGGAACCAGAGCGCCACCAGTGGTGGAGGCATCATAAAACGTCTGCACTTGGTTGTCGCGGATGGAAGCCAGCCCATAGCCCCAGAGGGCGGCCACCAGCTCGTGAGTGTCGCGGGGATTGACAGCCACATCGACGAGGTCGGACATGCCGTCGAGCATCCCGTTGCTCTTGTCGAGGAGACTCCACTGGCGTCCCACGGCGGTGAACAGATTGGGGGTGAGATAGGCGTTGGCATAGGTCGACGTGTGGCCACCCGGACAGAGCATCATACGGTAGTTGAAAGGCACGAGACGGTAGGTGTTGTCGGCCGAGGAAGGACCCTCGGGGCAGTGGTATTCTTCCGTCCCATCCCTATGGATTCCTATGATGCCCTCCCACTGGTGGGCCACCCAGAGTGTGCCGTCAGAGCCATAGACGGCATCGTTGGGTACGAGGGCACCCCAATAGTAGGTACCGACTGCGCCCTGATAGGTCATCGCGGCATCATAGGTCTTCACTTCGCCGTCGGCGCTGATAGCCAGATAGCCACCGCCTGCATGAAGCGACTTCAGCTCGCCGGAATATATCTTGACAAAGCCTGTGCCGGTTTTATGGTAGATGTCGTCCACGTCGGGCATATAGGTGTGGCAGGCTGCCAGCAGATGGCTGCCGACGGTCGCCATTTCAAAGACATTCTTCCCGTCGAGGCGGTGGTCGATATTCCAACGGTCGCTGATGGCAGGATGGGTCTCATCACGAGACAGGCGTTTGAGACCTTCGCCAGTGGCCGCATAGATGCTATCGGACAGGAAAGCCAAATCATAAACCGGGGTATAGGCTCCGCCGGCTCCGAGATACCAAGTTTCTTTGATTTCCTGACGGTCGATGTTCACCACCACCACGCCGAATCCGGTGGCGAGATAGGCCCGGCGGTTGGCAAAACGCACGTGGTAGATGCTCTTGTCGCCCGAAATCTCGCTACGCTTGATGTCGGAAAGGTTGAAGGTATGACCGTCGATAACGAGGTCGACATTCGAGTTGTTGTAGGCCACCACCAGGCATTTGGTGACCGGGTCGTAGTCCAACGCCGCGATGCCCACATCGCTCAATCCGTTGCCCTTGCAGAGACGTGTGAGGGTGTTGTCGTCGAAATCATAGCAGAAGACCCCATCACGGGCGCCGGCATAGATGCGATCGCCGGCATGGGCCACATGGTTCACCCACGAGTAGTCGAGACAGTCGCGCCAATGACCGACGGCGGTTTGGGCCGTTGCGGAATTGAAAAAAGAAAAAAGAAAAATGAAAATGATGCCGACGCAGACAATGCTGCGCAGGCAACTGACCACCGACCGCTGACAACTGATAACTTTCATAGGGTTTCTTTCTTCAGGAAAATGAACTGATAGAGCACTGCCAGCAGGGCTGTGACCATCGTGCTGGCAACGGTGGCGATAATGACGCTGCCGAAGCTGTAGAATCCGAATAGTTCGACGGTGAAGAACACCAGATAGAAGGAGGCCAAAAGAATGAGCAGATAGCTGATAAAATACTGGGGAGAGACGCTAAAGATGCTGGGGATGGAAATCGTCACTGGTTCGCCACGAGTCAGAATACGGTCGGCGAAGAGGATGCGCATCATGGCCACCACCGTACAGGCCAACGCATGGAATCCCAGCATGTTATTCATAATATCCAACAGAAGGCCTGTGCCGAAAGCGATGAGCAGCAGCGGTATACGTTTCGTGTCTGTGGGCAACATCAGTATGGCCAACAGATAGAGCATGGGCATCACATAAGAACCCAGGTACACTTGGTTGAGCACCAGCAGCTGAATGAGTATCAGCAGAGCAAAACGTCCTATTATTCTCCAAGTTTTTTTATTCATACTCAAACAATCAAGCAATCACGCATTCAAGCATTTATTTCATACCTTCCACCTTATAACCAGCCTCCTCGAGCATCCGCAGCACACCCTTGTCGCCACAAAGGTGGGCGGCACCGACGGCGAAGAAGGTGGGAGCCTGGCGCATGATATCGGGCATAGCCTTCACCCAGTTGGCATTGCGATTGTAGATGAGGTTGTCATTACTCTCGGGCGTAGAGGCGCAGGGGCCTTCGCTTTCCTCGTTGGTGACATCGAGCAGCAGGTCCAAGTCCTGCGAGAAATAGGCTGCGGTGACAAATTCGGCCATCTCGACGACATCGTCGAAGTTGTCAACCAAGCACATGAGTTCCTCCACCTGTTTCTCCAACGAGCTGCCATAGAGCACCTCAACTTGAAAATCAACGGTTTCGAGTCCTTTAATCTCCATCCCCTGCTTCTGAGCCAACAGTTGCAGATGGGAGTCTAACAGGTCCATCGGATTGAAGTTGGGGGATTTTTTTATAAAAGCGAAAATGGTCAGTGTTGACGACAACGCCGTTGGGGTCATCTTGTCAAACTGCGCCACCAGCATGGGGTTGGTCATATCGGCACCTATCGTTTCACGCATCAAGGCGTTGACACGGTCCATTTGCTCTTTGGTGAGCAAGGAGCTGAGGGTTGTGCCCTCGGGCAGGAGTTGGGCTTTCTCGAGCTTGTCGCGGCTTTCTTCGCTTAAGGCATCCTGCATATCCAGTTCACCATAAATCTGTTTGCAGCTGGCGAAGGCGTCCTTGAAGCCGGGGATGCTGTCGGCAAAAGAGCCGGGAGCCAGATGGTAGGTGCCCACGATATAGCTGGGCTTGGTGAGTCCGTTGCCGGAAATCCTGTAGAGGAGCTGGGCTTCGCAAAAGGAAAATTGGAAACTGAAAATGGAGATTACGGCTATCGCCCAAAAAAATTTTTTCATAATGCCTGGATTTTATTATTCATTATCACGTTTTTCTGTTCTGTCCATCAGCGACTTCATCTCCTGACCGAAGCGGTCGTTGATGATATAGACGTGGTCGAGCTTGTTGAAGTCGGTGGCGAGACGTATTTTTACAATATAGAAGCCACTTCCCGAGAGGTTTTCGGCCTCCATCACATAGCCCACAGGAATCCCTTCGGGGAAGTCGTTGGCAAGACCCGAGGTGATGATGGTGTCTCCGTGGAGGAACTTGTGTGTCGTCGGCACGTCAATCACCTGCGCATAGCGGTAGTCGGCACCGTCCCACACCAGCGAGCCGCTGATGCCTGTGCGTTTCACCTTGACACTGTTGCGGCTGTCGCTGTGCAGTACCGGCATAATGGTAGCGAAGTTTTCCGACACCGACATCACCACACCCACGATGCCATCGGGCGAGATTACTGCCATATCGGGTTTTATGCCATGAGAGCTGCCCTTGTTAATCATCACGTAGTTGTTCTGCTGGTTCCACGAGTTCTTGATAACCTGAGCTTCTGTATAGCTGTAGCGCTGGCGGTAAGTGGTGTCGTTCACCGTGAACACACTGTCGTTGTATTTGATATACGACTCTTCGAGCTGCGCCCTCAGGCGGGCATTCTCCTCTGCCAGACGGTCGTTCTCGCTTTTCAGCCCGAAGTAGCCGCTGATGCTGTGCACTCCCTGGTACCAGCCACCGGCGATGCTGTTGGTCCACGAGATGAGCTTCGAACTCTGGTAGTAGCTGGTGCGCGACATCAGCACCACGCTCACTATCACCAGCAGCAAAAAGACCACCACGTAGTCGTACTTCTTCAGCAGTAATATCAGCCTATTCTTATTCAAATTATTTTGTTTAAAAGGTTTAAGAGGTTTAAAAGTTTAAAAGGTCTTCGCCCTTTTCATCCTTTTGAGCGAAGCAAACCTTTTTAACCATTTTAACCCTTTAAAAATTTCTCTATCACATTGCGGGTTTCATTCACGGCACGCTGCAGGTCGTCGTTCACAATCGTCACATCAAATGCAGGGGCCTGCTTCAGCTCCTCGGCGCTGCGGCCGAGGCGTTTCACGATAGCCTCCTCGCTGTCGGTGCCACGACTGCGCAGACGCTGTTCCAGCACCTCGATGCTCGGTGGCATCACGAAGATGGAGAGGGCGTCGGCACCGAAGTATTTCTTGATATTGCGACCGCCGTTCACGTCGACATCGAAGACGATGACCTTGCCCATGTCCCAGATGCGGTCAATCTCGCTCTTCAGCGTACCATAGCAGGTGCCGCTGTAGACCTCCTCCCACTCCAGAAACTCATCTTTCGCCACACGGGACATGAACTCCTCCTTGCTGAGGAAATAATAGTCCTGCCCGTTGACCTCCTCGCCACGCGGAGCACGCGAGGTGGCGGAGATGCTGAAGTCGAAACAGTCGAAGCATTTCATCAGCTCCTTGATAATAGTGGTCTTGCCACATCCCGACGGCGCAGAAAACAAAATAGCTTTACCCATAACACTAACACATTAACGCATTAACATTAACGCACTCAAAACTTCTTGTCAAACACCTTGAAGAACGACTGCACCGCCAACGAACTGTCGTCCCACTTGTACTGCGCCGACACCTCGTTGACACAAAGCAGGGCCTCGTCGCGGGTGTCGATGCTGTTCAGGCGGAGGATAAAGTCGTTATAAGCCTTCATGTTGTTGTGGAACAGCTCGCTCATGAAGCTGAACTTGTCGTTGATGTTGATGACGGTACGCAGGTCGGAGACTTTTTTGCCGGCATCTATCCCACTTTCCATTCGGGGTTCCCCATTCTCCACACCTCCAAGTTTCTCGCCCAGCGTGCGCACCGAGGGTTTCAGCTGCTCTCCCAGGCTCGGGGAGTTGCCGCGATGCGATTGAGGCGAGTGCAGATAGTCGAGCAGCGACGCCTGCACACCTGCCTTGGATGCCGATTCGGGTTCGGGGGCGGGAGTCTCAGGAACCACTGAGGGTTCGGGAGCCTCCGGGGTTTTCGGAGACTCCGAAACCACAGGGGTCTCCGGTTCAATAATCACCTCGTCGAAGAGCAGGCTGTTTCCGTTGGCCTCCAATTCCTCCATCTTGGGCATCTCGGCGACAGGAGCCTCAGGTGCCGGAGCGGGCTCCGGCTCGGGTTCGGGTTCAGGAACGACGACAGGCTCAGGCTCAGGAGCAGGTTCAGGCTCCGACTCAGGGACGACTTCAGGGGCAGCAGGCTCCGCCACACCCATGGCCGCCATCGTGGCCATCACCGTCGACGAGAGCATCTCCTCGTCGGGCATCTCCGCCTCGGGCACCATCTCATGTCTTTCCTTCCCCGTCTCACACGCCTCTTCCCCTTCGTCGCAGAGTCGCAATGCAACATCGTACAGCCGACGCAAGTCCTCCAGCAAGAGGTCTTTCTCTATACGACTCACCTCTTCCGGACGACCCACAATACGATTGGCAATGGCACACAACCTTTGCATGCCCTCAGTCAGTTCTTTGATGTTATCTTTCATAGATTCTATTTGTTAACTCTTAATTCTTAGCCATTTGCACCATTACAACGGTACTTTTTCCAGTTGTAAAAGTACCATATTTTTTTTTCTCGTGCGTATATAATATAAAAAAGTTATCAAACCACACGGTTGATAACTTCTTATCTTCTTACCTCTTGGAACTTACGCAGGGAAATAGCCCCGTCCTTTTTCCTCTCACTCCCTGCCTAACCTTGTCACCTTGTCGACATCGTTCGGCTCTGGGTCATCGGGGATGTATGTCACCTTTAACAGTGCCGTATCTCTAAGGAAATCAATGCTTCCCACCTGCACTTTCACAATGTCAAGTCCCGTGCGTTCACGCAGGTCGGCCATCAGTTCCTCCCGGCGGTCGGGCTTTATCAGGTCTATCTTCTCGTAGGTAATGATTTTCTGTGCCTTACGATTCGCCATACCAACAGCCTCCAACACCCATACGACGAGGATGAACAGCACATTGACAGAGACAAACGACACATAGCTTGTGGCCATCCCCGCACCGTTGATGATGCTGATGCCGATAAGCACAAAAAGATAGGTCATCTCTCGGATGGGCAACTGCTCCGTCCGGTAGCGTATCATGCTGAAAATGCCGAACAAACCGAGGGCGATACCCACCTCCACCTTCATATTCTGCAACAGGTACAGGATGAAGAAGATAGCCATACTGAAGAGCATATAGGTGAAATAATAGTCTCCCCGACGGCTCTTGCGGTAGTAGAAGAAGTGAGTGATTATCCAGCATACCAGCAAGTTGACGCCGAAGAGGATAAGCATCCTCCAGAGGCCTGGCCCATCAAAGAACGGCACCCCAAGGAGTTCTATCGACTGGTCGCCCACAGCGAATTCCTTTGCAATTTCAGGATCAAATTCAGGCATATCAAAAAGATTAATAGGTTAAAAGATTATCAATATACAAAAGTGAAGGTTTAAATCTGTTCCTCTTGGCCGTCGGGTCGGTAAGCGCGGTGCCGATGCAGTATTTGCTCATTCTCTGTGGCTGTATATGCATCTCGTGCAGTGTCCTCTCCATCTCCGACATCGGGGCACCGGCCTCGCGCTTTACCTCGACAACCAGGATTCCGCTGATGTCGGCATCTACGCCTGTGGCGCGGTTATGGAATCTAATCCCGCGGTCAATAGTCACCCTCTCTTTCTTCCCTTTGTCCACCAGCGTGACACGCTCGAACCTGTTCTCCAGACAGGCATGCAGGGAATGGAGAATCGAAAACCGAAAGTTATAGGGGGTGTGCGCCTCCACAAACTCCCGCACTTCCGCCACTTCTTCCACATAGTCGAACATCGTCACATCCATCGGAATCCTCACCTTACTCGTCCTACCCTTGTTGTCTTTGTTCTTGATTTCGAAGAAGGTGGTATCAGAGGAACGGTAGGTGCGCACCCGCAACTTCTGCCGGTTCCGCTTCCCGTTGTGGTGCATTGTATACATCGCCAGGTCGTCGGTGTCGAAATAAAGCGTGCGGTAGGGAGCTATCCAGTTGCCTGCCGCTATCTCCTGCACCCGGTAGCCATCGGTCACCCTCCCCAGCAACTCCTCCATCACGTCGGCGGAAGCCAGATACTTCCGGTCCACGCGGTTCATCAGCCGCACCGCCTTTGCCTCCTCAAGCCCGATAGCCTCCATCTGATCCAAGATACTCATTTCATTCTAGACATTATCGCGAGCCATATTCAAACGTCTTCACCGATTCCAACTTCCCGTTGGGTTTGTAATTATATTGTTTAGCCTTGGTGCCGTCGGCGTTATATTCAAACTTCTTGATGCGCGTGGCACGATTATTGTGGTCATATTCAATCTCCCGCGAGCATTTGAGGTTTGTCCCTTCATACTCATAAACCGTACGTTTCTTCTGCCCATAGGAGGCATACTCTATCTCCTCCACCTTGCGGCCCAGCTCGTCGTAGGTCGTCACATGGTCCAAGTAAGGAGCGTTGCTCCCAGGCCGCTGGTTCCACTCCCTCACCACGAGGTTCTTCCTCCGTTCGCGTTTGTCCGGCTTGTCGCTTTGGGCATACACTTCCACCCCGCCTACCAAGCAGAACAACAACATTAACAGGACATATCTTCTCATAACGACTATAAAATCGAAATGCAAAAATACCAAAAAATAACGAATTAATATAAAAATATTTTACCGTTTCCGAAAAAAGTGGTCGAAATTGATCACTTTTTTGTTTTTGCGCAACCACGAAAGAAAAAAAATTTGGTGGATTCAAATAAAATTTGTAATTTTGCAGCGTCGTTTAGCCCTAAAGTGGGCGGGCGGCGGACATATTGAAAAGACGTTGAGTTAAACGTTATGCTGCGGCTACTTGAATCTCGCAAATTCAGAACCCATCCGCAAGATAACGCAATGACCGACGTCCATGGGTATGATATACATAGTTCTTCTATAGTATCATTACAGCGTGGGCTTCGGCATTGCTTATCCCCGGATGGAGGCAATGCGAGAGCCTAAGTAGCGGGATAAGCAAAAAGTTTAGACCCGCGCTTTTTCGTATGCTGTAATGAAAATAACAGGAGGTATACTATGGCACTAGTAAATGTAGTACGCTATGAGAACCACTCCGACGAGGTGGTTGGCAAGTACACCGAAGACGACATACGGCTGGGTTCACAGTTGATTGTTTATCCCGCACAGACGGCTTTCTTCGTTCGTGGTGGCAAGATTCTCGACGAGTTCATGTCGGGAACCTACACCCTCAATAGCGAGAATATCCCGCTACTCAACAAGATTATCAACCTGCCCTTCGGCAAGGAGTCGCCCTTCGGGGCCGAGGTGTGGTTCGTCAACCAAACCACCATGCTCGACTGTACCTGGGGCACAGCAGCACCTATCCAGATTGAAGACCCCAAGTATGGTGTCATCGTTCCTGTACGCGCCTATGGGCAATACGGTTTTCGCGTCAGCAATCCCCGTCTTTTTTTGGAGAGTTTCGTGGGTAATATGCCATCGTTCGATACCGTAACCCTCGGAAACTATTTCCGTGGTGTCATCCAATCGCGTCTCTCATCCATCATCAGTGATGCTATGCTGACGGTCGAAGCAACAGTGGTGAATATCGGAAGCAAGACCACCGAACTGTCTGACACAGCTCAGCGACTGCTGCAACCCGTCTTTGATGTGTATGGTGTCGAGTTGCAGTTGTTCACCGTGGTCGCTGTCACAGTTGACGAGGAGGATGCCAGTTTCCAGCGTCTCAAGGAGGCCATCGATGCAAAAGCCGAGATGCGTATCATCGGCAACGAGAACTATCAAATGCGACGCAGTTTCGATGTGCTTGAGAAGGCTGCTGGCAATACTGGCGGCGGTGCGATGAATTCCGCAGTGGGTATTGGTGCAGGAGTGGGCATAGGCTCGCAGGTGGCCGGATTGGCAGGTGCCTTCATCAACACACAGCCGCCAGCGGTACCGCCTCCCGTACCGCAGGTGCAGTACTATGTAGTCATTGCCGGTGCGCAGCAGGGGCCTTTCGACCTCGCCACTCTTCAGACGATGATACAGCAAGGGACCGTGAACGAAAACACCTTAGTATGGAAAGCCGGAATGCCTCAATGGGCTCCACTATCGTCGTTGGGTATCACAGGTGCGCAACCCACGCCGCCTCCCATTCCTAATGTCTAACCTCATAACATTACGATAATGAAAAAGACCATCCTTTTCGCAACCATAGCGGTGTTGATAGTCAACATAGCGGCAGGATTGTTGTTGTCCAGCTACCATACCTTCAATATGTTTGCTACTAGCATTGTGGTAATCCTTACTGCCACACTAATGTATATCACCGAGAGCATCACTATGAAAGCCGCTTTTCGTGTGTCGCTGCCTTTCATCTTCGCAACTCTCGGTGCTGTGATGTTCCTGTTAATGCTCTTCTCCAAACATCAGATTCAGGACAATTGGTGCGTGATAGTGTCGTTGATGCTTCTGCTGATGGAAGCAATGGCACTATATGTGACATATAGGGTTAGTTTAAAAAATAAAAAATAATACAAGTTTATTATGGAAGCAACAAGAATCCAGAACAAAACGGAAAATTCACCCTGTGCTTATATGATGAATGTCACGATTGGAGATACTACAGAAGATAGGTGTACTGCTATCAATTGTCTCTCTAGAAATAATGTCAAAATAACAAGACGGGGCGATAAAGGAGCCCCTCTATGTCAATTCTCAAATTCACAAACAAACTGTCCCTGTTACAAGAAAACAACTATACGGTAGCAAACTTGACCACACGTAATGGAGAGTCATCTAATTTATTTTATAGTTATTTAATATGTTTGTAGGACCTAGAAATTCGATGTATTCCACTAACGGAGTAGTGGAAAAGAAAATGGACAAGTTCAAAAACGAGTTGATAATTAATTCGTTTCATTGCTGTGAGAAAGGCGAATGTTTTTCTCCGCATTATCCATGGTTTCCGATAGATGTCATCTATAAGTCTAATCAAGACGGAGAGAAGGTTTATATGGCATATGGAGGAGTGTACCTCACATCGGAATCATCACTGATAGTTAATATTGATGGGAAAAAGAATATCGAACTGAAAAAGTCGTTTGACGAAGATATCGACTTTGAGCAAGTTTGGGTTAATTTTTCATCGAAAGATTATAAATGGCACGAAGAATGGTATAGCCTTTTTGAAACTGATAATACAAATCTAAGTAGGACTTATTTTGAAATGACAAAAGAACAATTTCTTCAATGCTGTCAAGCTTCATCGTTAGCGGTACAAGTTAGGGAAAATAAAAATACAGTGTGTTTTGAAAAAGATAATGCTAATGGTTTTATACCGATACTTCGAGTGATTTATAATGAGGCGATTGACCATTCGATGTTTGTTGATGAATTAAACTCAATTATTTCAAAAACAAAAAGAAAACAAAAGCAGAATGCAGAAGAAATAAAGCAGGAAAAAGTAAAAGATAGTTTCTCCACAATTTTGTTCATCATTTTATTTTTAGGTGTCTCAATCGGTCTTGGTTTTTTATTGATAGCGATTATGTGATATGTGGTCTAATCACAAAGCATTGAAAAACAGATAAAAACTTTTGTTATGAATAATCTATTCACATCACTTCAGGTATATCAAAGAACATGTCCTGCAAAGGAATGTGTTATTGAAGAATATGATAATTTCAAGAACGAAAAGAGCATATACACTTATTGCCTTTGGTATAATTACTCGTTTAGACCCCGTGCAGGATTCAGTGTCATGTTTCGTTCTAATCCGTCAGAGGAAACAATATTTCTCGTTTCCAGTTTTGACAATGTCTCCAATTGTAAAGCAAACCCTAAAATATACAATGACGGATATATTATTATCAATCTGAACAATATTGAAAACATTATGTTAAAAAAACATTTTGATATTAACGAAGGAAGATATGTCCATTCACTGTTCCCTCTTGATAAAGACAACCTAAAAAAATGTTGTCAGGCAACAAGTCTTAATCTTAGGGTAATGACTAACGATAGCAAATTGGGGGCAGATTACAACGATTTTCCAGAACTTATTCTTGAGTTTAGAACTATATGGAATAAGGCTATTGATAGCAATATGTATTCCAATTCTGTTCGAGAATTTCAAAAAATAATAAATGACCTTATTGAAAAATTTGATGCTGCAGAAGAAAAAAAGAAAGTCGCTTTAGAAGAGAAAAGGAAAGAAAAAGAGAAAGATAAAAAAAGTGTGGTATGGATTGGTGTGACAATTGCTGCTGTTTTGGCTATTATTTATTTGATTATGTATCTTGTAGTATAAAGATAATATAGTATGTTTGTTGGATTCTCACAATGTTTACAGAGGTAAATAAGTTGTAATGGCTTTTATGCAAGAAGAAATAGTAGAAATAATATGGGCGGTTAAGATAAGCAACCCTGAGTGAGATAAGATGTCTATTAAAACAAATAGCAATAGCTGCCCCAACTGTGGTGCCCCACTAGAACAAGTTAAGTTCACATCGGTGTGTATCACAGGTACGCAACTATTACCAAGATGAAACTAAGGTAAAGTCATAATTCAATAATACAATAAGTATATTAATAATTAGAAGTAATATGTTTGAGAAAGAATTAAAAAACATTGAAGAGTACAATGTATTGGAAGAGCATCATGATGTGTTCAAAAACGAACTATCCATCAATTCATATCATGGTAAATATTATTTTGAAGAATATTATTGTTCTGATGAGACAATTCACGAGGATGTACCGTTAGACGTGGTATACAAGTCCAATCCCACGAAGGAGGCGATTTATTTGACATATCGTGCAGATAAGGGTTTTCCTGAATATCTGAGGTTAAATATAGACGGTAGAGAAAACATTGAGGTAGAAAATGATAATTCTTTTGGAGACGAATGTTCCACTTATTATCGGGTATATTATGAAATCACAAAGGAACAATTACACAAACTATGTTTAGCCAATTCCTTAGCTGTACAATTAAGTAACCGCCATAACTCTGTTATAGAAGAATGTACTGCTAATGAGTTTATCACAATTCTACAGGCCCTATATAATAGAGCAATCGACAACGGCGCCTTTTGTGACGCAGAAAAAAAATGCATCGCTTTCTTTGAAGACCAAATAGCTGCTAAAAAAGCAAAAGATGAGGCATGGGAGAAAAAATCAGCATTGGAACAAGCATTGGATCATAAGAGAAAGAGAAATAAAACTGTCGCTTGGGTTATAGTAATTATTGTCATCATTCTAGTGTTTTTTTTAGTACTCCATTATTATGTTGAGAGTTCTACCCCTCAATTATATTACGAGCTTGAAAGTAAGGGTATCGTCTAGTTCCTCGTTAGTAGTACTACTCCTATTGCACATATAACAACAAATAATAAGTTGTACAAATGACAAGTGTGTTTTTTGTATATTATGAAAAGTAAAATGACTACGTGTCCAAATTGTGGTGCACCGATGGAGCAAGATAAATTCACGTCGGTGTGCCGGTATTGTGGTTCTGCGTTTACAGGTGAGGGGCCAAAGATCATTTGCAAAGAATCTGCCGCCAAAGGGAATGCCCGCAGGCATAATGACTATATTATCGCTAACGAAGCACGGATTTCAGAAAGTCCATTCGTTGAATTACGAAAGGAGGGCAAGCGGTACCAAATCACCAGCACGCCGTTCTATGCCAACGACGGATTCCTCCACCATATATCCACACCGCATTGGCGCTTACACTTCCAATGCAACACCCGGAGTGAGAAACTGTTTATCGGCATCGCCGGCAAACGCCCCGCGTCGCGGATGGCAATACAGTTGGGTGAGGACAAGGACATCATATCATTCCATGGACCACAGTTTGAAGATGGTTATTCTTGGTTTCCCATTTCGGAGGAACAACTATTGGCTATCTGCACCACACAATCTATAGACCTCACTACCGACCTGCCACTACCAGCCAACGCCCAATTCAACGAGTTGCCCATCTTTGCCTCTCGCTTCTATAATATCACCTTCAACCGCATGAAGTTCATGTATTCCATTCACGTAAACCTTATTACTGACGATAAAATCAATTAAATTATGAGTACAACAGAATTAACGACCTACAAGACAGAGGGCTGGCACCTGCCCCACAATAATTAACCCATTAACGTTCAAATAACAACCAAAATCTAGGCTACCGAGGAATCGTATTACTCAAAGTCCCTGCATTATCGTTTTTGGAAAAAAATTTGCCGGTATCGGCAAAAAGTTGTATCTTTGCAGCATGTTTTTAACAGAAACTTGCCGATAATTATAGAATATGGTCAAACGAAAGGCCGCCAAAGAATCAGCGAGGAATTACATAACCCACAAAGTGCTCCATAACGCCATCCATGAGCAGAACTACACCTGGGCGCTGGAATTGCTTGACTTTGAACTATGCCGCACACCACAGCATCCAAATGAGAAAGCAGACTATGAGCGTCATGTTCCAACGCTTTACAGCAGAGAGGTGATTCAAACCTATGTTATTATCAACTATATTGCAGGTGTGTTGCGGGAAGAGGTGAACTATGCTGATATTGATGCGCTATTTGCTGAGTATGGTTACGATTTGAATGATTATTCAATACGTGATTGTTAATTTTAAATATGCTTTATCATGAGGAAATATCTGTTTTTGGGACTTTTCTTGCAATTTGTCTCATTAACATCAGGTATGTTATACGCGCAAACTCGCACCTTTGAAGTGGATGGAATTAACTATCGAGTAATCAAAGAGCCCGACGGCTCGATAACTACAGGCACCGTCTCTGTCTGCCCTTTGGTGTATGGTGAATACGAGGGGGACATAGTAATACCCAATGTGGTCAAGGAAAGTGATGATCAATATGCAGACAAATACAAAGTTGTAGGTATCGACGAGGGGGCATTTGCCCAGACGAAATACCTCAAGTCGGTAAAACTACCACCGTCGATTGAAACCATTGGTGACAATGCGTTTAGATTCTCGTCAGTAGAGAACGTCGAATTACCAATAGGAAACCTTACTGCCATTGGAAGATATGTATTTGCACAAACAAGATTAGCCTCCATTGATGTTCCGTCTACAGTAAAAGTTGTTGGAGAAAATGCTTTTTCTGAGTGTTATAAACTCTCAAATGTTGTTTTACACGAGGGAATAAAATCTATCGAAAAAGAGGCCTTCCATTCTTGTAAAAATCTCGAAACTATACATTTCCCAAATTCCTTGAACTCCATAGGGAATAATGCTTTTAATTCTTGTGGTAAGCTTGCAATAATAACAGGAGGTGGAGGGTTGAAACGTATTGGAGACGGTGCTTTCGGTTCCTGTCTCCGTCTACGCAACATAACTCTCCCTGAGGGTATTAGGGAGATTGGAGAAGGGGCATTTGCTGCCTCTGGGATTGTGGAGATAACAATTCCTAAATCAATAAAAGTTTTAAAAGAAAAATGTTTTGCGGGTTCAATGCTGCGAAGGATTACTCTTCCAACCACTCTTGTGGCAATAGAGGATTATGTTTTTATGTATTGCCTTATTGATACAATAATTGTTTCATCCACTACATCCGTGTCCCCCACAGCATTGATGACTGAAACAGAAGTACTAGAAATGATGGAGAAGGCCCTAGGGGAACAAGAAGAGCATGATAATGGCGATGCCTCCGTCACAGCAACAGAAAGTGAAAGCAAAGAAGTTCCACCGTTTTATATTCCAGAGCGAGGGAAGGAATACGATAAAGTAATATCAAAATATGTAAAAAAACCAGATGCAACCAATAAACTAACTTTAGACTACTCCATGGTAGATTATTCTACGTCCGGAGAAATAGTGGTAAATAATATAGTTTACACACCTATTTCATACCCATTAAAAGATGAGGAATATGGCATTTTGGTTGTAAAAAAGTGTGAATCAGTATCAGGTAAGGTGATAATACCTGGTGTGATTGAAATATCGGGTGGACCCTATCCAGAGAAGTATATTATTGCCGGAATCGGAAATGCGGCATTCGATGGCAAAAAGGATGTAACAGCTATCGATGCCCCATCCACTATAAGCGCATTTGGCATTGGAATGTCAGCTTTTCGCAGAACTGGAATTACAGAATTCGTATTGCCCGAAGACATGGAGGTGATACCCTCAGGATTGTTAGGCGATAGCTATCTTTCGAAAATAACGCTTCCCAAAAAGCTGAAGAAAATAGAGGCCTATGCTTTTAGCATGACTGAACTGAAAGAAATTGTAATTCCTGAAGGAGTAACGGTTATCGGTAAGCATGCATTTGCTAATTGCAATCAATTGTCCAAAGTTATTTTGCCATCAACAATTAAGATAATAGAGGATAATGCTTTCTCCGGATGCCCCATAACTGAAATAGAAATACCAGAATCAATTGAGGAAATTGGTTATAATTGCTTTGGGGGATGTCAATTGGAAAATTTGAGAGTGCCCAAAGAATTGAAAAAAATAGGCTTAGCAGCATTTAAATGTGATGGACTGGTAAATGTTGAAATCTGTGGTAATCCGTGTGATTGGTCCATAGATAAAGGAGGATATTACAATCATCTATTTGGAGACAATCCTCAATTGAAAATACAAATCAAGGATGCAAAGTATGCGTCCTGTCCATTATTGGAGGAGTATTCCTCTAAAATAGCACTTGGCAAACAGAACGCCGGACAAAAACAGAAAGACACTCCTCTCTCCGAATATGTCGACCTAGGATTACCGAGCGGTACTTTGTGGGCCACGTGCAATATCGGCGCAAAAACACCTGAAGATTACGGCGATTATTATGCGTGGGGAGAGACCATAGGACTAAAGGACGGGAAGAAAGAATACGATGCACGGACGCATAAATATTTATCTGTTCAAGGGCAAGATCTTTATGAAAAAAAATACTGTTTGAACGATTACTTCGGTGAGGTCGATAGCCTGTATACATTACTACCAGAAGATGATGTGGCCACAGTAAAACTGGGTAAGGACTGGCGGATGCCCACAAAAGATGAAATGGAAGAGTTGGTGAAAGAATGCCAATGGAATTGGCTAAAAATTTCAAATGATGTGAGTGGATATCTTGTCACGGGGCCTAATGGCAATACCATCTTCTTGCCTGCAGCTGGATACTATGACAAAATGTCTAATGGAAATAATGTCGCAGGCCTAAACGATTACCTGTATTATTGGACCAGCGAACAGAACCATCAGGGGCCAATGGCTTTAGATAATAGTCTTATATCTGACAGGAACAGTAGGTATGGTGTACGCAACGGACAACTATCTACAACCTTCAAATGGAGAGGTTGCAGTGTAAGACCTGTTAGAAAAAAATAAACCAAGATGAGTGTGAAACGGTACATCGCATTATCTGTTATTATCTTTCCTATTCTGACTTGTAGGGCACAGTCTCTCTCGACGGATAGGATAGAAGAGGTGTGGGCTCAATTGTATGACAAAGCTTGTTTGTTGTATGAAAAAAAGAATTATTACGATGCCGAGAAAACACTGAACAATAGTATAGACATTCTGAAGCAAAATGATGCAGAAGGAGGCTTGGGAAATATTAAATCGCTGGCTCTGCTGGGTAGAATATATTATGAAACGCAAGACCAAAATTCGTTAACACGAATCGAAATGGATTTGCAGTCTATAAAAGATCGTATAAAGCCTGGCTCAATACGTTATATTCACTCTTTATATGAAATAAGTGTTTACTATTCCAGTATCGGCAAATACAAAAAAACAATAAACTTACTGCAAGAGGCAATGGGGTGGTCTGAAACGGTTCGCTCGATTCCAGGAATGCAGTCTAAATTATTGCACTATCAGGCTGTGGCAAATTACGGTAGGGGTGACTTGCAGCGGGCTATTGAGTTCGAGAAAGAATGTATATCCCACGACCATGATGGTCTGCCTGAATACCGTATCGCACTTGTCTATTACTATTACCTTAATAAAGATTGGGATGGGCTAGAGATGATATTGCCCGAATGTTATGAGAGTGTCCGAGAACCGATATTACGGCACTTCTCTATGTCAAAGTCTCCAGACAGGGCGGTGTTTTGGGAAGAAAAAGGCGGTTTCTTCTACATGTATCTACCTACTTTTATCTATGAACATTATTCTAGTCTGATTGCTGCATATACCTATGATGCTGCCTTATTTAGCAAGGGCGTTTTGTTAGCGGCGGAAAACAAATCGACAGAGATAACATTGTCCAGTGACAATCCTGAATTGATAAAGTTATTTGAACGATACAGGGTTTTGAAGTCCAAGAAGAAGCGTTCCATGGAAGAAACAGCTGAAATGGAAGCGTATTCTGATGTTTTGTTGCGATACCAGAAAGAACATAAGTATGATTTCAGAACCGACTTTCGGATTGGCTGGCAGGATGTCCAGAGTCAACTTGGAGAACACGATATTGCGATAGAATTCGTTAGTGTACCCCAGCAAAACGGCACTACGAAATACATTGCATTATCCATCAAAAAGGGCGATTCGGCACCTCATTTGACAAAGCTAAATGATTTTACGGAATTGTTGACAGAACAATCAGGGGAAATATATACGGACAATGAATTGTACGATATTATATGGGGTGCATTAGAGAATGAACTGGACGGGGTTGAGAATGTTTACTTTTCACCAACTGGATTTCTCTTCAATACGGGAATAGAATATTTGCCCGATGAAATGGGTATAAACTTTTGCTATAAATACAACACATTCAGAGTTTCGTCAACCAAGGAACTTGTTCTACGCAGAAACGGTTCCTACGATAAAGCGGCTTTTTTTGGTGGTGTAGACTATGATTTATCGCCCATAAAAGATACGGTGGCTTCTCAACATGAAGGTATTGATAGCGTCCGGTCTGTTTCATTTGATTCATTGAGATTTGACGGACTTCGTGATGGTTCTGTTTCCAAGGGTTTTTCTTATTTGCCTGGGACACTGAAAGAAGTGGACTCTATTTCGAAAATGTTGATGGACTCTAGAGTTGTGTCAATTAGTTATACTGGCGAAGATGCTAAAGAGTCTGCATTTAAAAATCTATCCAGCACTGATGTAGGAGTAATCCATGTGGCCACACACGGTTTCTATTATTCCGATAGAGGTTCAGACCACCGTATTAGTATGGAAAAGGATTTTCATGAGTTGTACTTCAGCGTTGGTAAAAATAATACTCATGCAACAGGGGAGGATAAAAGATTAACACGGAGTGGACTGATTCTTGCAGGTGCTAACAACACACTTCGGCAAAAAAAAGGACAGAAATCTGGCAATGACGGCATTTTATATGCGTACGAAATTGCAGGATTGAACTTGAGCAATACAGATTTGGTCGTTTTGTCTGCTTGCCAAAGTGGACTCGGTGACATTGATGCAAGTGAGGGCGTTTTCGGTCTTCAGCGAGGTTTTAAGCTTGCCGGTGTAAATAGTATTGTGATGAGTTTGTGGAAAGTGAATGATGAAGCGACTAGGATTTTAATGACAGAAATGTATAGAAACTTGTATTCCGGACAAACAAAAAGAGAGGCATTATCCAATGCTCAATCATTTTTGCGGTCCTACAATAATGGAGAATATGATTATCCTAAATTTTGGGCTGCATTTGTTTTACTGGATGCTTTAGACTAATAACACACAAAGACATGAAGAAGTTTATTCGATATTTTTTTCATATAGACCATGTGATTATCACGTTATTTGCCTTCGTTTTACTCGCGTTGTTTAATTTCATGGTAATCAACATTGATTTCCTCAATCCCATTTCACGAGCATTAGATAATTTTTCTATTACTGATATGTTCTTTGAAGCAGAGCATTCCGATAAGCCCGAAGAGTGCGACTTGATTACAATTGTGGACATGACGGACTTGTATGAACGGGGCGATATCGCAGAATTGATACGAGAAGTTGATGCATGTGAACCGTTATGTATTGGCGTGGATTTGATTTTCGAAGGGGTAAGAGATGATAATGTGGGGAATGAAATGTTGGAGCATACAATATCGGATTTGAAATCGCCAGCTGTTTTTGCAAATAAACTTACAGAATACAATAGCACAAACAATTCTTTCCAAGGAATTGTACGTACATATTGTGCGGACAATTGCAAAATTACAGATGCTTATACAAATGTAACGAATGATATGATGGGGAGTTGTATTAGAGAGTTTAGTTTGGCCCGTTTATATAAAGACGACACCGTAGCATCATTCCCTGCAATGATAGCTGGAATTATCGACAATAATTCTATTAATTACGGCGAAGAAGATCAATTAATTAACTACGGAAATGTGGATTTTAGGGTAATCCCCTATGATAGCATATTTGACAATCGTAATCTTATCGAAGGTAGTGTTGTAATCATTGGTACACTGAATGAAGAGAGAGATATGCACAATACACCTCTTGGAAAAATGTCTGGAGCCAAGATACAGGCATATTCGCTACTGACGCTATTGGAGCATCGACAAGTGCACCAGATTCCTGATATTATATGCTGGATTATTGCATTTTTGTTATGCTATCTGTTGGAGATTTCCATTGACATTTTTTATCAAATATCCAAAGCTCACCCTAATTCAGTATTTCAAACATTTGTTCGTGAGGCCAATATTGTTTCCATCGTGTTTCTTTTTGTATTTGAAGTGTTAGCTTGCTGGGTTTTTTATATACTCTTTGTAAAAGAGAATGTATTGATGAGCGGAGGTGTCATACTTGCGACATTTGTACTCACTTGTGAAGCAAGAGATATCTACATGGCAATCATCAAAGGATTCTATTCAAAATACGACAATAAATCATTTTTCTCAAAATCATTAATGATAGAAAATAATTTATGAAAAAGTTTTTTTTCTTTTTGACCATGTTTTTTCTCTGCGTCGTCTGTCAGGCACAGCAATATAAGGTGTACTCCGTTGTTGGGCAGGTAACAGCCAATGGGAAACAAATTCAACGAGGGATGCTCATTAAGGGGAATTGTCCGATTGTCATTGCTGAGAATTCCAAGATTATCGTACTTGACGAAAGAGCAAAAGAGATGATTACTTTGTCCTCTCCTATTTCTGGACAACTCAAGGATATCATTGGAGCAAACTCAAATAGAAAGACATTATCTGATTCATATTTTCAATACGTTTTGAAGAAGATGACAGAAGATGACAGCCCTCGAGATAAAAATATTATGCAGAGCGCTGCTACATCCTATCGCGATGCAGATAGTGTGATGATAAATATAGATTATCCAGAGGATGATTTTGAAGACTTGATGGAAGAGGAGTAAAGGATTATTCTCCATGTTAATATTATCTAGTGATTGGGAATTAATAAATAGCTATGGGCACAGAGAGCTTCTTCTACGAAGACGATAGCGAGCTAATTATCGATACTGATGGTCAGTACATCAGGATCTATTATCAGAATGATGGTACGACGACGGTGATGGATACTGGGGAAAAGCAGTTTGTGTTAAACGGGCGCTATCTTCGGATGGAGCACTATTCTACGCCTGAGGCTATGGCAGGACTCCTTGTGGAAGAACCGTCAGAACTGCACAGCGCTTTGGCGGATGCCATTCGGTTAAACGGTCTCGATGGGGAGAACGAACAGTATCGCAACTATTCATCTCAAAACAAGGGGTGTTCTATGGAAAACCCTTTCGTTGTATACAATAGCAAACACTATGTGCGTTTGGAATACGCCATAATGACCATCTTGTTTGAATATCATCCTGCCCGCAATGCGCGGATACATCTTTCCGAACAAGGTATAATCCATAAGGATGGACGATACTACGACCTCCTGCGATATATCGTCACTATAGGCTCCGATACACATTTCGAGGAGTATTACTTCGATATCACCAACCATATCTCCAATGAAAAATGATGAAACCAAAGATAAACACGATTATTATTCCCGATGTACATGGGAGAACGTTTTGGAAGGACGCGATACCATATGTCGAAGCAGGCGTTCCATGTATCTTCCTTGGCGACTATGTTGACCCGTATGACGACGAGGGAATCAGCGGACTCGACGCTTTGAAGAATCTGCGAGAGATTATTGCGTTCGGTCATCAGCATAAAGACCATGTGACGATGCTGTTGGGAAACCACGACCTTTCGTATCTCGGTGACCCATGGGGATTGTGGACGGTACATTCGGACCAGTTCTGTTATGAGTGGGCCGACGTCCTATCTGAGCTTTTCAACGAAAACGCTGAAAATTATTCTCTGTGTGCATACTGGGAAGTGGGAGGCAAGCAGTTTTTGTTTTCCCATGCGGGTATGCATCCCGTATGGATCGATTGGTGCGGGTTGTTCGATGACGTCGACAAGAGCAATGCTAAAAAATTGGAAACCAAAGTTAATGAATTATATCGGGAATCGCTGAAAACAGGAGAACGTACCGAATTCATGAACGCATTGGCAATGGTGGGTGCAACCCGTGGTGGAAACAGCTTCGCTGGTTCGATGGTATGGGCCGACATCTGTGAGTATAACAATGTGAAAGAGAACTTTACGCAGATTTTCGGGCATACGTCTCAACGGAATCCTGTGAATGGAGAGTGGGCTGAGCCGTGCATAGTCGGAAACAACATTTGTGTTGATTGTGGAAGGTGTTTCTATTTAGACGATGAAGGCCAGTTGCATTATTTGGATGATAACAGGCGTGTGACAGAGGGCTGGCACCTGCCCCACAATAATTAACGGCACATCTCGGCCATTAACGTTCTAATAACAACCAAAGCTTGGGCTGCCGAGGAATCGTATTACCCACAAAGTCCCTGCATTATCGTTTTTGGAAAATAAAACTTGCCGGTATCGGCAAAAAGTTGTATCTTTGCAGCATGTTTTTAACAGAAACTTGCCGATACTTATAGAATATGGTCAAACAAAAGGCCGCCAAAGAATCAGCGAGGAATTACATAACCCACAAAGTCCCCACGTAGTCGGGAAATCACAATCGGCTGAGCCAGATGCCGAGGAAACGGTCATAGACGATGTAGCCGTCCTGTAAACGGCAAACCAGTTCTTTGTCGACGAGCGTCTCAAGGGCTGTATTTACACTGCTGGCACTGGAGAGTTTATGCTTCTTCAAAAACTCCTTTCCTGTCGGTTCATTTGCCACTCTTTCTCTAGCAATAGCCCGAAGCACAGCAAATTGATTGCTGGTCAACATCTGCATAAGATACTCGTATTGTGGTGCTTTGCTCTCCGTCACCGAAAGGATTGTGCTGCGTAGCAGTTTGGTGCTGTCAACTTTCTTGCTACTCTCGTACAGGCGGTTCAATACCGACTGGAGATACCAAGTATATCCGTCGAAGGTAGCATACAGTTCACGGAAGACCTCTCGGTCAAGGTGTCCTCCCTTGCCCTCGAAGAAGCCGTTGGCAAAATGGTAGTAGTCCTCTTCCTCCAACGGCAGAAGGTTCATAATGTCAGTGCTTTGATAGAAAGGCCGTTTTGGCGAGAGAAACATTTCCGACATCATGTGCTGCTTGCTGCCGGAGAAAATGAAATGAACATTGCGAAGGAACTGGATATGCGACCGTAAAAGAGCCTCCGTCCCGCTCTCGGGATATTCGTTTATCTGCTGGAACTCATCAATGGCGATAAACACTTCTTTATCAAGATTTCCTAGAAGCGAGAAGATGCTTTTCAGCGACATCTCGGCTTGTGTAGGGTCGGTGTTAAGGGTCACTTGTGGAAACCCCGACATCTGGTCGACGCCTACCACGGGGCGCAATGCCCCGAGGAATTTCATCACCTTTTTCCCAAAGGCCTTGCCTCGCGACAGGGCATTGTTGAGCACCGCAGCACCGAGCATGTCGACCAACTCATGCTGACTCTGGGTGGGGAATATATCGAGGTAGAGACAGATGGCATCCTTGTTTTCGGACTGGATATGATGAAAAACATTCCAAATAAGACCCGTTTTTCCCAATCTTCGCGGAGAAATTAGCGTAATATTACGTCCATTATATAGAGAATTAAGTAGATTTTTTGTTTCCTCGTGTCGGTCGCAAAAGTATTTCGGACTTTCGTAACCTTGACAAACAAAAGGATTTGCGATTATTTTCCTCATATTAGCATCTGTATTAATTGTTTATATTTCATTACGTAAATTCCGTTACGTAATTTCCGTAATGCAAAAGTACGAACTTTTTCAAAAATGGCAAATTTTTTTTTCAGGAAAATGGTTTTATTTTCTTATCTTTGCAAAAATATGTGTGGGTGACACCCCTGCATAATATATTATGGTATAACGCCTTAACAAGCTTTTAATAAAAACAATTTATAATAAACAATCATCAAGATGAAAAAGAACTTTTTCACCCTCTGCATCACGGCGCTTCTGCTCTTCGTCGGCAGCGTCAATGCACAGAAGTATGAGTACAAGACCTACCCCAACGACCCGCTGAACATCCGCGAGTACACGCTGAAGAACGGCCTCAAGGTGTTCATGAGCGTCTACAAGGACGCTCCGCGCATCCAGACCTACATCGCCGTGCGCGCCGGCTCGAAAAACGACCCCGCTGAGACCACCGGCCTCGCCCACTACCTCGAGCACATGATGTTCAAGGGTAGCCAGAAACTCGGCACCACCGACTGGAACCGCGAGAAAGTGGAGCTCGACAAAATCGAGGCCCTCTATGAGGTCTACCGCAAGACCACCGACGACAAACGCCGCGCCGAAATCTACCACCAGATTGACTCCATCAGCTATGTGGCCTCGACCATCGCCATCGCCAACGAGTACGACAAGTCGATGACCGCCATCGGCTCCGAGGGCACCAACGCCTTCACCTCCAACGACTACACCATGTACGTCGAGAACATCCCCGCCAACATGCTCGAGACCTGGGCCAAGGTGGAAGGCGACCGCTTCCCCAACCTCGTCCTCCGTCTCTTCCACACCGAGCTCGAGGCTGTCTACGAGGAGAAGAACATCAGCCTGGCACAGGACAACCGCCGCGTCAACGAGGAAATGATGCGCGCCCTCTTCCCCCACCACCCCTATGGCACTCAGACCACCCTCGGCACCATCGAGCACCTCAAGAATCCCTCGATGACCAACATCTACCGCTTCCACCACACCTACTATGTGCCTAACAACATGTGCATCGCCCTCGCCGGCGACTTCAACCCCGACGAGGCCATCAAAATCATCGACAAATACTTCGGCAGCTGGGTGCCCGGCAACGTGCCCGAGTTCCACAAAGTGAAGGAAGAGCCCATCACCAGCCCCATCATCCGCCTCGTCAACGGTCAGGATCCCGAGAGCCTCACCATCGCCTTCCGCATCGAGGAGGGCAACGGCAGCCGCGACGCCCTTCTGGCACAGGCAATGGAGTATGTGCTCAACAACGGCAGCTGCGGTCTCATCGACCTCAACCTCAACCAGAAGCAGCTCTGCCTCGGCGCCTACGCCGGCACTTATACCCTCAACGACTATTCTGCCTTCATGCTCGGCGGCCGTCCCACCCAGGGACAGAGCCTCGGCCAGCTGCGCGACCTGCTGCTCGAGCAGGTGGAGCTCCTGAAAGAAGGCAAGTTCGACGAAGACCTCATCAAGGCCGGCATCAACCAGCTGAAGCTCCAAATCATGAAGCAAGCCGAGAGCAACAACAGCCGCGCCTCGCAGATGGCCTACGCCTTCGTGCAGCACCAGACCTGGGACCAGGTGTGCAGCGAAATCGATGAGCTGGCCAAGATTACGAAGAAAGACATCGTCGACTTCGCCAACCGCATCTGCAAAGACAACAACTACGTCATCGTCTTCAAGCACCAGGACACCCCCGACCCCGTTGCCAAAGTGACCAAACCCGCCATCACCCCCATCAGCGTGAACCGCGACAACGAGAGCCCCTTCCTGGCACAAGTGAAAGCCGACGCTGCAAAGGCCAAACCCATCCAGCCTGTCTTCGTCAACTTCAAAAAAGACCTGCAGAAGGGCAAGTCCGCCAATGGCAGCGAGATACTCTATGTGAAGAACGTTGAGAACGGCACCTTCAACTTGCAATACCGCTTCGATTTTGGCGGCACAACCGACAAGACTATTGACCTCGCCGCCGACCTGGTTGAATACCTCAACACCGACAAGCACACCGCCGAGCAGCTGCAGAAAGAATTCTACAAACTGGCCTGCTCGTGGAGTTTCAATGTGAGTGGTGAGACCATCAGCATTAGCATCAGCGGCTTGGCCGAGAATATGGAGAAGGCTATGAACCTCGTTGAAGAGATTATGGCCACCTGCCAGCCCAACGACGAGGCTTTGCAGATGCTCGTCGAGCGTGCCATCAAAAGCCGCACCGACAACAAGACCAATCAGCGTGCCGCTTTCCGCGCCCTCAACACCTACGGCATCTATGGCGAAAAAGCCCTCAAGGAATCCACCGAGAGCGACGCCGAACTCCGTGCCTACACCGCCAAGCAGCTTACTGATGCCATCCACAATCTCTTCACTTACAAGCATCGCGTTCTTTACTATGGGCCTCTAAGCCTCAATAACCTAACCGCTACCATCAACAAGATTCACACCGTGAAGTCCACCAAGGACACTCCTGCCAAAATAATATACTATCCTCAGCCCACCGACGAGAACGTGGTGCTCTTCGTGAACTATGACGCCAAGAATGTCTACCTCACCGAATACTTCCGCGGCGCCGAGTACAACCCCGCTCTCGCACCGCAGGTCAACCTCTTCAACGAATACTTTGGCGGCTCGATGAACGCCATCGTCTTCCAAGAGATGCGCGAGAAACGCTCCCTTGCCTACAGCGCCAGCAGCTATTACAGCAGCGCCTTCCACAAGGATGACTGGTTCTACAACAGCGCCAACGTTATCACCCAGACAGACAAGCTGTTTGACGCCCTCGACGCCTATGAGGAACTGTTCAACGATATGCCGCAGTCGGAAGCCAATTTCAAATTGGCAAAGGATGCCCTCATCGCCGACAGCCGCACCGCCCGCACCACCAAGTTCGGCATCATCAGCGCCTACATCCAGTGCGAGCGCTTGGGTCTCAAGGAACCTCTGCGCAAACAGAATTTCCAGGCTTACCAGAAAATGACTATGAACGACCTGGTCAACTTCCAGAAGCAGTACATCAAAGGCCAGAAGAAGGTCTACCTCATTCTCGGCAAGGAGAGCGAAATCGACTTCAACCGCCTCGCCCAATTCGGCAAGGTAAAGAAACTTACTCTGGATCAGATTTTTGGCTATTAATTAGCCCTACATCCACCAAAAGAACGCCCCACAAAACTGTGGGGCGTTCTTATTATCTCTAAATCAAGCTTTACTAGTGCATTTGTACGTTACTTGTCCGATAGTTGTCCGATAGTTGTCCGATAAATCATCGTACAAGTATCGTACAAATAACGTACAACAATCGGACAACGGAACTACCTGACAAGGCGTGGAGCACCCTGTCGGGTTCATGCCGAAGGAAATAGCTGTTTTTAGAGATTGGCGAGGCGGTAGCCGTTCTCGTCTTTCACCAGCTCCTTGTAGCCCTGAGAGGGCAGACGGAAATAATAGGGATTGAGTTCTTTGACCTCCCAGCGTTTCCACCAGTTGACGGAGAGGTAGACCTCGGGGTTCTGATAGAGGTCGGCGTCGGTGCGGTCGAAGTCGTCCTCCTCCTTGTAGATGGTCACGGTGTGCTCGGCCCCTTGCTGGGCGGTGAAGAGCATGCTTTCGAGGGCGAGTCCCCAGATGTCCTCGGGGAAGACCCCCTCGGCGGTGCTGCGGGTGACGATGAGTTTGTGCTGCCCTTGTTTTTCCGCCATCTGTGAGACCTCGGTGATGGCTTCCATGCGAGGCTCATAGATATGGACATATTTCATTATCCTAACGAAAGAGAGGCACAGCAGGGCGACAAACAGCCAGAAGAACAGCCGTTCCTGCCATTTGGAGAACCGGGGGAGTTCGTCGATCAGGAAGGGCAAGCCGACAATGAAAAAGAGGGGAACGAAATAGCGCTCGCGAGAGATGAGGCTGTCGCCCGTCTGGTAGATGATGCAGGCAGCCACGAGGAATCCTACGGCATAGAGGCCCACGAAGTACAGTTTCCACCACTGATGGCTGCGGACATAGCCCACCAACGTCAGCAGAAGCATCAGCGTGGGCACGAGGTAAAGGGAGAAGAAAAGGTCGCGGAAGGCACCAAAACTGCCGAGAGAGAAGAAGTGGAGCAGCGAATCGAATATCACGGGCAAGGTGGGGACGAACTCGCTGTCGTGGCCGCTGGCTCCGATGAGCCAGTAGAGGACGATGAAGAGGAAGAGGAAAACAGCGGTTGCTATCGCAGGTTTGTCGATATGAGGTTTGCCTCCTTCAAGCAGACGGAATCCCACAGCGAAGAGGATGTAGAACACCGACATGGGATAGATGAAGAAGGCCAACGCCACCAAAATCGCCAAAACAGTATAGTAGGTAAAATTCTTTAACCTTTCACCTTGGCACATCCAGGCGTAGAGCATGGGGACGTAGAACATCAGCTGGAAGGATTCGGAGATGCAGTGGAGGAAGGTGCCGCCGATGGCCAGGAGGACAAAGAGCATGAGGGTGGCCGCCTGGCGCTGACGCATGAGGTAGGCCGTGATGAGCCAGCAGACGTAACCCACAAGGATGAAAGAGACGGAGTAGGAGATGATGACCAGCTTGAGTGGCAGGTGGAGGTGGATGGCTATCCAGGGGAGTATCTGTGTGAGCACCATCGAGTAGCGGCTGTCGTTGATGAGCATGCCGGGATGGTTGATGTCGTAGAAGACCTGGTAGGCCGAGTCGGTGAGCAGCACGCGGACATTGGCGTACTTGGCCGACAGAATCAGCAGCACCAGGAAGCAGAGATGCCCTAGGATGAGGTATTTACGCGTCGATGCGGCGGAGTTCATACTGTTTGCGGTCTTTACTCACCATCACATCGAGGCAGAGGCCTGTGAAGAGCGACTGCAGGGCGGCGAGGAAGAGGAAGAGAGAGACGAAGAGTGTGGGGAAGCGGCGCACGAGGCCGGTGTCGAAATATTCCGACAACACGGGGATGACCAGTATCACCGCCACTACCGCCAGCAGTACAGCCAGCCAGCCGAAGAATCGCATGGGGCGGTATTCCTTGAAGAGGGTGACGATGGTGCGCAGCACCTTGAAGCCGTCGCTGAAGGTGTTGAGCTTCGAGACGCTGCCTTCGGGACGGTCGCGGTAGTCGACGGTTATCTCTTTGAGGCTGAAACGTTTATCAAGAGCATGGATGGTCATTTCGGTCTCTATCTCGAACTGGCCGCTCATCACCGGGAAGAGTTTCACGAAAGGGCGGCTGAAGGCGCGGTAGCCGGTCATGATGTCCTTCACTTGGGTGTGCCAGAGGTGGCAGATGAGGCTGCGCACGAGACGGTTGCCGAGGTTGTGGAAGGGGCGTTTGTTCTGGGTGAAGTAGGTGGAGGAGAGGCGGTCGCCGATGACCATATCGACCTGTTTTTCGAGCACCAGACTCACCATCTCGGGTGCATGCTGGGCGGGATAGGTGTCGTCGCCGTCGGCCATGAGGTAGCAGTCGGCCTCCACCTCGCGGAACATGCGGCGGATGACGTTGCCCTTGCCCTGCATGTATTCGTGGCGCACGATGGCGCCGGCGGCGGTGGCCTCCTCGACGGTGCGGTCGGTGGAGTTATTGTCGTAGACATAGATGTCGGCCTCGGGCAGCACCTCGCGGAAATCGCGCACCACCTTGCCGATGGTCTTCTCTTCGTTATAGCACGGCAGCAATACCGCTACCTTGTTTTTATCTTTTTCCATTTTTTTTCTTTTTCATTTTGCTCCAGTCGACAAATTGCATCGATGCCAGCAGCAAGGCGGCGACGGAGACGGCCTGCGCACGGAAGGTGAACCAGTTGTGCAGATAGGAATGGTTGGCGGCAAAGAGGTACCACATCCACGGGAGGAGCGCCACCGCCAGTAGCGGCAGGGCACGCCGCCAGCCCTCTTTGTGGAAATGCCTGCAGGCAAGCACGACGATTACCACCAACGCTATGGCGATAAAGGCCCACGGCATGAGGTCGAGGTTGGCCATCAAGGCATCCCAGCGGCCATAGTCGTCGAGCACTCCCGAGCGGTTCGACACGTTGTACAAACCGTCGGCCCAGCTATTCTCCGAGGTGAGCAGGGTGGCCAAAATCCATTTGCTCACCCATGTCAGCCCATAGCCGACCGCCCACAGCAGAGAGTTCAAAGACACCTCCTTGAAGGTCTTGGAGAGTTTTCCCTCGGGTCCGAGCGCCAGCATCACCAGCAGCGGGAGTCCCAAGGTTAGCACGGGCGCCGTCAGTAGGTCGAAGAATGCCGTCAGGGAGCCAAGGATGAAAAAAATGACTGTCGGGGAGACGTTACGCCGCTTCCATGCTATAGATATCATGCCGCCCAGGGCAATGAAGAGTACCATACTTAGCTGCAGCGAGAACTGCATCATGAAAACATAGGAGCATGCCAACCCAAACCCCACGGAGACAGCCAACTGCCAGCTCCCACGGGTCCACAAAAGGGCTCCGCACCAGAGCATCAGGAGGGAGGAGAGGATGAAAAACAGCAGGCGGATGGTAGGATAATCCCATAAGAAGAGCAGGTAACGGGCCAGGAAGGTGTTTCCATGCCAGTAGCGGGCGTAGGTAGCGACGGACTTGTCGGACGCTGTGTCCATGCCTACCGCCACACGCAACTCTTCGAACGGGAGCCGTTCGCAGGTTAGGCGGGGGACCAGCATGGTGCCGTTAACCAGGTTCTCCGACCGCAGGAAATAGGCTTGGTTAAGAATCAGCGCGTCGGTATAGTTGTCCATCCTGCATTGCAAGCGTGGCAAAAACGCTCGTGGCTGATCGTCAGCGAGGTCGCCCCGCTCGATGGTCTTCGCAATATGGTATTTCACCGGAGCGTCGGGCACACACCAAGACCCTGCTGCGAAAAGCAGGTAGAGGGCCATGAGCCACCCGAAGACCTTGAGATATGACAATGCCGTCCTCAAAATGATTGATTCTTAAAAGATTTCCTTGATGGTCTGACTCTGGCCGTTGATGACGAACGAATCGCCTACCTTGTGCCCTTTGACAGCCCTATAGATAGGCGTCTGAGCGCTGATGGCAAACCAGACCTCATTCCCCACCATGAATTTGCCGGCGCCGATGCTCAAGAAAAACTTCTGGCGGTCGGTCACCACGGCCGAGCCATGGTCCACGGTGTCATGAGGCGGCAGTTTCTGCAAGTCCTGCAGACAGCGTATGCCGGCCAAAGCGTTGCTATACTGTTTGGCATACATGTCGCGGGAACGCATCATCTTGGTGCGGTAGGAGTCGTAGCGGTCGACATTGGCGCCGTAGTCGTTGCTCTGCTGCTGGGCAGAGTCCATCTCCTGCTTGGCTATAGTAGCAATATGCTCCTGCTGTTGGATGCAGGAGCATATCACTTGTTGCCGTTTTTCTTCACGTGTCATACACGGCCGGGATAAACCTTCAAGGCTTCCTCGAGGCACTTCATGGCGGCCTTGAGGTCGTCGATGCAAAGGCAGTAGGTGATGCGGGCCTGATGGCGGCCGCGCTCGGGATCGACATAGAATCCCGTGGCGGGAGCCAGCATGACAGTGGCGTTGTTATAGTTGAAGTCCGTCAGCAGCCACTGGCAGAACTTGTCGCTGTCGTCTACCGGCAGGTCGATGACGGTGTAGAAAGCGCCCTTGGGCATGGGGCAGAAGCATCCGGGAATCTTGTTGATCCCCTCGACAATGACGTTGCGGCGGGCGATATACTCATTGTAGACAGCGTCGAAATACTCCTGGGGAGTGTCGACGGCGGCCTCACCGAAGAACTGGCCAAACGACGGGGGCGACAGACGGGCCTGAGCCAAGCGCATGGCGATGGCGTAGACCTCGCTGTTGCGGGTCACCATGCAACCCACGCGGGCACCACAGGCGCTGTAGCGCTTCGACACAGAGTCGAACAGGATGACGTTGCGCTCCAAACCTTCGAGCTGCATCACGCTGAAGTGCTTATGTCCATCATAGCAGAACTCACGATACACCTCGTCGGCAAAGAGGTAGAGGTCGTATTTCTTCACCAGACCGGCCACCTTCAACAATTCCTCGTGGGTATAGAGGTAACCCGTGGGGTTGTTGGGGTTACAAATCATGATGGCGCGGGTGCGCGGGGTGATAGCCTTCTCGAAGTCCTCGATGGGAGGCAGGGCAAAGCCTGTCTTGATGTCACTGGGGATGGTGACAATCTTGGCGTCGCAGAGCTTGGCGAAGGTGTTGTAGTTAGTGTAGTAGGGCTCGGGGATGATGATTTCGTCGCCCGGGTTGAGGCAGACGGTGAAGGCCATCTGGAGGGCCTCGCTACCGCCGTTGGTGACGAGAACTTGGTTGGGAGTCACGTCGATACCGTGGCGATGATAGTAGTTGCACAGGGCGCGACGGTAGGACATGATGCCGGCCGAGTGGCTATATTCAAGTACACCATGATTCTCGGCCATCTCATTGGCCTTCTCGGCGAGGACTTTGAGGGCTCCGGCAGGAGTCTCAATATCAGGCTGGCCGATATTCAAGTGATACACATGGACTCCACGCTCTTTGGCGGCGTCGGCAAAGGGGACGAGTTTACGGATGGCCGACTGAGGCAGTTCAAGGCCTTTGTTGGAAATATGGGGCATACTGATTGGGTGTTTAGTGTTATTTCACTTTGACGGCAGGAACTTCCACCTGTTTGACAGGCTCGGCGGGTTTGACGGCGGGCTTGGCGGGAGCAGGGGCAGTAGAAGGTCTCGTCTGCTGCTGAGTGTTGGGGTCGTGAACAGTGCCCTTGATTTTCAGCACCACACGGGGGTTGTCGACAGCGTTGCTCTCGACGGTGACGGTTTTGGAGAAGCCACCCACGTTGTTGGTGTTGTAGTGGACCTTGATGGTGCCAGTCTTGCCGGGCATGACAGGCTTCTGGGTGTAGCTGGGAGTGGTGCAGCCGCAGGAGGCTTTCACCTTGGAGAGGATGAGGGGTTCGTTGCCTTCGTTGACGAAGGTGAACTCGCAGTCACCATTGCCACCCTTCTGGAGGTCGCCATAGTTGTGCTCGGTCTCGACGAAACGGATTTTTGCACCGTTGGCGGGAACATCTTTCTTGTCGTTCTGTGCGTTTGCCATTCCAAATGTCATCGAGGCAAAGAGGCAAATCAAAGCAAATTTCTTCATATTGTTTAACTTTTTTAGGTTTATTTTTCTTTTTTAATTGGGCTGCAAAATTACTAAATTTTTAGTACACACAAACAAAAAATTATTGCAAAAAATATTAAATAATTTTAATCTGTTAATTTTCAACAATTTCAGATTCGTTTCTGATGACAATATCCAGTTTTTTCGACTTTGTGCGGACACGGAGCCACTCTTCAAGACGAATCATTGCTCCGCGCTCAAGTTTCACACCCTCCCGAAGGGTCACCACAGCCGTGAGGGTGCCGTTCAGTTTGCCGACAGCGACCGTGCGGACCTCCGGGAATGCCGGCACAGCCTCGCTAGAGACATTCTGCGACAGGGTGTCGAGCGATGCCACAGCCGCCAACTGGCGCTGCAGGTCGGCCACCTGCTTGCTCAATGCCGCGTTGGCCTGCTCGGCGGAGCTGAGGTCCGAAGCCAGGGCAATCTCCTCAGCATTCTCGGCCTGAATCACCACAAGCTTCATGTCCTCAAGCCCATAGAAATGCATGCGTTCACGGGCTTCGCCGACCCGGGCCTCGGCAATCTCCTTGCCCACGGCCACCACCTTCAAGGTGTCGTTTTGTACATGTGAGGAAAGTATCTGGGTTCCCGGCTGGTCAATCTCGGCATTGACGAACTGGTTCTTGCTGTTTTCCAGCACATTTTCCCTCACGATGTTCACCGTCAGGAAAGCGGCAGGAATCATTGTGAGCAGCACGAGGGTGTAGACCACCTTGCGGCTGCGGCGCATAGCGTCGGCATCGAGGTTGTGAACCGAATGGAAACGCATCAGCTTCACTCCCAGGAACGTCGAGGTGGCGATGAACACCGTGTTGATGAAGAAGAGGTAGAAGGCCCCGAAGAAATAGGCCCACTGTGCCGTGGCCAGTCCGTAGCCGGCGGTGCAGAGCGGCGGCATGAGGGCCGTGGCGATGGCTACGCCGGGAATGACCTGTCCCTTGCTTTTGGTCGTCAGCGCCAGCACACCGGCGGCGCCACCGAAGAAGGCTATCAATACATCATAGAGCGTCGGCGACGTACGCGCCAGCAACTCGCTCTGCGCCTCGCTGAGGGGCGAAATGAGGAAATACAGCGTCGCCGTTACCACAGAGATGAGGGTCGCCACCAGATAGTTTTTCGCCGACTGCTTCAGGAGATCCAAATCGTTGATACCCACCGAGAGACCCATGCCTATAATAGGGCCCATCAAAGGCGAGATAAGCATGGCGCCGATGATGACGGCCGTGGAGTTCACGTTCAGGCCCAGCGATGCTATCAAGATGGCGAACATCAGAATCCACAGGTTCGTCCCACGGAACACAATGGCGCTCTTCACCTGGTCGATAACCGACTGCTCCTCTTCCTTGACAGGCATCAGGTTGAAATACCGAGCCAGCTCCTTTTTCATGTATTGGATATTTATCTTCATGCCGATTTTTCAGTAGATAACGCAACAACACCTTACTTATTGCTCTACTGCGTATGGCGGGGTCATTAAATAGCCAGTGAGAATTCTAATAATCAAACTGTTGCATGAAACAACAAAAATATTTTCACCATTTTTGATTATGGAATGAATTTTTTTTCGTATCTTTGCACGCAATTCGAATTTGAAACATTTAATATAATATTAATCTTATAACATTAAAATTATGGCATTTAAAGGACAAATCATCATCGATACCGAGCGCTGCAAAGGCTGCGGAGTCTGTGTACCCGTGTGCCCGATGAAGTGCATCGCGTTGTCGAAAAATGTAAACGGCAAGGGTTACAACTACACCGAGACCGTGAATGACAGTTGCATTGGCTGCGCCAGCTGCGCCATGGTGTGCCCCGACGGCGTGATCTCCGTTTACAAGAAAAAAATCTAAAGAAAAAGAAAGAAAGGAATACTATGGCAAGAGAACTTCAACTGATGAAGGGCAATGAAGCTATTGCCCGCGCAATGATTGCCAGCGGTACGGACGGCTACTTCGGCTATCCTATCACTCCGCAGTCGGAAGTAATGGAAACCCTTATGGCCGAGAAACCGTGGGAGACCACCGGTATGACCGTGCTGCAGGCCGAGAGCGAGGTTGCCTCGATCAACATGGTCTACGGCGGCGCCGCCACCGGCAAGAAAGTCGCCACCTCGAGCTCCAGCCCCGGAATCTCGCTGATGCAGGAAGGTCTGACCTACCTCGCCGGCGCCGAGATTCCCTGCCTGGTAGTCAACGTCATGCGTGGCGGCCCCGGTTTGGGCACCATCCAGCCCTCGCAGAGCGACTATTTCCAGAGCACCAAGGGTGGCGGTCACGGTGACTACCAGCTCTACACCCTCGCCCCCGCCAGCGTGCAGGAGATGTACGACTTCGTGTTCGACGCTTGGGACATCGCCTTCAAGTATCGCAACCCCGTCCTCATCCTCTCCGACGGTGCTATCGGACAGTGCATGGAAAAACTCTACACCCGCGACTACATCCCCCGCTGGACCGAGGAAGAGCGCCGCAAGAACGCTCCCTGGGGCACCTGGGGCAAGCCTGCCACCCGCGACCACAACATCATCACCAGCCTTGAGCTCGACTCCGCCCGCCAGGAAGTGTTCAACCACAAACTGCAGGCCAAGTACGCCGAGATGAAAGAGAAAGAGGTGCGCTATGAGATGCTGAACTGCGAGGACGCCGACTACATCATCGTCGCCTACGGTTCGAGCAGCCGTATCGCCATGAAGGCCATGCAGATGGCCCGCGAGAAAGGCATCAAGGTGGGTCTGTTCCGCCTGATCACCCTCTTCCCCTTCCCGACCAAACAGCTGGCCGAGGTTGCCGCCCACGTGAAGGGTATCCTTTGCGTCGAGATGAGCGCCGGCCAGATGAGTGAAGACCGAGCACTTCGGCCGCTTCGGCGGTATCATCCCCACTCCCGGCGAGGTCCTGGAGGCTCTTGAAAACAAGATTATCAAATAAAGAAAGGAACAACAATGAATCAAGATATTGAAGCTCGCAAGCAAGAGCTGCTGAAAGAGGGTTACGAGGAGGTTTACACCCGTACCAAGGTGCTCACCGACGCCGTCATGCACTACTGCCCCGGTTGCGGCCACGGCACCACCCACCGCCTCATCGCCGAGGTTATCGACGAGATGGGCATTCAGGACAACGTCGTCGGCGTCAGCCCCGTCGGATGCTCTGTTCTGGCCTACAACTATTTCGATGTCGACTTCCAGGAGGCCGCCCACGGCCGCGCTCCCGCCGTCGCCACCGCCATCAAGCGCCTCAACCCCGACACCTTCGTGTTCACCTACCAGGGTGACGGCGACCTGGCCGCTATCGGCACCGCCGAGACCATCCATGCCGCCAACCGTGGCGAGAACATGACCATGATCTTCGTCAACAACGGTATTTACGGTATGACCGGTGGACAGATGGCTCCCACGACCCTCGTCGGCATGCGCAGCGCCACCACGCCTTATGGCCGCCGCGTCGACCTGAACGGTTATCCCCTCCGCATGACGGAACTCCTCTCCACCCTGCCCGGCACTTACTACGTGACCCGTCAGAGCGTGCAGAACCCCGCCGCCGTGCGCAAAGCCAAAGCCGCTATCCGCAAAGCCTTCGAGAACCAGAGAAGATGACCCCCGTGGCCGCCAACAAGTGGATGGAAGACAACATGATGCCCAACTACCCCATCGGCGACATCAAAGTCGACGGCAAGATTGTCGAGGGCATCGACGCCAACCGTCTGGTTCTGGATCACCCGCTGACCGTTCAGCAATAATTAACAATTAAAAACCAAGAAACAATGACTGAAGAAATCATCATAGCCGGTTTCGGTGGACAGGGTGTCCTCTCGATGGGTAAGATTCTTGCCTACTCCGGTGTCATGCAGGACAAAGAGGTCAGCTGGATGCCCAGCTACGGCCCCGAGATGCGTGGCGGCACCGCCAACGTCTCCGTCATCATCAGCGACGAGCGCATCAGCTCGCCCATCATCAACCAGTTCGACACTGCCATCATCCTCAACCAGCAGTCGCTGGATAAGTTTGAGAGCGCTGTGAAGCCCGGCGGTTACCTCATCTATGACCCCAACGGCATCACCCACGAGCCCACCCGCAAGGACATCAACATCTACAAGATCGCCGCTACCGCCAAAGCCCAGGAGCTCGGCATCAGCAAGGTCTTCAACATGGTGGTCCTCGGTGGCTTCCTGAAGCTGAAACCCATTGTCGACAAGCAGTACATCCACGAAGGTCTGGAGCACTCCCTGCCCCAGCGCCATTGGAACCTCATTCCCCAGAACGAGGAAGCTATCGAAATCGGCAAGGGCATCATCGAAGCCGTCCAGGTGCTGTAAGCACACAGCGGACATCAAACCGGAAGCCTCGAGAGGGACTTCCGGTTTCAAACATTATAATAATAAAGCATTATGTGTGGAATAGTAGGATACATCGGTGAGCAGCAGGCTTACCCCATTCTGATAAAGGGTCTTCATCGACTGGAATACCGCGGCTACGACTCGGCCGGCGTCTCAATGATTAACAGCAAGGGCGACCTCAACGTCTACAAGGCTACCGGCAAGGTGGCGGCCTTGGAGGACAAATGCGCGAACGAGGACACCACTGGCAGCATCGGCATCGCCCACACCCGCTGGGCCACCCACGGTGAGCCCAACACTGTCAACGCCCACCCGCACCTCTCACAAAGTAAGAACCTCTCGCTGGTGCACAACGGCATCATCGAGAACTACAAGGTGCTGCGCGCCAAGCTAGAGAAGGAGGGCTATGACTTCTGCAGCGACACCGACACCGAGGTGCTGGTGCAGCTCATCGAATACACGCAGAAGCAGCACAAATGCGACCTCTTCACCGCCGTACAGCGCGCGCTGAAGAACGTCATCGGCGCCTATGCCATCGCTATCCTGCAGAAAGACCATCCCGACCAGCTGGTCTGTGCCCGTAAGGGAAGTCCACTGGTCATCGGCGTGGGAACCGACGCCCGCGGCAAGAAGGAGTTCTACATCGGCAGCGACGCCACGCCTATCGTGGAGTACACCAAGCAGGTGGTCTACCTCAAGGATGAGGAGATAGCCTACATGGATCGCAGCGGCAAGCTCGACATTGCCAACCTCGCCAACGTGCACCAGACCCCCGAGATGCACACCTTGAGCCTCTCGCTCGACGAGCTGGAGAAAGGTGGATTCCCGCACTTCATGCTGAAGGAAATCTGGGAGCAGCCAAACGCCCTGCGCACCTGCATCAAAGGCCGTCTGCACCACACTCGCAAGGACATCACCCTCAGCGGCATTATCGAGCACAAAGACAAGTTTATCAACGCCCGCCGCATCATCATCTGCGCCTGCGGCACCTCGTGGCATTCGGCTCTCATCGCCAAATACTTCATCGAAGAGGCGGCACAGATTCCCGTCGAGGTGGAGTATGCTTCGGAGTTCCGCTACCGCAACCCTGTCATCTATTCCGACGACGTGGTCATCGCCGTGAGCCAGAGCGGCGAGACGGCCGACACCCTGGCCGCCATTCAGCTGGCCGAGCAGAAAGGTGCCTTCCTCTATGGCATATGCAACGTCATCGGCTCGAGCATTGCCCGCGCCACGCATAGTGGCACCTACCTGCATGTGGGTCCCGAAATCGGTGTGGCCTCCACCAAGGCCTTCACGGGCCAGGTCATCACCCTCTGCCTGCTGGGTCTGGCCATCGCCAAGGAGAAAAAGACCCTCAGCGACGAGATGTTCCACATGCTGGTCGACGAGCTCTACATGATTCCCGACAAGATGCAGTGGACGCTGGAGAACAACAAGGGCATCGACAATTTCGCCCAGATGTTCACCTACTGCCGCAACTTCATCTTCCTCGGCCGTGGCTACAACTACCCCGTGGCCCTCGAGGGAGCCTTGAAACTGAAGGAAATCTCCTACCTGCATGCCGAAGGCTATCCCGCCGCCGAGATGAAGCACGGTCCCATCGCCCTCGTCGATGAGGAGATGCCGGTGGTCTTCATCGCGCCGAAGCGTGGCATGTACGACAAAATCGTCAGCAACATTCAAGAAATCAAGAGCCGCAAGGGCAAGATTATCAGCGTGGTCACCGAAGGCGATACCACGGTGAGCAAGATGAGCGACTACACCTTCGTCATCCCCGACACGCGCGACTGCTTCGTGCCCCTGCTTGCTGTCATCCCGTTGCAGCTGCTGGCCTACTACATCGCCACCGCCAAGGGCCGCAATGTGGACCAACCCAGAAATCTAGCCAAATCGGTTACTGTCGAATAAAAGAGAAGCCCGCCATTTGGCGGGCTTCTTTATTTCGCAGCCTTGAGCACCTGTTCAATCACACCTATCTTATATCCTTCGCTGTAATATAGAATATGTCCGTCTTTGTTGATGAGAGCGACAATAGGATAGTGTCCTTGTCCATGTGTCGCTTCGAGGATGAGTTGCTCTAATATTCCTTTATTATAGGAGATGTCGGTATTCACCAGGTGCCAGTCAGTCATATTGAGCTTTCGCGGACCTACCATGAAGGTCATGCCACCCCACTGTTTCATCTCCTTCTGCAGCTGGCGCAACTCCACGACGAGGTGCTTCGAGGGTTCGCTGTAGTCGCCAAGGTTGATGTAGAGCATACCAGCATCGCCAGCATAGTCCCAGAGTTCGATGCCATCAAAGAGTTCCAGATTCTTGTCGAGGACACCCAACTCGTCGGTACGTGCCAGCAGGGGCAGGACGATGATTTCCTTGGTCACCTGCTCGCCCGACTTCACCTCGAAGAACTCCATGCGCGAGCGCACGGCCCCGTCGGGATAGCGGTTGCCTGTAGAGAGGCAGTAGGTGCCAGGCTCCAGCTCGATGGTGGCAGGGAAGGTGGCCATGCGTGCATCGTCCTCGAAGTCGAAGGTGCGCAGGTCGCCATTCTCCAACTTGGCAAGCGTGAAGTGCGGCCAGTAGATGGGCTTGGCGGGCTCATTGCCGTTATAAGTAAGGGTCAACTTAGCCCGTTTGGCATTGACATCAACGGGATGGTTGTCGTCGTTGAAATCCATTTTGCGGAACACCGACTTCGACGCATCGGCCGCATAGATTGTGTTTGTGGCATTGTCCAGATATGCCGGTATACCAGCGGCACGGCAGGCCGCCACAAAGAAAATGTCGCGACTATGACGGTCGGCACGACGCAGCTTGTAAACACCCACGGGCGAGATGGGACAGCCAAAGTAGTTGCTGCTGTCGTCGACGGTGATATTCCCAGAGACCCACTCGAAGATATAATCGGCATACTTCATTTCTCTGAACTCCGCCAGTTCCTCACGGTAGGGCCGCACCATCTCGTTGCTGATGCGGGCCGGGAGAATGCCTTTTATATCAGTCTCCTGCTTTGTCGACCACCAGGGCCCTTCAACGAAATGCGATTCAAGAACATCAGCAGTGATGTCGCGCATGTCTTTGTCACTATAGGTGTGGAGATAATCAAATAGCATCGGGTGATAGGAGGCTTTCTCTACCAAGCGTCCATCTATTCCGTGAACTTCAGGAAATTTCCATAAGATTACACTATCCGTGTGGTTGTTGAGGAATTTGACGATTTCGGCATAGTTTCCTTCGCTCTTGTGGATTATCTCCCAGGCCTGCTCGTCGGTGAGGTTGGGATTGGGCTTCAGCAGTTGCTTGTAGTTGTCCTTGGTGGGGAATGTCGCGGTATAGGCGTTGCGCAGCGAGTCCTCATATGCCAAGCGTTTGGCATTGGTGGCGGTCTCCTCCTCGGTGGCTACAACCTTGGGCTCTCCAGCCACGGGAGGCACAATTTCAAAGTTGAGAGTTGAGAGTTGAGAGTTGAGAGTTGAAGGGATGGTCAAGGTCATTATGCTGTCTTGTCGTACATCTATCTTTTCGAAGGCATAGCGGTCGCCGTTGGTGGCCCATATCAGCAGGTCGCCGAGTCCGGTGGTCAGCGAGGCCTTGCCGTTGACATCGGTGGTCATGTCTGCAAGGGTATAATACTCGGCATAGTTGTACAGTTTAAACTTCACCTGCGCTTTGACGGGGAAACCGTTCTCGTCCTGCACTGTAACGGTAACCTTGCGTGTGGGAGCATAGTGGCTCAATAGGTTCAACTCGCTGTAGAGCCCTGTGCGCTTCACCACCTCCTCGTCGCCCTTGTATTTTCCGAATGCCTTGGTGTGCACCATCATGCAGCGCGTGCTCGGCACGGAGAACCAGCCCATGTTCAGCCGCGGGTCGGGCTCACAGGCACCGAGGAACTTCCATTCGCCATTGACATAGACTTCCACCCAAGCATGATTGTCATCGCAATGTGCCCATCGGGGTGTGTAGCACTGTCGGGCAGGGATGCCCACGGCGCGCAAGGATGTGACGGTGAAGGTGCTCTCCTCGCCGCAGCGGCCTAGACTGGTACGCATAGTGGCTAGCGGTGCCGAGGTGCGGCTGTCGCTGGCGCGGTAGGCCACATGCTCGTGGCACCAGTGGTTCACCTCCAGCGCGGCTTCCTCCATCGATAAACCTTTCACACGGTCCTTCAGCTCGCGATAGAACACCATTCGGGCGGTGTCGAGATTCTCATTGTTAACACGGTACACCAGCACGAAGTGACGGAACACATCCTCGGGAATATCCTTGCCCCACGGCATCTCCTCGCGCGCCTTGAAGGCATAGCGCACCTGCTCGAGATAGAACGACGGGTCATAGTCGGCCAGGTCGCTCAGCGGCATGTAGGCATAGAGGAACTCCATGGCCTCGCGCTCCATACGGCTCAAGGTGTCGAGTTGAACATCCAGCATGGGAAACTCCGCTATGCGTGCCTCGAAGTCGGCGTGCACCTCGTTGCGGTAGTCTTTGTCGGTGATGAAATGCGGGTCACGGTGGCACGCGGCAAACAGCAGTGCCGCAGCGGCCACAAGCAATATCTTCTTCATAAAGTAAGTGTTTTGTCAATCATTTGGCGAACAGCGGCGGCATCGGTGACAAGGGTGCCATCGTCGAGGCTCTTCTTGCAGCTGCCGTGCACCTCGCGCACACCAGTCTTCTCCACCAACTCGCGGACATTCATGGGTGTCACCCCTGCGCCAGCGAGAATCTCCACACCGGTAACGCCAATCAAGCTTTTGATTACCTCAGCGCCTTCGAGTGCAGAGTTGCGTTGGCCGGAGGTGAGCAGTCGGTGGCAGCGTGCCGCCGCCACATCCCACAAGGCCTCCACGGGGTCTTGCAGTGCTTCGTCGAAGGCGCGATGGAACGTTACCTCCATGGGCGACGCCAGCTGCACCATGCGGCGCGTAATCTCCACATCCACCTTGCCCTCATCAGTGAGGAATCCCAGCACCACGGCAGCGGCACCCAACTCCTTGCAGCGCTTGATAGAGGCAATGATGCCCATCTGCTCAAACTCGTTGTAGCAGAAGTTTCCCGGACGCGGACGAATGAGCACATGTGTGCGCAGACCGAGTTTGCGCACGCAGTAGGCAATGTCTTCATCAGACGGGGTGAGGCCGCCGCATTCCAGGTCGCGACAGAGCTCTATACGGTCGGCGCAGCCGTCCTTGGCGGCCACTGCCGACGCTTTCGAATTGCAACAAATTTCAACGTCAATCATGCTGCAAAAATACGAATAAATTGAAAATTGATAATTGAAAAAATGAATTTTTTTTTCATACGCTTGTGTTTATATCGGGAAAAATCCGTATCTTTGCATTTCAAAAAGGACAAAAACAACTCTGTTATGCATAACATCCAACCCATCAACAACGACCTCATTTATGTCGGCGTGAGCGACCGCCGCACGGCCCTCTTCGAGAACATCTATCCCATCCCTCGTGGGGTGTCGTACAACAGCTACGTGCTGCTCGACGAGAAGACCGCCCTGCTGGACACCGCCGACCTTACCGTCAGCGAACAGTTCTTCGAGAACGTGGAAGTCGCCCTCAATGGACGCCATCTCGACTATCTTATCGTTAACCACATGGAGCCCGACCACGGCGCGCTGATAGCACCGCTGCTGCTCCGTTTCCCGCAGGCCACTGTGGTCTGCACCGCCAAAGCGGCGCAGATGATGGAGCAGTTCTTTGGCAGCAAGCCTGCCAACCTGCAGGCCGTTAAAGAGGGTGACACCCTGTCGCTCGGCAAGCATAATCTCGTCTTCACCATGGCCCCCATGGTGCATTGGCCCGAGGTGATGATGACCTACGACCAGACCGACAAAGTTCTCTTCAGCGCCGATGCCTTCGGCACCTTCGGCGCACTCTCTGGCAACCTCTATGCCGACGAAGTGAACTTCGAGGGCGAATGGCTTAACGACGCCCGCCGTTACTTCGTCAATATCGTGGGCAAATACGGACAGCCTGTGCAGACGGCGCTCAAGAAGGCCGCTTCGCTCGACATACAGATGATTTGCCCGCTGCACGGCCCCGTATGGCGCAACAATCTGGAATATTTCATCGGCAAGCACGATGTGTGGAGCCGCTATGAGCCCGAAGAGAAAGGCGTGGTGATTTTCTACGGCAGCATCTACGGACACACCGAGGCCGCAGCCCTGCGCATGGGCACCCTGCTGGCACAACGCGGCGTGAAGAACATCAAGGCCTACGACGCCAGTCGCACACATGTCAGCAAGCTGGTGGCCGAATGCTGGCGCGCCAGCCATATCGTCCTGGCGGCAAGCACCTACAACAACGGCATCTTCACCCCGATAGAGAACCTGCTCATCGACCTCAAAGCCCACGCCTTCCAGAACCGCACCTGGGCGCTGATAGAGAACGGCACTTGGGCACCGCAGAGCGGCAAGCTGATACGCGCCATGGTGGAAGAAATGAAAGACATGACGGTGCTGGGCGACACCATCACCCTCAAGAGCGCCATGCAGTCCGCGCAGGAGAACGACCTCGCCGAGCTGGCCGACCTCATTGTTGCCAACCTTAAATTCGAATTATAATATGGACAAACTCAGCAACGACGCCATCACCAAGATAGGCTACGGACTCTACGTGCTCATTGCCCGCGAGGGCGACAAGGACAACGGCTGCATTTGCAACGTGGTGGCACAGCTCACCGCGTCGCCGATGCAGATGATGATTGCCGTCAACAAGAAAAACCTGACGCACGACATGATACTGCGCACCGGTCGTTTCAACGTCTGCTGCCTCACGGAGCATACGCCGATGAAGGTATTCCAGCACTTCGGTTTCCAAAGCGGACGCGATGTCAACAAGTTCGAGGGCTGCGACGTGGAGATGCGCTCCTCCAACGGACTGCTCTACCTGCCCAAGTATGTCAACGCCTACCTCTCTGGCCAGATGAACTATGCCAAAGACCTCGGCACACACACCCTCTTCATCGCCAACATCACCGAGGCCGTGCATCTGAGCGACGACCCATCGCTAACCTACGCCTATTATCAAGAGCACATCAAACCCAAGCCTGCTGTCGCTCCGAGGACCGAGGGTGGCACGAAGAAGTGGGTCTGCGAAGTCTGCGGCTACGTCTACGAAGGCGACGAACTCCCCGCCGACTATATCTGCCCCTGGTGCAAGCACCCCGCCAGCGACTTCAAACCTGTGGAATAAAAATATTTTTTGCCGAATAAAAAATAGTTTGTATCTTTGCACCTTGAAATATTAACCCTTTAATACGAATATAATATGGAAAAGTATGTTTGCAACGTCTGCGGGTATGAGTATGATCCCGCGAAGGGCGACCCCGACAACGGCATCGCTCCCGGCACAAAGTTCGAGGACCTGCCCGCCGACTGGGTCTGCCCCCTCTGCTCGGTCGACAAAACACATTTTGAAAAACAATAATCAATAAAAACAATAATTATGCTTAACAAAAAAGTTTCCGACCTGCTCAACGAGCAAATTAATAAAGAGCTCTACAGCGGCTACCTGTACCTCGACATGAACAACTACTTCGACAAGCGCGGCCTCGCCGGCTTCGCCAACTGGTACATGATCCAGGCAATGGAGGAGCGCGACCACGCCATGCTCATCTACAAGTACATGCAGAACAACGACTGCCCCATCGTCCTGAACGCCATCGCCAAGCCCGACAAGAAGTTCAAGAAAGACATGGACGTGCTGAAAGCCGGTCTGGAGCACGAGGAGTATGTCACCGCCAGCATCCACACCATCTATGACGCCGCCTACAAGGTGAAGGACTTCCGCACCATGCAGTTCCTCGACTGGTTCGTCAAGGAGCAGGGTGAAGAGGAGACCAACGCCCGCGACATGATCACCAAGATGGAGCTCTTCGGCAGCGACCCCAAGAGCCTCTACATGCTCAATCAGGAACTCGCTGCCCGCACCTACAGCGCCCCCAGCCTGGTACTGGACTAATCTCCTGTACAGAACATCAAAAAGTGCGTCTCTATCTGGGGACGCACTTTCTTTTATGAGTTACGTGATTGCTCAAGACGTTGTTGCAAAGTGCTATTATCCGGAGGCCTTTTTGCAAACTCCTCACGAACTCTATTTCGAGCCTGTTCTTCTAGGATTGCCCTCTGTTTTCGCTTTTCATCGGTATCTCCCAATGCGATGAGAACCAGTATGGCAAAAACTGGACTAATCAGCAAGGACAAAAAGAACCAACCTGCACCGCTTCGGCCTTGATTGTTTGCGACATGCGCAACCATTAAAGGGAAAGCCAGCACATATAGAACTATCAAAGCAATCCAGAAAAACATTCCCAAAGATATAAGCAACAATGTCATTTTTTGCACTTTTAATCGACTGCAAAAATACGACTTTTTCTTCAATCAGCAAAATAAATTTCACCATATCACAAAAAATGCGTATTTTTGCAATTTGATTTAATAATGATTATTAACCCTAAAACAACTTAAATTATGAGCAAAAAGTTTATCTGCCCCGTGTGCGGCTATGTTTATGAAGGCGACGAGATGCCCGAGAAATGCCCCATCTGCGGCAAACCCATGCAGGAAGTGAAAGAGGACATCAAGACCTGGGCCGCTGAGCACATCGTCGGCGTGGCCAAGGACGCCCCCGAAGATATCAAGATGGACCTCCGCGCCAACTTCGAAGGTGAGTGCAAGGAGGTGGGCATGTACCTGGCTATGGCCCGTGTGGCACATCGCGAGGGCTATCCCGAGGTGGGTCTCTACTGGGAGAAAGCCGCCTTTGAGGAGGCTGAGCATGCCGCCAAGTTCGCCGAGCTGCTGGGCGAAGTGCTGACCGACAGCACCAAGGAGAACCTCAAGATGCGCGTCGACGCCGAGTACGGCGCCACCGCCGGCAAGACCGACCTCGCCAAGCGCGCCAAAGCCCTCAACCTCGATGCCATCCACGACACCGTCCACGAGATGGCCCGCGACGAGGCCCGTCACGGCAAAGCCCTCGAAGGCCTGCTAAACCGCTATTTCAACAAGTAAATGTCGTTGCGCAAGAACATCTCCTACCTCCTCTTCCCGCTGACCATGTGGTACGCGGTGGGGGTGCGTTTCCGCAACTTGTTCTATGCGTTAGGCATCAAAAAACAGGAGGCTCCCCACATCACCACCATCGGTGTGGGGAACCTTTCCACTGGCGGCAGCGGCAAGACCCCGCATGTGGAGTATCTCCTCCGCCTGCTCGCCGACCGATATCCCACAGCCATGCTCAGCCGCGGCTACAAGCGCAAGAGCAAAGGCTACCTCCTCGACGACGGCAGCCACGACCCCGCCCTCCTCGGCGACGAGCCCGCCATGATTGCCCGCAAATTCCCGCAGGTGCAGGTAGCCGTCTGCGAGAAGCGCGTGGAAGGGGTGCGGCGCCTGATGGCAGCACCAGAAATTCCGGATAATCCAGAAAATCCTGAATCACAAGAATCTCCGGAGACACCGTCCACCCCCCAACTCATCATCCTCGACGATGTCTTCCAGCACCGCGCCATCAAGCCCAGTATCAACATCCTGCTGACGGAATACAGCCATCCCTACTTCAACGACCACATCCTCCCCTACGGCGACCTGCGTGAGTTCAAGAAAGCCCGCTTCCGTGCCAACATCGTCATCGTCACCAAGTGTCCCGCCAAGTTCAACCCCATTGAGAAGCACAACATTCTCCGCGAACTCAAGCTGCAGAACTACCAGAGAATCTTTTTCTCCTACCTCAAGTATGGCGACCTGCAGACCCTCGGCGGCAGCAATGTCTCGGTCGACCTGCGCCGTGCGGACAACATCCTCTGCATTACCGGCATCGCCCATCCCGAACCCCTGCTCGCCGAACTGCGCCAATACACCAAGGTGCAGCACCTCCCCTTCGCCGACCACCACGACTTCACCTCGGGCGACATCGCCCGCATCAAGGAAACCTTCGCCACCCTGCCGGGCAGCAACAATCTCATCATTACCACCGAGAAAGACGCCATACGCCTGCGTGGGAAAATCGACAGCCTGCCCGTCTACATCCTACCCGTCACCGTGGCCTTCCACAAAGAAAACGACAAAGACTTCGACACCCTCATCGAATCTTCCGTCCGCGAGAACATCATGTTCCTCTCCAAACTCAGCATCTGGAGCTGAACCTACTTCTTGATATAGCTCAAGAAATCCAAATCGATACTTAGCGACACAAACGGCTTCACCAGCCAGGCTTTGGCTGTCACGTCGTCGATGCTGAGGGTGTTGCCGATGATGTCGTTGTTATAGTAGCCGCTCTTCAGCACCTGATATTCGGCAATATTCAGTCCCAGCGTGAGATAGAAGAAATCCACAAAGCGGAAACTGAGTCCCGTGTAGAAGTTCTTGAAGAAGTTGCTACCTCCGAAGCCCACATAGAAACCTATGTCGTAGGCAAACTCCTGGTCGAAGCGACGTATGTAGCTCGACGTGCTGTCGTTGCCCAGCGCATGGGGCTTGTTGAAATATTTCGTCAGGTCCCACAACATCACCGAGGCGCCAGTAACATAGTCGAACTCGATATTGCCGGCGTTGCGGTTGCTGATGTAGCGGTCGTAGGTACCCGCCGTAGCGCCCGCCTTGAGGCGTATTTCCCAGTCGGGCGTGCGATAGAAACGCATGGCCACACCCTGGATGGGCCGGATTTTTTTCTTGCGGTTCGTGGCCTGCGCCACACGGTCCTCGGCGGCTTTGGCGCGCTCGGCAAGGTATTTGTTCTCCTCCTGCTTGCGCACATTCTCCATCTCCGCGATGCGCACCAGCGCCCGCAACGAATCGACCATGTGGATGTAGTAGTTGCGCTCGGCCTCCAGTTTTTCCTTGTCCACACCGTTGGCATTGAGAATCTCGCGGTAGAACACTTCCTTCTCCTGCAGCGCCTTGAGGGCTGCCGTATCGGCCTCGCGCCGAATCACGGTGTCGGTATGGTAGATATGCAGCGTGTCGGTACGATAGAGCCGCACGGTGTCGGTGCGGAGCACATACACCGTATCGGGCTCCCAACGTCCCACGCCAGCGTCAACCACCGAATCAATCACCTGTGCCGTGAGGCCCAGTGGCAGAAACATCAACGCTATGAACAATATCTTTTTCATCCGAGCACAGCAATCATTTCCTCGACGGTCAGCGTCTGCTGCGTGCCGTCGGCCATATTCTTCAGGGTCACGGTGCCGTCCTTCATCTCGCTCTCGCCCACAAAAGCCACAAAGGGCACCTGCTTGCGGTTGGCGAAGTCCATCTGCTTCTTCATCTTGGCGGCGTCGGGATAGATGAGCGCCGAGATATCTGCGGCACGCAACCGTGCGGCGATGCCGATACAGGCGGCCTGCTCGTTGGCACCGAAGTTGATGAACATCACTCGGGCGGCCTGCTCCAAACCCTCGGGGAACGCACCCAGCTCGGTGAGCACGTCGTAGATGCGGTCGGCACCAAACGAGATGCCCACGCCGCTGACATCGGGCATGCCGAAGATGCCAGTCAGATTGTCATAACGGCCGCCTCCGCAGATGCTGCCGATGCTGACATCCTTGGCCTTCACCTCGAAGATGGCGCCGGTATAGTAGTTCAAGCCACGCGCCAGCGTGAGGTCGAGCTCCACCTCGCACTTGGGGCCGGCGGCGGCGATAAGTCCGAAAAGCTCCTTCAGCTCGGCAGCGCCTTTCAGCCCCACCTCCACGTTGGCGAACATCGCTTCGAGGGCAGCAATCTTCTCGGCGGCGCTACCGCTGAGCGAGAACACAGGGTCGAGAGCCGCAATCTGCTCCGCCGTAAGGCCACGCTCGGCCAACTCGGCACGCACATTGTCGAGGCCTATCTTGTCGAGCTTGTCGATAGCCACCGTGATGTCGACCATCTTGTCAGGGGCGCCAATCATCTCGGCGATGCCAGCCAAAACCTTGCGGTTGTTGATTTTCACGCAGACATTGATGCCCAGTTTCGTGAACACCATATCAATCATCTGCACCAACTCCAATTCGTTGAGCAACGAGGGTGAGCCAATCATGTCGGCGTCGCACTGGTAGAACTCGCGGTAGCGACCCTTCTGCGGCCGGTCGGCGCGCCATACGGGCTGCAACTGATAGCGGCGGAAGGGGAACACCACCTGGTCGCGGTGCTGCACCACGAAACGGGCAAAGGGCACCGTGAGGTCGTAGCGCAGGCCGCGGTCGCAAATCTGCGGCGCCACCTTGTGATAGTCCTGGTTGAAGTCGACGCCCTCCATGAAGTCGCCCGAGTTGAGCACCTTGAAGAGCAGTTTGTCGCCCTCCTCGCCGTATTTTCCCATCAGCGTGGAGAGATTCTCCAGCGACGGGGTCTCGATGGGTTCGAAAGCAAAAGCACGGAACACCGACCGTATGGTGTCGAAAATATAGTTGCGACGCGCCATCTCCACAGGCAGGAAATCGCGCGTACCTTTAGGAATTGAGCATTTTACGGTAGCCATTATTCTTCTCTTTTGAAACTGCAAAGATACAAAGAAAACTCCATACAGCCAAATTTATTTTTCGGTAGTGCATTTGTACGTTAGTTGTACGATAGTTGTACGATACTTGTCCGATGATTTATCGTACAAGTATCGTACAACTATCGTACAACGATTGGACAACGGATAGAGTATTAGTTATTTGGCATACGTGGCGACGACGTTGTGTTTTCCTTGCCCGATATGGGATTTTTTTCGTATTTTTGCAGCGGGAAACATATATAAAAGGATGTCGCTGAAACGATATATCAACCTGATAATATGCTTATTGTCAATATTACCAGCTTTCGCCCAGGAGGCGGAAAAGGATGTGTTGTTTATCGTTTCGCGCCCCCAGTTCTGTCAAGGACTGCAGCCTTTCGTGCAATGGAAACGGCAAGAGGGTTTCGATGTGGTGGAGCTCTATGCCGACACCAATAGTTGCACCCTCGTGAAGGAGATGATGAACAACCGTTGGCCAGCCACCAGCGGCCGATGGCCGGAATACACCCTGCTGGTGGGCGACCACGAGCAGCTGGAGGCCTACATCGGTTCCATATCTATGGACGACGAGGCGCACTTCACCGACCTCTACTATGCCAATTTCACGGGCGACTACATGCCCGAGACGATGCTGGGACGCTGGCCCGTGAACGACACCGCTGAGTTGCGCATCGTGGTGGAGAAGACGCTGCGCTATGAACAGTTCCGCGAGATGGACACGCTGCAGTTGAAGCGTGTGCTGCTGGTGGCGGGCAGGGAGTATGGCAATCCCGCTCCGACAACGACCAACGGCCAGGTGAACTACCTGAAACGCGAGGTGACGCTGGCGCATCCCGATATGGACACCCTCTGCTGGTACAACCCATCGTCCGATGACCAACAGACGGCCATCGTCAGCGCTATCGGCCAAGGCGCCTGCCTGCTGAACTACACAGGTCACGGAGTTTTCAGCGGATGGAGCCATCCTACGGTGACCGCCGACATGATAGCGGCTGCCGGAACGACACAACCTACCATCTGGGTGAACAACTGCTGCAAAAGCAATGCTTTCGCAGGCATAGGCTTTGGCGAGCTGCTGCTGCGGATGCCTGTGGGCGGTGCGGTGGGCGTCATCGGCGCCACCAACACCTCTTTGTGGGCGGAAGACTACTACTGGGCAGTGGGGGCGAAAGACACCCTCAGTCTTGAGCCCGCCTACGATAGTGCGGTTCCAGGGGCTTTCGACGGCCTGGTGGGCCGACAGCGCACTACGGCGACCCTCGGCGAGCTGATGCGCAACGGCAACCTGGCGGTGACGGCTTCCGGCTCCGGCTACACCAAATATTACTGGGAAATCTATAACCTCCTTGGCGACCCGACGCTAAAGCCCTGGATTGGAGTGCCGCAAGAAACCCGTCTGGCGGCAGACAGCGTATTTCCCGGCCAAAGCGATGTGCATGTGCACGGCACGCCCGGCGCACGCGTCACCGCGGTGCAGGGCGACGAACTGCTAGGCGTTGGCACTATTGACAGCTCGGGACACGCCGTCATCGCGCTGCATCGCGCTCTCGACACCCTCCCGCTCGTCATCACCGCCTCGGGTGTCGACCTCCGGCCTTGCGTAATCACCTTCGACCTGGACACCTCGTCCGTCGGCATCAACGCCCACCTCACGCCTCTCAGATTTCTCATTTACCCTAATCCCGCCTATGGCCGCGTGACCTTGAAAGCCAGCGAGGCAATGACAGTACATATTTGCGACGCCCTCGGACGCCCTGTTTCCACCCTTGCCCTGAAAGGCGGTGAAGCTGCCGTATGGAGTGCGCCGACGGGAGTGTACTTCGCCACCGGCATCACCGACAAGGGAACCGTCGGCCGAAAAATAATCATCAGATAACGAACCACCACCATGACTCAGCAAACTAACGACACTATGGATTTACACGCACAGCCTTTTTTGCAGGGGCAGAGCACCGCATACGTCGGCATCCCTACCGACTCCATACATCCTGTCCATGAACTGCCCGACACTATCTTCCACGAGTCAATCATCGCTCCCCACAACCTCCCCATCGTCCACAACGGCATGCAGAGCCGAGCCGACAATGCCACGCAGGCTTGGATATTCCTTGCGCTGCTGCTCTTCTCGGCGTTGACCTGTGTGCTGTTCCGGATGCGCAACATCAAGTTTGGGTTGCTGCTAAAGTCGGCCATCGACCTGCGAGCGATGGACCGTTTGGTGCGCGACTGCAACCTGAACCGAAACATAACGATGTTACCCATGGGCCTGCTGCTGACGGCAGGAGTTTGTCTGCCCATACATCAAGCGATGTGGTCCCAAAGCGGCATTCCCGGCTACCTGCTACTGTTCGCAGCGGTGGCGCTGCTATACATCATGCGAAATGCGCTACTACGTTTGCTGGGAAACACTTTCGAGAACAAGCAGAACATGGCGCTGTATATCACCAGCAACTATCTCTACCACCTCATCGAGGCCTCTGCCGCCCTCCCGCTGCTCTTCCTCTATTTCTACCTGCCGGGAGGACGCACGGTCATGACGTGGATAATCGTCATCTTCCTCTGTATAGGCTTCCTGACACGCTTCTTCAGGAGCGTAAAAGTTTTTTTAACACATCCAAATGGCTCCAGTTTCTATCTTTTTTACTATCTTTGCATCGTCGAAACAATACCCATTCTAGTAGTCCTAAAATGGCTATTGGCGCAATAAATCAATAAGTTGAGAATAATTTTAGCGAATCCATGAAGATAAAAAAATTACTAATTTCGCAGCCGGCACCCGCCGATTTGGAGAAATCGCCCTACAGAAATCTCATCAACAAGCACAAAGTTGACATCACTTTTTTCAAATTTTTTGAAGTAGTAGGCATCCCTGCATCTGAGTTCAGAAAGACCCGCATCCACATCAGCGAATACACCGCCATCATCTTCAACAGCAAGAACGCCATCGACCACTTCTTCCGTATGCTCAAGGAACTGCGCGAGACCATCAGCGAGGACATGAAATTCTTCTGCTCCACCGAGGCCATTGCCCTCTACCTGCAGAACTACATACAGTATCGCAAACGCAAAGTCTTTTTCGGCAACCAGTATTTCTCCGACCTGCTGGAGGTGATGGGAAAACACCGCGACGAGAAGTTCCTCTTCCCCTGCAGCGACGAGAAACAGACTGAGTACACCAAAGCCCTCGACAAAGCCAAGTTCAAATACACCAAGGCCCCGATGTACACCTCAGCGCCCAAAGACCTCACTAAGTTCAAACTCGAGGACTTCGATGCCATCGCCCTCTTTTCCCCCATCGGAGTGCGCAGCCTGGTGAAGAGTTTTCCCAATGTCAAGGAACGCAATATCATCATCGCCGCCTTTGGCACCTCGACACACGCCTCCCTCAAGGAACAGGGCATCAAGCTCACTATCGGCGCCCCGACGCAGACAGCCCCGTCGATGGCTATGGCCATTGAGAACTATATCATGGGCAAAGAGCAGGGCGCTGTCATCGCCTCGAAAGGCGAAATGATGAAACACGGCGTGAAAAACACCATCACTACCGCTGCCCCCAAGAAAGCCAAACCCGTCATCGCCAACAAAGAAATCTACAAGCAGCGCATGGAGGAGAAGAAAGCCCAAGCCGCCGCCCGCCGCGCCGCACGCGCCGCCGAGAAGGCCCGGAAAGAGGCCGAAGCCGCCAAGAAGGAGAAAGAGGCTGCCAAAGAGGCCGCAAAACTAGCTGCTAAAGAGGTCACCAAAGCAACTCCTAAAGCGACTCCTAAAGTAGCTCCTAAAACGGCTCCTAAAGTAGCTGCAAAAGCGGCGGCGACAAAGCGCAGCGCGCCTGCTGAAAAGAAGACGGCCAAGAAGAAAGCGTGATTGCGTCAATGTGTGAGTCAAATCATGGACTTCACCTTTAAGAAAGAAGAACGACTGTGCAGCCGTCGGCTGATCGACCAACTCTACGCAGAGGGTCACCGGCTGATGGCTTTCCCTTTTTCTGTTCAGTGGCTCGCATTTCCAACCCCTCCTAAAGAGCAATCGTCCTTGCACTCCCTTGCACTCCTTTGCACTCCCCTGCACTCCCCTTGCCAAGTCCTCATCGTCGCTCCCAAGCGCAAGTTCAAGCATGCCGTGGACCGCAACCGTGTGCGACGCCTGACGCGCGAATGCTACCGTCTGCGGAAACCGGATTTCTACGCATTCCTCGAGGAACACAGCATCAGCATCGTCTTCTCGATGGTATATGTCCATAATGAAATCATGCCCTTCGAGCAGCTGGGCAAGAAGATGGACAAACTCCTTGAGTCGTTGGAGAAAGAAATTGTAGCCACGCTATGAAGTTCAAGCCTCTCTCATGGTTGTTACTGGCGCTCATCGCCTTCTATCGCACCTGCATCTCGCCGCTGCTGCCGCCGGCCTGCCGCTACACGCCCACCTGCTCGCAGTATGCCAAGGAGGCAATCACGAAATACGGTGCTTTCAAAGGAGGCTGGCTGGCCCTCAAGCGCATCCTCCGCTGCAATCCCTGGGGTGGCTCCGGCTACGACCCAGTTCCCTAAGCCAGTCGAAAGCCTGCCGCCATCCCGACTGTCGGGGCAGCGATTCTAGAGCATAGGCTGACCTTTCAAAAGGTATCTCGCGGTAGGCGCGATAGCTGTCGCGATAGCGCAACAGCCCTATAATCCAGAAAATCAGATAAAGCACATAGAACGGCACCACCAGCAATGCCGCCTGCTGCCACAGATGCACCGTCTCGTGCCGTAGTTCATGCTCCGAAAGTTTCTCTCCCTTGTGGAAAATCACCGGAAACAGCGTGACGGCGTAGAACCCTCTTGGCGGAAACCTCCGTGTATGAATCGTTAGTGGTCGCATTAATGCGCAACAGGAGGCTACTTCACCGCGGCCATGTACTGCTCGAGCAGGCGCTGTACATACTTGCCGAAGACGTCGAACTCGATGTTAACCACCGTGCCGGGTTTGAAGTTGTGGAAGTTCGTCACCTTATAAGTATAAGGTATGATGGCAACGCTGAACATGCCGGGTTCTGAGTCGACGACGGTGAGACTCACACCATTGATGCTAATACTGCCCTTTGGAACAGTGATGCTGGGGGCGTTCTTGGCGTCGTATTCGAAGTAGAAGCGCCACGAGCCGTTGTCGTCGACCACCTTGGTGCAGGTGGCTGTCTGGTCGACATGCCCCTGGACGATGTGGCCGTCGAAGCGGCCGTCCATACGCATGGAACGCTCCACGTTGACCTCCGTGCCCACCTGCCAGGTGCCGAGGTTGGTCTTCAGCATGGTCTCGTCCATGGCGGTGACGACATACTGCTTCTTCTCCTTGTCGACCTTGACGACGGTGAGGCAGCAGCCGTCGTGGGCCATGCTTTGGTCGATGGCGAGTTCGTCGCCGAAGGGCACCTCGAGGGTGAAGTGGTAGTTGGTATTCTCTTTTTCTATCTTGACGACCCGCGCAGTCGTTTCTATAATCCCTGTAAACATAACTATTAACTCTTATCTTTTAACTCTTAACTATTTCAGGTGGTCTTCGTAGTATTGGAACATCTTCTGGTAGAGGTGCAAACGCTCGCGACCCAGCACGTTGTGCTCGTGGTGGGGGTAGACGAAGTAGTCGACCTGCTTGTAGTTGTTGATGCAACGCTCGATGAACTCCAGCGAGTGCTGCCAGACGACGGTATTGTCCTCGCAGCCGTGGATGACGAGCAGACGGCCTTCAAGGTTCTTGGCCTTGTTGAGCAGGCAGTTGGCCTCGTAGCCCTCGGGATTCTCCTGCGGAGTGTCCATATAGCGTTCGCCGTACATGATTTCGTACCATTTCCAGTCGATGACGGGGCCACCGGCGCAGCCCACCTTGAAGACCTCGGGGTGCGCCAGCTTCATGGTGATGGTCATGAAGCCACCGAAGCTCCAGCCCTCCACGCCCATGCGGTTCTGGTCGACATAGGGCAGGCTCTTGAGGAACTTGACGCCTTCCATCTGGTCGGCCATCTCAATCTCGCCCAGGTGGCGGTGGGTGCAGCTCTCGAACTCGAAGCCGCGGTTGTCGGTGCCACGGTTGTCGAGGGTGAAGACCACATAGCCCTGCTGGGCGAGGAACATAAAGTAGAGGTTGCCGCCAGCAAGCCAGCTGTCAGTCACAAGCTGCGAGTGCGGACCACCGTAGACGTAGACGAGGGTCGGATATTTCTTACCCTTCTCCATATTGGGAGGGGTGATGAGGCGGTAGTAGAGGTCGGTCGTGCCGTCGGCAGCCTTGATGGTGCCAAGCGTAACATCAGGCATAGCATATTCTTCCAATGGATTCTTGGCCTCATAGAAGGTCTTGACGGGGTTCTTGTGTTTCCAGTCGCGCAGGTCGGCACGCATAGGCACATTGACGCTGCTCCATACATCCACCCAAGAGGTGCCAGCCTCGTTAATCACCACGCTGTGGGTGCCGTGCAGGCCGTTCTCGGTCATAGTCATGCACTCCAGGGTACCCTTCTTGAGGTTCACGCGGTAGGCGTCGCGGCCAGCAAGGTTGTCCTTGTTGGCATAGACGAAGATATTCTCGCCTTTCTTGTCGAACTGGATGAAGCCCTCGACCTCATACTCGCCTTTGGTCACCTGTTTAACGAGGGTGCCGTCGATATTATATAGGTAGAGGTGCTTGTAGCCGTCACGCATCGAATACCAGAGGAACTGGTCGCCCTTGGGAGTGAAAATCATGGGCTCGCAAGGCTCCACATAGCGGGGGTTCGTCTCCTCGAAGAGCACCTTCACGAAGGCTCCCGTAACGGCGTCATACTGCTCGAGCCACATGTGGTTCTGCTCGCGGTTGATTTTGGCGATATACACATATTTCTCGTCGGGGCTCCAGGCGATATTGGTGAGGTACATCTCGCGCTCGTGAACAGTGGTGTCCTTGCGGGTGTTGAGATAGACGAGTTTCTCGGTCTTCGTGTCCCACACACCCACCGTCACCTCGTGGCTCTTCATGCCGGCCATGGGGTACTTGATGTTGCGCACCTCGGCCTCGCGAGCTTTGGTGTTGACGATGGGATAGTCGACCACCATGCTCTGATCCATGCGGTAGAAGGCCAGGCGGTTGCCCTTGGGTGACCAGAAGAGGCCACCCTCAATACCGAATTCGTTGCGGTGCACGCTCTCGCCGAGGACGATATTATAGCCGTCGCCACGCTCCACCAATTTGTCGTCGACATAGAGGTTGCCGTCCTTCGTCTCCACACGTTCCTCTCTTTGCTGACGCGTCATATTGCGGTACTCGCGACGCTCGTCGTCGGTCATCGCGCGCTCTTTCTTGCCGTCGAAGAGCATATAGGCGGTGTCCTTGAGGTACATCACCTTGTTGGTGCCCGGCACAAAGGTGAAGCCGCGCATCTCGCGCTGCGGGTAGAGCTTGTAGTTCATCAACTCATCCCACTGCAACATCTTGTCCTGTGCCATCATCGTAGCGGCGCACATCACGGCCGCCAGGGTCAATAAAATCTTTCTCATATTTCTGTATATCTTTTTCTGTTTATCTTTATTCTCCTGCTTCGCGAGATCCTGTAGATCTTGTAGATTCCGCGCTTCGCGCAGCTACGCAGGTCATAGTGTCACTCTTCTTAATCCCTTTTTAAAATCATATTCCCCGAAGTTGATGAGAAGACCCTCTTCTTTATCCATCAACTTAAGATATGTACGTAACTGCTTATAAAATACATCCTTTATTTCTTCCACTGATTTAAGTTCTACTATCAATTCATCCTCCACAAATAAATCTATTCGCAAATCATCACCCACAGGTGACCCTTTATACATTATTGGTATGTTTACCTGCGATTGTACTTTTAGCCCACGCAACTCTAATTCTCGAATCATCGCCTTTTCGTATACCGACTCAAGCAATCCAGGACCAAAATGGGTATACACTTCCATTGCAGCTCCTCTTACCTGATATTTTATTTCATCAAAATCCATAGTTGTTGCGTTAGCAAAATCTACAAGATTTACGAGATCTCTGCCCGAAGGGCAAGGAGAACTAATATTTGCGCCAGCGGCGGAACCGCAGGCTGAACACACCGAAGAAGGCCTCCTTGAAGATCTTCATGCTCATCTTGCTGACGCCGAGGACGCGGTCGGTGAAGATAATGGGCACCTCGTAGACCTTGAAGCCCAGACGAGTGGCGGTGTATTTCATCTCTATCTGGAAGGCGTAGCCGACGAACTTCACCTTGTCAAACTTTACCTTCTCCAGCACACGGCGACTCCAGCAGACGAAGCCAGCGGTGGAGTCCGCCACCTTCATGCCGGTGACAATGCGGACATATTTCGAGGCATAGTAGCTCATCATCAGACGCCCCATGGGCCAGTTGACCACGCTGATTTTGCCTCCCACATAGCGGCTGCCCACCACCACGTCGCCCTTGCCGCTGGCGCAGGCGTCGTAGAGGCGCACCAGATCGTCGGGATTGTGGCTGAAGTCGGCATCCATCTCAATCATATACTCATAGCCATGCTCGTTGCCCCAGCGCATGCCGTCGAGGTAGGCGGTGCCCAGACCCAGCTTGCCCTTGCGCTCCACGATGAACAGGCGCTCGGGAAATTCCTGCATCAGACGCTTCACGATGTCGGCGGTGCCGTCGGGCGAATTATCCTCGATAATGAGCATATCGAACTCCTTCGGGAGCGAAAAGACCTTGCGAATGATAGCCTCAATATTCTCCTTCTCGTTGTATGTCGGCGTGATTACCAGTGTGTCAGACATATTCAATCAGTTTTAATTAAACTGCAAAAATACAACTTTTTTTTTATATAGAAACAATAAAATGCAAAAAACAAATAAAATAAAAAAAAGTTTTGCCACGTCATTTTTTTTTCCTATCTTTGCAAATTCAAAAAGTAACAATTTAACAACAAAAAATAACAATTATGTCCAAACTCCTCCTTTTAGGCGACGAGGCTATAGCACAGGCATTTATCGATGCCGGCGGTAGCGCCATCAACAGCTACCCGGGCACCCCGTCGACCCAGATTACCGAATATGTGATGAAGTCCAAACAGGCCAAAGAGCAGGGTGTTGTCGCCAACTGGTGCGCCAACGAGAAGACCGCCCTCGAGGCCTCCATCGGCGTAGCCTACAGCGGCAAGCGCGCCATGACCTGCATGAAGCACGTGGGCCTCAACGTCTGCGGCGACCCCTTCATGAACGCCTCCATCATCGGCACCAAGGGTGTCATCATCGTGGTGGCCGACGATCCCTCCATGTTCTCCTCGCAGGACGAGCAGGACAGCCGCTACTATGGCCACTGGGCCATGATTCCCATGCTCGAGCCCTCCAACCAGCAGGAAGCCTACGACATGGTCTTCTACGGCTATGAACTCTCCGAGCAGATGGGCACCCCCATCCTCATGCGCATCCCCACCCGTCTGGCCCACAGCCGCGCCGGCGTCGAGCGCAAGCCTGTCCGCGCCCAGAACCCCCTCAGCAGCCCCAGCGACCCCAAGAGCTATGTGCTGCTGCCCGTCAACGCCAAGCGCCTCTACCGCGACCTCATCGACAAACAGCCCGCCTTCACCAAGGCCAGCCAGGAGAGCGGCTACAACCAGTACATCCCCGGCACCGACCACAAGCGCGGCATCATTACCACCGGCATCGCCTTCAACTACCTCCAGGAGAACTTCCCCGGCGGCAAGTGCCCCTACCCCGTGGTGAAAATCACCCAGTATCCCCTACCCTTCGACATGCTGAGCAAGCTCTATGACGAGTGCGACGAAATCCTCGTCCTCGAGGACGGCCAGCCCTTCGTCGAAGAGCACATCAAAGGCTTCCTCGGCAAAGGCAAGCCCGTGCACGGCCGCCTCGACGAGACCATCCGCCGCGACGGCGAGCTCAACGCCGAGAAGGTCGCCATCGCCCTCGGCAACCCCATGCCCAAGGGTCCCGCAGTGCCCGAGGTCGTCACCAACCGTCCTCCCGCCCTCTGCGTCGGCTGCCCCCACATCGACAGCTACCAGGCAGTGGTCGACGTGATGAAGAAATATCCCAACGGCCGCGTCTTCGGCGACATCGGATGCTACACCCTCGGCTTCAACATGGGCGCCATCGACACCACCGTCTGCATGGGCGCCTCGGTCACCATGGCCAAGGGCGCCGCCGAGATGGGCATCTTCCCCGCCATCGGCGTCATCGGCGACGGCACCTTCGGTCATAGCGGCATGACCGGCCTCCTCGACTGCGTCAACGAAAAGGCCAACGTCATCATCATGATCCTCGATAACGACATCACCGCTATGACCGGCGGTCAGCCCTCGAGCGCCAACCAGAAGCTCTTCAACATCTGCAAGGGCCTCGGCGTCGACCCCGACCACATCCGCACCATCGTGCCGCTACCCAAGAACCACGACGAGTTCATGAAGATTCTCGAAGAGGAGATTGCCTACAACGGCGTCAGCGTCATCATTCCCCAGCGCGTCTGCATCGTCGAGAACAAAAAGAGAATTGCAGCGAATAAATAAAAGTTAAAAAGGTTAAAAAGGGCCGCTTCGCTTAAAAGGTTGAAAAGGTTCAAGCTAAAACCTGTCACCTTTAAAACCCTTTAAACCTTTAAAACCTCTTAAACCCAAAGAAACAATGAAGAAAGACATCATACTTTGCGGCGTTGGCGGCGACGGTATCGTCTCCGTGGCCAAAATCATCAGCGACGCCGCCCTCAACCTGGGCATGAACGTCAAACAGAGCGAGATCCACGGCATGAGCCAGCGCGGCGGCTCGGTGTTCAGCCACCTCCGCATCAGCTCCGACCCCATCTTCGCCGACGTCATCCCCGAAGGTAAGGCCGACATCATCCTCAGCTCCGAGCCCATGGAAGCCCTGCGCTACCTGCCCTTCCTGGCCCCCGACGGCGCCGTCATCACCAACAGCGACCCCTTCATCAACATCAAGAACTATCCCGAGATTGAGAAGGTCAACGCCGAACTCGGCAAGCTAAAGAAATGCGTCAGCTTCAACGCCAACGCCATCGCCAAGGAACTCAACGCCCGCGGCAACATGGTGCTCCTCGGCGCTGCCGCCCCCTACCTCGAACTCCCCTTCGAGGAGCTGGAGAAAGCCATCAAGGCCATCTTCGGCCGCAAGGGCGACGCTGTGGTCGAGACCAACATCAAGGCCATCCGCGCCGGCCGCGACGCCAAATAAGTGCTGACAACAGTACATATCATAGGCATTCTACTCACTGTCAGCCTGCTGCTGGCGGTGAGTATCCTTTCTGGACACAGGGTCAAGGATGCCCGCAGTTTCACCACCGGCGGCAAGGCCGGCAGTTGGATGGTGTGTGGCGCCATCCTCGGCACCCTCGTGGGCGGCCAGTCGACCATCGGCACCGCACAGCTGGCCTTCTCCTTCGGCCTCTCGGCCTGGTGGTTCACCCTCGGCGCCGCCCTCGGCGCCTTGGTGCTGGGACTGATGTATACTGGGCCTCTACGACGCAGCGGCTGCTCGACGCTCATGGAGGTGGTGCGCAAGCAGTATGGCCGCCGCGCCGAGATGGTGGGCAGCATCCTCTTCCTTGTCGGCATCTTCATCAGCATCACCTCGCAGCTGCTCTCCTCGTCGGCCATGATTGGCAGCCTGTTCGGAACCTCCACGTCGCTGGCGTTGGTCATAGGCGCCGTGCTCATCGCCGCGATGGTGCTCTCTGGCGGCATCAAGAGTGCCGGCGCCGGAGGCATCGTGAAACTAGTGCTGCTTTATGTCAGCTCGCTGGCCGCCGGCATCGCCGTGTGGAAGATAGGCCATGGCCTCGGCGGCATCCGCGAGAGCATCTCCGCCCTGTACGAGACGCCCCAGCTGGTAGCGTTGAACGACATCACCTGTGCCGAAGACATCCACCGTCGCTATGGAAACTTCCTGGCCCGCGGGCCGCTGAAAGACTTGGGTGGATGCCTCTCGCTGACCCTCGGTGTGGTGTGCACACAGACCTATGCCCAAGCCGTCTGGTCGGCCGCCACCACCCGCAAGGCCCGCCGCGGTGCCGTCTACTGCGCAGCGCTCATACCCCTCATCGGTGCGGCCTGCACGTTGGTGGGCATGTATATGCGCGGCCATTATGTCACCGCTGCCGAAGCCGACGCCCTGCAAAGGGCAGGGGAGACGCTCCCCGCCGGCATTGGCGTGCTGGAGAACTCGCTGCAGGCCTTCCCTACATTCATCTTGGCCCATCTGCCTGCCTGGCTGGGCGGCATCGCCCTGGGCACCCTGCTCATCAACATCCTGGGTTCCGGCAGCGGCCTGGTGCTCGGCGCCGCCACCATCCTCACAAGGGATGTCTACGGCAACCTTTCCGCCCTTCTGCACCGCACGCCGCGCCTCGGGCAGTTGGCGCAGACGCGCTTGAGCATCGTCCTGCTGCTGGCGCTGGGCATCCTCGCCGCCCATTTCGTGCGCGGCTCGTTCATCAACGACCTCGGCTTCCTCTCGCTAGGCCTGCGGGCCGCGGCGTTGCTGCTGCCGCTGAGCTTCGCCCTGTGGCTGCCTGGACGCTTCCATCCGCGCGCCGTCACCGCCAGCATGATAGCGGGCACCCTGGCCATGCTCGCCGCCGGATTTGCAGGCCTGCCCGCCGACCCCATGTACTACGGCCTCGCCGCCTCGGCACTGGTGCTGCTCGCCGGAGCACACAAAAAGATGCCTTGATTTTACTTTTTTTCACATTCGATAATTGCAGTCATAGTGATGGCCGCGGGGTCACTCCACTTTGCCCCTGCCCTTAAAAAAACAAAATGTACAAAAAAAACAAGTCTTGCAGATGCATGATATCACAACGGAGATATTATAATTTTGTAAAAGCAACATGCTGAAAACCAATACAAAAGGTTGTATTGTAAACCTTGATTAAAAAAATAATTTTGCCAGTTTGCAAAAAGTGTGTACTTTTGCACCCGATTTTGGAAAGAGAAAGCGATAATTGTGAGCAAAGAATTTCAATTTTCAATTTTCACTTTTCAATCTAGATGGTGGGCGTAGTTCAGCTGGTTAGAGCGCCAGATTGTGGATCTGGAGGTCGTGGGTTCGAGCCCCACCTCCCACCCGAAGAGAGACCGACAAAACGGCCTCTCTTTCTTTTTCGTGTGATTAGCCAAAAAATGAAAAAAAAGGCCTGCGCAGATTCGTTTCATTCGCAAAATTCGTGGTCCAAATAAAAAATTTAAAGACAATAACACCCTGAAAATCAATTTTCAATTTTCATTTTTCATTTTTCAATTAAAAAAAGTTTTGTCAGTTTCAAAAATGTTCGTACTTTTGCACCCGCTTTCGAGAGAAAAAAGCACTAATCAAAAAGGTTTGGTCCGGTAGTTCAGTTTGGTTAGAATACATGCCTGTCACGCATGGGGTCGCGAGTTCGAGTCTCGTCCGGACCGCCAAACACGAAGAAGAGCTCTCACAATGAGAGCTCTAATCGTATCAACTTATCAACCTATCAACCAGAATATTGGGGCTGCTTGGTTTTGACAGCAGGGATAATGGGTTTGTAAGCATGCAGGCTGACGCGCCAGAAGCCTTGACCACAGACGCAAAACAATAATTGGCGAAAACAACTACGCTCTCGCTGCCTAACCGAAGCACAGTAAGTTCGGCTTAATTCCCGCGCAAGGCGCGGGAACGGGACATCTCCCAGCCGCCCCGACCGTCGGCTGCTGACCAGGAGGTGCTAAGAAAGACGGGATAGCGTGCACGACGTCTCTATATGCGCGCGAAACCTTTAGAGACTACGGGTGGCCTTGGGTGCCGATGTCCGGAGCCACCCCGACAACCAACCACCGGATAAGCATGTAGAAAGCACATCTGTTAACTGTTTGGACGAGGGTTCGACTCCCTCCAGCTCCACAAAAACAACACAAAATAAAATGAAAAAACTCATTCTCGCACTCATGTTCGTGGCGGCACTCGGAACCGTCGCCGCACAAGGATTCAAGGTCACCAACACCAGCGTGGGACCGCTGAAAATCGGTATGGCCGTCGGCCAAATTCCCGCCTCCGTCGACGGGCTCTACGACCGCGTTGATAAAGAAGACTACCGCATAAACTTCTACCAAGGGGAAGACCTGGTCATCCAGGCAGAAGAGTACGGCAGCGGCTTGAGTAAAATCACCGCCTACGAGAAAGCCAACGTCTCCGTCGTCGTGCTGGGCAAGACCTACAAGATGGGCGACAACATCAAGGCCTTGAAAAGCAACCCCCACCTCACTTATTGGCCAAATACGGGCACCATCTCCGTCGGCATGGACCTCGATCTAGGCACCACCATCAACCCCGACCACCGCAGCTGGGGCGACCTCCTCACCAGAATCACTGTAATCGCCTACGAGGACGACTACGACTATTGATTACGCCCCCAAAAAGAAACATACTGTATAAGATACTTTGCCACCGCGAGTTTTTTCCTCCGGTGGCAAAGTTTTTTTTTGCCAATTCCAGAAAAAAACGTATCTTTGTTGCACGTACATAACGGTACATTAGCGTCTAATTAACTGTAAGTAGTGCATTTGTACGATTGTTGTACGATACTTGTACGATACTTGTACGATGATTTATCGTACAAGTATCGGACAAGTAACGGACAAATAACGGACAACGGGTTAAGGAAATATTAACTTAAAATATAGGAGAACCAAGACATGAAGAAAAAGAATTCACCCAAAGGGTTATTGATGACCGGCAGCTTCCGTCGGGCCGGTATGACGTTCTACATGCGGAACGGCGACATCGTGGCACGTGTGTCGAAATCAATGGAAAAGCGCAGCAATTCGCTCGGACAGTTTGTGTCTCGGCAGAAGATGCGGCATACGGTGGCGCTGTGGCATGCGTTGACCTTGTGCAAACCCATGTTCACGCAACACAAGACTGCCTATCAGGGATTTATATCGATGGCCAACCGTCTGCCGGTGGTGTATGTGCCGAAGACGGGGAGCGACGCGTCGCTGCTGCTGCCGGAGATTCCGGTGAGCGAGGGGACGCTGCCGATGGTGAGCCAGCGGCTCGAGGGGTCGGCACTGCTGACGAACCTCAAAGCCAGCGACTTGGGTCGCGGCGAGGAGCTGCTGCTCTACACCGCCGAGCAGCTCGTCGACGGGCGGACGCCGCGGGTGCGCTTCAGCGTGCGCACGGTGGCGCGGAGCGAGATGACGGAGGTAGAAGGCTGCCTGGCGCTCACGAGCGAGGAGTTCGCCGACGCGATGAAGGGCTGGGCGCTGGTGCGTGTGGACGGCGAGCGCTGCTCCACACAGGCCATCGTCACCCGCTGCACCTACTACCAGCAATTCACCACCGACGCAGCCCTGCAAGCCGCCGCCAAGAGCTACGGCGGATTGACGGAGTAAATAATATTTTCCGTTTTTCGACGTTGTAAGGGAAAAGGACGATTATGGAAGGATTCATTCTTGCGGCGGGATTGGGCACGCGGCTGCGGCCGTTGACCGACGACCGGCCGAAGGCGCTGGTGGAGGTGGGCGGCGCGACGCTGCTCGAGCATACCATACATAAGCTTGAAAGGGCCGGAATCCGGCACCTGGTGGTCAACATCCACCATTTCGCCGACAAAATGGTCGACTTCATCGGCAGCCGCACGTGGGAAGCCTCTATCGACGTCAGCGACGAGCGCGACTTGCTGCTGGATACCGGCGGCGGCTTGAAGAAGGCGGCGACGCTCTTCTCCGGCCGCGAGAACATCCTGGTGCACAATGTGGACATCCTCTCGTATATCGACCTGCGGGAGGTGGAACGGGTGCACCGCGAGCAGGGCAACCTGGTGACGCTGTGCGTGAGCAAGCGCCAGACAAAACGGCTGCTGGCATTCGATGCCGAAGGACGCCTGGTGGGTCGTGCGGATGAAGGATGGGCCTTCAGCGGAATCTCCGTCGTTTCGCCGGAACTGTTTGCGCTGCTGCCGGCTGCGGACCACCCCTACCCCGTCATCGACGAATATATCAGGCTGAGCCGTGAGGGATACCGTATCGGCTCCTTTGTGCATTCCCCCGACCGCTGGCTCGATGTCGGCAAACCCGAAACCCTTGAAATAGCAAAGAGATGGACACTTTCCTGAAACAGATAGCACAGCGTATCGTCGACGAGCACCCGAAGGACACCGACCGGGTGCTGGTGGTGTTCAACAACAACCGTTCTAAGCGCTTCTTCGCCAAGCAGTTCACCACCCTGGGGCGCGCCAGTTTCCTGCCGCAGGTGATGGCCATCGACGACTTCATCGCGCAACTCAGCGGCCTCGAGATTGTGCCCAACGAATTCCTGCTCTTCGAGCTCTACAACATCCATGTGCAGCTGGGCGGTGAGGAGCGCAAGTACAAGAGTTTCGAGGATTTCATCTCGTTCGGCGACCTGATGCTGCGCGACTTCTCGGAGATTGACCAGTACCTCGTCGATGCCCGCCAAATCTTCGACAACCTGCACTCGCTGAAGGCCATCGGCGAGTGGGATATCGAGGGTGGCGGCGAGACGGATTTCCAAAGGAGATACCTCGAATTCTACCATTCGCTGTACGACTACTACGTGCGGCTCCGCGAGCGGCTGCTGTCGCAAGGGAAAGCCTATAGCGGAATGGCGTATCGGTATGTAGCGGAACATATAGGAGTGCAGGGAGTGCAAGGAGTGCAAGACAAATGTGCTGCTATCTATTTCGTGGGCTTCAACGCGCTGTCGAAGTGTGAGGAAACCATCATCGGCGAGTATGTGCGGCGCGGTGTGGGGCACCTACTTTGCGACAACGACGTCTATTTCCTCGAGCCACACCAGGAGGCCGGCTACTTCCTGAACAAGCACATGGGCGACTTCCCGGAGATTCGCCCCACAGGGCCTTCGCGCTTCGGCATCGGTGCCGACGAGAAGGAAATTTTCATCGTCGATTGTCCGGAGAACATCATGCAGTGCAAATACACGGGACAGCTGTTGTCGGCCCACCCCGAGTGGCTCGACCCCAAGGAGGCCGAGAGCACCGCCATCGTGCTGGCCGACGAGAGCCTGCTCGTGCCCACCCTCAACGCCTTGCCCGACACCACCGACGAGGTGGATTACACGGTGAACATCACCATGGGCTACGCCTATAGCAACAGCATGGTTCATGCGCTGATAGAGAGGCTCTTTGCCCTCTACCACCAGCACGACTCGCGTGGCTACTACCACAGCACCCTCACGGAACTCTTCTCCGACCGCTTCGTCGGGAACCTGCTGAAGGCGGGAAGCCTGCGCCACAGCGTCGAGCAGCTTATGCGCGACGGCAACCTCATCCGCTGCTCCGCCACCGACATCGAGACGCTGCTGCGCAATGCTGGCGCGGAAGAGCCTACAAAACTGTCCTATCTCTTCCCCGACCACAAGCCTCTGCCCGGCGAATGCCTCGAGCTCTTCAAGCACCTGGCCGCCGACCTCGTGGGCAGCGACCTGCTGGAGAAGAACCCCAAGGAAAAACAGGCCGTGGGGAGCCTGGCGGAGGTGCTGGAGAACCTCACGCTGCTCATGGACACCTACCCCTTCGTCGACAGCACCGAGACCTTAGAAAAAATCTACACCCGCATTGCCCAGCGCCACGCCATCTCGCTGCGCGGCGAGCCGCTGCAGGGGCTGCAGATACTGGGCATGCTGGAGACCCGCAACCTGGACTTCAAGCGTGTCATCCTGCTATCGGCCAACGAGGGCGTACTGCCTTCGGGGCGTGGCGACAACACCCTCATCCCCAACGAGCTGAAGGTATATTTCGGCCTGCCCACCTATGTGGAGAAAGACAGTGTTTACTCGCACCATTTCTACCGGCTGCTGCAACGTGCCGAGAAGGTGTACCTACTCTACAGTTCGGAAAGTGACGGCATGGGGAAAGGCGAGGCGAGCCGCTTCATCCTCCAGGTGGAGAGCGAGTTGGCCCCACGCTTCGGTATCAAGGTCACGCATGTGGCCGTCAAATCAGACGCCACCCTCACCGCCGGACGTCCACAGTCGGAAGCCGTGAAAAGCGAGGCCGTGATGCAGCGTCTCCGCGAGATGGGACAGAGCGGTCTCTCGCCCACCGGCTTCGTCGACTACATGGAATGCCCGTTGAAATACTACTATTCGCGGGTGCTAGCCATCGACGAGCAGAAAGAGATTGACGAAGACCTCGACGCCTCGCAGCTGGGCGACTGTGTGCACAAGGTGCTGGAAAACATACTGAAGCCCCACTGTGGCGTGCCTTTAAAGGCCGAGGTGCTGAAAGAGACTCTCGACCAGTTGCCTACCTATATGGAACAAGCTTTCAAAGAACTCTATTCGGGTGGCCGCAACACCGAGGGTCGCAACCGGTTCCTCTATTCGGTGGCCGAAGCGCAGCTAAGCCATATCCTCAAGAACGAGATAGCGCATCTCGAAGGTGGCGAGCGGCTGACTATCAACGCTGTGGAAGAAACCATCCACGACTATCCCCTGCTGGAGGGTGTGAATCTCAAAGGCAAAATAGACCGCGTGGACACCCTCGACGGAAGCCTGCGCATCATCGACTATAAGACCGGCAAGCTCGAGAAGAAGGACATCACCTATCACGACGGCGACGAGCAGATGCCCGGCAAATGGCTGCAACTCATGTGGTACGCCCTGCTCTATGCCCGAAAACTACCCGCTACCCACTCTCCACTACCCACCCTCAGGGTCGGCATCTACCCTCTGCGCAACCTGCGTTCCGACGTCAAGCTGGCCACCTGGAACGACAGCGAGGAAATCAAAGGCGAGCAACTGGACAATTTCGAGAGCCTGCTGCGTGAAAAAGCTGAGGAACTGATGAATCCGGCCATCGCCTTCACTGCCACCCCGTCGACTACGGCCTGCGCCTTCTGCCCGGTAAAAAACTATTGCAATTTTTGTGCCAAATAGGATTTTTTTCTCCAATCCAAAAAAAAATCCTATATTTGCAAGTTAAAAGGCAGTTGTAATACTCCGTTAAAATTGGCGTATTCAATTGATTGACACGTATATAAATAAAATATAAAATATAAAATGAGAAAGTCACTTTCTGTCATGACACTCTCCGCAGTGCTGTTTGCGGTGCTGTTTACAGGATGCAATGGACTGTCGAAAATGAAATCCGGCAGCAACAAAGTGCGCTACCAAGCCAACCCCAGCCCGGTGGAAACCATGGATGAAAAAGTCGTGGTGAAATTCACGGGTCAGATTCCCGAAGGATACTTCAACAAGAACTGCGCGGTGTTCCTCCAGCCCGTCTTCTCGTGGGACGGTGGCGTCATTCCCCTGGAGCCCATGACCCTCAAAGGCGAGAAGGTGGAAGGCGACGGCCTTGTCATCAACCAGGACAAGGGTGGCCGCTTCACCTACACTGACATGTTCGACTTCAAACCCGGCATGGAGACCGGCCGCCTGACCCTTACACCCATCGGCTACAAGGCCGACCGCACCAACGAGGATGCACGCTTCATGGAGGACATCATCCACACCAACGAGGGCGTGGAGTTCAACACCATCCTCCTCTCCGATGGCGTGAACAACACCTCATCATGGGTCGACATCAAGGGCAATATCTCCATTGCCCCCATCAACTACAACAAAACCCAAGGCACCGTGGAGACCGCCGATATCTACTTCCTCAACGGCACTTCGGACCTCGACTGGGACTTCGAGATGAACCGCAAGTTTGACTCCTACAATAGCCTCCTCAACCTCAAGCGCATCATGCTCGAGCAAGGATTGCCCAAGCAGATTGCCATCACCGGCTGGGCCTCGCCCGAAGGCGAGGAGACCGCCAATGTGGGTGTCTCAAAGAACCGCGCTGACGTCGCCACCGCACAACTCAACAAAATCCTCGACGAGGTGCTCACCATCATGGCCAAACGCGCCAAAGTGAAACCCCAGGATGTGGAATACTACAAGTACCAGCAGCTCAAGAAACTCATCATTACCACCCGCGCCGCCGGCGAAGACTGGGTGCATTTCGTGGTGATGGTCGAGGGTAGCGACATTCAAGACAAGCACGCCATCATCAACATCGTGGAGACCCAGCAGAACGTGCTGAAGCGCGAGCAGATGATTCGCAACATGGCCGAGACCTACGACGAGCTGAAAGACGAGATTTTCCCCAACCTGCGCCGTGCACAGATTGCCCTCTACTACAGTGAGGCCCGCCGCACCGACCCCGAGCTGGCTAAGCTCGCCTCCCTGACCCCCGCCAAGCTCTCATTCGACGAGCTGATGTATGCCGCCTATATCAACTACAACTACGACACCAAGCTGAAATACTACAAGTGGGCCACCGAGAACCACTCGCAGGAATGGGCTGCCTGGAACAATGCCGGCGCCGTGGCCTTCTACCTCGACTCCATCGAGGAGGCCGAGCGCTACCTCAATGTGGCCCGCGACCTCAACCCCCACAACCCCGATGTGCTCAACAACACCGGCCTGCTCTACCTGGCCAAGAAAGACTATGCGCTGGCCAAGCACTACTTCAACGAGGCCATCCGTCAGGGCAGCACCGACGCCGCTTCCAACATTCCCATCCTCAACCTCAAGCAAGGTAACTACACCGAAGCCAAGAAAGCCCTGAAGAACAGCAACTGCACCTATAACCTCGCCTTCACCCAGCTGATGAACGACGAGGTGGGCGCTGCCCTGCAGACCCTCAACTGCTGCCTCGACCAAAACGCCGACGTGAAGTACCTCCGCGCCGTCTGCTACGCCCGTCGCGGCGACCGCAACGAGTGCCTCAAGGCGCTGAAAGCCTCCATCGACGACAACTACGACTACAAGCGCAAAGCCGCCGTCGACACCGAATTCAAAGAGTACTGGAACGACGAGGAGTTCAAACTCATCATCAAGCTCTGGTAAATGATCCGTCGCCAGATTCCCAACCTCATCACCCTGGGCAACTTGTTGTGCGGGGTGATAGCTTGTTACTGCGCCGCCAACGGGGCTCTCTCATGGGCTGCTGTGTTCATTTGCGGAGGAATCTTCTTTGATTTCTTCGACGGCCTAGCGGCACGACTGCTAGGAGTGGCATCACCTTTGGGAAAAGAACTTGATTCGCTGGCTGACGTGGTAACCAGTGGTGTAGCTCCGGGTATCATCCTGTGGTTCCTCGTCAGCGGTCACTTCAATCCATGGGTGGCAGCCTCCAGTTACCTGGCTATTCTCATGCCACTCTTCGCCGCCTACCGCCTGGCCAAGTTCAATCTCGACACTCGCCAGAACCACTCCTTCCTTGGATTGCCCGTCCCCGCCAACGCTCTCATCTGGGTGGGCGTGGCACTATACACCGTCCCATTTGATTTCTGCTGCGAACTCGAATGGGAGCCCATTCTCAATAACGCGGCATTCCTTGTCTCGCTCATTGTCATCTCCCTCATCACCGATGTGTTGATGGTCACCGAGATGCCGATGTTCTCGCTGAAAGTTAATTTCAAAGATATGAGTTGGAGGAGTAACAGCGTGCAGTACCTCTTCCTTATCGGCTGTGCCATCCTCGTCGCCATCACACGCCAGTGGTACGCCATCTCGCTCATCATCCTTTGGTATATCATCCTCTCCGCAATCACACAGAGAAAACATGCTGAGTGAGCTGAAAAACATCCCCATCGCCGACTACGACTACCCCCTGCCTGAGGAGCGCATCGCCAAGTTCCCCATGGAGCAGCGCGACCATTCCAAGCTGCTATGCCTCAAGGGCGACAACATCTCCGAGCACCATTTCTACGACCTCCCTGACCTGCTGCCGAAAGACACCCTTTTGGTTTTCAACGACACCAAGGTCATCCATGCCCGCCTCTTCTTCCGCAAAGAGACCGGCGCGGTGATAGAGGTCTTCTGCCTCGAACCTCACCAGATGCCTGTGGCACAGGCCTTCGAGCAGCGAGAACGTTGCACCTGGACCTGCTTCATTGGCAACAACAAGAAGTGGAAAGAGGGGAGCTTAAGTGGTCAGTGGTCAGTGGCTAGTGGTCAGTTCACGCTCACAGCCACGCGGCGCGAAGCGGTGGGTAATGCCTGGGTGGTGGATTTTAGCTGGACGGGAGGATTCTCCTTCGCCGAGGTCATCGAGGCCGCCGGCGTCATCCCCCTGCCCCCCTACCTCAACCGCCAGGCCGAAGTCTCCGACGCCACCCGCTACCAGACCGTCTATGCCCACCACGACGGCTCCGTGGCCGCCCCAACCGCCGGTCTGCACTTCACCCCCGAGGTGTTTGCCCACCTGAAAGAGAAAGGTATCCTCACCGAATACATCACCCTGCATGTCGGCGCCGGCACCTTCAAGCCCGTGAGCACCGACACCATCGGGGAGCACGAGATGCATGTGGAGCCCGTCCACGTCACCGCCGACAACCTGCGCCATATCATCGCCCACCAGGGCAAGCCGCTGATAGCCGTCGGCACCACCTCGGTGCGCACCCTCGAGAGCCTCTACTGGTTCGGTGTCCAGCTGCAGCAGAACCCCGACCTCGACCACATGCACGTCAACCAGTGGGACCCCTACACGCTATCCACTGCCCACTATTCGCTGCCCACTATTCAAGCATTTGAGAATATCCTCACTTGGATGGAGCGTCACGATAGCGACCACCTCGACGGCGAGACGCAGCTGATGATAGCCCCCGGCTACCAATATCGCGTCATCGATGGCCTCGTCACCAACTTCCACCAGCCCAAGAGCACCCTGCTGCTGCTGGTCTCCGCCCTCATCGGCGACCGCTGGCATGATTGCTACCGCTTCGCCCTCGACCACGGCTTCCGTTTCCTCAGCTACGGCGACAGCTGCCTCTTTTTTGGGTAAAGTTTAAAGAAAAGGAGTTTTTGTGAAATTTCAATTTTCAATTTTGAATTTTCCCTTGCTCCAGGTTCTTTTCCCGAGCACTTGCGCCTGCTGCGGCGAAGTGTTGGTACAGGGAGAACGACAGATATGTCTGAACTGCCTCACCTCGCTCACGCGTACCCTCTACAGCGGCCACGAAGACAACCATACCGAGAGGCTCCTCACCGGACGCGTCCCTGCATTTGTGAACGCCGCTTCTGTGTATGCTTTCCATCACGGCAACACTGTGCAGAATCTTGTCCATGCCATGAAGTTCCACAAGAACAGCGACCTGTGTCTCTTCATGGGTCGCCAGATGGGCCAAGAATTGCTGCACTCGGCGCGCTTCGACGACATCGACCTATTGGTGCCCGTACCCCTCCACTGGCGGCGGCGCCTCCAGCGCGGTTACAACCAGAGCGAGCTGCTCTGTCGCGGTATCGCCGAGGTGATGAAGCGTGAGGTAAACACCAAAGCCCTTGTCCGTCACCGCTACACCAGCCAGCAGAGCCGCACCAGCGCCGCCGACCGCGAGAGCAATGTTGAGGGTGCCTTCAGCATCCGTCATCCCGAGCAACTCGAAGGTCGCCACATCCTCCTCGTCGACGACGTGCTCACCACTGGCGCCACCCTCGTCAGCTGCTGCGACGCCCTCGGGAAAGTGAAGGATATCCGCATCAGCATCGCCACCCTCAGCATTGCCGGCTGAAAAAAAATTTGTACGGTTCAAAAAAAAATCCTATCTTCGTTGTTTGAAACAATGCTCCGCATTGTTTGCAATTTATTAACAGACAATAAAATAACAATATGAAATACAATAGAATATTGCTCAAACTGAGTGGAGAGTCGCTCATGGGAAGCCAGAGCTACGGCATCAGTCCCGAGATGCTGACGCAGTACGCCCTTGACATCAAAGGTGCTGTGGAAAAAGGCTGCGAGGTGGCCATCGTCATCGGTGGCGGCAACATCTTCCGCGGTCTCAGCGGTGCCGCCAAAGGCATGGATCGCGTGCAAGGCGACTACATGGGCATGATGGCCACGCTCATCAACAGCATGGCCCTTCAGGCCGAACTCGAGCGTCAGGGCCTGAAGACCGAGCTCCTCAGCGGCCTCGCCATCGAACCCATCTGTAAGGAGATGAGCCGTCGTCGTGCCATCGAGGCCATGGAACAGGGGCGTGTCGTCATCATCGGCGGCGGCACCGGCAACCCCTACTTCACCACCGACACCGCCTCCACGCTCCGCGCCATCGAGATTAAGGCCGACGTCATCCTCAAGGGCACCCGCGTCGACGGCGTCTACACCGCCGACCCCGAGAAGGACCCCACGGCGAAGAAATATCACACCCTCAGCTACAGTGAAGCCCTCGAGAAGAAGCTGAAGATTATGGACCTCACCGCCTTCGCCCTCGCCGAGGACAACAACCTGCCCATCTACGTCTTCGACATGAACCAGCCCGGCAACCTGCTCAAGGTGGTGGAAGGCGAAGAGATTGGCACATTGATTAGCAAAAACTAAAAACATCAACAATATGAACGACCTATCGAAAGCCTGCCTCGAAGAGGCGAAAACCAGCATGAAGAGTTCCCTTAGCTTCCTCGAAAAGGAACTCACCAAAATCCGCGCCGGCAAAGCCAACCCCGGCATGCTCGACGGCGTGAAGGTGGACTACTACGGCACCATGACCGAAATCAGCCAGGTGGCCAACATCAACACCCCCGATGCCCGCAGCATCGTCATCCAGCCCTGGGAGAAGACCCTCGTGGGCGCCATCAACAAGGCCATCCTCGATGCCAACCTCGGCTTTACGCCGCGCCATGAAGGCGACATCCTGCGCATCATCATCCCACCGCTGACCGAGGAACGCCGCAAAGAACTCTGCAAGGCCGCCAAGACCGAAATCGAAAACGCCAAGGTCAACGTCCGCAACGTGCGTCGCAAGGTGATGGACGAAGTCAAGAAACTCAAGGACAAATCGGTACCCGAAGACGAGGTGAAGCAGGTAGAGAAAGAACTCCAGGACATCACCGACAAGAACATCGCCGAGTGCGACAAAATTTACGCCGCCAAGGAGAAAGAAATCATGTCGATTTAATTGAAAATTGAAAATTGAAAATTGAAAAATTCAATTCGCTAGAGTCGACAAACAAGTATTGTGAAGCCCTCGACCTCGCTGAGGTAGAGGACTTCACTTGCTATTGGGCACTGGAGCAGACCGCCGGCATCGGGCAACGTGGCAATCACTGGGAGTCGGCGCCTGGAAAGAACCTCACCTTCAGCCTCGTGCTCCATCCCACATTCCTCCCCGCCGAACGCCAGTTCAAACTTACAGAAGCCCTCTCCTTGGCCCTCGTCGATTTCCTTTCACCTCTCACCTTTCTCCTTTCACCTTCCATCAAGTGGCCCAATGACATCTATATTGCCACCAACAAAATCTGTGGCACCCTTGTTTCTGCTCATTATACCACCTCTCATCTTTCCTCTGCCGTCTGCGGCATCGGTCTCAATGTCAACCAAACAATCTTCCACAATTGGGTCCCCAACCCCACCTCACTCTCCCTGCTCACAGGCATGGAATTCGAGTTGGAGCCTCTCTTGAAAAAACTTCTTACCTGCATCGAGAAGCGATACAACGACCTAAAGTCCGGTCTCGACCCTGAACCGGAGTATCTGTCGCACCTGCTGAACCTCAACATTCCCGCGCGCTATTTATATAATGAAGAGGAACTCACCGCCACCATCACAGGCATAGACCCTCATGGTCGCTTGCTGCTGACCACCTCCGACGGCCGTCATCTCTGTTGCGGCATGAAGGAAATCTCATTTATTCTTTAACGCAAGAGCGTGATTGTGCCGAGTCCAGAACGGACACGGTTGTTGGACTTCAGACGCCAATGGTAGACATAGGCGCCCTGTGGCATGGGAACGCCGTTGCGAGTGCCATCCCACGGCTGGTTGATATCTTCGCAATGCCACACCAGCAGGCCGGTACGAGTGTAGACCGTCATCTCGAACTCCTCGATGGGTAATGTGGTCTGGATAACGAAACGGTTGTTGCTTTCAGCATCGGGTGTGAAAGCATTGGGAAACCACAGTCCTTCACATGACTCAGTTTCCACACTGACAGAACAAAGGACCTGCCCGTCGGCATCGAGCAACTGATATTCTGTGTTCATCACTGGATGAACAGCAATAGGGTTGCGGCCTTGAAGGGAAACCAGCGCTGGGTCGGCAGGGACGGATGCCCAATGGAAGATTGCCGTACCAGAGGCTGTCAGTATCACCTCCGCTCCGGCACATACCTTTTGTGACGAGGAGGAGAGACTCACCTCTTCGGGGGTCACATGAAGCACCACTATGGAGTCACAGCCCCGTGCTGATTGTAAGTTAAAAACATATACGCCTGTATCGACAATGAGGCTGTCACAGAACCGCAGCGTACCACCCAAGGCAAGCGAAGCATCGACATAGGAGGTGTCCGGAGGCTGCACCCAGAGCTTTAGTCGGAAGTGTACCATACCGTAACTTTCCATCGATTCGAAATTGAAAGTATAGAGGCCGGGGATAGTTGTCTCGGTGCTGTCAACAGTGAACCCGTGTTTGCTGTAAGTCTCGCCGGGACAAATGGTATCGCGATAGTTGACAGTATCCATCTCTTGCGAGACACGGAAATTATCAATATAGATATTGGTGAACCTCACCCCCGTCATGTCCGTCAATATTTTAAAGCCAAGCTGTTTGATTGGGGGTAAAACATCAAACATGGAGCGAAGGTCAAGACGGAAATGGTGCATGATGTCAGTGGCGCCATTTTCCGGATTCATGAGGATATTGATGATAGACTGATAACTGGTTTCCGGCTGTGAGGTGTCGGCTATGTAACCCAGTTGCAGGATTCCATCATGTTGGGAAGTGATATCAATCCAATTCCCCTGGGCATCTTTCTCCGGACTGACAATCATATTGCAGTAGTCGAACGTGACAATGTAGGGGGTCTCACGAAATGAGGGCGAAATCATATAGGTGGTTTCCACACGGTTCGGGTCACTAGTCGGTTTGCTGGCACACAGCCGGAGTGCACGGACATAGCTTGTCTCATGCGGAAGGTAAGCCACAAACGGCCACCTCTCCATAGTGCGATAGATGTATTGCGTCCAACAGTTTTCCTGATAGACGAGAGTGGTGTCAAGGTCGGTATGCACCCAACCGTTGTCGAGGGCGAAATCCTGGTTGAAATTTTGGTAATAGGGGATATTGTACTCGCACGACTGACTCCATGCTGCGGCTGGAAACAGCAACAAAAAGAAGACAATAACTTTTATCATCCCCGAGCTTTTCATGGTGCAAAGATACAACTTTTTTCTGGTTCACCGACCGCTGTGCATGATTTTCTTCACCAGCAGGGACACGACAGCGTCGTACTGCTCCTCGCTGTCGGCACAGAAAATATAGACGGCGCGATTGAGGTAGGAGATGCCGAGGTAGCAACTGCCGGCAACATCAATCTCCTCGTTTAGGATTGGCGCATTGTCGCGCGGGTTGGCACGACTGCGGCGGGCAAAGAGGACGGCGTCATAGCCTTCGTCGAGACCGGCTCGCTGCTCAGGAGAGAGGTCACCGATGTAGAACTCCTTCTTCATCCACTCCCACCCCTCATCGTCCTGGGCCTCGAGGACGGTGACATCGACACGAGCGGTGCTGTCGATGGCGAAACCACTCACCGACGCCACCTTGACACCCGGCTGCGAGGCATAGCGTTTGTAGAGCTCCGTCTGCGCCTGGGCAGAATTGAAAATTGAAAAACCGAAAAGCAGGAGGAGGCAAAGCATCCTTCTACCGACCTTCGGCCACTGGCCACTAATCACTGGCCACTTAGAAATTAACGCCCTCATCATACGCCAAGAATTTACGGATGTCGCTAATCACCGAGTCGGCATCACACTGGTTGTTGCACACCACCACAGGTTCGTCGACAGGCTTCGCAGCAGGACGCACCTCGTCGGGACGCACCTTCTGGTTACTGACTACTGACCGCTGACCACTCTCATGGGCTTCTGCCACCATCGGTGCGGGCTCGACAATAGCTTCCGGCGCCACCACCTCGCGCACTTCCTCTGGAGCCTCAGGAATAGTCACCGTGTTTTCGGCCATCAGGGGACCTTGCGTGTGGCCGGGCAGAACTGCCCAGATGCCCGCGCCGCAAATCAACAGGGCCGACACTGCCAATGCCACCCTGCGACGCATGATACCGGTCGCCTGCCCTCGAGCGGCAGAAAAGACCTCGTCCTTATGGCTGAGGCGTTCCAACTCGGAACGTTCGCTGTCGGTGAGGGTGCCTTCGCGGAACTTGTCCAGCAGGGTTTGTAAATCGTTCTGTATCATAACTCTTAATTCTTAACTCTTAACTCACTCATATCTCATTCATCAGTTTTCTTCTCATCTCTTCGCGCGCATCGTGGAGGATACGCTTAACGGTGGAAGGGCTGACATGCAGCATGCCCGCTATCTCACTCATGGTGTAGTCCTCCTCGTCGTGCAGCTCGAGCACCATCCTCGCCATCTCGCTCAACTCCTCTTTCTTCTCTCTGACGATACGCAGCAACTCCTCTCGCTCGGGGTCAACGGTCAGCATATCGTCCTCGATGCTCACCATACGGTTGCGGTGGTGCAACATATCGAGACACAGGTGCTTGAGTGTCCGCATGCAGAAACTGCATGGGTCCTTGAGCCTGAGCCTCATCATTGTTCTCGTCAGCGACTCCTGCACGGCGTCGCGGGCGTCCTGTTCGTCTCTGAGCATAGCCATTGCGACACTGAAGAAATCCAGGTAATGTTCCTGCAGTTGTCGGCGTATGTCAGATCTTCCCATACTATAAAGACGGCGAGGTGCCGTTTTTGGGTCACACTTTTAACATTTTTTTTTATATGGCGGCACCTCCGGCAGCTGTCGGAGGCAGTTTTTTGAGTAGTCCACATCTATGATAATCTCCTGGTTACCATTGGTTAACATCAGGTATGGCACCCTCAAAACGGTGTTGTATCGGCAGGCCTGGTCACAGACCTTCTGGGTGAGTGGAATTTCACATTTCTTGCACTCCACGATCATCCAAGGTTGACCGTCCTGATAGACCACGATGTCGCACCTCCGCGTCATGCCGTTCAGCGTGATGGCGCCCTCCACCTGCATCACCTCCAATGGATATCCGTATCCTTCATGCAGCCTTACGATGGTATGCTGCCGCACCCACTCCTCGGGCGTCAGCGCCACCCACCGCCGCCGCACAGGGTCGAACACCTCTCCCTCGCGCACAACAGGTTCAGTATATCGTACTTTCGTCACCACCTTCTTCCTCCTGTTGTTGGGGCTTCTGTTTCAGTCCGTTGTTGATTTTCCATGAGAAGCCGATGGTAACGGTGGGCGAGAGGCGCTTGGCCTTCACCACACGGTTCATCTGCGCATCGTGGGTGGTGTGGCCCCAGCCTCCGGTGCAGAATACGTCGCTGACACGCAGGTTAATGGTGCCGCGACGCTGGAAGACATCTTTCTTCACCGCCAAGTCGACCCAATAGCCGGCGTCCATCTCGGTCTGCAGGTCGAGCCAAGGAGCCCAGTACTGGCCGCTGAGCTGGATGGTCCAGTCATCGGGCAGCGTCATGAACGAGGAGAACTTGCCGCTGGCTTGGAACGACGACTTGTCCTTGTTTCCCAGCAGGGCGGTACCTTCAATGGTGCTCTCATAGAGGTTCACGCTGACGTTGATTTTCCACCACTGGAATATCTGATAGTCGACGATGAACTCGAGACCGTAGTTGTAGCCGGTGCTGAGGTTGAAGGCCGTGGAGGCACGGAAGCCGTCATACTGGGCGTTATAGGGCTCCCACCAGGCATAGTGGGCAGCGCTGTCGGCACACCACATGAAGCCATAGCGGGTAATCATATTGTCGGTCTGCCGGTAGTAGAGCGAGGTGAAAATATTCACCTTGTCGATACCCAGGTTATAGGAAATCTCGAAAGCATTGGTGTATTCGGGATCGAGGTTGGGGTTGCCGAAGCTGATTTGGTCGCCTTCGCGGACATCCATGTAGGGGTTGAGGTCCCAGAAGTGGGGACGGTGCACACGGCGGCTGTAGCTCACCTGCATACTCTGCAAGTCGTTGAATTTATACGACAGATGCAGCGTGGGATAGAGCTGCCAGTAGGTCTTGTCGATGGGTGCGGTGGCGGGATGGTTGAGGTCCTTGCCGTAGATGGAGGAATATTCGCCACGCAGGCCTGCCTGCAACGAGAAAGCCTCCGTGAGGTTGCCTCCCAAAGTGCCATAGATGGCATGCACATGCTGATTGTAGTCGAAATGCGTCGACGAGGTGGCGTCATAGACATGTGTGGTGGTGGTAGTGCTGCGGTAATAGTCAGCTTTCTGGTTGGGCCAATCCATGCGCCCTTCGTAGCCCGTCTCCAAACGCCAGCCTTCCTTGCCAAAGAAAGTGTCGAGCGGACGCAGCCAGTTGAGCTTGAGGTTCAGCGCCTGATGGTGGTTCTCGGTCTCGCTCTCGCGCAGGTAGTAGTGGTCGGCATGCGCCAAAGCGTCGCGATAGACCTGCTCCTGCTCGCCGTCGCCTGTCACCTTGCGGGTGCTGAAGGTAGCGTCGAAGGTCAACTCTTCGTCCTTGCGGTCGAACTTCTTGGTGTAAAGGAGGTTGAACGAGTGGTTGAGGTTGACATTGTCGCTCTTCGAGGTCTGGTCATAGTGCAGCGAGTCGTTGGGATTAAACACATCGGTAGCGTAGATGTCGCTGTTGCGTTTGCGGTTGCCGCCACGCAGCTGATAGCTGAGCAGGAGGCTGTTGTGCTCGTCAAAGTAGTACTCGCCACCAATCTTGACACTACCCATGTAATTAGGGTTGAGGCTGTACTGGTCGATGTCGTAGTGCGAGCGTGTGCCGCCGCCGAGGTTCAAATACTCAATGTCGGAATTCGAGTGATTGCCCCGCTGGCGCAGGCCTCCGTCGGCATTGAAGAAGAGACTGTATTTCTCTGTGGTGTAGTTGAGGCTGATATTGGTCATTGCCGTGGGGATGAGGCTCGGCAGCGAGTCGGGCACCGCGAAAGGCAGCGGAGCTCCGACGTTGACATTCACCACGCCGTTGAGTCCCAAGGCACCGGCGGTCTTGTCCTTGAGTTTGATGTTGATAATGCCGCTCATGCCCTCGGGGTCGTACTTGGCCGAGGGGTTGGTGATGACCTCCACGCTCTCCACCGTGGTGGCGGGAATCTGCTCCAACAGCGATGCCAGGTCACTGGATAGCAACTCGCTAGGGCGTCCGTTGACGAGCACCTTGACATTGGAAGAGCCGCGCAATGTCACGTTGCCGTCGTTGTCCACAGCCACGCTGGGCACCTGCTCCAGCACATCGGTGGCGGTGCCGCCACTGGACACGATATTCTTGTCCACGTTCACCACGCGCTTGTCGAGCTGATACTCCACCATCGAGCGCTCGGCACTGATTTCCACAGCATCCATCATGGTGCCTGTCATCTTCAGTTCCACCTTGCCGACATTCACATCGCGGTGGCGGTCGTTGAAGGTCACAGGCTCAGCATAGTACCAGGTGTCGTAGCCGATGAAGGTGACACGAAGGATATAGCGTCCATAGGGCACTGTCAGCGAGAAACTGCCGTTGCTTTCGCTCACGGTGCCGTTCACCAGCGTCGAGTCGCTGGCCCTCAACAAGGCAATATTGGCATATTCGATGTTATCACCCGTACGCTTGTCCACCACACGGCCTCGCACGCCTCCCTGCGCCTGCGCGGAATTGCAAACTGAAAACTCAAAACTCAAAATTATGCCGACGCAAAACAGTATTTTCGAAAAACGTTTCATTTCTCTTGAACTCCTTGAACTCCTTTTCATTGTTTCGGTTGGCGCACGAAATGCGGCATCTCGAAGGGTATCTCTATCGAGTACTCGATGAGGCCGCCAAAGCTGCCATCCTCCTTCCACCAAGGGGTCTGGTAGATAAGTTTCTTCACCTTGCTGCCGTCGGCGAGAGTCTTCTCGATGGTGTAGGCGTTGAGTTGCTGATGCTCCAGCAGCCCCTTGAGCTTCGTCTTCGCCGGCTCAGGGTGGCAGTTCATCAGGTTGTAGCCGACGATTTTCTTCCCGTGACTATTCACGTCGGCGCTATGCTGGTTCATGTCGAGAATATTGCCCTCGGCGTCACACACGGTGATGGCAATATTCGTCAATCCTTCAAAATATTGGTCCATAATAGTTGTTTAAAGGGTTAAAAAAGTTTTAAAGGTTAAAAAGGTATCGGGGACGAGGACCTCTTAAACCTTTCTAACCTTTAAAACCTTTTCAACCTCAAATTATTATTTGCACTGCAGGGCAGCCAAGGCGATGCTGTAGAGCTTGGTCTTGGCGCTGTCGCCGCGGCTGGTGAGGACGCAGGGGACGCGGGCACCCATCACCATGCAGGCCAATTCGGCGTGGGCGAACTTGGTGCAAGCCTTGTAGAAGATGTTGCCGGCCTCGATGTTGGGGAACAGCAGGCAGTCGGCGTCACCGGCGACCTCGCTGGTGAGCTTCTTGGTCTGGGCGCTCTCCTTATCGATGGCGCAGTCGAGACTCAGAGGACCGTCGACGATGGCACCGGGAATCTGGCCACGCTGGCTCATCATGCCTAACCAGGCACCTTCGGCGCAAGCGAGCATGCCGACCGACACCTGCTCGGTAGCAGCGAGGACGGCCACTTTGGGTTTCGGGTTCTCGAGGCTCTTGGCCACGCTGATCTCGAAGTTCATGATGGCCTGTTTCTGCTTGAAGTCGGGAGCGGGAATGATGGCCATATCGCTGCAGATAAGCAGTTTGTGGTAGGCAGGAACCTCCATCACAGCCATGTGGGTCAGCATATCGTTCTTCTTGCCGGGCATGAGGCCGCTTTCCTTGTTGAGGATAGCGCGCATATACTTGTCGGTCGAGAGCAGGCCCTTCATCAGGAAGTCGCCCTTGCCTTCGTTGATGAGCTTCACGGCGAGAGCACCAGCCTTGTTATCGTTGGCCTCCTGGATCATCTCAAACTTGTTGGGATCGATACCCTCTTCGGCGCAGACTTTCTTCATGGTCTCGATGTCGCCCACGAGGGTGGCCTCGACGATACCACGGTCGATGGCGGCGCTCACAGCGGCGATGGTGTGGCTATCGTTGGCATAGGCTGCCACCATTCTTTTCTTACCTTTCGATTTGACCAGCTCCAGCAGGTCGTCAAGTTTTGTAATCATCTTATTGTTAATTTTTTAATTGTTAATAAATCAATATTTGAAACTGCAAATATACAACATTCTATGGAAACTACCAAATAATAATGAAAAATATAAAAAAAATTTGCCAGTTCCAAAAATCTTCGTATCTTTGCAGCGGAATGAGAGAGGTCGAGAACCTCTCTTTTTATTGGTATGATAGAGAAAATCAAGATATTAGAACTAGTAAACAATGCGCTGGAAGGGAGCGATAAGTTCCTCGTGAACCTCAAAATCTCCCCCGACAACCGCATTTTTGTCGACATCGACGGCGACAACGGCGTCACCATCGACGACTGCATCGAGCTCTCCCGCGCCATCGAGGGCAACCTCGACCGCGACGCCGAGGACTTCGAGCTCAACGTCTCCTCCGCCGGCGCCGACCAGCCGCTGAAACTCACGCGCCAGTACCGCAAGAACGTGGGACGCGACCTCGAGGTCGTCACCCTCGACGGCGAGCGCGCCGAAGGCACACTCGAAGATGCCTCCGACGAGGGTATCGTCCTCCGCACTCCCGGCACCAAGAAACAGGCCCCCGAGACCCTCCGCTTCGCCTACCGCGACATCAAGAGCGCCCGCGTGGCAATCAAGTTTTAAGGGGTCGCTTCGCTGAAAAGGTTAAAAAGGTTAAAGCCTTAGACCTTTCAAACCCTTTAAACCTTTAAAACCTTTTAAACAAGAAACAAAAAAAACAAACAATATTAACAATGAAAACCTTAGACTTGAGTGGTTCCTTTCAGGAATTCAAGGAATTTAAGAACATCGACCGCGAGACCCTGATGCGCATCCTCGAAGAGGTGTTCCGCACCGCATTGGCCAAACGCTACGGCTCCGAGGACAACTTCGACATCATCGTCAATATCGACAAGGGCGACCTCGAAATCTTCCGCAACCGCACCATCGTCGAAGACGGCGCGGTGGAGGACGACAGCCGCGAGATTGCACTCTCCGACGCACAGAAAATCGAGGCCGACTTCGAGGTCGGCGAGGAGTGCTCCGAACCCATCCTCATGAGCGACTTCGGCCGCCGCGAGATCCTCTCCATCCGTCAGAACCTCGTGAGCAAAATCCAAGACTACGAGAAGAGCCTCATCTTCCAGAAATACAAGGAGAAAGTCGGCGAGGTCATCGTTGGCGAAGTCTACCAGCCTTGGAACAAGGAGGTGCTCATCCTCGACGACGAGAAAATCGAGCTCGTCCTGCCCAAGAGCGAGCAGATTCCTGCCGACCACTTCCGCAAGGGCGACACCGTCCGCGCTGTGGTGCTGAAGGTCGAGATGAAGAACAACAACCCCATCATCATCCTCAGCCGCACCAGCCCCATCTTCCTCGAGCGACTGCTCGAAGCCGAAGTGCCCGAAATCTACGACGGCCTCATCACCATCAAGAACATCGTCCGCCAGCCCGGCGAGCGCGCCAAGGTGGCCGTTGAGAGCTACGACGACCGCATCGACCCCGTGGGCTCCTGCGTCGGCGTCAAGGGCGGCCGCATCCACGGCATCGTCCGCGAACTCCGCAACGAGAACATCGACGTCATCAACTACACTCCCCGTGTCGACGTCATGATCCAGCGCGCCCTCTCACCCGCCAAGGTCTCCACCATCAAAATCAACGAGGAAGAGAAGAAGGCCGAGGTCTTCATGCAGCCCGACCAGGTGAGCCTGGCCATCGGCAAGGGCGGCTACAACATCAAGCTCGCATCCAAACTCGTGGGTTACGAAATCGAGGTCTACCGCGACAGCGACGAGGACTACGACGATGTGGCACTGGTGGAATTCAACGACGAAATCGACCAGTGGATTATCGACGAGCTCATCAAGATTGGCTGCGACACCGCCAAGAGCGTGCTCGCCCTGCCCAAGGAAGAACTCTTGACCCGCACCGACCTCGAAGAAGAGACCATCGACCACGTCATCGAGGTGCTCAAATCAGAGTTTGAATAAAAAGAAGGTTGAAGCGTTAAAAAGGTTCGCTTCGCTTGAAAGGTTAAAAAGGTCAGACCCTTTAAACCTCTTAAACCTCTCAAACCTTTAAAACCCTTAAAACAAAAAGAAAAGGAGGACTCGACAATATGGCAAGTTTCAGACTGAATAAAGTGGCTAAGGACTTCAACGTGGGCATCCAGACCCTCGCTGACTACCTTGCCAAGAAGGGGCACCAGATAGACGCCACCCCCAATACGAAGATTAGTGAGGAGCAGTATGAACTGCTGGCCACGGCTTTCCAGAGCGAACGCAAAGTGAAGGAAGAAGCCGATAAAATCGAGCTCATGACCAGCGGCAGCAACCGCATCGTGGAACTGGAGCCCAAGAAGGATGCGGAGCCCGAGAACGAAGAGGTGATTATCAAGAACTACACCCACGGGAAGACCCAAGCCGAGCCCGAAGCCGAGCCCGACGAAACGCCCGAAACTCCGGAAGCTCAGGAAGCGGAGACCGAAGAACTCGCCGAAGAACTCGCCGAAGAACTCGCCGACGAACCCGCCGTCCAGCAGGACCCCAACAGTCCTTTCAACGTAGTGGGCAAAATCGACCTCAGCGCCCTCAACCAGCGCATGCGTCCCGACAAGAAGAAACGCAAGAAAGGCGAGAAGAAAGAACCCGCTGTGTCGCCCGCCGCTGCCGCCAAACCCAAAGCCGAGTCCAAAGCCAAAGCCGAGCCTAAAGCAGAAATCAAACCCGAGCCCGAACCCGTCGTCGAAGCCCCCAAACCCGAGCCCAAGCCCGAACCCGAATTCATCGAGACCCAATACCAGAAACTTGAAGGACCGAAAGTGCTCGACAAGATAGACCTCAGCCAGTTCTCCAAAGACGGCGCCGACACCCCCGGCAGCAAGCGCAAGCGCAAACACACCAAGAAGGAAGCCGTCAGCGCCTCCGAGGTGAAGAAGATTGGCGCCGAAGTGGCCAAGAAGGAGAACAAGGAGAAGGAGAAAACCAAGAAGGACAGCCAGAAGAACGCCGCCATGCAGCAGCAGGCCGCCGGTGGCAAGAAGAAGAAAAAGAAAGAGGAGAAGAAACCCATCGAAATCGACGACAACGAAATCGAGAAGCAGATCCGCGACACCCTCGCACGCCTCTCGCCCATGGGCAAGTCCAAGACCTCCAAGCACAACCGCGAGAAACGCCAGAAGGTCCACGCTCAGATGGAGGAGGAGATGCTCCACGAAATGGAGAACCAGAAGGTGCTCCAGGTCACCGAGTTCGTCACCGCCAACGAGCTGGCCACCATGATGAACGTCCCCGTGACCAAAATCATCGCCACCTGCATGTCCGTCGGCATCTTCGTCAGCATCAACCAGCGCCTCGACGCCGAGACCATCAAACTCATCACCGACGAGTTCGGCTTCGAGGTCCACTTCGCCGACGAGGACGTCGTCAACACCATCCACAAGATCGAGGAAGAGGACCGTCCCGAGGACCTCGTGCCTCGCAACCCCATCATCACCGTCATGGGTCACGTCGACCACGGTAAGACCTCGCTGCTCGACTATATTCGCAAGACCAACGTCATCGCTGGCGAGGCCGGCGGCATCACCCAGCACATCGGTGCCTACGAGGTGCAGACGGCCGACGGCCGCAAGATTACCTTCCTCGACACCCCCGGCCACGAGGCCTTCACCGCCATGCGTGCCCGCGGTGCCAAGATGACCGATATCGCCATCATCGTCATCGCTGCCGACGACAAAATCATGCCGCAGACGGTCGAGGCCATCAACCACGCCCAGTCGGCCGGTGTGCCCATCGTCTTCGCCATCAACAAAATCGATAAACCCGGCGCCGACCCCGACCGCATCAAGACCGAGCTGGCCAACATGAACCTCCTCGTCGAGGAATGGGGCGGCAAGTACCAGAGCCAGGACATCAGCGCCAAGAAGGGTATCGGCGTCGAGGAACTCCTCGAGAAGGTCATCCTTCAGGCCGACATCATGGAGCTCAAGGGCAACCCCAACAAGCGCGCCAAGGGCGTCGTCATCGAGAGCGCCCTCGACAAGGGTCGCGGCTATGTAGCCAAGCTACTGGTGCAGGAAGGCACCATGCGCAAGGGCGACCCCATCGTCGCCGGCGCTGTGGCCGGACGCGTCCGCGCCATGTACAACGAGCGCAACCAGGAGGTCATGTCCGCAGGCCCCTCGCAGCCCGTGCTGCTCCTCGGCCTCACCGGCGCCTGCCAGGCGGGCGACACCTTCAACATTATGGAGAACGAGAAGGAAGCCAAGGACATCGCCGCCAAGCGCACCCAGCTCCAGCGCGAGCAGGGCATCCGCACACAGACCCACCTCACCCTCGAGGAAATCGGCCGCCGCCGCGCACTCGGCAACTTCAAGGAGCTCAACATCATCGTCAAGGGCGACGTCGACGGCTCCGTCGAAGCCCTCAGCGACTCCCTCATCAAGCTCGGCACCGACGAGGTCCAGGTCAACGTCATCCACAAGGGCGTGGGCCAAATCTCCGAGAACGACGTCACGCTGGCTATGGCCTCCGACGCCATCATCATCGGCTTCCAGGTGCGTCCCTCTGTGGGCGCCCGCAAGATGGCCGAGACCGAGCACATCGACATCCGCCTCTACAGCATCATCTACGACGCCATCAACGAGCTCAAGGACGCCATCGAGGGCATGCTTGCCCCCGAGACGCAGGAGAAGATCGTGGCCAACCTCGAGATTCGCGAGACCTTCAAGATCAGCAAGGTGGGCACCATCGCCGGCTGTATGTGCCTCGACGGCAAAATCAACCGCCAGAGCAACATCCGCATCATCCGCGACGGCATCGTCGTCTACACCGGCAAGCTCGCCTCCCTCAAGCGATTCAAGGACGACGTCAAAGAGGTCGTCTCCGGCCAAGACTGCGGCCTGAACATCGAAAACTACAACGACATCAAGGTCGGCGACATCGTCGAAGCCTACGAAGTCATCGAAATTAAGAGAAAGTTATAAAATGCGTTAATGTGTTATTGCGTTAATGCGTTAGTGAAATGAGAACCCAAGGCATAACATACGAAAAAACTAAGGCATTTGCCATCGAAGTGATTGCGTTATGCAATGAACTCCGAGACAAGGGCGAGTATGTCATGTCGAAACAAATCCTGAAAGCAGGAACAAGCATCGGTGCTAATTATTGTGAGGCTCTGGGATCCGAAAGTCCTCAGGATTTTGTCCATAAGCTCTCCATCTCACTGAAGGAAGCTAACGAGACATACTTTTGGCTTGACATACTCCACACGAGTGGGTATATTGACACCGATAGGTTTGACACTATAAAAGCCCAGCTTGAGGAGATATACAAAATGATGAACTCCGCCTCAATCACAGTCAAAAAACGTAACAACATACTAACACAATAACACAATCACTTACGCAATAACGCATTAACACAATAACGCAATAGCGCCGCTCCTGTAGTTCAATGGATAGAATAGAGGTTTCCTAAACCTTTGATCAGGGTTCGATTCCCTGCGGGAGTACCAAAATCACCAGCACCGCCTCCCTTGCGGTGCTTTTTCTTTCCAGATTTCGAAAAAATCGTATATTTGCAAAAAGAGCAGCAAGGGGCCCCTGCCCCTTACGCCCTATGAAACAGAGTATTACAACGATATAATAACAATAGTCACACGATAGATTCATGATGAAATATCGTGAATGTATCGTGGATGTATCGTGAAACTATCGTTGAAATGATTAAGAAACAAGCTATTAATTAACCAAGAACAACCTCAATATGAAACAGCCAAAAATGACAGGGTTACAACTCACCGGCCGGATACCCAAAGCCGGGATAACCCTCTATGAACGCGGAGGAAGGATAGTGTTACGCCCATCGAAAAGCCATCAGCCCAAGCGGCGTTACCGTGCGGTGTTCATCGCCCAACAGCAGCAGAAGCACAGCAGCCGCCTGTGGACGCCCCTCAAATGGGCCGGAGAACCCTTGTTCGACAAGGCTCCCACCGCCTATGCCCGTTTCCGTTCGCTGATGCACCGCACACCGGTGGTTTTCACCCCGAAGAGCAGTCCGATGTCCGGCGCCACCTTCCTGCTGCCCGGCATGCCGGTGAGCGACGGCGTGCTGCCCGTCGTGAAGCAGTGGCTCGGCGAGGTCGACGGCACCCCTGCCCTCCTCACCTCGCTCTCCGCCGCCGACCTCCAGCGTGGCGACCTCCTGCGGTTCTACACCCTCAAGCAATGCACCGACAGTTTCTGCCCGCTGGTGCGGATAAAATCCGGCGACCTGAACATCAGCGACTTCCGGGAGGTCGAAGGCCGACTGGCGCTGGTGAGCGATGACTTCGCCGATGAGATGACTGGCTGGGCGCTCGTCCATGTCCGCCCCAAGAGGAAACGCGGCCGCCAGCCCGAATACCGCTGCAGCAGCCAAACCGTCGTCACCCGCTGCACCTACTACCTCCCCTTCACCACCGAAGAAGCCCTCCTCGCCGCCGCCGCTTCCTACGGCGGACTGACTGAATAACAATAACATATAAGAGCTACAAAAAAATATTTCCGTGTTTAAAATATTTTTCGTATTTTTGCAATTGCATATAATATAAAAAAAGCAACCGCCATGGACGGATTTAAGAATATTGAAATCAACAATTTCAGAGGTATTAGCCACCTTTGGATTGATGAACTTTCGAGTGTTAATCTTTTTCTGTCCAAGAAAACCAAGATATATGGTTACCTTGAAGCCTTGTTGGGAGAAACGAAGAGTCAAAAAGAGTTGATAAAAGAAGCAAACCGCAACTACGAGAATCCCCAGCACTGGAATTTGGATGCAGATTTTCTTGAGCCGTTGAAAGGTTTTATAAAGAAAAACATCATACAGCTATAATAAAATGCCTGAACAAAGGGATAATAATAGGTTTAAAGCAATCGACTTCTTCTGCGGAGGAGGCGGCATGACTTGTGGCCTTCGCCAAGCTGGCATTGATGTGATTGCCGGTGTGGACTTTGACGGGAACGCCAAAGAGACATACGAGTTCAACAATCCAGGGAGTGTTTTCATTCATAAGGATGTGAAAAAACTTCGTAGTAACTATTTCGAGAAGAACTATGGTGTCCAAAGAAATGATAATAATCTAATTCTTGTGGGATGTAGTCCTTGCCAGTATTACAGCATTATCAATACTGACCATTCAAAAGCCGAGTTATCAAAAGGGTTGTTGATGAATTTCGCAAGGTTCATTGAATATTACAAGCCAGGATATGTCTTAGTTGAGAATGTCCCAGGAATTGTCACAAATAAAGAAACTGTTTTGCCAAAATTCTTGAAGAAATTAGAAAAACTCGGCTATACCCACAAGGAAGAGATTATTGACATGAGCCAATACGGGGTTCCGCAAAGCCGTCGCAGATTTTCGCTTATAGCCACACGGCTGAGTGGAGTAGAAGTGTCTTTCCCCAAGAAGGCAGAGAAAGTCCTAACGGTAGCAGATGTATTAGGGGAACGGAATGGCTTTACCCCAATAAAAGCAGGACATAAAGACACTACCGATTTTCAACATACAGCAGCAGGATTAAATGAGGTGAGTTTGAGACGTATGGCATTAACACCTCATAATGGTGGGAACCGTTTAAGTTGGGCCGATCAAAAGGAATTGCAGTTGGCTTGCTATGTTGGGAAAGATGACATTTTCAAAGATAACTATGGTCGTATGTGGTGGGATAAACCTTCTCCGACTATTACCACTAAATTTTTCAGCATTTCCAATGGACGTTTCGCTCATCCAGAGGAGGACCGAGCAATATCCATTCGCGAAGGAGCCACATTACAATCCTTCCCCCAAAACTATGTTTTCAAAACAAACAGCATTGCAGGGGCAGCACGTATTATTGGTAATGCAGTGCCTTGCGAATATGCCAGAAGATTAGGTGAAACAATAACCACTAATTATTGATTATTATGGCAGAGAATATGACTGATGAGCCGAAACTTATAATGAGTTTTGATCCCCAAACAATAGAACATTTGGGAGTCAAAATGTATTCACAACTGCCTAATGCGATTGCTGAATTGATAGCGAATAGTTATGATGCAGAATCCCCCGAGGTGCACATCTTCCTTACAGACAATGAGGCTGGAAAAAGTATTGCTGTTGTAGACAAAGGCGTAGGAATGACATTTAATGAAATAAATGACAATTTTTTGCGTATCGGACGTAAAAGGAGAGATTCTGACAATGGTCTTAGCCCGAATGGATTAAGAAAGGTAACGGGTCGCAAAGGCTTAGGAAAGTTGGCTTTTTTTGGCATTGGTGACACGATACAGATCATTACAAAGAAGAATGGCGAGTGTGTAAACTTTACTATGAAGTGGGATGATATTGTTCACTCCAAAACGAAAGACTATGAGCCTAAATACACTCTTGGGACTTGTAGTGCACAAGAACGAGGGACAACCATTATTCTTACGAATTTAAAACGAAAAACCGCTTTTGATATCGAAGGGTTGGCGAACAGTCTTGCACGATTATTTGATTTTTTTGATGATAACTTTATTGCAGACATAACATTAAATGATGGAGAGCCCATATCAATTAATAAGTCATTAAGATACAGGGACGTTGATTCACAATTTAAGTGGGTGATTCCTGATTTTATTAAGGATCAAGAACATTATATTCACCGTAAACTTATCAATGGTGAACTTATGGCAACAGAAAAACCATTAAAACCAGGGCTTCGTGGAATTACCTTGTATGCTCATGGGCGAATGGTGAATGCATCAGAGTTTTTTGGTGTCGGTGAATCAAGTCACTTTTACTCGTATCTTACAGGATGGCTAGACGTGGATTTTGTTGATGAACAAGAAGAAGATATAATTTCCACGGACAGACAGTCATTAAGTTGGGACCTGCCTATAACTTTGGAGCTGAGAGATAATTTAAAACAATTACTCTCTTCTGTAGAGCGAGATTGGCGTGAAAAAAGGAAAATAGAAAGAGAGAAAAAAATCACAGAAAAAACAAAGGTGAATATTGCCCAATGGTACCCAACCTTAACTCCTGATATTCAAAAAGGCGTTGAAAAAATTGTAAGTTCAGTGGTGGATAATTCTGAATTAGAAGATGAAAAACAGAGTGAAGTTATAGGTACCTTGCATACTCTAGTTCCTGAATATGCACAATACCATTGGAGGCGGTTGCATCAAATAGTTCAAGATGCATCTTACCCTGATTACAAGAATGAAGACTTTTACAGAGCTGTTGAAGAGGCTTTAAAAAGATATCAAACAATAGTCCAGAGCAAGTCTGGTGTTAGTGAAGATGGACAAAAGTTAATGCTTAGTGTTTTCGGGAAAACCAATGCGGTATTAACTGTTACATCGCCATATCTAAAAAGCGATGGAAGCAATTTTACACAGAGTACAATAGAAAACATTGAAGACGGTCAGAAATTTATGTCTGCAGGCATGATGTCTGGAGTGAGAAATCCAATAGCACATGAAGAGGTAAAAGAATTGAAAGCGAGTGGCTTATTTACGGAAAATGATTGTCTGGATATGCTAAGTCTTTTAAGCCATCTTTTCAGGAGGCTTGATGTTGCGAAAAAAAAATGAAAAGAGATCAAATAAACATATTCTCATTTTTCTCTGGGGCCGGTTTCCTAGATTTGGGGTTTGAAATAGAACCCTATTACAACATTGTTTATATCAATGAATTCCACAGGGCATTTAACGACATATATAAGTACTCCCGTGAGAAAATGAATATACCTGAACCAGAGTATGGTCATCATGTAGAAGATATTACAGAGTTATTGCAAAAGGATAAATTGATCGAGTTGAAACAACTTATCAATCAGTCAAAATCCAATCTACTTACAGGAATCATTGGTGGGCCACCTTGCCCAGATTTTTCAGTTGCGGGAAAAAATAAAGGGAAAGATGGAGAAAATGGTAAACTGTCTGGCACTTACACAAAAATTATATGTAGCACGAAACCTCATTTCTTTTTGTTCGAAAATGTAAAAGGGTTGTATAGGACGGCCAAACATCGCGAATTCTTCGAGCAGTTAAAAGATAGATTCAAAAAAGCTGGATATTGTTTAACCGAGAGACTGGTTAATGCCATTGAATATGGTACCCCTCAAGATAGAGAAAGAATTATTTTAATAGGAATACACAAAAGTACTGTTAAACAACTGAATATTCCTGTATTGGGAACAGAACTATTGGATTTTCCTTGGGATAAATATAAGTCATACAAATTAGATGATATCAAGTCTCGTCCATGGCCTGCCGTATCCCCCTATAATGAAAATAGTATTTTGCCTGCCCCCAATGGAATAATTAAAGAACTAACAGTAGAATATTGGTGGGAAAAAAATGATGTTGAGCATCATCCCAATGCCAAAATGTTTTTTAAGCCACGTGCTGGAATAGTTCGATTTAACAGCAAAGATGAGGGCGACGACAAAAAAAAGTGTTTTAAAAGACTACACAGGTGGCGTTACTCTCCAACTGCCGCTTATGGAAACAACGAGGTACATATACATCCATACAAACCACGTAGAATTTCTGTCGCGGAGGCTCTGGCAATCCAATCTTTGCCAAAAGAATATGAACTACCTCCAAGCACATCATTATCTGATGCATTTAAAACAATAGGGAATGGGGTGCCCTTCTTACTGGCCAATAGCATAGCTAAAAGTATTGCCGATTACTTGAAACAAAATAATTAGAGAATATGAAATTGACAGTCGCACATCTTTTAGAATTAATCGATGAACTTCCAAAAGGAATTCCATTTGAATATGTAAAACCTGGGAAAAATAAGGCAATGCTATTGAATGTTGACAAAGAAAAATGTCGAGTAGAAATGGCAAGGGTTACTTCGGAAACCAATGAACAATCCCCTTGTTTTTTTACAGAAGACAATCTACAGACAATAGCAGATTCTGTTTTCGAGAACAAACCTTTTGTAATCGACAAAATCTTTAACAATGGTGGAAACACGAGGTCGGTATGGGAATCAATTCTTGCCAATACATCAGAATTCTACAAATGCATGGTTCAAAGAAATAAAAACCTTGTATGGGTGCCAACGAAAAAAGGTCATGCTGGCATAGTGGAAGAAATGACATTCGCAGAAATACCCGTTTCTGAATCTGGAGAAACAAACAATACAAGGAATATTCGAGAGGAATTTTCATATTTCCTTTCTTCATGTGTTAAAAGTAGCAGAACGACCAATAATTCGTTAGGAACATATGGTAGTTCTGCGGTCGGCTCATACCTCTCAATGTTGGACAAGAGAGAGGATGGCACAATCTTGTTATTTGATTATAATCCAGAAAAATGGAAGCACATTCAAGATGTATACCAAATAACCAATCCCACTCAAGCAGAAGAAATATACAACCAACTTTTACAAGATAGTGAGTTTGTTTCACGAAATTTCGAGAACAACAATAATTGGCGTGCTGGTGCTTTAAATCTGTATGTGTTGTTTCTTCGAGCAAGGAAATACTTTTCAAGGGTTTTGACCACTTCCCCTATAAAAAAAGAAAGTATAACTTTACCTCAAAGCAAAGCTCACCTCCCATACCTCACCGCCCTGCGGACGAAGCCCTTTATGTTGCTGGCGGGAATCTCGGGAACGGGAAAAAGCCGTATTGTGAGGGAGATGGCGAAGGCATGCTGGACACCTGACGATGAAGAATATTGGAAAGACAAGGAAAAAGGAATACGAAATAACCACCCGAGGAACTTCTGCATGGTGCAGGTGAAGCCTAACTGGCACGACTCTACGGAGCTGATAGGCTATGTCACACGCATTAGCGGTAAGCCTGAATATGTCGCTGGAGATTTTATCAAATTTGTAGTCAAAGCATGGTACAATGAAGACACCCCCTACTTCCTTTGCCTTGACGAGATGAACCTCGCACCCGTGGAGCAGTACTTCGCCGAATACCTGTCGGTCATAGAAAGCAGAAAGATGAATTCGGATGGAATAATATCGACAGATCCAATTCTGAAAGCTGCATACCATAGAAAAGAAGATGGAACAGTGGAACCCGACGAGTGGTATGTACGGCTTGTTGACAATCTGCTTGTTGAATGTCCCAATGAAAAACTATTTGCTGTCAGGAAGCAACTTCTTGAAGAAGGAATCTCCATCCCACAGAACCTCTTCGTGGTGGGTACGGTGAATATGGACGAGACCACCTTCTCGTTCAGCCGCAAGGTGCTTGACCGTGCCATGACCATCGAGATGAACGAAGTGGACCTCTCGGCGGGACTGAAAGATTCCGGCGACGAGATAGGATATATCGGCAACAGCATCATCGGCGATGCCGCCGAAGGCTGCGACATCTATGAAGACAACCGCGACCTATGCGACCAAGTGCTGGCCTATTTGGTGAAGGTGAACGCCATCCTGGAGGGCACTCCTTTCAAGATAGCCTACCGCACCCGCAACGAGTTCCTGATGTACGCCGTCAATCGCAAGGCTCTGGCCCCCGACAGCCAGCTGTGGCAGACGCTCGACGAGATGACCAGTATGAAAATCCTCTCCCGCATCGAAGGCGACGAAGAGCGCACCAAGAAAGTCCTCGACGGCCTCAAAACCCTGGTAGAAGAACAGATTGCTTCCTCCATCACGCCCGCCGAAGAAGACAAGCCTGTGCAGAAAAGCATCTCCGCCACCAAGATAGACGAGATGCTCGCCAAACTGAAAGCCACCGGCTTCACCAGCTACTGGGCATAAGAACCGTATTGACAATGGAGGGAAATGCCATGAAGAATGATTTGACTAAGATTTCACCAGTTTCTCTGCAAGCCGACGACTCGGAATATGCACGACTTGTTTCTCTCATCTCTGATGTGTGGGAGAATGCGAGGAGGAATGCTGCAATAACGGTAAACAAGGAATTGCTTAATGCCAACTGGCAAACAGGCAGGTATATCGTGGAATTCGAACAGCATGGTAATGTCAAGGCTGAATATGGGAAACAGCTACTGACAAACTTATCCAAAGATCTTACCAGACTTAAGGGGAAAGGCTATTCTCGGTCCAATTTGTTCAACATGAGGCTGTTCTATGTGCGGTTCCCAAAAATCCAAACAGTGTCTGGACAATTGACGTGGAGCCATTATTTGGAACTTCTCAAGTGTGACGACCCGTTGGAGATGCAATTCTATATGAAGGAGTGCATCAACGAAGGATGGAAGGTTCGGGAGTTGAAACGTCAAATCAGTTCTTCCTTGTTTCAGCGGCTTGCATTGAGTACAGACAAGGAGGGTGTATTGATGCTTGCCAACGAGGGACATCAGGTGATGAAACCTGCAGACATTATTCGAGACCCATTCGTGCTGGAATTTGCTGGACTTCCCCGGCAAAAACAATACAAAGAAAAGGAATTGGAAGATGCGCTGAAGGCCAATATGGAGAAATTCCTGCTGGAACTTGGCAGAGGATTTGCTTTCATCGGTCGCCAATATATCATACCTATTGGAGCAAGACGATTCAAGGTTGACCTGGTGTTTTACCACACCATCTTGAAATGTTATGTGTTGATTGACCTGAAACGTGCCGAGATAAAGCATGGCGACATAGGGCAGATGAATCTTTACTTGAATTACTTCAAAAATGAGATATGCCAACCGGACGACAATCCGCCGGTCGGCATAGTGTTAGGCGCAAGGAAAGATGAGCTGCTCATGGAGTATGCCCTTCAGGGTATAGACAACCAACTTTTTGCGGCACGCTACCAGCTGTATCTGCCTAATCGTGAAGAACTGCAGTCACAACTGAATCTATTGCTTGATAATACCAGAGATTAACTATAAGCAATGGACCTCCTGCGTATCGAACACGAAGACTTCACACTGACGGTGGAGAGTACCCAGTTCCAACGGATGTGGGACAAGGGGGTGAGTGTGCTCGGTGGCGAGAAGTTGATTTCCTCCTACCGATGGAGCGAAGGTGTAGAGCATGTGGTGCTGGTGCATGACGATGTAGAACGGGAGATTGCAAAGGACATTGCCGATGAGGCAGTGTTCTTCGAGCAGACGGATTACAGCGTGTGGGTGGATTTCAAGAAAAAGGTGACAAAGGCTTGGTTCGACAGTCCTCGCAAAGATGTCAACGACCGCTTTTCGTGGAAAGAGAGCAAGCAGCTGCTGGCGGGATTTCTGAACTATGGCAACGAGATTGGACGTGCCGACATGCCGATATGTTACACAAAGGACGGCAAGCAGAAACGCTTCGCCTTCTCCTACGACGTCATCTCGGCCAAGCTCGACTATCACCACGACTGGAAGATTATCCTTCAGGACATTGAGGCGGAATACCGTATGCTCTCGCTCGACTATCTGAAGCGCACCTATCACGGCATCAAGGAAGAGCAGGGCGAGAGTTACGACATCATCTGGTGGAACATCTTCGGCGGGCTGCAAGAGCAGTTCCTGCGTACCGTCCATAACATCATCGACCGGCCACGTCACCGGCTGAAATCCATCGAGACCTACAAACGGGCCGACCAGATACGCCGCCTCACACCGCAGCTGGAGCAGCAACTGGCCGAGCATCGCACGGAAGAGACCCGCCTGTACCGCGTGGAGGAGCAGCAGAACACCTATAACACCCCGGAGAATCGTTTCCTGAAGCATGCCCTGCTGACGGTTCAAAAACGCTATTCTGCCCTCGCCGAGAGAGTTCTCCTGCAGGACACCCGCATGGCCGACACCCATCGGGATAGGATAGCCCGCACCCGCGACGAGCTGAACCGCCTGTCGCGACATCCCTTTTTCCGCACCGTGGGCCCCTTCGACGGCATCAAGCAAGAGTCACTCATCCTACAAAAAGATGTGAACTACTCGAAAGTGTTCCGCATCTACACCATTCTGCAGAAGTCCTTCAGCCTCAACGACGGTCTCTACCGCATGGAGACCAAGGACATCGCCACCCTGTACGAGATATGGTGCTTCATCCAGGTGGAGAAGGTGGTCAAAGAGCAGACTGGCGCAGAAGCCGAGCAGCATAGCCGCACGGAGATGAGCGGCCTCTTCACCTACAGTCTCGGCAAAGGAGAACACTCGAAGATTATCTTCAAGAAAGATGATGTGACGCTGGCTGAACTTGTATATAACCCGCGACACAGTGACAAAGACGACGTGAAAGGTATTGGTGAGTTGGAGTCGAAGACTGTGCCGCAGAAACCCGACATCGTGTTGCAGCTCACCAAGGACGACCTGCAAGAGGGCATGAAACTCACCTACCTCTTCGATGCCAAATACCGTTTAGAGAAAGAGGGTGCGAACGATGTGCCCCCCGACGATGCCATCAACCAGATGCACCGCTACCGCGATGCCATCTACTATAACAGCAAACACCAGGACGAGAAGATAAAGAAAGAGGTCATCGGCGGCTATATCCTCTTCCCCGGCCAGATGGACGACACATCGCGCTTCCGTCGCAGCATCAACGAGGTAAATATCGGCGCCTTCCCCATGCGTCCCGGCGATAACCAACACGAACTGTTGACCAACTTCATCAGGGAACTGCTGAACAAGCACGCTGTGGAGATTGTAGAACAGGTCATCCCACAAAAGGGCACCACTTTGGAAGTCAAGAACCGCGTCTTGATTGGCGTCGTCAAGCCTGATAATCTGCAGTATGCCAACTTTCTAAATGGAACAGCCACAAGCTATTACTCCGGTGACACCTTCCCGACCACCATACCATTGGACGGAATTGACTACTTCGCACCATATATACCCGACAAGGGACTACGTGACCTGTATCTTGTAAAGGGCATCCATACATCTACAAAGGCCAAAGGTGCAGATGACGACAAACTGCGCATCACTTTCGACCTTAAGTTTGCCCGTCAGTTATTTGCTGACTATAGGTTAGTTCCACTCCCGATACAACATACATTCAACGACACCACTTTGGACAAATTGACCTCGGAATGACCGACACGATGACACCGGAGCAGCGGCATAGGTGCATGTCGCATATCAAGGGTTCGGGGACGAAGCCGGAGCTGAAGGTACGGCGGTGGCTGTGGAGTCATGGGTATCGGTATCGGTTGAATGTCAAAAGCGTGCCGGGGAAGCCGGACATCGTGCTTCGGACGTATCGGACGGCGATTTTTGTCAATGGGTGCTTTTGGCATGGACACGGTGTGAGAATGAGTAAATGTGGGAATGCGTTAATGTGTGAGTCTTTTGAACCGCGAAGCGGAAATAATTTACGAGATTTACAGGATTTCGCGAGAGTGGAACTCGAGCAGGAGTACAAAGAAAGAGATATACAGAACTCAAAGTGCTGCAAGATTCCGACGACAAACCGCGAGTTCTGGGTCGCCAAAATCAGGCGCAACCAGGAGCGCGACAGGGAGAACTACCGTGTGCTTCAGGAGAACGGATGGCAGGTGATTGTGGTGTGGGAATGCCAGCTGAAGCCGAAGAAGTTGGAGCACACGATGCGCGAGGTGGCGGTGCTACTAGAAGAGAATATGCTGTTACTCTACCGCCACAAACCGGTTCCTTACACCACAGAAGAAGAGGGCCAGTTGCCCATGGCCGCCGAGGATTAAAGATTCCACAGGTATTTCTTCAAAGGCACCTTGCTCGAAGGGGTGAGGTGGACGCCTTCAGATTCCAGCAGCGAAACCTGCTCGGGATAGTGCGGGGCGAGACGGCCGGAGGCGTTGACCACACGGTGGCAGGGCAACTCAGCGTCGGGAGCGGTACGCATGATGCGACCTACCAGACGCGAATGATTGGGCCAACCACATAGTTCGGCGATGCGCCCATAAGTGAGCACCCGACCATGTGGTATCTGGCGGACGATGTCGTAGACCTCCATACGGAGAGATTGTATCGTAGGTTGTGCCGGCATTCCAATATCCCTATAGTGCAATCGTTTAATTACCAATCAAAAACGCACAACCCCAATATTTATTATCTGTATATCCGTTATTTTATGTATTTTTGCATTTTAATTTAGATGTTCAAACATGAAGAAAATCTACACTATTTTAATGACAACCCTCTGCCTCGCGGCTGTGGGATGCAAGCAGAATGCCGCCGAAAAGGCGACCGACATGAAATACCGTCCCCTCGGTGCCACCGGCCTCGAGGTGAGTGAAATCAGCATCGGTTGCGGTGGTTTCGAAAAACTTGACAGCGCGGCATCGCTCGAGCTGATGACCATGGCGCTGGACAGCGGCATGAACTACATCGACATTTATGACGCCAATCCCAAGACGCGCTCCAACATCGGCTACGCCCTGCAGGGCCGCCGCGACGAGATGATTATCCAGGGTCACATAGGCACCATCTACAAAGATGGCCAGCATACCCGCACCCGCAACGTGGAGGAGTGCAAGGCGGGTTTCGAAGACCTGCTGACGCGTCTGCACACCGACCACATCGAGGTGGGCATGATACACATCACCGACAGCCATGAAGACTGGGAGGAAATCCAGAACTCGCCCTTCTTGGAGTATGTCTTCCAGCTGAAAAAAGAGGGCAAGATTAAGCATATAGGCCTCAGCAGCCACAATGCCGAGGTGGCCTTGCGTGCCGTGAAGAGCGGCTGGGTGGAGGTGCTGATGTTCAGCCTCAACCCCGCTTTCGACCGCATGCGCGGCGGCACCATCCCGTGGGACAAAGGCGCCTTCGACAACCTGCAGCAGGGCATCGACCCGGTGCGTGTGGAACTGTATGACTACTGTGCCACGCACCACATCGCCATCACGGTGATGAAGACCTTCGGCGGCGGTGGCAAGCTGCTCGACGAGAAGACCTCGCAGCTGGGTCGCGCCTACACCCCCGAACAGTGTATCGCCTACTGTCTGGCCAAGCCCTGCATCGCCACCTGCATCCTCGGCATCGACAACCTCGACGAGTTGAAACGCGACCTGCACTGGGTTCACGCCACCGAGGCGGAGAAGGACTGGGAAAGCGGGGAACGGTCGACATCCAACGGTCAAAAAGGTGGCGACTGCACCTACTGCAACCACTGCTCGCCCTGCACTCAGGGTATCCCCATCGCCAAGGTCAACGAACTGCTCGACAAGGCCGAATTGAATGGTCTCGACGACGAGATTCAAGCCCAGTACAACCTGCTCGACCACAAGGCCTCCGAGTGTACCCACTGCGGCGCCTGCATGAGTCGCTGCCCCTTCGGCGTCGACATCCCCGCCCGTATGGACGCCGCCAAAGCCCTGTTTGAAAAATAAATGCCACAGAATGATGAAGAAAATACTTTTTATGAATGCGTTATTGCGTAAATGCGCTATTGCGTTAGTGGTTGCGCTGCCGATGATTTGCGGGGCGCAGGTTAACACCAAGGAGAGCTGCACCTCCATCATGGTCGGCAAGCGGGCGAGTACCGACGGCAGCGTCATCACGTCGCACACCTGCGACGGGCGCTACCGCACCTGGATGACCGTGGAGCCGGCAGCCGACCACAAGAAGGGCAGCAAGCACGAGGTGCGCAAGGGCACGATGCACACCGTGAACCCCAGCGACACCACAGGCGTGCGCGTGGTGGGCACCATCCCCGAGGTGCAGCACACCTACGCCTACCTCAACAGCTCCTACCCCTGCCTCAACGAGCACCAGCTGGCCATCGGCGAAAGCACCTTCAGCGGTCCCGACACGCTGGAGAACCCCGACGCCATGTTCCTCATCGAAGAGCTTGAGCGCATCGCCCTGCAGCGCTGCACCACGGCGCGCGAAGCCATCCGCCTCATCGGCTCGCTGGCGACGAAATACGGCTATGCCGACGGCGGCGAGTGCATCACCATTGCCGACCGCAAGGAGGTGTGGCAGATGGAAATTATCGGCTGCGGCAAGGACCAGATTGGCGCCGTGTGGGTGGCACAGCGTGTGCCCGACGACCACATCGCCGTGAGCTGCAACATCCCGCGCATTGGCAAGCTGCAGCGCTCGAACCCCGACTACTTCCTCTGCTCCGACAACGTCGAGGCGGTGGCCAAGAAATACGGCCTCTGGGACGGCGAGGGCGACTTCGTCTTCTGGAAAGCCTACAACACCTCATGGGCCAAAGGGCGCAACTTCCGTGAGCGCGAGTTCTTCATCTTCAACGCTCTGGCTCCCTCGCAGGGCTTCACCTACGACATGCCCGAGCTGCCCTTCAGCGTCAAGCCCGACAATCCCGTCGACGTCACCGACGTGATGGAGTTGCTGCGCTCCACCTATGAGGGCACCGATATGGACATGTGCAAGAACCTCAAAATCGTCGTCGACCGCAAGCGCGACGACGGCAGCACCTACAAGGATACCGTCATTAGCCCCATCGCCAACCCCTGGCTGGGTGGCACCATGCAGCAGACGCTCAATATGCTGGCTCCCGGCACCATCGACTTCAAGCGCACCGTCAGCGTGGCGTGGTGCAGCTACAGCTTCGTGGCACAGCTGCGCGACTGGCTGCCCGACGAGGTGGGCGGCATCTGCTGGATGGCCGTCGACAATCCCGGCCAGAGCCCCCGCATCCCCATCTTCTGTGGCACCACCGAGCTGCCCGCGGCCTTCGAACGTTGCGGACAGAAGAGCTACGACCCCGAAGCGTGGCTGTGGCAGTTCCGCCGTGCCAACAAGCTGGCTACCGTCGCCTGGCAACGCACCAAGAAGCAGCACATGAACGCCGTCCTCCAGCAGGAAGGCAGCGCCTTCAGCGGCCTCAAAGCCCTCGAAGAGGAAATCAAGGACAGCCCCAAGAAAGCCTACAAACGCCTCAACGCCTACACCAAGCAGATCTACGAGAGCACCACCGCTGCCTGGAAGAACCTCGAAGCCGACTACTGGCAGATGTTCGGAATGGGATTCTGAGCAGTTAAAAGATAAGAGATAAAAGTTAAGAGTTATGAGACGAGTGCTTTTAGTTGTTGCTATGCTGCTGCCGATGATGGTGGGAGCGCAGAATGTGAAGATACCGAAGGATGCCAACAGGTTTACTTACTGGCAAATTGAATACGGCGAAAAGAACGACACGTCGGAGATTACTGTCTATCGCTACGGCAAAAGCATCTACATACACACGCCGACGCCCCAGGGCAAACTGATACCCGGCTACTGCCAAACCGTCACCGAGGTGGACTATGAGGCCGACAGCATTACCGTCATCGCCACCTACGACGACAGCGTGTACTACTATCGCACAGGTTTCTCGCGCAACGACCTCGAATGGAAACGCGACGGCAACCGCTGGACCACCTCCGTCAATAGCAACACGTTAATATTTGAGATGGACGAGAAGGTCCCCGTCAACGTCACTCCTTTGCCCCACTACGGCCTGAACAAAGGTGTGCTGCGGAGTTTCACCCGCAATGGACAAAAGCGGCTGGTGCTGGCTAAGGCCGAACGTTCGGCTTGCATGCCCTCTCTTCGTCTTGACGGTGATTTCGACCGTCCATCGCGCCGCGTCACTCCCCGTGAGCTCGACCGCATCATGAAGGAACGCCTCGTCGTCACCACCCGCATCTTCGACCACGTACAACTGCATTGGGGTGCGCAGAATGCACATGTGAGTGACAGCATCCCCTTCGACACGGTGTTGCACTATGCCGGAGGCACCCTGGCCCTCAAGAGGCTTCACCTTCCTGTACTGCCAGAACACTACCAGCATTTCCTCGAATTACACCAACGCAGCAATGGCGACGCCTACGACCGAACGGGCTCCGTGTTCGTCATTCCCGGATTCAACAACAGCCTCGAGCCGACCTTCTTCGACGGCATCAACGGACACCCCGACTCTCTGCCTGTCTTTATCGACCGCAACGGTGAACGTTACCAAGGCATACGTTCTGGTATCAGCCATCTAAAGAAATACTTTTTTTCATCGTTTGTCTACGACCCGCCGGTCGAGTTGATGCGTTTCTTCACCCCCTTCGGCGTAGGTCACTTCAACGAGCGCATGGCGAATTACGGCATCGACTGGGCAGACGAGACCTACTACCGACAGGAAGTCAGCGACCTGGTTCCGCTGCTGCAAGGCGATGTGCTTATCGGTGTGTGGATAGGTAACTACGACGCCGGAGGACACATCGTCAGCCTCGACCTAAAGTCCTACCCCAACGACTATCTGGTGCCCGACAGTTGTGGCGAGAAACCTTATATTCGCGCGCTCTTCAACACCTGCAACGTGCTGGAGATGGCGGGCCAGAACTATGGCAAACTTTTTGCCACTGATTCACTCAGCACGTGGGGCAGCGTGTGGATTCCCAAAAATGCCAAGCGTGTGCTACTGCGCTATATCTCCACCGGCCACGGCGGCTGGGGCGAGGGCGACGAGTTCGTGCCCAAGCAGAACACCATCCTTATCGATGGCAAGCCTGCCTTCACGCACACCCCCTGGCGGCAGGACTGCGGCTGCTACCGCGACCTCAACCCCGTCAGCGGCAACTTCTGGAACGGCCTCAGCAGCTCTGACTTCTCGCGCAGCGGCTGGTGTCCCGGCACGGCCACGCAACCCGTCTATTTCGACCTTACGCCTTGGGCCGACGGCAAGGAGCACACCCTCACCGTGGCCATCCCGCAAGGCAAGCCCGTCGAGGGCATGTTCAGCCATTGGGCCGTGAGCGGAGCATTAATCATTGAATACTAGGTGAGAGGTGAGAGGTATTATTTTGAGAAAATAATAATATGCATAAAACACAATATAAGTTGATGATAGGATTGGTGATGGTTCTCACCTTTCACCTTTCACCTTTCACCTTACTTCAGGCGCAGAGCGTGAAGCTCATCTTCGCGGGCGACCTCATGGGTCACATGCCCCAAGTTGACGCTGCCCGACAAGCCGACGGCAGCTACAACTACGCACCCTGTTTCCGCTACGTGAAGGATTATATCCAGAGTGCCGACCTAGCCATTGTCAACCTCGAGGTGACGCTGGCCGGACCTCCCTACAGCGGCTATCCCCAATTTTCGTCGCCCGATGTACTGGCGGCCTATGCCAAAGAGGCCGGGTTCGACATCATGACCACCGCCAACAACCACTGCATGGACCGCGGAAAGAAAGGATTGGAACGCACCCTTCAAGTCTTGGACAGCCTTGAGATTCCCCATCTCGGCACTTACCGCGACTGGGCGCAGCGCGATGACGAGCACCCCCTGATGGTGGAATGCAAAGGTTTCCGCATCGCCCTGCTGTGCTACACCTACGGCACCAACGGCATCCCTGTGGTGGAGCCTAATTGTGTCAATTTTATCGACACCATCGAGATGGCGCACGACCTGCACGTGGCTCGCGAACGCGGTGCCGACTTCGTCATCACCTATATCCACTGGGGTATCGAATATGCCGTGAAAGCCAACAAGGAGCAGGAGCAGACGGCCCAGTGGCTGCTGGCGCACGGCTGCGACGCCGTCATCGGCGGCCATCCCCATGTGGTACAGAACTTCACCCTCGACGCCAATCCCAACAACAGCCGCTACCCGGAGGTGGTGGTTTACTCGATGGGCAACCTCGTCAGCAACCAGCGCCAGGTGGATCGCGACGGCGGCATCATGATGGAGCTGACCCTCACCAAGACCCCCACTGGATTGAAACAAGAGTGGCAATACCTGCCCTATTGGGTACATCGGGGCACGGTGGACGGATTGTATCAGTTCTACATCGTCCCCTCGTCCGACGCTGTGGCCCATCCCGACAGCTACCAAATCAGCGGCGAGTTGCTCAAAGCTCTGCAAGTGTTCGACAAGAACACACGGAAGCGGCTGGAGGCATGCGCCCTCAAAGGTGGACAGAATATCGGCGAGCACTTCTTCTATTACAACACCTTGCCCATCCATCCCAAAACCTGGGGTGTGACGCCGTTGAGAAACAATCCTTTCTTCAGGTCAAAAATACAAGAAAAACCCAAAACAAGTACAAAATAACAGAAAACAAGTATAACGAAGATGAAAAAAATCATTGCACTGACCCTTATGGCTTTCCTCGCCGGAGGCATCGCTTCGGCACAACATCACGGTAATTGCGGCAACTGCCCGCACCACGCACAGCACCAAGGCTGCCAGAACCAGCAGGCACAAACCCAAGCCCAAACCAACGGCATCGATATGGCCATCGTCAAGGCCTTCCCCACGGTGAAGAGTGTGAAGAAAACCAAGAAATGGACAGAGGTATACGACGCCAACAAGAAACTCCTCGGCTATGCCGTCTACAGCAAACCCGCCAGCGACGGCATCAAGGGCTACAACGGCGAGACCCCCGTGCTCATCGCCCTCAACCCCAAGCAGGTGATTCTCGGCGTATGGCTGCTGGAGAACAAAGAGACTCCCAAGTTCGCCAAGAAGGTGGAGGATGCCGGCTTCTACAACAACTGGAACGGCCTCACCGTGAAGCAGGCGCTGAAGAAAGAAGTCGACGCCGTGAGTGGCGCCACCTACACCAGCAATGGCGTCATCAAGAGCGTCCAGGCGGCGCTGAAAGCACTATGAAACTCATCATCCTGGACTTCGACGGCACGCTGGCCGACACGCAGCCGCTGATTCTCCGCTCGCTGCAAGGCACCATTGCGGAGTTGGGGCTGCCGTCGCGCACAGATGCCGAATGTGCCTCCATCATCGGGCTGCCGCTGAAGGAGTGCTTCGTGAAGCTGCTAGATGCCGACGACACTCTGGCCGAGCGTTGCTGCGAGGTCTATCGTCGCCTCTTCGACGAGTACAACCATCCCGGCACCGTGACGCTCTTCCCCCATGTGGAAGAGACGCTCCTCGAATTGCACCGCCGGGGATTGCAACTGGCCATCTGCAGCAGTCGCGCTCGCGCCACACTCGACCACTTCGTACTCTCGTTCGGCTTCGAACAGCTGGTACAGGCTGTGGTGAGTGCCGACGACGTGCCTCACGGCAAACCCTATCCCGACCCCGCATTGCGGGTGCTGGAACTCACCGGCTGCAAAGCCGAAGAAGCGCTGATGGTGGGCGACGCCTCCTACGACATCCTGATGGGTCGTGCGGCGGGTTGCCACACCTGCGGCGTGACCTATGGCAACCAAACCGCAGCACAGCTGCGCGACGCCGGTGCCGACTACCTCATCGACAACTTCCAAGAACTCCTAACCCTTTAAAATTAAAAAACCTTAAACCTTTTCAACCCCTTTAACCCTATTATGAAAATCAACGACAATCTGAAAGTGCGCACGGTAGCGGGCGAAAACATCGTCATGATGCAAGGCGTCGACGGCACCGATATGACTCGCGTGGTGGCGCTGAACGAAAGCGCCCTGCTGCTCTTCAACCGCCTGTCGGGGCGCGAGTTCGAGGTGGACGACGTGGTACGCGTGCTCACCGACGAATACGAGGTCAACGAGGCCGACGCCCGCAAGGACGCCGAAGCCTGGGTGGCCGAAATGAAAAAGAATGCATTAGTGCTTTAATGTGCTTATGGCAGAAGCGACGCTACATATCGGAGGACATAGAGTGCATCTCAGCGGTGGCGACACCGTAGGGTTGGCTATGTCCATCCCCGGGATGAGGGAATTTGAAGTAACCAGTGGTCAGTGGTCAGTGGTCAGTGATATGGAGATTCGGTTGGAGAGGAACCACCTTTCACCTCTCACCTCTCACCTTTCACCTCGTTGGCTCCATGAGTTCCACATCCTCGACGGTCGCCAAATCTGTCGCTTCGGCGTGGATGCCGAAGGCACCTATTACTACACTTTCGATCGCTACGGGATGTTGCGCTACAAAGAAGGCGAAGGTGTGGACATCGACCTGCACGGCAACGTGGAGGCATTGCGTTTCGCCTTGTGGACGGCCTACACCATGATGGGCGTGAGGCTGGGCGCCGTACCGATACATTCGTCGGTGGTAGTATGCGACGGCCGTGCGGTGATGTGCCTCGGCGAGAGTGGCACGGGAAAAAGCACCCATACGCACCTCTGGCTGGAGCATATCGCGGGCACCCACCTCCTCAACGACGACAGTCCCATCGTGAGCCTCGTCGATGGCGAGGTGCGCGTCTACGGGTCGCCTTGGAGCGGTAAGACCGACTGCTATCTGCAGGAGAGCTACCCCATCGCGGGCTTGCTGCGCCTCGAGCAACGCAAAGAAAACACCATCCGCAAGCTGGGTGTGGTGGAGAGCTTCGCCGCCCTGCAACCCTCCTGTCCTCCCTCGCTGGCCAAAGACGAGCACTGCATGGACCTGCTTGCAGACTTCATCTCCAACGTGATAGAACACGTGCCCGTCTACCGCATGGGCTGCCTGCCCGATGCCGACGCCGCACGTCTGAGCCACAAAACAATTATAATGTGTTAATACGTGAATGTGTTAATGCGTAAGTGAAATGACTGTAGACAACGAGACATACTTTGCGCTGGTGGAAGAGCAGCTGGCGGCCGGTGGACAAGTGAAAATCCCACTGGTGGGCACCAGCATGCGACCCACACTGCTGGCAGGTGATGTCATTGTGCTGGAAAAGGCAAAGAATGTTGCAGTCGGCGATGTGGTGCTGTTCCGCTACAAAGGGAAACATCTGCTGCACCGCATCGTCGCCATAGACGGCGACCGCTACACCCTGCGCGGCGACAACTGCAGCAGCACCGAGACAGCCAAGGGCGAGGACATCGTGGCGAAGATGGTGGTTGCGGAGAAAAAGCACCCGATGAAACACCTGGTCGTTCGCTGGCTCGGACATAAAGGGCGCAAAAAGCTGCGCCCATGGTATTTCGTCGCACTGGCCATCCTGATGTGGGCACCGCTGGGAGGCGTTCCCCTGGACAACTTCGTGCTAGGCTTGCGGATGGACCACCTGCTGCACGCCTCGGTGTTCATCCCCTGCTCGCTGTTCATCTACAGCCCCTACTGGAAAAAATGGGCGGTGTGGCTGACAGCCGTCGCCGTAGGGGTGCTGACCGAAAGCGTCCAGGCACTCCTCCCCTACCGAGGCTTCGACATCAACGACATGATAGCCAACTTCCTGGGCGTCAGCCTCGGATGGATACTGATACTGATTGTAAAACATAAACATCAAAAAAGAACAATATGAAAACAATGAAACTCATGCTGGCCCTGACGGTGGTGGCGATGACCGCCGCCTGCGGGTCGAACCAACAAGAGGCCGATACGGTCGAACAGAAAGCCCCCAAGATGCTGGTCGTCTACTACTCCCAGCTGGGCAACACCAAAGCCTTGGCCGAGGAAATCGCCAAGAAGACCGGCGCCGACATCGAGGCCGTCGAGGCCGTGAACCCCTACGATGGCGACTTCGACGCCACCATCGCCCGCTGCAAGCAGGAATTTAAAGACGGTACCCCCTGCGAAATCAATCCCGTGAAAGCCAACATCGCCGACTACGACGTCATCTTCGTCGGTGCCCCCGTGTGGTTCGGCGTCTTCGCCCCTCCGATGCTCACCTGGCTCGACCAAGTGGACCTCAGCGGCAAGAAAGTCGTCCCCTTCTGCACCTTCGGCAGCGGCGGCCTGGAGTCGAGTACCCGCAACCTCGCAGAGCATCAGCCCAAAGCCGAACTCCTGCCCGGCTATGGTGTCCGTCAGGCCCGCATGGAAGCCATGCCCAAAGAGGTTGACCAGTTCCTGAAAGCCGGTGGCTTCATCGAGGGCGAATACACCCCGCTGCCCGACTTCCCCGAACCGCATGAGGCCACCCAAGAGGAAAAAGCCATCTTCGATGCTGCCGTCGGCGACTATCCCATGATCAAAGCCAAAGCTTTCAAAGCCTCCATGCGTACCATCCCCGAAGGTACGGAGTACCTCTTCTTCGCTGCAAGCAAACCCCGCGTGGAAGGCAATCCGTCACCCGACGACCTGATGATGGTCTATGTCACTGTGGCTAAAGACACTACACCCGTTTTCACAAAGGTGGTCCGATAAGATTATTAAATGCCCTAGAAGTCAGTACTTTCTAGGGCATTTCTTTGTTACTTCTTTGTTATTTCTTTGTTACTTCTTTGTTCAATAACAAAGAAATACCGAAGAACGACCTGAGAACAAGCGAAGAAAGATTAGAGAAAGGAGTATCCAGAGAGAAGTTATTCCTTGCCAGCCAGGAGGCCGCAGGCGGCGTCAATATCCTGTCCGCGCGAAGCGCGGAGAGTGCAGATGACGCCGTTTCTGTTTAAATAATTCTGGAAATTGGCGATGGAAGTAGGCATGGAGGTCTTGAAGGGTGCCTCGGGCGATTCGTGGAAACGAATGAGGTTGACGCGACAGTCGAGGCCTTTCAGAGCCTCCACCAGTTTCTGTGCATGGGCGAGGTCGTCGTTCTCGCCACGGAACATGGTGTATTCGAACGAGAGGCGGCGCTGGCCGCTCCAGTCGTATTTCCTCAGCAATGCCAGCACCTCATTCAGGGGGAAAGCCTTCTGGACGGGCATCATGGCGAGTCGCTCCTGCGGCACGGGGTTGTGGAGGCTCACGGCTAAGTGGCACTGACTCTCGTCGAGAAAGCGCTTGAGGCCGGGGATGATGCCCACGGTGCTGACGGTGATGCGCTTGGGGCTCCAGCCGAGGCCCCAGTCGGAGGTGAGCACCTGGGTGGCGGCGAGGACGGCAGCGAGATTGTCCATCGGCTCGCCCATGCCCATGAAGACGATGTTGGTGAGGTTTTCGAATTCGGGAATGGAGAAGAGCTGGTTGAGGATGTCGCCAGCCGAGAGGTTACCGTGAAAGCCCTGCTGACCGGTGACACAGAAACGGCAGCTCATCTTGCAGCCCACCTGACAGGAGACGCACAGCGTAGCGCGGTCGTCTTCAGGGATATAGACAGCCTCAACATAGTTCTGAGTTCCGAATTCTGAATTCCGAATGGGGAAGAGGTATTTCTTGGTGCCGTCCTTGGAGACCTGGCAGCGCACGGGATATTCACGGCCGATGCATGCTATCTCGTCCAAACTTGCACGCTGCACCTTGGAGAGGTTGGTCATCGCGTCGATGTTGTCGACTCGTTTCTTGTAGAGCCAGTCGCAGAGCTGCTTGGCCGCGAAGCGAGGGAATCCCTCCTCGGCGCAGAGTGCCTGCAGCTCCGCCAACGTCAGTCCTAAGAGATTAATTTTCAACTTTCAATTTTTATTTCTAGAAGTCCCACTCGAACGATTCCTCTTCTTCAACCTCCTGCTGGAACTTCGAGCAGTCCATCTCGATGGGTACGCTCGGGCGCTCGAAATCGCCACGATAGAACTTGATATCGGGGTCCTTGTAGATTTTCTCCATGTAGTAGCCAAAGATGGGCAGCGCCTGCGCCGCACCCTGTCCGTAGGTCATGTTGCGGAAGTGGATGGAGCGGAGTTCGCCGCCGGTCCATATGGCTGTAGCCAGCTTGGGTGTGATGCCGACGAACCAGCAGTCGGAGTTGTTCTGCGTGGTGCCGGTCTTGCCCGCGATGGCGGTGGAATACTGGTTGAGGTGATACTTGTAGTTGAGTCGGGAGCCTGTGCCGCTATGTACCACACCCTTCATTAGTTCCAGCATCATGTAGGCCGTCACTTCGCTGAGGGCTTCGCTGCGCCTGGGGGTGAAGCTCTCGAGTACATGACCTTTATTGTCCTCTATGCGGGTGATGATGATGGGTTCCACATATTCGCCCTTGTTGGCGAAGGTGGCCATAGCGGCAGCCATCTCATAGACAGTAATTTCGGGCGTTCCCACGCAGATGGCAGGCACCGGGTCGATGGGGCTGGTGACACCCATCTTGCGGGCGATGGCGATGACCTGCTCGGGGGAGCCCTGTTTCATGAGGTAGGCGGAGACCCAGTTGATGGAGTTGGCCAGCGCCCATTTCAGCGTCACCATCTGTCCTTCGCGGGCGTGCGACGAGTTTCTCGGACACCAGTCGGAGCGTCCCGCCACCTCGAAGCAGACCTCGCTGTTGGGCACCTCGGTGCAGGGATACATGCCGAGGTCCTGGAGGGCCATAGTATAGACAAAGGGCTTGAAGGTGGAGCCCACCTGACGGTGGGTGCGCACGTTGTCGTATTTGAAGAAGCGGTAGTTGATGCCACCGACGTAAGCGCGGACATAGCCCGTTCCGGGTTCGACCGACATGAGACCGGCGTTGAGGAATTTCTTGCAGTAGAGCAGCGAGTCGCGTGGCGACATCGTGGTGTCTTTCGCACCTTTCCATGAGAACACCCTCATCTTCACCTTCTTGTTAAAGTCGGCGCGAATTTCGCTCTCGCTCAAGCCTTCGGATCTCAGCGCACGGTAGCGGTCGCTATTACGCATGGCCTGGTCGAGGTATCTCTCCTGCTGCTCCTTGCTGATGTTGCAGAAAGGATTGCCCTTGCGGTTCTTCAGCTCGCGCTCGAAGGCAGGCTGGATTTCCTTGCTAAAATGTTCTTTGACGGCCTCCTCGGCATAGCGCTGCATGCGCGAGTCGATGGTGGTGTAGATGCGCAGGCCGTCGCGATGGACGTCATAGTATTCGCCGTTGGACTTGCGGTGGTGGCGGCACCATTCCTTCATGTAGTTTCTCACATACTCGCGCAGGTAGGGCGCCAGACCCTCGTTGTGGCTCTGGGGCGTATAGTGCGACATGTCTATCGGCTTCTCCTTGTATTTGGCGAAGTCCTCGTCGCTGAGGTATCCATAGTGGTTCATCTGTGAGAGCACCACATCGCGGCGCTCCTTGCACTTGTCGGGATGCAGCACAGGGCTGTAGGTAGTCGGGGCCTTGAGGAGACCCACCAGTATGGCGGCCTCGTCGACATCGAGCTCTTGGGGAGTTTTGTTGAAGAACGTCTTCGCCGCCGTCTTCACGCCGAAGGAGTTGCTTCCGAAGTCCACAGTGTTGAAATACATGGTCAGGATTTCCTGCTTGGAATAGGTATGCTCCAACCTGACGGCGGTGACCCATTCGCTGAGTTTGGTGACCACCATGCCATGATTCTTGTTGAGGTCGCGCATCTTGAAGAGGTTCTTGGCGAGCTGTTGCGTGATGGTGCTGCCGCCGCCAGACGACTCGTTGCGTCCCAGGATGGTCTTGAAAAAGACGCGGCCAAGGCTGCGAAGGTCGATACCCGAATGGCTGTAGAAACGGGCGTCCTCGGTGGCGATGAGGGCATGGACAAGGTTAGGCGAGAGCTGGTCGTAGGTAATATTGGATCGGTTCTCGAGACCGATATAGCCTATCACCTCGCCGTCGTCGGAAATCACCTCCGACACCTGGATGCTGTTGGGATTCTCCAACATCTCGAAGGAAGGAATCTCGCTCACCCATCCGAGAGGCATAAAGAGAAAGATGAAGAGCAGAGCAAACGCCCACAATCCCCCGAAAGTCCACCACATATATTTGATGTAGCACGGAGAGTCTTGTTTGTATTTACGTGTACCTTTCATGTTTCAGAAATCATTTTTCATTGTTTACTTGGTTTCAGAATATTCCACACGGAAGCCCATGTGGGCGATACCCTTCAGCGCACCGTCGCGCATGCCGTGGGTGATGGCGAAATGGTAGTTGCCTTCCATCGGGAAGCGCATGGCTTGACCCCGCAGGCGATAGCGCGAGTCGACATAGCGGCCCGAATGTTTCCCCAGCCATTCCCCTGAAGGGTCGGCCAAGGGGAGTTCCATGGTGTCGCACGAGATGCTTCCGTCGGGGAACGTGGTATTGACGAAGAGGAAGAGGTTGGAGTAGGCGTAGTCGACATTGTTTCGCACCTCGACGAGCAGGTCGAAAAGATGGGTGGTGTCGTCGACCGGCAGGTCGAAACAGGCGCTGTCAGCCACATTCCAGCCATCCTCGCTGACATCGGCATACTCGGAATAATATACCGTGCCGTCGCACGAAGCCAGCAGGAAAGCGAAAAATGAAAAATGAAAAATGAAAAATAGCTGGCGCAGCACTCGGCCGCCGCCATGTTTCTCTTTTATTTCTATCATTTTCTGTTCCATTTTTCTTTTTTGTTTTATCCCCTACGGTCGCGGTTGCTGCTGCGACGGGCATGGTCGCCATTTTCGCGGCGAGGCTTACCCTCGTTTGTGTTTTTGCGTTCACGTTCGGCCTCCTTGGCCTGTTGTTGCTGGCGGAGTTGTTTGGTTTGGTGACGTTCCTCGCGGGCCTTGCGGTCGCGCTCGCGGCGCTCACCACGGTCGCCGTTGCCTTTGTCGACCTTGGGACTGCGACGGTCGCCTTTCTCATTTCTCCTCTCTCCCCTCTCATTCTTCTGCTCTTCACCGACCACACCGTTGCCACCTTCTGCCAAGCGCTGAATCTCGCGCTCCACCTCCTCGTTGGTGCTCTCCTGTGCGAGGGCCGAGGTAGACATCAGTTCCACCTGATAGTCTTCCAAACTCTCGGGGTACTCCTGACGGCGGTTCATCTCGATGATGGCTTTTACATCGTCAGCCTTGACGGCGATAAGTTCGTTCTCGCCCTCATAGGCATACCACATGATGCCCCGGAAGACATCGGTCTTTTTGTACAATGCCAGTCCCTTCTTGAAGCGGATGGCCTGGTTGGCTGGCGGGAACTGCTTCAGGGCGTCGGCATAGACCTCATACTCGAAGTTGAGGCAACATTTCAGTTTGCCGCACTGGCCAGCGAGTTTCTGCGGATTGGGCAGTATCTGCTGTGTCTTGGCCGACGAAGTGGTGACGCTCTTGAAGGTGGTGAGCCATGTCGAGCAGCAGAGTTCTCGACCACAGGTGCCTATGCCGCCCACCTTGCCAGCTTCTTGACGCACACCTATCTGTTTCATCTCGATGCGCACATGGAACTCCTCAGCCAGCACCTTGATGAGCACACGGAAGTCCACACGCTCGTCGGCGGTGTAGTAGAAGATGGCCTTCGAATGGTCGCCCTGGAACTCCACATCGTTGACCTTCATGTCGAGTCCCAGCTCAGCAACAATCTGGCGGGTACGCAGCAGTGCTTGCCGCTCCTCTTTCAATGTCTCGGCCCAACGGTCGATATCGGGATCCTTGGCGCGACGGAAGAGCTTCTTCATGTTCTCCGCCTCGGGGTTGATTTTGCGCTTGCGCATCTGGAGGCGACAGAGTTCGCCGGTGAGGCTCACGATACCCACATCGTGGCCGGGCTGGCCTTCGACAGCCACCACGTCGCCTTCTACAACCTCCAAGCCGTCGGGCAGACGGTAGAAGTCCTTGTGGTTGTTCTTGAAGCGCACTTCCACACAGTCGAAGGGGCGCTCCGTGGGTTGGCGGATGCCCTCCAGCCAGTTGGTCGACGTCACTTTCGAGCAGCTCTGACGCTCACAGCTGCAGATGGGCTTGTAGCACTCGGGTTTACGGCGACAGCCGCGACTGAGGAACACCGGCTCCTCGTATTTCACCCATGGGATGTCGGGGTCGGGGTCGAGGTAGGGATCTATCTGGCTCTCCTCGGCATGGTACTCCTCCACCTCGGGGTTCTCGCGTTCCACCCGTGTTTTCTTTTCCTCGCGTGCCTTGCGGCGTTCACGCATAAATGCCGCTATGTCTTCCGCCGAAGCCACAGTCTCCTCGCTGTCGAGTACGGGCTCCTGGGGGATGTTTTCCAATTCTTTCTCTTTATCTTTGTTTTCTTCCATGTCAATTTTCGTTTTCCACTAACACATTAACGCATTCAATTTTATCGTTTCTTCAGTGCCTTGCTGATGCGGAACGACAGTTCCATCAGCGCTATCTTCGCGTAGGCGTTGCGCTCGATGGCGAAGATGGCGTCGTCGAAGGCACTCTCTATGAGTTCAATATTATTTGTCGTTATCATCTTCGGGAACTGGCTATCGAACTTCTCGTCGCCCGACCCCAGGTGGCACTCCACTCCAGCGGCGGTGGCCAGGAAACAGGCGCGCATCGTTCCCAGACCATACTGCAGGAAGAGCTTCAACTGCTCACGGTTCAGCGCGGCCATTTTGTCCACCTGTGCCGACAGTTCCTTCATCTTCAACTTGAAGAGCATCCTCAGCCATCCCACCAGCATCCCCGCAAACTCGGGGTTGTCCTCCACTTTCGACTTTTCACTTCCCGCTTTCAACTTGATTGTCTGCACACGGCTCTCGATAGTGGGTAGCAATTTCTTGTCGTAGTTGTCCACCAGCAGGATGATGGTCATCGGCAACGGCTCCTCGAGGGTCTTCAGCAACTCGTTGGCAGCGGCGGCGTTCATGCGGTCAGCATTCCATATCACCACCATGCGCCATCCACCCTCATAGGGTTTCATGCTCAGCACCTTCACCAGATGAGCGGCATCGGTCTCCCTGATCATCGAGGTCTTCACGTCGCCCGACAGTGTGTCGTTGAAGTCGTTAAGGGTGCCGAGGGCGTGGGTGTTGAGCATAAAGTCGAGGAATTCCTTCATATAGTCCTCCGCACTCACGTTGGAGGAGCCATTGGGAGGGTTGGGGAAGATGAAATGCAGGTCGGGATGCACCAGCTGGCTGATTTTTTTGCAACTCGGACATTCGCCGCACGAATCGGCCCGCAATTCGCCGTTTTCAAAGTGCTGTTTATGCTCGCAGCACAGATATTGCAGGTAGGCCCAAGCCAATTGCAGGCTACCATCGCGCTCGTCGCCGATGATGCGCTGGGCATGGCTCACGCGCCCGCTGTCGATCACGGCAGTGAGGCGATTGATGATATCTCTTTGTCCTACAATATCTTTAAACTGCATATATCTTCACATTAAATTTGCAAATATATGTAAAAAATTTTACATACACGTAAAAAACTTTGTAAAAAAAATGTTTTTTCGATATCCACAATAAAAAAAGCCTTCCTTGCGTTATCAGTTATAATTTTCTAAAAACTACAGGATGGAAAGTTTGCCTGCGATATTTATGGACTTGGCGATTATTTTGGTCGCTGCGGGAGTCATCACGGTAGTATTCAAATGGTTGAAACAGCCGTTGGTGCTCGGATATATTCTGGCAGGCTTCTTCATCGGTCCCTACTTCCCTTGGTTCCCGGCCATCACCGACGCAGCGAACATCCATGTCTGGAGCGACATCGGCATCGTCTTCCTTATGTTCGGTCTGGGTCTGGAATTCAGCATCAAGAAGCTGAAAAAGGTGGGTGCCACGGGAGCCATCACAGCCCTTACCGAGCTGGCCATCATGTTCGTTGTCGGCAACTCCGTAGGTAGGATTCTGGGGTTAGGTTCCATGGAGTGTACCTTCCTCGGCTGCATGCTCTCCATCTCCTCCACAAGCATCATTATCAAGAGCTTTGACGACATGAAACTCAAGCAACAGAAGTTCACCTCTACGGTGACAGCGGTGCTGGTGGTGGAGGACCTTGTGGCGGTGTTGCTCTTGGTTGTGTTGTCGACAGTGAGCGTCAGCCAGAACTTCGACGGGGGCGCCCTAGTGGGACAGATGGCGAAACTGGCCTTCTTCCTCGTAGCTGTCTTCATTTTCGGCATCTACCTCATCCCCACTTTCCTACGCTGGATGCGTAAATACATGAGCGAGGAGACGCTGCTCATCCTAGCCGTAGGTCTCTGCTTCGGCATGGTGGTGCTGGCTTCCAAGGCAGGCTTCTCCACCGCCCTCGGCGCCTTCGTGATGGGCGCCGTCCTCTGTGAAACCATTGAGGCCGACGTCATCCACCGCATCGTGACACCGCTCAAGAACCTTTTCAGTGCCGTCTTCTTCGTCTCTGTAGGTATGCTCATCCAACCCTCAGTACTCGTGGAGGAGTGGCTTACCATCCTCGTCATCGCTCTCTCCGTCATCATTTTCAAGAGCCTCTCGGCCACCATCGGCGTCACCCTCAGCGGCCGGCCGCTGAAGATTGCCGTGCAGAGCGGCTTCTGCTTCTGCCAGATAGGCGAATTCTCCTTCATCATCGCCGGACTGGGTTTGAGTTTCAACGTCATTGACGAGAGCCTCTACCCCATCATTGTCTCCGTCTCCGTCATCACCACTTTCGTCACCCCCTACATGATTAAGGGGGCGTTACCCTTCTACAATTGGATAGAGCCTCGCATCCCCATGGGAGTCAAACACCGTCTGGACCAGTACAGCGAGCATGCCAACCGCGACAGCGGCAACAAAGCCTCTATGAAGGTGTACCTGCGCAAACAACTCACCAATATCTGCATCCACGGCGTCATCCTCGCCGTCATCGCCCTCCTCTCCTCCTCGCTGCTGTTGTCGTTCCTCGACGATCTCTTCGCCACCGCCGGCATCCCCACCATCTGGAGCCGCCTCACAGGCATGGGCGCCACCCTCGTCCTCATGTCGCCCTTCCTCTGGGCCGTGGCCGTAAAAAACGTCAACAAGGAGCGTATCAAGAAAATGTTCGAGACCTGGCATCACTCTCAGGTTGTTGTCATTCCCATACTGATTCTGCGCTACTTCATTGCCCTCTTCTTCGTCGGATTCGTTGTCGGTAGCTACTTCAACCTCGCCGTCGGATTCCTCATGGTCATCGCTGTCATCGTGATGCTGGCGGTGCTCTACTCGCGCCGCGCCAACGGCTTCTATGCACAAATCGAGGACCGCTTCTTCTCCAACTTCAACCAGCGTCAAGCGCAGAATTCCTTCCACATCCCCACGGCTATGGAGGACGAATTTTCCATGGAGCGTCTACAGATGACGCAATACTCGCCCCTGGCGGGAAAGACCCTCGCCGAAGGACAGCTGCGCGAGCGCTACGGTGCCAACATCGTCACCATTGAGCGCGCCGGCAACCTCATCGACCTCCCCGACAAAAACGACATCCTCATGCCCTGCGACATCCTTACCGTCATAGGCACCGAAGAGGAAGTGTCCAAAATCAGACCCGTCATCGAAGTGGAGCCCGACATCCTCGTCCACGACCACTCCGACCACGAGCTCCACATGTACCGCTACCATGTCGAAGCACACGGCCCCCTCTGTGGCATCGAAATACGCTACTCCACGCTCTCCAAGCAACGCGCCATCGTCATCGCCATCGAGCGTGGCGGACAGAAAATTGTCAACCCCAGCCGCGACGAAATTTTCCGCGCCGGCGACATCCTCTGGTTCGTCTCTCCCGACGGCGACCTCACCCTCCAAGGATTTGAAAACAAACTAGTCAAAATATGAGAAAGAAAATAATGGTCGGAATATTCGGACTACTCGGGTTATTCGGATTATTCGGACCCATCCACGCACAAACCACCGACCGCGGTTTCGAGATTGCCAAGAATCTCGAAATATTCTCGGCAATCTACAAGAACCTGAACTTGAACTATGTCGACGACGTCGACCCCGGCAAGACCATCAAGGTGGCCATCGACGCCATGCTGGCCTCCCTCGACCCCTACACCAACTACTACCCTGAGAGCGACATCGAAGACGTGAAGCTCCAGCTCCTCGGCGAATACGGCGGCGTGGGCGCCATGATTATGCAGCGCGGCGACAGCATCCTCATCTCGGAACCCTACAAGGGCCTGCCTGCCGACGAAGCGGGCCTCAAGGCCGGCGATCGCATCCTCGCCGTCAACGGCGAGAGCACCAAGGGCAAGAATACCTCCGACGTCAGCGGCGCCATGCGCGGCCAAGCCGGCACACAGGTCACCCTCCGCCTCGAGCGCGCCGGAAACGAGTTCGAACGCACCCTCACGCGCCGCGCCATCAAGCTGCCCAACGTGCCCTACTACGGATATGTAGGCGACGGCAATACCGGCTACATCAAACTCGACGAGTTCACCACCGACGCCGCCAAGAACGTCCGCGAAGCCTTCGTCAAGCTGAAGAAAGACAATCCCGCGATGCGCGGCGTCATCCTCGACCTCCGTGGCAACGGCGGCGGTCTCATGAACGAGGCCGTCGACATCGTTAACATCTGGGTTCCCCGTGGCACCCTCGTCGTCGAGACCAAAGGCAAGGTGGCCTCCAAGAACATGAAGAGCCTCACTCGCATGCAGCCCGAGGACACCGAGATACCCCTCGCCGTCATCATCGACGGCTCCTCGGCTTCGGCTAGCGAGATTGTCAGCGGCTCGCTCCAGGACCTCGACCGCGCCGTCATCATCGGCCAGCGCAGTTTCGGCAAAGGACTCGTGCAGAATATCCTGCCCATGCCATACAACAGCCAGATGAAAGTCACCGTCTCCAAATACTACATCCCCTCCGGCCGCTGCATCCAAGCCATCGACTACAGCCACCGCGACGAAAACGGCCGCGCCCTCAAGGTGCCCGACTCACTCAAGACCGCCTTCAAGACCAAGAGCGGACGCACCGTCTACGACGGCTTTGGCATCGAGCCCGACATCGAAATCGAGCCCGAGTACATGTCCAACATCGCCATCGCACTCACACAGAAACTCCTCATCTTCGACTACGCCACTCAGTTCTACCGCTCCCACGAGAGCATCCTGCCCGCCAGCCAGTTCGAAATCACCGACGACATCTACGCCGACTTCTGCCGCTTCCTCAAGGAGCACAACCTCACCTACTCCACCACCACCGAACACTACATCAAACAACTGCGCGACATCGCCAAGCAAGAGAAGTACGACGGCGCCATCGAGCAGCAACTCAAGGAGATGGAGCAGCGTCTAGCCACCGAGAAGGAAGACGACCTCACCAAGCACCGCGAAGAAGTCTGCGACATGCTCAAGGCCGAGATTCTCACCCGCTACTACTACGACGAAGGCCGCCTCCAAGGAGCCCTCAAGACCGACCCCGTGGTCCGCCGCGCCGTGGAAGAACTAAAAAACAAGAATTAAGATTTGTTCGGAGCCAAGGTTCATAGAACAATATATCTAGTACTGCTCACCCTCTTGGGCGGATGCATGGTCACCACTGTGGGCCTCTCCAACGTCGTTTGGGTGCTCCTGCTGGTCAACTGGGTCTTCGAAGGCCGCTGGGCCGAGAAGTGGCGTATGGCTCGTGGAAACCGCCTCCTGCACGCTTTCGCCGTCCTCTTCTTCTTGCATGTCGTCGGACTCCTCTGGACCTCCGACATCGCCAAAGGATGCTCCGACATCGTGGAGATGCTGCCGTTGTTGGCCGTGTCACTGGTCGTCCTCACCACCCCAGCACCCGAAGGCAACACGAGAAGTCTCATCCTCAACCTATACGGTGGCACTGTCTTCGTCGTCACCATTATAGGCTTCGTCCGCTGGCTCACCATCCCCGACCTGCCGCACCGCGAAATCGTCACCTATATCCACCACACACGCTTCGCTCTCAACATTTGCATGGTCATCTACCTACTCGGCTACCAATCACTTAGAACCCGAAACATAAAATTCAAAGTCCTTCACTGGATCCTCATCCTCTGGTTCCTCTTCTTCCTCCTCCTGCTCCAGTCCTATACCGCCGTCGTCATCCTCGCCGTCGCCTCCCTCGTCGCCATCCTGCACCGCCGTCGGTGGCTTTGGACAGCTTGCTGGGTGGTGTCCGCCGGCCTCGTTGGCCTCATGATTTTCCTCGGCTACCGCTCCTACTACCGGCTCGGTCCCTTGTCCAGCGAGACCTTGCAGGAAAAAACCGTGAATGGACATCCCTACGAGCACCGGCAGGACGGATTCATTGAGAATGGCAACTACGTCAACAACTACATCTGTCGCGCCGAACTCATCAACGAATGGCCCAAACGTAGCACCATGCCCCTCGACAGCCTCACCGCCTCCGGCTACTCCGTCGAGTCGGCCCTCATCCGCTACCTCAACGCCCTCGGCCTCACTAAGGACAGCGCCGGCGTAGCCGCCCTCACCGACAGCCAAGTCGACGAGATTGCCCGCGGCGTCGCCAACCCCGTCTATGAACACGGCTCGCCGTTCCGAAAAATGCTTCATAAGGCCCTCTTCGAATATGAGAACTACCGTTGCTACCGCGCGGTAACGGGATTCTCCATGCTCCAGCGCCTCGAGCTCTGGCGCTGCACCTGGAACGTCATCGCGAAGCACCCCCTCATCGGTACCGGCACCGGCGACCTTCACAAAGCCTTACACGACGAATTCGTCGCCTCCGATTCCCCCATGCAGGAAAATCCGCTCTATCCCCACAACGAATACCTCACCCTCATCGCCCTTTTCGGCTTCCTCGGCTTCGCCCTGATAGTCTTCTTCTTCCTCCGCGCCTGGCACCACACTCGCAATCAGGCAATCATGCAATCCAACAAACATTTATCCTCGCACTCCCTTGCACTCCTTTGCACTCCCTCATACTCCCTCATTAAAACATTGTGGCTCGTCACTATCCTCGTCTCCTTCCTCACCGAGAACACCCTCGACTCCCTCCCCGGCATCCTCTTCTGCTCTTGGTTCCTGGCCTTCTTCCAGCCGTCTGTCCGAACTTTCTCTGATATGGACAAACGGGACACAATATAAAATGCATGAATGCGTTATAGGGAGAGAATGTACGAATACCACACTTTGCCTAACGGCATCAAGATAATCCTGAGCCACACGCCGTCGAGGGTGACCTACAGCGGGGTGTATATCAACGTGGGCTCGCGCGACGAGCACGGGGCCGAGGAGGGTACGGCGCATTTCATCGAGCATTCGCTTTTCAAGGGCACCGAACACCGACGCGCCTACCACATCCTGAACCGCATCGACGGCGTGGGCGGCGAGCTCAACGCCTTCACCACCAAGGAGGAGACCTGCGTCTACGCCTCGTCGCTGAGCGAGCACCTGGAGCGCTGCCTGGAGCTTTTCGCCGACATCCTGTTCCACAGCACCTTCCCGCAGAACGAAATCGAGCACGAGAAGGAGGTGGTGCTGGAGGAGATTGATTCCTACAAGGACACGCCGTCGGAGCTCATCTACGACGAGTACGAGGAGCTGGCCTACGAGGGGCATCCCCTAGGGCACAACATCCTGGGCAGCCGTCGCAACGTGAAGCGCTTCACGCCCGAGGGCTTGCGTTCTTTCATGCGTGAGCACTACACGCCCGAGCGGATGGTCATCACTGTGAGCGGCAACGTGACAATGGAACGGCTGGTGAAGCTGTGCGAGAGGCATTTCGGGGAGTACAAGAGAGGACAGGGGAGGGTAAAGGAGAGCAGGGGAGAGCGCCCGGAATTCCGCCTTTTCGACCGCCACATCAATCGCCACACGCATCAGGCACACATGCTGATTGGATGCGAGGCGCCTGACATCTACCATGCCGACAAGACAGCCTTCTCGCTGCTGAACAACATCCTGGGCGGCCCCGCCATGAACTCACGCCTCAATGTGGCCGTGCGCGAGCACTACGGTTTCTGCTACAACATCGAGTCGCAGTATGTGCCGTTCTCCGACACCGGCCTGTTCTATATCTACGCCGGCGTCGACCCCGGGGCGCAGGAGAAGGCACACAAACTCATATGCAACGAACTGCTGGACATCGCCTCTCACGCCCTCAGCGAACGTCAACTGCGGCTGGCACAGCGCCAGATGATAGGACAGATGGCCGTCAACGACGACTATGGGCTGAACGAAATGCAGAGCATCGGCAAGGCCTACCTGTGCTACGAACATGTGAACACCCTCGAGGAAATGGAGGCCGACCTGATGGCGGTGACCACCACCGACCTGCTGCGTGTGGCGCAGGAGAGGTTCAACCCCGATCACTTCAGCACCCTCGTCTATGGCAACTGACGCATTAACACATTAACGCATTATGATAATCGACTATCCTTGGTACTACGTTCTCTTCTGCCTACTGGCGGGTGCGGCCTACTCCGCGGGACTCTATTTTGTGGGACGCCGACGCTTCAGCAAGCGGATGAACCTGCTGCTGGCGGCAGTGCGTTTCGTGGCTGTCTCCGCCATTGCCCTGCTGCTGCTGGCTCCCGTGGCCAAACGCACCGTCAACGAACAGCAGAAACCCGTGGTGGTAGTGGTGCAGGATATTTCCGAATCGATAGACACTTCGATATTCTCAATTCTTAATTCGAAATTCGAAATTGACGAATGCGAGTTGGTATATGAGGAGTTTGGCGGGAGCACGACCGACATCTCGGCAGAGCTGGACGACATCGCCAACCACTATCAGGGGCGCAACCTGGGGGCTGTGGTGCTGGCCACCGACGGCATCTACAACCGCGGAAACAACCCCGCCAGCACCGCCGAACGGCTCACCTTTCCCGTCTACACTGTGGCCTTAGGCGACACCACACCGCAGCGCGACGCCGCGCTGGCATCCATACGCCACAACCGCATAGCCTTCACAGGCAACACCTTCCCCGTGGAACTGACAATCAACGCCAGGCGCCTGAAAAACCATTCGGCACAACTCACCCTCACCGACGCCCACGGCAAGGCGCTAGCGATGCAGCAGGTGGATTACTCCGACGACCTGTTTAGCACCACCCTGACCTTCGAACTAAAGGCCGAGAAACCTGGCTTGCAACGATATACAGCCAGCCTCTCCGTTGTCGATGGCGAACGGGAGACAGTAAACAACGTGCTGACGTTCTACACCGACGTCCTCGACAGCCGCCGCAAAGTGGCCATCATCGGCAATTCCCCCCACCCCGACCTCGCGGCACTGAAACAGGCAGTGGAAAGCAACCCCAACTACGAGGCAAAGGTGTTTATGAATGAGGAATTAAGAATGAAGACCGAGGAATTGAAAGATTACTCCCTTCTCATCTTTCACAACCTACCCTCCACCACTCAAGCAATCAAACAATCAAACAATAACGCAATCTATATCATCGGCACCCAAACCGACCTAGCTCGCTTCAACGCCCTGCATACGGGGCTTGAGATTGTGGCGAGGACGAAGAAGGTAAACGAGGTAACAGCGCTATACAACAACGCGTTCTCGCTCTTCACCCTCGACGCCGCCGATGCCATCGCCCTCGAGGAGCTGCCGCCGCTGACGGCGCCTTTCGGCGAGGTGAAGACCTCCCCAAACCTCCAGTCGCTCCTCACCGCCCGCCTGGGCAGCATCAACACCGGACAGCCTTTGGTGTCGGCCCTGGTGCAGGGGCAACAGCGCAGGGCCTTCGTATGGGGCGAAGGACTGTGGCGCTGGCGTCTGGTGGATTTCCTGAACAACAAGTCACACGACCACTTCGACCGCCTCGTGAGCCAGTTGGTCAACTTCGCCGCCATCACCGACAACCGCGAGCGCTTCATCGTGGAGACAGAGCGCCACTATTCCGACAACGACGAGGTGATGGTACACGCCCAGCTCTACAATGAGAGCTACGAGCCCTTCAACACCCCCGAGGCGAAGCTTACACTTCAAGGAGTGCAGGGGAGTGTAGAGAATCACAAGGGAGTGCAGGGTGACTACAACTTCTCGCGTCAAGGCAGCGGATACACCCTCTCGCTGGGGACGCTACCCGAAGGACTCTACCGCTATACCGCCACAACGACTTACGACGGTACCACCTACACCGCCGAGGGTGCCTTCGCTGTGGAGGCGCTGCACCTCGAGCAGGCCAACCTCACCGCTAACCACACCCTGCTCAAAACCATCAGCAGCATCACCGGCGGCAAAATGTTCTATCCTGACCAACTCTCTTCTCTGAACGCCGAACTCCAAACTCTCAAACCTGTCATCTACACTCACACGCGGTTCTCCGAGATGCTGAATCTACTGTGGGTATTAATACTGATAATCCTTCTATTAAGTCTCGAATGGGTACTCCGAAAATACCACGGGGAGGTTTGATCCGCGAAGCGGCGACGCTGGTGAGCGGCAACGTGCTGGCACAAGCCATCACGCTGGTGGCCTATTTCGTGCTCACACGCATCTATCCTCCAGAGGATTACGGCCTGTTCAACATCTTCTATTCCTATATCGAGGTGTTCATCATCTTTAGCACCTGCAAGTACGAGCTGGCCATCGTCGTGGCCGACGACGAGCGTGAGGCGGCGGCGGTGACGCGCTTCGCCTTGCGGATGAACACGCTGGTGTCTGTGGCTCTGCTCACGGTGGCACTGGTGCTATGGCTCACAGGCCTGCTACCAGGCAACATGGCACAGCTGGGATGGATGGTGCTGCTCATCCCCCCGATGGTCTTCTTCTGCGGCACCTCACGCGTCTACAGTTTCCTCTACAACCGCTTCCACCGCTACGCGATGATTGCTGTGTCCGACACAGTGAATGCCGCCGGCGGCGCCCTCACGAAAATCGTGCTGGGGCTACTGGGACTCTCCCCTAGCGGCCTGCCTCTGGGCACCGTACTGGGACAGGCGGCGGCGAACATCAACTATCGCCTCAAGCTAAAGAGTCTTCCGAATTCCAAATTCCAAATTCCAAATTCCGAACTCCGGGCCGTTGCCAGAACGCACCGCAATTTCCCATTCTTCGTGGCCACGAAGGACTTTATCAACACCTTTTCCTCGAACCTGCCGTTCCTCTGGGCCGCCCTCTATTTTAAAAGTGCCGAGATAGGACTCTTCGGCTTGGCACTGACATTCACCATGCAACCTGTCAACATCCTCAGCATTGCCTTTGAACGGGTGCTCTACGCCCGCACCGCAGAGGCCGTGCGCGACCGAAAAACCTTCATGCGCCTGCTGCGACGCTTCCTCCTGCCTCTGCTGGCTGTGGCGCTGCCCGTGGGTGTGCTGGCGTGGTTCTTCGCCGAGCCCGTGTTTGTCTTCTGCTTCGGCGACCGCTGGCAGGGGTGCGGACCCTTTGTCCAAGCGCTGTTGCCGATGGCCCTCGTCACATTGTTCTCCAGTTCGCTGACATTCATCCCCAATGTTTTCTCCACCCAGCGTACCGAATTTGGATTCTATCTGGTGCTGATGGTGCTGCGAGTGGCAGCCATCGCCATTGGCGTCGGCACCCACGACTTCATGCTAGCCATCGTCCTGTATGCAGCAGCAGGGACGCTCGTGAAAGCATCCCTGCTGATATGGTACCTGTGGCAGGTGCGCCGTTATGAGCACACATTTTAGAGAATGAACTGCAGGAAGAAGACCTGCGGATCGTCCATGCTGCCAGTTTTGCCGACGGTGATTTTGTAGGTGCCTTTGGAACCTGCCTCATGGAAGCTGGGATAGCAGTGAATCTGCAAGGCTCTTGTGTCGACGCCGGGGGCGAGGGAGAAGATCTCCGACTGGTAGGGGCAGGTGACAGGTTTGCACTCACCGTAGCAGACGGGCAATTCCCTCATTGAATCCGGACCTTCAACAAATTCCACTTTGAAGCGGGTTTGCAGAGCCTCCTGGGTGATGTTCTCGATGAAGAAGTCGACCATAGCCTCGTCGGCCTCTTTCTCGGCAGCGGTGACGGTATGTTTCACCGTCTGGCCGGGTGTAAGCATCTGACCCTCAAAGTGGATGGCGTAAGAAGTCGAAGCGGGATAGGTTGTTTCCTTCTCGTCGTCTTTTCCACAGCTGGTAAGACTCACGGTAGCCATCATGACGAAAGCCGCCAATAAAAGTTTCACTGTTTTTTTCATTTTATGATTTTTTTTAAGGTTTTCAATCCAATTTCAGTACGGCGAGGAAGGCACTCTGCGGCACCTCGACGTTACCGACCTGACGCATACGTTTCTTTCCCTCCTTCTGTTTCTCAAGGAGTTTACGCTTACGCGTAATATCACCACCATAGCACTTGGCCGTCACATCCTTGCGCACCTGACGCACCGTTTCGCGGGCGATAATCTTGCTGCCGATGGCGGCCTGAATGGCTACGTCGAACTGCTGGCGCGGGATAAGGTCTTTCAGTTTTTCGCACATCTTCCTTCCGATGGGATAGGCGTTGTCAACGTAGGTGAGCGTGGAGAGGGCATCAACGGGGTCGCCGTTGAGGAGTATCTCCAGTTTCACCAGCTTCGAGGGCTGGTAGCCGTTGATGTAGTAGTCGAAAGAGGCGTAGCCTTTCGAGATGGATTTGAGCTTGTCATAGAAGTCGAAGACTACCTCTCCCAGCGGCAGGTCGAAGGTTATCTCGATGCGGTCGGTGGTGAGATAGTTCTGGTTTTTGAGGATGCCGCGCTTGTCCATGCAAAGCTTTATCACAGGACCGATGAAGTCGGCCTTGGTGATAATCTGCGCGTGAATGTATGGCTCGTACACCTCGGCGATATTGTTCGGCTCGGGCATACCCGAGGGGTTGTAGACGTCAATCTCGCTGCCGTTGGTGAGCTTCACCTTGTACTGCACGTTGGGCACTGTGGTGATGACATCCATATCGAACTCGCGCGTCAGGCGTTCCTGCACAATTTCCATGTGCAGCAGGCCCAGGAATCCACAGCGGAAACCGAAGCCCAAAGCCAATGAACTTTCAGGTTCAAAGGTGAGGCTGGCATCATTGAGCTGCAGTTTCTCGATGCTGGCACGCAACTCCTCGTAGTCGTCGGTATCCACAGGATAGACGCCAGCGAAGACCATAGGCTTCACGGCCTCGAAACCCTCGATAGGCTTCTCGCAAGGAACATTGACATGAGTGATGGTGTCGCCCACACGCACCTCCTTCGAGGTCTTGATGCCGGAGATGATATAGCCCACATTGCCGGCAGAGAGCTGCTTACAAGGTTCCATGTTCAAGCGCAGCACACCCACCTCGTCAGCGTCATATTCGCGACCTGTGGAGAAGAACTTCACATGATCGCCGGTCTTCAGCGTGCCGTTCATGATGCGGAAATAGCTGATGATGCCTCGGAAAGGATTGAAAACAGAGTCGAAGACGAGGGCCTGGAGCGGTGCATCGGGGTCGCCTTCGGGGGCAGGAATACGGTCGACGATGGCGTCGAGAATCTCCGGCACACCCATGCCCGTCTTGGCCGAGCAACGGAGGATCTCCTCTGGCTTGCAACCCAGCAGGTCGACAATCTCGTCGGCCACCTCTTCAGGCATGGCGCTGTCGAGGTCTATCTTGTTCATCACGGGGATGATTTCAAGGTCGTTCTCAAGGGCAAGGTAGAGATTCGAGATGGTTTGTGCCTGGATGCCCTGCGTGGCGTCGACCACCAGCAGCGCTCCCTCACAGGCAGCGATGGCGCGAGAGACCTCATAGCTAAAGTCCACATGACCCGGGGTGTCGATAAGGTTCAGCACATACTCCTCCGCACTCCCCTGCACTCCTTCGCACTCCCTTGCACTCCTTCTATAGTTCATCTGGATAGCGTGGCTCTTGATGGTGATGCCGCGTTCCTTCTCCAGCTCCATATCATCGAGCACCTGATCCTGCATTTCGCGCTGGCTGACGGTATTCGTCACCTCCAGCAGACGATCGGCCAAGGTACTCTTACCGTGGTCAATATGAGCAATAATGCAGAAGTTGCGTATATTTTTCATCGTATAAAATGTCGACATTTAAAAGTGCAAAGATACAATTTTTCCTCGACATAGCGAAAAAAAATTTCTTGGAAGCCTCGAAAAGGGGCATGGGAAAAGGAGACAAACATGGTGCAACAAAAAAAGGAGTCCCTCACTGGAACTCCTTATAAAAAATTGGCGGCGACCTACTTTTCCACAAACAAGTGCAGTATCATCGGCGATGTGAGGCTTAACTTCTCTGTTCGGAATGGGAAGAGGTGA
>CACYPU010000004.1 GCA_902776365.1 uncultured Bacteroidota bacterium | reverse complement strand
GAGCGTGAGGCTGCGGTCGTAGGTCACGAGGTCCTTCAGCGCGGCGCCGACCTTCTCGTCGTCGTTGCTGTTGGCGGCCTTCACGGCGACGGTGTAGATAGGAGTCGGGAACTCGATCTCGCAGACGGCGTCGTCGGTGTTCTTGGCGGTGGTGAGGGTATGGTTGATCTTGACATCCTTGAGCTTGATGGTGCAGACGATGTCGCCGGCGCAAGCCTTCTCGACGCGCTGACGGTTCGAGCCGCTGCAGACGAGCACCTGGCTGACGCGCTCCTTGCTCTGGTTGCAGGCGTTGACCACATCCTGGGCTTCGGCGAGCTCACCGTTGTAGATGCGAAGGTAGGTTCCTTGCCGCCTTTGGTCTTCTTGGCATCGGCCACCTCGCAGGGGGCGGGGACGTTCTGGCAGATGAACTCGAGCAGACGGTTGACGCCGAAGTTCTCCTTGGCGCTGGTGCAGAGGATGGGGAAGAGGTCGCGCTTGTCGATGGCGAGCTTGAGGGCCTGGGTGAGTTCCTCGGCGGTGAGGTCGCCATTCTCGAAGTATTTCTCCATGAGGGCGTCGTCGGCAGCGGCGGCTTCCTCGACGAGGGCCATGCGCATCTCCTCGGCCTTGTCGGCATACTCGGCGGGGATGTTGGCCTCGGTGTACTTACCGTCGGTGAAGGTGTACATCTTGTTGGCCACGATGTCGACCACCTGGTTGAAGCCGAGACCGGCGTTGGTGGGGAACTGGAGCACGGTGCACTTGCCACCGAAGAAGTCCTTGAGCTGGTTGACGGCGTCGTCGAAGTTGGCCTTCTCGGCGTCGAGGTGGTTGACCACGAAGAGCATCGGGGTGTCGAGCTTGGCGGCGTAGCGGTTGGCGATTTCGGTGCCGACCTCGACGCCGCTCTGGGCGTTGACCACAACGACGGCGGCCTCGACCACGTTGAGGGCGCTGTCGAGCTCACCCTGGTAGTCGGCGAAGCCGGGCACATCGAGGATGTTCACCTTCTTGCCACCGAACTCGGTGTACATGAGGGTGTTCTCCACGGAATAACCGCGGTCGTGCTCGATGTCGCGATAGTCGCTGATGGTGTTCTTGCTGTCCACGGAACCACGACGGTTGATGAGGCCGCCGCAGAAGGCCATAGCCTCAGCCATGGAAGTCTTGCCGCTCTTGGCGCCGCCCACGAGGGCGATGTTACGGATGTCCTGAGTCTGATAAATTTTCATTGTTCGTTATTATTTTATTTATTTTTTATTTCGTTCATTATTAAGACACTCCATGCCTCCGAAGGCGATTCGGAGACACGAAATGAGACGGCAAAGATACGAATTATTTTTGAATGGCAAGAGATAAATGTTAAAAAAAACTCAGTCTTTCATAAAACGTAAAGGTGTGTGAGTTTTGAAACTGTTTAGAAATAAATCTGTTGTCCGTTCGTTGTACGATAGTTGTACGATACTTGTACGATAAATCATCGTACAAGTATCGTACAAATAACGGACAAGTATCGTACAAATGCACTTGTTGACGGCTGGGGAGGGGCTTTTTTTTTGTTTGTCTGGTGCAATAAAATATTTTCAAAGCCGTTGTATATCGTATGGGTGTAATAGCACGACAGAGTATCAAGGGTGGAATCGCCAACTACCTAGGGGTGGCGATAGGTTTCTTTGTGTCGTTCTTTGTACTCACCAAGTACCTGACACAGGAGGAGATAGGACTGACGAGGGTGATGGTGGATGCGGCGATGCTCTTCTCGTCGCTGTCGGCGCTGGGCGTGAACTCGTCGCTTGTCAAGTTTTTCCCCCATTTCAAGGATGGCCGCAGCTATCATGGCATCTTCGGGCTCTCGCTGCTGCTGCCGCTGGTGGGTTTTTCCCTAGTCGCTTTGGTGTTCCTCATCTTCCGGGAGCCCATCCTGTGGATGTATTCCAAGAACTCGCCCCTGCTGACGAACTATTTCTACCTGATTCCGATGCTTATCTTCTTCGCGCTCTATCTGACTGTGTTCGAGACGGGTGCGAGTGTGCTGATGCGCATCACGGTGCCGAAGATGGTGCGCGAGGTGGGCATCAGGGTCTTCAACTTGGTGGCCTACCTGCTCTACGGCTACAAGTTGATAAGTCTGGATTGTTTCGTGTGGCTGTTCTGCAGCAGCTATGGGTTGGCGATGCTGCTCAATATGTTCTATCTGTTCAGAATCAGCGGCATGAGGCTGCGTGACTGGCTGCATGTGGATTGGCGTTTCCTGGCCGAGCGCAAGCGTTGGCTGGAGATGCTCCTTTTTACTCTTTTCATCACCGTCATCGTGCTGGTGGGCAACATCCCGCTGATGAGTTCGTTGTTCATTGGGGCAAAGATGACGCTTGCAGCAGCAGGAGTCTATGCCATCGCTTCCTTCATTGCCAACGTGGTGGAGGTGCCTTACCGGTCGCTGGGTGCCATCTCGCGTCCGGTAATCGCCAAAGCCGTGAAGGATGGCAACTGGGGTGAGGTGAATCGTCTGGGAAAGCAGGTGAGTCTGCATCAGTTGCTGGTGAGTTTGCTCATCTTCTTTGTCATCGCCATCAATATCGACACGCTGTTTGCATTGATTCCGAATGGGGAATCATATAAGAGCGGTGCTTGGGTGGTCTTCATCTTGGGTTTGGCAAAAGTGGTGAACTCGTCTTTATCCATTGGTACCGACATCCTAACCTATACACGCTGGTGGTACCTACTACTATTGCCACTAACATTGTTGCTGATATGGTGTACTATTCATTTCAACAACATGCTTATAGACATATGGGGCATTAATGGTGCGGCAGCAGCGCCTCTTTTCTCCTATGGAATTTATTTTGGATTGCTTCTAATTGTGCTTGGGGCTGTACTAAAGGTGAGTATCATCTCCCTTCCGCAGCTGAAGGTGGTGGTGATTATGGGTGTGGGCTTCGGGCTGAACTGGCTGTGGGGCGAGTGGGTGACGCCGACGGTGACGGGCTGGATGGGCGGTGTCGGAGGCATGATTGTGGATTCGGTGGCGAAGACCGTTGTGCTGGGAGGGCTGATTCTGGCAGGGGTGTTGCAGTGGAAGGTGTCGCCGACGGTGAACAGGATTGTAAAAAAAATACTCCGCATACAATAAAAATTTCTTTTTTACGTTTTAACCCTTAAAAAAAGGGTTAATTATGCGTTTTTACTACTTCTTAGCATTGTTAGCGATTACGGCCTTCACTCCTGCGTGGGGACAGGTCGACCCCAACTGTCCGTACTGGAGGAATCCTACCATGTTCAATTGCAGCGGTACGCCGGGCTCCGCCTCGTTTAAGGGTTGGTCGGCCCGCGTGGGGCAGCGCGTCAGTCAGGGCGCCTCGTCGGGCACCACTGTCTACAGTACCTGCGCCGACCCCAACTGTCCCGACATCATCGGCCACAGCAACATTACCTCGAGCTCCCTCAACACGGGAACTCCCAATGACGGTGGTATGAACTGCTGCGGCTATCAAAGTATCTGGGATGGTAACGACAGCCGTTTCCAAATCATCAATGCGGCTCATGCCGGCATTGACGAGTTCACCATCAATGGCAGCAACGGTATGCAGCGCATCCCGCCGGGATACTCTTCCTGCATCCGCCTCGGCGATCCGAATTCCGGCGGTGGCACCTCCACAAGCTTTACCTGGACGGCGGGAGCCAATAAGACAGCAGAGGCCCTTTTCTACACTTTAGAGGTAAATACTGAAAATGCCCTGCTCTTCATCAACTACGCCGTCGTGGGACGCTGCTACAGCCACACGCCCGCCGAGGCCGGCGAATTCATGATTCGCGTGGTGAAGCAGAACGATGACGGCACTTGGCCCAACGCTCCCATCAACGACTCGATGTGGTTCCGAATTTCGGCTCCCGCCATTCCCCAAGGCAATCCGCCGGCACCGTGGGTGATGGGAAAACCAGGCAGCTCCTGCGGTGCCACCACCTGCGCCTATGTCTACAAGCCGTGGGCCAAGGTGGCCATCAGCCTCAGCCGCTACCTCTACCAGAAAGTGCGTATAGAGATGTACAACAGCGACTGTATCTATTCGGTGGACCCCATCTATGCTTATGTTTGTGGCGACTACCAGCCGATGCGTATCAACAGCACGGGTTGCGCCGCCCCCACATCGCCTTATATCGACACGCTGAGAGCCCCCGAGGGCTTGACCCAGTACACGTGGTATGCGGCCACCATGGGTGCGGAAGAGGATATCTATAACGCCGGATACATGGACAATGTCCATTTCCGCCAGCTCACACAGCCGTCGGACAACAATGTGTATATGCCGACGGTGGCGGATTTCGTCCTCACCGAAGGGCCCAATGCCGGCGACACGGTGAGCACGCAGACCTTCATGTGCACGATGATGTCGGCCCTGGACCCCAGCAAGCCATTCATGTCGAAAATCTACACCAACCTTGAGAACACCAAGCCCGTACCGTATATAGGAATGAGTACGGATTGCAGCTTGGGCGTTCACTTGGAGGACAACAGCTACACTTTCGGCAGTAACCAGATTGACTATGACTCGACCCGTTGGATTTTCTATAGCGACAGCTTGGGTACGACGCCGATAGACACCATGTGGGGCAGGATGGTGGATTATCAGTTCCCTGACGACGGATACTATCTTGTCTCGATGCGGACGATGATTCAGGGGATGTCGTGCAGCGCCATCAAGACTGAGGTGTGCAGGGCCTTGCAGGGTCACGAGATACCCATCGCTTTGTCGGATTCTGTCCTCTGCGAGGACGAGACGTTGACGGCCTGGGCAGAGGGAGGAGAGATGTACGGCAAGGAGTGGCGCCTCGACGACAGCGTGGTGTTCCGTTCCGACGCTTTGCATCCCTATGACACCATCACGTTGACGCCTACGGCCGGCAACCACGTCATCTCGCTGACGACGACCACCGACGGGCAATGTCCCGCCACCACCACCATCGGCGTCAAGGTCATCGGCAACAGCACCATCACCTCCGATGTCGACGCCTCGCTCATCTGTCGGGGCGACAGCGTGACGCTCAGCGCCTTGGGCATCGACCTGCCACGCTGGCTTTCGACGCCCTACGACAGCTCCCTCGTGGGTTGCGACGGTAAGAACGTCGTCACCGTGAGACCCCAGGTCACCACCTCCTACACCGTGGTGCCTATGGGCGACAGCCGTTGTGTGCAGAATGCCTCCGAAATCACCATCATGGTGCTGCAATACCCCACGCCTACCGTCTACACCAACCGTCCGGCGGTGGAACTGACCAATCCCAGCCTCCACATCGAGGACCGCTCGCCCAACAGTACCGGCTCGCACTGGACCTTCAGCGACGGCTACACCGACGAGGGACCCAGCATCGACCACTACTTCGGCACCTCTGACGACAGCGTATGGATAGCGCTGCATACCTGCAACGAGGAACGCTGCTGTGCCGACACCACCGTGTGGCTGCCGGTGCAGGTGAATGCCATGTGGATACCCAACACCTTCACCCCCAATTGTGGGACCAACGACCACTTCACTTTCGTCACCACCTTGGGAATTACCTACTATGAGATATGGATCTACAACCGCCAAGGGTTGCTGGTCTATCATGGCAACGACATCGAACAGCCCTGGGACGGCACCGACCTCAACGGCAACGCCTGCCCACAGGGCGCCTATGTCTACTACTACATCTATTCCTGCACGCAGGACCCCGACCGCAAGCACCCCGGCGAAGGCACGGTGCTGCTGCTTAGATGAGTTAAGAGTTAAGAATTAAGAGTTAAGAGTTAAGAATTGAGATTTTAAAATGCTTGACAAACTAGAAGCTATTTACACCCGCTATCAAGAGATTGAACAGCAGATGAACGACCCGCAGGTCACTGCGGACATGAAACGATATGTGAAGCTCTCCAAAGACTACAAGGACTTGCAGCCCGTGGTGAAGGCCTACCACGAATACAAGGCGCTCCTCGACACCATCAACGAATGCAAGGAGTTGCTCGAGAGCGAGAAAGACCCCGAGTTGCGTGAGATGGCCAAGGAGGAGCTCACCGCCGCCCAGGAGCGTCGCGAGCCCATGGAGAACGACATCCGCCTCCTGCTCATCCCTGCCGACCCCACCGACTCGAAGAACGCCGTCGTCGAGATTCGCGGCGGCACGGGTGGCGACGAGGCTTGCATCTTCGCCGGCGACCTCTTCCGTATGTACACCCGCTTCTGCGAGAAGAAGCACTGGAAGATAGAAATCAACGACTTCAACGAAGGCACCTCGGGTGGCTACAAGGACATCTCGTTCTCCGTCACCGGCGACGGCGCCTATGGCCTGCTGAAGTACGAGAGCGGCGTGCATCGCGTGCAGCGCGTTCCCGCCACCGAGACACAAGGCCGCATCCACACCTCCGCCGCCGGCGTGGTGGTGCTCCCCGAAGCCGAGGAGTTCGACGTGGAGCTGAATATGAGCGACGTGCGCATCGACACCTTCTGCGCCTCCGGCCCCGGTGGCCAGTGTGTCAACACCACCTACTCGGCTGTGCGTCTGACGCATATACCCACTGGCATCGTGGTCTCCATGCAGGACCAGAAGTCGCAGATTAAGAACAAGGAGAAAGCCATCAGCATCTTGCGCACCCGCCTCTACGAGCGCGAGTACAACAAGTATATGGAAGAGCTCTCTTCGAAGCGCAAGACTATGGTGGCCACGGGCGACCGCAGCGAGAAAGTGCGCACCTACAACTACCCGCAGAGCCGCGTCACCGACCACCGCATCGGTTGGAGCATGCACAACCTCCCCGCCTTCATGGACGGCGACATCGAGGACTGCATCGAAGCCCTGCAGCTCGCCGAAAACGCCGAGAAGCTCAAGGCTTCGGTGGGTTGATTAATAATAAACATCTGGCTCTTGATAACTTTTCCGCCATGTGGGGTTCCATGTGGCGGATTTGGTGTATTTTTGCAATTTGAATTAATATGTTCGTACTAAATTGTAAAAACACAATTGTTATGAAGAAATATATTGTCCTGCTGTTTTCGATGTTGCTGACTACCACGTTGATTGCGCAGAAGCCGAAATCTGTTGAGTTCACCACCGAGGGGCTGCCCGACGAGCTGTTGGAATGGATGAACAAGTCGACCTCCGACAAAGGTAAGCAGAAGGAGAACACCAAGGTGCTGCAGGAGTTCAAGTCGGCCTACAACGGCTTCGACAGCCGTCTGCAGAAACGGCTCGTAGACTTCTACGGCTATGCTGTGAAGGCGAAGATGAAGGCCAATCCCGAGATGTGCACCCTCACGCGGGTGCTGACCTCCATTGCCACCACGCCTGCCGGAGGCAAGGACTTGAATGACGCCTACGCCAATGTACCGAACTTGGACGGCTTCGTCTCGTCGCTCGAGACCTTCGCCAAGCGCAACGCCAAAGCGAAGGCCGTGATGGAATACATCGACTTCTGCGAGGGACTCTTCGCCGACCGTGTGCTCTACCACTCGAACAGCTGTGAATGGCGCTTCGACAAGGGTACGCCCTTCCGTCTGGGAGTGAAGGAGGGAGTGCCGCTGGTGTGGTTCGAGACCCCTGCCGACCTGCACTACGCTTCGGCCAAGGACCAGGGCGTCATCCACGGCACCACGGGTGTCTACAACTACAAGGAGAACGACTGGCAGGGCGAGGGAGGCCGCGTGGACTGGACGCGCACGGGCCTGGTGGCCGACGTGTGCTATGCCAACTTGAGCCGCTATACGGCAGAGACCAAATTCCCCAAGTTCAAGGCCGACTCCGTCTCGTTTGTACACACACAGTATTTCTCCTCTCCCATCCCCGGCCGCATCGAGGAGGTGCTGAGTGTGCCCAGCGAGCCGCAGAAATACAGCTATCCCCGCTTCCGCTCCACGCAGCGCGACTTCGTGATGAAGGACATCATGCCCGGCGTCGACTACAGCGGCAGCTTCATGATGAACGGCTCAAAGTTTATCACCGCCTCCTCCAAGCATCCCGCCAAACTCATCTTCAACCACGACGGACAGGCCCAGCTGGCCGTCACCTCGATAAAGTTCACCATCACCCCCGAGAAGCTGACGGCCGAGAATGCCGCTGTCAGCATCTATGTCGGCGAAGATGACTCCATCAGCAATACCGGCATCAATGTGCGCTATGTGCCTAGTGAGGGGCAGGTGGTGCTCATCAATGACCCCCAGCGCAATTTCTACAGTCCCTATATCGACACCTACCATGAGCTCGACATCTACAGCGAGAGCATCGTGTGGCGCATGTCCAACGGCGACCTCATCTTCTCCAACCTCGGTGCCTCGGGAGCCGTAAGCAGCTGCACCTTCGAGTCATCGAGTTACTACACTGCCAACAAATACCGTGCCATAAAGGGCATTGTGGACGTGAGTCCGGTGGAGAGGGTCTATGATTTTATGAGCTCGAGAGGGTCGGAGTTCTCGGTGCAGAGCTTTTCGGACCATGTGGGGCTCGACATGAGCCAGACGCTGCTGATGATACATACGCTGTCGAAACACGGCCTGGTGTCCTACAACGAGATTAGCGGGGAGGTGAAGGTGAAGGACAAGCTGGTGGACTACCAGAAGGCCTTCACGCGCAGCAAAGGCTTCGACTACGACGCCCTCACGCTCGAGTCGTCGACTCAGGGTGCCAATGCCCGCTTTACCTTTGCCGACAACAACCTGCTGATTCGCGGTGTCAACCCGTTTGTGGTCTCCGACAGCCAGTCGGTCGTCGTCTACCCCGACTCGCTCACTGGCAGTCAGGTCGTCGTGGGCCGTAACCGCGCCTTGCATTTCAACGGCCGCGTCGATGTGGGCAAGTTCATGCTCACCGTCAAGAACTGCGACTTCAGCTACGAGAACTACAGCTTCAACATGCCTGTTATCGAGCGTCTGGAGTTCTATGTGCCCGACTTCAAGGACAACAAGTACGAGCAGCTGGTGCGCACGCCGCTCTCCAACCTCGTCGGCACCCTTGCCGTCGACAAGCCTGACAATCACAGCGGCCTCACCAAGAACAAGGAGTATCCCGTCTTTCAGAGCCTCGAGAACAGCAGCGTCTTCTATGACGGCAACGATATTCAGGAGGGCCGCTATGTCCGCGACCGCTTCTACTACACCCTGCAGCCTTTCACCATCGCCAGCATGACCGACTTCGTCACCGATAGCCTCCAGTTCAACGGTGTGCTCACTTCCGGTGGCATCTTCCCCGACATCCAGGAACCGCTGCGGGTGCAGAAAGACTACTACCTGGGCTTCCGCATAGAGACTCCCGCCGACGGCTTCCCTGCCTATGGCGGCAAGGGACAGTACACCAAGAAGGTGAAGCTCGACCATACGGGCCTCCGCGGCAACGGTACGCTTGCCTACCTGACCTCCACCACCAAGGCCAAGGACTTCCTCTTCCTCCTCGACTCCACGCTGGCCGTCACCGACACCTTCAGCGTGCGCGAGGAGCAGGGCTTCCCGCAGATTGCCAACGGCAAGGCCGACCTGCACTGGCTTCCCTATCAGGACTCCATGGCCGTGGTCACGCTGGCTGACGGACGCCCCTTCAAGATGTACCGTGGCGAGTCCACGCTGCGCGGCCGCGTGGCGCTGATGCCCAAGGGCGCTTCCGCCGCCGGCACCGCCGAAGTGCGTGAGGGCACCTTCGAGTCGCAGCACTTCACCCTCGCCGCGCGCGAGATGAACGCCCGTGTGAGCAACTTCACCTTGCGCAGCAAGAAGTTCAACACCGTGGCCTTCAGCGCCCAAGGTGTGCAGTCGAACGTCAACTACGACACCCGTCGTGCTGACCTCCTGGCTGCCGCACCCGTCACCGCCGACCTTCAGCTGGCACGCTACCAGGCTGTGGCCGACCACTTCGCCTGGGATATGGACCGCAAGCAACTCGACCTCTCCAACTCCACGCGTGGCACCTCCGAGGGCCTCGACGGTATGGACATCCGCCAGCGTCTCAACAAGCGTGGCGACCTGCCGGGCGCACGCTTCACCAGCACCGACCCCAAGCGCAAGGAGCTGACCTACCACTCGTTGCTCGGTACCTATAAGTACGACCTCGGCGAACTCTCCAGCCAAGGGGTCTACCTCATCCATGTGGCCGATGCCGCCATTGCCCCCGCCCACGACAGCGTGCATGTCTGCAAGGACGGCGAGATGCGGGTGCTCAACCACGCTCAGCTCGTCTTCGACCGCGACAGCGCCTACCATCTGGTGGTCGACGCCGACCTCCTTGTCAAGGGCTCCGACAACTACACCGGCAAAGGCTACTACGACTTCACAGGTCATCCCGACAAGCCGCAGCGCCTGATGCTCGACGAGATATCCGTGTCCAACGGCATCAGCATGGCCAAGGGTAGCATTGACGACAAGGCCTCCTTCACCCTTAGCCCTGCTTTTGGCTTCGCCGGCAAGATACGCGTCGAGGGCAACCAGCGCTGGCCCTACTTCGAAGGCGGTGTGCGTCTTATCCAGCCCTGCATCCCGCAGGAGCAAGTGGCCCTGCTGGCCTATGCCGGATATACCGACCCCGAGCATGTCCACGTCACCGTGCCCAAGGAACCCACCGACTGGAAAGGCCACCGCATCACGGCCTCCATCCTCATGGACAAGAGCACCCTGCGTCCGCGTCCCGCCTTCCTCACCAAGGAGAAGGTGGCCGACAACGAGCTCCTGGCCGCCCACGGTGTGCTCACCTGGTTTGCCGAGAGCAATGAGTATATGATTGCTTCGGAGGAGAAAGTCTCCGACCCCGACAACATCACTGACTCCTACCTCTCGCTCCACACCGACGGTTGTCTGGTGGAAGGCGAAGGCCCCATGAACTTCGCTCGCCGCAAGACCCAGGCCTCTATCTACGCCCATGGCAATGCCTCCCTGGGCATCAACGAAAGCGATGAGGACTATATTGCCACGGTCTTCGGATTTACTTTCCCGCTGGCCACCGAGGTGGTCGATGCTCTGGCTACCAACCTCAAGGATGAGTTGCGCCTCGAGCCCATTGGGATGACCTCCAATGCCGAGATGCGCCACGCCCTCATGTACCTCTTGGGTGCCGACCGGGGTGCGGCGGCCTATGCTTCCTATAGCGCCGACGGCGAGCTCGAACGTATCCCCGATGCCATGCGCTCCACCATGCTCTTCGACAACCTCCGTTGGCAGTACAACGCCGCCCTAGGCCTCTTCTGTGAAGGAAGGACAGGCCTTGTGGGTGTCGACAACAAGGTCCTCGGTGTCACCGTCAAGGTCAAGGCCCAGATATACATGGACAAGAACGCTCAGAAGATGAAATTCTATGTCGAGGCTGCCAAAGACCACTGGTACTTCTTCTACTACGACTTCTCCTCGCAGGACCTCACCATCTACAGCAGCGTGGGTGTCTGGGAAGACAAGATTAAGTCCATCTCCCTCGACCAGCGCAAGATATCCAAGGACGGCCTCGGCACCTTCACCTACCATGTGGGCACTGTCGCCAACTATGTCGCCACATGGCTCGATTCCTTCAACCGTGCAGCCCACCTCGAGGACGAGGACTAAAAAATTGAAAATTGAAAATTGAAAATTGAAATTTGCAGCATGAAAATGCACGAGCGTAAATAATTTTTACAATTATAATACGCTGACAATCAATTTTCAATTTTCAATTTTTCATTTTCGAATAAAAAAAGTTTTGCCAATTCAAAAAATGGTTGTACTTTTGCACCCGCTTTCGAGAGAAAAAAGGGAGCAAAAGAGCACGAGCGTAAGCGAGTGAACTTTTCCTTGAGCGAGAGAGAATCTCTCGATGAAAGCAGCCCAGGTGGTGGAATTGGTAGACACGCTACTTTGAGGGGGTAGTCGCCATAGGCGGTGCAAGTTCAAGTCTTGTCCTGGGCACTGATGAAGTTAAGAGATAACAATTAAAAGTTCATAGTTAAACTATTATCTATAAACTCTTATCTATTAACTAATCTCTACCAGCCCGGGTGGCGGAATTGGTAGACGCGCACGTTTCAGGTGCGTGTTCCGAAAGGAGTGCAGGTTCAAGTCCTGTTCCGGGCACCAAAAAAGAAGAAGACTGAAAGGTCTTCTTTTTTTTGTGTATTGTCAAAGAAAAGCTGTAAAAATCGGATTGTATTTTAGGAAAAGTTTGTAGTGGAGCGGAATAGTTCCCAACTGAGTTCGGCCTGGCAGTGTAGCATCTCCAGGCCGTCTTTTACTTGTGCCCCACAGGCGGCAGCCTCGCGCATCAGCAGGGTGGGGGAAGGGTTGTAGATTAAATCATAAAAGTGAAAAGTGAAAAGTGAAAAGTGAAAATTAGTGAGGTCCAGAGGTGTTTTATCGACGGCGGGGTACATGCCGACGGGTGTGGCGTTGACAATTAAGGTGAAAGGTGAAAGGTGAGAGGTGAAAAGTTGGTTGTAGCCTATCACTGACCACTGATTACTGGCCACAGCCCACTTCTCAGGGTGGCGGGAGACGAAGGTGTAGGGGATGCCGAGTTGCCCCAGCGCATAGGCTACCGCCCGTGCGGCTCCGCCGGTGCCGAGGATGTAGGATTGAGTGATAAGTGACGAATGATGAGTGATGAATGATGAGAGAGTGTCGCGGAAGGCAGGGGCGTCGGTGTTGTGGCCAACAAGTCTGATGGCTGAGTGGCTGAGCGACTCAGATACTTGGTCACTTTGTAGCTTGGACACTCTCTCTACGGTGACGCAGTTGACGGCGCCGATGGCGGTGGCTGTCTCGTCCATTGCGTCGAGATGAGGTATGATTTCCTGTTTGTAGGGCACCGTGACGTTGAAGCCGCTGATGTGCTCTGTCTGCACCCACTCGCGCAGACCATCCAAGGTCGGCATCTCTTTCAGCTCGTAGCTATGGTCCTCCAAGCCCAGGCGTGCGAAGAGTTCCTCAAACCAACGTTGTGAGTATGAGTGCTGAAGGTGACGTCCGATGAGTGCAAAGCGTTTCATAACAATTTGCAAAAATACATATAAATTGAAAAATGAAAATTGAAAATGGATTTTTTTTAGTAAATTTGCAGTTCGAAAGATGAAGCTGTTTCGCATTATATTATTAGTATTCAATATACTTGCTGCATTGGGGCTGGTGGCGACGACGCTCGCAGGTCTCATCGCGCCCTCGTCGAGCATTCTGCCGTCGGTGTTGGCCTACGGCTTCCTGCCGATGCTGGTGTTGAACCTGGTGCTGGTCATCGTGTGGCTCTGCATGGGACGCTGGGAGTTCCTCATCTCTGCAGGGACCATCCTCCTCCGCATTGCATATGTGGGCTTTTTTTTCCAAATCGGTGGCACATCGGAAGTGCCTCCTGCCAGCGAACATCCTGGCATGGTGACGCTGATGAGCTATAACCTCCACAATTTCGGCGGCAAAGATTTTGACGGGAACCCCAATGCCGAGACCGCCAACGAATTCCTTCGTCTGCTCGACGAATACCAATGCCCCGATATTCTCTGCATGCAGGAATTCTGTGGGATGCCCGGTTGCAATGTCACCGATAGCCTCAAAGCCCGAGGCTACAACCACTGTTATGGTGCCCGCGGTGGCAGCGAGAATCCTTCCGGTACGGTGGTTTTCTCGCGCCTGCCCATCACCTATGTGAAGAATATCGACCATCAGAAGGTCCTCGTGGAGCTCCAGAAGGGCAACCACAAGTTCCGCTTGTGCTGCGTCCACATGGACAGCTACCAGTTCCTCCAGGAGAACCGCGACGACATCAACGAGATGCGCCACGGCAGGCTCGACTCCACGTCGCGTCGCACGCTGAGCAAGGCCAAGGAGACGGTGCTGTGTCACGAGAAGGAGTGGAAGGAACTGCTGCATCCCCTGGTGACAGGCAGCAGCCTGCCCATGCTGCTGGCCGGCGACATGAACGATATCCCTGGTTCGTGGCTCTATGGACAGATTACCGACCACCTCGACGACACCTACCGTGACGAGGGTTCTGGATTCTGTACCACTTTCAACGGTGGCAGCGGCAACCTCCTGCCGTTCGGTCATGACTGGATGCCTCAGTTCCGCATCGACATGGTGTTCCACAGCCCCGAGTTCACCACCCTCAGCTACCACCGCATCAAGTCCGAAATCTCTGACCACTACCCGGTGCTGGTCGCTTTAGAACTGAAAAACGAAAAACAATAATACTCCCCGCTTCCGGAAATGAAACTACAAGAACGATATAACCAAATCATCGAGCGCTTCGAGCAGTCCATGCCTGTGGCGGAGACCGAGCTGCACTTCGGCTCGACATTCCAGTTGCTGGTGGCTGTCGTGCTTTCGGCGCAGTGCACCGACAAGCGGGTGAATATGGTTACGCCGGCGCTCTTCGAGGCTTACCCCGATGCAGCCTCCATGGCGCAAGCCACGCCCGACGATATCTTCGGTTACATACGTTCGGTATCCTATCCCAACAGCAAGAGCCAACACCTTGCCGACATGGCCCGCATGCTGATGAATGACTTCGGCGGCGAGGTGCCCGCCAGTGTCGACGATTTGCAGCGTCTGCCGGGCGTTGGACGCAAGACCGCCAACGTCATCGCCGCCGTGGCTTTCGAGCAGCCGGCCATGCCGGTGGACACCCACGTCTTCCGCGTGTCGAACCGCATAGGTCTGACCCACAATTCGAAGACGCCGCTGGAGACGGAGCGCACCCTCGTCAAGCATATCCCCGAGGCACTCCTCCCCAAGGCGCACCATTGGCTCATACTCCACGGCCGCTATGTCTGCCAGGCCCGCAAGCCCAAATGCGAGCAGTGCTGCATCAGCGACCTCTGCGATTTTAAGGTGAAAGGTGAAAAGCAAAAAGTGAAAAAACAGGAAGGAGACTGTGCATGATTTTTGCTAATCCAATATTCCTCTGGGGCCTGCTGGCGCTGCTCATCCCCATCGCGGTACACTTCTTCAATTTCCGCCGCTACCGCAAGGTCTACTTCAGCAATGTGGAGCGGTTGATGGAAGTGAAGAGTGAGAAGCGTAGGGTGAAAGAGCTGCGTCGCTGGCTGGTGTTGCTCATGCGTTGCCTGGCCATTGCAGCTCTGGTGCTGGCTTTCGCCCAGCCCACGCTGCCCGGCAGCGAGCAGCTGCAGTCGGGCACCACGGCCGTGAGCGTCTATGTCGACAACTCCTTCAGTATGGAGAACAGCGGCAGTGACGGCAGCCAGCTGGAGACCGCCAAGCAGAAAGCCCGTGAGGTTGCCGCCGCCTACCGCCCCGGCGACCGCTTCCAGCTGCTCTCCAATACCCTCGCCGGCGAGGAGTTCCGCTGGCTGAGCCGCGACGAGTTCCTCGACGCCGTCGACGCCCTCCAGATCAATCCCGCCAGCCGTCGTCTCAGCGAGGTGGCACAGCGCCAGGCCGATTTCCTCGGCCAGAGCGGTGCCGCCAACCGTCATGCCTACCTCCTCTCCGACTTCCAGACCTCAGCCGCCGACCTCTCAACATTTAACATTCATCATTCATCATTAAACTATACCCTTGTGCCGTTGGAGGGCACCGCTACCGACAACCTTTATATCGACACCCTTGTCCTCGACGCTCCAGCCTATTTCGTCGGTGGCAGCGTCACCGTCGAGGCCACCGTCCACAACGACGGATCCCACGATATCGAGAAGTTGCCCGTCAAGCTTTTCGTCAATGGTCGCGAGCGAGCGCTGGCCACCCTCGACATCCCTCGCGAGGGCGTTGCCAAAGCCTCCCTGCGCTTCACCATTGACAGCGCCGGATGGCTCAACGGTACCGTCGAGATTGCCGACTATCCCGTTACTTTTGACGACAACTACCACTTCTCGCTTCTCGCCGGCCAGCGCATCGAGATGCTGCAGGTAGGCAAGCCTAACGAGAACCTCGAGAAGCTTTTCGCCTCCGACAGTGCCGTCCACCATCAATTCTCTCAGACCTTTACGCAGTCAAGCACTCAAACAAACTTCAACTTCCTCCTCTTGAACGAAGTTGCCGATCTCCCCTCTGGTCAGGCCCAAGCCATTGCCACGTGGGTTGCCGAAGGTGGCACCCTCTGTGTCGTTCCTCCCGCCGAAAGCCGTGTCGAGCAGCTCGATGACCTCCTCTCCCTCCTCGATGCCCCGCGCCTTCAGGACTGGAGTGCTCGCACTGTCCGCGCTTCCAAGGTCGACTTCCAGAGCGGCCTCTACCGTCAGGTCTTCAGCCAGAGCAACAAGCAGGATATGGAGTTGCCCACCGTGCAGGGACGCTACCTGCTGAACAGCGCCCAGAGCCTTTGCCAGCCTGTCATCACGCTGGCCGACGGCAGCCACTTCCTCGTCTCGGTGCCCCATGGCGCCGGCCGTGTCTATCTCTTCTCCACGCCGCTCACCTCGCAGTGGACCGACTTCGTCGCCCAGGCCCTCTTCGTTCCCACGCTCTACAATATGGCCCTTTACAGCCGTCCCCTGCCCCCCGCCTCCTATACGCTTGGCTCCACCGCCCCCATCTTCCTCCAGCATGCCTATGACCCCTCCGCCCCTCCGCCCCAACTCACTCAAGCCGCCACGCAATCGGACAATCAATCAATCCTTCCCGACATCCGCCGTGTCGGTAGCCGCAGTGCCCTGATAACCCACGGCGAACTCACCACCGCCGGCCACTACCGCCTCTCTCAGGCTGTCGAAAATTCAAACAATCAAGCCCTCTCTGAGTGCCTGGCTTTCAACTACGACCGCCTCGAGTCGCAGCTCCGTTTCCTCACTCCCAGCGAGGTCGCCGACGCCGTCGACGGGCTCGACAACGTCAGCGTTGTCCGCAACGCCGCCAAACCCCTCGACCGCGAGATTCGCGCCCGCCGCAATGGCACGCCCCTTTGGCACTGGTGTATCTTCCTCGCCCTCGCCGCCCTCCTTGCAGAAACAATCCTGTTGATATGCTCCTCGAAGTCCAAGAAATAGCAAAGTCCTACGGCTCCCACCGTGTCCTCGATGGCGTCAGTTTCACCGCCGACAGCGGCGAGGTGGTGGGCATTCTTGGCGCCAACGGCGCCGGCAAGACGACGCTTCTCCGTCTCGTGACCCGCATCCTCATGCCCGACAGCGGCACCATCCTCTTCGACGGCCACCCTCTCGTGCAGGACGACCTTGCACGGATAGGCTACCTCCCCGAGGAGCGCGGCCTCTACCGCCACATGCGTGCCGGCGAGCAGGTGGTCTATCTGGCGCGCCTCAAGGGTCTTTCGCATAACGACGCCGAGAGTGCGGCGCACGAGTGGTTCGCACGCCTCGGCGCCGAAGACTGGTGGTGCCGCCCCGTGAGCCGTCTCAGCAAAGGCATGCAGCAGAAGGTGCAGTTCATCGCCTCTGTGGTCCACAGCCCGCGCCTGCTCATCCTTGACGAACCTTTCTCGGGCTTCGACCGCGACAATGCCGCCATGCTGCGCGACGAAATACGCTGCCTCAGCGCCGCCGGCACCGCCATCCTCCTCTCCACCCACAACCTCGACGCTGCCAACGACCTCTGCACCAAAACCGTAGAACTATGAAGAAGACTCTCGTTATACTCTCTCGCGAATACTGCATGCGTCTGCGGCGCCCAGCCTTCTGGGTGCTGACTTTGCTGGTGCCCCTGCTGCTGGCAGCCCTCTATGCCATCCCCGTCATCGCCGCCAAGGATGCCTCCGACCGTGTCACCGTGCTGGTGGTCGACGAGACAGGCCTTTTCGGCACGCTGCAATCCACCGATGAAGTCTTCTTCCAACCGCAGCCTGACCTCGTTCATGCCCGTCAGTGCATGGCGCAGGCCGATAGTGTCGCCGCCATTCTCTTCATCCCCGCACGCCAGAGTGGCGAGGTGCCGCGCGACGCCTTCCTCTACCACCGCGACAACACGCCGCCGCAGGCCGTCGTCAACGCCGCTGGCAGCCAGTTGCAGCTCTTGCTCCGCCGTTTCATCCTCGCTGATGTCTATGAGCAACTCGACCCCGCCCAGCGACGTTCTGTGGAGAACACAGGCATCCGCCTCCATACCTTTGATGCCGACAGTGGCCGCGAGAGTTTCGCCACCGTGAAGACCGTCGCCGCCACCGTACTGGCAGTACTCATGGTGTTGGCTCTCCTCGTTTTCGGCATCCAGGTGATGCGCAGCGTGCAGGAGGAGAAGAGTAACCGTGTGGCCGAAGTGGTGGCCTCGTCGGCGAAGGCCGTGCAGCTCCTTGTGGGCAAAATCGTCGGCATCGCCTTGGCGGCCGTCACGCAGATTGTTCTCTGGGTGCTCCTCACCGCTGCCGCCATAGGCCTTATCCAGCACACCAATCCCGACCTCTTCGCTCAGGCGCACCAACAGCAGGAGACTCTCAGCGTCGCCACCAAGGGCGTCGAAGCCACGGCGCAGTACCACAGCACCGTGCAACTCGTCGATGAGGCCGTCCTGGGACTCACAGCCATCGACTTGCCTTTGGTAGCATCCATCTTCTTCCTTTTCTTCCTCCTCGGCTATCTGCTCTATGGTGCCCTCCTCGCCGCCCTTGCCGCCCGACTTGACAGCGATGCCGACGCCCTTCAGTGGGTCCTCGTGGTGCTCTCGCCAATGCTGGTTACGTTGCTGCTCATCCCACTGATAATCAATGCCACTAAAGGCTCTCTGGCCATACTACTCACCTATATCCCCTTCACGGCCCCCGCCACTGTCCTCCTCCGACTCCCCTTCGGCATTGCCGTCACCGACGTTACCCTCGCCGCCCTCCTCATGCTCCTCCTCGCCGCCCTCGCCGCCCTTCTCGCCGCCCGCAGCTACAAACGACATTTGGTATAATTAAAATAAATCGTATCTTTGCACCATTGAATAACAACCTTTAAAACAATAAACGAAATGAAAATGAAACAGTTAATGCTTTTTGTGGCTGCTGCCACCATGCTCTTTGCCGCTTGCAGCAAAGACGAAGACACCACCACCGCTACTGCCGCTGGTGACAACCAGATGGTTTACAATGGCAAGACCTACCAGGGCGAAAGTATGGCCAATGTCAATGACAATAATGCCATGCTGGAATGCTACAGCGAAACCGATGGCATCCAGTTCATGATCAGCTGCCATATCCAGAACCCCTCCAATTACACCTACGACCTCACCCAGGAGGACCCCGACCACTCGCTTCACTTCCATATCCTCGTTGAAGGCCCCAGTGTGCAGAGCCAGGATGACATGTTCGACCTCCAGTATCAGAATGCTCCCCATCTCTGGTACTTCCTCAATGGCGACAATGTCTCCGGAAGCTCGGCCTTCACCACTGGCACTGCTGTCGCCACGCTCGACGACAACAACATCACCCTCACCGTCAACGGTACCCTTGTCAACGGCAAGCCCCTTAGCTTCCGCATTGTGGCTCCAAGGGACAACGGCAACCAGCGCTAAGTCAATCATAGTAAAGGAAACCCCTACGGACCAACAGGTTCGTAGGGGTTTTCTTTGATACTCTTTCTTTCCTTCCCTTCGGGAGGGTTTGGAAGCAACCGTTATTCGCTGAGGCTGCGGTACTTCTCCACTTCTTTCAGCACAGCATCCATGTTCTCGCGGGCCTTCTCCAGCTCTTTCTCGGCTTCGGCCTTTTTCTGCTTGCTCTTCTCTATGTTCTCCTGCAACTTCTTGATTTCTTTCTCGCAGTCGGCAATCTTCTGGCGATATTTCTCTATATCCTTCTGGCTGTCGGCGATGTCTTCCTCGTAGTCTTTGATGGTTTTATCCACCTTGGCCACTGCCGACTCGGCCGACTCCACCTTTTTCTGCGCCTTCTTCAGGTTCTCCATCTCGTCTTCCATGAGCCCGCGGGCTTCGAAGCGGGTGACATACTTCACAAATCCTTCGAGGAAAGTCTTCATATTGGCATGCATCACCTCGCGGTTGGCCGTCAAGTCGGTGGGGATGACACACACCGTCACCACGCTGACACCTTTGCTCTCTTTCTCCACCTTAGTGTAGAAGTTGATGGGATCAGTGGCAATCTCGGCAAACAGTTGGTCGAGGCAGGCCACAAAACCTTCGCTGTTCTTGGTTTTCAGTTCGGCATCCTTGAGACGTTGGGCCATGGCGTTCTTCACCAGACGCTCGTCCTTCTCGATTTTCACTTTATAACCCGGTGCTGTGATGGGACCCACCTGCACGTTGACGGATTCCACTTCCTGGGCCTTCACGCCAGCAAACATCGCCAGCACAGCCGAAAAAAGTAACAGTTTTTTAATCATAATGATATTGTTTTTTAGTTTTCTTTCAGACTGCAAAGATACGAAAAAAAATGAAAGCTGCGCACCTTTTTTCAAAAAATTGGTGTTTCTGTGAGTCCACAGGCCGCTCGGTCACAGGCTATACCAGGGTCTGCAGGTGCTGCCAAAGGGCAGCGAGGGGGAGTCCCATGACATTGTAGTAGCATCCGTCTATGCGCGAGATGCCTACCATGCCTATCCATTCTTGGATGCCGTATGCACCGGCCTTGTCGAAGGGTTGGTAGGTGTCGACGTAGTGGGTGATTTCGTCGTCGGTGAGGGTGCGGAAGTAGACGTCGGTCTTTTCGGTGAAGGATTGGAGATTGCTTGCTTGATTGTTTGAGTCCAAAGGGCGGAGGCAGACGCCGGTATAGACGGAGTGGTGGCGTCCGGAGAGGGCGTGGAGCATGGCGAGGGCCTGCTGATGTGAGGCGGGTTTGCCGAGGGGCTGTCCGTCGAGGACGACGACAGTGTCGGCGGCGACGAGGATTGTTCGTGGTTCGGAATTAAGGATTCGGAATTCGGAATTGTAGGCCAGGGCTTTGCGGCGGGCTAGGAGTTCGGCGATGTCAGCGGCGGGGGTGCCGTCGGGGACGTGCTCGTTGACGTCGATGTCGACAAACTCGACAGGGTAGCCCAGCTGGGAGAGCAGCTGCCGACGCCTAGGCGATTTTGACGCTAATAGGAGTTTCATTTGACCTCTTTGCCGTCTTTGAACTTGGCGGTGTAGACTTCGCGTCCGTGATCGAACCAGGTCCATTTGCCGTCTTTCTCGCCGCCCTTGAACTGGCCGCGTTCCACGGGGGCGCCAGCTTCGTTGTTGCGCTCGTATTTTCCGTCCAGGCGTCCGTTCTTGAAGTTCTGACGTATCTCGATTTTACCGTTGGGGTAGTAGCGTATTTCCTCGCCGTCTTTCACATCGTCGCGGTAGTGCATGACATAGCGGGTGGAGCCGTCGTCATATAGACCTTTCCATTCGCCGTTCTTGAGGCCGCGGGAGAAGTCGCCGAAGTAGTCGACCTTGCCGTTCTCGTACCATGCCGTCCAGCGACCTTCTTCCTTGCCGTCGGCATAGTGTCCTTCATGGAGTTTTGCGCCGGACTCGTAGTAGGTGGTCCAGAGGCCGTCGCGCATGCCGTTGCGGTAGTTGCCCGAGCGCCAGCGCTCGCCGGTCTCGTAGTAGTAGGTCCAGGTACCAATCTCTTTGCCTTTGGCATAGGTGCCGTCGACGCCGAGGGTTCCGTTGCTGCGCCAGTAGAAGGTCCAGGGACCGTCCTGCTGGCCGTCGACGAGGCGGCCTTTCATGTCAACCTTGCCGTTGGAGAAGTACCAGATGGCTTCGCCCTGGAGCTCGTTGTCGCGGTAGCGGCCGGAGAAGCTGAGGGTGCCGTTGTCGTACCACTGGAAAGTCTCGCCTTCGCGGCTGCCGTTGACGTAGGTGACCTCTTCGGCTTTCTGTCCGTTCTCATGCCATGAGCGGTAGAGACCGTTGTACTGTCCGTTCTCGACGTTAACCTCGCTCTTGAGGTCGCCGTTGTGGTGCCAGGAGCGCGAGGTGCCGTTGGCGTGGCATTCCTCGGCCATGCGGCTGCCGTCCTCATAATAGAAGGTCCAGGTACCGGTTTTGGCACCGTTGGTGTAGGTGCCTTCTTGGGATATTTTTCCGTTGGGGTACCACCAAGTCCAGCTGCCGTGGCGGCGGCCGGCATTGTCGAGGGTGCCCTGGACGGAGAGCTGGTTAGAGTTTTCGTACTTGCGCTCGTAGTGCTTCTGTGCGCTCAAGGGGGCGAGCAGAAGGGTTAGGATTGCGAGGGAGAGGATTTTTTTCATGGGGTGAAAGGGACTTATGGTTTTTGTGGGCTTTTTATTCGGAGTAGACTATGGCGATGCGGGGACGGTCGGTGGAGGAGAGACCGTTGAGGATGACGCGCTGGGCGGCATGGCGCGAGGCGTTGATTTGGAGGCGAATTCCGGGGTCGTTGCCGAGGCGGAGGAGCCCCTGCAGATGCTGTGCCAGACGGATGCAGTAGGCGGCGCGGTCGCTGTGGTAGGTGCCGTCGTAGCCGGAGAGGTCGTAGATGTTGATGAGGTCGTCGATATAGTACCAACTTTCGCCTACTTTGCCAAGGGTTAGGAGCTGGTCGGGCAGCTCGGTGCCGACGGATTCAGGTGCCACGGGGAGGAGGAGTTCGGCATGGTGGATGACAGCCCAGGGATGGGCGGCATGGAAGGCCTGCACGGCGTTGTCGAAACTGAGGCGGACACGGTGGCCGGCGAGGGGCTCGAGGTAGAGACGGAAGGTGCCGGGGAAGGGGTTTCCGGAGGCGAAGATGGTACTGCTGTAGTCGTGTTCGAAGTGGCTGAAATGCGAGGTCCCGGTGCCGAGGAGGAAGGTGTAAGTGCCGCCGATGGTGTCGCCGTCATAGACGTAGTGGTAGTGGGCGCGGAGGCAGGTGTTGGCGGAGGTGAGGTCGACGGTCACCATGCCCTCGTCGGAGGAGTTGAGGATGCGAATGCGGAGACCTTTGGTCTCGGCGAGGAAGTCTTCGGCGGTGGCGGAGCGGCGGATGACACGGTTGATGGAGGTGTCGAGCTTGAAGGAGACGACGGTGTCGTAGTAGGTGACGGGGACGATGTCGTTGAAGAAGGTGGTGTTCTCGTCGACGGGCAGCTGGTCGAAGGCGTAGTAGGTGGTGTCGGAGAGGAGCTGCTCGGAGAGTTGCTTGACTTCGAAGCGGAAGTGGTAGGTGGCGGAAGTGTCGGGGAAGAGCTGCGTCTTGGCGAAGGAGAGGACGACGGAGTCGATGACCATGGAGTCGAAGGCTATGTCGTTGGCGTTGGAGGGTAGGGCGAGTTGGGTGTAGAGAATGGAGCTGACGTGGCCGAAGGTGGCGTCGTGGTAGTTTCCGATGATGCCGAAGGAGAGGTTGCTGGTGGTGAGGGAATCGTCGAATTCGGTCCAGGCGTTGTCGGCATAGAGGGTGTCGGCGATGCCGTGGTAGAGGGTGGTGGAGTCGGTGAGGTCGATGCCGAGGTCAGATTCTTCGTCAGTGCAGGCGCTCATGGCGAGGACCGCGGCGGTGAATAGTAGAATCAGTTTATATCTTCTCATTTTCTGTCTCTGTATATCTGTTTTTGCTCCTGCTCGCTTCGTTCGCGAAATCTTGTAAATTTAGGCTTGCGTAAGCATTAATTTACCAGATTTACGAGGTTTCTGCCGCGGAGCGGCTAGGACGTTAGATTTAACTTTCAAATTTGCTGACGCCTACGATGGAGTCGTAGAATTTGTTGATGCGGTTGTAGAATTCGTCGCGGTCTTCAATATAGTCGAGGACATTGCGTTTATTTTCCTTGGCGAAGGCCACGAGTTCAGGGTGTGCTTTGGGGGAACCGATGATGACGCCCTGGGAGTAGGTGATGGCGGACTTCATGAGACCGAGGTAGTTGGTCTCGCCATAGAGGCGGAGGTCCTTGGCGGTGGCACCGTCGGTCTTCATCTTGCGCTCGAGTTCGCCGCCGATGGGTCCCTCGAAACGGTCGTTCATGAGCGTGATGACCATCTTGGTGCCACTGAAGAAGGCGTTTTCCTTGTTGATACGGCGCAGGTAAAAGGGAATCATGGAGGTGAACCATCCGGAGAAGTTGATGAGGTGGGGCTGCCAGGCGAGTTTGCGGACAGCCTCGAGGGTGCCGCGGCCGAAGAAGAGGAGGCGCTCGTCGGTGTCGGGCAGGGGACGGTGGCGGCCGTCGAGCATGCTCTTGCCTTTGATGAGGTATTCCTCGTTGTCGATGAAGTAGACCTGCATGCGTGCCGAGGGGATGGAGCCTACCTTGATGATGAGCTGGTGGTCGCAATTGTTGACGATGAGGTTCATGCCGGAAAGGCGGATGACCTCATGGAGCTGATGTTTGCGGTCGTTCACCTCGCAGAATTTAGGCATGAAGACCCTGATTTCGCGTCCAATTTCTTGCGTTCTGGCAGGCAGATAGCGACCGAGAATAGCCTCTTCGCTCTCGGCTGAGAACGGCGCAATCTCCTGATTTACATACAAAATTCTCCCTTTTGCCATATAATAAGAGTATACAATATCCAAAATGCAAAATTACGAAAAAAAAATGATACTGCAAAATTTTTTTTGTGGTTCAAAAAAAAGTTGTACTTTTGCACCTTGAAAAGAGACAAGAAAGAGAGATGAAGGACAAAGGCAACAGCAATGACACTCAGCGTGCTCTGCTCGACAGGGCGCGTCACTACTGTGCCCTTGCGGAGCAGTGCGAGGACGCCGTGCGTCAGAAGTTGGTCACCTGGGGAGCCTCGCCCGCGGATTCGGACAGCATCGTGAAGGTGTTGCATGGCGAGGGTTATCTGGACAACGAGCGCTATGCGCGGGCGTTCTGCGAGAGCAAGATACTGACCCAGCACTGGGGACGACAGAAGGTGCTGTACCAACTGAGGTTGAAGCACTTGCCGCGCGAGGCCGTGGACCGCGGCATGGCGGCGGTGGGCAACGAGGCCTACATGGCCGTTCTGGCCGAGGTGGCAGAGAAAAAGCGCCAGGAGCTGGCGCCGAAATGCGACGACCCCTTTGTCCTCCGTCAGAAGATTACGGCAGCCCTTGTCAACAAGGGCTTCACCCTTCCGGAAATAAATCAAGTACTTAGCAATATTCCTGAATTATGAAACACATCGTCACTCTTTGTGCAGCATTCCTGATGGCTGCCGTTCCCGTCATGGCACAGGACACTGTGGACACCCCTCAGGGCAGTTGGTCGACCATCTCGACGCCGGCGCTGAAACTCAGCGAGTCTATGTTCAACAACTGGTCCAAGACCGGTACCTCGCAGATTGACCTGAACATCACGTTCTTCGGCAACTACAAGTACACTCATCCTAACTATGTGTGGGACAATGTTGTCGACTTGGGCTTCGGCTATGCATGGCAGGACCTCGACAACTCGGCCGACGGCGGCCGCTTTGAGAGCCACCGCAAGAGTCTCGACAAGATAGACCTCACCTCGGCCATCAGCTGGAAGGCCTATAAGGATTGGGGCGCCAGTTTCACGGCTAACCTGAAGACCCAGTTCGCCAACGGTTACGAGTACGCCACGGCAGGCGACAACGACGGCAAGTTGGTCTCCTCGTTCATGGCCCCCGCCTACCTAACCACGGCACTCTCTTTCGAGTACAAGAAAAACGACTGGTCGGTGTCGCTGTCGTTCTTGACAGGCAAGACAACCTTCGTCTTCAACGACGACCTCATCGACAGCAACTACACCTATGGTGTCATACAAGAAAAGGGCTTCGACCCCACCGACCCCAACCGTAAACATACTCACGTTTACTTCGGACTCGGTAGCTACCTCAAGGCACAGTACCTAAAAAAGGACATCCTTCCCAACCTCGACCTCTACGCCCGCCTCGAGCTCTTCTACGACTATAAGAAGTCTAAACTTATGGCCTGGGACGAAGTGCAAGGGCTGGCCGACGGCACTGTGGCCACACCGACGGACTGCGAGTACAAACTCAGCGATGGCGAAACCTGGCAGGATTTGGCCAACAAGAACTGGCTGGAGCGTCGCATCTTTGAGACCGATATGGACTTCGAGCTGAAGCTCGACTATCGCTTCTCGGAACATATCGCCGCCAACTTCGCTGTGAACCTCAAATGGGACACCGACTTCAACGGTCTTGGCCACTGGGGACATCTCCAGGTGTACCAGATGGCAGGCCTGCAGGTGTTCTTTAGCTGGAAGTCACCTAAATAAGGAATTCAAGGGGAGTGCAGAGGAGTGCTAGGGAGTGCAAGACAATAGCAACGACAGGCTTTTGTCTTGCACTTCTTTATTTAACAAATCATTTGTCTTGCACTCCTCTGCACACCCTTGCACTTCCTAGCACTCCCCCAGAATCAGTCTATAAATTTAAGTATCACCGCGTCGTTGGTGCGGAGGCCGATGAGTTGGGCGAAGGAACTCTCCTTGACGGCCAGCTCGAGGAGGCCTGTGGCGGAGACCGTGAGACGCAGCCTGAGGCGCGGGTCGGCGGTGGCCTGCTGCTGGAAGTAGGAATCCGACACCTCGCTGATGCGATGTTCGCGCACAGTCATCCTAAACGGACGCCCCTGGCGCAGTTTCTCAAACTCGTTGTAGGTCATGCCGAGGTAGGCGTTGCCATAGCCGTCGATGTAATGGATATAGATGTGGTACTCGTCGCCCGAGGGCATCCAGCCCACCATGTTGCGCCGCATGAGGCTCTCGGGCCGCGGACCGATGTCGCTCAGGGCAGCGCCTGCCAGCAGCCGCTGTGCCACAGGGACGAAGAGGGTATGGGCGGCGAAGCCGAGGGGCATGCCCTCGGGCACAGAGATGACGGCGACATCCTCTATCTCGTCGCCGAAGGCTGTGGCCGGCACGCCGTTGTCGCAGCAGAGGAAATACTGGCCGCGGGCCTTCACCGCCAGCAGGGGCGGCTGGGTGGCCACATCGACGATATGCACCGTCCCGGCAGGGAATTCTTGGCAGGCATGCTTCACCACGAAGGTGGCCGACATAACACTGAACGGATCCACATGGTGGGTGATGTCCACCACCTGAATCCCCTCGACGGAACTATACAAGGCCCCTTTTACCATGCCGGCAAAGAAGCCCTGAGTGCCCCAATCCGTTGTCAGTGTTACTATTGGCGTTTTCATATCCGACTGCAAAAATACAAACATTTTTCGACCCGTGCAAATTTTATTTTGCCATTCCACGCTAATTTTGTAATTTTGCTATTTGGCTTTCGGTCAAATAACTTTTTATTAATATAGTAATCAGATAATTGTAAACGATATGTCACTACTCTCGATACGCAATTTGCATGCCAGCATCGGCGACCGTGAGATTTTGAAGGGCGTGGACCTGGAGATCAACCGCGGCGAGGTGCATGCCATCATGGGTCCCAACGGCAACGGCAAGAGCACCCTGGCGGGTGTCATCGCTGGCAACCCCAAATATACCGTCACCGCCGGCGAGGTTGTCTTCAAGGACAAGAATATCCTCGACCTGCCGGTAGACCAGCGCGCCTGTGAAGGCCTGTTCCTCGGTTTCCAATACCCCGTGGAGATTCCCGGCGTGAGCATCACCAATTTTATGCGCACCGCCGTCAACGAGCAGCGCAAGTACCACGGCCTCGACCCCCTGAGCGGCAGCGAGTTTCTGAAGCTCATGGAGGAGAAGAAGAAGGTGGTGGAGATGACCGCCAACCTGGCCAACCGCTCGGTGAACGAAGGTTTCAGCGGCGGCGAGAAGAAGAAAAACGAGATTTTCCAGATGGCCATGCTCAACCCCACGCTCGCCATCCTCGACGAGACCGACTCGGGCCTCGACATCGACGCCCTGCGCATCGTGGCCGGCGGCGTGAATCAGCTGAGAAGCAAGGATAACGCCACCGTGGTCATCACCCACTACCAGCGTCTGCTCGACTACATCGTACCCGACTTCGTGCATGTGCTCTACGAGGGCCGCATCGTCAAGACCGGTACCAAGGAGCTGGCTCTCGAACTCGAAGAGAAAGGCTACGACTGGATCAAGGAAGAACTGAATGCGTAAATGTGTTAATGAGTAAATGTGTGAATTATGATACGCAAGGATCAACTACCGAATATCTGGAGCGACGAGTGGCAGTGCGCTGAGCCGCAGGTGACTATGGAGGTGGGCGGCGAGCGAAAGCTGGTGCTTTGCTCGCCCGAGGATGCGCCATTGTTCATGTTGCGCGAAGATGAAGGCTACACCGTGATGTCCGACGTGGAGAATCTCGCCATCGAGATTGGCGAGGGCGCCGACCTCTGCCTCTACCGCCTGCAAGGCCCCAATACGCCCGCCAGGAAGCTCACGCAGCTGGAGATAGCGATGCAACGCGACGCACGCCTCAGGATGTGTACCGTCACCCTCGGCGGCGGACACGTGCGCAACAACGTGGTGGTGCGCATGCAGGGCGAAGGGTGCTCGTGCGACGCCGACGGTCTCTACCTGATGGACCGCGAGCAGGAGTGCGACAACTACATCTTTGTGGAGCATGCCAAGCCCCACTGCGACAGCCGTGAGCTCTACAAGGGAATCGTCGACGATGCCGCCCGTGCTCGTTTCAATGGCCATGTGCTGGTGCAGGATGGCGCCATGAAGACCGAGGCTTATATGACCAACCGCAACATTCTCCTCACCGACAAGGCTCATGTGGACACGCGCCCCTTCCTGGAAATTTACAACGACGACGTGAAGTGCTCGCACGGCAGCACCATCGGCCAGCTCGACGAGCAGGCCAAGTTCTACCTGCAGACTCGTGGCATCAGCGAGCGCACGGCTGTGACGATGCTCAGCTATGCCTTCTGCGACGAGGTGATTCGTGGCATCTCCATCGAGAGTCTGCGCGACGCCGTAGGCGACATGGTGAAAAAACGCCTCCACGGCGAGCTCACCTCTTGTGCCGACTGCGCCATCGCCTGCAAGAACCCCTGCAATGGTCCCGACGCACATTTCGAGATTGACCCAACTAAACTGTAATTATTATGGAGTGCAAAGGGAGTGCTAGGAGTGCAAGGAGTGCGAGACAAATGCGTAAAATGATGCTATTGTCCTGCACTTCCCACTCCTGGCACTTCCTGGCACTCTTGCTACTTCTTTTCCCCCTCACTTTGCAGGCTCAGAGCACTGTCAGCGTGAAGGCGGCCGACCAGAAGACCTACGACCAAGCTTTGGAACTTTATGGCAAGCAGTATTACGGCGAGGCCTCGAAGTTGATGCGACGCGTCGCGCAGCGCAACCCCAAAGCCGCCGACCCCCAGTTTTGGCTGGGCATGCTGTCTGTACATAACGGCTTTAATATTACTGGCATACGACGCTATTTTACCAAGTGCATCGAACTCGATCCCGACTACCCCAACGCTTTGGCTCACTACTACATGGGCATGATACACTATACCGACGAGCGCTATGAGGAGGCCACGGCGGAGTTCGACCGCTACTTCCAGCTGGCCAACGGCAGCGACCGGAGGGAGTGGACGGCCGTCTATGAGGAGGCCTCGGCCTACCTCCACTGGTCACAGTTCCTCGCCGACGCCGAGCTGCACCGTGTGCCTTTCGACCCTGAGCCCCTGCGTGGCGTGAGTTCGAAGCGCAACGAAGACCTCCCCTATATTACCCCCGACGGACAGCGTTGCTACTACCTGCGCGAGCTGCCCGCCAAGCACGACCGCACCAGTTTCTACACCTCCACTACCGAGAAAACCACGTGGAGGCTTTTCTATAGCGACTGGAACAGCAAGGACAGCACCTTCGACGGCGGCCACGAGCTGCCGGCACCTTTCAACCAAGGGGCTTCCGAGGGGGCTGTGAGCATCACCGCCGACGGCAAAGAACTTTATTTCGCCCGCATGGAGGGAAGCAATAGCGACATCTTTTGTGCGAAAAATGAAAGTGGGAAGTGGAAAGTGGAGAGACTGGGCAACGGCATCAACGGCGATCGCACGTGGGAGTCGCAGCCCTCGGTGTCGGCCGACGGGCGCTGGCTCCTCTTTGCCTCCAATCGGCAGGGTGGTCAGGGTGGCTCCGACCTCTGGCGCTGCCACCGTCTGCCCAATGGCGACTGGAGCCGTCCCGAGAACCTCGGCTCCCGTGTCAACACTACGGGCAACGAGAAATTCCCCTTCCTGCATGCCGATGGCCACACGCTCTATTTCGTCTCCGACGGCTGGCAGGGCTTCGGCGGCTACGATGTCTATTTCATCGACCTCGCCGATGGCGACAACGCCTATCCCACCAACCTGGGACTCCCCATCAACTCCGAAGACGACAACCTCTCCTTCGGCGTCACTCCCGACGGCCTCCATGCTTACTTCCCCGGCCGAGTCTCTTCCTCGCGCAGCAAGGATATCCTCTATTTCGACCTCTATCCCGCCGCACGTCCCGAGCCTATGCGACTATGCGAAATCAAGATGGAGACAGAGAAAGGCTTGCCTGGCGGTCCGCGCGACACACTGCTGATGCTCTCCGAGAAGAACACCAATGTCGTCACCTTCGCCGTCGAGGGCTATCTGCCCACCATCCGCTGTGGCAAGGCGCGCGACTTGCATCATATTTACATACAGGTCAGGGACACAGTCTCCAATATGGACCTCGGCGACCAGCGTGTTCTTGATGCTCTGGCAACCTGGCTCATCGAGCATCCACGGGTGCATGTGGCCCTCGAGTGCCCCAAGACCGACGAAGCCAAGGCTGCCTATGAATACCTGACGCGTGAGAAGAAATTGCGCACAGAGCGCCTCACCTATCGCGGCGGCACGGCCATCGAAACCAAGCAAATACGCCTAAAAAACACTGAACACTAACACTGATGAAATCCATCCTCCGCATACTCGCCTACCTGAAATATTTCCCCGTGCAAATCACGGGCAATATCTTCTTCAACCTGCTACATATTCTCTGCAGTGTGGGCTCCTATGTGATGATCATCCCCTTCGTTGAGCTGCTTTTCGGCATGAACGGTGCCCCCGAGACAGAGCCCACCTTTGGTCTAGGGCAGCAGGAGCTGGTCGACTATGGCATGTGGCATCTCTACCGCTATCGTGAGCTCCACGGAATGTGGCATTGCCTGCTCATCATCGCTGGTGGCTATGTGGCCTGTTCTCTGTTTAGCAACCTCTTCCGTTACATAGCGCAGGTCTTTCTCGGCGGTCTCCGCACGGGCCTCATCGGCCGTCTCCGCAACGACATCTACCATAAGGTCACCATCCTTCCGGTCTCTTTCTTCAGCAGCAAACGCCGTGGCGACCTGATGAGCCGCATGTCCAACGACATCGCCGACCTCGAATGGTGCGTGGGTGTCCTGCAGTCGCTTGTCAAAGAACCCATCAACGTGATTGTCTTCGGATTCCTTCTGATATTCATCTCATGGCGTCTCTTCGTCCTCTTCCTGGTGGTCCTCCCCGTGGGGGTATGGCTCATCGCGCTGATAGGACGCAAGTTGAAGCATTCCTCACGCCGTGGGCAGAACGAGTTGGGAGGCCTGAATGCCATCCTTGAGGAGACCCTCGGAGGCCTCAAAGCCATCAAGTCGTTTGGCCGTGAAGACGACCTCGAGCGACGCTTCGCCGATGCCAACCAAGACTACACCCGCACCATGATTAAGGTGGCACGCCACCGCGAGTTGTCGAGCCCGCTCTCCGAAGTCCTCGGCACCCTGGCGTTGGTGTTCATCCTCGTGGTCGGCGGATGGCAGGTCTTCGACGGCTCCATCCAGCCCTCGGTATTCATCTTCTTCGTTATCATTTTCGCCCGCATCATACCGCCCATCCAGGCCATTGTGCGCTCCTACAACACCCTGCTCAAGAGCAACGCCTCGGCCGAGCGTTTCCTCGAGGTCCTCGACGCCGACGAGGTCATCCTCGAGAAGCCCGATGCCGTCGTCCTCCCCGGCTTCACCGATAGCATCGCCTTCCACGACGTCTGCTTCAGCTACCGGGAAAAACAGGAATCTCAGGAAGGTCCTCTTGTCCTCCGCAATATCACCCTCACCATCCCCAAAGGCAAGACCGTGGCGGTGGTAGGACCCTCGGGAGCCGGCAAGACCACCCTCGTTGACCTCCTGCCGCGTTTCTACGACTGCACCTCAGGTGACATCGTCATCGACGGCCACGACATCCGCGACCTCAATATCAACTCCCTCCGCCGCCAGTTTGGTCTTGTGTCGCAGAATTGCATCCTCTTCAACGACACTGTGGCCAACAACATTGCCTTCGGTTCCACCGACTACAGCCTCGAACAGATACGTGAGGCTGCCCGTGTGGCCCATGCCGACGAATTCATCGACCAGCTGCCGCAGGGCTACGACACCGCCATAGGCGACCGCGGCCTAAACCTATCCGGTGGCCAGCGCCAGCGCCTGAGTATCGCACGTGCCGTGCTCCGCGATACCCCCATCCTCATTCTCGACGAGGCTACCTCGGCCCTCGATTCCGAGTCGGAGCATGCCGTCCAACAAGGCCTCGACGCACTGATGCAGGGACGTACCTCCATCGTCATCGCACACCGCCTCTCCACCATCAAGGGCGCCGACCTCATCGTTGTCCTCGACAAGGGACAAATCGTTGAGCAGGGCACTCACGAGGAACTTATGACTCTCGGCGGGCTCTATAAGAAGCTTGTTGATATGCAGTCGTTTGCATAATATTTTTGGCCATGTCGTAAAATATATGTATTTTTGCACCCGCAAAAAAGGGAGTATAGCTCAGCTGGTTCAGAGCGCCTGCCTTACAAGCAGGAGGTCACTGGTTCGAACCCTGTTACTCCCACCACGACAAGGCTCCAGATGGGGTCTTGTTTCCTTTTAATAATATTTAAGAATAAATATTGCTGAGGTAACAAATAAATGTCGTATTTTTGCAAATGTTAAAAAAATGAATTAGAAGTATAACCAATTAAAAATCAAGAACAATGAAGAAAGTTATGTCTTTCATCGGTTGCGCCCTCTTCGTGGCCGCCATGACCGTTGCCTGCGGTGGCAACACTGAGAACACCGACAGCACCGACAGCCTCAACAACGCCGAGGTCGTCGAGACCGAGACCCCCGCTCCCGCCGATCAGGAAGCTACCGTCGATAACAGCGCCCGCGAGGCCGCTATCGCCGAAGCTGCCGAGAAGATCTGCAACTGCGCCAGCGGTGACAAGAGCAAAATCCAGGAGTGCCTGAAGAGCGTCATCTCCACCGGTTATGCCGCTTATCAGAACGACAAGGACTTCACCGATGCCGTCTATGAGAAGGCTCTGAAGTGCGCCGTCGAGAAAGCCGCCAACAAGGCTATCGAAAAAGGCACCGAGAAACTCGCAGACGAGGCTGCCAAACAGCTCTCCAACATCAAACTCTAAACCTGTTTGAACCTAAAAACAGGTCCACCGCCCGGCGGGCCTGTTTTTTTATTCCCCTTCCTAATGAAAAAACTGTCATTGCTGCTCCTCCTCGGTCTGCTCCTGCTCGGCGTCGCCTCCTGCCGGCACGACCAGCGCCCGGCCGACGTGCTCGACGCCTCTGACATGGCCGACTTCCTCACCGACCTCTACGTCGTCGAGGGTTACTATGCTGTCGAAAGTCAGTATGGCTTCGAGGAGGCCTCGCCAGAAACCCTCGGCGCCTGTGACGCTGTCATGGAGAAGCATCACCTCACAAAAGAGCGTGTGGAGAAGAGTTTCGACTACTATTCACAGCATCCCGAGGAATACAAGGCCATCCAAGATGAGGTGGCCTCACGCATCGACAAACTCAGCGCGTCAGCTGAAGCACTCCCTTAGGAGTAAGCGCCAACAGTCCTTCGTCAAGCATCTCGCGCAGCACATCGCTGGCATTCTTGATGCCTTTGTCGAGCAAGGCCTCTACAAGGTCGGCAGGACTCATGACGTTCCGTGCCAGCATCGTCTCGACCGTAGATTTCACTGATTGGGTGTCTCCTGTAGAATGGAGGCATACGTCGCAAATGCCGCAGTCCGTTTCCGTCTGTTCGCCGAACCAGGCCACCAGCTGCCGGCTCCGGCACACATCGTCACACATCACGTACTTCACCATGGCCTCCATCCGTTGCCGTGCCGCCTCCTTGAGGAAGCCGTAGTGCTCGTCGGAAGGCTGGATGAGGTTCTCGTCGATACGCTCCGAGAGGATGTATATCTGTGGCCCTTTCGGTTGGGGGCGGTAGCGTACTATGTGCATGGCGTCGAGTTCTGAGAGGTCCTTCTCCACCTCAGTGCTTTCGAAGTGGCCGCGCATCGCCACCTTGCGTTCGTTGATGGCCACGTCGCCCTCGAGCACCCCCGGATACATGCGCATCACCGTCTGCAGCAGTTCGCCCAGGCGTTGGTGGTCCACTTGGAAACGGTAGAGCTCGTCGCGTGCCACGGGAATATAGAGCGTTGACGCGGTCTCCTCGCGGTCGGGGATGTCGATGAGGCCCTCGCGTTCGAGGAACCGGCAGGCGCTGTAGAACACGCGCAGGTCGAAGTCGTAGGTGCGGCAGATGCCTTCGAGGTCAAAATCGTATTGTGTGTCGGCGCCGCTCCCCACAGGGATGCGGTAGTAATTGCACAGGGCGCGGTAGACGTTGCGGATGGTGCGCAGCGGAGGAAACGAGCTGTCGAAGTCGCGCTGCAGGCGCAGGAGGTCGGCCTCGTCGGTGAGGATGACGGCGTAGGCCTTCTTGCCGTCGCGGCCGGCACGGCCGGCTTCCTGGAAGTAGGCCTCCAGCGAGTCCGGTAGGTCCTGGTGCACCACGAAGCGCACGTCGGCTTTGTCGATACCCATGCCGAAGGCATTGGTGGCCACCATGACGCTGTAGCGCCCCTCCATCCAGTCGGCCTGGCGCCTGTCGCGCTCGGCGGCGGGGAGGCCGGCATGGTAGAACGTGGCCTTGATGCCGGCGGCCTCAAGAAAACGCGCCGTGGTCTGCGTCCCGCGCCGGTTGCGCGTGTAGACGATGCCGGTGCCGCCCACGCTGCTCACTATGCGCAGCAGGCGGCGGTTCTTGTCGCTGTCGCGGAGGACCATATAGGCTAGGTTGGGGCGCACAAACGACGACTGGAAGCGGCGGCAGTCCTTCATCATCAGCCGCTGGCAGATGTCGTCGGCCACGCTGGGCGTGGCGGTGGCAGTGAGGGCTATCAGTGGTGCCGCGGGGTGGTAGGCACGGATGTCGGCAATGAGCAGGTAGGGCGGCCGGAAGTCGTAGCCCCATTGCGACACACAATGGGCTTCGTCGACGGCAATCATCCCCACTTTCATCTTCCGGAAATGCTCGAGGAAGCGCCGCTGACGCAGCCGCTCGGGTGAAACATAGAGGAACTTGAGGCTTCCGCAGAGGGCGTTGTTGAGCACCGCCGTCACCTCGTCCGCCGGCATGCCGGTAGTGATGCAGGCGGCCTTCAGGTGCCGGTCGTTGAGTTGCTGCACCTGGTCTTTCATCAGCGCTATCAGCGGCGACACCACGAGGCAGAGCCCTTCGCGCAGCAGCGCGGGCAACTGGTAGCATAGCGACTTGCCGCCACCAGTAGGAAGCAGGGCCAACGTATCGTGGCCCTGCAAAACGGAGTCTATGATGTCTTCCTGCAAGGGGCGGAACGCAGTGTAGCCCCAGTGTTTTTTCAGCAGGCGATAGCGCGCATCGTCCATCAGCGTATCAGGGTTATAGAACCCGTCAGGGTGCTGAGGGTGGTGGTGCCGGGTTTGCGGTAGCGGCAGGTGTAGACGTAGGCGCCCTGCGGGCACGGCTCGCCCTTGTAGGTGCCGTCCCAGCTGAAGTGGACGTCGCTCGACTCGAAGACCATCTCGCCGCGGCGGTTATAGATATAGATGTGGAAATACTGATACTCGTTGATGGTGAAGAGCGAGAACTTGCTGTTGCCGTCGTTCGAGCCGGGGGTGAATACCGTGGGGAACCATGTCGTGAAGGTGCTCACGGGGATGGAGAAGGGATACACCGTGGGGCAGTTGAGCTCGTTGTAGCTGGTCAGGGTCACGGGAACCGAGTCCAGACCCTCGCTGTGGGCGAAGGTGTGCGTCACCTCGCGTCCCTGCTCCGTGGTGCCGTCGTTGAAGAGCCACGACGAGTTCACGCCATAGGTCGACACGTCGCGTAGGGTGACCTGCGGATTTTCGGCATCCACCATCTCGGGACTCAGCGCCACCTGCGGCACCGGCAGCGGCACGATGGTCACCGTGGCGGTGAGCGGCGAGGCGCTACAGCCGTTGCTGCCATGTCCCACCATGGTGTAGGTGGTGGTCACCTCCGGTGTGACGGAGATAGTGGTGCTGCTGTCCTGACCCACCAGGGAGGCATCGTCGGGCGTGGCGGTCCAGGTGAAGTATTCGGCCTCGCTACCTGTCAGCACGGCGGGGTCGCCGGGACACACACGGCCGTCGGTGGGCACCATGGTGAGCTTGGGACGCACCACATAGGCGTGGATGCTGTCCCAGGCCACGCAGCCCTGCGGACTGGTGACTTTGACATAATAGGTGGCCTTGTCGGAGTAAGGCGTCACCTGGAGGTGCTGGCCGGCCGGCAGACCGCCGACAATGGAGCCCAGCTGCGTGGACCACTCATAGGTGCAGCTGTCCACGCCGATGGCCCTGACGGTGACATCGGTCTGGTTGCCCTCGCAGACCACCGAGTCGCCCTGCACATCCAAGTCGGGGTGCAGGAACACCGCCACCGTGTCGTGCACCGTGGTCGTGCAGAATATTGTGTCGCTGGCATTACTGGGATTGAGGTAGTAGAGTCCGTTGCGCACCTCCAGCTCGATGGGTTCCACGGCGTGTGTGAAGCCTCGTGAGATGACCCGGTTGGTCACTCCGCGGCCGCTAATCACTTCGCTGAGCGTCATGTCGTCGTCGGCAGCATCGGCAGCACGGAAGCGCCAGAAGCGCGTATTGTTGAGGCCGGCAGTGGTGTCGGTCAGGGTGGTCGAATCGGCGTCGCAGAGCACACGCTTCGTCAGGGTCATGCCGGCGGCAGGGTTCCAGCGCGGCTTGAGGCTGTAGATAGCGTCGGAATAGCAGGCGGTGTCGGTGGTGAAAGTTCTCACGCGCACTCCCCGGAGGGTGGAACCACTATAGGGATACTCCGCCGAGTCGCCTACAAACGTCGCCAGCGGGGTGCCGCCGCAACTGGGATTGTCGTAGAACTGCCAACGCGTCAGGTTGTTGACCACCAGTGTGGGGTCGCCGGGCACATAGCTGCGGTTCCACAGTTTGGCGGTGCCGCTGCACAGCAGCAGCGAGTCCACATCCATCGTGGGCTTGGTGTTTTGCACCTTCACGTAAAGGTACGAGTCGAAAGGCTTGTTGGGGTCAATGGCCGAGGTAATCTTGCAGCGGAAGGTCTGGATGTTGCCAATGGAGTCGATGTTGACGGAGGAGCCGTTGGGGTTGCGTCGGCGCGTCACCCTGAAGTCCGAAGCCTGTACATGGTAAGTATAGCCGTTGGGGTTGGTGGTCGTCTCGCTCGTGAGCGGACGCCAAGTCACATAGCCGTTCTCTTCGCCGGGGCCGAAGTTGACGGCGGGGTCGATGACACCGTATTCGGAAGCATACCACACATAGTTTCTCATGCCCTGAGCTGCCGTCAGCACCGTTACGTCAGTCGACATACCTGCGGGACAACCTGCCTGGCGCACGTCCATCGGGCGGCACTCGCCGGCAATGTAGCCGTAGGCATAGTGGGCATTATAAATGCAGTCGTAGATAAGGGCTTGAATCTGGAGTGTGTCATAAAGGTAGTTGGTCAGGTTCAAGCAGACTTTCTCCCAGTCTTTGTAGTATATCGAACCTTGGGAATGCCAACCTGTTTGACCAGGGCTCGCCATTGTCACATAGCCCATGTTGGAACAATCATCGGAGTGGTCGGTGGAGGGTGTTGAACTGATGTAATAGGCCAAAGTGTCGCTAATCTGTTGCCAAGCGCCTGCGCTATTCTTTTTCATTATTCGGATTATGAAGGTGGGATTGCCTTTCTGTCCATGACCTGGGGCTTCAGCCACAATGGCATAGTAGAGATACATCATGGCATTATCGGGAGTCACCTCCATCGTGTAATATAATGCCGCTCCGCTGTTGCCTCCGGAGGCACTTCCGTTGTGACAACCATCGCCGATACGGATGCTCCTGGTCAGATTGGTATTAATGGCTCCGGGGGTAGTGTCGGTGGTATTGAACTGTGTCGGCACATAGGGCAAATTATTACCTGTATTCGGATCACGGCTGGTTGTATTTGTCATGATGACAAACTGGTTGGCACTATTGGGTATGCTGTTGCTGCAGCTACCGGTAGTCACACCTGCCAGTTGATTTGCCGTATAGGTCGAACCCATCGAAGAGACACCAGTGGAATTGCCCGTTGCATCGAGAGGGTTTGGGCAAGGCTTGTTGCTGGATGTGATGTTAATACCCTGGCCGGAATATTTGTTGATGTTTACACCGCCGGCGGTGAAGCTGGACGGATTGTTCCAACCCGGACATGCTGTCAGCTGGGTCCATTCTGATTGCCCGTGGGCTGCAAAACCGCCGAAAAAGACGGCCATCACGATGGCTAACGCCTTGGAAAACACTTTTTTCTCCATAAGAACGCTCTTTATATATTTATAAATCAGTTTCATATTTAAAAATGACGCATATTTTCTCCAATACAAAGATATGAAAAAATATTCTTTCATACAAATTTTTCACTCCTATAGACGGAAAAAACGCCCAAACGCTGCATCGAAAATGAAAAAATATTGTTAAAAAAAGTTAACAAAAAAAACGCCCCCAGATAAGGAGGCGTTTCATTATCGGAAAGAGGATTTATTAGTTCTCCTCTTTCAGTTTCTGGAAGATATCGAGGTCGCCGAGAGTGGTCTTCTCGAGGCTCTCGTTGATCTGCTTCACGCTCTTCGAGGTGGCGCGGCTCTTCTTGTCGTCGCCTTCGGCGCGGACCTCGTCCTTGCCGTCCTGGAAGGTGCGGGTGTGCGAAACGATAATCTTCTTGCTGTCCTTCGAGAACTCGATGACCTTGAAGTCGAGGGTCTCGCCGTTCTTGGCCTTGCTCTTGTCCTCTTTGTCGAGGTGACGCATCGGAGCGAAAGCTTCGACGTCGTAGGGGAGGATGACGGTGGCACCCTTGTCGTTCATGTTGACGATCTTGCCCTGGTGGACGCTGCCCACGGTGAAGAGGCTCTCGTAGACATCCCAGGGGTTCTCCTCGAGCTGCTTGTGGCCGAGGCTGAGGCGACGGTTGTCGGCATCGACTTCGAGGACCACCACGTCGATCTTCTCACCAATCTTGGTGAACTCGGCGGGGTGTTTGATTTTCTTGCTCCAGCTGAGGTCGCTGATGTGGATGAGACCGTCGACACCTTCCTCAAGCTCGACAAAGATGCCGAAGTTGGTGAAGTTGCGCACCGTAGCGGTGTGCTTGCTGCCCACGGGGTATTTCTCGGCGATGGCCAGCCAGGGGTCGGGCATGAGCTGACGGATGCCGAGGCTCATCTTGCGGTTGTCGCGGTCGAGGGTCAGGATGACGGCCTCCACCTCGTCGCCCACCTTCAGGAAGTCCTGGGCGCTGCGCAGGTGCTGGCTCCAACTCATCTCGCTGACGTACTTTACCCTTCACATGGTCGCCTTCCTTGAGGTTAGGATCGAGGGCATCCCAGGGGTGAGGAGTGAGCTGCTTGAGACCGAGGGCGATGCGACGCTTGGCCTCGTCGAAGTCGAGAATGACCACGTTGATCTTCTGGTCGAGCTGGACAATCTCTTCGGGGTGGTTGATGCGGCCCCAGCTGAGGTCGGTGATGTGGATGAGACCATCCACGCCGCCGAGGTCGACGAAGACACCGTAGCTGGTGATGTTCTTCACGACGCCTTCCAGCACCTGACCCTTCTCGAGGTGGCTGATAATCTCGGCCTTCTGAGCCTCGATCTCGTCCTCGATGAGAGCCTTGTGGCTGACGACGACGTTCTTGTATTCGTGGTTGATTTTGACGACCTTGAACTCCATGGTCTTGTCGACATAGACATCGTAGTCGCGGATGGGTTTGACATCGATCTGGCTGCCGGGAAGGAAGGCCTCGATGTTCTCGAAGACGGTGACGATGAGACCGCCTTTGGTGCGGCTCTTGACATAACCGGTGATGATCTCCTGGTTGTCGTAAGCCTGGTTGACGCGCTCCCAGCTCTTGAGGATACGGGCTTTCTTGTGGCTGAGCATCAGCTGGCCGTTGCTGTCCTCCTGGCTCTCGACATAGACCTCAATCTTGTCGCCGGCCTTCAGGTCGGGGTTGTAGCGCAGTTCGCTGGCGGGGATGACGCCGTCGCTCTTGGCTCCCACGTTCACCACGGCCTCGCGGTCGTTGATGGAGACGATGGTGCCCTCGATGACATCCTGCTCCGTGAAGGCGTTGAAGCTCTTCTCGTAGGCGTCATTGTTCACATTGGCGCTGTTGTCGCTGATTTTACCGGCTTTCTCGTCGAAGGCATTCCAATCGAAATCTGCCAGCGGTTGTACGTTCTTATAATCCATTCTTTTTTGCGGAGAGTGAGCTCCGCAGCTCTTTTTTTGTGTGCATCCTGCCCTGCACGGGTTCAACTTTTTCAATCCAACACCTTGAGCAACAATCCATTGACAGGATATGGCGCGCTCAAAATGCTTTGCAAAGATACGAAATCTTTTTGATATAGTACAAAAAAATGTTTTACCCGCGTTTTCCCTCCCGTCATGTCCCAGTATGCCACCAGTTGACACATCCTTAATCACTTGTACGTTATTTGTACGATAGTTGTACGATACTTGTACGATAAATCATCGTACAAGTATCGTACAACTATCGTACAACGAACGGACAAATATATAACCTGAGCTCGACTTGCCAGGGATAAAAAAAGGGTGCCCCGGAAATCGGGACACCCCACCATTAAATATTTTTTTATGAAAAACTATTTCAGCTCGACGGTGGCTCGACGGTTCTTGGCGCGGCCTTCGGCGGTCTCGTTGTCGGCGATGGGTTCGTCGGGGCCCTTGCTCACGGTGTTGATGCTCTTGGCGGGGGCGCCAAGTTTGACCATGTATTCCTTGAGGGCGTCGGCGCGCTTCTGGCCATACTTCATGTTGATGGCGTGGGAGCCGGTGTTGTCGGTGTGGCCGTAGACGGTGACGGTGAGGTTCTCGTCGGCTTTGAGGGCCTCGCAGATGGCGTGGATGGCGCCATCGGTGACGGCGTCGAATTTGGCCTTGGTGCCGGCGGTCTCGAAGTAGACGGTGGCGTTGATGGCCTGAATCTGCTTGACGGCTTCGGCCTTGGTGCGTTCGGCGAGGGCGCGGCGTTCGGCGGCGGCCTTCTCGGCGGCTTCGCGTTCGGCGGCGGCTTTCATGGCCTCACGCTCGGCGGCGGCGCGGTCGGCGGCAGCCTGAGCGGCGGCCTTCTCGGCGGCTTCACGTTCGGCGGCAGCCTGAGCGGCAGCCTTCTCGGCGGCGGCGCGGTCGGCGGCGGCTTTCTTGGCGGCGGCTTCACGTTCGGCTTTCTCGCGGGCTTCGCGGGCGGCCTTCTCGGCAGCTATGCGCTCGGCCTCACGGACGGCGTCGATGCTGTCCTGGATAGCTTTCTCGCGGGCCAGGCGCTCGGCTTCGCGGTCGCGGCAGTCCCAACCCAGGTCGATACCCACTTTCAGGCCCGCGCGGAGCATGTGCAGGTTGTCGATTTCGTTGGATCCGAAGGTGCCGTGATAGTCAATATTGGCGGTGTTGTTGTTGTCGACCACCATGAGGGAGACGTCTTTCTGTTCGGAAATCATGTTGTTGAGTCCGTAGCCGCCATAGAGGCCGAGGTAGAGGCCCCAGTTGTCGCCCAAGGCCAAGCGGAAGCCGAGGTCGAGGATGGCGCTGACATTGAATCCCAGGTTGTCGATTTTGGCGTCGGAGGCGTCGTCGTAGGTGCTGAAGCCGTGCTCGGGGACATCGCTCACCACGTAGTTGCCCAGGGCGGGGAAGACGCCGGTGGTCCGGTAGGAGCCGTCGGCACCGCTATAGTGGCCGTGCAGCGGCAGGTCGAACTGGATGCCGATGCCACCGATGAAGGTCCATTTCTCGTTGAGCATGGAGCGGTAGAAGACTTCCACGGGGATGCCGAGGACGCCCACGGTCTCGCGTTCTTTCCAGTTGTTGAAGCCGGCATGGAGGTCGTAGGTCACGCCGGGGTTGGCGGGATGGGTGAGGCCGGGAGTGACCACAGTGCCGTCATAGTTTGCATAGGCGTTGGCGTAGGTGTAGTGGGCACCGAGGCCGAGGCCGATATGTTCGCCAAAGAAGTGGGTGTAGTGCAGACCTGCGTCGAAGCCCAACCCGAGGCTCTGGGTGCCGTTGGTGGGGCTGAAGGTCATGGTGTTCAGGCCTCCGCCCAAGGTCAGGCCTGCATAATTGCTGTACCCGTTCTGCTGGGCATTGACCGTGAAGGCCAGTGACACAGCGACGAGGGCTATCATGATTCTTTTCATATTCATAAAAATCTTAATTCTTAAACCTTATTTCTTAATCACTCTGACAACCATTCCGTCGACGTTGACGATGTAGTTGCCCAGCTGGAAGCTGCGCATGTCGACGGTGGTGCTGTTGCCTTCGAAGGTGCGGTATTCCATCTCGACGCCCAGGGTGCTGATGACGCGGAGGGTGTGGATGTTGTCATAGGAGCCTTCGATGGTGATGTTGACACTCTCGGTGGTGGGGTTGGGGTAGGCCACGACGGTGGCAGCCGGGGTCTCGTCGGAGATGAGGTCGGTCAGGTTGGCCTGCGGGCAGGTGTAGGTGAGCACGTCGTTCATCTTGGCACGGACGAAGTAGTCGCCGGTGAGGCCGCCTTCTTCGCGGTAGTAGTAGCCGTTGGCGCCGGGGATTTCAACACCATTGTGGAACCACTGGATTTCGGTGAAGCAGTGGCAGGTGTCGACCAGGGCAATGACGTTGTCGAAGAGAGGCATGGTGTAGGTCTCGGGCAGGTTGATGTGGAGAGTCAAGGGGATGGGGTTGCTGACGAGGCCGGGGTAGCGGCTGTCGCGGAAGTAGACGTTCAGGGTGTAGTCGCCGGTGGGCACGGTGGCAGTGGGAAGGGTGACGTTGATGGTGCCGTTCTGGCCAGCGGTGGACAGGAAAGCCCAATCCACATCGGGGATGGCGGCATCGTCGAAGTTGATGCTGTACTGGTCGGGAACGCCGCTGAGGAGGTGGTAGTTGATATTGTAGGTGTTGCCGGTGCAGTAGCCGTAGGCGGAGAGGTCGAAGCCGTTGTTGGCAAGGCTGGCGTTGGGCAGGATGTTGGGGATGACGACGCCGGAATTGGTGTAGAAGCGCGAGGTGGAATCGAATTGGTAGTTTTTCCAGGCGTTGGTGTCACCCGTTTGTGCATACCAGAGGGTGATGGTGGAATTGGTAGAGCCGGGGATGGGGGTGAAGACGGCGGTGGTGAGGTGGCTGATGGGGTCGTTGCCGATGACACCGGTGAGGGTGCCCTGGTTGGTGACGACACCGGCGATGGAGCCGTCGTCGAACTTGGCGACCTCGGCCAAGGCGCCGATGACAGACACCGTAGCCTTGTCGATGTTGAGCATGTTGGTGTTGCCGCTAAGGATAATGCCAGCGGGCGGGGTGACCGTCACATTCCAGGAGCCGGCATTCACGGGGAAGTCGGGCGAGGTGATGACCTCGGCGATGGAGTTGTCGGCATTGAATTTGGTGAAGGTGAAGTTGGTCAACGGCTGCGGGTCACCGTTGAGGTCGACATAGGAGGCGGTGAGGCCGTTCTGCGGCTGGCCGTTGTAGACGACATTGGTCTCGCCGGTCCACACCACATCGTAGGCGGTTTTCGCCGCGGTGCTGTCGGGCTTGCTGCCTGGCAGGTTGGATGCCCAGGCGGTAGAAAGACCGCTTACCGCCAACAAGGCAAGAAACAAGTGTTTAGTTTTTCTCATGTTATTAAATATTTAATTATTTGTATTTTACGCAAAAATAATCTCGTTGGAGTATATTTATTCCAATGTGCAAAGATATGAATTATTTTTGATACGACAAAATTTTTTTTCACAACCACCTATTATGACACGGAGAGACGCCCCCTGACGTTTCATGTGGGGACGTCTCTCCGAGACGTGATAGAGATAGTTTTTTCAGTGTTGAAGGTCAGACAGGAATGTCTTTGTTGACATTCTTGGATCCGACAAGGGCGTAGAAGAGGATGTAGGCGAAGCCGGCAACAACGACCCAGTAGCTGGGCTGGTATCCCGAGATGCCAAAGATATCGACCACACCGTTCATCAGCAAGGGCAGGATGCCACCGCCACAGACTAAGGCCATGAAGAGGCCGGAAGCGCGCTCAGTGTATTTGCCAAGACCCTCAACGGCGAGGTTGAAGATACCGCCCCACATGACAGAAGTGCAAAGGCCCACGCAGACGAGGAGGGCGGCGCTGAGAGGTATGACGTTTATGGCGAAGCCGCCTCGGTCGAAGCCTGGGAAGGAAATCGTGGAGGTGACAGGAATGAAAATGGCCAAAAGCACAAGTATCACCGCTGCAGCGGCGGCAACGGAGAGCATCTTGCGGGGCGATACTTTGGCACCCAGAAGACCTCCTATGAAGCGGCCGACGAGCATCAGCAGCCAGTAGAAGCCGGCAACGGAGCCGGCAATGGCTTCGTCATTGTTGGTGGTTGACAAAAGGTCAAGATTCTCGTCCTGAAGCCACTGCTGAAGCATTTGTGGAGTACCCACCTCAACACCGACATAGATAAAAATGGCGAAAGCACCCAGGACAAAATGTCGGAACTGGAAGAGGTTTTTGATGGGAAGAGTGTCTCCGGATTTCTTGGAGTCTTCCTGATTTTCCGGTATCTTTGTCAGCAAGATGACAACAAAGGCGAGGGCAAAGATTGCCAAAGCGGTGTACATGAGAGGGAACGTATCGCTAATCTTGGCATCGACGATGGAGGGGATAAGCAGTCCTGTGAGGACGATAACGGCAGTGCCGCAAAGAGAGTTGAAAGAGCCGCCAAATTGGATGAGTTGGTTTCCTTTGTTTCCGCCGCCACCGAGGCGATTGAGCATGGGATTGACTACGGTGTTGAGCAAGCACATGGAGAAGCCTGCGATAAAGGCACCGAGCAAATAAATCGCGAAACTTTCGGCAAATCCCGAAAGCAACTGGATACCTACGCCGGTGAAGCCTACGCCTACGGCGATAAGGGCTGTTTTCTTGTAACCCCGCTGTTGCAACATCTTGCCGGCAGGAATACCCATGATGGCATAGGCGATGAAGTTGGCAAAGACGCCGAGAGTGCTCAGAAAGTTAGATGTACCAAACTGGCGCTGGAGGATATCACTCATGGGCGAGGCCAGATTGGTGACGAAGGAGATCATGCCGAAGAGCAGGATCATCACGACGATGGGGATGGCATAGGATTGTTTCTTTTCCATTTCAGTTATTTTTTCGTTATAACGTTATAATGTGATTTCGTTACTTGATTGCTACGATTTTCTGGACGGTGGAGCCGGAGCGGAGGAGGTAGACGCCGGGAGTGGGGAGGTGAAAGGTGAAAGATGATAGGTGAGAGGTGGCGAGGTGGCGGCCGGTGATGTCGTAGAGGTCAAAGGGGCGGCCGGTGTGGTTCTCCACCTGGAGGTAGAGACCGGAGATTTCAATTTTCAATTTTGAATTTTCAATTTCTTCGATGCCGGCGGCGGGTAGGAAGGAGCCGATGATGGAGCTGGGGGAGGTGACGCGGAAGTAGAGCGGGTTGTCGGTGTCGCCGGTGCTCCATCCCGCGAAGCGGTAGCCCGGGGCAGGAGTGGCGAGGAGGATGGCGGTGTCGCCGGGGAAGTAGGAGCCGGAGCCGCTGACGGTGCCTTTCTCGGGGTCGCTGGACTGCACGTCGATATCGACAGGCTGCAACGGGCCGAGGAGGGCTCGGAGCATCCAAGAGAGGTATTCTCCGCCTTCGGTGACCTGTCCCCATGTGGTTCCGTTGCGCTTGAACCAGCAGCCGTCGGGGTTGCCGGAATAGCTGGAGTAGGAGGCAGGGTTGGTGTAGGTGCCACAGGAGACGACTACCCAAATGGGCAGGGTGTCGTAGAGAGGCACGGGATTGGTGAGGTGGATGGTATGCCATCCCCAAAAGCCAGAGGAATAGCTGGTGGAGGAGAGCAGGCGCTCGAGTCCGTTGCCGGAGTAGATATTGATGGTGTAGTCAGCCTCGGAGACACAGTAGAGCTGTACTTTCTCGAGTTGACGATGCGGCGCTATGGTGCTGGCGGGCAGACGGATACCCCATTCGAGGGGGAAGTGTTCAAAGCTGCCCCAAAGACCTTTGTTGTTCCCGTAGCAGTAGCTGAGGGTGTCGCCGCCGAGGGGGGCGAAGAGTGCAGTGTCGGAGATGTCGGTGTTGGGTGAGAAGCGGAAGGGGTTGTAATGGCAGCCACTCTTCCAGGAGGTGAAACGGTGACCCTCGGTTGCGGTGGCCAAAAGGGAGGTGTTCTGGGCATAGGGTGAGAAGGTGCCGCCACCGGAGGCGGTGCCCTGCAGCGGGTTGGCAGAGGCCACGCTGACGGTGACAGAAGGATTCTCGGAGGCGGGATAGACGTGCAGGAGCACCTTGTTGTCGTTGTTGTAGCCGTTGGTGGCGTTGCCGCCGATGCCGCTGCCGTCGGGGTTGAGGGAGTCGAGGGTGTAGTAGCCGTCGCAGTAACCGCCCCAGCCCCAGTTAACATGGAAGAAGCCGAGGGTGTCGTAGCCGTCGAGGACAAAGGCATGGCCACCGGAGTTGTCGTGACCGGAGATGACCATAGGGCGCGAGACGTCGAGTTCGGAGGTGAGTAGGGCGTCCCATTCGCTGTCGTTGTGGTCGGCCTTGGCGGCGGAGAAGAGGGCCTGGTTGTAGCGGAAATAGTTCTTCAGGGCGTTCTCGGACGAGGCCATCGAGGTGTTGCCGTCGGAGGCCACAAAAGCGCCGCTGCTTTGGGGACTGTAGCTCATCTCCACGGCCACGCCAATGTGATACATGAGCTGGGCCACAGCGTTGCGTTCCTGGTCGGTGGAGAGCCCGTCGGGGCTGTCGGGCATGTGTGTCCAGTCGTAGTGGGTGGTGTCGAAGACTGCCGACAGGGTGCCGAAACCAGGGATACTATAGGAGTGCGAACCACGTCCCACGGCGGGATGATTCCAGTATTTCATCACCTGTGCTGTGGCGGTGGCCACGCAGCCGGTGACGCTGTAGGCGCTGTCGGCGGTGCTATAGGGGCACTGCAGGTTGTAGGGGTAGCCTTGGTTCCAGCGGGTGGTGAGGAGTGGCTCGACAGCGTTGTCGCGCACACGGTGGTATTTATTGTTGAGGAGGCTCTGCCACTCGGCCTGAACTTTGGGCGAGGCCACGGCACCGGCTTCGATGAGGGCGGCAATATTGATTTGGTAGGCGTTGATCCAGTGGGCGATGTGCTGGGGGAGGTTTGATTGCTCGATTGCTTGATTGCTTGAGTCATTTGGGAAGAATTGGCCGTCGTGGGAGTAGGCGAGGATGGGGCGGACGCAGTCGTCGGAGGCGACGAGGACAAAGCCTTTGCCGTCGGCACCGGCGAAGAGGTAGCATTGCAAGAAGTCGGCAGGTGTGGCGTTGATAACGGACTTGTGTAGCAAGTTCTCGGCGACACGGCGTGCCACCGAGGGGTCGACAGGCTTGGCTCCGGTCACGCCAGCGACAAGCAGGAGCAGAGTCGTCAGGATGAGTTTTTTCAGATGCATATATATAATAATATAAGGAGAAAATGCAATTATTTAATTACTACTATTTTACGTGCAGGTAGACCTTCCGTTTTCAGGAGGTAGACACCGGGAATTGAAAATTGAAAATTGAAAATTGAAAGATTGGAGGTGGCGAGGCGGCGGCCTTGGATGTCATAGAGGTCGAGGGAGCGGCCGGTGGGGTTCTCCACCTTGAGGTCGAGGCCGGAAATATCAATTCTCAATTCTGAATTATCTATTTCCTCGATGCCGGTGATGGACACGAAGTAGGCTATGAAGGTGGTGTCGCAGGTGAGGACAAAGTGCAGGGGATTTTCGATGCTGCCGTTGCCCCAACTTTGAAATTGGTAGCCGTTGTGAGGGATGGCGTTGAGGGTGATGGTGTCGCCGGGGGCATAGTATCCCATGCCGGTAACATCGCCGAAGTGGATGTCGTTGGGCGAGGCGGCCACATGGAAGCGGTCGCGGGGATCGAAGATGGCGCGTATCATCCAGGTGTTATACACTCCCAGTCGGTCATAGGGCTGCCATCCATCGGGCAGGTGGTACCAGCTACCGTCGCTGTTGCCGCAGAAAGAAGAGAAGCTGGCAGGATATCTACTTTCGTCGGCAGTGATGCTGAAGGTAATCCAGATGGTCTGTGAGTGGTAGAAGGTGAGCACGCTGTCGAGACGTAGGGTGTTCCAACCCGCTTCGTCGTCGGTGATGTAGTATTGGTCCGTGTAGACCGGCGTGGCACCGTCGATGGAGTCGCCCTGGTAGATGTTCATGGTATAGTTTCCTCCTATATAGGCATATAGCTGCACGGCGGTGAGCTGGCGGGACCGGCGCATGATGGTCGGGATGCGGATGCCCCATTCGGTGGTGGCACCATAGTCGTCGCGCCAGGCAGTGACAGGTAGGTCGCTGCAGTAGCCCACGGTGTCGCCTTCGATGCGTTCAAAGAAGACGGAGTCCTGCATGTCGTTGACGGCCAAGAAGGATAACGGCATTTTGTTCCAGCCGTTGCACATGCGCAGGTATCGATAGCCTTCGGCAGCATGGGGGATGATGTTGGCGGTGTCGTAGAGAGGGTAGGTGCCGGTGCCCTCGACAGTTCCCCAGTCGGGGTTGTTGACGGCGATGTCGATATTGACCACCGTATCGGAAGTAATCGCCATGGGATGCACATAGAAGAGGCCGGTGTTCTGGGTGTTGAACGTGTAGATGGGAGTGCCACCCATACTGCCGGCACCGGGCGAGAGCGAGTCGATGGTATAATAGGCGTCGTAACCGCCTCCCCAGCCCCAGTTGACATGGAACATGCCTAGGGTGTCGTAGCCATCGAGCACGAAAGCATGTCCGCCAAGGGAAGGATGACTACCGGTATAGAGTACTGGACGGGTGTAGTCCAACTCGGCGCGCAACATGGAATCCCATACGGCATCGCTGAAAGAGGCCTTGCTGATACCGGAAAGCATGGGGTTATAGCGGAAGTAGGTCTTCAAGGCATTCTCGGCACAGGGGAAGTCAAGACCTCCATGGGTGATGGCGGCGGCTCCGCTACTAATGGGGCTGTAGTTCATCTCGACAGCCACACCGGCATGGTACATCAGGGTGGCCACGGCATTGATTTCCGTGCTGTCGCAGAGGGCATTCAGGGTGTCGGGCATCAGGTCCCAGCGGTAGAGGGTGTTGCCAAAGTTGGCCGACAGTTCCCCATAGGTTGGGTGGGTGTAGGCATGGCTGTTCCAACCTACGACCGGCCACTCCCAGTACCGCATAATCTGCGCCATGGCCGTGGCTATGCAGCCAGTGACAGCGTGGGCGGAGTAGGTAGTGTCGTAGGGACAGAAGCTGTTGTAGAAGGGACTTTGATTCCAACGGGTGGTGAGCAAGGGCTCCACGGCATTGCTGCTCTTGTGGGCACAGACGTTCTCCCACAGGGACTGCACCTCGGGAGAGGGTGCGATGCCGGCATCCACCACGGAGGCTATCTCACGTTGGTAGCCGTCAATCCAAGCAGCCACATGGGCGGGCATGTGGTCGGCATCGAATGTGCCGTCAATGGAATAGGCCAGCAGGGGGCGCACACAGTCGTCGGCCGAAACCAGGGCAAATCCTTTGCCGTCGGCACCGATGAAGAGATAGCATTCGGTGAAGTCCGCGGGCGTGGCGTTGACGACCTGCTTTTTCAACACCTGGCTGGCCACCTGGCCGGCGACAGCCTTGTCGACAGGCTTGGCCTGCATCACGGCAGGGAAGCACAGCAGCAACAATATGGATAAAAAATATCTTTTCATAATATTAATATATATAGTATAGGCACCAATGTATCTCCACCGGTGCCTATTTCCTATTGTTATTAGCCTTTCAGGGCTTCTGAACCGCTGACGATTTCGATAATCTCGTTAGTGATGGCAGCTTGTCGTGCTTTGTTGTAGCTCAGTCGCAGGTCCTTCAGCAACTCGGTGGCGTTGTCGGTGGCTTTCTGCATGGCGGTCATGCGGGCGCCATGCTCCGATGCCAGCGAGTCGAGTACCATGCGGAAGAGAGTGGAGCGCAGGGTGAGCGGTACCATGCTGCGCACGATGTCCTCTTTCGAGGGTTCATAGATATAGTCGTTGTTGTTGCCGGATTTCCCCGAATCTCCTGATTTTCCGGGTTTCACGGGGAGGAACTGCTCGGTGGTGAGCACCTGCGTCAACGAGTTCTTGAAGCAGTTGTAGATGATTTCCACATGGTCGAGCTCCTTGTCTTCGAACTGGCGCATGATGCTGTCGGCCAGTGTGGCGACATTGTCGAACGCAGGGTTGTCGAGTAGGTCGTCGTGTGTGGTGAGCTGGATGTCCTTGCGGCGAGCCAGCATCTCGGACGACTTCTTGCCTATCGACATTACGCGGAGCGTGCCGTCGGCGGGAAGGGTCTGCAGGTAGTGGTCGATACGCGACTGAGCCTGCTTGAGGACGTTGCTGTTGAAAGCGCCGCAGAGACCTTTGTTGGAGGTGATGACCACCAGCAGCACCGTTCGCAGCGGACGCACGGCATGGAAGGGCGTCAGCACATCGCCACCGGTGTCTATATCGTCCACTATCTCGTTCAGCTGGGCCGCGTAGGGTCGCATGCCGACGATGGCATTCTGCGCACGGCGGAACTTGGCGGCAGAGACCATCTTCATGGCAGAGGTAATCTGCTGCGTCGAACTCACCGAGGTGATACGGGTGCGGACTTCTTTTAAGTTAGCCATAATATTTTCAAGTTGGTAGTTGGTAGTTGGTAGTGTGTAGTATTGGGGTCAGATGCTACCCACTATACACTACCCACTACACACTATTTGTATCGTTCTGCCAGGTCGAGGGCGACGCTCTTCATGGTGGCCAGGTCGCTGTCGACCAGTTTGCCGGCGCGGAGGTTGGCGAGGATGTCGCTGTGCTCGTTGCGCATCATGAAGATAAACTCTTTCTCGAAGCCGCGCACCTTGTCGATGGGCACTTTCTGCAGCAGGCCGTTGGTGCCGCAGAAGATGATGGCCACCTGCTCTTCGACGGGCATGGGGCTGTACTGCGGTTGTTTCAGCACCTCGACGTTGCGGGCACCTTTGTCGAGCACCGCCTTGGTGGCGGCGTCGAGGTCGGAGCCGAACTTCGAGAAGGCCTCCAACTCGCGGTACTGGGCCTGGTCGATTTTCAGGGTACCTGCAATCTTCTTCATGGACTTGATCTGGGCCTTGCCACCCACACGGGAGACCGAGATACCGACGTTGATGGCGGGACGCACACCGCTGTTGAAGAGGTTGGTCTCGAGGAAGATCTGGCCATCGGTAATCGAGATGACGTTGGTGGGGATATAGGCGGAGACGTCGCCGGCTTGGGTCTCGATGATGGGCAGTGCGGTGAGGGAACCGCCACCTTTCACCTTGTCTTTCAGTGAGGCAGGCAGGTCGTTCATCTGGGCTGCGATCTGGTCGTTCTGGATGATGCGGGCGGCACGTTCCAACAGACGGCTGTGGAGGTAGAACACATCGCCAGGGTAAGCCTCACGTCCCGGCGGGCGGCGGAGGAGCAACGAGACCTCGCGGTAGGCCACGGCCTGCTTCGAGAGGTCGTCGTAGATGACCAGGGCGTTACGTCCCGTGTCGCGGAAATATTCGCCGATGGCGGCACCCGCGAAGGGGGCGTAGAACTGCATGGCGGCGGGGTCGCTGGCCGTGGCGGCCACGATGATGGTGTATTCCATAGCGCCCTTTTCCTCGAGGTTCTTCACGAGATTGGCCACCGTGGAGCCTTTCTGGCCGCAGGCCACATAAATGCAGTAGACCGGGTCGCCGGCGTCGTAGTTGTTCTTCTGGTTGATGATAGTGTCGATGGCGATGGCGGTCTTACCGGTCTGGCGGTCGCCGATGATGAGCTCACGCTGGCCACGGCCAATGGGAATCATTGAGTCGATGGCCTTGATGCCGGTCTGCAGAGGCTGCTCCACGGGCTGACGATAGATGACGCCGGGGGCCTTGCGCTCGATGGGCATCTCGAAGAGTTCGCCCTCGATGGGGCCCTTGCCGTCGAGAGGCTCGCCGATGGTGTTGATGACGCGGCCCAGCAGACCTTCGCCCACACGCAGCGAGGCGATGCGCTTGGTGCGCTTCACGGTGTCGCCTTCATTGATGGTGCTTACTTCGCCCAGCATCACGACACCCACGTTGTCCTCCTCGAGGTTCTGCACGATGCCCTGCTCGCCGGTGGTGAACTCGACGAGCTCGCCGCTCTGGGCGTTGTTGAGGCCGTAGACGCGTGCAATGCCGTCGCCCACAGTGAGCACGGTGCCCACCTCCTCGAGTTCGACGTCGAGGTTTACATCCGACAACTGTTTCTTCAATATTGCCGATACTTCGGCAGGTTTGATATCTGACATACTGTTTTAATTTTTGTTTTAAAAGTTTTAAAGGTTTAAAAGGTTTAAGGGGTTTTTTCTGTAATGGGTCCGTCACCTCTTTAACCTTTTAAGCGAAGCGAACCTTTTTAACCTTTTTAACTTCATAACTTACTTTCATAGACATTCTTCGAGAACTCCTTGCGGAGCTTGAGAATCTTGGTGCGGAGGCGCGCGTCGTACATGTTGTGGTTGAACTCCAGCTTGAAGCCGCCCAGCATTCTTTCGTCGGTGCGGGCATGGAGTTCCACTTTCTTGCCGGTGTATTTCTCCACCAACTCGGTAACCGCTTTGTCGGCACTCTCGTCAGTGGGCTGGTGCGTCACCAGTTCGGTGAGTACGATGCCGCGGCTCTCGCGGTAGAGGGTCAGGTAGGCGTCGCTGATGCCGCGCAGGTTCACCGAACGGTTCTTCCTCACCACGAAGAGAAGGAATGCCATGGTGACCTCGCCGCAGTGTTCACCGAACAGGTCGCGCACGATGCCCGCCTTGCGGTCGGGGCGGATGACAGGGTTGGCGAAGACGGCCGTGAGCACATGGTTCTCCTGGCAGACGACATTCACCAGCCGCATGTCCTCAGCCACCCTGTCGGCCGCCTTCTTCTCTTCGGCGGTCATCAGGAGCGCTTTGGCATAGCTGATATTGATGCGATAGTCGTTCATAGTTCTTAACTCTCAGTTCGTGGAGATTAATTCAGGTGTACACGGTCAAGTTCGCGCTGGATGAGGGCATCGGCCTTCGCCTTGTCGCTGAGTTCGGCACCGAGGAGTTTCTCGGAAATCTCGATGCTGAGGTTGGCGATTTGGTTCTTCAGCTCGTGCATGGCCTTGAGTTTCTCGTAGTTGATGTTCTCGCGGGCGGCTTCGACGATGCGGTCGGCTTCTGCGGCGGCGCGGGTACGGGCCTCCTCGACAATCTGCTCGCTGGTGAGACGTGCATTGCGCAGCATCTCGTCGCGTTCAATCTTGGCCTCGCGCAGCAACTCCTCGTTGTGGGCCACCAAGCTCTTCATCTCCTCACGGGCCTTGGCGGCCTCATTGAGGGAAGCGGTGATAGCCTCCTCGCGGTTCTTCAGGCTCTTCAGAATCATCGGCCATCCCCACTTGATCAAGATAAGAGCCAGAATGCCGAACGAAACGAGCATCCAAACAAAGGTGCCGAGACCCGGGTTAATCAGAGGATTGTTCATTTTTTTATAATGTTTAACGGTTAGCGGTTAATGTTTAACGATGCTTGCGCAACGGTGCATGGCGACAATTTCTTTAACCCTTAACCTTTAACCTTTAACCTTTACTTTTAAAGGGGCCGGCCAATCGCCGGCCCATGGGTTGTTTTCTGTTGTTTTACTTCACAGCAATCAGGAAGCAGACAACGACAGCGAAGAAGGCGACACCTTCCACCAGAGCGGCGGCGATGATCATCGTCGAACGGATGTCCTTGCCAGCCTCGGGCTGACGGGCCATGCCTTCCATGGCACCCTGTCCGATTTTACCGATACCGATACCAGCTCCGATGGTTGCCAAGCCGGCTCCCACTGCTGCGCCGAGATAGCCCATGGCTATGTCGGCCAAAAGAATGAGTAATGACATCATGTTGTTTTATTTTATGTTGTTAAACAGTTTTTTTAATTTAAAAAGAGACTGCAAAGATAAGCAATTTTTTACATATAAATGTTAAAATCTGATTTTTTTTTTGAATTATGCCCAAAAATAGAAGAGTATCAACGAACCACCAGTTTCTTTGTTGTCTCGCCTTGGGGGGTGTGTATTCTCAACAAGTATACACCCGATGGCCACTGCGACACATCCAAAAGTTCCAGCACATGTCCGGGCTGAGACTCATACACCTTCTCCCCAGCGGTATTGTAAACCTCCAGCCGCTCGATAACCGAAGAGGCAGAGACGCCTGTCACTTGCGATGCCGGATTGGGAGACAGTAACACTTTAACCTCCTCGTGGTTCTCTTCCACCCCTTGTGGTTGAGGCGCTATGATGGGAAAAAGGTACATGTCAAACCACATATCATCCGGGAATTGGCTATTCCATTCCCCGCCAATCGTATCCAGAATCATATAATCCCCCACCATCGAAGAGTCTTTATCCAAATAAGATTCTACTCTTTGGTACAATTGAGCACTGGAGATTGGCCATGTATGAAAATTCATTGTATAATTTAGGTAGAAAAACGGGCCTTCTGGATGCGGAATGAAATAGCCCACATAGATGGTATCATCACTCACTGTTACACTCTCGGGGAAATAGGCCTCATAAATAGGCATATCTGGGATACCAGAGAAAGGAACTCTCAAATAATTTCTCGGCATCGAGTACAACGGATGCACTATTGTTTCCGTCACCAATGGCATTGCCCCGTTGTCATACCGCCGCATCTGTACCTTCAGGTAGGCACTGTCGGGTATGGGATATTCGATGTTATTTGTATAATATCTTGTGTTTATAACCATGTTAGAATAACATATACACGTGTCCACAAGCGCACAAAAAGCAACCCCATAGACTGTGATACTCTTGTCATCGACAATAGCCCTTTTAAAATGGGCATATCTTATAGGTTGCATAATAACATCATACATCTGGTCAAAAGAAGCCATGTCCCGGCAAGTATCCGCAGTCCAATGAGTGTAATAATATGTATTCAAGGGTTTATAAACCACTTCCTGTGCTTTGGCATACATTACAGATGACAGTATCAGGTAAATGAAAAAAAATTTTTTTCATATCATTTTATTTTTATTCACAAAAACAGATGTGGTCTATTTCTCCAGCAGGTCGAGCGAGTAGTGCAGGCCTACGTTTTCGCGGCGGGCGCGTGCCATCTTGATGATGAGGTAGGCGCAGGCGATGAGGTTGCGGAGCTCGCTGAGGGGTTCGGTGAGGACGGAGCGGTTGTAGAGGTCTTCGGTCTCGCGGAAGATGAGGTTCAGGCGGTCGAAGGCGCGCTGCAGGCGCAGGTCCGAGCGGACGATGCCTACATAGTTCCACATGATCTCCTGCAACTCGCGTTTGGTCTGCGTGATAAGCACCATTTCCTCGTTGAGCACCATCCCCTCGGCATTCCAGTCGGGCACCTGACGGTGGGTTGATAAGTTGATATGTTGATACGTTGATATGGCCGATTGTGCGGCGTTGTGGGCATAGACGACGGCCTCCAGCAACGAGTTGCTGGCCAGGCGGTTGCCACCATGCAGGCCCGTGCAGGCACATTCGCCGGCAGCATAGAGGTGGTGGATGGAAGACTCGCCGTTGCGGTCCACCTTGATGCCGCCACATTGGTAGTGCGCCGCCGGACGGATGGGTATCATGTCGCGGGTGATGTCGATGCCGATACTCAGACACTTGGCGTAAATCGTCGGGAATCCCTCGATGAGTTGCTTGCGGCCGATGCCGCGGGCGTCGAGGTAGAGGTAGTCCTTTCCGCTGAGTTTCATCTCGTTGTCGATGGCGCGAGCCACAATGTCGCGTGGCGCCAACGACAACCGTGAGTCGTACTTCTGCATGAATTCCTTGCCGTCGCGATCTTTCAGTATGGCTCCGGCGCCACGCATGGCCTCGGTGATGAGGAAGGCGGGCTTCTCGGCGGGGTTGTACAGCGAGGTGGGGTGGAACTGCATGAATTCCAAATCGCTAAGCACGCCGCGGGCACGGTGCACCATCGCCACGCCGTCGCCGGTGGAGATGACGGGGGTGGTGGTGGTGGAATAGACGTTGCCCATGCCTCCGGTAGCCAGCAAAGTCACCTTCGCTAAATAAGTATCGATGCGGTTGGTGTCACAATCCAACGCATAGACGCCATAGCACTCGATGTCGGGCGTGTGCTTCGTGACTCTCTGGCCCAGGTGGTGCTGTGTGATGATGTCGATGGCGAATTGGCGCTCTTTGATTTCGATGTTGGGATGGCTGCGGGCGGCTTCCAGCAGGCCACGCTCAATCTCCTCTCCGGTGTTATCCTTGTGGTGCAGGATGCGGAATTCGCTGTGTCCGCCTTCGCGGTGCAAGTCGAAACGCCCACCGCTGCCTTCGCGGTCGAAGTTCACGCCATACTGCACCAGCTCGCGGATGCGGTCGGGGGCCTCGCGGATGGTCATTTCCACCACCTCGCGGTCGCAGATGCCGTCGCCGGCGACCAAGGTGTCATGGATATGCTTGTCGAACGAGTCCGAGTCGTACATCACGGCAGCAATGCCTCCTTGGGCATAACGGGTGCTGCCTTCGGCGGCGTCTCCCTTGGTGAGGATGCACACCTTGCCGTAGGGAGCCACCTTGAGGGCAAAGGAAAGTCCGGCGATGCCAGAGCCAACTATTAGGAAATCAACTTCATGTCGCATATTATGTCGTTTTTTTTATGTCCGTGGTAGGAAACTGATGGCGGTGGGGGCGATGAGGCCGAGGGAGAGCGCTTTGGCGACGCGGGCGGCGCTCTTGTTGACGATATCCAACCGCCGTGAGAGGTCTTTCTGCCGCTCTTGGATGGCCTTGTCGCTCTCGCCGAGGCGCGAGGATATTTCGCTGGCGGTGCATCCGGCGGCCTCCAGAAGGAGGAGCTGCCGCTCGGTGTCGCTCACCTCGATGCCCGCCTGGGTGCCCACAAGGGCGAAATAGTGCTCGGCGGCCTCTTTCATGGTCAGCATCACAGGATAGTTGAAAAAGAATTGTTCGCCACGCTCGAGGCAGGCGATGGCACGAAGGATGTTCTCGATGGAGAAGCCTCCGGCGGCGTTCTTGCTGACGAAGGCGCTGGCACCGAGGCGCAGGGCTTCCATCACCACGGAGCCTATCTCGTTGATGCGACGGCTCCTGTTGTCTTCCGAGGCGAGGGGGTTGTCGAATCTTCCGGAGAAGATGATGATTCTGACATTCGGATACCGTTCATGCAGGCGACGTGTGATGAGTAGACCGCCCGTGGGCTCGCCTTGGAACTCCATGTCCACCAGGACATAGTCGGGAGCTTCCACCGATTCCAAAGCAGCCATCAGACTGGGGCCGGAGGCGAAGGTGTCGACCATCTCGACGCGGCGCGTCTCGGTGGTGAAGTCGCCGGTGTGGCATTCGACCTCGGCACCTCGTTCGTTCATCTCGTACTTGACAGCCTTGCGAATCAAAGGCTCGTCGTCAACCATCATTACTCGGATATTGTTCATCGCGTTAATTTTTTTTATCGGAGGCCAGCATCACATGCATGGTGGTGCCCTGTCCGGGGGTGCTTTCGGCCCAGATGTGGCAGCCGCGTCGGGTGTTGTCGTCGTGCTTCTTGACGATGTAGCGGCACAGGATGAGGCCGAAGCCGTGGTCGCCGTTGGGTTTGCTTGCACTGAAAAGGTTCTCTAGCTGTTCTTGGCTCATGCCGGTGCCGGTGTCGGCGATGACGATTTCGGCCATCCCGTCGTCCGACTGGTTGACAGACACAACGACCGAGCCTTCCGTGGTGTGTTGCAGGGCGTTGTTAATCAGGTTTCTCAGTAGTATTGTCACCAGGAGGCGGTCGCCCCATATCGAGGCTTCGGTCTCTTGGAAATCGAGGGTCACACCCTCTGAGGGTGTGATGACCTGGCGCTTCACCTCGTCCATCACCTCTCTCAACGGGAACGTCGACGGCGTGAATGCCAGGCCGCTGGGGATGGAGAGCGAGGTCCAGTTTTTGATGTTGTCGAAGGTGCGAAGAAGTTGCTCGAGAACTTCCGAGCGTAATTCGGCGGGGAGGTCGGGATTGCGCAGGTAGCCGATGAAGGGGCTGACATCGTGGCGCATCACGCTGAGGCAGGTCTCCACATTGGCGATGCGCTCCACATCGCGGCGTTTGGCTTCCTGCAGCTGGCGTTTCTCACGGCGTAGGCGCAGGGCCGCCCGGACCAGCAGTATAACCAGTACCAGCAGCACCAACAGCATGCCTCCCAGGGTGTAGGAGAATTTTATCAGCAGATCGCTGCGTCGGTTGGCCATGGAGAGGGAGTTCTGCAGGGCGAAATCTTCCTTCTCGTTCTGTGCCACATATTCTTCCAGCTCGCAGCGGTGCTCGTACCATTGACGGTTCTCGTCGGCGGTTTCTGCCAGACAGCTGCGGATGAGGACGTCGAAATAGCCCAGTTCCATCTTCGGCGCCGAGAAAGGTTTCCAAGTGCCACGCATGGAGCGCCACTCCGAGAGCACCTCGTGTGCCATCAGGGTGTCGCCGATAAGCAGCGCATAGCGGGCTGTGGAGGTGACGCCGCCGAGCATCTGGTAGGGGTCGCCATACTCGAAGAAACACTGGCGCGCTTCGTCATAGAGCGCCAGCACGCTGTCGGGAGGCACCGACCCGGGCATGCTTTTCTGCACCGAGGCGGTCATCTGTAACGTGTTGGCATAATGGTAGAGGCAGAAAGCGTCGATATGCGGATTCTCCAGAATCTCGAAGTTGTAGTCGCAGTACTCAAGGGCACGCTTGCTCTCGCCGGCCGACTGGAGGCCGTAGGCGATGGCATAGTTGAGCGCCAGGTCCTGTGCATAGTCCACCTTGAGGTCCTTGCGGCGCTGCTCAATGTCGTCGATAATCGACTTTACGTCGGCCTCCTTGCCGTTGCGGTAGTGGAAATTGAGCGTCAGCAGGGTGATGTAGTATTCGGTCTGGGCGTAGTTGTAGAGCAGCGTGCCGCTCCGGTCCTCCAGAATGTCGGACTTCCCGATGTCGTAAAGCAATTCATAGGAATCGGCGATATGGCAGCTGCGCTGCAGCAGACGGGCTTTGAGCAGTCGCGCAATAACCAACTCGATATCGCTGTTTTCCGCCTTCGCCTTCCCACTTTTCACCTTCTTCTCCACCTGCTCCAATATCTTTGTAGCCTCTTCGTAATCAGTTACCTGATAGTAGGCAAAGGCCATGTTGTTGAGTGCCCGCAACTCGCCGTCGACATACTCGGGCAGCGAGTCGTGGACATAGTCCAAGGCTTTTCCAGCATAGTCTAGGCAGAGGTCTGGCTCCTTGTAGCGGTTGAGGAAGGCCTCTTTGTTCAAACCGTCGACCTTCGACCGCTTCAGAGGGTCTATCTTCACCTCCTCCTGACAGCCAAAAAGCAGTAAAACTGCGACGAATAGGATAAATCTTACCTTCTTTTTCACGCTGCAAAGATACGAAAAAAAACTAATCCATACAAAAAAAATACGTAAATAAAGCGTTGACAACCAATTCTTAATTCTTAATTCTTAATTCTTAATTCAAAAAAAAGTTTTGCCAGTTTGGAAAAAGGTTGTATCTTTGCACCTCGAAAAATGAAAAGGTCGTTTGGCCGAGGGGCTAGGCACAGGTCTGCAAAACCTGCTACTCCGGTTCAAATCCGGAAGCGACCTCAAAAAAGGAGTTCCAACGGAACTCCTTTTTTAGTGGGTAGTGGGCAGCACAGGGGTCAAATGCTACACACTACCAACTACCAACTACCCACTAAATTAACGCAGCCTGGATGCTCATCTCATAGAGCTCGGCGGGACTGATGCCCATGGCTTTCGCCTGCTTGGGAACGATGCTCTCAGCGCTCTGGCCGGGGATGGTGTTGGCTTCGAGGAAGTAAAGTTCGTCGGCGGCCATGTCGTGGATATAGTCGAACCTCACTATACCCTTGCAACCTAAACGGTCGTAGAGAATTCCGGACACTTTCTGTATGTTCTTTGAGATGCGTTCATCAACCTCGGCAGGTGTCACCTCATTGCTAAATCCTTGGTATTTGGCTTCATAGTCGAAGAACTCATGACCACCTTTGGGAATAATCTCGGTGATGGGAAACACCAGCAACTCGCCGTCGGCCTTGCGGAACACACCGCAGTCGAACTCGCGGCCCACAATGCACTCCTCCACCAGCACGGCGTGGTCTTCGGTGAAGGCCTCGCGGATAGCGGGAAGGAGTTGGTCGCCTGTCTTTACCTTTGTGGTCGCCACGCTGCTGCCACCGGCGGCCGGCTTAACAAAAACAGGTAGTTTCAGCCTGCCTAACAGACCCTCAATTCCCTGTTTGTCTGGCTCTTCGTACAGCAGCACCGACTCGGCCACTTTCACCACACCGAAACTCTTCACCACAGGGTTGCAATAGCCTTTCTGGAAGGTCAGCGCCGAAGTGTAGAAACCACAGGTGGTGTACTTTATGCCCAACATATCGAAGTAGCCCTGCAGGACGCCGTTTTCACCGGGATTGCCATGAATGATAATGAAAGCCAAGTCGAATTGAACGGTCTGTCCGTTATCTGTGACTGTGAAGTGGCCGCGGTCGACAGGACGGTGTTCTTCTCCGTCAAGCCAATACCACCCTTCACGCTCCACCACAATTTTATATACATTATATTTATTATGGTCGAGCTGACCGTAGACCTGATTTCCGCTGGCGATGCTGATGTCGTGCTCACCGCTGAAACCACCCATGACAAGTGCTATGTTTTTCTTCTCCATGAAATTCGGTTTTTTTATCATTAACGATTCTTTCTTTCATTTATTGTGATATGGCACTCCCGCTTCCTCTGTTTCGCGTTGAAGTGGGCCTGGTCGCGGACGGCGGGGGTCATGGTGATGCGCTGGAAGCGGTCCCATACGACATCGACGGCCAAGTCCGAGGGATGCACCATGTCGGGACCATAGAAGCGGTAGTCGCGCAATTCGTCCATCACTATCTCGTAGGAAGGGAAGTAGACGGTGACGGGATGGTCGGACTCCTCTACCTTCACGCCTTTCTTCTTGCGCTTCGGCGGCGGCAACTCTTTGTCGGTCAGCTCGTCGATGGCCAGCAGGAGGGTGCTCTTGCTCAATTGGTTGCCATGCATCCCATCGCCGATATGGCGGATGGGGGAGACGGTGAAAATCACGTGCAGCAGCGGGAAGCAGGCATGCAGCTCCTCCAGCAGCGGCCGCCACAGCGCCACGATGTCCTCCACCGCCAGCATCCTCCGCACAAAATTCTCCTGCGGCACCTTGTGGCAGTTGGCTACGGTCTCGCCGCTTTCGGCGAGAGCATAGATCCACGCCGAGCCGAAGGTAATCATCAGCAGATGAGCTTCTTTCAGCGCCTGGTGGGCTTGGTGGAGACGGCTGTTGCAGGCCTCGAGGCACTCCTCCGCCGTGGGCCGGGAGAAGCTCCCATGGTGGTGCCACGAATGCCACAACCCCTCATGCTCCACGAGGTCCTCAAGGCCTATCTCTTTGTCATACATCAGCCTGTGCAAAGCCGAAGCGATGGAGGCGGGATTGTAGAGCGTCCCGAAGGGGTTCTGCTCTATGAAAAAGCCGCCGTCGCGCAGCCGCGCACCCATCTCGTCCGAGAAACAGGAACCCAGGCTGACGATACCTGTGGCAAAGTCGATTTCGAACGGCATCGCCGTCACTCCCACCCGTGTATAAAACTCAATCTCTTGCATATAGCTGTTCCTAGACCTTTTAAACCCTTTAAACCCTTTAAACCATTTAAACCATTTTAACCTTTTAAGCGAAGCGACCCCTTTTAACTTTTCAATATCGGTTGCACGGAGGTGACACCGCGCAACATCTCCAGGTCGGACAGGATGTCGTGCACCGCCACCTTGAGGGTGGGGGTGTTGAGTGTCAGCGTCAGGTTCCGCGGGGCGTCGACGACGATGGCCTGCAACGGCACGTCGCCACGATGTTTGCGCGCCAGCTGCGTGAGCCGTTTGCAGAAGTCCTCGTCCACCGCCTCCAGCGGCAGCGTGAACGACAGCTTCGACGTGTATTTGTCCATTACCTTGCCCAGCAGCGACATCGAGATGATTCTCAGCCGCGTGAAGGTCTTCTCCGCACCCGTCTTCTTGTCCCTGTAGCTGTTGCTGCGCACCAGCGCACGTATATAGACGAAGGTGTTGTCGATGAAGAAGTTCTTGAAGCTGGTGTATTCCTCGTCGAAGAGCCGCAGCTCGTAGCTGCCCGAGTAGTCGTCGATGACCATCGAGCCGTAGGGGTTGCCCTTTGCCGACACACCGCCTTTCACGCCCGACACCATACCGCCGAAGTGTACCTCGCGCCCCGTCAACTGCTCCAATGCCGCCAGCTGTGACACCCCGACATTGGTGAACATCTTCATCTCGTACTTGAAATCGTCGAGCGGGTGGCCGCTCAGGTAGGTGGAGATGACCTCTTTCTCCGCACGGCAGCGTTCGATGGTGCTCCACTCCGGACACTCGGGAATGGGCGGATGGTCCTCTTCGGCCAGCTCCTCGCTCATGCTGAAGATGCTCATCTGGTTGCTCGCTGCGCCGTCCTGACGGCGGATGGCCCACCGCACCAGCATGTCGAGGTAGGTCGGTGTGGTCTCCAACTGGTTCTCCTTGTAGAAATACTGAGCCCGGTGCATGGTGCCTATGCCGTCGAAGGCGCCGGCCTTCACCAGCACCTCCATGTTCTTCTTGTTCACCGAGTGCATGTCCACGCGCTTCAGGAAGTCGAAGATATCCTGGAAGGTGCCGTTCTTTTCGCGCTCGGCGATGATGACACTCGACGCCGCCTCGCCCATGCCGCTGATGGCCTGCAGGCCGAAACGTATCTTGCCATCCTTGTCGACCGAGAAGTCCATCTCCGAGTCGTTCACACTCGGCGCCGCCACCTCCACGCCTATCTTCTTGCAGTCGTCCATCAACTCGCGCACGCGGCTGATATCGGTCTGCGCACTCGTCATCACGGCGGCCATATATTCGGCAGGGTAGTGCGCCTTCAGGTAGGCCGTCTGGTAGGCCACCCACGAATAGCAGGCGGCGTGACTCTTGTTGAAGGCATAGCTGGCGAACTTCTTCCACTCCTCCCATATCTTGCTCAGCACCTCCTTGGGGTGGCCGTTCTTCTCGCCCCCCTCGTAGAAGAGCACCTCCAACTCGTTCATCTTGTCTATCTGCTTCTTGCCCATAGCCTTGCGCAGCGTGTCGCTCTGGCCGCGGGTGAAGCCGGCAAGCAAGCGCGAGAGCAACATCACCTGCTCCTGGTAGACGGTGATGCCATAGGTGTCCTTGAGGTATTTCTCCATCACCGGCAGGTCGTAGCTGATGGGCTTGCGGCCCTGCTTGCGGTCGATGAACTCGGGGATGTTGTCCATGGGACCCGGACGGTAGAGGGCGTTCATGGCGATGAGGTCGTCGATGACATGCGGCTGCAGCTCGCGCAGGTACTTCTGCATGCCCGCCGACTCAAACTGGAACACACCCACGGTGTTGCCGTCGCAGAAGAGCTTGTAGGTCAGCTCGTCGTCGAGCGGCAGGTGGTCGACATCGATGTCCACACCTAGGCGCTTCTTCACCATCCTCACACAGTTCTTGATGATGGTCAGGTTCTTCAGCCCCAGGAAGTCCATCTTGATGAGTCCCACATTCTCCACCACATGGCCGTCGTACTGCGTCACCAGCACATCCTCGCCGCTCTCCTTGTCGTTGATGACGCACACCGGCGCCACGTTGGTGATGTCCTGCGAGCCTATGATGACGCCGCAAGCGTGGATGCCTATCTGGCGGTTGGTGTCCTCCAGCTCCTCGGCGTAGGTCAGCATGCGTCGCAGGTCATCGGGGCCGTCCTGCATGATGTTCTTCAGCTCGGGGACATATTTGTAGCAGTTGTGTAGATTCACTTTCGGAGCCTTGCCCTTCTCGTCCTTCACATTGTCGGGGAACCCGCGGTCGGGGATATAGCTCTTCAGCTGGTTGACGGTGTTGAGGGGTATCTTCTCCACGCGTCCCACGTCGGCAATCGAGCTCTTCGTAGCCATAGTGCCGTAGGTGATGATATGCGCCACGCGTTCCTTGCCGTACTTGTGCGTCACCCAGTCGAGCACCTTGCCGCGTCCCGCATCGTCGAAGTCCACGTCGATATCGGGCAGCGAGATGCGGTCGGGGTTCAGGAAACGCTCGAACAGCAGGTCGTAGCGCAAGGGGTCGAGGTCCGTAATCCACAGGCAGTAGGCCACCACGCTTCCTGCCGCACTCCCTCGCCCGGGACCCACGCTCACGCCCAGCTCCTCGCGCGCCGCACGGATGTAGTCGCTCACAATCAGGAAGTAGCCAGGGAATCCCATCGTCTTGATGGTGTGCAGCTCGAAGGTGATGCGCTCCTTCACCTCGTCGCTGAGCTCCTCGCCGTAGCGCTTGTGGGCGCCCTCCCAGACGAGATGCGAGAGGTAGTCGGCCTCGAACTTGATGCGGTAGAGCTTGTCGTAGCCGCCGAGCTTCTTGATTTTCTTCTCGGCCTCCTCCTGGCTCATCACCACCTCGCCCTTCTCGTTGCGCGTGAACTCGTTGAAGAGGTCCTCCTCCGTGAACTTCTGCCGCCAGTCCTCCTCGCGTCCGAAGCTCTCGGGGATGGGGAATACCGGCATCAGCGGGTCGCTGTCGATGCTGTAGGTCTCGATTTTCGCCGCCACCTCCATCGTGTTCTCCAGCGCCTCAGGCAGGTCGGCGAACACCTCGGCCATCTCCTCCGGGCTCTTCAGCCACTCCTGCTTGGTGTAGTGCAGGCGGTTGGGGTCGTCATAGTCCTTCTGCGTGGCCAGACAGATGAGGTGGTCGTGGGCATCGCCGTGCTCCTCGAGCACGAAATGGGCGTCGTTGGTGGCCACCAGCTTGATGTTGTGCTTCCTGGCCAATCGTATCAGCTCCGGCTCCACCTTCATCTGCCACTGGTAGGTGTCGTAGTTGGCGTTGGGCTTGTCGGTCTTGTGGCGCATCAGCTCGATGTAGTAGTCGTCGCCGAAGCGCTCCTTGAACCACAGCACCTGCTGCTCGGCCTCCTCCAGCTTGCCGGCCATGATGAGCTGCGGAATCTCGCCACCCAGGCACGCCGAGCAGACGATGAGGCCCTCCTTGTACTTCTCCAGCACGTCGTGGTCGATGCGCGGACGGTCGTAGAAACCGTCGGTGTAGGCTATCGATGCCAGCTTGCAGAGCGAATGGTACCCTTTGAGGTTCTTGGCCAGCAGGATGAGGTGGTAGCCGCTGCGGTCCACCACACGTTCTTTCCCGTTTTCGGGATTGATATCCTTGAAGTTCTTGTCCTTGTCATAGAGCGTGCGACGGGCGCAGTAGGCCTCGGTGCCCACGATGGGCTTAAACTCCGGCTCCCCTTCGGCACGGTTCTTGTTCTCCTTCGCCACAGTGTCGAGCAAGTCCTTGATGCCGAACATGTTGCCATGATCCGTCAAGGCCATCGAGTACATACCGTCCTTCTTGGCCTTCTTGATTAAATCCGGAATCTTCGACATTCCGTCGAGCATCGAATAATGTGAGTGTACATGTAGGTGAGTGAACTGTGGCATCGTCTGTAAAATATTTCAAATTGCAAAAATACGTTTTTTTCCGCAGAAAACAGTCATTGTTGATAACTTTTCCCCACCCCGCCGGCTGCAAATGTTAATAGATGTTAATCGACCCCTGCAAACGCAACCTTTCGCATTTTTCACCTTTTTTCGAATTAACAAATTTTAAGAAATGCAACTCACTGAAAACAAGCGTTTTAACTCGAAAGTAGAACAAGATTACCTAAAATGCTGTCAATCAATACTTAGTAGACATCCTCTTCTTATCCTCTTCTTATCAAATTCTTGTCCTCTTCTTATCAACTTTTACTTTTGTAAAACATAACTAAACTTTCATAAGAACTGTTAAAAAAGGAGATTTTGGGTAATAAACAAAAAAAACACCCGTTTCTGAAAGTTGAAACGGGTGCTTTTTCTCACTTACTGAATATAATCAGGGATTTTTGGGTTCTGGTTCCTTGGTGTTTTCTTCCGCTCTATTGCTGGTATGGGTGCGGAGCGGGGAGTGGACAAGCCAGTGGCCGTTGCGGAGACGCATTTGGAGGGTGTCGGTGAAGTTTTTCAGCGGTGTCTCTTTGTGGTAGACGACATAGGCTGTCGTGTCGGAGGTTTGGCTCACTTCCTTGATATCGATGTCGACAGGCGAGTCGGCGGCGAAAAAGGAGGAGTCTACCTGGCTTATGAAGAACCGCGCCATAGGGAGTGTTTTTTCGACGGTCTCCTGGGTGGCATATTTCTCGGCCTCGTCAATTTTATAGTAGGAGGTGGCTATGCAGTAGTTGTAGGCAACTTCTTCTATCGCTTTCTTCTCCGGGTTGCAGGCGACCAGCAATAATACCGCTATCAGCAGGGGGGTGTGTTTCATGATTCAGTGTATAAAAATCGGGAGGGTACTATGACCCTCCCTTTTGTTGGTGTTTCAACGCAGAATGATTAGTTCTGACCCTGGCGTTTGCGTTTGCCGGCAACTATGCCATTGTCCTGCTGGGCAGGGGCGTTCTGCAGATTGTCGGACTGACGGTCTCTCTTACCGGTGTTGGCGTTGGAACCCTCGTTCTTGATGGAACCACTGTTGTTGTTCTTCAAGGCGTTGGGATCCTCGACTTTCTTTTTGTCGGTGGCTTTCTTTGCAGCGGGGGCGGGAGTTTCCTCGGCGACGATGCTGTCGATAGCCACGCTGTCGACGAGCTCGGCAACCATGGTGGTATCCTCGACGGGAGTGCTGTCCACGGTGTCTTCAGCAGCGGTGTTGCTGTTGTTGCAAGCGACGGTCAGACCCATTGCGGCGACTGCGAGAAACAAAAATCTTGCTTTCATTGTCTTTGATTAAAAAGGTTGTAAAAACTTTTCGTTTTGTCTTATTTGGTCATCACAGTCCATTTGACGTTGTTGGCGTCGATGGTCAAGTCGGTGGTGACAACGCTAGTACCTTGGCTTTCGACGTAGGCGGGACCGTCGAAGGTGGTGGCGGCGACGTTCATGCTGACAGTGTTAGCAGTGACGTCGAGAGCACTGATGGTGGTGGTGGCAGTGCAACCCTGATTGATGGGGTATTCATTGCCATTGTACTGGAAGTAGTCGTCATCGTTGTTGACGTAGAACCAAACATAGTAACTACTCAAGTCCTGGCTCTGATAGTTGCCGCTATAGGTCTTAGCCTCGTCACCGGTCATACCCCAAGTCATAGGATCGGCAGCGGTGTTGCCTTTTTCAACCTGCCAGCTGAAAAGGGGGGCCGGTTCACCACTCTGGTAGTACATCTGCTCCCAGTAGATGTTCTCGGTGCTCCACTGAGCGGTGCCAAATTTCACGTTCACGCCGGAAGCGTTTTCGTTTTCATCTTTCTTGCAGGAAACCATAATCATGCTGCAAGCGAGCAGGGCAACGCCCATAACTTTGAAAATGTTCTTCATTGTTTTTTAATGTTTTAAGGTTAATAATTAATTATTCTTTTCGGTTTTTCAAAGTGCAAAAATACAAACTATTTTTGATATAGGGAGAAAAAAGTTTAGGGTGAAAGTGTTAACGGTTGATTATTAGATATTTATTGATTGCTAAAAATTCTTAACAGGAATCATGGCATTCCGCAAGGGGGTCTCAGCGTTTGATGTCGAGGGCGTCGCGGAGGCCGTTGGCGAGGAGCATGAAGGCGAGGACGACGAGCATGATGGCCAGTCCCGGGAGGAAGGCGAGGTAGGCGTTGTCGAGGAGTATGTAGCCGTAGTTCTCCTTGACCATCATGCCCCAGGAGGGCATGGGGGGCTGGACGCCGATGCCGAGGAAGCTCAGGCCCGCCTCGATGAGGATGGCGGAGGCGAAATTGGAGGCGGCGATGACGACGACGGCACCGACAATGTTGGGCAGGATGTGGCGGAAGATGGTGCGGAAGGTGGAGAAGCCGAGGGCACGGGTGGCTTCGACATACTCTTTCTCCTTGATGCCTAGGACTTCGCCGCGGACCACGCGTGCGATGTCGACCCACATGGTGAGTCCCACAGCGATGAATATCTGCCAGAAGCCTTTGCCGAGGACGAAGGTGATGGCGATGACGAGCAGGACGGTGGGGATGGACCAGACGACGTTGATGAGCCAGAGGATGAGGTTGTCGACCCACCCGCCGTAGTAGGCGGCGAGGGCGCCGAGGGTGATGCCGAGGAGCAGGGCGATGAGGATGGCGATGAAGCCCACGGAGAGGCTCACGCGCGAGCCTATCATAATCATGCTGAGGACGTCGCGCCCGTAGGCGTCGGTGCCGAGGATGAAGGTGCGCTCGTCGATGCGTGCCTGGGAGGCGGCGACGACGATAGGCTCGCCGTTATAGGGGACGGCAAAGATGCTATCGCGCGCGTATCTATATTCTTTAATGGGAGTGGCAGTGTAGTTCAACGGCTCGCCGTGAAGGAGAGTGTTTAGTGTTGAGTGTTTGGTGTTGAGTGAGTCTTCGTCGGTGATGAGGAAAGACGCGTGGGAGAAGGGTTTTTGGGTTGCGAGTTCGAGGTACTGCTGATTGCAGTAGGGGGTGTGGTCGGGGGTGATGAGGTAGCCGAGGATGGCCACGAGGGCGAAGAGGACGATAACCACGAGGCTGGCGACGGAGAGGGGGTTGCGACGGAAACGCCGCCACGCCATCCGGTCGAGCGAGCCTGACGGATTTCCCTTCTTCTTCCTTATGAGTGACAATAATGTCATTTTTCTACATGAATCCTAGTTCCACTTTGATGTCGTCGGGGATCATGTCCATGGTCCAAGGCGGGTCGAAGGTGAGCTCGACGTCGACGCTCTTGACGCCGGAGATGTAGCTGACCATCTGGCGCACCTCCTGATACATGTACTCGGCTTCGGGGCAGTCGGGGGCCGTCATGGTCATGAGAATCTTGACGTTGAGGTCGGGGTCGACGTCGACGTTGTAGATGAGGCCGAGGTCGTAGATGTTCACCGGGATCTCGGGGTCGTAGACATTCTTCAGACAGTTGACGACGGCGGATTTTATTGTTTCTTGATTGGGGATCAACCCATTTTCATTTTTCATTTTTCATTTTTCATTTTGTATGCCAGTGCGTACATCTTCATCTGCTTGACCATGGAGGTGAGGCCGTTGGAGCGGGTGGGGGAGAGATGCTCCTTGAGGCCGATGGCGTCGATGAAGGCGAGGTCGGCATCGAGGATGTCCTGCGGCGTCTGTCCGTCGAGGGCGCGGATGAGGAGGGAGATGATGCCGCGGGTGATGACGGCGTCGCTGTCGGCGCGGAAGTAGAGGCGTCCGTCGCGCTGCTCGCAGCTGAGCCACACACGGCTCTGGCATCCGCGGATGAGGTTCTCCTCGGTCTTGTCTTTCTCGTCGATGACGGGGCATTCCTTGCCGAGGTCGATGAGGTAGGCGTAGCGGTCGAGCCATTCGTCGAAATTGGCGAACTCGTCGATGATTTGCTGTTCTATTTCTTTTATTGACATATTATTTTGGTGCTTTATAAATCAGCCAGACGGCGGCGATGCTGAAGATAATCTGAGGCAGCAGGACGGCCATGAAGGGCGAGAGGTCGCCGTTGGTGGCGAAGACAGTGGTGATTTTCATGAAGACGATGAAGGCGAAGGCGATGGAGATGCCTATGGCCAGGTGCACGCCGATGCCGCCGCGGGTCTTGCGGGCTGCGATGGCCACGCCGATGAAGGTCATGACGATGATGGCCAAGGGGTTGATGAGACGTTGGTAGAGCTCGATTCTGGCGGTCTTGACGGTGCCGGTGCCACGCATCTCCTCGCGCTGGATGTAGCGGATGAGTTCGGGCGAGGTCATGGTCTCGACGCGTGTGGAGAGGAGGTTGAGGTCTTCGGGTGAGATGTGGAAGTCGGCCTCCTTGTTGACCTCGAAGGTGAGGGTCTCGCGGTGGAGGCTGTCGATGGTGCGGAGGGTGTAGTTGTTGCAGCGCCAGAGGTTCTTGGCGGTGTCGAAGACGATGGTGCCGGCGGTCTCGCGACGGGTGATGCGACCGTCGGGGGCCATCTTTTCGCGGCAGAAGCGTATGGCGGTGCGGTTGAGGACGTCGTAGCTCTCGGCATAGATCTGGACGCCCTGTTCGGCCTGGAAGTGGAGGTTGGAGTAGTAGTTGGTGGCCTTGGACTTGACATAGTGCTCCTCGAAGTCGATGAGGGTGCGGTTGGAGCGCGGGATGACGAAGTTGCCGAGGATGAGGATGACGAAGGCCACGATGAGGGCACCGAAGAGGTAGGGCCGCAGCATGCGGCGGTAGCGCACGCCGGAGCTGAGAATGGCGATAATCTCGCTGTTGCCGGCGAGCTTGGAGGTGAAGAAGATGACGGCGATGAAGATGAAGAGGGGGCTGTAGAGGATGACGAAGCTGGGGATGAAGTTGAGGTAGTAGACCGAGATGATTTGCCAGAGAGAGGCATGGTGCTCGAGGAAGTCGTCGAGTTTCTCGGAGATGTCGAAGGTGATGACGATGATGATAATAAGGGCAAGTGCCAGCAAGAAAGTCTTGAGGTACTTGCCCAAAATGTATCGATCAAGTCGTTTCAGTTCGAACATTTAGAGGATACCGAATTGCTTCTGGAAGTTAGTGAGGCACTCGAGTGCGTTAGTCTTGACGTGGATGAATTCGTCGATGCCGTAGCCTTTGTAGGTCTCGACCATCTCTTTGGGGAAGCCGGCGAGGACGAGGCTCTTGACTTTGCCTTTGAGGAGGTTGCAGACGGGCTGGGTGAGTTCGGCGTATTCGTCGTCGGAGGAGCAGAGCACCACGACGTCGGCGCCGCTCTCAAGGGCAGCCTTGGCACCCTCTTCGGGAGTGGCGAAGCCGGGATTGTCGATGATTTCGTAGCCTGCCACGCCGAAGAAGTTGGTGGCGAAGCCGGCGCGGGCTTTGCGCATGGCGAGGTTGCCGTAGGTCAGCAGGAACACCTTGGGACGGTGGGCCGCCTTCTCGGTGGCCAGACGCAGGTGCTCGAAGGGCTCGGCGCCACGGTAGGGCTTGAGGATGCGCACTTCGTCGCCTTTCTCGCAGTTGCAGCAGCAATGGGGCTCTTCGGCCATCTTGTCGCCCATCTTCTCGAGGAGGTTGGGGTACTGGTTGGTGCCGAGGATGGTGGTCTTGCGGGTGGCGATGTCGAGGTCGCGCTGCTGGGCGGTCTTCTCGACCTCGTCCTGTACGAGGCCGGCACGGAGGGCTTTGCAGTAGCCGCCGAGTTCCTCGACCTTGAGGAAGTGCTCCCAGGCACCACGGGCAATCTGGTCGGTGAGGTTTTCGATATAGTAGCTGCCGGCGGCGGGGTCGGCAATCTTGTCGAGATAGGACTCTTCTTTCAACAGCAGCTGCTGGTTGCGGGCGATGCGGTAGCCGAAGTCGTCGGCCTCCTTGTAGGCGTTGTCGAAGGGCAGCACGGAGATGCTGTCGGCGCCGGCGATGCAGGCGGACATGGCCTCGGTGGTGGAGCGCAGCATGTTGACATAGGGGTCGTAGAGCGACTGGTTCCACTCGCTGGTGGTGGCGTTGATGAAGAGGTTGTAGGCGCAGTCGCACTCGGGCTGGTACTGCTCGATGACCTTGCTCCAGAGCAGGCGTGCGGCACGGATTTTGGCCATCTCCATGAAGTAGGTGCTGCCGATGCCGACGTTGAGCTCGATGCGGCAGGCCACGCGGTGGGCCTTGACGCCGAGGTCGGTGAGACGGGCCACCAGCTCGTTGGCGGCGGCGAGGCTGAAGCCGAGTTCCTGCACGATATTGGCGCCGGCGTTGTGGAGCAGGCTGCCGTGGACGGTGAGGACGCGGAACTTGGGCAGGTTGTCGTGGCCATAGTCCACGAGTTCCTTGGCCATCTGGAAGTCGCCTTCCTCGCCGCGGTGGAAGCGGCCGTGCTTCAGCGCATAGCGGAAGGGGTCGAAGGCGCAGGAACCCTGCAGGTCGGCGGGGTTGAAGCCCTGCTGCTTGGCATACTCCACATAGAGCTTGAGGAGAGAGAGATAATCCTCGGAGCACATGAAGTTGATGCTGACAGCGTTGATATAGATGCCCTTGAGGAGGGTGGCCATGTCGTCGATGCTCTTGATGCCCTTGGCGCAGAAGCCCAGGGAGGTGGCTCCGCGTTCGACGGCGTCGAGGGCGATGCGGTTGGCTTCCTTAAGGTCGTGGATGCGGATGTCTTGGCGCACTTCCCACACGTTGTTGTCGGCATGCTTGCCACGGGTGAAGGGTTTCTGGCCGGGGTTGCTGTCAAGGTACTCGAGGCCTTCGAGGTCTTCGGCGCGGTAGTAGGGTTTCACCTTGAAGCCCTCGATGGTCTTCCAGACGAGTTTCTTCTCGTAGTCGGCACCTTTGAGGTCTTTGTTAATCACCTCTTCCCATTTCTCGGTGGAGACGGGTGGGAATTCGCTGAACAATTTGTTGTTTTCCATTATGTTGTATCGTTTATTTGTTTCTATTGTAAAAGGCAAAGATACGAAAAAAGTTTAAAGTTTAAAGATTATAGTTTAAAGTTTTTAATTTTTTTTGTAATTTTGCAGTCAAAATCAGAGATTCATGAGTGCGCATAATCCTTTCGTAATCTGCAAGGCGGCAGCGGGTTCGGGCAAGACCTTCAACCTGGTGAAGGAGTACCTGAAGCTTGCGATGGCCGGCGGGTTGGCGGGTGTGGATACCCGCTTCCGCGGCATCTTGGCCATCACGTTCACCAACAAGGCCGCCAACGAGATGAAAGAGAGGATTATGGAATACCTCGGCCAGATAGAGGCCTATGGTGTCGACCCCGAAGAGTCGAAGATGGGTGAGCCGTTGCTGGAGGCTCTGAATGCCGAGCGTCCAGCGGGACTGCCACCAGTTGACGAGCGCCAGCTCCGCCAGATGGCAGCGAGGCTCCGTGGCGCTATATTGCACAGATATTCAGACCTCTCGGTATGCACTATCGATAGCTTTATGCACCGGGTGGTGCGCACCTTCGCCCACGACTTGGGGCAACCGGTGAATTTCGAGGTGATGATAGAGAAGGACGACTTGATAGACCAGGCGGTGGCGCGCCTGATGTCGCTGGTGGGCACCGAGAACAACGAACCGCTGACCAACGTGGTGCAGCGCTATGCCGTGAGCCGCATGGAGGACGAGAAAGGTTTCGAAATCGAGTGGTCGCTGCGCGAGTTGGCCAAGCAACTTTTCTCCGAGGGTACCGACGAATACCTGAAAAAACTCGGCGACTATTCGATGGACGAGTATGTCGAGATGCATCGCCGCTATGAGGACGACAACCGCGCTTTCTTGAGGAAGATGGAGGCCCTCGGCAAGGAGGCCATGGACCTGCTGGAATCGGTGGGCATGAGTGCAGACTGCTGTGTCGGTGGGAAGACGGGTTTCTTCGCCTTTTTCCAGAAGATGTCGCGTTTCGAACAGACCCTGCGCGACAGGCTGACCTACAAGCCCAACGCAAAGATGACGGAGCTGTTCGAGTCGGTGGATTACAGCGGCGCCACCCTGTGCAAAGACAAAAGCCTGCTGGGAGAGGCCGACCGAATTGCCCCTCGTTTGAGACAGATATTCAATGAGTTGGTGAAGATGCAGGGCGAGCCCATGACCGAATATAACACCCGCACCGTGTTGCTGCGTGAGCTCTATTCCATGGCGCTGCTGGGCGAGCTCGACCGCCAGTTGCACGGCTATGCCGAGGAGAACGAGGTGGTGCATCTGTCTGACTTTAACCGATTGATAAACAATATTGTGCAGGATGAACCCGCGCCGTTTATCTATGAACGTCTGGGCAACCGCTACCACCACTTCTTGATTGATGAGTTCCAGGACACTTCGGTGCTGCAGTGGCACAATCTGGTGCCGTTGCTCGACAACGGGGTGGGGCAGGGCTATGAATCGCTGGTGGTGGGCGACGGCAAGCAGGCCATCTACCGCTTCCGTCAGGGCGATGTGCGCCAGTTTGTGGCGCTGCCCAAGGTGGAGGGTCTGCCGCACCACGGCACCGCCCTCTCGCAGTCTGGCAACTACCAGCTGCAGCACCTGGATGTCAACTTCCGCACCGCCGATGCCGTGGTGGACTTCAATAACGACTTCTTTTCGTGGCTGGTACGCAACCGTTACGGTAACGACTTGTCACGCAGGATCTATCTCGGTCCCGCCGGCAACTGCCCGGAAGGTGAGGAGGAACTCCGTCAGAAGCACAACGAAAAGAAGGCCCAGCGGCCGGTTGGCCATGTGGGCGTGCGCTTTGTCGACGCCGAGAATCCCGAGGCTGTTTGCCAGGAGGTGCTCGCCATCATCGACCGGCTGGTCGGCGAGTTGCGCTATCAGGTCCGCGACATCATGATTCTGGGTCGCAACAAGGCCGACCTGACGGTAGTCGGCGGCTACCTGCTGGCCAACAGCAAGTATGAACAGTGCTCCGCCGAGTCGTTCTACCTGCGTGGCAGCCAGGCCGTGCTGACGATTGTGGCGGCGTTGCGATGCTTGTTCGACGTCGCTGACCGCAAGGCCGCCGCCGAGTTGCTGCACAGGCTCTATTCGCTAGGTATTATCCGCGATAGCCACGATGAGGTCTTCTTGACAAAAGGACAGGTGGACTTGCGGCAGGCGCTGGCGGGCGAAGGTATCGACTTCAACGTCGGACAGATGCTCTCGACCGACCTCTACGACTGTTGCGAGGAGCTGGTGCGCCGTCTGCGGCTCGACCAGATAGATGTGCCCTATGTGGCGTCGCTGCTCAACAAGGTGGCCTCCTTCTCTCTGCGTCATCCCCAAGGCATCGGCGACTTCCTGGAGTGGTTTGACGAGCATTCCGACCTCTCGGCCGCCTCTTCGTCGGAAGGCAATGCCCTGAGACTGATGACTATCCACAAGGCCAAGGGCTTGGAAGCTCCCGTGGTGATATGCCCCTTCTTCAAGTCCGGCACGCACCGGATGAACCTCTGGGTGAATGCTGCCGAGCGTTATGCTCCCTACGAGAAGTCGCTCCCCGCCGCTTACGTCACCCTGACCAAGGACTCCTCCACGCGCTTCGACGTCGACCGCGACCGCGAGAAGGAAGCGGCGACGGTCGACGACCTTAATATATTGTATGTGGCCTTCACGCGTCCGCAGGAGCAGCTCTTCGTCGTGGCGCCGCAACCCAAGTTGGGTGGCACGACGGTCAGCTATGCCTCGCTGCTGTATGAGTATACCAAGGGCGACGCCGACTACGGTGACCCCGATTTTTCTCATGTGGAAGAAGAAAAGAAGCGGGAGGAGAAAGAGTTGGAGGAGGTCTTCATCCGTCGCCTTTCCTATATCGACTGGACCGACAAGGTGAAGACAGTCTCGCAGTCGGAGAAAGCCCTCACCCCCCTGATGGAAGAGCGTGTGCGCTTCGGCATCCATGCCCATGCCCTGATGGCGGGGGTGGAGCATGCCGGCGACGTGGCTGCCGCCGTGGAGCGCTACGCGTCGCAGGAGCCCCTCGGTGACGAGGAGCGGCAGCGCCTCGAGACGCTGGCCCATGAAGTGGTGTCGCATCCCGCCACGGCACGTTTCTTCGACCCCGCCTACAAGGTGAAGAACGAGTGCGACCTTACCGACGGCACCGTTTCAGGCCGTCCCGACCGTGTGGTATTCGCCCCCGACGAGACCTGGGTGGTGGACTTTAAGACGGGTGCCGACCTGGTGGATGAATACAACAAGCAGGTACAGCACTACTGCCGTGCCCTCACCGACATGGGCTACCCCGCCGTCAGCGGCTGGCTGGTCTTCCTGCAACCGCAAATCAGGGTCCGTCAGGTGCCTGTTTAAAACTTTTTTAACAAAAAAATGTTTGTAATTCAATTTTTTTTTGTATTTTAGCGGTGAAAAAAGAGGGCGGAAAAAACCCTCGATATTGAAATAAACAATTAAGATACAAATATATGGAACAGAAGAAAAATCCCAAAGCGGACCTCGAAAAACGCAAAGGACTCTTCCTAGAGATTGGCCTTGTGGTCATTCTTGCGGTTTGCCTGTGCGCTTTCAGCATCAGGTCGTACGACAAAGACGACTCTTCTGAAGGCAACCAGGGTCCAGCGGAAGAAGTGGAACAGATGGACGAGATTCTGAACACCGATGTGGAAGACACTCCTCCTCCTCCCCCACCACCTCCCGCAGAACCCGAGCTGAACATGGAAGAGCTTACGGTTGTTGAAGATACGAAGGTGATTGAACAGGAAGTGAAGATTGAGGAGTTCGAAGAGGTGAAGAACACTGAAATCACTCCTGTGGTCATTGAGGAAGAAAAGGAAGAGGAAGAACAGCCGATTTTCACCGTCGTCGAGAAAGATCCCGAATTCCCCGGTGGTACTGACGCACTCTACAAGTACCTCGCCGAGAACATCAAGTATCCTCAGCTGGCTCGCGACAACGGCATCACCGGCAAGGTGTACATCACCTTCGTGGTGGAGCGCGACGGTAGCATCGCCAACCCCAAGATCCTCCGTGACATCGGTGGTGGTTGTGGCGCCGAAGCTATCCGCGTCGTCAAGGCCATGCCTAAGTGGACTCCCGGCAAGCAGCGCGGCAAAGCTGTCCGTGTGCAGTTCAACCTGCCTGTCAACTTCAACCTCAAGTAAGGGAGAGCCTTGATTAGCGTCAACAACCTATCGGTTCAGTTTACTGGTACCGAACTCTTTAAGAATGTAACATTCAACATCGCCGACCACGACAGGGTCGGCCTTGTTGGTTTGAATGGGGCCGGCAAATCCACCCTTTTGAAGATTCTCTGCGGCTGGCAGGAGCCTGAGAGCGGCACCCTCGTCATGGCGGCGGGCCAGACCGTGGGTTACCTGCCTCAGGAGATGGTGCCCGACGCCATCGGTACCGTCCTTGAGGAAACTCTCACCGCTTTCAGCGCCCTCGACGACCTCGAGCGAGAGCAGGAACGCCTCACCACTGAAATCGCCGATCGCACCGACTATGAGAGTGCAGAATATACACGCCTTCTGGAACGCCACAACGAGCTGACCGAACACTTGGCCCTCCTTGGCGGCGGCCGTCGGCAGGAACAGGCCGAGAAGGTGCTGCTGGGCCTGGGATTCAAGCACAGCGACTTCGACCGCCCTGTGGCCGTCTTCAGCGGCGGCTGGCAGATGCGCGTCGAGCTGGCCAAACTGCTCCTGCGCCACCCCGACTTCCTCCTCCTCGACGAGCCCACCAACCACCTCGACATCGTCTCTATACAATGGCTCGAGAACTATCTCTCCTCCTATTCCGGCGCCGTGGTCCTCGTCTCGCACGACCGCACCTTCTTGGATAATATCACCAAGCGCACCATCGAGATTACCGCCGGCCGCATCTACGACTACAAATGCCCATATAGCGAATATGTCGTCCAGATGCAGGAGCGTCGCGCCAGCCAGATGGCGCAGCTGTCGGCCCAGCAGCGCCAGGTGGCGCAAATCGAGGCCTTCATCGAACGCTTCCGCTACAAGGCCACCAAAGCCAAGCAGGTGCAGAGCCGTGTGAAGATGCTCGAGCGCATGGAAGAAATCAAGGTCGACGAGGTCTCCACAGAGAGCATCCACTTCCAGTTCCCGCCGGCGCCCCACAGCGGCAAAATTGTTGTCGAGGCGCAGCACCTCGGCAAGGCCTACGGCGACAACCAGGTGTTCGACGGTGTCGACTTCCTCCTCACCGCGGGCAAAAAGGTGGCCTTCGTGGGCCGCAACGGCGAGGGCAAGTCCACCATGGCCAAAATCATCGTGGGCGACATCAACGACTACACCGGTACCTTCCGCCTCGGCGCTGGTGTCCAGCTGGGCTACTATGCTCAGAATCAGGCCGCCATGCTCAACCTCGAGAAGACCGTCTTCGAGACCATCGACGACATCGCCCAGGGCGACATACGGCCCAAGATACGTAACATCCTAGGCTCCTTCCTCTTCGGTGACGATGATATCGACAAGAAGGTCAAGGTGCTCTCCGGTGGCGAGAAAGCCCGTCTGGCACTGGCCAAGCTGCTGCTCACGCCCAGCAACCTCCTCATTCTCGACGAGCCCACCAACCACCTGGACATGAACTCGAAGGATATCCTCAAGAATGCCCTCCTGCAGTACACCGGCACCCTCATCGTGGTCTCCCACGACCGTGACTTCCTCAGCGGCCTCACCGACGAGCTCTACGAGTTCCGCGACGGCGCGGTCCACGAGTTCAAGGGCGACATCATGGAGTTCTTGGACCAGGCAAAGGACCTTAACGACCTTAAGGACTCTAAGGACCCTAAAGACCTTAAAGCCCCCACCGCCTCCAAACAGGCTTACGAGCAGAGCAAGGAGCGCGAACGCGAGCGCCGCAAGCTGCAGAACGTCGTGAAGCAAAAAGAGCAGGAAATCGAAGCCCTTGAGGCCGAGATAGCAGCTAAAGAAGAGATACTTGCCACCGGCGAGGCACAATCGCCGGACTTCTACAAAGAATACCAGTCCTTGAAAGACCAACTCGACCAAAAGATGTCAGAGTGGGAAGAGGCCGTTATCGCTGCCGAACAATAAGTTATACCGCTTCGGCGGCGGCGTGGCCGGTGGAGAAGGCTATCTGTAGGTTGTATCCGCCGGTGTCGGCGTCGAGGTCGAGCAGTTCGCCGACGATGTAGAGACCGCTGACGAGGCGGCTTTCCATGGTCTTGGGGTTTACCTCGGCCAGCGACACACCGCCTTGGGTGACCACAGCCTCGTTCCAGTCGTGGGTGCCTGTAATAGTGAATCTTACACCTTTCAGCCAGTCGCGCAGACGGCGGCGCTCCTCGCCAGTGATTTGGTGGAGACGCTTATAATATTCTATATGTAATTGGGGAAGTGCCAGTGGTATCAGCTCAGCGGGCAGCCACAGGCGCAGGGCGTCGTTGAAGATGCGGGTGCCGTTGGCGTCGATGTCGGAGAGCAGGCGGCGGTCGAGTTGTTCGGGCGTGAGTGCAGGCTTGAGGTCCAGCGAGGCCGTGAGGGTCTCACCGCTATGCAAGGTACAGCTGGCCATACGGCTGGCACTGAGAACGATGGGACCTGCGAGCCCGTCGTTGGCAAAGGTCATTTCGCCGAAGAAGGCTTTACCGCAAACTGTCAACTGTACGTTCTTCAGTTGGAAGCCGACGAGTTCCTCGGGGATTTTCTCCTGGCACTTGAGTGCCACCAGCGAAGGCACGGGTTCGACGATGGTGTGGCCGAGTTCGCGGCAGATGCGGTAGCCGGCGCCCGTCGAGCCGGTGGTGGGGTAGGAGAGACCTCCTGTGGCGAGGATGATGTGGCGGCAGGCGATGCGCTCGCCACGCTCGAGGATGACAGCGGTGGCCTGTCCTTCGAAGGTCTCGACACTCTTGACGGTGACGTTCTTGCGGATAGTGACGTTGGGATTGCCTTCCAGCTCGTTGATGAGGGCGAGGAAGATGTCGAGCGCCTTGCCGCTGGCGGGGTAGACGCGGTTGCCGCGCTCCACCGTCAGTTCCACGCCGCGCCGCTCGAACCACTCCATGAGTTCCGGGGCGAAGAAGCGGCCGTAGGCGTTTCTCAGCCACACGCCGCCCGTCTGGCCGGGTTTCTTGGTGGTGCCGGCGGTGGAAGAGCCTATGTGAGGCAGTGTGTCGCGCAGAGGGTTGGTGTTGGTGAGGTTGCAACGGCCTTTGCCGGTGATGCGCAACTTGCGCCCGGCCTGGTCCATCTTCTCGAGCAGCAGCACGCGCTTGCCACGCTCCGCCGCCGTGCAGGCGGCCATCAGTCCGGCCGCGCCGCCACCCACCACAATCACGTCGTAGTCCATCACACCTTGGCTGCCACGTTGATATAGTCGGCGGGGTGAATGCAGAGCACGGGAATCTGCGAGCGGTGCACAATCTGCTGGGCGTTGGTGCCGAGGAAAATCTGGCTGATGATGCGGTCCTGCTCGGTATTGATGACCACGAGGTCGGCCTTGATGTCGTCGCAGTAGGCCATCACGGTGTCGCAGTAGTTGGAGTAGGGGCGAATCTCGGTCTGGTAGCGGATGCCCTCTTTCTCAAGGTAGTCCACCGACTGTTGCACGTAGGTGCGCAGGGCCGACTCGTCCTCCTTCATGTCGAGGAGTCCGAGGATGCGCACTTCGGAGTCGAAAATCTTGGCTATGGAGGCTGCCGGCGGCACCTTCTGGCGCGAGTTGGCGTTGATGCGGATAGGCACCACGATGCGCTCCAGTTGCTTGTGGAAGTCGTAGCCCTGGCGCACGGTGAGCACGGGGCACGGCGAGTCCTGCACGATGCGCACGGCTTGGCTGCCCATCCAGTATTTTTCGAAGCCTGAGGCTCCATTGGTGCCGATGATAATCATCGAGGCCAGCTCGCGGGTGGCCGTGGTGGACAGGGCGGGGGCCACCTTGCCGTTGGTAATCTGCCAGCGCAGCTTGCCGTATGTCAGGGCAGGCTGGTATTTGTCGCAGAGCGACTGAAGTTTGTCCTCGGCGAGGTTGGTCATCACGCTCAGCTGCTCGTCGTTGAAAAGCAGTTTCTCTCGACGCGCCCAGATGAGGATGATGTCGCTCTGGAAGCGGTTGGCCACATCGATGGCAAGTTCCAAGGCCATGTATGAGCCTTCCGAAAAGTCGGTTCCAACAATGATAGGTTTCATTATTATTGTTTGAATGTTTGATTGCTTGTGTAACGGCATTTTGATATTTTTATTTTATATAATTTTTTTTTTTAATTCTTAATTCTTAATTTTTTCGTATCTTTGCACCGTGAATGACAGTCTCGATAGTAGAAGTATCTCTGCGCAAGAGAAAGATATAGAGCGCGCTTTGCGCCCCTCGGGGTTCGACAGTTTCGCCGGCCAGAAGCAGGTGGTGGAGAACCTGAAGGTCTTCGTGCGTGCCGCCAAGGACCGTGGCGAGCCCCTCGACCACGTGCTCCTCTACGGCCCTCCCGGCTTGGGCAAGACCACGCTTTCGAATATCATCGCCAATGAGTTGGGAGTCAGCATTAAAACCTCCTCGGGGCCCGTGCTTGACAAGCCTGGCGACTTGGCGGGTCTCCTCACCTCGCTGCAACCCAACGACGTGCTCTTCATCGACGAAATCCACCGCCTCTCGCCCGTGGTGGAGGAATATCTCTATTCCGCCATGGAGGATTTCCGCATCGACATAATGATTGAGAGCGGCCCGGCGGCCCGGAGTGTGCAGCTGAACCTCAAACCCTTCACCCTCATCGGTGCCACCACCCGCAGCGGCATGCTCACGGCTCCGCTACGTGCCCGCTTCGGCATCAACTGTCGTCTGGAATACTATGACACCGAGACGCTTACCAAGATTGTCAACCGCTCGGCGGGCCTCCTTCAGGTGAAGATTACCTCCGAGAGCGCCATCGAGATAGCACGCCGCTCACGCGGCACCCCCCGTATCGCCAACCGCCTGCTACGCCGTGTGCGCGACTTCGCGCAGGTGAAGGGCGACGGCACCATCACCCTCGACATCGCCCGCTACGCCCTCCAGTCTCTCAATGTCGACCGTAACGGATTGGACGATATGGATATCCGCATCCTCACCACCATCATCGACAAGTTCAAGGGCGGTCCCGTGGGTGTCAACACCATCGCCACCGCCGTCGGCGAGGATGCCGGCACCGTCGAGGAGGTCTACGAGCCCTACCTCATCCAGGAGGGCTACCTCATGCGCACCCCCCGAGGCCGCGAAGTCACCATGCTCGCCTACCAGCACCTCGGCAAGATTAAGCAAGGCTCCCAGCAGGAACTGTTCTGATTTAATTTGACATGGTCGTGCTCATGAAAAGGATTCTCGGAATATTGACTGTGGTGTTGATGCTGGGGATGTCCGGCACGGCACGTGCCACAGGGCAGATACCCGATTTGCTGATTGTGGGCGGGGACACGTTGGCCTTGTTCTGCAACCCTCTGGAGGGTTATTTCGACGCGGCACATCCGAGGCCGGACGACATGTATGGATTGGGTTCCACCGCCTGCTATCGTGGCTACCAGGCCACGTTCGAGCTGAGGCAGGACAGCCTCTTCCTCACCGCTATCCGGATTGGCGAGAGGGGCGACAGCTCCGACTTCTACCCATTGGAAAGGCTCTTCGGCTATCAGACCGGTACGGACGGAGTCTTCGCCTACTGGGTCAACGACACCCTTACTTGTGTCGCCGGTGAGTGTCTGTACTACATCCACATGGGCTATGCCTCAATATACGAATTCGACATCAACCACATCGTGCGACAAGGCATTGTGAAGGAGAAGCAGGTGTTCGACAACCGCAAGACCTTCCTGCCCTATTCCGACGAACATGGCGGCTTGTCGGCCTGTCTGTTGCAAACCTTCGTGGAGCAGCAAATCGACTACAGCGGCCTAGCCCCCAAAGAGAGGCACACCTACGTGCAGGTGCTCGTGAAAGAGGTGGATGGCGACGGCCGCATCAAGAAGGTGGAAATCAACGGGGAGTCGCGCAGGCAGGAACGTGCTGTGCGCCGTGCGCTGGAGAAGGTGCCGCGTTTCAATGTGCTCTACAGCCAAGGAAAACAAATAGAAGGATTGGAATGGGAGTTGACTCCAATCATCTATGCTAGTGAGGAGGAACGAGCCCTGCAGGGGCCGACCCGGGGACCGGACATCGGGGAATATGCGAAAGGAAGAATACTCGAGGAAGACGACGTCTCGGGGCACATGAAATATCTTATAAACCGATATCTCCTCACCTATCATGACTGGATGGAATATATCGCCGATACCACGGCCATGGAGCGGCAGTACAAGGACTACTTCTGTCAACTGTTCGGCGACTCGCTGCTCTACCAGCATCACTACTTCACGACACTGGGCGACAGCGCGTTGAAGTACTATTACCAATACTGGGACATGACTGGAGACCACGAGAAACTCTATCCAGAGATTGTCGCGTTGGAGCAGGAATTGGGCCGTCCGCACAACCCCAAGATTGTACAGGAGAAGAACCCTGAGTTTGTGCTGTTTGTGCAGCCGGAGGAACTGGATCCGTCACAGCAGGCCGACAGAGAGCATGTGATCCGTCGCTGCCGCCAGGTGTCGTACCACCTCCGTGGCTTCGGCGAGGGCGACCTCCATGAGCCTTTGCCTCAGGGTATCCGGGAGGAATGGCGTCTGCTGATGCTGAGGGGACGCTATAGAGATAATACATCGCCGGTACTGGTCAAGGTGACCTTCGACGGTGCAGAGGCTCGCATTGCTTGGCGTGTGGCCAAGGAAATCGACTACGAGACCTATCCTGACCTAGAATTATTCCGCCATGGCATCCGTAGCGAGGGCGAGCGGCGACTCACCGCCGAGGAATGGCAGCGCCTGCAGGACCTCGCCGATGCGGCAGGAATCGACACCCTGCATCTCGAAAACGACTACTTCACCTCGCCTCCGGCTATCTATCATGTAGAGCACCGCACCGCAGAGGCCTACCACGTGGTGAACGACTACAATCACCCTTACTACACTCATCGGCCCATCAACCCGCTTTTCTGGACCTACAGGGCTTTCTGCAAGTTCCTGATAGAACTTGCCGACCCGACGCTTCCCTTCGACAGCGACGACGAGCAATATTAACCATAATATCACAGAGTAAGCAGAGCTCCCGGCAGGAGCTATTCTAACTACCTGTGTTTTACCACACTTCTACCATTGTTTTCCCATTTAAATGAAAGAACAATGGAAGAACAATGGAAGAACAGAGGTTGAAATGGTTGATTGCAAGGGGGTTACAGTGATGTAAAAATAGACCGAAATGTTAAAAAATCTTAACAAATGTTAAATATATGACCCAAAAACGGAGTTTTGCCGTCTTTATAGAAAGACGGATTGTTGTGTTTTGAAAAAAGCCGTTCTTCTCACGCTCTCGGTGCTGTTGTCCTTCGTGGTGCGCACCCAGCAGGTTGTTCCCAGCCTGTCGGGTACCGATTTCTGGGTCTCCTTCATGCCGAATTATGATAACGTTGGGGCTCACTATATCTGGATTGCTTCTGCCGAGGGCTGCACCGTGCATATAGTAAACGCAGACTCGTCGTGGAGCACCACCACGTCTGTCGCCGCCAACCAGGTGAAAAGTGTATATGTGCCAAGGCCAGACATTCAAACAGTCTACGGTGGTCGGAGGCTGAACTGCAGTTGGCACATCACTACGTCGGCTCCCGCCAGCGTCTATGCCTCCAATTTTAAATCAGCATCCCATGACATTACGGCTATTTTGCCCACCTCGACGTTGCGACGGGAGTACATGACGCAGTCTTACGACGCCGGCAGCAATCAGGAAGTGGCCATCGTGGCCCCATACGACAGCACACGTTTACAATTTGACTTGGCCGGTAACCTGCTCGATCCGAATAATTATACGGTCATCCATGGCGGTCAAACACGGCATGTTACGCTTATGCGCGGAGATGTCTTCCTTCTCCAGGGCCGCCAGGGTCTCGACGGTTGCCGTTTTGCGGCGAACAAGCCTATAGCGGTGTTCCAGGGCCATGTTTGTGCAACTGTCCCCTATGGCAGTGCCGCCTGCGACCATCTCTACGAACAATGCATCCCCACCGAATATTGGGGGCAGCATTTCGTCGTGATGCCAACTACGGATAGAAGTGTCTACCGCGAAGAAATCATGGACTCGTTGGGGAACATCATAGGTTATGGTGACACGGCCGGGAACTGCATGGGCGACATGGTAAGGGTGACGGCATTGAACGACAACTGCGTGGTCACGGTGGGAGACCGCGTGGCCGATACCCTCGCCGCCGGCGAGTCCTACCATTTCCTCCTCGCCAATCGGCCGCAGGAAGTGTATGGTTTTGATTTTTATCAGCCAATCATTGCCATCGCTTTGGACTGGGATTTCTATCAGAGCGATGCTTTGTCCGTCAACACCTCGGAACCCGCCACGGTGTCTTTTTACATCAGCGGAATCAACTTTGGCGGCTTTCCCGGTGATCCGGCCATGGTGGTGGTGCCTCCCATCGAACAGGGTGTCCACCACGCCGTAGTCGCCGCTTACAATACGGGACGTACGCATAACCATTATCTCAACATCCTGGCACCCGACAGGGACACTTCGCTGGTTACCATTGACGGACAGAGCATAGCATCCGACTTCACCCCCGCGGCGGAAGGAATCAGCTGGGCGAGGCTCGTCATCGACACAGGCGTCCATGTCGTTGACGCCGACTCGGGCCGTTTCGTCGCCACCTTATATGGGTTGGGAGACGCGGAGTCATACGCTTACATCGCCAGTACGGCATTGAGAAAAATCGATTATTTCCTGCAGGCCGACCGTTATTCCGTTTGTCCCGGCGACACTGTCTGCGTTGCTGTCCGTTTTGACAATGACAGCCTCAGCGTGAGCTGGGAACTCGACGGTGTCCCGCTCGCCACAACCGACGACTCGATACGCGTAGTCCTCGACAGCGAGGGGCAGCACTATGTGACAGGGACAATATCGCCGTTGGGGATAGAGAAAACGGCGTGTATCATCGTCAACCCAGTCTACTCCGGCTATGAGGCCGACACTGTCTGTGCCGGCGACAGCCTTCTCTGGCATGGGCAATGGGTGACAAGCGGTGGCCTCCCACTCGCGGACACGCTGCAGACCGTGGCCGGGTGCGATTCGATAGTCTCCCTGCAACTCACCGTTCTGAATGTCCCGCGGCCCTCCTTTACCCTAGAAACCGACTGCGAGCACTACCGTTACAGCATCCTCGGCACCTTTGTGGGCGACACCACGGGCTATGCCCTTGAGTGGCAGGCTACGCCGCCCGACGCTACCCTCGCAGGGCAGCCGTGGGACAGCCTCAGCCTTTCGCCATCGACCACCACTACCTATCGTTTCGCCATCGAGGGCCGCTGTCCCTTCGATACCTCCTTCATACTTCAGCCCATCTCCTGGCCGGTGGCCGATATGACGGTGCTACCCGAGGTGCTCAGCGTCGACCATCTCGACTTTGAAGCCTATGACCATAGCCTCAATGCAACCACTCGTCACTGGTGGGTCGACGGTCGATACGCTGGCGACGAGTCGGTGCTTTATGATAGGGGAAATGCGTTGGAAGATAGTCTGCTGCTTACGTTAGTGGCTGTCAACGAGGCTTGTGCCGACACCCTTGTACGCGTTATTCCGATAACACACGCTGTTGTGTGGGCACCCAATGTTTTCACTCCCGGAGGCCCCGACAACAATCTCTTTGCCCCGGTGCTCAACGAGAGTGTTGCCGAGGAACTTTATATCTATAACCGTCAGGGGCTGCTCGTGGCTCATATCAAAGGGGACAATCCTTTATGGGATGGCACGCATGACGGTACACCCTGCCCGCAGGGAGCCTATGTCTGGGTGCTTTTTTATCGCACCAGCCACAAACCCTCCCAGCTTCAGAAAGTCGTTGGAACAGTGCTACTCCTAAAATAAGTTTTGCCATGTGAAATAATTGTCGTATTTTTGCAGCCAAATTAATAGTTGTAAAATATGCGAACACTGGTTAAGAATATCAAAGAGTTGGTGGGGGTGGAGACCTCGCCGAAGCAGCGGAAAGAGGGCAGGGAAATGGCTGTGCTGGAGACCGTCAAGGATGCCTATCTGGTTATCGAGGACGGCAAGGTAAGGGCTTTCGGCGAGATGAAGGAATTGAAGGAGGGTAACGCCGACCTTGTGGTCGATGCCACGGGAAGGATGGTGTTCCCGAGTTTCTGCGATTCGCACACACACATCGTCTATGCCAACTCGCGAGAACATGAGTTTGTCGACAAGATTCGCGGCCTCAGCTATGAGGAGATAGCGAAGAGGGGAGGGGGTATCCTCAACTCGGCCAAGGCGACGGCGGCGGCTTCGGAGGAGGAACTCTACGATATGGCTTGGCGGCGCCTCGAGGAGGTGATGCGGATGGGAACAGGTGCCGTCGAGATAAAGAGCGGCTATGGCCTGAGTACCGAGAGCGAGCTGAAACTGCTGCGTGTCATCCGCCGTCTCAGGGAGACCTCGCCGTTGACCATCAAGTCGAATTTCCTTGGCGCCCACGGCATCCCGATGGAATATCGCGGCCACCAGGAGGACTACGTTGACTTGGTCATCAACGAGATGATTCCAAAGGTGTCGGCCGAAGGGTTGGCCGATTTCATCGATGTGTTCTGCGACCAGGGATTCTTCACCGTTGAGGATACCGAGCGTATCCTGGAGGCCGGCATCAAATACGGCATGCGGCCGAAGATCCATGCCAACGAGATGGCTGTCTCGGGCGGCGTGCAGGTGGGCGTGAAATACGGGGCCATCTCCGTGGACCACTTGGAGCAGATGGGCGACGCGGAGATAGAGTGCTTGAAGGGTAGCGATACCATGCCGACGGTGTTGCCGGGCTGCGCCTTCTTCCTCAACCTGCCGCTATCGCCAGCCCGCAAGATGATAGAAGCGGGTTTGTCGGTGGCCATGGCCTCGGACTACAATCCCGGCACCTCGCCGTCGGGCAATATGCAGCTGGTCCTTTCGATGGCTTGCATCCGCTACCGACTGACGCCGGAGGAGGCTTTCAACGCCACCACCCTCAACACGGCCTATGCCATGGGTGTGAGCAACGAGGTGGGTTCGATTGCCGTCGGCAAGAAGGCCAACTTCTACATTTCCAAGCCGATGGCGAGCTACGAGTATATGCCTTACGCCTACGGCGAGAACAAGGTGGAGCGCGTCTTCCTCAACGGCAAAGAAGTATGATTAAAGCGACAAATATCAACAAGAGTTATGGCGACTTGCATGTGCTGAAGGATGTGAGTATCAGCATTGAGCAGGGCGAGGTGGTGAGTATTGTGGGTCCCTCGGGGGCCGGCAAGACCACCCTGTTGCAGATTCTAGGCACGCTCGACCATCCGGACAGTGGCACGGTGTGCTATGGTGATGTCGATGTCAATAGTTTGAAAGAAAAAGACTTGGCACGTTTCCGGAATGAGCATATCGGCTTTGTCTTTCAGGCTCATCATCTGCTGCCTGAGTTCACAGCTGTAGAGAACGTTTGCATTCCTGCCCTGATCAAAGGAGTGGCGATGAAGGAGGCTGAGGAGCGGGCGATGGAGTTGCTGAGTTTTATGAAGGTCGAAGCACGGGCGAAGCACAAGCCCTCGCAGATGAGCGGCGGCGAGCAGCAGCGTGTGGCCGTGGCCAGGGCGCTGATGAACAATCCGATGGCTGTCCTTGCCGACGAGCCGTCGGGGAACCTGGATTCGCAGCATGCCCGCGAGCTCCACGAGCTTTTCTTCGCCCTCCGCGAGCAATACAAGCAGACATTTGTCATCGTGACCCATAACGAGGAGCTTGCAGCGATGGCAGACCGTAAAATAACGATTATCGATGGAAAAAACACAGAATAAACAACAGATTGTCTATGGCTTAAGGCCGGTGATAGAGGCGCTGGGCAGCGGCCAGCAGGTGGAGCGTGTCCTGATTCAGAACGGACTGAACAGTTCATTGCTCAACGAACTGAGAGCCAAGCTGAAGGAACGTGATGTGCCCTTCCAGTACGTCCCGGTGGAGAAACTCAACAAGATGACCATGGGGAACCATCAGGGTGTGGTGGCCACCATCGCGGCGGTGAAGTATCACAGCTTCATGGAGTTGGTGGAGGAATTGCCTGAGAAGGCGCTGGTGGTGATGCTCGACCATATCACGGATGTCCGCAATATGGGCGCCATTGCCCGTACGGCCGAGTGTACGGGAGCCAGTGCCCTTGTGGTCCCCGACCATGGCTCCGCCGCCATGAACGAGGATGCGGTGAAGACCTCCAGCGGGGCGTTGCTGCGGATTCCCGTCTGTAGGGAGCAAAACCTCAAGACGGTTGTGAATCTCGCGAAACAGTATGGTTATCAGGTCGTTGCCGCCACAGAGAAGGGGGCTGTCCATTATCGTGAGGTTGATTTTAGCCAGCCGACGCTCCTGGTTATGGGGAATGAGGAGACGGGAATCAGTTCTGAGTTACTGAAAATGAGCGATGTGCGAGCTAAACTACCTATAGTTGGGGAAGTGGCTTCGCTGAATGTGTCGGTGGCTGCTGGCGTCTTTCTGTATGAGGCGCTGGAGCAGAGGATGAAAAGTAAGAGTTAAGAGTTAAAAATTAAGAATTTTTGGGGGCGCTGCAAAGTCGTGATTTGCAGCGCTTTCTTTTTTATTGGGAGAAAAAAATGTTAAAAGTGTGACCCGAAAATGGTAGCTCGGCGTCTTATATGTAGGGGGGAGTAGTGAGTGAAGAAAAGAGTTTTTTATATATTTTTGCGTGTATATAAAAAAAACTTTGTATATTTGCGTTTGATTATGCTCCTTCGAGAGAGGGTGTGCTGGTGTTGTAAGGAGTTGATAATTAGTAGATAATAGTTAAGAAATAAAAAAATTGTTTAAATATGAAACTGAGATTTTTGCTGACAGGAGTCTTTTTTGTGTTTTCCGGGCTTGTGGCACGGGGGCAGGTACAGGAAATTTTGTACCAGGGATTCGAGAGTGGTGAGGTGTCGCGAGTGACGACGAATCCGTCGACGAGTATGAGTTACTCGACGGCGTATCATTCGGCGGGTAGCCGTTCGTTGGAGGTGACGCAGTCGACGGAAGATGTGACGATTTTCCTGGATACGTTGGATTTTACGAATGACCTGACGTTGAGGTACATCACGTTGGAGTTTGACCATATTTGCCAGATTCCGATAAATCCGGAAGACAGGTTGATGGGCAAGCTCTATTGGAAACGTGCGAACCAGGGCGATGGGTCGTGGACACTGATGGGTCAGTCGTACTACAACATGACGGAGGGCGGCAGCAGGAATTTCCAGTCGCTTTCGGCGTTCAACAACCGTACGTATGACGAGTGGAATACGACGACGACGAGCAATGATATGTGGAAGCGGGAGCGCTTCGACCTGAACAATGTGCTTCATTCGGGCTTGGCGCCTGAGGAGAGGAAGGTGCTGATAAAGTTTGTTATCAGGCAAAAGGCTGGTACGACGGCCATGGGTAAGTGGCGTTTTGACAATATCCGTGTGACGTCGAGCTCGGAGATGATGGTGAAGCCGACGCTGAAGATGGCTGTGTATCCGGACGGTTACTATCACCCGAGCAGCCGTGGAGCGCGGATAGAGTTGAATGCGTCGACGGTGTTGTCGGCGGGTATCAATCCGGATTCGGTGTATCTGTTTTACCGTGTGGGTACCAATGGAGCGCCGGTGAAGATGAATCTGAGCCACGTGAGCGGGAACCGTTACCGTGGAGAGATTCCATTCTTCGGGTATGACACGCTGATGAGATTTTATTGTGTGATAAAGGATGCGACGAGCAATGCGAACGAGAACAGATTCCCTGCGTCGATAGGGTCGTGGCAGGAGTACAGGTGTGTAAGGGGCGTGGAGCAGCCAGGTATTCTGACGCCCGGTTTCACGGGTACGCCCGGACAGGGTATTACGGAGGTACCGTTCTACATTCAGGCTGTGGGTCGCAGCGAGTGGGTGTATGACTCGGCGATGATGGCCGAGGCCGGGTATGGACCGGGTACGATTACGGCGATGCGGTTGACAACGGACTGGTATACGGCGACGGTGTCGCGACCGAACCTGCAGATTAGGATGAAGAATGTGGGTACGAATTACGAGGTGGATACGTCGCTTATGAGCAATTACTATTTCACGACGTCGTATATGCATGTGGTGTATGATTCGACGTTGACGATTCCTGAGATGAACCAGGGTCAGACGTACACGATAGGATTGCAGGATTCGTTTTACTATGCGGGCAAGGATTTGGTGGTGCAGGTGATTTACCGTGGTACGTCGAACTATCAGACCCCGACGAAAGTGCGTGCTGTGCCGTCGCATCCGAACAAGAAGTCGATTTACAGGCTTATGGGAGGCGATGCGAGTATGGGTGCAGACCCGTATACCAACACGGAGTGGGCGACGGCTGATATGTGCGTCGCCAAACGTCCGGCGTTTGTGTTAACGGCGAGAAAGAATCTGCCGTTGCTATACGATATGGGATTTGACACTGTGGTTTCGTCGTCGGAGTATGGCTTGGTGGCGCCGAGTGGGAGTGTGCCGATGACGACGGGCAACCACGGAGTGCAGGTGAGGTTGAAGAACTGGGGTGCGTTGACGGCGAATGCCATCCGCATCAGTTACAGTATCGACGGCAGTGTGAATGGCTATTATGATTGGAACGGTAACTTGGCAGGGGGTGCGACGCAGGTGGTGACGATAGCGGCGAATGTGCCGCTGGCGGCGGGCTACCATACGTTGAGAGTGTGGGTGGAGGACTCGCTGACGTCAGGAGGCCAGCGCTGGCGCGACCACGAGCCGTATAACGATACGATTTACTCGCCGTTCGTAGTGTGCGACGGTCCGATGCACGGTGTGCGTCAGATTGGCGGCAACGGAGCGAATTTTGCGACGATGGACCAGTTCCTGTTTGCGCTGAGCAGTTGCGGCGTTGACGACAGTTTGGTGGTGAAACTGGCACCGGGAGAGTATCCGCCGTGCACGATACCGGTGATTCCGGGTTCATCGACGAGTAATTATGTGGTGTTCAAGCCGCTGACGAACAATGTGTCGATGGTAATGGCGCCGGAGCCGGCGAGTGGGGAGAGTGTGATTGTGAATATGGAACAGGCCACGAATGTGGTGTTCCGCAATATCAAGTTTGTGCGTCACGAGGCTGTGGCCGGTATTTCGTACCCGAGTATGGTGAGGTTGGGCATGAGCTCGTTGAATTGCCGTTTCGAGGGTTGTGAGTTTGTGGACGAGGTGGTGGACCCTGTGGCGACATTGCGCATCAATTCGCTGATTAGCAGTGGTTATGCCGACAATATCACTGTGGAGGGCTGCACGTTCAGGGGCGGCAAGATAGGTGTGGAGATAAAGGGTATGGCATCGGATGCGCGTTCGCAGAACAATACGGTGAGGGGTAGCGTGTTCTATAATCAGTATGAGAATGCAGTGAGTGTGCAGAACCAGACGAATGCCGTTGTGGAGAAGAACGAGATGTACGATGTGCTGAGCAATACGAACTATGTGTTGCTGGTGAGCGAGTGCTATGGCAATTCGAGGATTGTGTCGAACAAGATTTACACGAGCCACGGAGCCGGAGCAATGGGTGTGAGCATGGCCGTGGGCACGGCGACGAACCGTTTTGTCATAGCGAACAATATGGTGGTGAGCGAGGATAACGGTACTGCGTCGCTGATGCGTTCGCCGCTGAACATAATCCAGGCGAATTATGCCGATGTGGTGTATAACTCGGTGAAGATGGTAGCGCCGACGCGTAGCAATATCGCTGCAGCGACGTTCGGCGGCGGCACGCTGACGAACAGCCGCTTCCTGAACAATGTGGTGGTGTGTCTGGACAATCTGAATTATGCACTGAATTATATTCCCGCCGGCGATGTTACGAACGAGGTGGGACACAATGTGTATTATTCGATGGGCACGACGATGAATAAGAAAGGTGCGGGCCGTTATTTCGACATGACGGACTGGATGACGGCGGAGCCTGCGGACTCGCTGTCGGTGAAGGTGAATCCCAATTTCTTGAATGGTTCGCTGGTGGATTTGCGTACGTTCAACCGTCAGGTGAAGGGTATAGGTATTCCGCTGACGACGGTGACGACAGATATTTTCGACAGTGTACGTAGTGATTCGGCGACCTGCCCGGGTGCGTTCGAGTTTGTGTCGCTGGGCTACGATTTCGAGCCCGAGGCGATGCTGAATCCGCTTGCTGTGACGTGTTATATGCCGGCGCAGACGGAGCTGGTGCTGAGGATTAGGAATAATGGCACGAGTGTGTATACGGGCAGTGGGTTGACGGTGTCGTACAAGGTGAACAATACCGCTGTGCACACTGTTGCGGTGACGGATACTGTGCCAGCCGACAATACTGCGATCATCCATACGGGAGCGATGCTGTCGCTGCCGCCAAGCGGTACGAACGATGTGACTTATACGGTGAGGGTGTGGACAAATTTTGCCGCGGACCCGAACGCGACGAACGACACGAATGTGTTTACCGTGGTGAGCAAGTATCACCCTGCTGCGCCGTCGGATGTGAATGTGATTATACCGTATGCGACGACGGCTGCGGTGACGCCGACGTCGGGTGTGGACACGTGGACTGTGTATACGCACACGGCAGCGCCGCAACGTCCGTCGACGCTTTATTGGTACCACGACACGCTGGATGCCGACCCGTTCTTTGTGGGTCCGACGCTGACGACGGATACGCTGCGTCAGGACACGACGTTCTATTTCCGTCAGCGCCGTGCGCAGCCGATAGTGAGGATTACTCAGTTGGAGATTAAGCGCGGAGGAACGGGAGCGAATGCTACGACAGGCGAGACGCCGAACGCGCCCTACTGGCTGGTCTCGAACCGCAAGGTGGCTATCCAGTTGACGAATATCGGCGACGAGAGGGCTTGTCTCTACGATGACTCGATTGTGACGGTGAGCCCGACGAACAACCTTAACGACAAAGTGTATCATTTCACTGACAGTATCTTTATAGAGCCCGGGCAGAGCCTCATCCTGCAGGGTGCGACGGGTACGTCGGTGAGTCCGGTGAATACGATTCACACGGGTACCCCGCTGAGTGGATTGACGGTGTCGTACAATAGTAATATTGCTTTCCTGTACAAGCACAAGGGGGTGATAGAGGATGCCGTGGTGTTGAACTCGGTGAGCAACCACGGTGCGCCGTCGTATGTGTGGACGGGAGGTGGAGTGAATATGACGGGCTACAATACGTCGGCAGGTATCGTGAGGGTGAATTTTGTGGGTAATCTGAACGACTGGCGCATTGCGACGAACGACAACCCGATGATGCTGAATGCGAATGACCCGAGTTGGATAAGATATGTGGACAATGGCTGCGAGGGTGAGTTTGCAACAGCGCAGGTAATCATGATAGCGCCGCCGACGGTGGATATCGATGTGAGTGCTCCCCAGCTGCCTGCCACGAGCTGCGGTCTGGGAATGGAGAATGTGACGGTGAAAGTGCGCAACTATGGTATCCAGCCTGTGACGGGTCTGGTGATGAACTACACCGCTGGCGGTGACACGGTGACGGAGAATGTTACCGATACGCTGGCGAGCAACGGAATGATGAACTTCACCTTCTCGACGCCATTGAATCTGGCTTTCGCGCAGGATTCGCTGGTGACGGTGAGGGTGTGGGCCGACTCGGTGGCGAGCGACCCCGTGCACACCAACGACACGAGTAGCACGAGTGTGCTGTCACTCTATACGCCTGCAGCTCCGGCGGCTTTGGACGCGCGGACAGTGGAGTATGCGACACGGGACACTGTGACGGTGGCGCCGATGGCGGGACTGGTTCCTGTATGGTATGACTATAACGGCAGTGTCGTTGACACGGGTTACACGGGAATAAGTGAGATATTGTATATGGGAGGTACCCGTGGTATGGGCCAGATGGCCACGTTTGCCCATTGGGGACAGGTAGGAACGGGAACCTCTACCAATGGCAACACAGCCTTCCCGTCGCCGTACCAGCCTGGCAGCAAGTATGCCAAGCAGCAGTTTATCTATTCGCCCAGCGAATTGCATGCGATGGGTATGGAGCGCGGGTATATCGACTCGATTGCTTTCGACCTGAGGCAGTTCGTTGGGAACAGCGCCCCGGCCTCCATCTCGTTCAACGACTATTATGTGTCGATGGGATTGACTAGCGACACCATTTTCGCCAGTGCGTCGGATTGGAAGACCACTACGCAGGTGTTCCACAGTGCGCCGTTGGTGATTTACAACACCGATTGCAACAACTGGGTGCCGCTGCATTTCGACACTCCGTTCTTCTGGGATGGTGTTTCCAGTGTGGTGGTGCAGTTGGTACATTATATCAACCCCAAGGTCACCTCGGGTGTGAAGAGCGGATATACGGCGAAGGCCAACACGACGCTGTACAAGAGTGGCGACAGCGACCTTTCGCCCTCGACAATGAATTATGTGGGTTCGGGAACCAAGGGTGGCAACCGTCCCAATATACGCTTCTTCTCCACGGCATACGGCTGCCAAAGCTCGATGACCCCCTACACGGTGAATCTTATCAATATTCCGGCCGTGGATATGGCCATTATGTGGCCCGAGGGTATGGATACGATAGACTATAACTCGTGCGACAGCATCTCGTTCCATGTCGATTTGCGGAACCAAGGCGCTCTCGATGTGGACACGATGAAGATATACTACATTCTCGACAACGATCCTGTGGACAGTGTGGAGGTTACCACGACGATGGTACCGGGCGTTCTCAACAACACGTTGTTGCTGAAGCAAAGAATGGCGCCTGGACGCCACATGCTGACGGCTGTGGCCGCCGCTACGGGCGATTTGATTTCCAGCAACGACACGATACGCCGAGGTTTTGTGGTGCGTTTCTGTGGAGGTACCTACACCATTGCTCCCACGGGAGCCGATTACCATTCGTTCGGCGAGGCTATCGATACTTTGAATGCTGTGGGTGTGGAAGGCCCTGTGATGTTCAATGTGTCGAATGCAATCTACAATGAGCAAGTGGTATTGAATACCATCCCGGGATCGTCGCAGACCAACACCATCGGCTTTACCGGTGTCGGCGACAGCGTCATTCTCAGGGCAGCGACGAGCCAGGCCAACAACTATGTCTTCTTCCTCGACAGCGCTTCGAATGTGACGCTGAGGAATATCCAGATTGTCTCCCGTCCGGCGAACAATGTCAACTTTGGTCATGCGCTGGTGATGCAGAAAGGTGCAAATATCGTTATCGACAGCTGCACCATCCGGGTGAAAGGCACCATCAACAATGCCAACGCCTCGTGTGTGTTGCTGGGTAGCAACATCAGCAACCTCACCTTCACGAACAATGTTGTCGACAGCGGCTTCTTCTCCCTCCGTACACTCGGCACCGAAGGCTATAATAATATAGTAATACATAATAATGTATTCCAGCACTTCTGGAAGGTGGGTGTGAACCTGCGTGCGGTGACCAATGTCAGCATCAGTAAGAACTACATCAAATCCGGAGTGACGGTGAACAACCTGGACAACCGCTCCCTGAAGGGTCTGTATCTCGCACAGATGGCTGGAACCTTCCTTGTGGAGAAGAACCACATCTACCTTAACGATAATAAGAAAGGTGGAAAGATAGGTATTCAGTTGGAGAACGTCAACTGCACCTCCGCCGATCCGGGCTATGTGGTCAACAATATGATTGGCTGCTCCGGTACCGGTGTTGCTGACCTGTCGGGATTGAAACCCGCGGGCATCTGGATTGACAGCACCTCCACCAACCTCAATGTGTACTACAATTCCGTCCGTCTGCAGTGCGGCACCGTTGCCGCCTCGGCGACGTTCAACGAGGGCACTTGCTCCTTCTTCACCGGTGCCACGGTGAGTAGCATCCACGTGATGAACAATATCTTCTCGAATTTCATGAAGGGCTATGCCTACTATGTCACGGAACTCAACACGGTGAGCCTCTCCAACTTCAATGCCTACTACACGCTCAGTGAGCGCCCCCTCTTCTGGAAGCAGTACCGCGCCTCGATGGCAGAACTGCAGGCTGCCAACTCCGACGATGCCAACTCGGTGTTCGAGCGTCCCTACTTTATCGACGACAGCGACTTGCATCTGGCCATGACCAATTTCGTCGGTCTGGCCCAGTACACCACCGATGTCACCGACGATATCGACAACATCATCCGCAGCCAGATTCCCGCCCCCACCATCGGTGCCGACGAGATGTCTTCCTGCACGCACGACATGTCGGTCGTCGAAGTTACCAAGCCGTTTGTTCCTGCTGACACCAGCTTCTCCTATCCCAACAAGATGCCGCCGAACATCGAGGGCGACTCCATCAGCATTGTGGCTCACTTCTATAACAACGGTCTCGCCGTTGAGCCCAACGTGCAGTGGTATGCCTACCTCGAAGGCTACGAGTCAACCACCAGGACGCCCAACCGCAGCCTCGGCACCTTCAATCCTTCGCAGATGAAAATCGACTCGGTGATGATGCCCACTTCGCTTGGCATTATCAACAGACATAACGTGCATGTGGTCATCGTTTACAATAACAGCAATGACGACTGCTCGCCCGAGAGCCTCGACCGTCTTGCCCCGGTCTTCCTCGCCCCGGCATACAACTTCAAGGCTACGGGAACCTCCACGGCTTCGACCGAGGGCTGCTATAGGGAGAACACCACCCTCCAGCTCACGGTGCAGAATGTCGGATTCAAGGACATTCCTGCCGGAACCAGATTGAAGATTGGCTTCAAACCCACCATCACCCAGCCGGCCGGCACGACCATCTACACCATGCCTACCATTGTCGAGGATAGTGTCACTCTGACATCCAACCTCTTGTGCAACCAGACGACACTCCTGAGCCTGCCCACGCCTGTCAACCTCTATCCCACCGGCACCTTCACAAACCTGAAGATTCAGATTCGCGGATGGTGCCACCACGACCTCGATGTGTCGCCCGCCAACGACACCACCAACGGCAGCGTCATTAACTCCTACTACACCCCGGATCCCCCGATTGGATACGACACCACGCTGGCCTATGGCACCTGGGGTGCGGTGCGTGCCTCGCAAATCAACACGCGACCCATCCGTTGGTATCGCGACTCCACGCAGGCTCCCTTCTTCACAGGCAACAACTACAACCTCTCGCGCGTTTGGAACAATACTCCGCAGTATTTCCACGACTCCACCTACTATCTCAACTGCCTCTCTGACCATAACTGCGCCAGCCACTTCTCCGAAGTCACGGTACATGTGGCACCTCGCATTCCCAACGACATGGCCATCAAGCAGGTCCTTGCACCGCTGGGCCACAGAGTCTACATGGAGAATGACACCGTGCGCATCATTATCTCCAACTTCGGCACCGCCTCGCAAACCAACGTCCCCATCACCTACCAGCTCAAGAAAGGTAATACCATTGTGCAGACGGTGACGGAAATCTGCACTGCCACCATCCCTGCCGGACAGGACTACACCTACACCTTCGATGAGTTGCTCAACATCACTACCCCCATCAGCAACCAGAACTACTCGCTCAATATCTGGACCGACCTGGCCACCGACGGCACTCGTCGCAACGACACCCTGCGCACTCCCCACCTCTTCCATTCCCTGGCCGAGAACACCTATTCTCCGCAGGGCTCCAGCCATCCCACCTTCGATGTGACGAGGGTCTCGTACAACGAGATTGACTTCGACCTGCCTCCGCTGGGCCGTGGCCTCACCGACCTGGCCTCCTACAACAACCCCGACTATCCCGTCTTGCATGTCACCCGTGGCACTGTCGATACCCTCCTCGTCCAGGTGACGCCGCTCGACGCCTCCCAGCGTACCAGCCGTTGCAAGATTTGGGCCTTCATCGACTTCAACCGTGACGGCATCTTCTCTCCCGACGAAGAGGTCGTCAGCGCCGCCTCCTTCTATGACGAGGAACTCTTCTCCTCACAGGTCACCATTTCTCCCAACGCCTCCTATGGTTACATGAGAATGCGTATCGCGGTGGGTAATTACGACGAATTCAACACCGAAACCACTTCTCCCAGCACGGGTATTCCATCGAACAAAAACGGTCATACTCTCGACTTCCTCCTCTTTGTCGACTCGGAGACTGCCGACCATGACATCGCTGTCACACAGATTGACGCTCCCCGCAGCTACCTCATCCGCGACGGCATTGAGAAAGTTGTCCGCTTCCGCATCGCCAACAAGGGCGCCTCGCCGGTGTCGATGCCGCAGTTCCGCTATAACTTAATCAACGAACATGGCGCCGGCTCTACCACTGGCACCGTGACCTACAATGGTACCCTCGCACCCGGCACCAGTGCTGTAGTCAGCCTGCCGCCTTATGCTTTCAACTACGGTGTGACTTCGTTGACTATCGTTTATGAGGACCCGCAGGACACCATTACCGAAAACAACACGCTCCTCTTTGAATACAACCGCTTCCACATCATCACCCTTACCCTCAACGACGACTTCGAGGGCGAGAACAGATGGTATGCTCCCACCGGATACAATGCCTACTCGCACAACTACTGGGAGCGTGGCACACCCACCAAGGCCAAACTCAATGCCGCCTACTCCGACTCCACCGCTTGGGTCACCGACCTCCATTCGGTGATTTCTACGGGTACGCGTGGCAATGTGAGCTACCTCTACAGCCCCATCATCAACATCGCACAAATCAAGGCCGACACCATCTCGTTCTTCCTCCGTCGCAACCTCACCAACGGCAGTTCGCTGCATGTCGAGTTCTACAACACCGACAGCAAGTGGGTTAAACTCGACTGGGATTCCGCCATGGTATGGTACAACAACACCGACGACCGGGTCTTCGACAATACCACTCCCGGTACCGCCTATGGCCGCTATTGGATACCGACTAACGGCAATCGCATCTCCGGCGACTTCCCGCAGTACCTCCAGTTCCGCCTGGTCTATGCCACGCCGATAGGCTCCTCGTCCGCCAGCGCTTATGGCGAGGGTTGTGCTGTCGATGACTTCTGCATCGGTCGCGCCCCCATCAACCACGATGCCGGTGTCGTGGCCATCACCCAGCCCACAGCACCTTCCTACGGCCAGACAATCTATCCCGAGGTGGTTGTCCATAACTATGGTACCGACACCATCAATGAAATCACCATCGGCTACACTCACTATGGCACCTACATGCCCAAGCTCTCCAGCGCCACATGCCACATCGCCCCGGGAGCCGAAGACACCATAGCACTCACTTCGCCCTTCCTTGTCACCAGCGACTTCCCCGACACCTTCTACATCCATACCTTCACCAAACTCGATGGCGACATCTTCCGCGACAACGACAGCCTCTCGATGTCCTTCCCGCTCGCTCCCCTCGCCAACGACATTAGTGCCCACTCCTTCATCTACCCCCTCAACAGCGTCATCGCTGGCGACACCAACGTCCAAGTCACCATGCGCATCCGCAACTTCGGTGTCAACCCCATCTATCACGCCAGAGCCTCCTATATCGTCAATGGTATGGACCGTGTCGACGAGGATATCGACTTTGTAGAACTCATGGGAGAACCCCTGCCTTCCATGCAGTATTTCAACTACACCTTCCACCAGAAGATCAGGGCCAACATGGGTATTATGAAGATTGTCGGCATCATCAAGAGCGACAGTAACGATTATATCTACAACGACACCATCAGCAAGCGTGTCGAGGGCATCTCCTCGGTCAACGACATTGCCGCTGGTGCCATGATTGTCGATAGCTCCGGATTCACCGAGGTGCGATTCCAGCTCGTCATCGAGAACCGTGGTGCCCGTGGTGCCAATGGCTTCGAGGTGGGCTTCTACATCGACAACGACACCTCCACCATCTATCGTGATGTCTATAGCCGCGATCTGCCTCTACCGGCACTCTCCACAGGCTATCACATGTTCGATGTGACGCTGCCTACGCGACCCGCCGGCTATCACAATATCACGGGATTCGTACACATGGATGGTGACAACGACCCCGCCAACGACACTACTACTGCCACTGCCAGGTACTTCCTCGACATCGAGGCTGTGAAGGTTATCGTCGAGGAAACGGCCCAACCCGACTGCCGCGTCTTCCTGGTTCTCCGCAACAACGGTAACAAGTCGCTCCTCCCCAGTGTGCCACTGTCTGTGAGAGCTAATGTTAACGGCAACCAGGTGGTCGGTTCTGTCGCTCGCCGCATTGAACCCGGACAGACCATTCATGTCGAGTTCGACAGCCACATACCCAAGAGCTTCACCCGCTCCTACAGCGGTACGGGTAGGGTGACCCTCGGCGGCGACGGCAACGGCGACAACAACGAGACCAACCTCATCGAAGTGGTCAACCACGTCGAAGGTGTTCCCACGGTCGAGAGCCCGCTCATCTCCCTCGAGCAGAACTATCCCAACCCCTTCTCCGGCCGCACCACCATCCCCTTCTCGCTGCCCGAGTCCGCCAATGTGCGCTTCTTCATCGTCGACGCCATGGGCCACATCGTCAACAGCTTCTCACGTTACTATGATGCCGGCGAGCAGACCATCTCCATCGACATGGAGGCCTACTCCTCGGGCATCTACTACTATGGCATCGAGGTCGAAGGCCAGCGTCTGATGAAGAAAATGATTCTCCGCTAACGCTTGATGTTAACTCGCTTTAAAGACTATATCACGCAGCAACACCTCTTCTCCCCTGGGGAAGAGGTGTTGCTCGCCGTGAGCGGCGGCCGCGACTCCGTCTGCATGGCGCACCTCTTCCACCAGGCCTCCATCCCCTTCGCCATCGCCCACTGCAACTTCCACCTTCGCCCTGGCGACTGTGACCGCGACGAGGCCTTCGTCCGCCAGAGGGCTCACCATTACGGCGTCCCCTGCCATGTGACCCACTTCGACACCCGCGCCGTCGCCGCCGCCACAGGCGAGAGCATCGAGGAAGCCGCACGCCGCCTCCGCTACGAATACTTCGCCTCCCTCCTCCCTCTCACTCCCTCAAAAATCGTCGCCACGGCCCACCACCGCGACGACTCCATCGAGACCTTCTTCCTCAACCTTTTCCGCGGCACCGGCATCGCCGGACTTCACGGCATCAGACCCGTCTCGGATTTAAGAATCAAGAACTTTGAATTAAAGGTTGTTCGGCCGTTGTTGCCTTTCTCCCGGGCCGAGATTGATGCTTACATTGAGGAAAACCATCTGGAATATGTCGAGGACAGCACCAACAGCGAACTTGACGCCCGCCGCAACCAGATACGCCATCGCCTCATGCCGCTCCTCCGCGAACTCTACCCCTCCGTCGACACCACTATGGCCGCCAACATCGAGCGCCTCTACGACACCGAACTCATCTATAAAGAATTCATCGAAAAACTCCGCTCCCAACTCATCACCCCCTACGCTACTCAAGCAATCAAGCAATCAGGCAATCAAACACCCCAAATCCTCTGCCTCGACCTTTCTCAGCTATTGTCCCAGCACTCCCCGGCACTCCCCGGCACTCCCCAGTACTCCCTACTTTTCGAGCTTCTCCGCCCCTACGGCTTCAACGCCTCCACCGTCGCCGATATCCTCGCCGCCACCGAAAATGGCAAACTCTTCTACTCCCCGACCCATGTCGCCGAACTCCACGCTGACCGCCTCCTCATCGCCTCCAATGTGGAGCCCGCCCCCGGACGCCATCCCCAACCCGGCGACCGCATCAAAACAAAAAAAGGTACCCGCCTCCTCAGCGACTACCTCAAAGACCAAGGATTCTCGCGCATTGAGCGCCAGCACCTCCTCCTCACCGTCAATGCTGACGGATTTGTCGAACTGACAGAAGACGGTCGGCCCGGTCGCTCGGCTCGCGATGATAAATAAAGATAGTGTATGTGTTGGGCGTCTCCCAGTGGTCACCCTCCAGTGTCTCCGTCGCACTCTCCTCTTTCCACGCCCCACTAGCCACTAACAGCTGATAGGAATAGTATCCCTGCTTCAGCAGCAGCCGCTTCACGTAGGCCTTGAATTTGGGGTTGTAATCCATGCGGCTCGTCGAGTCGAGTTTCCAATCCGTCAAATCCCCCACCACATAAACGCTTTTGTCCAGCCAAGGCTGGGCCATAGGCAGGCTGATGTTCACCCACACGTAGTCGGCCTCTATCGCCGGCCGTTGACGCTCCTGGATGTTCACCTTCATGCCCCCGTTGAGCGTCTTCTCGCTGAGGAAATGCTTCTTCGAGCGGTCCTCCTCGGGTTGCAGGATGACGAACTGTTCGCCGCCGTATTCCTCCACCTGCTGCACGTTGTACATCGGCGTGTGGAGGTTGCTGCAATCGAAAAAGCGGAAGGTGTTGCCGCCCCAGAAAACATTGCTCGGGCGGTAGCGGTAGCACAGCGCCATCCCGTCATAGCCGCTGAATTCCAGCCACCGGGCGTCGTCCTCCCTGCCGTTCTGCACCACCCGCACGCGCTCCCATTCCGGCCGCAGCTGACAACTGACGACTGACGACTGACTACTGGCCACTTTCACATCTACCTCCTGCCGCTTCAGGAGATCCATCCCGTCGTAGGCTTTCGTCACTTCGGCCTCCACTTTGACGGCCTCTTCCGTCACCCAGAAACGCCTTGTCAGCAGCGTGTCGCCCTCCTCGTCGGTCACCGCCAGCAGGTAGTTGCCCGAATGCGTGAACTCCGCATATCTCGCCGGAACGGTTTGGTGATAGTGTATGTAGGGCCGCAGCGTGGTGAAGGAAAATTCGTAGCTCTCAATCTCGCCGTATTCGAAGCCGTTCATGAACTCGTAGGGCTCCAGGTCGTCACGCAGCCAATGGGCATCGCAGTGGGCTATGCTGTAGCGCAGGTTCTGTGCCTCGTCGGCCAGCAGGTCAAACTGCAGCAGCATCCGCTCCCCCCGGCCCATCGTCAGCACCGGCCGCTCCAGTTCCACCCCCTCGCGCGTCAGCGTCACCGTCTTCACGTTCCCCCTCCACGCCGAATCTGTCTCCACACGTTGCCCGCTGACTATCAGCCACTGACAGCCGACCATTAGAAAAATCAACATCCTTTTCATGCTGCAAAGATACGAAATATTTTTCACCCTTGGGGAGTATCGCCCCAAAAGACACGTAATTAATCCGTTGTACGTTATTTGTACGTTATTTGTACGATACTTGTACGATAAATCATCGTACAAGTATCGTACAAGTATCGTACAACGAACGGACAAGTGCACTGGTTGAACTTTTTTTGGTTTTGGTCGGGCGGTATGGGGATTTTTTCGTATTTTTGCATTTTATTTTTGTGACTGACCGATGGAGAAAGTATATATAGAAACCTATGGTTGTCAGATGAATTTCGCCGACAGCGACGTGATAGCGGCCATCCTGACGAGGGCTGGATATGCTGTTTGCGAGGGTGCCGAGGAGGCCGATTTCGTCCTTATCAACACCTGCGCCATCCGCGACAATGCTGAGCAGAGGGTGCGCCACCGCGTGCGCGAGCTGCGGGCGCTGCAGAACAGGCGCCACCAGCTGCGCGTGGGCGTCCTTGGATGTATGGCGGAGCGCCTTCAGAGCCGCCTCATGGCCGAAGAGGACAACGTCAGCTTCGTCTGCGGGCCGGATGCCTATAGGAAGCTTCCCGAGCTGATGAGAGGGGTGAGGACGAATGGCGACGGCAGCCTTGCGGCGGTGGAGCTGAGCGAGACGGAGACCTATGCCGACATCGAGCCCGTGCGCATTTCTGGTAACGGCATCTCCGCCTATATCAGCATCATGCGTGGCTGTCAGAACTACTGCGCCTACTGTGTGGTGCCCTATACGCGCGGCCGCGAGCGCTCGCGCGACCCCGAGACCATCGTGCACGAGGCCCGCACCCTCTTCGAGCAGGGCTACCGCGAGGTGACGTTGCTGGGACAGAATGTGAATAGTTATTCTTGGGGAGTGCAGGACAATAGCTGTGGTTTTCCGGAGCTGATGGAGAGGGTGGCGAGCATCGACCCTGCCTTGCGGGTGCGCTTTGCCACGTCGCATCCCAAGGACCTCAGCGACCGCCTGCTGGAGGTGATGGCCGCACATCCCAACATCTGCCGCTGCATCCATCTGCCTGTGCAGAGTGGCAGCAACCGCATGCTCAAACTGATGAACCGCAAGTACACCGTCGAGTGGTACCTCGACCGCGTCGACGCCATCCGTCGCTACCTGCCCGACTGCTCCATCACCACCGACGTCATCGCCGGCTTCAGCACCGAGACAGAAGAGGACCACCAAGCCACGCTCGACCTCTTCCGCCGCGTGCGCTACGACTACGCCTACATGTTCATGTATTCGCTCCGCGAGGGCACCTATGCCTGGAAGCATCTGGCCGACGACATCCCCGAGGAGGTCAAGAAGCGCCGCCTGAACGAGATTATCGCCCTGCAGGGCGAGATAGCTCTGGAGAACAACCAGCTTGAGGTGGGGCGCGAATACGAGGTCCTCGTCGAGGGCGAGAGCCACCGCTCCAAGCAGCAGCTCTTCGGCCGCAACAGCCAGAACAAGGTGCTGGTGTTCGACAGGGGCGATGCCGAGTTGGGCTCTTACCGCCGCGTCAAGGTCAACGCCTGCACCCAGGCGACACTCCTCGGCGAGCTCGTGCAATAAAAAACAGGTTTCGACGTTATCACTTTATATATGGAAAAAATAAAAGCATTCTTCGTAAAACATCCGTGGGTGAAGCATCTGTTGTGGATGTTGGCTATCTCTATTGTGCTTATTTTGCTAATCTCACTGATTATTAAGCTATATGCCCGTCAGGGGAAAGAGTTCACCATGCCGCAGTTTGCCGTCAGCGAAGGCACGCAGGGTAAGACGGTGGAGCAGGCTATGGCCGCCAACGACCTCGACCTTGAGTTTGTCATCCTCGACTCCATCTACACTCCCGGCGTCAGCGCCGGCATTATCCTTACGCAGGACCCCAAGGGAGGCACTATGGTCAAGAAGGGCCGCAAGGTGTATGTCTCTGTTGCCGCTGCCAACGCTGCCGATATCATCATGCCCGAGTTGACGGGCCTCTCGGTGCGCCAGGCGGTCAACGAGATTTATGCCTGTGGGTTGAAGGTGGGTAATCTCACTTTCGTCGACGACCCCTTCAAGAACAATGTCAAAGAGCAGCGCGCCAACGGCCGTTCTGTCTATGCCGGTCAGAAGGTGGCTCCCGGCACCGTCATCGACCTCGTCGTCGGTAATGGTGACGGTAGCGGCGGCGTTCCTGTGCCTTTCCTCATCGGCAAGAATTCCGAGCAGGCCCGTCGCGACATCTATGCCCTCTCGCTGAATATCGGCAGGGAGCATTTCAATGGCGTGAGGGATAAGGCTTCCGCTGTGGTCTATCGTCAGGAACCCGACTATACCGGTGTGAACAAATACCCCTTCGGCACCGCCATCGAGCTGTGGTACATCGATGCCAGCGATGCCGACGTGGCAAAGATGATTTCCGACTTCAAGGTCGACTCCAGCAAGATTATCCCCGAGTTGCCCGACCCCGAGACCTTTGACGATAACAATGACGATGATATATGGTAGGAGGGAATAAAGTGGTCAGTAGTCAGGGGTCGGTGGTCAGTGGCTTGCGCAAAATCGTTTGCGTCTGTCTGTTTCTCACCTTTCACCTTTCCCCTTTCACCTCGGAAGGGCAGGAGGTGCTGCTGCCGTTGCAGACGAGGCCTTTCAAAAACAACTTAACACTAACCACTAAACACTCAACATCCCTCTCCCTGCCATTCTTCGACGACTTCTCCTCTCCCGCTGTCACCGCCCAAAATTTTCACTTTTCACCTTTCACCTTTCACCTTTCCGATGGCGCCCGTCTTCTTCCTCCCACCGTGGGTGTTGCGACGCTCGACGCCCTCGATGCTGAGGGCAACCTCTATCCCCACGCTTCCACATCGATTTTCCCGGCCGACACCTTGGCCTCGCTTCCCATCCGCCTCGACAGTCTTGCTCCCTCCGACTCGCTGGTTTTCAGCTTCTATTACCTTCCCGGGGGAGGGGAGGGCAACCTTTGGGAACGTGTCGGCGACACCCCCGACCCGCAGGACTCCCTGCTGCTGGAGTTCTATCGTCCTGCCGACAGCATATGGGTCGTTGTATGGTCGCGTGGCGGCGTGGAGGTCGACTCGCTGGTGTCTGCCACAGGGCTCCACTGGCAGTATGTGGCCATCCCTGTGGTCGACTCTGTCTATTTCGACAGCCTCTTCCAGTTCCGCTTCCGCAATTTCTGCAGCCTGAGCACGTCCGCCAAGCCCGGCCTCGTCGGTAATTGCGACTTCTGGCATCTCGACTATATCCTCCTCGACACCAACCGCAGCGTTGCCGCCCCGCCGGTGTTCCGCGATGTGGCCTTTGTCGCTCCGGCACCCTCGGCCCTTGCCGCCTACAGGGCCATGCCTGCTCGCCAGTACAGGGCTTCCGATATGGCCACGAACTTCGACATGACCATCACCAACCTTTTCAATTCCGAGCTCGCCACGCAGTATGCCTATGCCGTGCTCGACCCCCTAGGCGACACCCTCTATCGCTATGACGGCGGCTATGAGAACGCGCCGCCGTTCCTCCCCGGCGAGACCTACCAGCAGGCCTCTGACCACGCCCACCCCCCCGTCTCTTTCGCTTTCCCTTCTTTCAGCTCACCTCTCACCTTCACCATCGTCCACACCGTGCGTGAGGGCGTCGGAGGCGACGACTATGGGAGCAACGACACGGTGCGCTACCAGCAGGTCTTCGACAACTACTATGCCTACGACGACGGCACCGCTGAGAACGGCTACGGCCTCACCTCCACGGCCAGCCACCTCTACCTCGCCTACCGCTTCGACCTCAACGAGGAGGACACCCTTACCGCCCTCGACCTCTACTTTAACCGCACCCTTGACGGCGAGAACGAGCAGGTACCGTTCCTCATCACCGTCTGGCAGGCCGAGAACGGGAAACCCGGCGCCGTGCTCTATCGCGACCACAGCAACCGCCGACCGCTGTTCGACAGCCTCAACAGCTACCAGCGTTATGTGCTGGAAAATGCTGTTGTCGTCAACGGTTCGATTTTCGTCGGCTTCGAGCAGACCAACAACTACTTCATTAACCTCGGCTTCGACCGCAGCTACAACACCGCCGACCGCATCTACTACCTTACCTCTACCGAGTGGCAGCAGAGCATCCTCAGCGGCTCCCTCATGATGCGCCCCTGCTTCGGCGCTGCCGCCACCGTGGGCATCGATACCTCTCACCTTTCACCTTTCACCTTTCACCTTTTCCCCAATCCTGCGAGTGACCATGTGACGATAGAAGGGCTTCCCGCCGGCTCCCGCATCGAACTTTACGACGCCTCCGGCCGCCGTGTCTACACAAACAATAATTTTCAATTTTCACCTTTCACCTTTCACCTTTCACCTGGCCTCTATCTCCTCCGCGCCATAACCCCCGACGGCACCTCCCACACCGAAAAACTGATTATTCATGGAAGACATTGATCTCGAGGAACAACAGCAGGAGCTTTACGAGCACCATCGCATCACCGTTGACCGTGGGCAGGAGATGTTGCGCATCGACCGCTACCTGCAGATGCACCTGCAGGGCATCTCGCGCAACAAGATACAGGCGGCTGCCAAGGCCGACTGTATCATGGTGAACGACAAGCCTGTCAAGTCGAACTACCGCGTCAAGCCCCTCGACGTCATCAGTGTCCTGCTCCCCGAGCCACCCCATGAGTTCGAACTCGTCCCCGAAGAGATTCCCCTGAATATCGTCTATGAGGACGATGATGTCCTCGTCGTTGACAAGCCCGCCGGCCTGGTGGTCCACCCCGGCGTCGGCAACTGGACGGGGACGTTGGTCAACGGGTTGCTGTTCTATTTTCAGGGAGTTCAAGGAGAAGCAAAACCCTTACTTGTCCACCGCATCGACAAGGATACCTCCGGGCTCCTCTTGGTGGCCAAGAACGAAGATGCGCAGGCCGTGCTGGCGCGCCAGTTCTTCTATCATACCATTGAAAGGAAATACACAGCCCTCGTGTGGGGCGATTTCGAGGAGGACGCCGGCACCATCACTGGCAATCTGGGTCGTTCGCCGCAGGACCGACGCATGATGTGTGTCTATCCCAACCAGGAGGGCCTTCCCGAGGAGCTGCAGCGTGGCAAGCATGCCGTCACCCATTGGCGTGTCCTCGAACGTTTCGGCTATGTCACGTTGGTGGAGTGTGTCCTCGAGACGGGGCGCACGCACCAGATTCGTGCCCACATGCGCTATATAGGCCATCCTCTCTTCAGCGACGTCACCTATGGCGGCGACGCCATCCTCAAGGGCACCACTTTCTCGCGCTACAAGCAGTTCGTCAACAACTGCTTCGACATCCTGCCGCGTCAGGCGCTACATGCCCGCGTGCTGGGCTTTGAGCACCCCACCACGGGGGCTCACATGCACTTCGAAAGCCCGTTGCCCGACGACATGCAGCAGTGCATAGAGAAGTGGCGCAGCTACACGGCGCACACCCATTAGTTTTACCAGCCGGTGCCGAAAGCTTCGGTGTTGGTGGCCCAAAGTTCCTGACCGGTGGAAATCGGCATCAGGCCGCCGAGGAGGCCGCTGGGGTTTGTTCCGTCGTATTATTTAATTTTCAATTCTCAATTCTCAATTTATCAATATTCCCACATCTCGTTTTCTATCTCGAAGACCTTCTCCTCGATGAATTCCGCTTCAATGATGGCGTCGTTGCCTGCGGCATAGCTGGAGATGCTGATATCGCGCATGTTGGATTCTTTCGTGGTGTAGGCGGTGTAGTGCTGGTTGAGGAAAATCCAGTCCCAGGAGGGCTGGTTGACCATATTGTTGGGGTCTACATAGGCAGTGTATCGTGCGAGGAGGTTGCGTACGCGTGGGTTCTGCATGGGGACCCAGAAGATGGGCAGACGTCCGAGGTAGATGTCGGGCACGCCGTTGCCTACGACGCGGTAGGTCTCTTTGAGGGGCGCCAGGGCTATGCGGCGTGAGTCCTGACGGCTATCCTGGCGGCCGATGAACCACACCTCGCGCAGGCTGTAGGCGAAAATCTCGGAACCGTCGAAAAAGCGAGGCTTGATGACGGTTTCGTAGAGCTCGTTGTCATCGTCGTCATAGCCTATCTCGAGGAGGATGGTGTCAGCGCGGGTGTAGCGTTCGAAGAAGGTTTGGTTGTCGAGGGGCACTTTCAGGGCGTCGTCCTCGTAGATGGGTATCTCGCCGGCTACCATGGCGTCCCAAAGGATGTAAGCGAGGCTCTTTTTCCCGAAGTTGATGTATTCGTCGCTAGGGAAGTAGAAGAATTGGTTGAAGAGTTCGTTGCAGTCGATGGTTTTCCATAGGGTGTTGGACCACACGATGTCGTCCTCGCGCAGGAAGGGGAAAGGGATAGGCTTGGCGTATCCCTGTGGCTGTGAGACGTGGAAGTTGTTGGGGTCCTTATGCTCCACAGTCTGCCCCACCGCCGACAGGGTCAGCAATAACGAGAGGCAGGCTATGAGCAGCGTCTTTTTCATCGAAAAAAAGAGTTAAGAGCCATGAACTCTTAACTCTTAGTTTTAGTTCTTAGTTCTTAGTTCCAGACTAGTATTCCCACATGTCGGACTCGATATCGAAGATTTTGTCTTCGATACGCTGCGACTCGATGACAGCATCCAGGTCGGCTGCATAGTCGGAGATGGAACGGTTGTAGACGTTCGACTCGCGGATGATGTAGCTGTCGAAATAGCGCTGGATGAAGATGTCGTCATAGGAACGTTCCACCACGTCGTTGTTCTCGTCGTAGGCGTTGGCGTTGACGAAGACCTGACGCACGCGCATGTCGTCCATGGGAATCCACCACGACCAGGTGTAGTTTCTCTCACCCGTGGCGTTCTCTTTCTGGTAGTAGAAGCTGAGGCCAACGATGCGGACTTTCTGGCGGGTGTCTTGCTTGTCGATGTACCACTTCTCTTTCAGCTTGACTTTCACTGCCGACGTGCTGTCGAACGAGCGTGTCTTAGTGACGCTTCTCTTCTTGATTTCGTCGGTCTCGTCATCATAGATGGGGTTGCCGTATTCGTCAGTGATTTCTTCCTCCACGGTGTAGGGAGCACCGGCGAGTTGGATGAGTGCATCGTTCAAGTCGAGCTCTTTTTCCATATCGTCGTCTTCATAGACGGGAATTTCGCCGTTGCGGACGCCGCGCATGATGAGGTTGACGAGGCTGATACGGCCTTGAGTGCTTTGCTCTGCATCTTTCGGGAAGTAGAAGAACTGATTGAATTTCTCGTTGAAATCAATCTCTCTCCAGATGACACTTTCCCAAATCACATCATTCTCTCTGACCGAGGGATACGGCATGGCCTTCTTGCCCACGACGATACCTTTCTGGTAGAAGTCGTTGGGGTTGCGCTGGTCGTTACCGTCGATGATGCTTTGTGCATTGGTCGCTGTGCAATAGGCTATGATTGCAAGCACAGTTAACAGGACTCTTTTCATATGATTAAAGGTTTTTATTTCAAAAAGGTATACTATCTGAGGGTTGCGGTGTAGGTGACAGACTTGGGTTTGCCGTCGGGCATCATCACGTCGGCCTGGATGACCAGTTTCTCGCCCTTGGTGGCTTTCTTAATCATGGAGGCAATGCTCTCGTTGAAGCGCGGGCCGTTGACGGTCTCTTCCTTGGCGCCCACGGAGACAAGCATCTTGATGATACGTATGCTGCGGTTGTCGATTTTCAGCAGGAAGTCGGGGTTCTTGATGGGGATGACCACGGTGCTGGCTGTCAGTTCTTTCTTGTCGAGACGTCCACCGCTTTCAACACCGGCCACCTTGATGATAGGAGCAGGAATGTCTTTCACGACGACACTCTGCGAACCCATGGTGGTGGTTCGTTTGTCGATAGTGGCGTTAACGGAAAGGGTGAGTTTCTTGGCGCCGGGACGGGGTTTGACGATGAAGCTGCCTTCGGTGGCGGATTTAATGATTTCGGCTTGTCCGGCAGGCTCGATGGAAAGACTGAGGCTGCGGGCATCAACACCGGCGGCAGAAATGGTGACGGGGTTCTCAAGGCCGGCATACATGACCTGCAGACCGTCGAGACGCACCACGCCGGCGGGTTTGGCCACGAAGTAGACGTCGTTGATGGGATATTCCTCAACACCATTGTCGCCCGTCACATAAGCGGTACCAGTGATGCGCTGGGGACCGAGGGTGTTGCAGGTGGTGCGGAAGATGACAGTGCCGCTGTCGCCGCTGGTCAGGTGCTGGCCATTGACGGTGGCGGTGAATTTCTGCTTCGAGTCGTAGGCGGCCACGTTGATACGTGTCTCGTAGGTGCCTCCCTGCAGGATGTAGGTGGCGCGGGGACGCGAAATCATAGCGATGTTGCTGAACTTCTTGTCGCCCTTCGACACTTGTTTGAAGAGTTCCTCGACGACGGCATATTCGGCGTTCATCATTTCGGTCTTCAGACGTGTGAGGGTGACGAGGGCTGCGCCCGTGATGACCTCGTTGAAGGTGTTGACCTCCCAGGGCACCAGTTCGCCTTCTTTGTTGTAGCCATCGGACAGGTTAAGCTCTTTCATGGCGGGCTGGACCTTGATGGAGTCCATGCCGAGCACCTCGTTGACCTTCTGTTTGAACTCAATAATCTTGTTCTTGATTTGGATGGCGGCGAGGTTGGGGTCGGGATTCTTCACATCGGGACCGATGAAATACTGTGCGGGACCGTGGTTGTCTTCGAGCTGTTTATCTGTGAACCAGGCGAAGCCGATGCTGTCGAGTGCGGTGCGCACGTTCTCAATCTGTGCTCTGCCGCCCTCATCGCGCAACTGGAGAGCCCATTCCTTGTTGGTCCTCGGGTCGGTGTAACTCACGGAGCTGGCCACCTTGGAGCCGATGAAGTCGCATTCGATGCTGTCGATGTAAGACTTGATGTCGTTGGAGAGGTCGCGGACCTCCAAGGCGATAGTGTAGAGAGAGTCGTATTTGCCGTTGTTAAGGCTGTCGGCAATACGGAAATTTTCGTAAGAGTCTTTTAGTTTGAACTCCAAGTTTTTATTTGACTCATGCAATGCCGTACCCACACTCTTGAAGCCTTGGATGACCTCTGCGGAGACATTCAGAGCCAACATGGCGGTGTACACGAGGTACATCATGGTAATCATTTTTTGTCGCGGGGTTTCCGGACAGTTTGTTGCGCCCATAGTCTATTTTTAAAGTTTAAGGGTTAAAGTTTAAAGGTTAAAGGGTAGGGTAACTATGGTTAGATGCGGGTCTGCATAGCGGCCAGCATGTTGCCGTAGACATTGTTGAGTTCGGCAACCTTGCGGGTAAGGGCGTCAACTTGTTCTTTGTATTTCTTGATGCCGTCGGCGGAATCGGAGAAGTTGGCGAGCATCGTGCCCATCTTTTCTTCGAATTCCTTGTTGAGGGTCATCTGCGTGGAGGCGTTGTTGATTTGCATCTCGTACATGGCGTTGATGCTGCTGAGGCTGGCGGACATCTTCTTCATCTCCTCGGCGTAGGACACCTCGCCGCTGAGAGACTGGGCGGTCTCCTGATAGATGGTGGAGAGGGTGGAGATGGCCTCGGGAGCACCCTGCATGCTTTCGAGCAGGCGTCCGGCCTGGTTGGCCACGCCGTCCAGGTTGCTGACAAATTTGTCGGTGGCGGCGGTGACACTGGCCATGTTGTTCATCGAGTTGGCGCTGTCGGCAAGGTTCTGCATGCCCTGACCCAGGCGGTCGATGAGTTCGGGGGTGATATGAGCGTCTTCGAGCATCTTGTCGAGTTTGGCGGTCAGCGGGTCGTCACTGACGGGGGCTTTCTCAATGGGATTGCCGTTTTCGTCGTACTCCACCTCACCGGCATCCAGTGCGGCTTCGTCGACCATACCGGCCAGTTCGGGATAGACAAGGCTCCAGTCCCACTCCTTGTGAGGCGGTTCGAAAGCTGAGAGGAAGAAGATGATACCTTCAGTGCTCATACCGGCGATAAGCATTTCATTGGCGAAGGGCCAGTGCATGATTTTGAACAGGGCACCGACGATAACCACGGATGCACCCCAACCATAAAGATATGCCATGAAGGTTTTATAACCTTTACTACGAACGAGATTGTTGATGAAGCTCATAATATATATATTTTTTTGTGTTGCTTGTTAATATAATGTGTTACTTGCTTGTGTTATATGCTTTTGAAGAGTTGTTTCTAGCGTGCGACGTTGGAGGCGGTGCGGAGGTTGTCGCCCTTCACGCGACCCAGATAGGGCTGGACGCAGCGGAAGCCGATGTAGCACTTGGCGGTGTCCATGAATTCAAAGTCGCGGGTCTGCACCTGGATGAAGTATTTCTGGTCTTTCCAGCTGCCACCACGAATCACTTTACGTTTCATGGCCAGCGGGTCGTCGTCTTTGGCGTTGTAGTTGTAGTAGGGGGTAATGGCGTTGGCCACGATGTAGGTTGACTCGTTGAAAGCGTCGAGGCACCACTCGCTGACGTTGCCAGCCATGTCGTACAGACCGTAGTCGTTGGGGGCGTAGTGGCCGACCATGAGGGTCCTCACGCCGCCGTCATCGTCATAGGCACCTTTGAGGGGCTCGTAGTTGGCCAGGAAGCATCCGTTCGGGTTGCGCACATAGGGGCCACCCCAGGGATAGGACTCGCTGGCGATGCCGCCACGGGCAGCGAACTCCCACTCGCTCTCGGTGGGCAGACGGAAGTCGTTGAGCTGCGAGTAGTTGATGCTCTCGAGGTAGTTGTTGAGCATGTTGGAACGCCACACGCAGAAGGCACGGGCCTGACGCCAGCTGACGCCGACAACGGGATAGTTGTCATAGGCGGGCGAGGAGAAATAGCTGCGGGAATAGTCCTCGTTCATGCTATAGGCATAGTCATGCACCCAGCACAGCGTGTCGGGGTAGATGTTGACGTATTCGCGCTGAATCTGCGAGTTACGGTTGTTCAGGCCTTTGGGACGCACGGCGAAGGAGGTGCCTTTGTGCTCGTCTTTGGCCTGCACGCCGTTCTCTTTCTCGGAGACCTGGGTGTAGTCGATGAAATAATATTCATAGTTGAGTTTCGCAACATCGACGACACGGCGGTGATAGATGTCCACGATGTAAAACCCACCGTCGATGAGGTACTGGCGGATTTCGGGATTAGAGTAGTCGATTTCGGTTTTGTAGTTCAGCGTCGGGGGGTCGAGGGGCTCACCATACTGGTCTTCTTCGATGAGGAAGCCTTCCACGCCGGCTTCGCCAAGGATGCGGCGGGCGATGGAGTCTTTGACTGCGGCCACAAACTGACGGTATTCGTTGTTGGTGATCTCAGTCTCGTCCATGAAGAACGATCCAATCTGCATCTTGCGGGGCTGGGGAGTACGTCCGTAGGTGACATTCTGCACACCGGCACCCATGGTGTAGTTGCCTTGGTTGATGAAAACCATGCCCTTGAGGTCGATATCCTCGAAGTAGGGACGGTCGTTGACGCCTACCAATTCGCCATTGGAGTTTGACGACTTGCAGCTCCAGAGGAGTGCGGTCGATGCGGCGAGGATGAAAAACAACTTCTTCATATTATCAATGTTTTATTATTTACTAAACGTATTTTTTTCAAAAATGTTTCGTTTTTTCCCTTTTTTTAGAATATTCTATATATTATTATAGTTGATAACGGGTGTTGCGAGACACCGTGGGTTTCTGTTTGGGATTGTCTATACGGAAGCTTCCGTTGAGGAAGAGTTCGACGGTACCGAAGCTTCGGCCCGATTTCATGGTGCCCAGTTTCGATGTTGTCAGGTCGTAGGCCACACCGACGCGCAGCCATTTCCAGTTGACGCCACCCATGAAGGTGAATGCGTCGCCGATGCGGTAGCCGAGGCCACCCCAGAAGGCGTTTTCGTAGTCGAGCAGCAGAGCCGCTTCGGCCGAGAAGACCGAGAAGTCTGCCGTCTTGATGAGTGCGGAGGGCTTGAGTTTGAAGGAGGGATTGTAGGGGAAGGTGTATTCGTAGCCGCCCATGAGGTAGAGCGTGCGAGCGTTTTCGTAGTGCAACTTGTCACTCTTCGAGCCCAGCAGGTTCTTGACCGAGAGGCTGGCATACCATTCGCCGGGCACCTGGTAGTAGAGACCCGTGGAGAAGTCAATCATGAAGTCTGAGAGGTCTTGTCCGTTGACCGACGGGTCGCCGCCACCACCGGTGGGGTTGGCGGGGTCGCCCGTAAGGTCGTCGCAACCATAGAGGTTTTCGGTGTTGAACCCAAAACTGTAGAGGTTGGCCTCGACGGCAGCGGAGAGGTTGCCGGGGCCCCAGTAGAGGCGGAAGGCGTAGTCAATATTGATGGTGGTATTGTTATGATAGCCGAGGGACTGGGAGTTGAACAGGAGACCCACGCCGCCGTGGAGCCACGAAATGGGCATGTCGAAAGAGAAGAGGTAGTTGGTGGGAGTGACGCCGGGCTTGACATTGGGCACGGGCGACTGGAGGGTCAGGCCGAGCCATTGCTTGTTGTAAAGCAGGGTGAAGGAAATGGCTCCCGAGCTGCCAGCATATGCGGGGTTATAACTAAGCCGGTTGAACATAAAATGGGTGTACTGACCTTCGTTTTGAGCAGTACATACAGCGGAAAATAGCATCATTGTCATGAAAAATGACACTATTTTTCGCGCCCATCGTTTAGTTCCCTGTCTTCTTTCTATTGCCACAATGGCCTGTTTTTTAGTCTTTTATATACTTTAGTTTTCAGTCTCCATAGTGTTTCTGTCACTTGGAAATGATTGTGCAAAGATAATAATAATTATTTAAATAATGCAAAATTTTTAAAAATTTTTTTTCACTTCTTCTTTTTTCGGTGCGATTTCCGTGTCGATTTTCTGAATGTTTTTTTCGCTTGGGAATGGTGTTGGTAGGCATATTTCCCTGTGGCCAGACGTGAGGGTACGGAGTCGAATTTCGCGTCTTGGGCAGCCCACTCGTCAGCATAGCTGGGGGGCAAAACCCGAACCGTCACCTGGTGTCTGCCTTTGATGCCGATGCCATTGGCGGCACGATTGGTCAGGTCGACGACTCTTTTGCCGGCGCAGCGGTCGTTGATTTTCACTATCACTGAGAGCTCGGTTTCGGGGTTGGTGACAAGCAGCAGGGTGCCGAATTTGAATTTGTGGTGGGCGGCTGTGAAGAGGTTGTGGTCGAAAATCTCGCCGTTGGAGGTCTTGCGCCCCTCAAAGCGGTGGTGGTAGATGGTGCCCCGCAACGAATATTCCGTCACGGTGTCGTTGGGGTCGTAGGTTTGAGCTCGAAGAGAATTGAAAAAAGAGGCGAGAAAAAGGAGGAGCAGACTTGTGCAAATCACAAGCGGTGGGAAGTGTTTTCCTGAACGTCTGGGATTCCCGGATGCTACCATACCACAGCGTCTTGGTGAAACCATTGGTCGTGAAGACGCAGCACCTGCTCTATCACGTCGCGGACACATCCTCGTCCACCGGGATGGATGGAGATATAGTCTGCAATTTCTTTCACCTCCACCGAGGCATCCGCGGGGCAGGTGGCCACGCCGGCGCGTTGCAGGAGGGGATAGTCGGGGATGTCGTCTCCCATAAATAACACTTGGTTGTCTGTCAGGTTGTTGTGGGAAAGGAACTGCTCGTAGGTCTTGATTTTGTCGCCACAACCCGTATAAACCTGTGTCACGCCCAGCATTGCCATGCGGTTGTCGATGCTCTTCGAGGTGGCTCCCGAGATGACGGCGACGATGTAGCCCTTCTTCACGGCATATTGTATGGCGAAGCCGTCTTTGATGTTGCCGCAACGTACCGTCTCGCCGTCGCCGAAGGTCCACACGCTTCCGTCAGTCATCACCCCGTCGAAGTCGAAAACAAAGGCTTTCACATCTCCCAGTTTTTCCTTGTAGTTAATCATATTGCTATTTTGCTGTTATGTTTTTTTTATCATTATTTTGTCACCTCTTGTTTGGCGTAGTCGGCCATCTGTTCGTACACCTCGCGCCAGCCAGCCCATCCGTAAAGGTCTGTCAGGTTCTGGTTGTGGATGATGCAGGTGTAGGTGCCGTCGACGGCACGGATGCTGTCGATGAGGCGCTTGTATTGCTCGAGACCTTCTTCTGGGCTGAGGTTCAGGTATTTCTTCAGTGTGGTGTCCATCACGCAGAAGGGGTGGATGAGCAGCTCGTTTTCATGGTCTCGCTCGAGGTCATAGAAAGGGTAGGGGACGCTGATGCCGGCGCGGAATCCCACGGCGTCGGCAAAGCCCATCGAGTAGTCGTCGCTGATGCCGGCACGTTGGATGATGCGGTAGGAGACAGGCAGTTGGAAGCGCAGGAAGTGGAAGCGGCTGCGTATAATGGGACGGTGGATGATGTCTCCTAACCGTTTGATTTCCTGGTCGGCCGACAAAGGGCGCTCCAAGGTGTTGTAGCTGGGATGGATGCCCAGTTTGGCGTAGTCGTCAAGGTGTTGCACCAGTTCGCGCATGTGCCGGTTGAGGTAGGAGGCGGGCTTGTCGTAGGGTCCGTAATCGGCCAGCAGGGCGAAGAAGATAAGATGCTCTCCCGGAGCGCGATGGGGAGAATTGAGGATGTAGTCGAAAGAATCGTAAGGGTCTGGTTCACGGTGACATAGTACACGGAAGCGGCGGGCCACCTCGGAGAGGTCTCGACGGGCAAAGAAATCGCGCATGAATCCCAGTGTGCTCCTGTAGACGCCTTTGTGCAGGTAGGCCCAGGCGGCATCGATGTCCACCGTCTGCTCGAAGAGGTAGCTCTGGTGTGGCATCTCGTAGTCGGGATAACGCTCCGCGATTTTCTCTTTTATCATCCGAGCCCACTGATCCACAACGGGTTGGTCGAGGAATCCTTTCTGAAAAGCCAGGCTCTCGCTCGACATGAAGCGGCCGTGGGCGTCCTTATGGTGGGGGAGGTATTCTTCGTAGCGCGATACCATGTAGAAAACAGCCGCCAGGGGGTCGAAAGAGAAGTCCAGGTCCCTTCCGTAGACAGGGAAGAGAATCCACTGTCCGTCAGTGCATTCGGCACGGGGTTCTTGGTCTTCGATGGTGGTGTCGAAAAGCAGTCTGTGGGATTTGATGAACAGGCTGTCTCCCAGGCGTTCACGTCCGTAACTGAGTTTTGCATCACCGTATTGCAAAAAATATTGTGCATCGGTGGTGATGCTGTACTCGGCATGAAGCAGGTGGTTGAACACCACTTTCAGTGTGTAGCCCAGCCGATTAGTCAGTTTTGGGACATGAATTAGCAGCATATCAAAATGCAAAGATACGAAAGTTGTTCGACATGGCCAAATTTTTTTTCTGGAAAAAATATTTTGCCGTGTGAATTTTATTTTGTATTTTTGCAAATCTTATTATTATTTAGGCACGCGTAAATAACTATAAAGGAACGTTTAACAAAAATTAATATTATTAAACGAGCATGAAAGAGACTATATCGTCTACCCTCAAATCCTCTGAGACAGAAGATTGGTTCGACTACCATGTAGTGCGTCCGATGGGCTACCTTTGGGCCAAATTATTTGCCAAAATAGGCATGCATCCCAATACCGTCACCGTCATCTCCATGATTATCGGTGCCGCGAGCTGTATCTTTTTCGCCCATGGCAGCTATTATTATGAGCAGTGTGCTGGACTGTGGATGAACATCATAGGCATCCTCCTGCTCTTCTGGGCCTATGTCTACGACTGCACCGACGGCCAGTTGGCACGCATGACGGGTAAGAAAAGCAAACTTGGCCGTATCCTCGACGGCGCCGCAGGCTACGCTTGGTATATCCCCATCTATGCCGCCCTCATTTATCGCTTCTATACCCACCACGACCTCGAGTTCGGCTGGCTGGGAATCACTGACAGCGAATCGGCCTCGCTCATCGCCGCCGGCGTAGCCTTCGTCCTCGCCGCCATCTCGGGCATCATCTGTCTCGCCGGCCAGCAGCGCACGGCCGACTACTACATCCAGGTGCACCTCTTCTTCCTCAAAGGCGAAAAAGGTGCCGAACTCGACAACTCCGTCAAGCAGCAGGAAATCTACGACCAGATGGGTCCCGAAACCTCGTGGATTGAGCGACTCATCCAGAAGACCTATATCACCTACACCAAGCAGCAGGAACGCCGCACTCCCCAGTTCCAGAATCTCATGGTACGCCTCAAGGAGAAGTTCGGCAACGCCAACGACACCCCTGCCGACATCCGCGAGGAAATCCATCGTGAGAGCCGCAAGGTGATGCTGTTCAATTTCATGCTCGTCTTCAATTTCCGCACCCTCTTCCTCATTATCTTCTGCCTCCTCGACATCCCCGTGCTCTACTTCCTCTTCGAGATAATCATCATCAGCCTCATCGAATGGTATGCCATCCATCGCCACGAGGCTTTCTGCAAACGCATCGCCCAATCACTAAAATAAGACCTCATGAAGAAGTGGAAATGGACTAAACAAAGGGTCACAAATCTCTTTTTCGTCATCGGCGTGGTGGCCGTGGTGGTCATGTTTTTCTCGTTCGACATGAGTTTCGCCGACCTCTGGAAGCGCATTTGCGACGCGGGCTACTGGCTGATTCCCATCCTGGGTCTCTGGATTTTCATCTATGGCATGAACGCGGTGTCGTGGGGCATGATTACCAACAATGTGAAGCAGAAGCACCACCGCGTGGGTGTCTGGCGCACTTACAAGCTCACCATCTCCGGCTATGCCCTCAACTATACCACTCCCGTGGCGGGACTCGGCGGTGAGCCCTACCGCATCATGGAACTCTCCAGGGATATCGGCAACCAGCGTGCCACCTCCTCCGTCATCCTCTACGTGATGACGCACATCTTGGCGCACTTCATCTTCTGGCTCGTCGGCATCGCCATCTTTGTGGTGATGGTGTTGGCGGGTATGGCCGAATGTTCCACGGGTGTCACCATCATGACCATTGTCACCACCGTCATCATCGCTTTCGGCATCTATGCCTTCCTAATGGGCTATAAGCATGGTCTGGTCTTCAAAATAGTGAAACTCTTCGGACGCATTCCGGGACTCGGCAAGCGGGTGCTCCGCATCCTCCGTCGACATGGCCATACGTTCATGAACATCGACGAGCAGATACGCATGCTCAACCAGCAGGACAAGAAAACCTTCTATGGAAGCCTGGCGGTGGAGTTCCTCTCGCGCATGGTGCAGAGCCTTGAGATTTTCTTCATGCTACAGCTCGCTGGTGCGGGCTCCGACAACCTCTGGATGCTCTACCTCCAGTCCGTGGTCATCCTCACCGTCACCACCATCATGTCCAACCTCCTAGGCTTCCTGCCCATGCAGCTGGGCGGTCAGGAGGGTGGCATCGCCATCGGCCTCGCCATGTTGGGCTTCATGAAGGGAAACAATGGTCCCGAAGCGCTCCTCTGCATCGGTGTCTTCTGCCGTGTGAGGGAAATCTTCTGGATTATCGTGGGCCTCGTATTAATGAAAATCAATCAGAAAGTGAAAATGAAAACAGCTGTTATCATGGCCGCGGGCATGGGTACCCGCTTCGGTGACAAGACCAAGGTGATGCCCAAGGGCTTCATCCCCTTCAACGGGGTTCCCATGGTCGAGCGTTCTATCCGCACCCTCATCCGCTGCGGCATCCGCCGTATCATCATCGGCACCGGATACCACAAGGAATATTACGAGGAGCTGGCAAAGAAATATCATCCTTTTGTCGAGTGCGTCTTCAGTCCCCGCTACGCCGAGACCAACAGCATGTACACCCTCTGGAACTGCCGTCAGGCTATCGGCGACAACGACTTCGTGCTCCTCGAGTCCGACCTCGTCTTCGAGAAGGCCGCCATCGACTCCCTCAAGACCTGCCCCTTCGACTCCGCCATGCTCATCACCCCGGTGACCAAGTTCCAAGACCAGTACTATGTCCAGATGAACGACCACGCCGAACTGGTCAACTGCTCCACCAACGCTGACGACATCGAACCCTCTGGCGAACTCGTGGGCATCCACAAGGTCAGCAACCAATTCTACAAGATTCTCTGCTCCGAATACGAGAAGATTGTCGACGAGAAACCCAAGCTCGGCTACGAGTTCATGCTCCTCGATGTCTCCCAGCGTGTCACCCCCATGCACGTCATGAAGATGGAAGGCCTCCAGTGGTACGAAATCGACGACGACGACGACCTGAAGTACGCCGAAGAGCATATCCTAATTTAATCAAGCAATCAAACAATCAAACAATCAAGCATTCAAGCAATATAAACATGGCAAACAAGAAAGTCTACCTCGGCATGATTGCCGACATCATGCACCCCGGCCTGATCAACATCATCAACGAGGGTGCCAAATATGGTGACGTGGTCATCGGCCTCTTCACCGACAAGGCGATAGCTACCCACAAGCGCTTGCCTTACCTCACCTATGAACAGCGTCGCACCGTCGTCGAGCACATCAACGGCGTCAGCGAGGTCGTCCCCCAGGACGAATGGAGCTATGTCCCCAACCTCCTGAAGTACAAGCCCGACTATATCATCCACGGCGACGACTGGCTGGAAGGCCCCGACAAGTACATCCGCGACGAGGTCTTCGCCACCATGGAGAAGCTCGGCGGCAAGGTGATTGAAATCCCCTACACCAAGGGCATCACCTCTTCGGGTCTCGCCTCCGAAATCGAGGCCCTCGGCACCACGCCGGAAGCCCGCATGAAGAGCCTGCGCCGCCTCATCACCGCTAAGCCCATCGTCCGCATCATGGAGAGCCACTGCGGCCTCACGGGCCTCATCATCGAACACACCAAGATTCAGGAGGGCGACGCCACCCGCGAGTTCGACGGCATGTGGGCCTCCTCGCTCACCGACTCCACCTCCAAGGGTAAGCCCGACATCGAGGCCGTCGACCTCACCACGCGCCTCCACGACCTCAACGACTCCCTCGAGGTCACCACCAAGCCCGTCATCTACGACGGCGATACCGGCGGAAAGGTCGAGCACTTCGTCTTCACCGTCCGCACCCTCGAGCGTCTCGGCGTCTCCGCAGTCATCATCGAGGACAAGGTGGGCCTCAAGCAGAACTCCCTCTTCGGCACCGACGCCGTGCAGACACAGGACACCATCGAGGGCTTCTGCCACAAAATCCGCACCGGCAAGGAGGCGCAGGTCACCCGCGACTTCATGATTATTGCCCGCATCGAAAGCCTCATCGCCGGCAAGCCCGTCGAGGACGCCCTCGAACGTGCCTTTGCTTATGTCGAGGCTGGCGCCGACGGCATCATGATTCATTCCAAGAACAAGGACGGCATGGACATCAAGGAGTTCTGCCAGCGCTTCCGCCAGAAAGACGCCCACACCCCCATCGTGGCTGTCCCCACCACCTACGCCCAGTTCACCGAAGAGGAACTCGCCGACTGGGGCATCAATATCGTCATCTACGCCAACCACATGCTTCGCAGCGCCTATCCCGCCATGGTGAAGTGCGCCGAGAGCATCCTCGAGCACCACCGCTGCCAGGAAGCCTCCGCCGACTACTGCATGCCCATCAAGGAAATCCTCAACCTCATCCCCGGAACGAAAAAGAAATAATCCATGATTACTCCTAAATTCTTTATCGAGAAGCTGAAAGAGAACGACATCGACTTCTATGCCGGCGTCCCCGACTCGCTGCTGAAGAACATCTGCGCCTATATCGCCGACAATGTCGACGCCAGCCACAACATCATCACCGCCAACGAGGGTGCCGCCGTCGGCCTCGCCGCCGGCTACCACCTCGCCACCGGCAAGATAGGTGTCGTCTATATGCAGAACTCCGGCGAGGGCAATATTATCAATCCCCTCGCCTCGCTCACCGACCGTGAGGTCTACAACATCCCCGTGCTGCTCCTCATCGGCTGGCGCGGCCGCCCTGGCGTCCACGACGAGCCTCAGCATGTCAAGCAGGGCAAGGTGACCACAGGCCTCCTCAATGTCATGGGCATCAACTACGAGGTACTCAGCAAGGAAGAGGACAAGGCCGAGAAGCAGATTGCCAAAGCCGTAAAAGCCATGAAGGAGACCGGTGAAGTCTTCGCGTTGGTCATCGAGAAAGACACCTTCGACAGCTACAAGCTGCAGAATGTCGAGAAGAACGACTATCCCCTTTCGCGCGAAGAGGCCATCCAGACCGTCGCCGCCGCCATGGGCGAGAAGGATGTCGTGGTCTCCACCACCGGCATGATTAGCCGCGAGCTCTTCGAATACCGCGCCGCCAAGGGTCAGGGCCATGAGCGCGATTTCCTCACCGTCGGCTCCATGGGCCATGCCTCGCAGATTGCCCTCGGCATCGCCCTCGAGAAGCACGACCGCCGTGTTTGGTGCTTCGACGGCGACGGCGCCACCATCATGCACATGGGCTCTTTGGCCATTGTGGCCGAGAAAGCCCCGAAGAACTACCTCCATGTGGTCTTCAACAACGGTGCCCACGACAGCGTGGGTGGCCAGCCCACAGTGGGTCTCAAGATAGACCTCCCGGCCGTCGCCCGCGCCGTCGGCTACAAAGCCGCCTATAGCGTCAGCACCAAAGAGGAATTGGAGAAACAGCTCTCAATACTCAATTCCCAGCTTTCGGTGAGCGAGGGCCCGGTGTTGCTCGAAGTCAAGGTCCACAAAGGCAACCGCGCCGACCTCGGCCGTCCCACCACCACCCCCATCCAGAACAAGGAAGCATTAATGAATTTTTTAAAGAAATGAATATTAAACGTAACGTCCTCCTCAATCCCGGTCCCGCCACGACGACCGACACTGTGAAAATGGCACAGGTGGTGCCCGATATCTGCCCGCGCGAGAAAGAGTTCGCCGGCCTCATGCACGGCCTCCGTGCCGACCTGCTGAAGATTGTCCATGCCGACCCCAAGGACTACACCTCTGTCCTCTTCACCGGCTCTGGCACCATCAACATCGACATCTGCCTCAACTCCCTCCTCCCCGAGGGCAAGAAGGCCCTTATCGTCAACAACGGCGCCTACTCGTCGCGTGCCGTCGAGGTATGCCAGTACTACCATCTGCCGCACATCGATCTCAAGTCCAGCGTCTTCGAGCGTCCCGACCTCGCCTTGGTGGAGAAGACCCTTCAGGAGAACCCCGACATCGCCCTCGTCTACACCACCCACCACGAGACCGGTACGGGCGTCTTGAACCCTATCCGCGAAATTGGCGCACTGGCCCACAAGTACGGCGCCATCTCGGTCTTCGACACCACCTCGTCGCTGGCCATGATTCCCATCGATGTGGAGAAGGACAACGTTGACTTCTGCATGGCCTCCGCCCAGAAGGGCATCATGGCTATGTCGGGTCTCTCGTTCATCATCGGCAAGACCGACATCGTCAAGGCTTCCAAAGACTATCCCACGCGCTCCTACTATTGCAACCTCTATATGCAATATGAGAACTTCGAGAAGACCGGCGAGATGCACTTCACGCCCCCCGTGCAGACCATCTACGCTGCCATCCAGGGCCTCAAGGAGTACTTCGCCGAAGGCGAGGAGGCCAAGTGGGCACGCCACCTCCGCGTGAACCGCGCCATCAAGGAAGGCATCGCCTCCCTCGGCCTCAAGGAAGCCATCCGCGACGAACTGCAGTCGGGCCTCGTCGTCTCGGTGCTCTACCCCGACATGCCCAACTGGAACTTCGAGAAGGTGCACGACTACTGCTACGAGCGTGGCTTCACCATCTATCCGGGCAAAATCAGCACCACCAACACCTTCCGCCTCTGCTCCCTCGGCGCCATCGACGAGGACGACATCCACGCTTTCATCCCCGTGCTGAAAGCCGCCATCGAAAGCCTATAAGACGAATTTTTCACCAACTGCCGCCCGTCCCACCCCGAAGTGGGACGGGCGGCTCGTTTTCCACCCAAGTAAAACCTATCAAATCAATCCCTTGTACGTTATTTGTACGATAGTTGTCCGATAGTTGTCCGATAAATCATCGTACAAGTATCGTACAAGTATCGTACAACAATCGTACAAATGCACTACTTGACAAGGGCGAAAAGGGGGGGGTGATGAAAATAAATTTTGCCATGTAAAAATTATTTCGTAAATTTGCACTTTGAAAAAAATGAAATCATTATGACATTAAGAGAGATTGTAGACAAACTGGGTGCTACGGTGGCCTTGGGCGCCGAGCGGCTGGATACGGAGGTGGATCATTGCTTCGCCTCGGACTTGATGAGCGACGTGCTGACGCTGAAGGATACGCCTGTGCTGGTGACGGGTCTGTGCAACGTGCAGACTATCCGCACCTGCGATATGGCCAACCTCGACGTGGTCATCTTCGTGCGCAACAAAAAGCCGACGGAGGATATGATTGAGCTGGCCGAGGACAACGATATGGTGCTCATATGCAGTACCTATTCGATGTTCAAGACCTGCGGCCTGCTCTGGGACCTCGGAATGAAACCTCTTTATTAAAACGAAGAAGAAATGCATCAAGAATATATAGTAGTAGAAGGAGATTTTGTGAATGCCGGCAAGGCGTCGTCGTCGGTGAAGAAGACGCTGAAGCAGCTGAACGTGAACCCTCAGGTGGTGAAGCGCGTCGTCGTGGCGCTCTACGAGGCCGAGGTGAACGCCATCGCCCATGCCTATGGCGGCAAGGTGGAGGTGGACATTGACACGGACAAGATTCGTATGGTGGTGGCCGACAAGGGACCAGGCATTCCCGACATCGCGTTGGCCATGCAGGAAGGCTACTCTACGGCGCGTCCCGAAGTGCGCGACATGGGCTTCGGTGCCGGTATGGGCCTGCCGAACATGCAGAAGAATGTCGACAAGCTGAACGTCACCTCCGAGGTGGGCGTCGGCACCACGGTCGAGATGGAAGTAAATTTTGTATGATATGTTTTACCACGCTCTCCAGATAGATGAACCGCGCTGCATCGGATGCTCGCGTTGCATGAAGATATGCCCGACGGAGGCTGTCCGCATTCATGGCGGCAAAGCCGAAATCCAGGAGCACCGCTGCATCGATTGCGGCAAGTGCTACGAGGTGTGTCCCGCACAGGCTATCGCCATCAAGGACGACGACTTTGGAATGTTCCGGAAGTACCCCCATTCGGTGGCTTTGTTGCCGTCGGTGTTTCTGGGACAGTTTCCCGACGAAATTGGTGTGTCGAAGGTCTACGCCGCCCTCTACGAGCTGGGATTCGCCCATGTTATGGAGGTGGAGAGCGCCGCGTTGGTGTACAAGGAGGCCAAGGAGAGTTATGCCCGTGAGCACCCCGACGTGAGGCCCTTGATTTCGTCGTTCTGCCCCGCCATCGTGCGCCTGATACAGATTAAATATCCTTCGCTGGCCGAGAACGTGATGCCCATCAAGGTGCCACTGGACCTCAGCGCCATGTATGCCATCAAGGAACTTGAGAAACGTGGTGTGCCGCGTGAGCAGATAGGTCTCTTCTACATCACCCCCTGCGCCGCCAAGGTGGCGGCTGTGAAGGCTCCCGTGGGTGAGGAGAAGAGTATCATCGACGGTGTCATCAACATGAATATGCTCTACAACGGTGTCTATAAGCACATCAAGGATATGGGCAAGAATCACCAGTATCCGCCCGTCACGCGCCACCGCCTCAGTGCCGACGCTGTGCTCTCCACTCTCACCAACGGCGAGCGGCGTCTCTGCTCGGCCAAGCGCAGCTACGCTATCGACGGTATCGACAATGTGATGGACTTTCTCGACAAGCTGGAGAACGACGAGGTGGAGGGTGTGGAGTTTCTCGAGCTCCGAGCCTGCGACCAGGGATGTGCCGGAGCCTTGCTCTCGTGTGACAACCGATTCCTCTGCGGTGAGCGTATGTACGCCCGCGCCCGCCGCGCCGCCGAACGCGAGCGCAACGGCGAGATGCCGCGCGACCGCGAGATAGACGAGTACAAGGACTATCTGATTGAAAACTCCCTTGTCGATGAGGTGCAGCCTCGTTCGATGATGGTACTCGACGAGAATATATCGAAAGCCCTCGAGAAGATGGAGCGCATCGAGAAGTTGAAAACCCACCTGCCGCAAATCGACTGCGGCGTGTGTGGCGCTCCCACCTGCGAGGCTTTCGCTACCGATGTGGTGTGCGAGAAGTCAGACCTGCACCAGTGCGTCTTCTACCGCCTGCACCTCGAGGCGCAGGGCAAGATGACGCTGAACGAGGGTCGCTCGAATATGTACTCTGTCTGGGGCGACGACCGTATCAGCGGAGAGATAGATGTGTAGATAATAGTTATTAGTTAAGAGTTTGGGGCGGCTTCGATGAAGTCGCCTCTTTCTTTGATATGCTCGATGAGGGCGCGATAGAATCGGTGGCGGGAGAGGGTCTGGGCGTTGCCTACGATGATGAGTTTCATGCGTGCGCGGGTCATGGCGACGTTCATGCGGCGCAGGTCGCGGAGGAAGCCGATGCTGCCGTCAGCGTTGTCGCGCACCAGTGAGATGACGATGACGTCGCGCTCCTGTCCCTGGAAGCCGTCGACGGTGCCGACGGTGATGTGGCGCTTGAGTTTTCTAAAATAGTGCTGCATCTTGAGCAGACGGCGCAGCAGGCGCGCCTGGCCGCGGTAGGGGGTGATGATGCCGAAGTCGATGCGCTCGCTCTCAATCTTCTGGGGCGATATCATCTCGATGTAGTCTCTGAGGGTGTGTATCACCAGTCGTGCTTCCTGGGCGTTGGTAATGCTACTGGTTTTAGTTCGGAGTTCGGAATGTTCCAAATTCTCCGAAGTGTCCAGCCATGTCAACGGTGTGTCGAGCGGGGAGACTTGGCGGTGCGCCACCTCGGGGGCGGCTTGCAGACGGCCGTGATAGAACCAGTGCGAGGAGAAGGACATGATGTCCTCGTTCATGCGGTATTGCGTGGTGAGGAGGGTGACGCAGCGGGGGTGCAAGGCTACGAGTTTCTGCATGAGGGTGTTGGCAAGGCCACCTTTCATGGCGTCCACGCTTTTCACCGTGGGTGGTAGCTGCTGGTGGTCGCCGCTCATCACGACGCGGTCGGCCTTGAGGATGGCGGCCCAACAGGCGGGCTCGAGGGCTTGGGCGGCCTCGTCGATAAAGAGGGTGGAGAAATGGCGCCGCTCCATGAGACGGTAGGCGCTGCCGATGAGGGTGCAGCTCACCACTCGTGCCTGGTCGAAGAGGTCTGCGTTGATTTTAATTTCCAGCGCCGTCTCGCGGTTGCGGAGGCGGTGGGCTTGTTCACCTTTGGCGCCTTCGCGGAGAGCCTTGCGGATATTCCACAGTTCGTGGTAATCGGGGTGCGCCGAATAGCGGCGCTCGTAGCTGCAGTCGAGCATCTCGTCGCTCATGCGCAAGGGGTTGCCGATGCGCAACACATTGATGCTGCGTCGCATGAGCTGCTCGCTAATCCAGTCGACAGCGGCGTTGGAGGGGGCGCAGACGAGCACCTGCGTCTCGCGCTCGAGGGTTTCGATGATGGCCTCCACCAGAGTGGTGGTCTTGCCAGTGCCGGGAGGGCCATGGACGATGGAGACCTCCTGGCATTCGACCACTTTTTGTATAGCATCGTTCTGGCTGCGGTTGAGCCAAGGGAAGGAGAGGGGAGGGAGGCGGCGGAAGGAGGGCTCGGCGTTGCCCAGCAGGACATTGCGAAGGCGTACGAAACGCTCGTCCTCTTTGCGTTCGGCTTCGGAGAGGGACTCCTGCATCACGCGGTAGCTGGTGTTGTCCACCCCCAGCTGCACGCCCAGCAGGTGACGCTCGCCGAGGTCTTTGATGCTCTGGTAGGCACTTTTTGAGGGCAGGCTGACGCTCATCACGCCGTCGCCTACCAGCTCGATGTAGCACTGGTAGGGCAACTCTTTGGCTCCACCATCGGTGAGGTAGAAAACGGTGGCGGGTTTGCCGGGTTCGAAATCGAGCTCCACTTCGTCTTCGGCCACCTCATAGCGCAGTTCAAGGGTGAGTTGTCCGAGGGCGTTGTAGGCTGTGTTGCCCAGCTGCACGGGGTAGCGGCAGGAGGGTTCCTGGATGCTGCCCGTCAGCGAGGCACCTTTGGCTTCGAGGCTCCTCTGGTAGGCCTGCTGCTCCTCGCGGAGCTCGAGTGTCACCAGTTCGCGTAAATGGCTGAAATATGAGCCAGTATTCACCATTGCGGTCTCTTTTTCAGATTGCAAAGATACGAAAAAATTTTTTTTTCGTATCTTTGCAAATTCATTGTTGAGTTAAAAGAAGTAAGGTGATAAAGTAGAAACTTGATATATAATGAGAAAGATTTTAATCATAGCAACGATATTTTCAATTTTCAACTGTCAATTTTCAGATTCCCATGCCCAGCATCTCACGGCACATCGTGGCGACGTGAAAGATGCCTATAATTTCTGGTTCTACGAGCCACCCACCGACAGCGCTGAGCAGAGGAAGCCGATGGTGGTCTTCTTGCATGGCAAAAGCCTCAGTGGGAAGAACCTCAACCGTGTGAAGCGCTACGGCCCCATCAATGCCCTCGAGATGGGCATGCATATCGACGCCTATGTGATAGCCCCTCAGACCTCAAATGGATGGACCCCTCAGCGGGTGATGCGGTTGGTGGACTGGGCCGTGGAGCACTATGCTGTCGACACCAACCGCGTTTACCTCATAGGTATGAGCATGGGTGGCTATGGTACGCTTGACGTGGCGGGTACTTACCCCGACCGTTTTGCCGCCGCTATGGCCCTCTGTGGCGGCAGCACGCTCAAAGAGCTCTGTGGGCTAAACCGCATGCCGTTGTGGATACTTCACGGCACCGCCGACCGTGCTGTGGGCATCGGCGCCTCGCAGCGTGTGGTCGATGCCATGGAGGCTTGCGATTCCGCTGCACGTCTCATCTGGACACCCCTCAAGGGCGCCAACCACGGTCGTCTGGCTCGCATCTTCTACCTGCAGAAAACCTACGAGTGGCTCTTCTCCCACAGCCTCGCCGACCGTGACCGCACGGTGAACCGCGACTACGACATCACCGTCGAGGAACTCAACAACCGCGATGTTTACCGCGAGGCACGCAATGGTGGCAACAAGGTGATATCCGACCAGGCTGTCTCCGGTTCGGAGAATGCTGATATTTCAGAGAATTCCGATGATTCGGAGAGCTCCGCTGCCCAATACCACACCGTGAAAAAAGGCGACACGCTCAGCAAGCTGGCGCGTCGCTATCACACTACGGTGAAAAAACTCTGTTCTCTCAACGGCATCAAGACCACTACCAAACTTAAGATTGGCAAGCGTCTGAGGGTGAGATAGGGGGTGGCTATTTCCGCAATAAGTACAAGAACATATCCACAGTTCCAATCTTGTCCCCGTCTGGGTCAATAAGGGTGATTCCTCGCTGGGAAACACGTAGTTCCCGTTTGTTCAGGGTCTCGATTTTCCAGCAAATGGAGACAGGGGATTGGCTATACGATACGAATATGGAATCGTCGGTGACGGTATATGTCAGTTGGGCGGCTACGCTTTCCCTTCCGTCGGCGAGTGAGTAAGAGTGTCCGGTCCCGTCGGCGTTGAAGACCCATCCTCCAGTGGTTGTGTCAGAAGTTTCGACTAAAGGGTCACTGCCGTCGTCATAGTATAGAATGAATTTCTCGCTAGCCTTCTGCCATTTGCCAACGATGAGTTCGTCGTTGCCCTTGCTGCAGGAGACGAGCAGGGCGGCCATCGCCGCGCAGGCTAATAATATCTTCTTCATCGTGTTTGTGTGTTTATTGTTTGACTGCAATCTGTTGTTTCATTTGTGCATTTTCACCGCGCTAGTAGTAGTGCGGCGCGTTGGCGGCGCGGCTGACGGTGATGTCGGGAATCTGTGCGGTAAGTTCCATATACATTATATTTATTGGTTAGAAATTATGTGAATTATAATCTCTTGAAAACAGTATGGTGTCTCTGTGTTCTCACATCAGGGTCTTGCGGTGGTTCCGGACTATCATAGTCTGATACATGAACATCGCTTGAAATATCTAAGGTTTTCTTGTTTAGAACGTTGATGTCAAGTGTCGAAGTGAATTCCGTATTGTCATATGGATGGCTTTGTATTATTAGCTGTTTTCCATCTATATGATAGGTACGATTTTGATTGTCGCTTGTCGGCTCTTCTCCATACTTGTAGGAATTGACTTTCCCGTCTGTGGAGAACTCCGTAACAAACCTGTCTCCTTGTGGTTCCCGCCTCTCCGTACCAATGCAAACTCCTTGGTCATTGAATTTCTCAATATATCCATATTCGGTCAGCCATTTCCCTATTATGAGTTCAGCGTTATCGCTCTCCTTGTTGCAGCCGGCTATCAGCCCGATGCAGCATAGCACTACGATGGGCAAAAAAGCTTTCTTCATATACCTTTTATATTATATGTTATGCATCAATCTTTCGGAGGGGTTTTGTTTCGGCGCGGCGGCTTGCCGCCGCGCCGAAATGTTGCCCAGGGGTTATTTCTTCTGCCAGCGTTTGAGTTGGGGGAAGTACTGGCGGAGCTGCTCGCGGTACTCCTCGGCGGTGAGGTTCTGGCCGGTGTTCTGGTTGAACTGGTCGACGAACTGGACGCAGAAGTCTATCATCTGCTCCATGGTGCAGTCCTGCGTGAAGTGGCCGTCGGCGAAGCAGTACTTGCAGTAGTCGGGGTTGTCGCTCGTGACCTCGTCGGTGAGGGGCATGCCGCAGCTCTGACAGTAACGCTGCTTGGGGGCGCCGGGCTTGCGCTGGAGGACGGCATAGACCTTGGCCATGATGTCGGCGGCGCGGAGGTGGTAGTTGGTGAGCATCTCGTCGGGGGTGCCGCTCTCGCCGAACTTGTCATCTACCGCCACGTACTCCATCGGTGTGGGGCAGTGGAGGGCGAGGGTCTGGGCCACGCTGTCGCCGAGGCCGCCGTTGAAGAGGTGCTCCTCGCAGGTGACGACGGCGCCAGTCTTCTTGGCGCTGGCCACGATGGCCTCCACGTCGAGCGGCTTGATGGTGTGGATGTTGATGACTTCGCAGCTGATGCCGACCTTCTCGAGCATCTCGGCGGCCTGCAGGGCTTCCCATACAAGGTGGCCGCAGGCGAAGAGGGTGACGTCGGTGCCCTCGCTCAGGAGCTGGGCCTTGCCGATTTCAAACTTCTCGACTTCCGGCAGGAAGCAGGGCATCTTGGAGCGGCCGAGGCGCAGATATACGGGGCCGACGTGCTCGGCGGCGGCCAGCGTGGCGGCCTTGGCCTGGTTGAAGTCGGCGGGCACCAGCACGGTCATGTTGGGCAGCACCTTCATCAGGGCGATGTCCTCCATGGTCTGGTGCGTGGCGCCGTCCTCGCCGAGCGAGATGCCGGCGTGCGAGCCGCAGATTTTCACGTTCTTGTTCGAGTAGCAGACCACCTGGCGGATCTGGTCGTAGACGCGTCCGGTGACGAACTCGGCGAAGCCGCCGATGAAGGGCACCTTGCCGCAGAGGCTCAGGCCGGCGGCAATACCGACCATGTTGGCCTCGGCGATGCCGCACTGGATGAAGCGCTCGGGGAACTCTTTGGCGAAGCCGTCCATCTTGACGCTGCCTTTCACGTCGGCGCTCAGGGCGACGACATTCTCGTTCTTGCGGCCAGCCTCGACAAGGCCTTCGCCCATGCCGGC